>NZ_JBGJZM010000002.1:0-570295 GCF_042610425.1 Ectobacillus soli
TCATCCTGAGCCAGGATCAAACTCTCCATAAAAGTTAAAGTTTGTCTAAGCTTTAAAAAATAAAACTGACGTTTCATGTTTTGTTTAGTTTTCAAAGAACTTGCTATCGCCTTACAGCGACTTTTACACTATATCATTTCGTAAAAATAATGTCAAACCTTTTTTTAAAACTAGGTTTTTTTATATCCTTCCGAACCGACGAATAATAATATAACATGATAAATATATCTTTGCAATCCTTTTTTATTAAAAATACCAGTAATTCTTTTCTAGCAATAAGAACTATCTTTCCTGTGCAAAAGTACTCTCTTAATAAAGACTTTATTACATTTTTTCAACCATAGTTAAATCAAGACATTTCATCCTTCAAACACAACCAAATAGCATTATTGGTATGTTTTTCCTACAATAAAAATGGTTACACTGAAAACGTGTGTATGGTAAAGGAGTTAGTGTATGAACAACAATAGCCTTATTCTAGAAAGATTTCGTTTATCAATTATAATTCGAACTTCTATTTTACTCGGAGGTTTAATTATTATATTTGGGGTGGCCATTCATTTTCTCGAGCCAACTATTTTCCCTTCCATTTTTGATGGGATTTGGTGGGCAATTGTTACTGTATTTACAGTTGGATATGGAGACTACGTACCGCGAAGTACATATGCGAGACTTCTCGGCATTTTGCTTATACTTATGGGGACTGGATTTGGTTCTTACTATATGGTATCTTTCGCAACGGAATTAATTAGCAGACAATATACAAATCAAAAAGGACAAGCTACTGTTTCCCTTGCCGATCATCTCATAATAGTCGGGTGGAACGAGCGAGTCAAACGAGTAGTAAGCCAATATAAAATTTTGTATCCCCAAAAAAATATCGTACTAATAGACGAAACGCTTCCTACACTCCCTTCTGATTACTCTCATCTATATTTTGTAAAAGGTTGTGCCCATCATGATGAGGTAATAGGGCGGGCAGGAATTAAAATGGCAGCTATGATTCTTATTACAGCTGATAAAGAAAAAAGCGAAGGAGATGCAGACGTTCAATCCGTTTTAACAGTTCTAACAGTCAAAGGTTTGAATCCAAATATATACTGTATCGTAGAAATGCTTACAACACATCAAATTCAAAATGTGAAACGGGCAGGCGCAGATGAAATTGTGCAAGCCAATAAGCTAACGAGCTTCGTAATGACTGCTTCTATGATTTATCCTTCTTCCTCTGAAACATTTATATCACTGTGCAATCAAATCACAGCAAATAAAATACAGATTATATCAATGCCATACTTAGGCGAAGAAATGTTGTTCAGACATTATAGTCTACAATTAATGAAACAAGATACGCTGCTACTTGGGGTGCAAAGAGGAAGAGAAATCATCATCCATCCTGTCCATCCTTTTCATTTAAAAGAAAAAGATATGCTTATTGTAATAAACAGGTAATCATTTCGATTATTTTCATTTTTTTCAAAAATGGATACTATGAACAATCAAAAATTTAAGGGATAATAATAGAAAATTTTTCACCTTCTATCATTATCCCCTCTACATTTCTTATTTCAAGCGTTCTTCTAATTGTGCTTTTAATTCTTCAAATCCTGGTTTTCCTAATAATGCAAACATATTTTTCTTATAAGCTTCTACCCCAGGCTGATTAAATGGATTTACTCCTAATAAGTACCCACTCATTGCACAAGCCTTTTCAAAGAAGTAGACAAGATATCCGAATGTATATTCATCAAGTGTAGGAATATTTACAATTAGGTTTGGAACACCGCCATCATTATGTGCCAGAACCGTACCTTGGAATGCCTTTTTGTTAACAAAGTCCACTGACTTTCCAGCCAAATAGTTTAATCCATCTAGATCAGACTCTTCCATTCCAATTTCTAATTCATGACGTGGCTTTTCCACATTGATAACTGTTTCAAATAAATCACGACGACCTTCTTGAATATATTGCCCAAGTGAATGAAGATCTGTAGAGAAATTAGCTGAAGAAGGGTAAATTCCTTTTTGGTCCTTTCCTTCACTTTCACCAAACAGTTGCTTCCACCATTCTCCAAAATATTGAAGTGCCGGTTCATAGTTAACAAGCATTTCAATCGTTTTTCCTTTGTTATAAAGAGCATTGCGAACAACAGCATATTGATAAGCAGCATTTTCTTCAAGTTCTGATTTATTGAAGTCCTCGCAAGCTGTTGCTGCTCCTTTCATCATTGCTTCAATATTTAAACCGCTTACTGCGATTGGAAGTAATCCCACTGCAGTGAGTACTGAGAACCGGCCACCAATATCATCAGCGATAACAAAGGATTCATATCCTTCTTCATTTGCTAACGTTTTTAATGCTCCGCGCGACTTATCTGTAGTTGCATAGATACGTTTTTGTGCTTCTTCCTTGCCGTACTTCTCTTCTAGCATCTTTCTAAAAATACGAAACGCAATTGCAGGTTCAGTAGTCGTACCAGATTTAGAAATAATGTTAATGGAATAATCTTTTCCCTCTAACACGTTCATAACATCCTGTAAGTATGTAGAACTAATGTTTTGCCCTACAAAAATGACTTGTGGTGTTTTCCGTTGTTCACTAGAAAGCAAATTATAGAAAGAATGATTTAACATCTCAATAGCTGCACGTGCCCCTAAATATGATCCACCGATTCCAATAACAAGTAGAATATCTGAATCTGCTTTAATTTTTTCAGCACTTTGTTGAATACGTGCAAATTCATCACGATCATAAGTAACAGGCAGATCTACCCATCCTAAAAAATCACTACCTGCACCTGTTTTTTCATGAATGGCATGGTGAGACACCTTTACTGCATCACGTAAATATGTAAGTTCATGTTCATTAATAAATGATAATGCTTTTGAATAATCAAAAGTTATGTGTGTCATGTTATTCCCTCCAATAATAGAATATCCATTCCCATATTCACTTTAACGAAACAAATCTTGTAAATCAAGCGCACTTCTATTTGTAAGCGTGTCCAATATGAACAATTTATAAATTAGACAAATATTGACTATTTTTAGAGGTAAACATACAAAAAAAGAGACGATATGTATTCGTCTCTCTCAATTTTTACAAGGATGCACGGTAAATAGAAAGTACATCTTCTTTCGTTAATTTTTTGAAATTACCAAATGGTCCATATACGACCGTCTTCTCTGCCATAATATCTAGCTTATCATCATGAATATCATAATCAGCTAATCGAGAAGGTGCACCTAGTGAAATCCAGAAGTTACGAAGCGCTTCTATTCCTTCTAATGCCACATCACGATCTGATTTTCCTTCGGCACGAATGTTAAATACACGAATAGCTAATTGTTTAAATCGAGATACATCTTCATCTACCGCTTGCTTCATCCAATTTGGAAACAATATAGCTAACCCACCACCATGCGGAATGTCATACACGGCAGATACAGCATGTTCAATATTATGAGTAGCCCAGTCTCCGCGAAGTCCCATAGAAAGTGAACCATTAAGCGCCATCGTGCCTATATACATTATCGTGGAGCGATACTCATAATTGTGAAGATCTTCAAGAAGCTTTGGCGCTGTTTCAATTGCAGTCAATAAGAGTGATTCACAGTAACGGTCTTGAACTGGTGTATTTGTTCCTTTGTGAAAATATGATTCCAATACATGAGACATCATATCGACGATTCCATACACCGTCTGCTTAGCTGGTACAGTATATGTATAGGTTGGATCTAGGATAGAAAATTTAGGATATGTAACAGGGCTTCCCCAGCCATATTTCTCATTTGTTTCCCAGTTTGTAATGACAGAGCCTGGATTCATTTCAGAGCCTGTTGCTGCATGTGTAAGCACCGTACCAAATGGAAGGGCTTCTGCAGCAATTGCTTTTTTAGTAACTATATCCCAAACATCTCCGTCATATTTAGATCCCGCTGCAATTGCTTTCGTACAATCAATTACACTTCCGCCGCCTAGTGCAAGAATAAGCTCAACTCCGTTTTGCTTGCAAATTTCTACTCCTTTATGAACAGTAGAAAGGCGTGGGTTTGGTTCAACGCCGGATAATTCCCATACTTTTGCACCTAACTCTTGTAATATATTTATTGTTGCATCATATACACCATTATGTTTTATACTTCCGCCGCCATATACAAGTAAAACTTTGTCTCCATATTTCGGCATCTCTGTACGTAATATTTCTATTTGATCTTTACCAAAAATTAACTTTGTTGGATTTTGAAATGTGAAACTTTGCATAAATTCATCTCCTTTTCTTCGTTCTTCTTTAACCATAACAAAAATTACCCAAACCACAAAAACATCTGCATAAAAATTTCATTTTCAAAACATTCTATAAGAGAAGAAATGATTACTTAGGAGGGAATTTTAGATGAGTACACTACAGAGAATTGCTTTAGTGTTTACAATAATAGGTGCGATAAACTGGGGACTAATTGGTTTTTTCCAATTTGACTTAGTTGCTGCTATTTTTGGAGGACAAGATGCAGCCTTGGCTCGTATCATATATGGAATCGTTGGCATATCAGGTTTAATTAATTTAGGTTTATTGTTTAAACCATCTGAAGAACTTGGTACACATCCAGAACCACGAAACGTGCGGTAAGATTATATAAACAAAAGAGCCCCATTAGAGGCTCTTTTGTTTATTAGCACCGTTACATATGTACAATGTTACTCTAATGTTTTTACACTTGCTTGATCCATTCGTTTAATTTTTCGCGAAGTGTTTCAAAACCATCGGGAGCAGGTTTCAGAACTTTCATTGTTGTTTGTTTCGATGAAATCATTTGTTCTTCAACTGCTTTTAAGGATAAGCTTATTTTCTCATGTTCCTCATCCACAGCTAACACTTTTACGTCAATTTTATCTCCTACTTGAAGAAAATCATGAATATCTTTCACATATCCATTCGTAATTTCTGATATATGGATCAATCCTTGTGTATGTTCATCTAAAGCAACAAATGCTCCATATGCTTGAATGCCTGATACAACTCCACTTACGACTGCTCCAGCATGATATATGCGTGTCATACTAACACTCCTATAAATAAAACAAGATTGCTAAATTATAACACGTATATTCATTACCTTCAAAAGGATGCATTCCTTAAGAAAAAAATTTTTTGAAATGTATGTATAAATAAAAATAAGGGGGAGATACTATTAGCACATGGCTTTCTAGTATTCCCCCCTATTTTTAGGACAAAACGTTAATCGTTTTGTCTTTTTTTTGCAGAAATTTTTTCATTCTTGAAACAGCTTCTAATAATTGCTCCATTGATGTTGCATAAGAACAGCGTACATATCCTTCTCCGCTTTCACCAAATACTGAACCTGGCACTACAGCAACCTTTTCTTCTACAAGCAATTGTTCTGCAAATTCTTCTGAAGTTAGACCCGTAGACTTTATAGAAGGAAATGCATAGAATGCTCCGCCTGGTAAATGACAAGAAAGTCCCATTTCATTGAAAGACTTGGTAATAAAATTACGACGTTGTCGGTAACTTTTTCTCATTTCTAGTACATCGGATTCGCCATGTCGAAGTGCTTCTAACGCAGCATGTTGAGACATGGTCGGTGCACACATAATCGTATATTGATGAATTTTAAGCATAGGCTCAATAAAGTTCTTAGGAGCGGCTACAATTCCAAGACGCCAGCCAGTCATCGCAAATCCCTTCGAGAATCCATTTATGAGAATCGTATTCTCGTACATATTGCGAATCGCTGCAAAGCTCGTATAAGGTTCATCATAAACAAGTTCGCCGTATATTTCGTCAGCAAGTACAATTAAATTGTATTTGTCTACTACCTCAGCGATGCCTTCTAATTCTTCTCTACTTAAAACCGTTCCTGTTGGATTATTTGGTGAACAAAGAATCATTGCTTTGGTTTTTGTTGTAATCGCTTCCTCAAGTTCTTCTGGTTGCAACTTAAAATTATTCTCTGCTAACGTAGAAATGGTTACAGGAACCCCTCCTGCAAGCGATACCGTCGGTGCATAAGATACAAAGCATGGCTCCACTACAATGACTTCATCACCAGGATTAATAATAGTCCGGAGCGCTGCATCTAATGCTTGACTTGCTCCAATCGTAATAATAATTTGCGTTTCATCATAAGATACATCGAATTGCTTTTTTAAATAACGGGACACTTCTTGACGTAATTCAAGTAACCCTGCGTTTGCTGTATATGCTGTAAATCCTTCTTCTAGAGACCGTATACATGCTTCACGTACGTGCCATGCAGTCACAAAGTCGGGTTCCCCCACACCAAGTGAAACAACACCTTTCATACCGGAAGCTAAATCAAAAAATTTCCGAATACCTGATGGTTGTAAATCTACTGCTGTTTTTGATAAAGTGAAGCTTTTCATGGTGTCACCACAATCCGTTTATCATCATCTGGTTGATCAAAAATAATGCCATCATGCTTATATTTTTTCAAAATAAAATGAGTAGTAGTAGAAAGAACAGAATCTAATGTAGATAGCTTATGTGCAACAAAGCTAGAAACTTCAGTCATCGTTTTCCCCTCAACTACAACTGATAAGTCATACGCACCTGACATTAAATATACAGATTTCACTTCAGGATAACGATATATTTTCTCTGCAATTTCATTAAAGCCTACACCGCGCTTTGGTGTTACCTTCACATCGATCATGGCAGTTAAGCCTTCTTGCTCTTTTACCTTCGTCCAATCGACGAGTGTTACATAGTCAACAATAATTTTTTCGCTTTCAAGCTTTTTCATCATTGCTTCGGCTTCGCCAACTTCTAAGTCTAACATTTTTGCTAACGCATCAATTGGAAGACGGCTATTTTTTTCTAAACAATCGAGAAGTTCTAATTCTTTTTCAGTCATATATGTCATTTCCTTTCTTCAACACTACATTTTACCACAGTGAATGAAATAAATACCCTTGCATTGAGTATACAAACAATTCTTTATTTTGCAAATTCATGTTCTATAACATTACAATGATTTTTTTATTATTATATGACAAAATGGATGGAAAGGAGGATAAGACAATGAAACCGAATGTTTATATTACTGAGGAAATTCCTAAGGAGGTGGAGCAATATATTGCAGGCCATTGTAATTATGAAATATGGAAAGGGGATCAAACAATTCCCCGAAAACATTTATTACAAAACCTACAAGACAAACATGGATTACTTAATTTTGGCGTAACTATTGATGAGGAGCTACTTCAGGCAGCACCGCACCTACAAGTGGTAAGCAATATATCAGTTGGGTATGATAATTTTGACACCAATGTAATGAAAGCGCATAACATAATGGGAACAAACACGCCTTATGTACTCGATGATACAGTTGCTGATTTAATTATCGGCTTGATGCTTACTGCTTCCCGTAGAATTTGTGAAATGAATTCCTATGTGAAGGAAGGACGGTGGGAAGATCAGATTCATAAGGAATACTTTGGTTTAGACGTTCATCACGCAACGATTGGCATTATTGGAATGGGCCGAATTGGGGAAGTTGTTGCTAAACGAGCTGCACTTGGTTTTGATATGAATGTACTTTATTATAATCGCAGACGAAAAGAAAAAGCTGAAAAAGCTTATCATGCAGTCTATTGTAACCTAGACGAGCTACTTCAAACATCAGATTTTATTGTACTTATGACTCCATTAACCGAAGAAACGTATCATCTTATTGGGGAACGTGAATTTAAACAGATGAAAAAGACAGCGATTTTTATTAATGCTTCCCGTGGTAATACCGTTGATGAGAAAGCGTTATTTACTGCATTGCAGCAAAAACAAATTTTCGCTGCCGGCTTAGATACCTTCACTCATGAGCCAGTAGCTAAGGATAATCCTTTGTTACAATTAAATAACGTCATTACACTTCCACATATCGGTTCTGCTACACAAAAGACACGGTATGACATGGCTATGACTGCCGCACAAAATCTAGTAGCCGCATTATATGGAAAAACACCACCATACGTAGTAACAAAATAGCCAGGGGACAAAGCATTTGTTTTGTCCTATTTGTGTAGGCATAGAACTAGAAAGGATGGGGATGATAGTAACAAAAATAAATGAGGTGATTGCCATGACAACAGAAATTTCTCTTCCAAACTTCTCTTATTCCATTCAAGGAATTACTGTTCATTATGAGCTCTACAACTATAATCCAAGCTCAAAACAACCAACATTCATACTTATTCACGGCTTTCTTTCTTCTACATTTAGCTATCGCAGACTAATTCCGCTCCTTGCCAAACAAGGAACAGTGATTGCATTGGATCTCCCTCCGTTCGGAAAAAGTGAAAAATCTACTACTTTCACCTATTCCTACAAAAACCTGGCTAATCTAATTATTCGTCTCATTGAGCATCTACAACTTTGCAACGTCGTATTAGTTGGTCATTCCATGGGAGGACAAATTTCACTTTATGTAAGCCGCTTACGACCAGACTTAATAGACCGTTCTGTACTTCTTTGCAGTTCTGGATATTTATCTCGCTCAGCCTTTCCTCTTGTGTATTCTTCATACCTACCGTTTTTTTATTTATATATGAAAAATTGGTTCGTACGAAGAGGGGTACTGCAAAATTTGCTAAATGTTGTTCACGATACGGATTTAATTGACGATGAAATGATGCAAGGATATGCAGCACCCTTTTATGATGATCGAATCTTTCAAGCTTTAACACGCATGATTCGCGACCGAGAAGGAGACTTAGCATCACATGAATTACGAAAAATCCAAACACCCACCCTCCTCATATGGGGAGAAGAAGACCGAGTCGTCCCAATCTCAGTAGGAAAAAGACTACACAGTGACTTAGAAAACTCAACCTTCATCTCCTACGAGAGAGCCGGACACCTACTACCAGAAGAAAAACCACAACACGTATACGAAAACATACTAAACTTTGTCGACATGCAGAAAAGCGAAGCAGGCTGTTCAGCTCAGTAGGACAGAAGTTCTCTACACAAAAAGGATGACTCCAATAAATAGAGTCATCCTTTTTATTTATGAAAAATATTGCAGCTTTGTGAGTTTTTTAATTCCACAAGGTGCTGTGCTAATTGCTTGCATTTTTCCATAGATACTTTTTCTTCGAAGGATAAAAAATAAATGCGTTGAATTTTTGTTGCTATGTAATTAATATCATCAAACTTTGTAACGATATGCACAATATCACTTGCCTCTGTTTCATAGAATTCCGGTCCAAAATGAAATGGATCCCATTCTTTCACAACCTCGACAAGCTTTATATACACCCCACTCATCCTATCCCTCCTGTCCTTTATTATTGTACTACAACTTTTAATACATCATCATACTTCGCTATGTAAACTATTGTACAGCAAATTGAGAATAGCTTGCATATTCGCACTTTCCTATCTTTCAAGTATCCTTTATTTCAATTGTACCCCCCATAGTCCTACAAGTGAATAGCAAAAGATACAATACAAATAGCTAGCCTATATGAACCTATTGCCCATCTCCTTTTGTTTTTTCAACAATTACACCGCACACTATGCGTTTTCCTGAATTTCCTGCCGGCTGCGTCATACCATCATCCGGACCCTCCGTTATAATAAGCGACGTTCCATCTTTACGCCGCAATGTCTTTTTCCCCTCTTGAAATGATAGGTTAGGCGCTACGATCTTTGCTTTAATTTCTCCCTCATTCGTTGCAGATACATTTGGTAAATCACCATTTTCTGCCCCTTTTTCATTCAAAAGTCCATGTTCTTTATTATCTGGATTAAAATGATTTCCTGAAGAAATGAATGCTGGTCCCTCACATAGACCAATTTCATGAACGTGTAAACCATGTGGACCAGGTGTGAATCCCTTTGCTTTAATTTTAATTTCAATTCCATTCGGTTGCTCTGACATTTTTGCTGTGCCTACTTCGTCACCTGCAGCATTGTGCAGCTTTACATCCACCTGCTTTGGCTGACCCTTTTCACAACCGCTCACCAAGAGAATAGATAAAGTAACAAGAGCTAATTTCAGTATCATATGATGTTCCTCCAACATAACCTTTTCCCTTATATTTACCTTATCCGTGAGAAACATACAAAATAAGAAGGGTACCAACAGATTATTGCTTTATTTCCGCTCGTTTTCTTGTAACATAATCTTATGTTCTAACTCATTAATACCTTTCATTTCTCGTTTTGACACAATGATAAATATCCGCACTGTTACAAATGCAGCAATAAAAAATAATAAACATGTAATGACTGCTGGAACATATTCCATTTTATCCTGAGGAAAATAAAGATATGGGATCATAGCCAATCCTCCTTACATTTTATTCTGATTGTATAGAAATAAAGAAAGAACCTTCATTGTTATTTTGACTTTAACCTACTCCATTCTGTAGGATTAAAAAAAAGGGAGGTATATTATATGGAAGACATATTTCAAATTGGAGAGATTGTTACAGGTATATATAAAACCGGTGTATACATTGGGGAAATAACTGAACTTCGCCCAACTCAATATTTACTAAAGATACTTGCTGTCATAAAACACCCCACTCAAGGAGACTTACATCATATAAAGCAAACGAATGTCCCATTTTTTCATGAACGGCGCTCATTAGCTTTCCAGGAACAAGCTTTCGTTCCAAAACAAATGGTAAAGCGTTACACAGACGCCATTCCTACCTATAAAGAATCATTACAACTTGCACTAGAAAAACAAATCGTAAGCTTACAAGAAGACCATACGGAATGGGCTAATCGGAGCCTCGAGCATTTGTACAATCTAAAAAAAGAATATAAGATCTAAAAGCAAGGCCAAGTTACCGCAACCTTAGTAATTTGGCCTTTAATGTGCTCTTACCTTTTTTAACAGTTTCGATAAGTCAATAACTTCTCCAATTGTCGTTGGAGCAGGTTTTATTAAATATTGTTTATCCTTTTCGACAAGATTAAATATACTATAGGTCGTTAATGCATCATCAAGCGCTCGGTGATGTTTGCCTGTTCCCTTCTTTCCATAAGCTTCAATGGCTTTCCAAAGTCCAGTCTGATTACGATCGCCGAAAAAACGCTTATATTCGAGTGCCAAATCACGATGTTTTCCCTTAAATGGATATAGCAAACCATTTATTTCACAATTTTTCCTTAAAACCTTCATGTCCATGTTACCCCAAGTAATAACTGTACTAGATTCTGATTGCTCATATCCTCGAAGTGTATCAATAAATTGATGAAAACATAATCCATCCTCAATATCATCTTGATCAATATTTAAAAACTTTTTACAGCGTTCTGTTAGTATGGTGAATTTTTCAGGTTTAATAAAGCTTGAGAACGTATCTGCAATTTTACTATCCACAACCGCTACCAAACCAACTTCTATAATCTCCGGATAAAATCCAAAGGGCTTTTTTTTATTTTCTGGCATCGTAAACTCAAAATCTATAAATAAATAATTTTGTTCATTCATACGATCCCTTCCTTTTATTTCATTCCACCCCTATATAATTAGGTTTGGTTTGATGAATAGGCGTTTTCCCGACAGTTATGTACTTTATATATATGTGAAAATAAATAAAATATTTTCATAAAGTTTGTATCTTTTTTCAGAATATAAAATTGGATCCAATTCCTTGCTTACTGCAAGGAAAATACTTGTATACTAAAATAGATATTAGAATAAAGGAGCAAATGCATAAAATGTTCGAACGTATCATACTCATCTTGTGTATTTTTTCAGAACATGTTAGAATAAATCCAGCTATCTATACTGTTGCAATGACGGATACATAAGTACTTGCAAATGAAGCGATCTAGGGACGGTGAGAGCCTAGACATGCAAGGAAAAGGCAATCCTGAGCCATACAAGTTTCAAGGGGGCATACACCAAGTAATGCCAACTAGGGTGGAACCGCGAGTACAACGCTCGTCCCTAGGCGTAAAGCCTAGAGACGAGCGTTTTTTATTTAGAAAAGCGGAACCGGCTTGTTCAGCTCCATAGGGCAGAAGTTCTCCACACAAAAAGGCGCTTTCTGCCTTTATGGGTGGAGGTTTTCTGACCGGAGGAGCTAGCCGGTGCAGCTAGACAACAAAAGCGGAACCGGCTGTTCAGCTCCACTTCAACAATGGATTCAAGTATTATCTCTAAATACAGATAACTCAAGCAACAAAGCATTTAAATTTAAGGAGGAAAATAACATGACTTCTATGGAACAAATTGTGAATTTAGCAAAACATCGCGGATTTGTATTTCCAGGCTCTGAAATTTATGGTGGCTTAGCAAACACATGGGATTACGGCCCGCTTGGCGTAGAATTAAAAAACAACGTAAAAAAAGCATGGTGGAGAAAGTTTATTCAAGAATCCCGCTATAACGTAGGATTAGATGCAGCTATTCTCATGAATCCCCAAACATGGGTTGCTTCTGGCCACGTTGGTAATTTTAACGATCCAATGATTGACTGTAAACATTGTAAAGCGCGTCACCGTGCTGATAAGTTGATTGAAAATGCTTTAGAAGCAAAGGGAATTGAAATGGTTGTAGATGGCCTATCCTTTGATCAAATGGTAGCCCTAATTAAAGAACACGAAATTAAATGTACAGAGTGTGGAAGCGATGATTTCACAGAAATTCGTCAATTCAACTTAATGTTTAAAACTCATCAAGGTGTAACACAATCAAGTACAAATGAAATATTCCTTCGTCCTGAAACAGCGCAAGGTATTTTTGTTAACTTCAAAAATGTACAACGCTCTATGCGTAAAAAGTTACCACTTGGTATTGGCCAAATCGGTAAAAGCTTCCGTAATGAAATTACACCAGGTAACTTTACATTCCGTACAAGAGAATTCGAACAAATGGAACTCGAATTTTTCTGTAAACCAGGTGAAGATTTAGAATGGTTCTCCTTCTGGCGCGAGTATTGCAAAAACTTTTTACTTTCTCTTTCTATTAAGGAAGCAAGCATTCGTCTTCGCGACCATGGTGAGGAAGAATTATCACATTACAGCAATGCTACAACCGATATTGAATTTAAATTTCCGTTTGGTTGGGGTGAGCTATGGGGCATTGCAAGCCGTACAGATTTCGACCTAAAACGTCATATGGAGCATTCCAATGAAGACTTTAACTACATCGATCCACAAACGAATGAACGCTATGTACCATATTGCATCGAACCATCGCTCGGAGCAGACCGCGTAACATTAGCATTTCTATGCGATGCCTTTGAAGAAGAACAACTAGAAAACGAAACGCGTACCGTTCTTCACTTCCATCCCGCACTCGCACCATTTAAAGCAGCTATACTTCCATTATCGAAGAAACTAGCAGAAGGTGCTGGAGAAGTGTATGCTGAGCTTTCTAAGCACTTCATGGTTGATTATGATGAAACAGGATCCATTGGCAAACGCTATCGCCGCCAAGATGAAATCGGAACGCCGTACTGTATTACATTTGACTTTGATTCACTAGAAGATAAGCAAGTAACCGTTCGTGACCGTGATTCTATGGAACAAATTCGTATGCCAATTAGCGAATTACAATCATTCTTGGAAAGTAAAATTGAATTTTAAGAAAAGAAAACAAAGAGGAAATCTGCAAATGGATTTCCTCTTTTTCCTCTCATAGAACGTCTAGTTGTAGGGTGTTCCTATCATTTAACATCATACAAATCAGACGGCAACTACTCAAGCACGCTTCGCTTTTATTGCCACTGTACACCGCGATATACATACTAATGCTTTCTCTTCATCAAAAATTTTAATATCCCATACCATCGTTGTATTTCCTCTATGTAAAGGAGTTGCTACTGCCGTAACAATTCCATCACGTTTAGATCGAATATGATTCGCATTAATTTCCAATCCAAAGCAGATTTCATTTTCCTGATCAATTAGGTTATACGTCCCAATGCTAGCAACCGTTTCTGCCAATGCTACGGAAGCCCCACCGTGCAAATATCCAAATGGTTGATGGGTACTTTCGTTAACCGGCATCGTCGCTTCTACCCGCTCCTCCGTCAACTTTGTAATTTCCATACCTAACGCTTCCATCAATGTTTTTACCATGCATCTCTCTCCTTTTCTTTTTTTAATAGATGCATCTATTTTATATTTATAATTCGCCTCATAGCTATACTTTCCTTCTTCATAACAATTTCGTCAAACTATATCGTAGCGTATTTTCATTCCTTTTTTAGAAAATTACCGATGTAAAAGATAGCGATTACAAAATTTCTATTGACAATTAAAGGTTCTATTTGTACGATATTGTTAACTTATATTTTTTGGAGGTTAACATATTATGCGTAAACTTCGTACAATTGACATGACTCTTGCCGCTATGTTTGTAGCTCTTATGGCAATTGGAGCAAACATTACTTCTTGGGCTCCCTTTCTCCAAATCGGTGGGATTCCTCTCTCTATGCAACCTTTCTTTACTATTCTAGCAGGTTTGCTTTTAGGTAGTCGTCTTGGTTCTATTTCCATGTTTGTTTATATGCTAGTAGGTCTTGCTGGAGCACCCATTTTTGCTGGATTTTCCGGTGGTATCGGTTCATTGTTTAAATTATCAGGTGGATTTATAATTTCTTATATTATAGCAGCTTATGTAGTAGGTAAAATAATGGAACGCCAAGAGAAACCAAAGTTTCCTACATTTCTCTTTGCTTCTTTTGTCGGAATTGTCCTTATATACGTAATTGGTACCAATTATATGTATCTAGCTGCCAAGGTATGGTTAGCATTACCACTTACTTATTCGGCAGTTTGGAAAACGATGACATGGTTCATGGTTAAAGATCTCGTATTTACTATTATAGGTGCAGTCATTGCTCCTCGTATATACCAAGCTGTTCGAACAAACCCATCCTATTCTCGTACTGCTTAAGTAACATGCTCGCCAAATAGGCGGGCATGTTTTTCTTTTTCCTCTAAAAAAAACGTCCTCTCTCGCTTCTAATCGCTTATAATAAGGTTATATAGATTGTTTCAGTGAGTGAATATATTCTATTAAATTGTTTTGAGAAACAACTTGAATCATCTAAATAAAGGAAAAATCATACAAGGCTTACTACTAGCATTGATATTACATACGTTTGCTTTTTACCGCCAAATAAATTATTCTGAAGAGAGAATAAAATTGCGAAAACAAAGGTTTTCCTTAGAATTCCTTAAAAGAAAGCTAACAATTGTGTAATTGTCACCTTCTTTTTCACGCTTGGCGCTGCTCTGGAAACGCTGCTTTCATATTTATCTGCTCAATTTCTAAAAAGCAGAAACTCCACTTTGGACTCTAGAACGAGAACAAACATAGCAACAACGACGAGCTGTATTTTTTGTATAGGGAAGGAATTAAGATGGCAAAAATCATGTATATATTAAATTACATAGGAGACGGAGGAACAGAGAAGTATGTAATGAACTTGATAGAAGCAGTTGGACGTGATCATTGCATATTCGTATATTCAACTCCGGGTCCCCTTCTAAAAAAATTTAAACAAATGAATATTCCAATATATCAAGTAAAAATGCGGCATCCATTTGACTTACAGGCTGCATGGCAAGTACGTAAAATCGCATTGAAAGAGAATGTTGATATTATTCATGCTCAATTTTTACGGGAAAATTTCATTTCTATTTTAGCGAAAAAACTAGGGGCTAATGTTCGTGTTATTTGGACTTATCATGTAGATGTTCCAATGCCGCTATTTTTACGAACGATAAATGAGCGGTTTACAAAGCAGAATGATACGATAATCTGTGTGTCTCAATTTATGAAAAAACGTCTACTCGAAAAAGGTGCAAATGAAGAAAAGATTCAAGTCATATACAACGGTATAGAAAATCCTCTCATCATGAGACCTACGAAGCACAATCAGGTGAAACAAATCGGTGTGATTGGAAGACTAAGTAAGGAAAAAGGACACTTTTTTTTATTGCAAGCATTAAAGCATCTAAAGCGAAATCATCCATCCTTAACATGGCATTGCAATATTATTGGGGAAGGTCCTCTTATGCAAAAATTAGTAGAAACAGCGGAAGCGTTCGGATTGTCAAATCAAATTTCGTTTAAAGGATTCCAGGAAAATGTGATTGAAGAATATACGAACAACGATATCATTGTTATTCCTTCTGAAAATGAATCCCTCTCCTATGTAGCAATTGAATCTTTAGCTACACAAACTCCTGTGATTGCTACAAACATTGGGGGACTCCCAGAGGTAGTGATTAATAAGGAAACGGGTCTTCTCGTCCCATATGGAGATGAAGTGAAATTAGCAGCTGCGATTCAAACGATTTTTGAAAATCAAGAACTGTATTCGCATATTGCGAAACAAGGAAGAAACTATTATTTACAACATTTTACCATCCAAGCAATGATTGATAAGACATTTGATGTATACGAGCAAACAAATAGCCTTCTGTAAAACAGGAGGCTATCTTTATGTAAAAAACCAAAAGAAGCATGAGCTCTTAAGTTCATGCTTCTTTCTATTCACCTTATAAGGATTACACATGCTGGGATACTTTTTCTTCTTTTGGTTTCTCTGTTACATACTTTTTCAATTTTTCATTTTCAAACTGGTACAATGCTACTTGTTGCGTAAGATTCTTTATACGAACAGATAATTTCGATAACGTAACAGATACATAAAATAACAAACAGGAAGTGAAGATAAACCCAAAGAAAAACAAGGAATTCATTGGGGTCTCCACACCTAATAAGAACGAAATGCTGTCTATAACAGCAGGAAAAATGGTTAATATGAGTATCCCAATTAATACAGCAAACCAGATGAGTACATATCGCAATTCCATTTTTTCCTTACGCACCAAATTAAGGAACTGAACAAATGTAAAGATCACTCCAATAATAATTAGCGCCTGTAAACGGAAGGTCATCTTACCCCACCCTTTCTAATCGGCTTTAGTTTATCAATCATAATCGCTAGAGAAACTTTCACCATATAATAGAGTGCCTTCATATTGACGATAGAAGACGTTCCTCCCATTCGTTCTCTCATGATGACAGGTGTCTCCTCTACCAGGTATCCATTTCGAATGATAGAAACTACGCTCTCTGGTTCCGGATAATCGGTTGGATAATATTCGCAAAATTCATCAATAATATTTTTACTTACCATTCGAAATCCCGATGTTGGATCGGTAATACGTTTTCGAATGACAAATTGAATCAGGAATTCAAAAAATTGAATGCCTATTCGTCTTGAAAAGGAGGACTGAAATCCTTCCTTTGTAATGAAACGAGAACCGATTACCATATCAGCTTGCTTCTCATTCATTGTTGCTAACAACATAGCTGCATACGAAGCATCATGCTGTCCATCTCCGTCAAATTGCAGTGCTACATCATACTCATACTTTTGCGCATATTTATAACCCGTTTGCATTGCCCCGCCAATACCTAAATTAATAGGCAAATTCACATAATTAAAATGATGCGTCTTACATATTTCTTCCGTATTGTCAGTCGAACAATCATTAATAATCACGTAATCAAAATCGGGTGCGTTTTGTTTAATATCTTGAACGACGTGAATAATGTTCATAGATTCGTTAAATGCGGGAACAATAATTAATTTTTTTTGATACAACCGGGATCCCTCTCTTTATGACTAAATTAATACAGCTTTGCATACCAAAACAAGAACGAATACGCTAAAAACAAAGCGGCTGCCCGTGAGGCAAAGATAGCTATGTTCGGTTTATCTATTTTAATTGTAAAATGAGACCGAATAAGCATGAGTATCACAGGTATGATTGGGATAAAATATCTTCCCTGCACACCGTACACATACATATTTCCAATACTTGTCCACGTTAAATAAAGGCTAAGCATAATGAGTATCGTGACGCTAGCTGTAACAAAGCGAAATCCCCACGTTTGCATGTTCGATAAGACAAATGGACGATCCTGCTGATCAAGAATAGCAATAAGAACCAATACAATTGGATAAATCGCAATAATTCCTCGAAGCGGAGTAGATAAAAATCCGATTGTGTTGTACATTTGGAGCCATTCGCTCATACCATGGTCAAATGATCGGGTAAATACTTGCAGTGCCCCGATTGGATTTTGCATAATAAACGCTAGCTGTTTACTAGCAGATACATGTCCGCCGGCAACGGCATCCCCTACATAATGCATGACAAATACGTTCCAACCTGCTACAAGTAACGTTGCAATGCCTATTACAATGCCATTATAGCGAATATACGATTTTTTTGATCCGAACTTTTCGGGAGATACGAGAAGCATAAGTAATAGTAATGGCCAATACGTAAATTTACAAAGTGCCATTAAGCATCCCGAAATGGCGAGTAGGATCCGTTCCTTTTTTGTTACTTCTTCCTTTTGGAACCATACCTTCATGAGCATAGCGAAGAAGAGAAAGCTGAATGACATCAGCATGGCATCTCCAGACAAACTGCTAGCATGGAACATAATAATCGGTCCGAGCATGAAAAACATGAATGTACGTTTCATAACTGGAATCTGCGATAAAGCATATGCGGATATGGCAAGAAATGCGAATAAATTCGCTAATCGTCCGAAAATATTCGCCGTCCAAATATCAGCATGAAAAATCATCGCTATTTTCAGACCAATTGCTTGCGGTATATATGGGATAAACGTATATACTGCGGTAGTTGGCTGAAATGTAAATACTTGCTTAGAAGGATCGTCTGGTGTTACGCTACTTCCTTGGATATACTTCGCAATGTCGGGATTAAATTTTTCATCCCTTTCAATGGGAGCAACCTCAGTATCTAATATCTTTTGTGATACATAATAGCCTACATAGCCGTTGACTTTAGGCGTGATCAGATGTCCCTGTGCCACATCTTCACTTTTTAAATAATGTACATATTCATCTGACGCCTGATAAATAGGCGTAAAGACAGCAAAGAAAAATCCGAATACCAATGCAATGATAACATATTCCTTCACTATATTTGTACCCGCAAATAGAAGGAAAGCAGTTAGACTTGCCGCTAACACGAAAAGGACGGCTAATTTTCCATACGGAACGGAAGCAAGGCTATATGTAACGACCATCGCTTTCGCCTGATATGCTTTATCATTTATACTGACAGATGCGTTTTCAAATGGTTCTGCTGTTTTTAACGAAATTTCTTTTGCTCCATCATATTTAATATTTGAAAGTTGTACCTCTAGCTTTTTTTCATTCCCCTTTACTTTTGATAAAGGGAGATACACTTGTCCAAGTACATTCAGTTGTAAATTAGAGATGTGAAATTCATCATAACCACTATCTGATACGATTTTTACATCCGCTGTAAAGCCGGTTTCACTTGCTTCTGAATTAAAACCAATCGTAATTCCTTCGATATTTGTATGCTTAGGGAGTAAGTATTGGGAAACCGTATCACCAGCATGTAACGGGATATAGTCCCGTAAATTTTTTGTATTTCCCGCCTGTTCATGTACAAGATCACCGCGGGAGGAAGCATATAAAAAAATAATTGCTAATATAGAAATAAAGATTATAGACCAACGTAAAGACCGAGTCATTCGAATTGAAAACTCCTTTCTGCATAAGCCAATAAAGCCAAGGATTTAAAAAACACTACAATGCTCTTCTCTCTGATTCAATTATGAAAGCTCAACCTTTTTCTTTTTATGATAGAAGAATAAGAGCCCAAGCATAATAAATAGGAAAACACCTGATACGAGTTTGCTCCATTTTTGTATACTGGTTTCTTGATATTGAAACGTTACTGTTCCTGTTCCTTTCGGTAATTCTAATGTGGCTAAATTCGTCGAACCTGCATACACTGGAATCTGATACATCTTTCCATTTTCCGCTACTTGTGCAACATATCCTTTGTAATAAATAATCGGCATAGCGATTTCACCACGATCACTGTTTGCATACGTAAAAGAAATATGGTTTCCATCTTTTTTGAAGTTATCATATTTGATACTTTCATTCACATGCAGCGGCCCACTATCTGGCTGAATATCATCAATGTTCACACCAGTCGGCAAATATTCTCTTCCTGCTCCTAAAAACTTAGAGTCTTTCAAGAAAGCCTCAGCGCTCGGTTTTCTATTTTCGAAACTTGCTTGATAAATCAGATTCATATTTAACAGCAAGACCGTGCCAATAAATAGCGCAGAAATAAATGCTCTCTTGTTGTATCGCACAATCATCTCATGTACGTACATACTCGAACCGATTGCAAGAAATAAAGTAACGAATACTAAATATCGCCATGGAAATTGAACTGCATTTAGCGGTGTTTCATCGAATAAATTCCAAGGAAAAATTTTACTTGAAACAAAAAGGAGTACGAAACCAATGATGGTAAAATAATCTCCCTGTATCCATTTTTTTTCGAATAAGAGCATGCGCAAGAATGGAATCAGGAGTAGCAATAGACCGATATTTACTTTTGCATTGACTTCTCCACTTCGTGCATCATCATTGTTGATTGCATGAATGAAACTATTTCCAATATCTAGACCAGTATTGGAAACTTTAAAAACAGGTGCATACTGCGCTACTAGTGGCTGCGCTTGCATCTGTTCAACTAAAGGCAACGTAATATAGAGTGTCAATCCTCCGACTAAAACGGTAGACAGCACGAGCCATAATAGCATTTTTAAATTATTTTTCCAAGCTGGAAAGCTAACAAGCAGTAACCCAAATAAGACAGTCACCATCATCATGGTCGTGACAACATGAGCCATAACAAGTGCACACATCCCCATCACAAACCAATACCAAACATTCTTCTGTTTATACACCATAAGATAGAACGATGCCAATACGACTGGTACAAAAGCAAACGCGATCGTTTCACCAAGTGCACCACGATTATACGTATCGATAAAATGATAAGAGGAAAGTGTATAAATAACACTAGCAAAAAAACTGATGTCACGCTTTTGCGTCATAGCCATCACAGACAAATACGTCAATACCAATGTCATAAACGTAAGAACGAGGATTAAAAATCGATAGGCAAGCAATAAATTATCCTTTACAAACACTTGAAACAAAGAAGCAATATACAAAAAGGTATTTGAATAAAACGTATCGACCGCATACCCAAATCCATTCATAAAATGCATGTTAATATAAGGATACCAAACCCCACTCTTTATATTATCTGTTAAGCCTTGAATTCTGGCGAGATGAAATCGGAGATCCTCCCCATATATCATGCCACTACCAAATAAGATACTATTACTAAATATCGTTAATGCTCCAAATATACATAATAAAGTAACCGGCCATAACCAAGAACGTCCTTTTATAAATTTCATAAATTCCATCAAGTTTTTCACGTTCCTTTTCCTACCTAATCATTTTTTCCTTGAAACCATTTATCCTCAAGCTTCTTCATCGTTCCATCATTCTTCATTTCTTCTAACTTCTTATTGAAAGTTTGAACGAGAGAATCATTTCCTTTTCGATACATGAGCCCAATGCTTTGCTGCTGTGGAAATGTATAACCGACTTCTATATCGTCAATTTTATTCTCAGCTAGTACACTATCGATGACTTCTTTATCGAAAAGCATATATTTTGTTTTTCCCTTTTCTACATCCAAAATTCCATTTACGAACGTATCCCCTTGCATGACAAACATATTATATTTATTTGCAATAGAAGCATACACAGATGTGATTGGTAAGGAAATGCCCAATCCTTTTAAATTACTTAAGTTAATTTTTTCATCCTGACCTTTTTTTTGGATAATTACCGTTGTCGTCTGCTTATACGGAATCGAAAAATCAAACTTATTTTTGTCATTCGTTATGACAATATGACCCGTGGTAACATCAAATCTCTTCGAATTTAACCCCGCAATTAAGGAGTCTGAATTGGCATAATAATATTTGGTATGTAAACCCAATCGTTTTGCCGCTTCCTCCATAATATCAATGTCATATCCTGATAAATGTCCATTCTTATCAACAAACGAATATAGAGGAATCGTCGGATCTACGCCAATTCTTACTTCCTTCGTCTCATTTATCTGCGCAATCGTTGTTTTTCCGTTTTGCAGTTTATCCTGACCACAACCAACGGTTAATAGGACTAGAAATAACGTTAATATGGCGAACCCTTTTTTCATATTACTTTTCTCCAATCTCGTTATAAAACATACTACCTTTTGTGTATCGCTCACATACGAATAGAAAGATCCCAGTTGCCATGTAACCGATATATAATAGTGAAACAATGCTGAAATCAACTATCACTGCTTCATTATAACATTTTGACCCTATAAGATATTAGAGCTAAACGAAAATGATTGCTTCTAGATTTACTTGATAAAAAATATAATAATGCCGCATATTATGATTACATTTCCGATTACTTTTCGTGGTGTAATAGGTTCTCCTAAAAATAGTCTACTGAAGAGAAGCATAATAATGTAGCTGCATGATTCTAAGACCGATGCAACTGCTAGTGATATCCCTTTTAAGGCAATTAAATTAAAGCAGGCGTTAATGACAAATAGCGTATATCCAATGATGACATAGCGATTTGCATACTCCCGTAGCTTTGAATCATATTTTTGTAACGTAGCTTTTTTTAACAAAATTTGCGAATAATTTGCAAGTAAAACACCAAATAAGAATAGTAAGATATAATTATTCATCCTTTGTCACCACAACTATGCCGAAAATAATAACAGCAGCCCCAATTATTTGATTCCATACAATGTGTTCGTGAAAGAAAAGAGCGGACCATACAATGGTCCAAATAATAATGACCCCGCGATGGGAATAGGCTTTCGAAATCTCAAACTGAGCAATAACCTGTTGCCAAATAACCGCGTACAAGAACAAGAAAAATAGCAAAACAAAATAAGCTAAGAAAAAATAAATGGATCCAAGGGATACCGTTGAACTCCATTTCATATATAGCATAATCAAAGAGTACAGAAAAAAGGTTAGATGCAAATACACATAATGTTTAAATTCTACTTTCACGCTATGTTCACTCACTCTACTATTTACTAAATGCATTAGGGATACATTATCCCATCTATCCGTTCATATGTAAAACGCTGGTAGAGACTATAATTACAATCTAGATGCAACCGGATAATGTGGAACACTAAAAAAGGGGCACCTCTATAGGTAGTTGATAAATATCAAACTCCTATAGAGATTAATCTTGCATGGAGAATAAAGTGAAACTTCCATTAGTGGGGGTTCTTCATCCCCCACTAATGGTTAGTTGAACCAATCGGGCGTTTACGGGCAGTAGGACCCACACTTAGGTTTCTCTGATTTTTCTAAAACTTGAAGTGGGGGTCTTACTTCCCGTTAATGCGGGATAAAAAATTCGAAATGAAAGAAAGCTAGTCATCATAAGAATCATGATTTTATTTACAATCGTTTTGTTTAACACATTTGTAAACATAAAAATTATAATAAAACACATTGTCAAAAATGAGAATAAGAATATTTAAACAATTTGAAGAATGATTAGTTGATTCTGCGAATCATCAATTTGATTATTTAACAGTCTCTTTGTAGCGATGAACTTCACTATATGGAGACTCCTTACCTTCAGTCATTTGGAGGGAATATAAATCCATTTCAATGGTAAAACGTGGACGGCGTTTCGTTTCTTTGAAAATTTTCCCAATATATTCTCCTATGACTCCCATAGCAAGCAATTGAACTCCTCCGATAAACCATATAGAAAGTATAATCGAAGACCATCCGCTAACAACATCTCCTACCAACCTTTGAACCAATGCATAAATCCCCATAAGAATACTGATAAATGTAACAATGAAGCCCATAATTGCTACAAAACGGATTGGAACGATGGAAAAAGATGTAATTCCATCAAGAGCAAAGTTAATCATTTTTTTCAATGGGTACTTTGATTCCCCAGCAAATCGTTCCGCCCTATTATAAAATACATTCGTAGACTTAAACCCTAGCAACGGAATGATTCCTCGAATGAACATATTTTCTTCGCGAAATTGTAAAAATTCTCCTAGTGCTCGTTTACTTAATAGGCGAAAGTCTGCATGATTTGGAACTAATTTCACTCCCATTTTTCCCATAAATCCATAAAAAGCTAATGCTGTGCGACGCTTAAACGGAGTATCCGTATCACGCTTATCGCGCACCCCGTATACCACCTCATAGCCTTCATTAAACTTAATAATAAATTCGCGAATTGCTTGAATATCATCCTGAAGGTCGGCATCAATCGAAACAACACAGTCAGCATACTGATAAGCAGTTTCAAGACCAGCTAATAGTGCTCCTTGGTGCCCAAAATTACGGCTTAACTTTAAACCGGTAATCGATGCATTTTCTTTTGTATATGCCTCAATAATTTTCCAAGTCGTATCCTTACTTCCATCATCTACATATAAAATGTTGCTTTTCTCACTAACTAGTCCGTCTTTCTTCATTTCATCTAATAATTGCGATAATCTCTTGGTGGTTTCGCTTAATACTTCTTCCTCGTTATAGCATGGAACAACGACAGTTAAAATGGAATTATTCATAACTTTCGCTCCTAATGTTCGCTTACAATACTATCCAAATCATTATATCGATCATAGTATTATAACAGCAAATTGAGATATATGTAACTATTCCTTCTAGCAATTTTCCCCGTAATATTTCCAATTCCACATAAAAATTTCACTATTTATTCATTGGCTTTTTCTGCGATATGGTTGTGTAAAGGTACGATTAATATCGCTTCTCTCGTTTTTATAATGAGAAAAAATCCTCTCTAGACTAGGCATCAACAATAGTAAAGATTGCCTACACTAGAGAGGAAAACAGCATACTTCACTCTATAGCGGTTTTCTTCTCCACCATACTGCTCCAGCAGTAAGAAGTAAACTACATAAAGAAATAATAACTCCAATCATAAAACCGGGTGATGTATACTTCAGTTGGATATTGTGTTGTCCTTGCGAGAGCTCGATACCTAGAAATGCATCATTCAATTTCACGGGTTTCTGATTTTTCCCATCAACGGTTACAGTCCAGCCTTTATCGTAAGGAATGGATGTGAACATCATACCTGGTTGATTCACTTGAATCGTACCTACAACAGACCGACTATCATAGCTTGTAACTTGGAAGGATTGATTCTTAATTTGTTGCAAGCGCGTTTGAAACGAATCTACATCAAGTCCATACACAAGGTTTTGTGTTATATCCATTGTACCTCGTTCAATTTGAATTTCTACCTCAACCTTTTCATCCTTGAACAATCCTAAATCTAAAATGCCATTGTTCCAATAATATTGTGGATACTGTGTAAATTTTTCGCCTAATGATTTACCATTCACATATACTTTTGTGAAGTCAAATGGATCGGTTCTCAGCTGCATATAAAGCTGTTGCTGTCCTTTCACATCGTATACATATTTGATACTCGCTGGCTTATATTGCTGTTGTTTTGCCAAATATAGACTTTTCTGATTCGTAACTGGTGCTGGTACTGGCGTTGTCGTTTCATCTTTCTTAACACCAGTAGGAGAATATAGCGTACTTGACTTCGGAAGAACATCTAAATTCGTGTATTGCTCAGATACAGCTGTAAGTGGCTTATAATACGTTTCTTGCTCTGTACCCGTTAAAGGACCGATTAATTTATTTTGATTTTCAAAAGAATTTGCATAATTCACTTTCTGAATCTTAAGCTTATCCTTCCCGGTCGTATCAAAATTCGTGCCGTTCATCATATATCCAAGTGGCAGTGCATTCTTGTTTTCATATACACGATTAGGACCGATTTGATCAATTTGTTCAAAGCCATATTTATTTAGCGGGATATCAGACACCATATATTTCACACCGAAAAGTGAATCTGTTGTTACGATTCCTTTCCCATTTTGCAGAATAAGGGCATCTAGAAATCCATATCCTATATCTTGCATGTATAAGTTTAGATGGCCATTTGCAACAGAGTTAAAATGGGTAATTCCTTTATAATCAAATCTAAGTGAATCATTCCAAGTGCTTCCCTCTGTCGTTTCGACACGGTAAAATCCCGTATCCTTCTTCGCAATTGAAGCAAATGTTTCCTCATAATTCGGATGAACTGTTGCATACGTATCACGCAAAATATAACCGTATTCAAGCCCCATTAGCTTGATGGAATATAATGTACTAATTCCTACATCTAATGAGATGACCGCAATTAATAAATACGAAACGAGGGTTTTCTTATCAGAGCGTAAAGCCTTCCAATATAGAAGTAGTGTATACGCTAGAACAAGAGCTATATTGATTAAAATTTTGTTAGAAGGCATATAGTAGTGTGCAATTTTGGAAATGAATAAAATCATGAATATATTAAAAATCACAATTTTCCGTAGAGCAGGTAGCATCTCTTTATCGAAAATAAGATATACGCGAAATGCCATATACAATATTAAGAAAGAGAATAAAAATGAATAACGAAATGGAAAGTTTGTTGGTGGTTCAAATCCATGCCATGCAATATTTAAAAGAGGGATTTCCATGGAAATTAGCAAAATAAGTGATAATATTCCATAGACAATCTTTTCTTTTCGTGATATTTGTTTTGTAATAAAAAACAATGGAACGAGTAAAATCGTTAATACCCCTGCATATAAGTTTGGCATACCATTTACGGTTGTATCAATAACCCCGCTAAAAAATCTGCTGTACACAGTAAGCAAATCAAAATTGAACTCCGTTGTCCATGGCAATGCTGCACGTTCCGCAAAGTTACTCTTTAAATCCATGTAAGTAGGCAGCGTCACAATAGCAGAGATTCCTGCTGCCAATGCTGTAATCACAATAAATAGCGCTATCTTCTTTAAACCGAACTTTACATCTCGAATGCTATGTACTATTGCAAACCTAGCCACAAAGTATAGGAATGTAAAAATACCAACCATATAGGCTATGTAAAAATTCGAAATAAACATTAGTGCTAAGGTAATCGTTAATAGAAGAAATTGATCTTTACGAATAACCTTCTCTACTCCTAACAAAATAAGGGGAAGGAGATAAATGCCATCTAGCCACATTACACAGAATGAATACACAGTTACAAATGACATAAGCGCATAGAAGGTTGAAAAGAACACAAGTGGCAAATCACGATATTGTGTTACTTTGCTAAGAAAATACGTCATCGTAAATCCAGCTAGTCCTACCTTTAGCAATGTAATTAGAACAAGTGCCTCTGGGATGTGATTACGATCAAAGAGAAGGATAAGCAAAGAGAAAGGGCTCGCTAAATAATAGGCGAATACGCCGAAGAAATTAACTCCCATTCCTGCTTCCCAACTAAAGAAAATACTTTTCCCATTTTTTAATACATCATAAAGATACGTATAAAACTGAACGTACTGTGTATGCATATCTGTAACGAGTATGGACTTCTGTCCGAACGGCGCTATTCCAAGAAGCATGAATAATATTCCATAAATAGCGAACGGTAGCATAAATGCAAATCCATACAATACATATTTGTTCTTTTTAAAGAGTTGCAATAAGTCCTGCATTATACTCCTCCATAGATTAATCTGTAAATTATATTTAATGATAAACCTTGTTTTACAATCGTTTCAAACTTACTAAACGTTGTAACTTCTCTCCATTACTCAATTTTATATGAGGTTAACCATGCAATCGAGATAAAAAACAAAACCAGGCGGTGGGCCCAGCTTGTTCTATAATCAAGATATGTGCGATTTTTTACCTGGTTCTACATTCTTCTTAAAAATCACATACTTACTTGCAAAATAATTAAACACGACAACAATAACATTCGCCACTATTTTAGCAAACAAATCATTGATATGCATGACTCCTACTAACAGAATCATGGAAAAAATGTCGATAAAATAGGATAGCAATCGAAATCCCATAAAATAGAAAAATTCTTTGAAAACTTGTCCTAATGTGCTGTGACTGCTATTAAACACATATTTTTTATTTGTAATATATGCAAATAAAACAGACACAATCCATGCAATTGTAGTAGCTACCTTATAATCAACATGTAGCAAGGTAACAAATAAATAGTACGTAACAATATTAACAAGGGTAGTCAAACCACCGAAAAGCAAGTAGTTGAAAATTTCTTTTTTTCTATTCAACTTTCACCTCTCCTATCTACCGGCTTTTACTTTTTGTTCTTTCACCACATAGGCAGGTTGAGACTCGCCGTTTATATTCGTAGCTTTCTGATCATTATATTCATCGACAAAATAAAGTGGACGATTCTTCGTTTCGTTAAAGATACGTCCTAAGTATTCTCCGATAATTCCTAGTGCAATCAATTGTACACCACCGAAGAACAAGATAACAGCCATCATAGACGGATAGCCTGTTACAGATTCCCCATATGCTAACGTTTTAATAATAATCCAAACCATATATACGAAAGCGAGTAAAGAAGCAGTAAATCCGAAATAAGAAGCGATACGAAGAGGGAATGTTGTGAATGATGTAATTCCTTCAATTGCAAGCTCCATTAGCTTAAAATAGTTCCATTTTGTTTCACCTGCGGCACGAGGGTCACGATCAAACAGAATTTCTTTCTTATTATATCCAATCCAGCTAAACATACCTTTTGTATACCGTTGTGTTTCACGAATTTGCTTAAGCGCTTCTACGCATCTGCGATCAAGCAAACGGAAATCACCTGTATCTTCCTGAATTGGAATACGTGTCGTACGCTTTAATAAGCTATAATACTGAGCTGAAGTCCACTTTTTAGCAAAGGATTCGCCCGCTCTTGTTCTTCGTTTCGCATAAACATCGTCATAGCCTTGTTCCCAATATGTTATCATTTCCGGAATCAATTCAGGTGGATCCTGTAAATCAGCATCGATAATAACAACTGCATCACCAATTGCATGGTCTAGACCTGCCATCATTGCAGTTTCCTTACCAAAGTTACGAGCTAAATCCACATAAGAAATACGCGGATCTTGCGTACGAAATTCTTTAACAATATTTAATGTGTTATCTTTACTTCCATCATTTACAAATAAAATTTCAAAATTATATTGAGGAATTCCATTAATTACTCCTGTAACGCGATTATATAATTGATCTAAAACTTCTTCTTCATTATAGGCTGGAACTAAAATCGTGATGGTTTTCAAAGAAGATGCTCCTTTCCTGTTCTATTCTTCTAAAACAACCATTTCTTTTGATTACGCACAGATGGGACATAGAAAACAGAGCTTTGCAGTTCCTCCGATTTCCTATGCCTACCTCTTTATCGGACATTATCCTTTAATAGATGGAGTTTGCGATTCAACCAAGTCACTCATAATACGCAATAAATCTTCTTTCAGCTCATCATGCTGCAGTGCCATTTCAATTGTTGTTTGAATAAATCCAAGCTTTTCTCCCACGTCAAAGCGTTTTCCTTCAAAGTCATATGCAAATACACGTTGGATTTCATTTAATCGTTGGATTGCATCCGTTAACTGAATTTCACCACCAGCTCCAACTTGTTGCTCTTCAAGGAACATGAAAATTTCTGGATTTAACACATAACGTCCCATGATAGCTAAATTAGAAGGTGCTGTTCCTGGTGCTGGCTTTTCTACAAATTGCTTCACTTGATAGCGACGATTTTCTTTTTCTAGTGGATCAATAATTCCGTAGCGATGAGTATCAGCGTCACTTACTTGTTGAACTCCAATAATAGAAGAAAGCGTTTTGTCATATTCATCAATTAATTGACGTAGACATGGCTTTTCTGCTTGTACAATATCATCACCTAATAAAACTGCGAACGGTTCATTCCCGATGAATTTACGTGCACACCAAACGGCATGACCAAGTCCCTTTGGTTCTTTTTGACGAATGTAATGAATATCAACCATGTTAGAGGAAGCTTGCACTTTTTCTAGCAGTTCAAACTTTTTCTTTTCTAATAAGTTTTGTTCTAATTCAAATGCGTGATCAAAATGGTCTTCGATAGCACGCTTGCCTTTACCAGTAACGATTATAATATCTTCAATACCAGAGGCAATAGCTTCTTCCACAATATATTGAATAGTTGGTTTATCAACGATAGGCAACATTTCTTTAGGCATTGCTTTGGTTGCCGGTAAAAAGCGAGTTCCTAATCCCGCTGCTGGAATAATCGCTTTTTTAACTTTTTTCATGTCTATAACCTCTTTCTCTTCATACAATTTTATCCTTCAATTCATATGTTTTGGAATTCTTTAGCGATAGTTTAAACTATAAGTGAAGGTGATATTCGTTTCGTTACAAACACATACCAGTCTATTATATAACTAATAATCACTAGAATAGTGTTAAAATTTATTAACAATTCCTATTGAAGTATGGACAGCCAAAAACCACTTCCTTCAAATTCTACATGATTGCTTTTTTATCCGTCAAGCTATACTAGAATTTTACTGACAAATTCCATTGTAATTTCTCACATTTCATTATAAAAATACAGTACTTCTAGTAACATATGTAAATAAAAATAGATGTCCTTATTAATCAGGACATCTATTTCATCTTAAAATCGTTCGATTAGTGTGGCAAGCGTTCGTACCATAACACCTGTGGCCCCTACCGGACCTAGTTCATGACTGCTTTTTGTCTCCGATGTACCGGCGATATCTAGATGAACCCAAGGTGTATCCCCGGCAAATTCACCTATAAATGTTCCCGCCATGATTGCATGACCGTCACGACCAGGGGAGTTATTTAAATCTGCAAATTGACTATTGCGCACTCGCATCTTATCACGCTCGTATATTGGTAATCGCCAAATGGGTTCATCCGTTTCAATGGATGCTTCTACAACTTGTTCATAAAAGGCTGGATCGTTTGTCATGGCCCCAGTTGTATCGTTACCAAGTGCTACAATAATTCCGCCTGTTAACGTAGCAACATCAACAAGATGTGTAGCTCCTAGCTTTTTCGCATACGTAATACCGTCCGCTAATGCCAATCTACCTTCTGCATCCGTATTTAATACTTCAATCGTCTTCCCGCTCATGGATGTAATAACATCATCCGGCTTAAACGCATCTGCACTAATCATATTATCTGTGGATGGAATAACGGCTACTACATTTTTTTCTGGGCGAAGCTCTCCGATAATTTCCATCGCGCCTAAAACTGCAGCAGCTCCTCCCATATCGCCTTTCATACCAATCATGCTCGCGCGTGGCTTTAATGAATACCCTCCTGTATCATAGGTAATTCCTTTTCCAACAAGACCGATAACATCCGTCCATTCTTCTTTTCCTTTATAAAGCAAGGCAATCATTTTAGGTGGATTTACGGAACCGCGATTTACAGCTAGCAACGCACCCATTCCTAGTTCTTCCATTTCCTCTTTATCCAAAACTTTGTAGTCCATGTCATATTTTTCAGCTAAGGATACAGCATAGTTTGCCAATTCTTCTGCTGTTAACATGTTAGGCGGCATATTTACAAGCGTACGCGCTGCATTTGTTGCATGCCCATGAATATAGCCAACCGATAAAGCTGCTTCTACTTCTTGCAGATCATAGTTTGTTATTACTGCAATTTTTTGCGACGTTTTTTTCGTTTTCTTTCCCGTTTTATAAGTTTGTAGCTCGTATGTTCCTAAACAAAATGTTTCTGCAATCATATGAGCAACATCGAGCTCTTGTATATCACCGCACACGAATGAATCTAATAAAATAGCGGCATTCGTTGCATTGCTGTTCTTTAGTGTTTTAAACAGTTTTCCGAGCGCCTCTCGCAACATCGACGTGCTATACTCATTCTTTTTCCCAAGCCCAACAAAATAGTAACGTTTCATAGAATTATTTGTCAGTGTATGTATAGTAGAAATTTTCTTTTTTGCAGGCGATATATCTCCTGCATCTATGAACGTTGTTACATTTCCGCCTAGCTCTGCACTAATTTCTTTCGCATATTTAGTTTGTTCTTCTTCAAATAATGCAACCACAACCGCATCATGACTGCTAAGTTTTTCTTGTACTTGAAACATGTCATGCACCTCCCATTATGATTTACATTATAGTACTCTTCTTCTCACAATGCGATGTTTCTTACTCCATATATAAAACAAGTTCAGGTAACAACGGGAGGTCCTTACTTTCTTCAAAAGGGACACGGTCTAGGTCACGCGGAATGATTTGTAAACATTGTTCTACAAATTGAAGGACAAATTCAACATTCAAGGACCAATATGTTGGCCTATATGGCTGTAAGTATCGTTTTGCCGCCCCCATCATGGCTCTGGCACCTTTCACATTTCCATATCCATAATGATATAGTGCCACTGACATTTGTAGCAGTCCCTTTAAAAAGAAATTATCCATTTCAGTCAGCCACATTTCCTCAAGTAAATCATGACATGTATAATAATCGCCTTCATTAAATTTTATAAAAAACTCATAATACTCAAGCGGGTAGTCCTTCATTTTATCCCTCAATTCCCCTTACATCTACCCTTAGTATAACAAAAAGAGTAGATAACCTCTAAAATCATGTCTCTAACAATGAATACAAAAGAGACCATCCTCTTTCATGATAGTCTCGCTATTTCTAAAACCTACTGTTTCTTTTTATATTGTTGACGAAACACCTGCATCGCTTCATCCTCATTTAGTTGCTTTAACTCCGCTTCTGACAGCTTTCCTGAACCTTTTTTCACAAGATATACAGTTAGTTTTTTCTTTCCCCACTGTTTATACACATCTTGAACCGTATCGTAATATAAATCTAACTCCTTTCCTTTAATTGCGCCCCCTTTATCAGCTACTACGCCATATCCGTACCCTGGAATGAACAAGACAGACCCAATCGGAAATATATGTAGATCCGCTGCTATCGTAGAATATAAGTCACGTTTAACTTTCACGCCAGAGTAGGTTATCCCATATTGAGGATGTGCAGGATGTTTTCCTGTTGACTCTACCCCAGCCGTATAACCCGTAGCTGTAACTTCAACCGAATCATACCGGGACCAATCGACTGACTGCTCAAGAGTTTTTGTTTCTGCTTTTGTTTCTGCTTTTGTTTCTGTTTTTGTTACTGTTTTTGTTACTGTTTCCGTTTGTTTTTCTGTATTTAAATTGCCCAATGTTCGAACATTCTCTGTTTTCTTGAAGCCGGTTATCATTTCTATTATTGTTAAATGTGAAATCGCTTGAAAGGTAACTAATAAAGCCATGCAAAATAAACACGCCATAAAAAGGCGAATCGTAACTATTCGTATCGTCATGTTTATTCTCAACACTCCTTCATCTGTAGTGTTGACCAAGACGATTTTCTTTTATACACCAAAAAAGAAAAAAAGTGAATGGCGCTTATTTCACCATTCACAAAAAAGCTAAAACATGCGATATCCACTATTTCGAAGCGTTTTCATAACAAATCCTGAAGCGATAGCTCCTATAAATCCTGATGGTAATATAAATAAATCTGCCTGTCCCAGAGAAGAAACACGCGTGAGAAAAGAGGAAAAGGATAGGAAAGGATCTTGAAAGTATTTCAGTATATCTATTCTATTAATAATTAGTACGCAGACTACTGGATACAAGATAGTCATCACCCATGTTTGACGCAATATCATGTTTAACAAAAAACCAATTCCAAAAAATAGAACGAAAAAAAGTAACATAGAAATGAGTAGCATTGGAATGCTCATTGTACGTTCTCCTTCCGGCTTCCATTTCCTTAATTTTACAGATGTGAACAATAAAAATCAATCCTTGTTTTCTGAAAGAAATACACGATACGCTGTGTAACCAAAGTGATCTCCCGGATTCACCTCATCATTCATCTGAAAAATAGAGCTTGGCATCGTTTCTAACAAATGCCGAACTAGTACAGAAGTAACCTCATCTTGTAAAATGACATCCCGGGATAAAAATGCAGCATCTGATAATTCTTTTTCTTGTATAGTTATCGCCTGATTCTCCGGTTTAAGTAAAAAAATAACCATATTATCACTAATTTCGCCCTCAAGAACACCAGAGCGTATACCTAAGACACCGCGAATAGAAGTACTAATTCCCGTTTCTTCTAATATTTCTCTTTTAACTGCCTCATCAATCGTTTCCCCTTCTTTCACAAATCCTGCCGGAAACGACCATTTGCCTTTTAATCCGCCATACGTTTTCTTTACTACTAGCCATCTTCCATCATTCGTTTGAACTAGACCACTTACCGCTAACCAAACATTGCCTCGTTTATTCAAACAAAAAACCCCTTTTATAGAATAGAGAAAAAAGAGCAAGGTAACCTAAGGCTACTTTGCTCTTTTTCTCTATTTACTATATTTATATTTTACAAAAAGTTTAATTTACCTTTTTTCAACACAAGCATCGGTCCGCCAAGAATAAATAAGTACCGGTTGTCAATTACCTTCTTCATAAATGCAGCTTTCCATCCTGTTACTTTCTTACCGAATACAACGCCGATTCCGTTGTCGTCTCCTAAAGAACATACTGTACCTTTATTATCATACACAAATTTTTGCATTTCTCCTTTGCCGCGAACAAGTACAGCAATGTTTCCTGCAACATTTTGACCTTCTTGAATAGCAATTTGCGCTGTTGGAGGGAAAGGACGATTGATTTCTTCATTAATAATTAAGGCCGCATCCCCTACCATAAATACATCGTCATGGCCAGGAGCTCTCATAAATTCATCCACCTTGACACGGCCGCGCATTGCTTCAAAACCAGATTCCTCTACAAGCGAATTCCCGCGAACACCAGCAGCCCAAACTACAGTTTCAGCTTTAATTTTTTCTGTTGTATCGCCTTTAGCAACAACAATTCCATCTACAGTAGCTTCTTTAATAGCTGTGCCAATCTTGAATTCCACACCTTTATCTTCTAAATGTTTCATAGCGTAGCTTACAAGTTCAGGATCAAAGCCTGGAAGTGCTGTAGGAGCCGCTTCTACACAAATTATGCGCACTTTTTCACGAGGAAGGTCATATTCGTTTATAAGTTCAGGAATACGATTTGCAAGTTCTCCAACAAACTCAATACCTGTAAATCCTGCTCCACCTACTACGATTGTTAATAATTCATCGCGTTTTTCAGCAGCGTACTTCGAGAAAGAGTATTCAATATGTTCACGAATATGAAGAGCCGCATTAATGTTGCCGATTGAAAATGCATGTTCTTTCAAGCCTTTAATACCAAATGTTTCAGACTCAAAACCTAATCCAATAACAAGATAGTCATATTCAAGTTCGCCATTTTTTAGTTCTATACGTTTTGTTTCAGCGTTAATATTCACCACTGTATCTTGTACAAAATGAACCTTGCTTGTGTCGATTACATCTTTAATATTGATACAAGTCTTATCTTGATGTAATGTACCTGCTGCATTTTCATGCAACCAAGTTGTTTGATAATGATAGCTGTTATTATTTACAAGTGTAATGTCAGCTTCATTAACTGATAATTCCTTTTGTAAATTTACAGTAGTAATCATACCGCCGTACCCTGCACCCAAAACAACGATTTTTGGTTTATTCACCCTTAATCACAACCCTTTTCCGTAGTAGTAAATATAACAAATGCAAAACCTTTTGTAGATATTTTGTACGCTTATATACCAGCACGACAAAAAAATGTCAAAAATCCGTTAGAAATTTGTCGTAATTATTCCCTATATCACTACATAATAGTAGCCTTTTTTTCGCTATTTTTCAAGAAACTTCGCAGATAGAACAGTCAAAATTCGATACGAGAAGGTTATACCTGTAAACTTTATTTGTTAATAAAATGTATACAAAATGGACAACTTATGTGGACTACTCCATAATGTTTATTAAGGTTTTTTTTGATGAATTATGGTATCATTTTTTTGTAAACTTATACAAGATGAGTAAAAAATCCAGTTCAAACAAGACAAACGGATTCGTCTAGTATGGATTACGTTTATTGATATTATTTATTGGGGGGGAAATGTTTTGGTAGATCAAAAAATATATGATATTACAATTATTGGTGGAGGTCCGATTGGATTATTCACTGCGTTTTATGGTGGAATGCGACAATTAAGTGTAAAGATTATCGAAAGTTTACCGCAGCTTGGCGGACAACTTTCCGCATTATATCCTGAAAAATACATTTATGATGTGGCAGGATTCCCAAAAATTCGTGCTGGCGAGCTCGTCACTAACTTAAAGGAACAAATGAGTAAATTCGAACCAACTATTTGCCTAGAAGAATCAGTACAAACGCTAGACAAGCAAGAAGATGGCACCATCAAGCTTGTTACAAATGTAGGGACACACTATTCTAAAGCTGTTATCATTACTGCCGGCAATGGAGCATTTCAACCAAGACGATTAGAATTAGATAATGCCATTTCATTTGAAAAGAAAAACCTTCATTATTTTGTAGATGATATGAATAAATTCGCAGGTAAACGAGTTGTTGTATTCGGAGGAGGAGATTCAGCTGTTGACTGGACTCTTATGCTTGAACCAATCGCAGAACAAGTAACTCTTATTCATCGCCGTGATAAATTCCGTGCACATGAACATAGTGTTGAAACATTAATGAATTCTCGCGCGGATGTGAAAACGCCGTACATACCGATGGAATTAGTTGGAAATGAAGCCGTTACACAGGTGGTCATTCAAGATGCGAAAACAGAAGAGAAAGTAACCATCGATGTGGATGATGTAATTGTAAACTTCGGCTTTGTTTCTTCACTTGGTCCTATAAAGGATTGGGGACTTACCATTGAAAAAAATTGCATCGTCGTAAACTCAAAAATGGAAACGAATATTCCAGGTGTGTATGCTGCTGGTGATATTTGTACTTATGACGGAAAAGTGAAATTAATTGCTGCGGGATTTGGTGAAGCACCTACCGCAATCAGCAGTATTAAATCCTATATCGATCCAACTGCCAAAGTACAGCATCTTCATAGTTCTAGCCTGTTTTAATCAACAATGCAATTGTACGAAAGAGATAAGATACATTCGTTTAAATTATTTCATTCTAAGCAATAATGAGAAGATAGAAAAGAGGCAGCATATGCTGGCTCTTTTCTCATACAATGAAAAACAATGTACAATTACCTAATTTTTGTCTACAATAAGTATTGATATGGATTTCGCGTTGTATAAATATCTTATAGGAAAGGAAACGATATGGAAGAATTGGAACGTAATAATCCCTTATCTGTTTCAAAACTGAACGCATCGCTGTTTCGAAATACGAATTTCCTATATTTATGGGCAGCCACTTTATTCTCAAGCTTTGCGCTTGCGTTTTTTACCTTCTCACAAACTTGGTATATTGTGAAAAAGCTTGACTTAGAAGCTTCACTTGGTCTCGTGCTCGTTGCTTCCAGTGTTCCTCGTCTCGTGTTCATGATTATTGGAGGAGCGACTGCAGATAAATTTCCCAAAAAGAACATCATGTTCTATTCCAATGTTATACGTGCCTGCCTAGTAGCAGGACTTCTTTTATGGCTTGCATTGGATGGAGTTACTTTATATACTTTTGCTTTATTTGCCTTATTCTTTGGCTTAGCTGATGCCTTCTTTTGGTCCGCTGATGGCTCCATCTTACCGGAAATCGTGGCGAAATTCAGACTAACACAGGCAAATTCGATTACACAGATGACAAATCAATCCTCACTCATCCTTGGACCAATGCTAGCAGGATTTTTAATTAAGGTGAGTAGCTATACGACCGTATTTACGATTACAATTTGTATGCTACTATTTGCTGGAATACTCGTTCGTAAAATTCAGATGCCAGTAGTGAATGTGAATGATAAACCCGCTGACAATATGCTGACCTCCATAAAGGAAGGAATTTTCTACGTTAAGAAGTCTGCTTTTCTATCAACGCTATTGATTTGTAGCGCCTTTTTAAACTTCTTTCTAATCGGCCCGATGCAAATTGGTTTTCCGATTTTTGTCAAAAATGTGTTGCAAGGGGACTCTCTCCTCTATAGCTATTTAGAAGGTTCGGTAGGCGGAGGTATGGCACTGGGAGCGATTGTTATTGCCATCCTTAATATAAAACGTCACCGCGGCTGGTTTTGTATTAGTATGATCTTCATCTCAGGTATTTCGTTCTTAGTATTAACGGAAAGCACTACTGTATGGCATGCTCTGCTTGCGGGCAGTATATTTGGTGCTACGCTTGCGATGGGGGCAATTCCACTTATGGCTGTCATACAATCGAGTGTACAAGAAGAAATGATGGGGCGAGTCATGAGCCTCATGATGCTCTCTTCCATGGGACTTATTCCTGTCTCTTATACGATTACCTCCCTTCTAATTACAACGCATCTTTCCATTGCGACCATTATGAAAGGCGGAGCACTTTTTGTTATTTTATTTATCATTTTCGTAGCATTACGTGTACCAACTGTACGAAAATTTGATTAAAACAAGGCTCTGTTAAATTTGCTTACCCGATTTCCACTCCAAACAATTTCATAAATGACTTGTTTGAGATTTAAAATGATCAATCCGGTTTTGGATTGATCATTTTAAATCATGTAGCAAACAAAGTACGGTGTTTGGTAAAGAAAAATTGTCTCAAGTTTTTATGCCCACTTTATTGGAAAAAATCCACAGACCCCTTTCCATTAGACCATTATTTAAGGATTTTTTTCCTATAAAAACCATGCATGATGCGTAAACGTCCATGCTCCCATAAACGAAAGTGCAGCGAAAATAAACAAGATAAGCCATTGAAATGGCTTTGATAAGGACGTTGCCATTATGCCATATATAGGAAAAATCACACTTAAATAGCGCATTGTACTAAAAAGAGGAGCATCCTCCGTTCCAAAGCAAAGCGTCATTAAAACATTTCCCACGGTAAAGACAATAACCGCTATGCGCTCCCACTCAATGGTTGCCCTTTGTTTCCACACGCTCACTAGTCCCCAATACGAGAAAAGGAAGGTGACAATCCATAATGCCTGTCTCGACTCCCTAAAATCCGTCCAAAGATTCCGATGAAAGGCATCTATAAACTGTGTCCATGGCAATGTCCAATAATGATGCCAGTTCTCCTTTTGTGTAGAGGAAAACATAAAAGGATCACCAAATATAAAATAAAGCAAGACCATGTATGCTCCTATACCAACGAAACAACTTAATCCCCAAAACAGCGCTTGCTTTACCCCGTTCCACTGCCTTTTTACTGCTGAATAGACAAAGAGCACAAATGGAAATATGCCAAAGAGCAATGCAGTCCCTCGAGTTGTTGTGACCATCGCTGCAAATAATCCTGCATAACCCCATTTATTCTTTGTTGCCATATGCAGAGATGCTAGCGAAAAGAGAACCGTCCATACTTCCGTATAGATTGTCGCAAAATAAATAGATGCTGGATTAAGTGCGTATAGCAACAGCCCCATCGTAATTTGCCAATCATTCATTTTCATACGTTTGAAAAACTCCTGTAATAAATACAAGCTAGCCGCAAAACCAACTGCAGTAATCCCAAACATAACAGCCTCATTATGTACAAGCTGAAATAGAAATGGGACAAATGGAAAATAAGCTGCGGCAATCGTATTCTCGTACCCGAAGCTAGCAATATGTATATACCACAAGCTATCCCATTGAATCCAGCTGTGTGCACTCTCATTAAAAGCCATACCTACATGGGAGGTATCCTTATAATAGGGTATGATTGTTCCAAGTAATAAAACTAAATAATGAAAGAGGAACGGTACTAGCAATGATTGACCATTGCGAGTGAAACGATTCCTCGCTTTTTCTCTTATCATTTAAGCCTTCACTCCTTGTAATTACAACGTTCTTTTCCATTATACAAAAAGAATAGATGTTTTTTGGAAACAAAGTGTATTCTATACAAAATTGTCGTACAAAAAAACCAGAATCTAGATCCTGGTTTTATCCATATTTTATGATGGACTTCTATTAAATCACTTAGAAATATACGCAAAGGTAATGAGATAAACTTACAAAGGCTGTCTCCTTTCAAAAGGTTATTCATTTGGTGATTTTTCAGTACGTACTTTCTTTCTTCTTACAATTGCCTCATATACTAGGACGATACCAAATGCAAGGAAAAAGACACCAGACAGAATTTTACTTAACTTTTGTATAGTCGTACCTGCATAATAGAAATTTACCGTACCTGTCCCCTTCGGTAATTCCAATGTAGCTAAATTGGTAACCCCTGCATATACGGGAGTATTCATAGATGTTCCATTTTCCTTAATTTGTGCTTGGTATCCTTTGTAATAAATGATTGGCATCGCAATTTCGCCTTCATTTGTATTATTATAATCAAAGCTAATATGACTTCCATTTTTCTTAAAGTTACTATAATGAACATTTTCATTTACATACAGCGGTCCACTATCCGGAGTGATATCACTTAGTCTTACCCCTGTTGGTAAATATTCCTTCCCTATTCCGATATTGGCTGTATTTTCTAAAATAGTCTCTGCGCTCGGTTCCCGAACTTCAAAACTTGTTTGATAGAGTAAGCTTACATTAGTAATAATAACAGAGCCAAAGAATACAACAAACACGAGCCACTTCTTATCATATCGCTTCAACATTTCACCAAGATAAAATGCGGAACCGACGGCAAGGAGGAATGTAACAAATACCATATATCTCCACGGAAATTGTACTGCATTAAGAGGAGTATTTCTAAATAACATCCAAGGAAACAATTTAGTACAAACAATCAACGTCAGAAACCCGCTAATGGTGAAATAATCACCTGGAACAATTTTCTTTTCAAAAATAAGAAGACGTATAATTGGGGCAAGTAACACAAGAATACCTATATTCATAACCCCACTACGAGCATCTTCATTATTAATGGAATGAATGATCGTATCTCCCAAATTCACCCCAGTATCCGGCACATTAAACACAGGAGCCCATTGTGAGATTAACGGCTGTGCCTGCATTTGTTCGTATAACGGTAATGTCATGAATATGGTAAGACCTACTACGAAAATAGCAGCAATCCCAATCCAAACCACGATGATTGGATTTTTCTTCCACGAATGAAAACTTACAATAAATAAAACGAACAAAACCGTACTGGCCATTAAAGTAGAAACAATATGAGAAAGAACAAGGGCACACATTCCAACTACTAACCAATACCAAACATTCTTCTGTCGATATACCATCATATAAAAAGAGGAAAGAACAACCGGCACAAATGCGAACGCAATTGTTTCTCCTAAAGCAGCTCTGTTAAAGGTATCAATAAAGTGATAGGACGACAGCGTATACAGAATGCTAGCAAATAAGCTAATCATACGTGATTGTGTAATACCTTTTGCAGAAAGATAGGCAAAAACAAAGGTCAAGAATGTAATCACAAGCAGCAGGAATTTATAAGCCTGCACAGCATTATCCTTTACAAATATTTGATAGAAGGAAGCAATATATAAGAACGTATTCGAATAAAAGGTATCAACAGCATAGCCAAATCCATCTAAATACCGCATATTTATATAGGGGTACCAATTACCGCTCTTTATGCTATCTGTTAGGCCTTGAATTCGTAGCATATGAAATCCTTGGTCAGCTCCAACAGGAATCCCCCGATCGAACAGCAGACTATTACTAAAAATTGATAGAATGAAAAAAACAAAAAGTATTGCGATATTCCATAACCAAAAACTCTTTATATTGAGCTTCATTTAGCGTAACTCCTTTTTCATCATGTATTCCGTTTTAATTAACGCTCACTTGCCCAGTAAACCACTTATCCGTAAGCCTTTTTATTGTACCATCGTTCTCCATCTCATTTAATTTCTCATTTACCTTAGTAACAAGGTCAGTATTCCCTTTTCGAAACATCATACCAATTTGCTGTTTTTCTGGAAATGTATATGATATTTTCAAATCGTTAATTTGTTTATCCGCTATGTACCGTTGCACGACATCCTTGTCAAAGATCATATATTTTGATTTTCCATTTTCCAGATCAATCATTCCGCTTTCAAATGTTTCTCCCTGCATAACATACATTTTATAGTTACGTGCAAGAGAAGCATAATACGAGGTGATAGGTAATGTAATGCTTGCTCCCTTAAGATTATTTAAATTAAGTGGTTTTTTTTGTTCACTTTTTTCAACAATCACCGTATTTGTTTCCTGATAGGGCTTAGAGAAATCATACATTTTTTGTCGCTCTTTTACGATTTCCATGTGACTGGTCGCTACATCATAGCGCTTAGAGCTTAACCCTGCAAATAAAGAATCCCCATTTGAAAAATAATACTTCGTTTTCACACCTAGGCGTTTTGCCACCTCTTCTATAACATCAATATCGAAACCAGATAAGTTTCCATTCTTATCGAGGGAAGCATACAGGGGAACCGTGGGATTAATTCCAATCTTCAATTGCTTCGACTCATTCATTTGTACTAGCGGTGTTTTGCCGTTACTCAACTTATCTTGGCCACAACCAGTCGTTACTAGCATGATTGCTAGCATTAATAGGAAATAACTCATTTTTTTCATGCTATTTAACTCCAATCGTATAATCGTAGTGCTGTTTAAATTGTCATTCCATTTTTTTCAAAACCTATCCTAACTGCAAACATATTCCAATCTAATGTTTTATAATGTTATAGTAGTGCAAGTTTGATGCCACCCATATTATTGTACATTCAAAGAAAAACTGTAACATGAGTTGCTCTTCTATTTTAACCCAATTTCAAGAGGAAATGAGAAGAGAATCCTATTTCATTTATCCTTTTTTTCTTCCTCATCTGCAACATATATGTATTTTAATTGAATACAAGTAAAAATCGTTCCATTTTATCTCAAAAGTACAACTTTTCATAGGAACCAAGCTTTCTTTACTAAAAGTCAAAACGGTTCTTTTAGTAGGAAATAGCATGCGTATCCCTGTGCTGACCAATTGCTATAAAAATTACTCATACTCCAGGAAAGCATTATTTTCACCAGTCCAAGGATCATTTATAAAACAAAAAGAAAGCCTAGGCTATAAGCTTAGGCTTCATCTATTATAACGATAACGTACTTTTCTTTTTACCTAGCACTGCTCTGGAGTACCAGCGTTTGCTGCAGTTCGGAAGGATGACCCACATCCACATGTGGCAATCGCATTTGGATTATCAATCGTAAATCCGCCGCCTAGCATCGATTCCTTATAATCAATCGATACTCCCTTTAAAATCGGCATATCCTTTTTATCAATGATAAATTTCACGCCGAAAAATTCGAACTGCTGATCAGTTTCTTTAATCTCATTATCAAAACCAAGTCCATAAGAAAGACCACTACATCCCCCGCCCTGAACAGCGAGACGAACATATTGATTATCCTCTCCGCTTTGTTTAATCATATCTTGTATATGAAATGCTGCTTGTTCCGTAACTATAATCATACGTAACACCTTCCTTTCCATTTCATTATACTCGCGATCGGCATTTGTTCACAAATCCAAAGCCTAGTAATAATATACGCCTTCACAAATGGTAACAGCAGGGCCTTTCATGAGTACATTGCCCGTTTCAGTCCAGGTAATTTGTAGATCCCCGCCTGCTAGATGAACCGTAATTTCAGTATTTCTTTCCATTTCCTCATGTAAAATAGCTGCTACTACTGCGGCACAAGCCCCTGTTCCACATGCTTGTGTAACACCTGAACCTCTTTCCCATACTTGAAAATTCATTTCTGATTTATTGAGGAGTTCTATAAACTCTACGTTTACTCCTTCCGGAAACATCGAATGTTTTTCTAATACAGGACCTAATGTAGTAAGAGGCGCTTGCTTCATTTCATCTACCATAATAACTGCATGGGGATTCCCCATAGAAACACCTGTAATATCATATTGTTTTCCTTCAAATACATAAGGCTCTGTAATAAATGGATTTTCTTCTTCCCCTAACATCGGCAATTCCTTGCGTTTGAGACGAGGCTTTCCCATATCCACTGTTACGCTTGTGACCTTCCCATTCTCTACATATACATGTGCTTGTACCGGTCCAGATACTGTATCAATAAGAAATATTGGATCATCTACTAGCTTATGTTCATATGCATACTTTGCAACGCAGCGAAGACCATTCCCACAACTTTTTGCTTCTGAGCCGTCTTTATTAAAAATTCTCATCTTCACAGGTGCCTTATCAGATGGACAGACAAGAATCATCCCGTCGGACCCGATTCCTGTGTAAATATTGGATACATTACGAGCAATATCTGGGAAATGCGTTTCATCGAGATTTTCTTCAAACATATTTACATAAATATAATTGTTACCAAGACCATGCATTTTTGTAAATGCAAATTGCTTCATTATTCTCCACTCCAAACAAAATTAGATTGCCCTAAGTATAAATTGTGAAGATGTTGAACACAATAAGAACATCCCCTAATTTTCATATTATCGAAGATTAACTCACCTAGCAAATAAGACCGTTATGTAAAACTCATAGGATACAGAGTTTTGTATAACGGTCTTATTTCATATTTAGAATATCTCATTTTGTTCTAAATAATCGTATATATTTTTTATGAGATCATCATTAGTTGTTCCTACTACCACCTCACCATTTACAAGTGCGTATGGTCCTTCATAGCAATTTCCACAATGACCTAAACAGCCATATTCAATAATGTCTAAATTCGAATCCTTTTCCAAAACAGCACGGGCTTTTTGGGAACCATTTGCTAAATTGCTCACACAAAATTCAATTAAGGGCTTAATCACCGCTATTTCACCTCACTATTATTGCTAATGTAAAGGTTTTTAAAAAACACGTCAAGCAATTACTACTATTTATAACTTATAAAAAGGATTAGATACTAATTGTTATTTACGCAAGTATTCGTTATAATTTTGATAAGTAATGTTCAAAAAAAATTAACAATATAAAGTGAACCTTTCTTAAATGAGGCTCACTACCTATTAATCTAAGACTAGATTTTCGGTTTAAGGGATCATTCTAAATTGCAAAGGGGAAATCCATCATGAAGCACCTCGTTATTCTCGGTGGCGGATACGGTGGAATGAGAATCTTACAACGTCTTCTTCCAAATAATCTTCCAGGCGATGTCCAAATTACTCTTGTAGACAAAGTGCCATATCACAGTTTTAAAACAGAATTCTACGCATTAGTTGCAGGAACAATTTGTGAGACGAATATTCGCATTCCATTTCCAGAGCATCCGCGTCTTACCGTAAAATACGGTACAGTCGTAAATGTTAATCTTGATCGTAAAGAAGTAGAATTAAAAGATGATGAAACAATACGTTACGATGATTTAATTATCGGCCTCGGCTGCATAGATAAGTACCATAACGTTCCAGGAGCAAAAGAATACACTTGCAGCATTCAATCCATGGAAAAGGCAAGACATACGTACCAATTGTTAAATAGTCTTCCTGCGAGTGCAACTGTTACCATTGTAGGAGCTGGACTAAGCGGCGTTGAAGTAGCAAGTGAGCTACGCGAAAGCAGATCAGATTTACGAATCATTTTATTTGACAGAGGAGATCGCATTTTACCTGCGTTCCCAGAAAAGCTCAGTCATTATGTGGAAGATTGGTTTATTTCGAATAATGTGGAGATAGTTCGCAACTCTAATATTACGAAAGTAGAACCTAACACCATATACAATCATGATGAGCCTCTTTCTTGTGATGCAATAGTATGGACAGCTGGTATTCAGGCAAATGAAGTTGTACAACAGCTTCCAGTTGAAAAAGATAATAGTGGACGTTTAGTTATAACAAAATATCACAATATTCCTGACAATGAGAACGTATACGCCCTTGGCGACTGCGCTAGCCTTCCTCATGCACCATCTGCACAATTAGCGGAAGGACAAGCTGAACAAATTGTATCCGTATTATTAAAACGCTGGAACGGGGAAGCACTTCCAGAAGAATTACCTGTTATTAAGCTAAAAGGAATACTCGGTGCACTTGGTAAGAAACATGGCTTTGGACTATTAGCAAATCAACCTCTTATGGGTCGTGTACCACGTTTGTTGAAATCCGGAATATTATGGATGTATAAATACCATAACGGATAATACATTTTCTTGAATCAAAAACCATCAAAACCCTTGATAAATCAAGGGTTTTTAATTTTACGGTTCAAAATATAGTTACTGAAAATTAAAAATTGGACAGATTTTAGGCGTTTTTTTACAATCCTTCCAAACAATCTCTTCAATCTTCTACCATTTACTCTCCCATAAGGTAAGCCTATTCATTCGGTCCGCACAATCTTAAAGTAAATTTTAAATCTTATATAATTTTCTTAATAAAACCCTCACTTTTTTAACGAAAATGTAAGATTTATGCTGTTATAATTATCATTGTAATTATTATGAATTAGGGGGATATTTTGTGAAAAAGTTACTACTAATTATTGTATCAATCTGTATCGCATTATCAGCTGCATGTTCGAAGAGCGCTTCAACTACATCTCAAAACAATAATGATAGCAAGGTTTTAGCTAAAGAAGATTTTGCCAAAATGCACTCTGATCCTAAAAGCTATAAAGGATACAGCGTAGATTTTTATGGAAAGGTTTTTGTACAACCCGAAAAGGATAAAGAAGGCACTATGCTACAGGTTTGGGCGGATGCGAATAACTCATTAAATACGATTGTGGCCATTAAAGATACGAACACCGATTTTAAACAAGGGGATATTGTACATATAAAAGGGTCTGTTACTGACGAAACATCTGGTCAAAACGCCTTTGGCGCTACAGTAAAGGCCCCAGTTGTATTAGCAAAAAGCGTTGAAAAATCAGATTACGCAACAGCTTTTGCACCTGCAAAGAAAACAATTGATGTGAACCAGGAACAAAATCAGAATGGGTATAAGCTTGCTGTTAAAAAAATAGAGGTAGCAGATAATGAAACACGCGTCTACGTATCAGTGAAGAATGAATCCAAAGTAAAAGTTCATTTCTATAGCTTTAATACAAAGCTAATAGATAACGGAAAACAAAACGAAGAAACTAAAAATTATGATGCCAAGTATCAAGAAGTACAAGCAGACATTTTACCAAGTCTTTCATCAGATGGAGTAATAGTTTTTCCAAAACTCTCTGCGGATAGTGGACAAGTACAATTATATGTAGAGGCTTCATCAGATGATTACTCAAATAGACTTCAACCTTTTACATTCGATATTAAATATTAGTATAAATTTTTTAAAAAAACTCTATAGTTGCAGAACTTTTTTAATGCGGTAAAACACTTCGAATCCATGTGGAAATGGTAGCACTTGTTTCTTCATTATGCTCAGCTACATAAGATTCGTTTGTGCTGATATCGGTATGATGCTCATGCACTTTTATTTGTTCAAGAGGAACAACTGAAATCAAATTTTTCGTATTATCCGTTATAAATACCATAACGGATAATACATTACCTCGCATTTAATGCGGGGTTTTTTGTTGTCTAACAGAATATATTGTATCAATAGCGAGTCTCCTTCATAATAGACATGACGAAGGAGGCATTTTTTATGTTTCAACTACAAAACGTGAAGTACAAGCATATTTTACATATTCCAGCTTTATCAATTCGCGAAAAAAAAGTAACTTGTATTATAGGTGAAAGCGGGAGTGGAAAAACGACTTTACTTAAGCTACTTAATGATATACATTCCCCTGATAGCGGGAGCATTTTGTATCAAGGCAAGCCCCTCTCCTCCTATGATCCTATTTTGCTTCGTAGAGAAATCATCATGCTTGGTCAAACACCGCCTATATTCGAAGGAAGCGTAAGGGACAATCTACTCATCGGACTCCGTTTTTGTGAACAAGAGGAAAAAGACGATGAAGCGCTTCGCCTTGCCCTTTCCCATGTACAATTAGATAAAAAACTAGACGAGGAGGCCGGTGCATTATCAGGTGGGGAAAAGCAACGATTAGCGTTAGCCAGACTTTCCTTGATGAATCCAAATGTCTATTTACTAGATGAGCCTACTTCCGCTCTCGATGAACAAACAGCGCGCTCAGTTATGCATCAATTTATAGAAGATGCGAAACTACTTCAAAAAACAGTCATTATGATTACGCATTCGCGTACGCTTATGCAAGAAGAAGCCAATGACATAATTGAAATTGACAAAGAGCACCGAATTGCGCGAAAGGAAGTTGTAAGATGAAAGGTATTATTACGCTTCAAATTTGGCAGCTATCAGCTGCATACATCTTTATTTTGATTTTGCTTGGTCTCGTTCGGTGGATGGGGATTGCAAGAGAAAAAGAAATAACGATTGCAACCTTTCGTATGACAATCCAGCTTGTTCTCGTCGCTTACATCTTGACATATGTATTTGATAACAGCAATCCATTCTATACCGTACTTATTATTTCAATCATGCTGACATTTGCGATTATTAATGCTTGCAAACGGGTAAAAGTGCCGCTTTCTAAGTCTTTAAAGCAAATTATTGCCCTTTCTATGATTGGCGGGACGCTTGTACCACTCTTATTTTTCATTTTCGTTGTTATTGGACATTCCCCTTGGTATGAACCACAATACGTTGTACCAATAGCGGGCATGATTATCGGAAATGCTATGACTGGTGTTTCACTTGGTGCTACTGCTCTTGTAAGCGGAATGCGAGATAATCGCAGTAACATCGAGGGTGCGCTTATGCTCGGCGCGACTCCAAAACAAGCAGCTAGACAAGTCGTAAAGCAAGCCTTTGATACAGCTATTCTACCAACGATAAATAGCATGGTTGGGATGGGTATCGTAACGCTCCCTGGGATGATGACTGGACAAATTTTATCAGGCGTTTCACCGCTTATCGCCATACAATACCAAATTGCCATTATGCTTGGTATTACAGGCAGTGTATCTTTCACAGTCATTGCATTGGTCCAGCTTGGCTATCAAACTTTTTTTACAAAACGGGCGCAATTAAAATAAGAAGCTTGTATACGCAAGCTTCTTATTCTATATATTATTCTTGGCTCTACAAGCACTTCTCAATCTCTGCATATACGTCCTTTAATCTTGGATTTCCTTCTCCAACGATCGTTTCATTCACCAATACAACAGGATAAAATAAGTCTTCGTCGATCACTCGCTGTGAAAAGGTGCGTTTTTCTTCATCCTTCTGTGGATTGAAAATATCAACATATTCAAATTGAAATGAGTTATTCGGATATTTACGACCAATGGCTGCCTGTAGCCATTCAAATGTTTCAATTGAGGATGGCATTCCTACACAGCTTGCACATGTTACTTCCGCTCCGTACACACTAATTTTCATTACATCAATTCCCCTCATATAGTATCCAATGTTTTCATATTACAAATAATTAAAAACATAAATGCATTCGTTCGCTTTTTCTCCATATCCTGATTATAATAAAACTACAGAAAGGAGTCGATATAAATGGATAACGAATCAATTTTAAATGAAGTTCAAGAAGTACTAGATAAATTACGCCCATACTTGCTTAGAGATGGCGGGGACGTAGAATTAGTCGACGTAGAAGACGGCATCGTGAAATTACGTCTTATGGGAGCATGCGGCAGCTGCCCAAGCTCTACCATTACCCTAAAAGCAGGTATTGAACGTGCACTATTAGAAGAAATACCAGGAATCGTAGAAGTAGAACAAGTATTCTAAAGAAAAGCGGAACCGGCTTGTTCAGCTCCGGAGGGCAGAAGTTCTCCGCACAAAAAGGCGCTTTTTGCCTTTATGGGCGGAGGTTTTCTGACCGGAGGAGCTAGCCGGTGCAGCTAGACACCAAGAAAAGCGGAACCGGCTTGTTCAGCTCCGGAGGTCGGTGGTTCTTCACCTAAAAAGGTGCTTTTTGCCTTTATAGGTGAAGGTTCTCCGGCCGGAAGGAGCTAGCCGGTGTAGCTAGACACCAAGAAAAGCGGAACCGACTTGTCCAGCTCCATAGGGCAGAAGTTCTCCGCACAAAAAGGCGCTTTTTGCCTTTATGGGCGGAGGTTTTCTGACCAGAGGAGCTAGCCGGTTTCATTCATTTATTTACGAAACCAATCAATTTCGCGAATGCCTAGTTTTTCAGTAGGCAGACGAACGTGACTATAAAACGTACTCAAAAATTCTTCCATTCTTTTTGTATCCTCCACAATTGTCTCCAATTGATCCGCATAATAACTTCTTTTTTCTTCGGTACGTGCTAAATAGTATCCTTCCACTGCTTCAAAATAAGGAAGGGGGAATAACAGCCTTGCGTACAGTAGTCTCCAGCCAAACGATGAGAGTGGTTGCACAGTCTCATAATCATATATAAATTGAAGAATGGTATCTGGAAACGTTTCTGTGCCCTGTAAAAAAGTGTGACGAATCCACTCTGCTATATCTCTAGTTCCATGATCGTACACCCATTCAGTAGGAATCTTCAATCGTTTCGTGGCAGACCATGTTTCTGAAGTGAAACGTTCTTGGCAAATCGTAGCCGCATCAGAGTGCTGAGGCTCGTCGTCAAGTTCCGTATCAACAACATATTGAATTGCATTTTCTGCTAAGCCCAAATAATAAGGAAATGAATCAATAAACAATGTTTCAAACGCTGCTTCAGGATGATTAGAGAGCCTACCTTGCCAAAATTTTTCAAGCTGATCTAACCTTTTTTCCCAGAGGGATTTCCATTGTCCGATTCGGCTCAAATGCTCTACCTCACCAGGGTATAACCTTCCTCTTTGATGAAGAATAGCTAATTCCTTGGCCTCCACGGCTTGCTGCCGCTCGGACAATCTTGTCCCTCTTAGCAAGCAATAGGATTCCTTTTGTATGTCGCTCACATAATAACCTTGCATATTGGGTATAAATGTTACAACAGAGAGATCCCCCTGTTCAGAAATGAAATCACTTAGTCTTTTCATCTCTAACAGGTCTTCTTCTTGAAAAGTCCCGATTGGAACGAGAACGTATACTTTATTTCGTATCCAAAAACTTTTATAATTTCCTAATGTAACAAGTTCATTTACTTGCAACTGATAGTAGTCAAATAACTCTTGTATCATATTTTCACCACCCTGCTATTATGTATATGAGCTACATTTTTGCTTCATTAGCCATTTTCTTATTCAAATTGATCGTAAAAATGCAACTAGCTTTACCAAGTGGCAATATCTCTATAAATTAATAATAAGAAGAAAAGGTGATAGAATGACAACAGGTAATGAAATTGAAAAAAAAGCATTGGAATTACTGCAACAACGCGGGGTAAAAACAGAGGATATTGCAGAGCTCGTATATTTTTTACAGGAAAAATATCATGAGAATTTATCAATGGAAGAGTGTCGATTCAATGTAAGCCGTGTATTAGCAAAGCGTGAAGTACAAAATGCAATTGTAACCGGTATTCAACTCGATATGCTAGCTGAAAAGCAGATGTTAGATGAACCATTGCAAAGCATCGTAGCACGTGATGAAGGATTGTACGGCATTGATGAAGTCATTGCACTTTCCATCGTAAATGTATATGGATCAATTGGCTTTACGAACTTTGGCTACGTGGATAAAGTAAAACCAGGAATCTTAAAATATTTAAATGACAAAACGACCGGTTATATCCATACATTCTTAGACGACATCGTTGGCGCCATTGCAGCTGCTGCATCTAGCCGATTAGCACATCACGCGGAAAATGAAGAAGGATAAAGTGAAACTTCCATCAGTGGGGGTTTTCTTCATCCCCCACTGATGGTTAGCCCGACCAATCGGGCTTTTACGGGCAGTTTGACCCCCACTTAGTCTTTTTTGATTTTCTACAGCCTTGAAGTGGGGGTCTTACTGCCCACAAATAGCGGGATAAATACAACAATGGCGCAAAAGGGATACATTCTTTCCTTCTTGCGTCATTTTCCTCTACCTTCATTTCTTCTTATTTTTTCTCATAATAAGAATATAATATATAAGAATGGGAAACGGAAATTGTACTAAACCAACAATCCCCCAAAACCATGCATGCAATCCTCTCTTTCTTGCATCTACGAACAAAAAGATTCCTTGCGAAAGTAATATAATGGCTAATAAAACAATTTGTAATTCGCTCATCTTCCATCCCACCCATTCATCTGTTTGCTATTTTTCTTGTCAAAATATGCTAAGATGGGAAGGAAAACAACCACAACTACTTGCAAGACTATAACAAGCACAACTATTTTTAATAACGCAAAGATAAATCCTGTGAGCAACATTATAGCTGCTACTATGAATATGGATATATCATGTTTCATTTTGACATTTTGCAGATGTTCTTGCTCGCTTATTTTTATCAATATGTCTTCAATCGTTACACTCTGTATTGGTATACGGTCAAGTTTTTCCATTTCTATTTGAAAAGAAGTTCGTTCATTCATCAAGTGTTAGCTCCTTTCTTACATATGCGATGCCATAGTGTACGCGCGACTTGATTGTCCCACTTTTCTCCATCATCATTTGTGCAATTTCATCGTACGAATACCCATAGTAATGCTTTAATAGTAAAGCACATCGCACGTCTGGTTTCAGCTTACTAAAGCTTTCCATCGTATCCGACCAACGCTCATTGATAGATTGAAGCTGCCAAGTAAGCTGATGTTTCCCAGCTTGTTGTTGCTGATTTATCCATTCCCTTTCGCGTTTCTTTTTACGCAATAGGTCAAAATATGTGCGGGTTGCAATCGTAATTAGCCAGGAAGAAAAGGAAGAAGATGCATCATACTTGGTAATATGGAAGAACCCTTTCATCATCGATTCCTGAATAATATCCTCCGTTGTTTCATGATGTAACGTCAATTTCAATACATACCGATACAAAAACAAGTAGTGCATCTGAAAAAGCTCTGCAAATGCTTCTTTGTCTTTCTGTTTTGCTCGTTCAATTAACTCCTGTTCAGACATTGCGAGTTCATTAGCTCCCTCCTATAATTGTCGATAAAGATTAACTCCTTTTGTTTTCAGCATATACCATACAATACCATTGGCTGCCACTAGAACGAGGAGCAAAACACTAAAAAAGAAAAGAACATTTTGTGGTTGAAAAATCATATAACAGCCAATGGACAACAAGGCAACACCAAAGCCAAATAGAAGTGAGAGCATAACACTTGCACTTTGTTTTACGACAACTGTCTGGGAATCCCATATAAGTTTTGGATTATACAAATTAATTAAAAGTCCACTACTTGCGATTAATAGTGCATAGAAAGACGGAACTACTAATAGCAGAATGGAAGAGCCAAATGATAAATGAAAGGTTACACCTACAATGACTGTATCTATTAGTAACAATGGGATAATCACAATTAAATTGACTGCAATTTTACTTTTAAATATAGTGAGCGTATCAATTGGTAATGATTTTGCAATCCAATACGTCTGTCCTTCAATCGAAATGGAACAATTAGTTGTACTACTTAAACATACTGGTAGTGAAAAGATTGCTATAAGGATAGGAAGCTCCATGTTAGCAACAGATGATACACCCACCACTTGTTTTAAAAGATCTATTCCTACAATGGGAGTCAATATAGTGAAAAAGGTAAGCAGAACCATACCAAACCACGTGTTTAATACGTATATATAAGAACCAAAGTAACTTCGTAGTTCTTTTCTGAATAAGGCATGGAAAACCCCTCTAGTTTTTAGTGCCGTCATTTGATACGTATCTGCTTTATAGGTTTCCGTCATTTGCGCATTAATGGACATAAATCCTTTCGAAAATAGGGCAGTAAATAGCACAAAGGGAACGATGTTTATCCCAACAAATAGTAACAGATCACCTACTTGTAAATTCTGTAATCCTTGCATAAATAGAGCTGATGGAATCAAAATGTATACTGTTTTTTCTATAATAGGCAATAAAGTTGTTTGGGTAGCCGAATTTGCATTTATAAACCAAGAACTTGTAAAAATAGCTAATAATAAGCCAAAAGACCCAATTAATAAAACCATATTGTAGGAGCGAAATTTAGTAGCAATCTTACCTAACAGAAAGGATACGAATGCTCCTATCATCATAGGAAGAAACGGAATAAAAAATGTCATTATGAACGCAAGTACATAAAAGAATAGGTTTGCATTCGTTTCTATGCCGTCAATTACAACAACTGGAATAGCAATCAGTAACGACATGATGTAATGCATCAAATACAAAAACAACATTTTACTTAGCAAGATAGCGGTTGGTTTTACTGGCAATGCCAGTAATAAATTAAAATCTTTAAAAGCTAACAAATAGCCAGGCATCATATATAAGCAGGAAAAAAATATAACAATCCAAGAAATAATAACTGCAAAGGCAAGATAATACTGGAACGCACCAATTGAATGCAGGAGCTGTGCAAAGCCATACATATAGCCAAAGGCTATCAGAAGTGCAAATAGCCCCCCCATTATTAAAATAGTGGTTAAGAGTGCAATACGTGCTTTTTCACTTTTTACTTTACTTCTAAAACGTTTATTCAAACCGAGGGATTGGAGCATGTTTGCTTTAAGCAATATCAATAGTTCATCCATGATTCGTCAACTCCAAAAATAGACTTTCTAATGAGCCATTTCCCTTTACTTGTTGTGTTTCACCACTTGCGATAAGTTGTCCATCTTTAATAATAGCAATTTTATTGCATAGTTTTTCCACTACCTCAAGCACATGAGAGGAGAAAAAAACTGCCGTTCCATTTTTACAGTATTCTTTCATGAGTTGCTTTAACTGAAACGCTGCCTTTGGATCCAATCCTACAAACGGTTCGTCTAGTAATAATAATTTAGGTTGGTGAATCAAAGCTGAAATAATGGCCAACTTTTGCTTCATTCCATGCGAATATGCGGACAATAAATCCCCTAAGCGTTCCGTAATCTCAAATAGATTTGCATATTGTTCAATTCGCTTTTCACGTTCGCGTTTAGGAATTTTAAAAATATCAGAAATAAAGTTTAAATATTGAATACCCGTCATATTCTCGTATAAATCCGGATTATCTGGAATATAGGCAGTTACACTTTTGCACGCTATTGGGTCGGATTTTACGGATTTACCATCAATATATATATCTCCTTCCGAAAATTCGAGTATCCCTGCGATGCACTTCAATGTTGTCGTCTTCCCCGCACCATTTGGTCCTATAAACCCATAAATATCACCTGCTTCTATCGTTAGATGGATATCATGAATCGCCTGCTTACCGCCTTTATATGCTTTAGATAAATGTTTGATTTCAAGCACTGCATTCCCTCCTTTAGTCCCTTTACCAATAGTACGTTTCAAGTGGACAAATCGTTCATTTTAAATGCACTATGTTACAAAACTACTAGTAATAAGTGGTGTTCACCATTTTGAACTTTTACATCTTAAAGGATTTAACATATACTTATACTTGTTTCTTTTTATACACAAAGAGCGTATACATACGCTTATTCGAAGCAAATAGGGTGAAAAAGGTGTCTAATTCAAAAATATTAAAAGGAACGATGCTTCTTAGCGGAGCAACGATGATTTCTCGCATTTTAGGGTTTATTTACTTCTTTCCGTTTCAACTATTGGTCGGAAAGGAAGGAGTCGCGCTATATTCATATGCCTATTCTTGGTATGGGATTCTACTAAGCTTCTCCACAGCCGGTGTACCAATTGCCGTTTCGAAATTTGTTGCACGGTACAATGCACTTCATGATTACAATACGAGCAAAAAACTCTATCGCTCGAGTTTAAAATTAATGCTACTACTTGGATTTATTGGCTTTGCGATTTTATATTTCGGAGCTCCTTTCGTATCAAAGTTAATTATTCGTTCTACAACACCAGAGCCAGGATTTGTGGAAAATGTAACCTTAACGATGCGCGCGCTTAGCTTCGCACTTATTATTGTCCCTGCCATGAGTGTTACACGCGGATATTTTCAAGGCTTTCAACATATGAAGCCAAGTGCAGTATCTCAGGTAATCGAACAAATTGCCCGTGTTCTATTTATATTAATCGGAAGCTATGTCGTATCAAAAATATGGAAAGGCTCTATTGCTTCTTCCGTTTCTGTTGCAACCTTTGGGGCAACGGTGGGAGCGATTGCTAGTGTGGCCATTTTACTCTACTACTGGAGAAAATATAATGGACTAAAGCCAAAACCGGGTGAGAGAAAAACACGTTCTTCCTATGTTCCGTTGCCAAATATGTATATGGAATTGCTTCGTTACGCAATACCGATTGTATTTGTAGGAATCGCCATTCCTCTTTATACATTAATTGATCAATACACCGTTGCAGATACTTTAAAATCTACGGGTATGCCGCAGGAACAAGCAAATGGTGTATTTGCTTATGTAACAAACTATGCGCAAAAATTAATTATGATTCCTGCTTCGTTAGCAACTGGCTTTTCATTAAGTGTTATACCAGCTATCACTCAATCGCATACGATGGGCGAAACAGAAGAACTCAAGCAACAGATTGCGAAAATTTTTCAAATTCTATTATTATTTACAATTCCAGCTGCCGTTGGATTAGCTTGTATTTCCTATGATGCATTTCGCATTGTGTATGTGAACCCACAAGTAGCATTAGAAGGTTCTCCGTATCTATTTTCTTATGCACCGTCTGCTGTATTTAGTGCCATATTTACGGTAGCCGCTGCAATATTACAAGGAATTGATTATCAAAGGAAAACAATGATGGCTTTTTCCATTGGAATTCTTGTGAAACTCCTTTCGAATATTCCACTTTTATATCTATTTGGTGGGCACGGTGCAGTAATTGGCACAATCCTTGGTTATGCTGTTTCGGATGTCATTATGGTGTATTGTATTATAAAATATACTCATTTTGATTATATAAAAACCCGGAACGTTATTATTCGAATTTTACTTTATTCTTTGATTATGGCTGCCGTCGTAACGATTGTCCGTCTTCTTCTTACATCGTTTATTCCGGGTCAATCCTATATGAAATCCTTACTTATTGTCATATTCTGTGGGGGTCTAGGTGGAATTTTATTCTTGTGGTTGTCCTTACGCGATACTGTCACATCAAACATACTAGGAGCGCAGCTACAGCGTATTCCAATTTTCAAACGTTTCGTCAAAAAATCACAGTAAGAATAAGCCTGTTCAATAGAACAGGCTTATTCTTATCATAGTTTCTCTAACCAATCCGTCAACGAATGCACAACATGAGTTGGCTGCGTTTCATAATTTGTTAATTTCTCTACTGTCGTTACGCCCGTATGAACGAGAAGAGTGTCCATACCCGCCCGAATTCCTGCTAAAATGTCCGTGTCATAATTATCGCCAACCATTACGGTCTCCTCACGCTTCGTTCCAATTACCTTTAATGCTTGGTCCATAATAATGGCTTCTGGCTTTCCAATAAATATCGGATTTACCTGCGTGGAAACGGCGATAACCGATGTTAACGCTCCGTTCCCTGGCAACATGCCATGCTCGGTTGGGAGCGCGATATCTCCGTTTGTAGAAAGGAATGTTGCTCCATTTCGTACAGCTAAACATGCCTTCGTTAGTTTTTCATACGTAATCTCACGGTCAATGCCAATTACCACATAATCAGGATGTTCATCCGTAAACGTAAATCCCTTTTCTATTAAAGCCTCTCGTAATCCTTCCTCACCAATCATATATACAGAAGCCTTCGGTTTACGTTCTATCATATAGTTTGCAGTTGCCATACTTGTAGTAAAGACATGCTTAGGTGTAGCTGGAATATCTAAACTCATTAATTTTTTTGCCACTTGCTCTGGCTTACGCGAAGAATTATTAGTTACAAATAAATAAGGAATGTCCTTCTTCACTAATGCTTTTATAAAGTCACTGGCTTCTTCAATTTTCTCTTCTCCGCGATACATCGTACCATCTAAATCGATTAAATACCCTTTATATGTGTTCATCCTCGTTCTCCTTTTTTAATAGGCTACTATCCTATGATAATCGATTTGAAGGTAGAAAAAAAACGCTTCGACTGAAGCGTTCTTGTTTTGTCACCTTTTCATTATACCCGCTTATGAATTACTAAAAGCAGATACTGGACCTAGTTCTTGCTCTAGGTAGGTACGAATACGAGCAGGATAGGCTTGTATAGATTGTAGGTTTTCATTTACAACGGATACAATTTGATCATGGTCTATATTCATATACTCCTGCATCAGCATTTTCCGAAGTTTAATTACTTTTTTCAACTGTTTGCCTTGCTCATCTAATACAACTTTTTCATCCATCAAAATATCAATAATATCATCATAGCTACCAGGGTCTCGCATAATAAAGCCATCAATCATGCTATTTCCAACATCTAGAATAGAATCTACCATAAGAAGTGCTATGCGTTCTAACGCCAGCTTTTCTATCGGAGTTGTGTATAGCTTAGCATTGGTAAAAGTAGCGGTTACTTCTTCTAAGCATTGAAGCATGAGCTCAATTCTTTTTCGATCTACGAAGTACATCAAATCACTCCTTACTAGGAAATTAAAGCCTTTTCATACACCATTCATCTTTATTCTACTTCTTTACCAGAAAAAAATCGACTTCTTTCAATTTTATCTTTTATAACATCTCTGTTATAGTAGTAATGTTGGATTTTTTTCTGAAATTGGAGGAATGTCACCTTGGATCGTGAACTTGCATTAGAAATTGTTCGTGTAACAGAAGCTGCTGCTTTAGCTTCCGCCCAGTGGATGGGACGGGGAAAAAAAATGGAGGCAGATGGTGCCGCTACTTCTGCAATGCGCACTATGTTGGATTCTGTAAATATGAACGGAACAGTCGTCATCGGTGAAGGAGAGCTCGATGAAGCACCGATGTTGTATATTGGAGAAAAGCTTGGAACAACAAATGGGCCGGATGTAGATATTGCAGTCGACCCGCTTGAAGGAACGAATATTGTTGCAAAAGGTCGTGCAAATGCGATGACAGTTATTGCCATTGCAGATAAGGGAAACCTATTGCATGCACCTGATATGTACATGGAAAAAATTGCAGTTGGACCAAATGCAGCTGGAAAAATAAGCTTGGATGATCCAATTGAAAAAACAATAGAAACCGTTGCTAAGGCAAATAACAAACGAATTCGTGATTTAACTGTTATCGTGCAAGAACGGGAACGTCATGACGAAATAATTGAACGTATACGTAATAAGGGCGCTCGTGTTAAACTATTTAGCGATGGAGACGTAGGGGCTTCTATTGCTACCGCTATTCCTTCTACGGGCATTGATTTATTCGTTGGCATCGGCGGCGCTCCTGAAGGGGTTATTTCAGCTGCAGCGTTGAAATGTCTAGGTGGAGAAATGCAAGCACGACTCGTTCCCATGTCAGATGAAGAAGATGCTCGCTGCCGAAAAATGGGTTTAGCTAACCCACGACAATTGCTAAAAATGGAAGATTTAGTGGCTGGTGAAGATGCTATTTTTGCAGCAACTGGAGTATCTGACGGGGAACTTCTTGAAGGGGTTCGGTTCCTTGGCGGAGATTTGGCGGAAACGTATTCCATCGTAATGCGTGCAAAAACAAGAACGGTACGATTCATACGTGCCCATCACCATTTAGATCATAAGCCGTATTTAAATCTAAACATATAAAGGAGAGGGAGTATGGGAGAACATTTTTTTCTGTATGATGATACAGTTGTAACAAAAACACGTTTTGTTAGTTTTATGGGGGAAAATGTACGACATGATTTAGCTCTAGTCTACTCAGATCACTACTACAATAAAGTACTTGTCCTTGATACCCAACGCAATAATTTTGCAATTATTGGACCTGATGACCTAGAAGAACCTGGGTATATCGAAGCAGCTTTTAAAGTAGATGAAGAAATAGCAAACGAACTTCGTGAATTCCTTTATGAGGCAGTTGTATAAAATAAATAAAGAAGAGACCAAATGGTCTCTTCTTTATTTATTATTTCTTTACTTTCTTCAAAACAAAGTATGAACACCCAAAGTTACAGTACTCATATAAATACTCCGATAATGTACTAATGCGGGTATCATAAGTTGCGCGCTGATTGCCATCCTCAAAAAATCCACGAAGACGAAGCTGGTTATAACCCCAGTCTCCTACGATATAATCATATTTATTTAAAATATCTGCATAACGGTTCTTAAACGCTTCTTCATTAAAGGCGCCATGCATTTCCTCAACTACTTCATAAAGTATGTTATTAACAGTCGTGCTTTTCTTCACCTCATGCTTTTCCATCTTACATTATTCCCTTCTAAACAACTTTATCCTAATCCTATCATAAACGGAAGCAACCAACAATTTCTAAATTAAAATAGCATGAGATAACCAATCCTACTTCTAACAAGTTTTCGTCATGACTTTGCTACTCGACTTTTTTCCTGCGCAGCCTCCACTTGTTCATCCGCATGATAGGAGGATCGTACAAGTGGACCTGCCTCACAATGACTGAATCCTTTGCTAAGCGCTATTTCCTTTAACTGTGCAAATTCAGCAGGTGACCAATACTTTTCCACCAGCAAATGCTTTTTCGTTGGTTGTAAATATTGACCAAGTGTCACGATATCAACGTGATTATCACGCAAATCGTCCATAGCTTCCAAAATTTCTTCCTTTGTTTCACCAAGTCCTATCATAATACTTGATTTAGTAGGAATAGTCGGCTGCATTTCCTTGGCGCGGCGCAAAAATTCAAGAGAACGATCATATTTTGCCCGTGCACGTACTTGATCTGATAACCTGCGTACCGTTTCAATATTATGGTTTAAAATATCCGGCTTTGCATCCATAAGAATTTGTAGGTTTTCACGAACACCACCCATATCAGATGGAAGTACTTCGATGGAAGTAAATGGGTTTTTACGTCGTATAGCCCGGACCGTTTCTGCAAAGATACGCGCCCCTCCATCCTTTAAATCATCGCGTGCTACAGCTGTAATGACGACATGCTTTAGATTCATTTGCAGCACGGAATCAGCAACACGCTCTGGCTCTTGTAAATCTAGTTCAGTTGGTAAACCTGTTTTCACTGCACAAAAACGACATGCGCGTGTACAGATATCCCCTAGTATCATAAACGTAGCTGTGCGGCGCACTGCCCAGCATTCATGTATATTAGGACATTTCGCTTCTTCACATACTGTATGTAACTGTTCCGAGCGCATCATACGCTTTAAATTTTTATAATTGTCATTTGTATTTAACTTAATTTTTAACCACTCTGGCTTACGTATATGTTCATTTGACTGTGTCATTTTATCACCTAAACTTTCTAAACGTATAAGTGTTACTAACTATATCATACTAATTATGTAGAAAGGAAGATAGCGCATTATAATTTCCATCTATTTACTATGATGAAAACAAGCATATATCCCACAATATAAGTAGAGACGCCTGCGGAAAGGACTTGATAATGTGCTAAAGAAATTGGTTCTTATTATTTGTATATATGTACTTGTTCCCCTTGAAGTAGCAAAAGGTGAAAGTGATAAACAGACTATTTTTACTGAAAGAATGGCTTTATATAAGGAAATGGAAGCCGTATCACTTGTACCATGGCAATACTTTGCAGCCGTAGATCAATACGAACGTAATGTAAGGGCCGTACGAAAAGATATTCCGAAAAAGGAAACAGGTGTCATTAGTATTTATTTTAAGCCAGAGATGTGGTCAGGCCTTGGGAATCCAAATGAGCATGACCGAAATCCATTTACGATTGGATTATTTGGTGGTATGGGTCGTGATGGTGACGGCGATGGCTACGCCGATCAAACGAATGATAAAGATACGCTGTACACGATGGCTACAATTTTGAATCACTTTGGAAGCGATAGAGATCACATTAAGATTATGCTTTGGGAACATTACAAACGCGGAAAAACAGTTGAAATGATTACCCAATATGCAAATATATATAAGCATTACAACCGATTAGACATCGAAGGGAATGTATTCCCTCTTCCTATTCGTAGCAATCATAGCTACCGTAGTACCTTTGGAGATAAGCGAAGCTTTGGTGGACGCCGCATGCATGAAGGAACAGATATTTTTGCTCCTTATGGTGTACCCGTTCGATCCACATGCTTTGGAACCATTGAACTTAAAGGTTGGAATCGCCTTGGAGGATGGCGCGTTGGCATTCGTGATATGCAGAATAATTATCACTATTTTGCACACTTAGGAGGCTTTTCTAAGGAGCTACGTGTTGGACAAATCGTCGAGCCTGGAACAGTAATTGGCTATGTAGGGAGCACGGGTTACGGACCACCAGGTACTTCAGGTAAATTCCCGCCGCATCTCCATTATGGACTCTATAAAGATAACGGCATCTCCGAATGGGCATTTGACCCTTATGCACATTTATCTAACTGGGAACGGCAAGAAAGACAAAAGAAGAAGCGTTAACCAAATCATACTGACAGCACTAATTATGTGCTGTTTTTTATATACGATTAATTTGCACTAGGGAAAAAAATGTAGCCTTATAAAATTTTTTGGCACAAATACATACAAAGTACTTGTATGAAGTTAGCAGTATGGCATATGATAAAGATAGCAAAAAATCATATATTATGTCATTACTGCAATACGTTCATTAAAAGAGAGTCAGAAAACGCCTTATAAAGAAAAATGCGTCCCATGCAGGCAAAGAGGAGATGAAGTATGGTGAGTGAAATTGCAAATAAGCTTTCACGCGATAATCAAAAAGCTGTTACCGCTGCGAACGATTCCATGTCCGGAAAGCGCAAGGGTCTCGCTGCCCTTCTTCCTTTCATCGGTCCCGCATTCATTGCTGCTATTGCGTATATAGATCCAGGAAATTACGCCACGAATATAGCAGGTGGATCACAGTTTGGATATAAATTACTTTGGGTTATTGTCATTGCAAATCTAATGGGAATTCTGTTTCAAAACATGTCAGCAAAGCTCGGAATTGCGACAGGAAGAAGCTTACCAGAGCTTTGTAAAGAGTATTTCCCAACTTGGCTTTCCTATGTTATGTGGATTTTTTCAGAGTTTGCAGCCATGGCAACAGATTTAGCTGAATTTCTAGGAGCTGCCTTAGCATTAAACCTATTGTTTCATATGCCTATGATAGCAGCTGTTATTATAACAGGATTGATTACGTACGCGATTGTTGCATTAGATCGTTTCGGATTTCGCCCATTAGAAAAAATCATTGCCATTTTTGCTCTATCCATTAGTTTATGCTACTTAACCGAAATTGTTCTATCTCATCCATCTGTTTCACAAGTAGCCTATCATAGCGTCGTCCCTTGGATTGGTGGCAAAGATAGCATTATGATTGCAGTTGGGGTAATTGGTGCTACGGTTATGCCGCACGCCTTATACCTTCATTCGGGATTAACACAGAAACGAGTCATTGCGAAAACAGACGTTCAAAAGCTTCGTATCCAAAAATTTAGCACGATTGAAATCTATATTGCAATGGGATTAGCAGGTCTCGTAAATATATCCATGATGGCCATGTCAGCTGCCGTATTTTATAATTCTGGCCATACAGCTGTTGGAAGCATTGAAACTGCGTATCAAACGTTAACCCCTTTGCTTGGTTCTGCGTCTGCCGCTGTGTTTTTAGGTTCATTATTAGCATCTGGCTTATCCAGTTCAGCAGTTGGCACGATGGCTGGTCAGCTCATCATGCAAGGATTTGTTGGGTTTACTATTCCTCTATGGATTCGACGTGTGGCTACGATGCTACCCGCCTTTATCGTAGTCACAATAGGATTAGACGCAACGAAAACCCTTGTATTAAGTCAAGTTATTCTAAGTATCGTCTTGCCGATGCCAATTATCGCACTCATCTACTTTGCTAGACAAAAAGAGTTAATGGGGATATTGGTAAACAAAAAAGTAACAACATACATTGCAATTCTATGTGCTGCCATCATTGTCTTATTAAATATTGTTCTGTTATATGAAACGCTGTTTGATTTTGTAGGGTAAACAAAGGCAACCGAATCTTTACATGAGATTCCGTTGCCTTTTTGTTAGGGCTGCTTCGAATTCGGCATTGGCAGTGCCGGAGATCCCCCCTCTTTACTTCCGCTGTAATAATACGGAACTTCCCCTTGAATCACACGCATTGCAATAGGTACATCGGTTGTAATCACAGTTTCTTTGGATTGAAATGGAATAATTACTTGCATGGTCACATTCACTTCTAGAGCAATATCTACCATGACATTGTTAATTCCATATGGCTTTACATCCCGTTTTATATTCGTATGTACATCCCCAATCGTTGTGAAAGACACCGGAATCTTCGGTCCTAAATTCCCAATTAATGCATTATTCGTAATTTGCCCTAGCGGAATTGCAAATACTGCTCCATTTCCCTCTTTTTGCTTCAAGGTAAGCATGGTCTGATCATTCAGTCCAAGCTTCTCCATATCTCCTGTTTCTGCTAACCGCAAATATTGTTCAATCGATGCCGTTGTGGAGGAAGAGATTCCGTTCACAATCTCTGGATTAAAATCAATTGTTGTCACTCTACCTTGATTATCACGTTCTACTGTCATTAACTTATCAACAGAAAAGCCAGATTGAACTTTATCCTGTACCGCTTTTGTAATAACAACTGTCGCTAATCGCTTTGTCTGCGACTGAGCGTACAGCATAAGTGTTGGCGTAATACTTCGACTAATAATCCAAAGACCTTGCAGCGTTAAAAGTAAAAAAATAATAAATGAAATGAGTAATACATATCGAAACGGGAGCGGCCCTCGCCGAAATCGTGACGTACGAAATACACGCAAAAAAATCCCCCCTTCTCACTTCATATGTATGCAAGAAGAGGGGACATTATCTAAATCATTTTCATAAGTGCATCTTTTCCAATCATTCCCGTGCAAATGCCACGGCTTTCTGCCTCAAAGGTAACCGACTCAAGCGGTGCATCTAGCAGCTCCTCAATCGTCCGAACTCCTACCGCTCTAGCTGCAAGAATTCCACGATCCTTTAATTTATTATTTAATAAAGCTACATCAAGAGCACCACACATTATATATCCTTTATCGGTCGTAACCGCTAATAGATTTGTCTTTGGTAACTTCACTGTAACTGCAAGAAAAGTATGTCCGTTAATACAAATTGGCTCTAGACTCATCATGACATGCTCACACTCCTCTTCTCATCCTAAGAATTAGCAACATTTCCCTTTATCTTTATGAAGTAGAAGAGTAGTTTGTTACGATTTTACAGAATGACTCATTTCAATAAGCTTTTCCTTTAATACATCACGTAATAACTCTGGCATATAGTAGTGCTTTTCTTTTGCCGTTAAAAACTCTGGAAATAAATATCCGAACGAAAACATATCAACTGTGCCAATGCTATAAAAACGATCCGATTCTAGCGGTTCTCCGTTAATAAGAACTTCCTGTAGCAGTATTTTGTTACCAGGGATCGTATCGGGTATGATTTCGACACCTTCATAAATCATTTTTCCCATCACCTTGCCTCGAAAACCGAGTCCCTTTACTTCTAAATGCTCCGTCTGCTCGCGGCGTGCTTTAATGATAACCTCTCGTAATGTCTTTCCGTTTACCACAAGCTTACATGGATTAATCGGATGCGGACAAACGCGGTGAATATCTCCCCTAGTTACAATTCCTTTAGGCAGGGATTCTAATAAAATACCGGCATTGACCATACCAATATCCGCTGTGCACCATTCTTTCAAGGAAGCTGCAAGCAGCTTTGAAAAAGGAGTACCTGCAAACCAATCTACAGCTAAATCTTCCTTTAACTCCACAACTTGTTCATCCATGATTTGTTCACTTTTTGTTTGAAGCTGGGCAAGCGAATTTCCGTAATCCTTCCAACCTAGAAGCTGATTGGTTGCCAAAGTACGAGCGTTCATACGTGTAATTTTCTTCGTATTGCCATCGATACCAATTTGCACATGTCCAACGTATTGACCCCATTTTCCCACGCAGCAAAGTAGTGTACCATGTAGCTCTAATCCTCTTTCAAAGAAATGATGGGTATGGGCTCCTAAAATTATGTCCACGTCATAATGCTCTGCGATATACTCATCTTCATTCCGTCCCAAATGAGAAAGTAGCACAACAATATCTGCCTTCTCTCGTACCTCAGCAAGAGCCTGTTCTAATGCAAGATGAGGATCCGTTATATTCCAGCCTAAGAGCGAATAAAAAACGGGATACGCCACTGTTACACCAACAAATGCTATCGTTATTCCATTTTGAAGAGTACGCAATTCATAGGGCTTTGCCCATTTAGGGCGCGTGCCATCCATGTAAAATAAATTTGCTACGAGTACTGAAAAATGTGCGTCCTCATACAAATGGTCCAAATCATCTTTCTTTAGTGTAATCCCTTCATTATTTCCTATCGTAGCAAAATCATATTTTGCTTCATTTAACAGCTGTACATTTGCTTTCCCTGCAGTCGCTTCCGAAATAACATGAGAGCGATCCACATGGTCCCCTATATCGAGCGTAAACACTTCTTCCCCCATATTTATAAGTCGCTCTTTTTCCTGACGTATAAATTGAGAGATTGGTTTCCAATTTTCAAAGTGGCTATGTAAATCATTCGTATGATACAGATGTATCATAACCTCTTGGTCTCGTTTCAAAAAAACCACTCCCCTCATTCAAGAGTTTATTATTCCTCTTTATCTCTTACCAAAACATATAGCTTGTACGCTACAATAGCTTCTATTACTTTATGAGCAATCATCCCTAATTATTATATACACTTGCAAATAGTCCTTCTTCACCATTATACAAAGAAGGGTCTGCTTATAAAAGCAGACCCTTCTATTTTATCTTTTCCTATCAACAAGAAATGGGTAAGGCCATTAACCGATAGAACCTTCCATCTCGAACTTGATAAGACGGTTCATTTCAACTGCGTATTCCATTGGAAGTTCGCGTGTGAATGGTTCGATGAAGCCCATTACGATCATTTCTGTTGCTTCTTGTTCAGAAATACCACGACTCATTAAATAGAATAATTGCTCTTCTGATACTTTCGACACTTTTGCTTCATGCTCAAGCGAAATATTGTCGTTTAAAATTTCGTTGTATGGCACAGTATCAGAAGTAGATTGATTATCCATAATTAACGTATCACATTCAACGTTTGAACGAGAATTCGTTGCTTTGCGGCCAAAGTGAACAATACCGCGGTATGTTACTTTTCCGCCGTGCTTTGAAATTGATTTTGAAACGATCGTAGATGATGTGTTTGGTGCAAGGTGAATCATTTTTGCTCCTGCATCTTGGTGCTGTCCTTTACCAGCGATCGCAATTGACAATGTTAAACCACGTGCGCCTTCGCCTTTTAAAATAACGGCTGGATATTTCATCGTTAATTTCGAACCGATGTTTCCGTCAATCCATTCCATCGTTGCATTTTCATCGCATGTTGCACGCTTTGTAACAAGGTTAAATACGTTATTTGCCCAGTTTTGAATCGTTGTATAACGGCAGTATGCATTCTTCTTAATGTTAATTTCAACAACAGCACTGTGTAGAGAATTTGTTGTGTAAACAGGTGCTGTACAACCTTCTACATAGTGAACATGTGCACCTTCATCAACAATAATAAGTGTGCGTTCAAATTGACCCATATTTTCAGAGTTAATACGGAAGTATGCTTGAAGAGGTGTATCAACCTTTATTCCCTTTGGAACGTAGATGAAAGAACCACCAGACCAAACTGCAGAGTTTAAAGCAGCAAATTTATTATCAGTAGGCGGAATCGTTTTTCCAAAATGCTCACGGAAAATATCTTCATTTTCTTTCAATGCACTGTCTGTATCTTTAAATACGATACCAAGTGCTTCTAAATCTTCTTTCATGTTATGATAAACAACTTCTGATTCGTACTGTGCAGAAACACCGGCCAAATATTTTTGTTCTGCTTCCGGAATACCTAGCTTATCAAAAGTTGATTTGATTTCATCTGGTACTTCATCCCAAGACTTTTCGGATTTCTCAGACGGCTTTACATAATACGTAATTTCATCAAAATTTAGTTCTGATAAATCGCCACCCCATTGAGGCATGGGAAGCTTATAGAATGTATCTAAAGCCTTTAAGCGAAAGTCTAACATCCACTTAGGTTCCTCTTTCATTCGAGAAATTTCCTCTACGATTTCTTTCGTAAGACCTCGTTTAGAACGGAAAATCGATACGTCCTTATCTCTAAAACCATATTTATAATCGCCAATATCAGGCATTTGTTTAGCCATGTCTTATCCCTCCTTACGAATTTTAATGCTTATCGTGCAATCCTTTTTCCATTGCCTTCCAAGCGAGCGTTGCACACTTAATTCGTGCTGGAAATTTCGAAACACCTTGCAACGCTTCAATATCATCTAAATCTATCTTTTCATCATATTCTTTACCCAACATCATATCAGAAAATACGGTTGCCAAATGCAAAGCATCTTCTACTTTCTTACCTTTAATAGCTTCTGTCATCATCGATGCAGATGACATCGAAATTGAGCAGCCTTCGCCCTCAAACTTCGCATCCGTTATAACGTCATTTTCTACTTTCATTGTCAACTGAATGCGATCACCGCAAGTCGGATTATTCATATTAACAACAAGTGCATCATCTTCTAATACCCCACGGTTGCGTGGTTTTTTATAATGGTCCATGATAACTTGTCGGTATAATGTGTCAAGGTTATTAAAAGACATTTGTGAAATACTCCTTTGTTTTAACTAGTGATTCAACAAATGTGTCGATCTCTTCCTTCGTATTGTATAAATAGAAGCTTGCACGAGCAGTTGCTGAAACATGAAGCCATTTCATTAACGGCTGTGCACAGTGGTGACCGGCACGAATTGCAACGCCTTCCATGTCAAGTACCGTTGCTACATCGTGTGGATGTACGTCTTCGATATTAAATGTAACGAGACCAGAACGATGAGTCGGTCCATAGACCGTAAGTCCATCTACTTCTTTCAAACGATTTAAAGCATATTGCGCCATTTCATGCTCATGCTTTTCAATATTATCCATCCCGATTTGTTGTAAGAAATCGATGGCCGCGCCAAGTCCAATTGCCCCGCCAATAATCGGAGTACCTGCTTCGAACTTCCAAGGAAGCTCTTTCCACGTTGACTCATACAAACCAACGAAATCAATCATGTCACCGCCAAATTCAGCTGGTTCCATATTTTCTAAAATGGCTTTCTTTCCATACATAACACCTACACCAGTAGGACCACACATTTTATGGCTGGAGAAGGAGTAGAAGTCGCAATCCAAATCCTGCACATCTATTTTCATATGCGGCGTACTTTGTGCACCGTCAACAACCATCACTGCACCGTTTTTATGAGCGATTGCAGCAAGTTCTTTAATCGGGTTAATCGTAGCAAGTACATTAGAAACATGCGCAATTGATACAATTTTCGTATTAGGTGTAATCGTTTTTTCTGCATCTTCAAGTGAGATTGTTCCATCTTCTTGAAGCGGAATATATTTTAACGTAGCGCCTTTTTTCTTCGCTACTTGTTGCCAAGGAATAATATTTGCATGGTGCTCCATATAGGAAATGACGATTTCATCGCCTTCCCCAACATTATCCATCCCATAGCTACTTGCGATCATATTCAAGGAAGTCGTCGTTCCGCGTGTGAACACGACCTCTTCAATAGAGCTAGCATTGATAAAGTTTTTAACCTTCTCACGCGCTCCTTCGTAAGCATCCGTGGCTTTTGTTCCAAGCGTATGGACGCCGCGGTGCACGTTAGAATTGTACTCTTTATAGTATGTGCTAAGTGCTTCAATGACTTGGATTGGCTTTTGCGACGTTGCTGCATTATCTAAATAAACAAGCTTGTGTCCATTCACTTGTTGATCTAAAATCGGAAACTGCTTACGTATTGCTTGAACATCCATTAGCGAACTTTCCCTTCTATAACCTCAGTGAGCTGCTCCTTCACGCCTTCGATAGGAAATTCATTTACGACTGGAGCAAGGAAGCCATGAATAATCAGGCGTTCTGCCTCTTTCTTATGAATACCTCGGCTCATGAGATAGTATAATTGAGTAGGATCTACGCGGCCAACAGACGCTGCATGTCCTGCCATAACATCATCTTCATCAATTAAAAGCATCGGATTGGCATCGCCGCGTGCTTTCTCATCAAACATAAGAATACGAGACGCTTGCTCAGCGTTTGCTTTCGATGCACCGTGTTCAATTTTCCCAATTCCATTAAAAATAGCAGATGCGCTATCCTTTTGCACGCCGTGCTTTAAGATGTACCCTTCGGAATTCTTACCGTAATGGACAATCTTCGTCGTAAAGTTTTGAATTTGTTCCCCGCGGCCAATTGTAACCATTTTTGAATCAGCAAACGATCCATCTCCGCGTAATGACGTTACGTTTTCAGAAATCGTATTGCCATCATTCATTAAGCCAAGCGCCCATTCTAGTCTTGCATCACGTCCGGCAACCCCGCTACGATTTACATAAGTTGTAATTCCCTTTGCAAGCAAATCTACAGCACCAAATTTAACCTGAGCACCTTCGTTTAAAATCACTTCTGCTACGATACTAGCAACGCCCGCTACCGTTTCATTTGCTACATAGTTTTCTACATACGTGAACGAACTATTCGTATCTCCAACAACGAGGACATGGTTGTAAACGTTTGCTCCTTCTCCATCAATCAAGTATATAGCTTGTAGTGGAGTTTCTAGGACAACATTTTTCGGAACGTAGATGAATGCTCCCCCGTTTATAAGTGCTGCATGAAGAGCAGTTAGACGATTTGCATCAACTTTCACTGCATCCTTCATCAAATATTTTTGCAACAGTTCCCCATGCTCACTTGCTGCTGTAAGGATATCTGTAAAGATGACGCCCTTTTCCTTCGCTTCATCGGATAGTTCAACATATGCTTTTGTATTGCTTCGTTGTACAAGTACATTTTTCGTTTCTTCTGTTACGAGTTTCTTTATGTTTTCAGGAAGTTCTTCGAGTGAACTTACTGGTTCTTGCTTTGCAATCTTGTTCATATTGACAAAGTTCCATTTGTCAATTTTTGTTTTGTCAGGCTTTGGCATTGGCAGGTTTTCAGCCTGTGCAAGAGCTTGCAAACGGAATTCTGTCAACCAAGCTGGTTCTGTGCTTGCCATATGACGAATATATTCTGGATCGATTGTTGTGCCGATTGTCATGTTTATCCTCCTCGCTTACGCTTGTTGCTCTTCTTCTTCTTCAATTCCTAGTTCTTGTTTAATCCAATCATACCCTTCTGCTTCCAAACGCTGAGCAAGTTCAGATCCACCTGATTTCACGACACGTCCGTTCATCATAATGTGTACGAAGTCAGGTGTAATATAGTTTAATAAACGTTGATAGTGCGTAATAATTAAGCAGCCTAATTCTTCTCCGCGCATTTCGTTAACACCTTTAGAAACAACTTTTAGTGCATCAATATCAAGACCGGAGTCAATTTCATCAAGGATTGCAAATTTCGGTTGGATCATCATCATTTGCAGAATTTCGTTACGTTTTTTCTCTCCGCCTGAGAAGCCTTCGTTTAAATATCGTTGTGCCATCGCAGAATCCATTTCAAGAAAATCCATTTTCTTGTCTAGCATACGAATGAATTTCATAAGTGAAATTTCATCGCCTTCTTCGCGGCGCGCATTAACAGCAGAACGCAAGAAGTCAGCATTTGTTACCCCGCTAATTTCACTTGGATATTGCATTGCTAAAAATAGACCTGCACGAGCGCGTTCATCTACTGCCATTTCCAATACATTTTTACCATCTAGCGTAATGCTTCCTGATGTTACCTCATATTTAGGATGACCCATAATTGCAGAAGATAAAGTAGATTTACCTGTTCCGTTCGGACCCATGATTGCATGGATTTCTCCGCCCTTAATTTCCAAGTTAACTCCTTTTAAAATCTCCTTGCCATCGATGGATACATGCAAGTCTTTAATCGTTAAAGTAGAACTAGCCATCATATTACCTCCATTTATATCTATCTAAAATAATAATTAGTTTAAAACATTTCTAATTCTCATTGTATTCTCAATACAATATTATATCAATTGAAAAGATTTATCAAATGGTAAAAATGTTGAAAAAACGTCATATTCCCTTTTTTATTTTGCTTTACATTTGAATAATTTACATATAAAAACGAGGCGGACCAACGTAATCGTTGTTCCAACCTCGTAATTAGACATATTCTATTGCGTACTCGCTACCTACAAATTATTCGCTAACAGGAACAACTGCACCTTTATACTTTGTTTTAATAAAGTCTTGAATTTCTTTAGAATGCAATACATTCACTAATTCTTTAATTTCAGGCTTGTTTTCGTCACCTTTTCGAACTGCAATTACGTTCGCATAAGGTGAATCCTGTCCTTCAAGTGCCATTGCATCTTTGACAGGGTTTAAGCCTGCATCAAGTGCATAATTGGAATTAATCATAATTGCATCGCCTTCGTTATTTTTATAAATTTGAGGCAATAATCCAGGTTCAATATCCGTTTTAAATGTAATATTCTTAGGATTTTCAGCAATATCTTTTACAGTAGCTTTAACAGGATCTACGCCGTCTTTTAGTTTAATCAACCCAGCTTTTTGTAATAAAGCTAATCCACGACCATGATCTGTAACAGAGTTACTCATAATAATTTTTGCATTATTGGGAAGATCTTTTAAATCTTTATATTTTTGAGAGTAAAATCCGATTGGCTCAATATGAATTTTACCAGCTACCGCAAAGTTATAACCCTTATCCTTCATTTCTTTTTCTAAATAAGGAATGTGTTGGAAATAGTTTGCTTCAATACTTTTATCCGCTAACGCTTGGTTCGGCAATACGTAGTCTTGGAATTTTTTAATTTCAAGCTTAATTCCTTTTTTCTCAAGTATAGGCTTCGCTTGTTCTAAAATTTCTGCATGTGGAACATTAGCAGCACCGATTACTAAAGTTGTTTCACTTTTCCCACTACAAGCTGACAATGCTAATACTAGCACTGCTATGAATACTGCAAATACTGTTTTTTTCATACTTGATAATCCCCTTTATTTTTTTATATAGAAGCAATAGCGGATGAAATCACCATTGCTAATTACCGTTTATCAATGCGAGTTGTAATCTGATCCCCAATGAATTGAATGATGAATACAAGAATGAGTATACATATAGTTGCTACAAAAGTTACATCATTATGGGAACGTTGGAAGCCGTCTAAAAATGCTAACGTACCCAGTCCTCCTGCCCCAACGACACCAGCCATTGCGGTATATCCAACAAGAGCAATTGTTGTAACAGTAATACCTGATACCAATGCTGGTAAGGATTCAGGAATAAGTACTTTGAAAATAATTGTACTTGTTTTTGCCCCCATCGCCTTCGATGCTTCTATGACCCCTTTGTCAATTTCACGAAGAGCAATTTCTACCATACGCCCGTAAAACGGTGCAGCCCCAATAATTAATGCGGGTAATGCAGCTTCTGCACCTAGCATGGTACCTACAATAATTTTCGTAAAAGGTATGAGTAGAATAATGAGAATGATAAAGGGTATGGAACGAAAGATATTTACGAATGCCCCTACGATTGTGTGAATCCCTTTGTTTTCCCATAGGTTGTCCTTTGCTGTCATAAATAGTAGCAATCCAAGTAAAAGTCCAAATACAAATGTTGCCACTATTGAAATAGATGTCATGTATAGGGTTTCTTCGATTGCTTGCCACATGTCGCCCCAATCTACATTTGGAAAAAGACTAAGCATGAGCAATCACCTCCATTTCAACCTCTTGCTGTGTAATAAAGGCAAGTGCCTTTTCAATATCTTCTGGTGACCCGTTGAGATGAACGACTACATTTCCGTACGAGCCGTTCGATGTTGGAGAAATCTTTCCTTGTAAAATACTCACATCGACAATAGTGTTACGAATAAGTTCTGTAATAAATGGCTTTTGAATCGCATCTCGTACAAATTGTAAGCGAACGACAACACCAGCCGGATACTTTTCTACTAAATCATCGATTGTTTCTTCTGCACCTTCAGCATCCGTAATTTGAGAAACAAATCGTTTCGTAATCTCTTGCTTCGGATTGCGGAAAACATCTAGTACATCGCCAATTTCCACAATAGAGCCTGCATCCATTACTGCAACGCGGTTGCAAATTTTTTGAATAACATGCATCTCATGCGTAATTAATACAATGGTCAGTCCTAACCGCTTATTAATGTCAAGAAGTAGATTTAAAATTTGATCCGTCGTTTCCGGATCCAGCGCCGAGGTTGCTTCATCACAAAGTAATACTTTCGGGTTATTAGCTAAAGCACGCGCTATCCCCACCCGTTGTTTTTGACCACCACTTAGCTGAGCGGGATAAGCATCCTCACGTCCATCTAAGCCAACAAGCTGAATTAATTCATTCACGCGTTTTTTTCGTTCTTCTTTGTCAACTCCAGCTATTTCCAAAGGAAATGCAATATTTTCATAAACCGTTCTTGACCAAAGCAAATTAAAATGTTGAAAGATCATTCCAATTTCTCTGCGTGCAATTCTCAATTCTTTACCTTTAATTGCTGATATAATCCGTCCTGCAATCGTAATTTTTCCGGCAGTAGGTTGTTCAAGTTGATTTAACATACGAATCAACGAACTTTTTCCCGCTCCGCTATAACCAATCACACCGAAGATTTCACCTTGTTCAATTTCAAGGTTGACATCCTGCACGGCAGTGATGGTACCGGTTTTTGTACGATACAACTTTTGTACTTGCTCTAATTGAATCATCCGTATTTTCCTCCCCTAAGCTGTCTTAGCAAAATAAAAAAACCCTATCTACGTAAATGAGCAGAAAGGGTTGTACGTTCTTATATCCTCTCTCTCATCTCTCAAAGCATACATGCTTTGCAGGAATTGGCACCATTTCAACATTAAGCTGACGGTTGCCGGGTTTCACAGGGCACAGTCCCTCCACCTCTCTAAATAAGAGAAAACCAGATTGTTACGTCTGATTTCGTATTGTTATAAAGTTTTATGATTATACTTTTTGTATTCTATCAATCTTATAACGGAATGTCAATAAAAATAAGTGCATCAATCGGATTACTACTTATTTAAATTTTACGATCCTGCTGCCTGCAAATGAAAAATATAGACTCTACTAAAAGCAAGATAGAAAGGGTACCCGTATAAACAATGCCCTGTCTCCGAATTAATCGCTGCAAGGGAAGTTCTCCCATAATTAAGGAATGAAGATCTTGTTCTGTTTGAATACGTAATGTAGGGGTAGACGGTTCTTCCTCAGATATAGAAAGACCCTTCTTAGAAATTTGAAGAATATATCGCTCCTGCTCATACTGAAGCATTACGCTGCATTGCTGAGAAGGAAGGAGAGGTTCAAGAAATTGTTGTTCATTTGCATATTTTACGAATAATTGTAACGATGAATAGAGTTTCATTATAGTCACTCCCGCAATCTTTGGTTATAGCGGTTCCTGTAAATTTCTTTCTATTTCCTGAGAAATATGTCGAGGCGACAATGTATGTCGCCTAGTCTATCAGCGTCTTCAACTCATAATATAAATATTCTACCGATTGAAATGCATACACTCTTTTTTGCAACTGGCCATCTTGAAAAATTAACATAGATGGAACACTTTCAATTTCATACTTAATCGCAAGATCTGGTGAATAGTTTAAATTTATTTTTCCTATACGTAGTGCTGGCAATGCCGCTTCTACAACGGTTAGCATTTTATTGGCAAGCTGACACGTCCCGCATAAAGGCGTATACACATATAGGATTGTTAGCTTATCTTGTTCAATTCGTTCTGTTACTTCATTAGCTGTCCAGTCTTCCATCCATATCATCCCTACTATAAATATTCCGTATAAATGTCGATATTTGCTCCTACTAATACTGTTGCAAGATGGGACATAGGCGCGGTGGCAACTTCCCGATACGACCGATCCACATATAAATGCTCTGCCTGTGGAAATTCTCGCATAAATTGTTTTCGTAATTTATCTCCTGAGTCATCTGAATCGACAAGAATATAAACTTCTTTATCATGAAATTCATCTATTAATTCATCAAGCTTTGTTAAACTAATCGTTCCATTTGTACAGACGATTTCTACCGGTTCTTTAATAATAGATGCGATTTTTTGTTTATCTGACTTACCTTCCACAATAATCACTTTTTCTACTTCTTTCACGTAGCATCACCTGACTAATTTGGACTGTAGTACAATTGTATATAGTATATTCTTTCTTTTCACGGTGATTCCTTTTGGCTTATCCAAAGATGCAAAAAAGAAGCAGCCGTACTGCCTCTTTTTTGCAGGCAATACGCTGCCTAATAGAAAGTTCTCGCCTATTCCTCGCTAATTAATGCTTCGTATTTCTCAGCAGAAAGTAAACTTTCCAGTTCACTTGCGTCGCTAAGCTCTAATACTACCATCCATGCCTTCTCATAAGGAGATTCGTTAACAAGCTCTGGGCTATCACTTAATTCTTCGTTAATTTCTAAAACTTTACCGCTAATAGGTGCATACAATTCAGAAACAGTTTTTACTGACTCAACACTACCAAACGCTTCATTTGCTTTCAATTCTGTTCCTACTTCAGGTAGTTCTACGAATACAATGTCACCTAGTTCATGTTGTGCAAAATCTGTAATCCCTACAATCACTTTATTTCCTTCAACTTTAACCCACTCATGTTCTTCAGAATAACGATACTCTTTTGGGATACTCATCCTACATTCCCCTCCACCTAAATAAAATTATAGTAATACCAAGTTTGGTACGTACCAACAATTATTTCCACGTTTTTTCAAATTGTTCTTCATTGAAGCCAACTGTTACGTGATTACCATCTGTCAAAATGGGACGTTTAATGAGCATACCATCTGATGCTAGTAAATCCAGCATCTCATCCTCGCTCATTTCCTTTAATCGATCCTTTAAGCCAAGCTCACGATATTTCATGCCACTCGTATTAAAAAATTTTTTAAGCTCCAAGCCGCTTTTTTCATAAAACTGCTGTAGCAACTCTTTTTTTGGTGGATTCTCTATCAGATGAATGGCATCATAGGAAACAGCGTTCGTATCTAGCCATTTTTTTGCTTTCTGACACGTTCCACACTTAGGATATGTATAGAATGTTACCGTCATCATTTCACCCACCTTTTCTTATCATTCATTCTATCATACGTATATCCATTTTTCCTATACAGTGATTTCTTAAAATATAAGAATTGAAAGAGACTGTGCTACTTACGAGCACAGTCTCTGTTTAGCCTTTTCACACAAATTGAATTGAAATTACAAGGTGTATGCTTCTTCTGCAATGATCTTCACAGCAATTTCTCGCTTTTTTGCAATTACATCAACAGGAGTATAACGGGTAAATTTACGAAGTGCCGATAGCAGCATACGAAGAGAATCTCCGCTTTCTACGGCTACAAGCGTTTCCTTCGCATGCGCTTCGATTTGTTGAAACGCTTCTTGGCAAAATACTTCTGTGTACAAAAGCTTTTGTCCATTCTTATCTATTCCCTTTGTAGCAATTGCCTTTTCTGTACGTAGAACTACCGATTCCATTGCATATACGTTGCTTACAATATCAGCAATGTTAACAAGTATTTCTTGTTGCTTATCTAGGAGCTTTCCATATTTTTGAATGGCAAGTCCTGCAATCATAATCCCTATTTTCTTCGCATTTTTAACAAGGTATTTTTCTTGCTCCAAAGGTGATGTACCGACTTCTTCCGGCGTTAGCATCATCATTTCCTCTTGAAGCTGTTGTGCTTTTTGCAAAAGTGGCAACTCTCCCTTTATAGCCTTTCGAAGAAATGTTCCTGGCACGAGCAAGCGGTTAATTTCATTTGTTCCTTCAAAAATGCGATTAATACGAGAATCACGGTACATTCTTTCAATCTCGTATTCTGCCATAAAGCCGTAGCCACCGTGAATTTGCACGCCTTCATCTACGACATAATCTAGCACTTCTGAGCCAAATACTTTATTTAAGGAACATTCAATTGCATATTCTGCAATGCTTGCTGCAATCGCTTTTCCATTTTTCACTTCTTCCTCTGTCAGCGTACCCATCCGTGCCTCAAACAAGCCAACTGTACGATAGATTGAGCTTTCTGCTGCATAAGTCTTTACCGCCATATTTGCTAGTTTTTCTTGAATAAGTGGAAATTTGGCAATTGGCTGTTTAAACTGTTGGCGTTGGTTTGCATATTTCGCTGAGATTTCCAGTGCACGCTTCGATGATCCAACGGCTCCAACACCAAGCTTATAGCGTCCAATATTCAATATATTAAAAGCAATGATATGACCTTTTCCAATTTCACCAAGGACATTTTCTACTGGTATAAGTGCATCTTGAAAAATTAATGTACGCGTAGAAGATGATTTAATACCCATTTTCTTTTCTTCCGGTCCAGTAGAGATACCTGGATATTCCCGTTCTACGATAAAGGCGGTAAAATGCTCTCCATCGATTTTTGCATAGACGACAAATACATCCGCAAAGGCTGAGTTGGTAATCCACTGCTTTTCCCCATTTAGAATGTAATGTGTTCCATTTGGATGCAAACGAGCTGTCGTTTTTGCACCAAGTGCATCCGATCCTGATCCTGGCTCAGTTAGAGCATAGGCCGCCAGTTTTTCACCAGTCGCAAGAAGAGGCAAATATTTTTTCTTTTGCTCCTCATTTCCGAATAGAACAATTGGGAGCGAACCAATCCCAACATGTGCACCGTGAGAAATGGCGAACCCTCCCGCACGTGCAAATTTTTCCGTAATGAGGGCCGAGCTAATTTTGTCTAGACCAATCCCACCGTATTCCTCTGGCACATCTACACCTAACAGCCCGAGCTCTCCTGCAGCCTTTAACAATCGTACGGACCGTTCAAATTCATGTTGCTCTAAATATTCAAGCTCAGGTAACACTTCATTTATGATAAAATCCTCTGTCGTTTTTGCAATTAACTCATGCTCCTGTGTGTAGTCTTCTGGGGTAAATACCTGCTGATGTGTAATTTCATCAAGTAAAAAACTTCCGCCCTTTACTGCACTACCAACCGTTTCTTCCATAACTAATCCCCCTTATTTTTTATCCCGCATTAACGGGCAGTAAGACCCCCACTGATGGAAGTTTCACTTTATTACAACAACTCAAATACACCAGCTGCGCCCATTCCTCCACCAATACACATTGTAACAACGCCAAATTGCTCACCACGACGCTTCATTTCATGAATAAGAGAAAGAGTAAGCTTTGTACCAGTACATCCAAGAGGATGACCAAGTGCAATGGCCCCGCCATTTACATTGACTTTCTCTTCATCTAAACCAAGTTCCCGAATAACCTGAATGGACTGTGACGCAAATGCTTCATTTAATTCAATGAGACCAATATCAGAAAGCTCAAGTCCGGCAAGACGTAGTGCCTTCGGAATAGCAGCTACTGGTCCAACACCCATCACTTCAGGAGGTACCCCTGCAACGGCAAACGAACGGAATTTAGCCAGTGGCTGAAGTCCCTCAGATACAGCCTTTTCACGGTCCATCAATAAAACCGCTGCGGCTCCGTCGCTCATCTGCGAGGAATTTCCAGCTGTAACAGAACCGCGCACGTGAAAGGCTGGGCGAAGCTGACCGAGAACGGCTTGCGTTGTCTCTACCCGAACCCCTTCGTCTTTTGCAAATGTGAATGTTTTTTCGTATGACTTATTACGATCATCGACTCCTCGAATCGTCACTTCAACCGGAACCGTTTCCTCGTCAAATTTTCCATTTTTTAATGCTGTAGCTGCTCGCTGATGACTGCGGGCCGCAAATGCATCTTGCTCTTCACGGCTCACCCCATATTTATTCGCCACTTGTTCAGCTGTATGACCCATGCTCATATAATATTCAGGCGCTTGCTCTGCTAATTTACTATTAAGCCTGACCACGTGGCCCATCATGGGTACGAGACTCATCGATTCTGCTCCCCCTGCAAGAATTGTATCCGCGTTTCCTACCATAATACGTTCTGCACCATAGGCAATACTTTGGAGGCCTGATGAACAATAGCGGTTGATCGTAACAGCTGGAACTGTATGAGAAATCCCGGCTAATGCCCCTATATTCCGAGCCATGTTCATCCCTTGCTCTGCTTCTGGCATCGCACAGCCGATAATAATATCGTCAATAGATCCTTCATATTGGTTTGCTCGCTTCAATGTTTCTTTAATCACTAACGCTCCTAAATCATCCGGACGAACCGTAGCAAGCGAGCCCTTCTTTGCTCTCCCTACCGGCGTTCTTGCACCCGCTACAATCACAGCTTCTCTCATTTTCCCATCCCCTTAATTACGAAGTGGCTTACCTTTTGTAAGCATGTGCTGCATTCTTGCTTGTGACTTCATATCTTGTATCAAACTTAAAAATGCTTCTCGCTCTATATCAAGCAGATATTGTTCATCAACCTCTGTTCCGTATGGTACTTTCCCACCGGCAATAACATAGGCAAGCCTCTTCGCAATTTTCATATCATATTCTGATATATAGCCAGATTGGTGCATTGTCTCTGCCCCAATCAATAACGTTGCATAACCAGTTTCTCCAGCTACCGGAATTTTTTTTCGTACGGGCGGCTTATAGCCGGCTTCATACAAAGCAAGGGCTTTTTGCTTTGCATCATATAAAAGATGATCATCATTTACGCTGATTCCATCTTTATCCCCTAAAAAGTTTGAGATAACTGCTTCTTGCGCCGATGTAGATACTTTTGCCATAGCAATTGTTTCAAATACTTTGCTGGCAACCTTCAGCAAATCAATCTCTACGCCGCTCTTCATTTTGTTTAGATGCTTTATATAAAGTTCCTTGTTTCCGCCTCCGCCAGGGATTAATCCTACCGAGGCTTCTACTAGACCCATATACGTTTCACTAGCAGCCTGGATGCTAGCAGCTGGTAAACAGATTTCAGCACCGCCGCCTAGCGTCATGCCATGCGGAGCAACAACGACTGGCTTGGAGCTATATTTTATTTTCATAAGAGTATCTTGGAATTGCTTGACGACATAGTTAATTTCATCATAGTTTTCATCTTGGGCTTCCATTAACATCATGGCAAGGTTCGCTCCCACGCAGAAGTTTTTCCCGTGGTTGCCGATGACCAGTCCTTTATAATTACGCTCAACCTCATCAATGGCATAGGAGATCATTTGCGTAATATCCGTTCCAATTGCATTACTTGGCGAGTGAAATTCCAAGCAGAGTACGCCATCACCGATATCAATTAAACTTGCTCCGCTATTTTTCTTACGAACACCCTTTTGTTCTTTCACAAGCTGCAAATTAATGTTCTTTTTATTTTGTTCTACAGCTTTATATAGACCGTCATCATAGTAATAGGTGTTACCATTATCTTGTTTATAAAACGTTTCGAATCCCTTTGCTAGCATCTCCTCAACCCAAGCCGGCACAGTAGAACCATTCTCTTTTATCTTTTCTACACTGCGGCGTACCCCTATTGCATCCCACGTTTCAAATGGACCTAGTTCCCATCCAAATCCCCATTTCATCGCTTGGTCAATGGAAACAATATGATCTGCTATGTCTTTATATAATTTTGCAGAATAAAGTAACGTCGGAAGTATAATGGCTTGCAGCAATGTACCCGCACGGTCCTCGGCATACACGAGTGTCTTCAGCTTATTTACTAGTCCCTTTTCTTGCTTGCTCATTTCGGTAGAAGCGGTCGCAAGCTTTTTTCGCGGACCATATTCGAAGGTTATTGGGTCCAGTTCAAGAATTTCTTTACCTTGCTTTAAGAAGAAGCCTTGCCCCGTTTTACTTCCTAGCCAATTATTTTCCAGCATCTTTAGCATAAAATCAGGAATTTTAAATACTTCACGTTCTTCTTCTTGCACATTTTCGTATACGTTGTTGGAAACATGTACGAATGTATCTAGCCCCACCACATCGAGCGTTCGGAATGTTGCACTTTTTGGACGTCCAATTAAAGGTCCGGTCACAGAATCTACTTCACCAGCACTATATCCCTTAGCTAACATTTCTTGTAGTGTAATAAGCAAGCCATATGTGCCAATTCGGTTCGCAATGAAATTCGGCGTATCCTTTGCAATAACAACACCTTTTCCGAGCGTATCTTCTCCGAACGTTTTCATAAACGTCAGAACGCTTGGATCCGTTTTCTCGGTTGGGATCATTTCAAGTAGCTTTAAATATCGCGGTGGATTAAAAAAGTGTGTGCCTAAAAAGTGTGTTTGAAAATCCTCTGATCGACCTTCAGCCATCGCTTCAATGGAAATACCAGAAGTATTAGAACTTACAATCGTACCTTTCTTCCGAACACGATCTACTTTTTCAAACAATTGCTGCTTCACTTCAAGCTTCTCTACCACAACTTCAATAATCCAATCAACCTCTCCTAGTCGCTCTATATCATCTTCTAAATTTCCATATTCAATCAGAGCGACATTTTCTTTAGCAGTAAGAGGTGCAGGTTTTTGTTTCCCAAGCTTTTCTATAGCGCTGCGGCTAAATCGATTACGCACTTCCTTGCTTTCTAACGTTAGTCCCTTGGCATTTTCTTTATCTGTAAGCGTTTTCGGAACAATGTCTAATAATAGTGTTGGAATTCCTATGTTTGCCAAGTGCGCCGCAATCCCAGACCCCATTACACCTGAACCAAGAACAGCAGCCTTTCGAATTTGAAACATCCCTTTTCCCCCTTAACACTTGAATGAATACTCATTCATTTTTTCTGTAAAAAAAAGGTCCCTGTTGGAATGAGTTATCTACTATTAAATATAAAACATAGTGTGAATTTCCGCAATATATTTGCTAATAAAAATTACATTTTTTCACTTATTTTGGAAACTATATAAATAGGAGGTGGGTATTATGGCAAAAATGAAAAAAAATCCATCAAAAGGTGCAATTAGTGCAGCAAGTGCAACAGGAAGTGCCGGTCCTTCCAATCTTCCAAAAGAAAAGGGTAAGCAAGGTAATAATCAACAGTATGGAAAACAAAATATGGGAGAACAATAAGTAAATTAAGAACAAAAGGCGGAGCTCGTGGCATAATGGTAAGTAGGGTGCCTAGCCGCCTTTTCTTCCTGAACACTCTTATATTAGTAAACGGATGTGAAAAGAAAATGAAGTATAATATGCTCTATATAACTGGAATATTATCCGTTTTATCCTTACTATATGGTTGCTTCATAATGAACACCAAAACGAATGCTTTTCCATCTCACCCCGAAATAACGGGAACTTTCGGTGTTACAATAGATGCTACTTCCGGAGAGATTCTCTTTGGAAAAAACGAGAGGGACATCTCCTCTCCTGCCAGTTTAGCCAAAATGATGACTACATTGCTATTACTTGAGCAGGTAAAGCCAAATGAACAGATTACCATTACGCAGCATGCTATTGATACTGAGTCTGGGACTTCCAAAATTACGCTACATGCAGGTGAAAGATTAACACGAGATGAAGCAATAAAGCTTATGTTAACCATTAGTGTAGATCAAGTAGCTGAATCCGTAGCTGAGCATATTGCAGGTTCTAAAGAGCAATTTGTCCTTTTAATGAATGAACGAGCAAAACAACTCGGTGCAACGAATACTAGCTTTCAAAACGCAAGCGGGGCAGACACATTAGGTCAGCATATCACCGCTTACGATTTCGCACTTATTACAAAAAACGCTATTACTCACCCCGAAGTGTTACATGCGATGAGCCAGGTAACAACAACCGTTCATACTTCCCTACAACAAAAAGAGATTACAAATGACGGGCGAAAAGAGCTCTTCCATGACCCTTATGCAATTGCTAGCAAAAGCGGACGCACAGATGCTTCTGGTTATACGCTTGTTGCCATTGAAGAAAAAAACGGAAGAAAAATCATTACTGTTGTCTTAAAATCGGATAAAGAACATCTCTACAAAGATGCTGAATTAATGGCACACTTTACACTACGGTGAAGCAGAAGACCGTTCCTAAAAAGGCGGCTTCTGCTTATTTTTTAAACAAGCTTTTCAAAACAAATGCGACGTTGGCTGGTCGCTCTGCAAGGCGACGCATGAAATAGCCATACCAATCCTTTCCGTATGGTACGTATACACGCATATTGTAGCCTTCCTTAACAAGTTCTACTTGTCGTTCTGGCCGAATACCATATAGCATTTGAAATTCAAAATTCGAGCGTGGAATATGATATTCTTCGATTAAATGTTTCACATACTCAATGATTGAATCATCATGGGTCGCAACCGCTGTAAAATTACCATTTAACAGATGGATGCGAACCAATCGCTTATAGTTATCATCTACATCATTCTTATCTAGAAAGGACACATGCCCAGATTCTTTATAAGCACCTTTTACAATCCGTAAATTCGGATGGTATTTGTTCAATTCTTCCATATCTTTTTCCGTTCGAAATAAATAGGCTTGCAAAACAGTTCCTACATTATCATACTCATCCTTTAATAGCTTAAAAATATCCAATGTCTTCTCACAGCGCGAATAGTCCTCCATATCAATTGTGACAAAAACACCCTGCTCCTGTGCAGCCTTTAAAATTCGGCGCATATGAAATAGGACTAAATTTTCAGAAAGATCAAGACCTAGTGAAGTTAATTTCAATGAGATATGCGCATGTAATTGTTGTTTACCTATAGCATTAATGGCTACTATCGATTGATCGGCCATTTCCCTTGCCTCGTGTTCATCCTTTATAAACTCACCGAGAAAATCAATGGTAACAGTAAGATTCTTTTTATTTAAGCTTCGAATAGCAGCGGTGGCAGATTGAATACTCTCACCAGCTACAAAGCGGGATGCCCCGAATCGCAAGCCGAAACGCTTAGCCATTTTAATCAATGTTTTATTTCTTGATAAAAATAAAAAAAGGTTGCGAATATGCTGACTCATTTCATTCACCTCATCACGTAAAATCGGCCTTATGCTCCATCCTTTACTTGCTTCGTTGTTTTTCATTCATTTCTTTAATATCCTGAACAATTTGTACCATCTTTTTTTTCGCTTCTGGATATTCGCCGTTCCAATGCTTTGCTAAAGCTGGCATCGACTTTGCAATATGTGAATATAAGGCCCATGTTTGCACCTTTTCTTTCCATTCCTCGCTCGTCTCACCTAGCAAAAGCTCCGTATATTTTTCAAGCAACCCATCTATTTGTTCCTGAAACATTTTATCCATTTTTATCATTCCTTGCTTTATTTTATTTTGAATCAAAGGAAAACATGAATAGCCGCTAGACAGAAATCCTTCCTAGCAGCCCCTCACATTCTTACACTAGTTTTTCCTGCACAGATTGGAGTTTTTGCTCCATTGTGCTTACATGATCCCGGCGATCATCGATTCGAATAGTCGTGGAGACGCGAGCAGCTCCATTTTGAAACGGCACTTCATGCATTTGTTGAATTACTTCCATTAATACGGGCAATTCTCCTTCTATTACTGTATTCATCGGAGTGAGCTTATATTTAACACGGCTTGCATTTTGTTCTAACACTTTATGTACCTGTGCAACATATCCACTTACGCTCGTTGAACCAGTGCCAATCGGAATAATACTAATATCAACAATAGCCATTCGAATTCCTCCTCATTTTTTGGACTCTTTTCTTATTGTAACGCAAGTGTATAGGAGTATGTAAACTAAAAAGAGGCCTTCCCAAATGAACACGATTGTTTCATTTCGTCAGCCTCTTTGCCTATATATATGAGTATGCACGTTATTCAATGGCTACTCTCCCAGTTGTAAGACGTTAGTATGGATTAACCGAAAAATACTGTAAACACCATGATAATCGCTGAAATAGCTGCTGCTCCGCCACCATATCCAATTAAATCTGTTTTTGTTAATACTACTTGTTTGTTATTCATCGTTCTCTCTCCTCATAATTGTATTTTTGTAATGTTTAACACGTTTCTTCGTTTTTTTGTTACGCAACATCATCTGCTGTAACTTTTGTAACATAAATGTAACACAAGAAATTCGTTTCAGCAATAAAAAAATATACTTTTTTTCGATTTTTTTTACTACCTATTCTTCATTACTCCTTATGAATTCGAAAGCTCATCATTGTTGATATAACAGCGATTGAGACAAGGGTTCCTCCGAACAGATGAACCGGTATTTCATTACCGCTCTCAGATGTAATCATAGCTAATAACAGGGATGAAAAAATCGCGCCTATATAGCGAGAAGTTTGAAATAATCCAGAAGCAATTCCAATCTTTTCGGTAGGAGCAGCCTGCAACATAGCAGCCTGCAAGCTTACATTCAGTAACCCATACCCCAACCCAATTATAGATAGAATCGGAATACACCAAAATAATGTAACAAAACTGAAACATAAAGTTACAAGGAATGCACCAACTAGCAATAAAAGGGATCCGACTAGTAACGGAACGGCGGTGCCTGACGTGTCAATCCATTTTCCCGTAATTGGAGAGATTACGATCGAAAAACCTGCGATAAAAAACATAAGTAACCCAATCACCTTTATGTCTGCTCCCATTCGCTGCACAAAGAACGTAGGAAGTCCAAATAACAATGCATAATTATATATGTTTAACAATACAAACATAAGATTGATTGAACGTAGTGCTTTGTTGGTCTGAAAGAGCCGAACATCTATAAACGGATTCGGCATCGTTGCTTCACGTCTAATAAAAAAGAACAGGGCTGCAACACCCAGTAAGCCGTAGACATAATTTACATTTGATTTTAATGATAATAGAAATAATAGAAGAAAAACGAGTGTGGCAGTAAATAAGAGAATGCCAGGAAAATCGAAATCTGTTTCCTTTCTCTTCATTACTTTATCATGTTCTTCTTTCGGAAGAACGAACCAAGCCAGAAGAAAGCTAACGAGCAGAAAGGGGACATTTGTCATGAATATAGCAAGCCACCCACCGTAAGAAATAGCAAATCCTCCGATGGTGGGGCCAATAGCAACCGTTACCGAATTAAACACTGAGATGACAGATACAGCATAAGCTTGTTTATAAAATATATGCTCGCGAATCATTCCCATACCGGATGGAAAGATAGCACTTGTACCGATTGCTTGCAGGATTCGTAACAATAATAACGAAGAAAAAGAAGAGATAAACGGTGCACCGCATACAGCAAGCATTGCGACAGCTAATCCAGCTAGAAATATGGTTCGTTTTCCAACTAAATCGGATAATCTCCCCATAACAGGCTGCCCGATTGCACTTGCTATATAATAAACAGAGATAACCCAAGAAGCCGTAGCAAAGGAAATAGCAAATGTAATTTGAATATCATGAAGTGCCATAGATATAATGGAAGAATTTAATGGATTTAAGATGGTCCCCGAAGAAATAGCAGCGAGAAACAACGTCCGTTCTCTTCGAAATTGTTTTCTATCGCTCTCGGATAGAAAGGGATTGGCTGCAAAGGCCATGTCATCACCTTCTTTTACGTTAGTATGTCCGTTTAGTGGAAGGAAAAACAAAAGCACATAACCATAGAACGATCAAGCAGCATAATTCAACCCATGTAATCACTAGAAATATAACGTTCTACCATATACTTCCGGTAAAATTTATCTTTTCACTTTTTTTAACTTCATGTACTATACTTTATAAGAGGTTTTATTTCGAAAATTCCTGACGGAGAGTAAGAAGGCATTCTTACACATAACTTCACATATACTCCTAATACCTTTCATAGAATGGAAAGTACCTAGTTATCCATATTTGTGATTTCCATCCAAGCGCTTAAACTCACCCCCGAATAGAAAGAAATATACGAATATACAAGTCTTCTCTCCTCTTTTACGGTAAACCTTCCTTATAAGGGATCAACTAGGGTAGAGGAGTGAAGGTCTTTTCATACTATATATCATTAAGAAATAACTCGTATTCCATAGCAAGTTTATGGAAATCTTCAGAAATTCTTAAGGTTTATGTTACAATTCCTTTAGTTTTTTCCTGTACAATAAGTTTGAAAACTATAATTCACATCCTTCAAGGAGGACGAAATGAGAGCACAGCCAAAAGTACTACTCGTTACAGCTAGCTTTGGGAACGGTCATAACCAAGTATCTCATGCGCTAAAGCATACGTTTGAGGAATTAGGAATTGGCACCGTTGAAATTTTTGACTTATACGCTGAAGCTTATCCATATTGGAATGAAGCTGCTAAGTTTTTATACAAGCAATCTTTCTCTATCGGTTCTTCTCTCTATAAAATGTTTTTCTATGGTATGGATAAAATGTACAGCACAAAAGCAGGAAAGCTGTATAATAAGCTCGGCGAAAAGCAATTGGAGACCATCATTCAATCTAAACAGCCCGATATCATTATTACAACCTTTCCTGTAGGGACTGTACCGGAATGGCGAAAAAAATCGCAAAAAAAATTCCGAATTTATACTGTCGTAACGGACTACTGTTTACACAGTACATGGGTTCACCCGGAAATTGATCGTTATTACGTTGCTACAGAGGATGTTAAACAAAAAATTATACAAAGTGGCATACCTGCAGAGAGAATTTACGTAAGCGGCATTCCTATTCGTAAAGCATTCGAAGCAGAAAAGGATTCTGCTTACCTATTAAATAAATATCAACTGCATCCCGATAAGAAAAAACTCCTTATTATGGCAGGCGCCCAAGGGGTCGTAAAGGATTTAAAATGGATTGCGTCCAATTTGTTGGATCGTAGTGACATGGAAATTATTATCGTATGCGGTCGTAATCAAAAGCTATTCAATCAATTAAGTAAATTAAAAAGTAGCTACGAGGATCAGTTAAAGCTATTTGGTTACGTGGATGATGTGCATGAATTGTATGAACTAGCAGATGTTATGATAACGAAACCAGGTGGAATTACGCTATCTGAAACAATAGCAAAACAACTTCCTACCATCTTATATAAACCAGTACCTGGACAAGAAAACGAAAACTCTCTTTATTTCTGTAAGATTGGCGCTTCTGTTACCGTCCGAGATAAAGAAAGCATCGTGAAAGAAACATTGTATTTATTAAACCATTCTAATAAACTTACCGAAATGCGTGAAGCTTTGTATCATCTTCACCGACAAGAGAGCTCACAGCAAATCGTTACAGACATTCTACAATCCTTTGCAAACTCAAAAGCATCATCCTTATTCTTGGCATAGCAGTAGCAATTATATGTATCCATACTTCAGATTGAAAAAAGAAGATAGATAATGCTATCTTCTTTTTTCCATTTCCTATCTTATTCTTTTAGTTGCTATATCATAGACGATTCATTTTTTGTTTATATAACAGCATTTTCTCTCTTGCAAACTCCCTTGCATCCTTCTCGAAAGATCTTGCTTCATAGGGCAGATGACGTTCTGCCTGATATTGCATCTTGCCGCGCTTGTTTTGAAACTGCATATGATGATGGATTTCATGAAGTAGCGTTGCAAGCAACTGTTCATACGTGTCCCATGTAAAGATAAAAATTAGATCCTTGTTTGGATGATAGTACCCATTCATAGGAAATAGAAACTCTTCCTCTTCTTCACCAAGCGCCAAAAGAATGTCATTTGCATCACACGTATCACAAAAAATAATAGGAGCCTTATGGTATGGTTGCATGGACATAATATCTTCTTTTACCTGCTCAATTGGCCATGGAAACTCTTCATCGATGACATACCAGTTTTCAACTCTCACATATTCTTTGCGCAGCGAGAATTTCATCCTACCTCTCCCCTTCTTCTAACATTTTAGTAATTCCCAACATGTAAACAAAAAATCTGCTATACATATGCAGTTCATCACATATATCCCGTTAGAAAATGCAAGAAAATTTTTAAAATTACGTCTAAATCAAAAATAGTTGTATTAATTGGAAAAAAGATTTATTCTCGTGATGTAGTAAAAAAAGAACTTGGAGATGACAATTTTTATGGCACAATTAGGCGATGCCGACTTCGTTCCCGAGACTGCTTTGTTATCCGCACCTATCCTGAAAACAAGACACGCAGAGCTTATTATTCAACTAGCTGTCATTTTTATTGCATCTATTTTATATGCGATATCGATGAATATGTTTTTTATTCCTCACAAAATGATTAGTGGTGGCTTTGCGGGAATCGGAATGATTATCGGATACGTAGCGCATTACAATATTGGAACATTAATATTAATTTTAAACGTACCTTTATTCTTTTTAAGTTACAAATACTTAGGAAAAAAAATTACGTATTTAACCATTTATTTTATTGTGATATCAACTATTGCCATGGCAGTTATTCCTGTACAACAGCTTTCCCATGATATTTTACTCTCATCCATTTTTGGTGGTATTTTATGCGGAGCATCCACTGGTATCGTTTTCCGCTACGCTTCTTCTACAGGCGGCTTCGATGTGATTGGATTGATTTTGGCAAAAAACAAAGATGTATCCATAGGTGAGCTTATTTTTATATTCAACTGCTTCCTTCTAGTGGTTGCTGGATTTATTTTTGGATGGGATATTACACTATATACGTTAATTAGTAGATTTGTAGTAGGGAAAGTTACCGATACCATTCATACCAAGCATATTAAGCTTACTGTTATGATTGTAACGGAGCAGGGCATAGATGTGAAACAAGCATTACTTAATCAATGCATACGCGGCATTACGATGGTAGACGCTGTTGGAGCCTATACAGATCATGTTAAAAAAGTAATCTATACAGTTATAACTCGGTACGAATTAGGTGAGGTAAAACGCCTTGTCCGCCAAGTAGATCCTACTGCATTTATTAATATTACAGAAACGGTAGAAGTAGTGGGACGTTTTAAACGAGTATAAGGGAGATTTGTAAGGTAATTACTACTATCATAGTATAAACAGAGACGATTATCTAGAACATCTTAACAGAACAAGATGCTAGATAATCGTCTCTTTGTTTTATTCCTCATCTTACTTCTTATACTGAAGGGAATAAATATCACGTCTGCGGTCCTTTATCTGACGAACTGTACCAGATTGTCGTTGTCTCCGCAAAATTTCTAAATCTACATCTCCTATTACTACCATTTCAATGTTTGGATTGCATTCTCCTACGATACCGTCGCGTGCAAATTCAAAATCTGATGGGGAGAAAATGGCGGACTGTGCATATTGAATATCCATATTTTCAGCCTGCGGCAGGTTACCTACTGTCCCTGCAATAACCGTATATACTTGATTTTCGACGGCTCGTGCTTGGGAGCAATACCGAACACGTAAATACCCTTGGCGGTCTTCTGTGCAAAATGGTGTGAAAATAATTCGTGCCCCCTGATCAACTGCGATACGTGCAAGCTCCGGAAATTCGATATCATAACAAATTTGGATCGCAATTTTCCCACAATCCGTATCGAATACTTTTACCTCATCACCTTCACTAATGCCCCACCATTTTGTCTCATTAGGTGTTACATGTAACTTATATTGCTTTTCAATCGTTCCATTTCGGCGGAACAGATAGGCAATATTGTATATTTTCCCATCCTCTTCGACAAAATGAGAGCCACCAATAATATTAACATTATACTTTACAGCTAAATCTGTAAACAAACTGATATAACTCTCGGTATACTCTGTAATTCGTTGCACCGCTAAGCTAGGGGCTTTTTCATGCATAAATGACATCAACTGCGTCGTAAAGATTTCTGGAAATACGGCAAAATCAGAATCTGCATCAGATGCAACACCTGTGTAGTATTCCACTTGCGTTGCAAATTCATCAAAGGAATGAATTTGCTTCATCATATATTGGACCGCACAAATCCGCACGGGAAACGATGTTTTATAATAGCGCTTCGTATTCGGCTGATAATCTACGTTATTCCATTCCATTAATGTGGCGTATCGCTTCGATGCCTTATCATCGGGCAAGTATCCTGGGTTAATCCGCATTAACGTGAAGCCGTTTAATGCTTGAAACGATAAAACAGGATCGTATATTTTGTGCAGAATAACCTCATCAACATATTCTCTTGGAGATAATGTATCCGAATATTTATGATAATTGGGGATCCGTCCCCCAATAATTATGCTTTTTAAATTGAGGCGACGAGCTAAATCCTTACGTGCTTCATACAATCGATACCCGATTTTCATGCGACGATAGGCAGGATGTACCATAACCTCAATTCCATACATGTTATAGCCATCCGGATTATGATTCGTTATATATCCGTTATCTGTAATATCATCCCATGTGTGACGATCATCATATTCATCAAAGTTAATGAGCAGGCTAGAGCAAGAACCAATAATCTCTCCCTCAAACTCTGCACAGAATTGGCCTTCTTGGAAATGTTCCAAGTGACTCTCCAATTGTGCCCTTGTCCATGGCTCCATTCCAGGAAAGCAGGAAGCCTGCATGGCAATAATACTATCGATATCTCGATACTCAATATTTCGAATTAAAATTTTCTTCTCAAACTTTTTTAAATCTAATTGATCGGACATACTATGAACTCCTTTTTATTCCGTTCTCTTTCATAATTTCTCTATTATAAATACGGTTTACACTTAGTAGTATACCTCATTTTACCTATTATGATTTTATGAGACGAATCATATGACTACAATTTTAATTACAACCATGCGTTTATAATCAAAATACCACGAGCATAAAGTGAAACTTCTCACCGCGGGGTTCAAAAGCCTTCTTAATACGGGATAAAATTACTTTATATACCTTTATCCTATGTTGACTTTACTGACACGAGATGATAGGATAATAAAAACAAACTAAACCGATTGGAATTAAAAATACAACTGTATATATTATCAAGAGTGAACGAGAGATCTGGCTTGATGACTTCACAGCAACCTCCCCTAGGAAAGGTGCTTCTACCAGCAAAGCAGATGCTTTGGTTGATAAAATGGTACCACTCTTTTTGCAACCAAATGCAGGAAGGGTTTTTTATTTTACTAAAAAGGAGACATGTACATTGAAGAAATCCTATTCTATACTACCAGGAGCAGAACCGTTTTTCTTTAAAGGCAATGAAATTGGTATTTTAGTTTCACACGGATTTAATGGTACACCGCAAAGTATGCGATACGTTGGCGAAAGGCTTGCGGAAAGAGGATTTACGGTGTTAGGTGTTAGATTAGCAGGACACGGTACGCATTACGAAGATTTGGAGCGATGTTACTATGAGGACTGGATTCGAAGCCTTGAAGAAGGATATGAATTCCTTGCAAAACATTGTAAGTCTATTTATATCGTCGGACAATCCATGGGCGCCACTCTTGCCCTCACGCTTGCCCAATCCCATACATGTGCTGGCGTTATCAGTATTAATGCTGCATTCTCAGTTCCGTGCTATGAAGTCTATGATGCTACGAATTCGCCTAAATATATTGACGAATCAGCTCCCGATATGAAAGATTCCTCTGTGTATGAAATCGTCTATGATACCGTTCCCGTTTCATCCATTTTGCAGCTCCTTCGTCTCATTCCATTTGCGAAAGCAAGACTCTCCTCGGTTCATTGTCCCGTCTTGCTATTGCATTCAGAAGAAGATCATGTCGTACCAGCCCATTCTGCATATCAAGTCTATGATGCCATCGGCTCTTCACAAAAAAAATTCATACCTTTAACAAATTCATATCACGTTGCCTCCATGGATTTCGATAAAGATAAGATTGTAAACTACTGCACACAATTTATCGAAGGAAAATTAAGCCTTCCTACTTCCTACAAGGCATCCACTGTCTAAAAAACGAGCATCGGAATAATCCGATGCTCGTTTTTTTACATAAGACTAAGAAGAGAACCTTCATTGACCTTCTTCTTAGACGAATCTTTCCGATCTTTCCGATCTTTATCTTTTATTTCATCCATTTCCTCTTTAAGCCGTTTCATTTTCGCATCCAAATATTGAATCATTTCTGCGGTCTCTTTTAATTGGTCAGTCAAATGTTTCGGAACTGTTTGATCAAATTTGTAATAAATCTTATGCTCCAGGCTTGCCCAGAAATCCATCGCTACGGTTCGAATTTGAATTTCCACCTTCACATGCTCAGTTCGTGTGGAAAGAAACACTGGCACTTCCACAATAAGATGCAGACTCTGATAACCATTTGGCTTTGGATGCTTAATATAATCCTTTACACGTAACACTTTAATATCATCTTGACCCTGAACAATATCATAAATTTTATAAATATCGGAAACAAAGGAGCATGTGACACGAAAACCAGCGATATCATGAATATGCCCTTTCGCATTCTCCACTGTAATAGCAAGTCCTTTCCGTTCTAGCTTACTTACAATGCTTTCAGGGCTTTTAATTCTTGATTTAATATGTTCGATTGGATTGTGCTGATGTACAAATTGAAATTCTTCATTTAAAATCGTTAATTTCGTATCCATTTCATCTAACGCAAATTTATATACAAATAAGAAATTTGTCCATTCTGCAATTTGATCTTGAATGATGTGTTGCATAACAGGTATCACCTTTTCTCTTATTTTCTGATACTATTTTCACTGTATCAGAATACAGTGAACTTTGCATGAAATCTGTATGAATAGTTCATGACAAATTCATTGCAAAATCCGCTAATTTAACGTCACATTGTTGCTAGTATGTACGGATCATTCTTTCTCTTGCAGGATTTTAGTAATCGCATCCCTAACGAGTTGATGATCCCTTCTTAGGATAACCTAGAAACCGTAACCGTACGGCGCTCCCGACTACTTTGCATAGCTGCATGGATAATTGTAATCGTCTGTAAGCCGTCATCTGCCGTAACTGGATTCGATTTTCCAAAGCGTATATGCTCATAAATGCCCTGGTAATAGGCTGCATAATTGCCTTGCACCGTTGCGATTCGTTGCTCCGTCATCGTCCCGTCCTCTTCTGTTATCAGTCGCCCATACATATCCGGTTCATCTTTACCAAAATCTTTACCCAACGGGTTTTCTCCAGCTCTTAACTTACTTTCCTGTATATCGAGCCCATACTTTATATAACTTCCTTTACTACCATGTATGAGAAATTTTGGTCCTTGTCCCATTACAATGGATCCGGAATGAAGTACAACACGTAAGTTTTCGTAACCCATTATAATATGAAAATAATCATCGACCTCCCCGCCTTTTCGCTGGGCGAACACATCGGCCATCACAAACTGTGGCATCCCGAACAGATGCAAGGCTTGGTCAATTAAATGTGAGCCTAAATCATATAACATACCTGCTCCCTTACCTATTTTTTCCCTCCAGCGATCACGCACATGAGGACGAAAACGATCAAAATGTGCTTCGTACGTCGTAATTTCTCCTACTATACCCTTTTGTATTAATTTTTTTATCGTCAGAAAATCATTATCCCAACGTCTATTTTGATACACGCTGAGCATTACACCTTTCTTCTTTGCAAGTGAAATTAATTCAACTGCCTCACTTGGTTCAATAACCATTGGCTTTTCTACAATGACATGCTTTTCATGTAGAATACTTTCTTTTGCCATTTCATAATGCAGGCTATTCGGCGTCGTAATGACAACCAACTCAATTGAATCATCTTGCAAAATTTCATCGATTGTAGAAACAACCCTGACATTTCCCATATCACGGTGAACCCGCATAGCATCACTCGACATGATAGCTACTAGCTCAAATTCATCTAACACACGTAAAAACGGTGCATGAAAGGTTGCCCCTGAAAATCCATATCCGATTAGACCGACTTTAATTGCATTCATTTCATTTCCTCCTCCGTTCCATCTGCTATAATCAGTTTTACATCATATGTTTCTAGTTGTTCCTGTAATTCTACTGGCGGTGCTTCGTCCGTAATGACGACATGAATACTTTGTAAACTTTCTACTGTATGTAAAAATACCTTCTGAAATTTCGAATGATCTGTTACCTGCTTGAATCATCTCTTTTTTTCACATAGGCTTACTCTTTAGCATCCCCATAATCCGTTGTAATCTTTCTCGTTGCAGCATAGCAATCCTCCATCCCCTGTTTACGCTCAGCGTATCGATTTCCCTTACAAAATCCAAGTAAAAAACTTAAAATTTTATAAAATATAATTTTAAAATAGACTATAAAAATTTATTGTGAGATTATATCCCATAAATAGATAAATATTAACAAAAGTATAGGTATAATATAGATTAATACTTATTTTAAAATGGTCATTCCGCCTATTTCATTAGGCTTTGTAAAGTAATCTAGGCTATTTTCTTGCAATAGCCATCAAAAAGTCGGTACAGTAGAAAAAATCATACTAGGAGTGGATTTCATTGAAGGAATTAAAACGAATTGCATTTTTAGGGCTTGGAAATATGGGCGAACCGATGGCAAATATACTGCTTAAGGCAGGCTATTCGGTTACAATTATGCCTCATCGTCGCATGGAACCAGCGCAGCGCTTAGAAGCAGTAGGTGCTGCCATTGCCTCGTCGAAAGAAGAACTCGTAGAAAACGCAGACATGATGATTTCCATGCTTCCGAATCTTCCTGAAATACGAGAAATGCTACTTGGCGAATTTGGTATTGCAAGTATGGTAAAGAGTCCTACCATTCTATTAAATATGAGTACGGTATCCCATAGCGGCATTCGGACATTAGCGGATGAACTTCGTACATATGACATTCGTGTACTAGATGCACCGGTAAGCGGCGGACCTGCACGTGCAACCGATGGTACGTTAACGATTATGGCTGGCGGTGAAATGGATCTTTTTTCCGAATGTGAAGATGTGTTACATACACTTGGAAAATTTGTCTATTATACAGGTGCACTTGGAACGGGCCAGGTAGCGAAACTATGTAACAATATGATGTTTGCGGCTATTACTGCCATCACGTCCGAAGCGTTAACAGTAGGAGTAAAAGCAGGTGTAGATGCAGAAACACTTCGCAGCATTATTCTACAATCAACTGGCGGCAATTATGCCCTAGAAAACTGGCTACCAAAAACCGTCATGCAAAATCAATATGATCCGCAATTTGCTTTAAAGCTTATGTTCAAGGATCTCGGACTAGCTCGCGATTTAGGAAAAGAAGAAGGCGTTCCGCTTTTTATGGGCAATCTTGCGCATGAGCTCTATAGCCTATTTAATAATGAAGAATTCCGTGAAAAAGATTTATCAGTTATTAGTACGCTCTATCAAAATGCAGCTGGCATTAATATAGCAGATGGCAAACCTCGAGAAAAAACGGAAATAAAATAACAAGCAAGGCGTAACGCACCTATCAAAAAGAAAAATATGGTAAGCTACTAGTTGGATGATACATCTATAAATAAAATGCAAGGAGGAAGCATGATGTCCATATTTCAACTAGGCCATATCGTACCAAACTTTACACTCCCAGCAGCAAATGGTGAAGTATATTCATTTGAAGAACAGCAAAAGGCTGATAGCAGCTGGCATCTTATTATTTTCTTTCGCGGCTCTTGGTGTCCGGTCTGTGTGCATGATTTAACAGAAATGCAAGAAAACAAAGGTTTCTTCGACAGTAGAAACGTAGAAATTATTGCGATTTCAACGGATACACAAGAAAACCTAGCAAAAATGACAGATGATTTAAAGCTAACATTCCCTCTACTTTCAGACGAAGGCTTGCAGGCACTCAAGGCATACGATGTATTTTATCACGGTGAGGATGCACCGTATGAAGACCACGGCATTCATGGCGAACCAGCCTACTTCCTCGTCGATGAAAACGGCAAACTATTATATCAACAACGACAAACAAGCCCATTTGGTCGTCCAAGTGCAACTGAGCTTCGCAAGGTTGTACAATACATTAAAAAGCAATTAAAATCGAAATAAATGACAAAGGGAGCAGGCTCAAACCAGCCTGCTCCCTTTGTCATTGTATTTTCGCATATATACATGTATCACGAAGACTCGTTCCGTCTGCGGTAACAGCATCATTCCGTAATATACCTTCAAGCGTAAACCCGAGCCGCTCCGGAATGCGCCGGCTTTTCTGATTATTTGAATCGCAGCGAATTTCCACGCGTCTTGCGCCGAGCTCCTGCATGGCCATTTGCGTAATTCCTTCTACCGCCTCCGTCATAAAACCTTGCCCACTCTTTGATGAACGAATCCAATACCCGATTTCAAACTTCGGTACATTCCAATCAATACGGTGAAGACCAGAGGAAGCAACGAGCTCACCCGTATCCTTTAAAAAAACGAGCAAACGTAAATCCTCACACTCCCTATACCGAATAACTGCCTCGCGTATATGTTCCTCTGCTTTTTGTTCGGATTGTTCATCATGAGCAAACCCGAGCCATGGTTTTAAATCTACAATGGATTCCTTAATCGCCTCGTATACAGCTGTGCCATCTCCGGGTCTCGGCATACGAATGTAGAGCCGCTTTGTAGAAAATTCTGTTGGAACCTCTCGTGACATTGGATTCAAAGTACGTCCCCCTTATGTTTTATACAAAGGGTAGTACTTCCTTATTTTTCCGTCAAGTTCTATTCTATTTTGCTAATTTACTATGCTTATAGCCATACGCAAAGTATAGGAACATTCCAATAACAAACCAAATGGCAAAACCCATCCACGTAATACCTGATAGATGAACCATTAAATAGCCGCAAGAGAGAACAGCAAGTAATGGAATAAGAGGTACGAACGGTACTCGAAATCCACGTTCTAAATTTGGGTTCGTTTTACGCAGTACGATGACGCCAATGGATACGACAATAAAGGCAAACAACGTCCCAATATTCGTTAGATCAGCAAGCTGTCCAATTGGAATGAGCCCTGAAAAAATAGACGCCATAATCGCCGTAACCCAAATGCTCTTCGTTGGTGTTTTCGTTTTCGGATGAACCATTGATAATCCCTTCGGAAGTAATCCATCTCGGCTAATGGCAAAAAACAGACGTGTTTGACCATACATCATCACAAACAATACAGTTGTGATCCCGATAATCGCACCGAGCGAAATCAAACCCGCCGCCCAGTCTTGGTGCACATATTGAAGAGCAAATGCAACCGGATTTTTCACATCAAGCTGCGTATACGGTACCATCCCTGTCAGTACGGCCGATACACCGACGTATAATACGGTACAGATGAGTAAGGAAGCAATAATACCGATTGGCATATTGCGCTGCGGATTCCGCACTTCCTCTGCAGCAGAGGATACCGCATCGAATCCAATGTATGCAAGAAAGGCTGTCGCTGCCCCGTTTACGACACCTGAAAATCCAAACGGCATAAATGGCGTCCAGTTTTCTGGCTTTACAAACTTCACCCCTACGACAAGAAACAAAAGAACAACAGAAATCTTAATAATAACCATAATATTATTTATGCGTGCCGATTCTTTCGTACCAAGCGCAAGAATTGTCGCTAGTAGAAAAACAATCAGAATTGCAACAAGATCTACATACGTTCCCTTTGCAGGATTGTAGGCATTGCTAATGGCAGTCGGAATATGAATGCCAAAACCAGCAAGGAGACCTTGAAAATAGCCAGACCAACCACTTGCCACAACCGAACAGGCAAGTCCGTATTCTAATATAAGATCCCAGCCAAGAATCCAGGCAATCAGCTCACCAAACACCGTATAGCTGTATGTATACGCACTACCGGATACAGGTACTACCGAAGAAAATTCTGCATAGCACAGTGCCGCAAAGACACAGGCAAGTCCGGACAAAATAAAGGAAAGGATAATGGCAGGGCCTGCATGCTCCGCCGCCACTACTCCTGTTAAAACGAAAATACCCGTACCAATGACAGCACCAATACCGAGCATTGTTAAATCAAATGCCCCAAGTGATTGCTTTAAACGTGATTCTTTACTACCAGAAAGCAATGTTGTGATTGATTTTTTACGAAACAAATTCATGATGAGAACTCCTTATGAAACAGAACAGCAAAACGCTATAATGTTTAGAATTTACAGAAAATTATTTGTGTGAAAAACAACACCTGAACTATTTTACAAAACTATTTGCCATGTGTAAAGGAAATACCTTTACATAAAATTTGTAAAAGAATAAAGTTGGCGCAAATGTCATTGAAGTGTGCGTCTTTTCAGTTCAAATTATGTCCATATTTGTGAATAGTCATGCCTACAAAAAAGGGAGTATAACGATTTGGGGACTGGGGGCCGGGCAACGGGCATTCATGAATAGAGGGCACTGAATGATCAGTACCCTTTTACTTTGTATAACTAATGGCTTGACGTCCCATCTGTTCCCATGCCTGTTCAAAGTTTTGACGGGGTACAGCCGTTTTCGGTCCATCTGCAAGCGGATCGTTGATATATACATATTGATCATCATAGCCTACTATCACGACGCTATGTTCACTGTACGTAATTGTCACATCACCATTACTTGTTTCCCATGTAGTAAATTCGTCATCATTTAACGGGGCAAAGGTAGTATTCGTAATAACCCAAACAGGCGCCCCTTTATCTATATAGGAATATAATTCCTTTACATCTTTTCCGGTCAAGTCAACAGCTCGTTCATGCAAATATTGTTGTGTCAATTCATATACAGGCCCATGGTACACACCGTAACCCGAGTTATCTAGCGTATAGATATCTCCAACGAAGCCATCATTAGGATTGCCGCGCTCCTCGTCATCGATAAAAGGAACCTTCGGAATCTCTTGTGCAAGTGTTATTTTGTCCACTGATATACCAGCTGATTGAAGTAACATCGCAAGGCTTGTCACCTCACAGCCTCGCTCTAGCTCTGGTAATTGCTGAATAAAGGGAACGTTACTTAGCATATGATTTGAAATCGTAGTTTGAGCAGGTTGAACAGGTTGAACAGGTTGAACAGGTTGAGCAGGTTGAGTCTCTTGCTTTACCACTTGTGTATCTTCTGTTGATGTCACATTTGCCGACTGGCTTTCCATCTGAGTAGACGGGGTTTTCTGATTGACAAAAGAAAATGTATGGTTATACACGATATAAACACCTGTTGCGAAAAGTAAAACTGTCAAGAACCCGATACTATATAGTAAACGACGAGAACGCATAGGTTCAGTCACTTCCTCACCATTGCGACATACTGGAACGTCTTTATTGTTAAATAGTTTCCTTAACTTTTACTTAAAAAAACAATTGCTAATCCATTGTTTTTTTCAAATCGGCTCATAGCTAATAGCCTGGCTCCCCATTTGAATCCATGCCTGTTCAAAGTTTTGACGAGGTACAGCCGTTTTTGGGGTACCCGCGAGCGGATCATTTATGTATACGTTCTTTTCATCATAACCAACGATAATAACACTGTGCTCATTATATGTAATTGTGACCGGACCAGAGTTCGTATCCCATGTTTCAAATTGATCGTCATTTAGCGGTGCAAACGATGTATTGGTAATGACTAAAACGGGAACGCCTTGGTTGAGCATGCTATAAATAGTTTTCATATCTTTACCTGTTAAATCTAAGGCCTGCTGCGGTAAGTATTTTTGCGCGAGTTGAAAAAGTGGACCATGATACACACCAAATCCAGGCTTCGCATGCGTATATATATCTCCGACAAACCCATCATTTGGATTTCCTTGATAATTTCCTTGTAAAAATGGAACGTGCGCAATTTCTTTCGCTAGCGTCATTTTATCGGCTGAAACGCCTGCAGACTGTATGAGCATCGCTAGACTCGTAACCTCACAGCCCCGCTCTAGCTCAGGCAATTGCTTGATAAACGGAACCGTGTCTATAAAAGCACTTTGCTGGACAGTTAACTCACCCTTTAGCACTACCTGCTTATTCACCACAGGGCTAGTTGTAACGATTTGTACTTTTGTCTTGGTATCACCATTTATCCATTTCATTAGCTGTAAGTTAATCGAAGACAATGGTGGCAATGATCTGCTAAACATGACAAGAAAAGCAGCCAAGATCATACTATTCATATAGTGAATTTTGCGCATATTAAATACCCTTTCCTATAACACGGTTTCTACGATGATTGCTGCTTACTTTTTTCTCATCAGTGGAATCAATCAAATGTTACTTCAATTTGAAGAATCTCAGATTGGCTTCCAATCCGCAAAGGTGGACCCCAAAATCCAAAACCGGATGAAACGATGGCATGGAAGTTTCCTCTTTTAGCGAAGCCCCAATCTAAATCAAAAACTCTCTTTGTAATAAGATGATTCGGGGCCATTTGCCCTCTATGTGTATGTCCCGATACCAATACATCTACAAATGCTGCTTGAGCTTGCTTCAATTCAGCCGGCTGATGATCCATCACAATTATGGGGAGAGTATGATCGAGAGGCTTTATCATTTCTTCAAAGCTTTTGCGCTTTCGATCCGTCTTATCTTTTCTACCTACAAGTAAAAAACTATCCTCTATTCGTACCACTTCATCTAGCAGGATGTGTACGCCTATTTTCTTCATTTCTAGTAAAAACGCAGGAATCGCTCCGCCGTAATATTCATGATTTCCTAATACACCATATATTCCAAGAGGTGCCTGCATTTGTTTCATCACTTGTCCCATATTCTTTTTTATAAAATAGGCAGGATGATCATCAATAATATCACCGGGTAACAGGATGATATCTGGTTTCATTTCATTTACATGCTTTACCAATCGTTTCAAATGGTTCATGCCGGACAATTGACCAAAGTGCATATCCGATGCCATTGCAATTCGCAAGGATGCTCGGTTTGTTTTCTTTGGTATATGGACCTCATACTTACGCACAACCGGACTATAGGCATTCCATGTTCCATAAGCAAAAATGACAGCAAAAGCAACAATGGTTGCTACGCCTGACCAAAAAATGGACTGATCCTTAGAGAATGATAGAGCGCGCAAAAGAAAAGCAATTCCATCCGCAATTGGCAATACCAATACGGCATACTGTATAACAGCAATCCAATAGGAACCGACAATACGAAAGAAAGGAATTACTCTGCCAAGCAAATAGGAACATGACAAGACTGTCATTACAATAGCAAAGGCCCCCCAGTACGGAAAGGAAAATGTCGTATATAACCACTCCCACCCATTCCATCCTATATAAAATGAGAGCAAAACATATATAATAAAAATGCCAATTATATTTAAAAATTGACGCATTCGCAAGCCAGGTTCCTCCTTTACCCTCTGATGAGAACAATATACCATATATTATTTGCCAGTGGGTCTTTCCTGTTCTTACTAAAAAGGAAAACTGCCCTAAAATAGCGGGATAAAAAAAAGCGATCGCAAGGCGCGATCGTTTAATCTTATTACTCTATATGTGCAAAAGTCCCAAGCACGAGCTATTCAGCAATCCTGTTTTAAAGAAAATGAGTACGAATTATTGTTGTGTTGCGGAGGATTGATTTTGTGAGTTTCCATTCGGATTCATTTGTCCTCCTCTTGCTCCTGTATGCTGTGCAAAAGCTGGCTTTTGATTTTGTTTCACAACTAAGTATCCTACCCCAATTGCTGAAAGTGCACTTAACACCATACTAACTGAAAGTAAAATTACTATCAATTTCTGTTTTTCCATCATAACTCCCCCTTATTCTCACTTAAACAAGACTCATTATGAGAAGGGTTTCTTAATTTTTCCTTAAGAATTATTTTACCTCCTTTGTTAAACTCAAGCCCCCATTACTTGAATAAGCTATACAGAAGGAAGTTAATTATTGCGATTTTTTTCTCCCCACTCACATAACTGTTCCAAAACAGGTAATAGAGTTTCTGCTTTATGTGTAAGACTGTACTCAACTTTAGGGGGGATTTGAGGATACTCTTTCCGTCTAACCATCCCATCTGCTTCCAATTCTTTAAGTTGTGAACTCAATGTTTTAAAGGTAATAGCTCCTATTTTTCTTTTCATATCATTAAAGCGAACGGGTTGATTTTCTGCCAGGAGGTAAAGAATAAGCATTTTCCATTTACCGCCAATCACTGACAATGTATAACCAAAAGGTGTCTCTTGGATATTACCATTTTCTTTATAATCAGCCATACTCATATTGACACTATCCTTTCTGGTAGTAACTATCAAAAAAGTGCGTTCTATTTTTTTCCTTTTTTTCATTTTATACTTACTTTACTTTGAATTAAAGGAGAGAAAAAGATGACTAATGTTAAAACCTATAATCACGACCTTTGGGATCACGGTATTACTCAAGGCTACAGCGTCAACGGTACTATCTACATTTCAGGGCAATTTTCCCACGATAAGGAAGGTATTTTCGTCGGCGAGGGCGATATCGAATCTCAGACACGACAAACGCTTGAAAACCTCGATTGCGTACTAGAAGGATTTGGTGTCACGAAGTCCAACCTCGCTTATGTGGAAATCTATCTAACAAATCCGCAAGAGCACTCCGAGTCAGTCATCGGTCTGTTCAAGGAATACCTAGAAAAACACAGGCCTGCGGGCAGCCTCATCGGCGTGACCTACTTGGCGTTCCCAGAGCAACTGATTGAAGTCTCGGCTGTCGCACACACTGATTAAATAAAACTATTAGTGAACCAACTATCCAATTCTTCGGCTCACTCACCTTTCCATTTTTCTGAAAAGACAAAAAACAACCTATTTAGTAATAAATACCAAATAGGTTGTTTTTTATTAAACTTTATTGTAAACCAACAAAGTGGCCTTTTTGTAATATTTTATAATCCACACTTCAGCTGTACGCCGCAGTTATTACATGTATTACAGCCGCCGATTTCTTTAACTTCCCCTTTGAGACACACTGGACATGTATCTCCTACTTCTGAACCGATTGTGACGTTAGTCGAACGCAGTTCGTTGATTGTATCCACAAGCACTACCTTTTTCTTTTCGGTGCTTGTGTTTGTTTCATGATGATGATCCATCGTATTTTCTTCTGCCTTCAAGGTCAACACTTGGCTGTCACGGCTTCCATCTACATATACCGTACCACCCTTTGCACCGCCCTTGTACAAACGCTCATATACCTTTTCTACCTGACTTACTGTGTACCCTTTCGGAGCATTTACCGTTTTACTGATGGAGCTATCTACCCAGCGCTGAATAATACATTGTACATCTGCATGAGCTTCCGGTGCTAATTCCATTGCAGAAACAAACCATTTTGGAAGTTCATTCGGATCTGCTTCTGGATGCTCATCCAAATATTCTTGTACAATATCCGCCTTTACTTCGATAAATTTACCTAAGCGTCCACTACGGAAGTAAGTGAATGAGAAGTAAGGCTCAAGCCCCGTGGAAACGCCAACCATTGTTCCCGTGCTACCTGTTGGTGCAACGGTTAATAAATGAGAATTGCGAATGCCGTATTGGATGATGCTTTCGCGAATATCGTCTGGCATATGCTTCATAAATCCCGTATTCACAAATCGTTTGCGCAGTGTCATTGTTTCTTCCTCTGTAGCACCAATTAAAAATGGGAAGCTTCCTTTTTCTTTAGCTAATTCAACAGAGGCGCGGTATGCCGTTGTTGCAATTGTTTCAAACACTTTATCAACGAGCAAGTTTCCTTCCTCTGAGCCGTATTCTGTTTCACAATAGATTAACAGATCGTGAAGTCCCATAACCCCTAGACCTACGCGGCGTTCGCCTAATGCTTGTTTTTTATTTTCTTCTAAGAAATAAGGAGTGGCATCAATCACGTTGTCCTGCATACGTACACCGATTTCCACCGTTTTCTTTAATTTATCAAAATCAACCGTTTTATTCTTTTTATCAGCCATGGATGCTAGATTCACAGCAGCTAAATTACATACAGAAAATGGTGCGAGCGGCTGTTCTCCGCATGGGTTCGTTGCAACAACCTGCTGACCGTACGCCTTAGCGTTCGTCATATCGTTGGCATTATCAATAAAGAAAATACCAGGCTCGGCTGAATACGTCGCACAAATATTAATTAAATTCCACAGCTCTTTCGCACGAATTTGACGGTAGACACGTACGCTATGGCCAAGCTTCTCCCATTTGCGGACATCGCCGATTGCATGCCATTGCTCGTTGTAAACTTTCATTTCTTCCGGGCTGTAATTTTCAGTATCCGGGAAACGAAGGTCATAGGTTTCATCGTTTTCAACGGCATTCATAAATTCTTTTGTTAGGCATACAGAAATGTTTGCGCCTGTTAAAAATTCAGGGTGATGAACGCTATAATTGCCGCCTGTACGCAATTTTTCTTCTGCTTCCCGAATTGTATTTTCATTGAATGCGTGACGATGAGCTAAAATTCCTTCATACATTTCTATTTCTTGTGATGTAAGAGGCTTAAATTTCAGCTTCTCACTTGCATATTTTTTGATTGTTTCATCTTCTGTGTTTTCAATTAAATAACGAAGAATGCGAGGATTTTGCATTTTTGAAATAATAAATTCAATGATATCCGGATGCCAGTCTGTTAGCATAATCATTTGCGCGCCGCGTCTACTTCCACCTTGTTCAACAAGATGCGTCAGTTTTGCAATATCATCTAACCAAGAAACTGAGCCCGATGATTTCCCGTTTACACCCTTTGCTAATGTATTTCTCGGACGAAGCGTAGAACCATTTGTACCAACCCCGCCGCCGCGGCTCATAATTTCCATTACCTGTTTACGATGCTCCGAAATTCCTTCTCTTGAATCCTGTACAAACGGCATCACATAGCAGTTAAAATAAGTAACGTCCGTATCAGCTCCTGCGCCATATAATACTCGTCCAGCCGGAATAAAATTTAAATCTGCTAACTCTTCATAAAAAGAACCAAACCATTTATCACGATTTTCTTCGAGCGTTTCAACAGAGGACAAACCTGCTGCATTTCGTTTGGCAATTTGCTCATAGTAAATTTCAAGAGGTTTCTCCATTACATCAATGGAGCGAGTAATGATTCCCGTTTCCACTTCTTCTGGCTTCGTAAGTACGCCGCGATATTCTTCTTCAATTAGAACGCTTGCCTTCTTTCTCTCCCAATCAATAGCTACGATATATCCTAGCCCTCTTGCTGGAAATGTTGGATCTTCTTTTATCGTTAACACGACAAAGTCTCCAACTGTTAGCGTTACTTTTGCAGTATCTTTAAATGAATAGCGGTCAATCATAACAAGTCTCGAAACCCCTTTATGGGTAATGTTCATATCAGGGGTGATGGGATACACTTGAGGAAATAAAGAAATATCTTTGTTTAAACTATCAATATTAATCGTCATTTTTTCTTCGGACATAACAGGCATCGTTACCTCTCCTTTGGTTCTTAATTCTATACTTTTTCTTTACTAAACCTACACGTTCATAATTTCTTTAGCCTCCTAAATCTATCACACAAACAAGTTATAATCAATATACAGTAAACAAAACATTTTTTATTACGATATATAGTGTGTAATCATTTAGATTCCGTAATTAAAGAATTTATAAAATGAGGGTGGGTTTCCTTGCATGCTTAGATGAGGGTAGAAATACTGGAAGCTTTAATAGAGAAAGTGAAATGATTTCTTCATGAAATAAGTAGATGTACTTCGATTATTTGACACATCTAATGAGCCCTCCAAGGTTCCCCGAAGGACAAGGCAAAAACGGACTCACCGCATGCGGCAAGTCCGTATAGTATCGTGTTTAACCACCAAAGTATGTATTGGTGGAGACGGTGGGAGTCGAACCCACGTCCAGAAATATCGTCACTTAAGCTTCTACGAGTGTAGTCGACATATTGGCGCTTCGCGAGCTCTTTTGCCTATCGACAGGCGGCAGGGCTCGCTAGTCTGATTGTTCTCTTCCTTTGTCCTCAGACGGTGGACGCCGGCGTAGTCTGCTAAGAGTGAGCCCCTTACCCTACCACACAGACAATGGAGGGAGGAGCAGCCGCACTAATTAGGCAGCTAAAGCTAAATTATTTTTGCCAGTTATAGGCGTTGACGTTTTAACGAGGCCGATCCCCTCGACTCGCAACCTAAGCTCGAACTACCCCTGTCGAATCCGTAACGTCCCCATATAAAAGGGAGCTTTACGAGAAAGTGTAGCATTAAGAGCTATTTTTCAAAGTTCAGCTGTTTGGTACATTTCTTATTATAGCCGATGAAAGATGTAGATGCAATTGTAAAATACTGTAATTACATCTTTTGGCGATCGCGAAATGCTCGTTCTACATCGCGCTTCGCTTCTTTCTTCTTTAAATCTTCACGCTTATCGTATGTTTTCTTTCCTTTTCCAAGTCCAAGACTTACCTTCGCATACCCATTCTTCAAAAAGATTTTTAGCGGTACTAATGTATATCCGACTTCTTTCGTGTAGCCGATGAGCTTCGCTATTTCTTTTTTATGTAAAAGTAACTTTCGCGGACGAAGTGGATCATGGTTAAATCGGTTTCCTTGCTCGTACGGGCTAATATGCATACTATACACCCACACTTCTCCGTCTTGTACACGAGCGTATGAATCTTTTAAATTGACGCGACCAGCGCGAATGGATTTAATTTCGGTTCCTTGCAGGACAAGTCCGGCTTCATATGTCTCTTCAATGAAATATTCATGAAAGGCTTTTTTGTTTTGTGAGATCGTTTTTCCGTATCCTTTTGGCATGAGGGTACCCCTCCTTTATTCACCCTATTGTAACAAAAACAACGGTTCTTCACAATGTAACAACTCTCTATAAAAAAGAACTTTACTTAACTAATATTATTAGTTAAAATACTAAATATATTAGATAAAAAACAAGGAGGAATTTTACATGCGTCTTACACAGAACGGACCATTATACCAACTTAGTTTTTTACCGAATGCATTTCCTGTGAATTGTTATTTAGTCGAAGAAGAAAATGAATTAACATTAATTGATGCTGCCCTGCCATATAGCCATAAGGCTATCTTACAAGCTGCTTCTGCAATTGGTAAACCGATTACACGAATTGTATTAACCCATGCGCACGGCGATCATGTCGGCTCACTTGATGTATTAAAACAAGCACTTCCTGAAGCTAAGGTATATATATCAAAACGCGATGCGAGACTAATGGAGTATGATTTATCTCTTGATGAAAATGAGCCGCAAACACCGATTAAAGGCGGGGTACCGAAAACACTACAAACCCGCCCAGATATTCTCCTTCAGGATGGAGATACGATTGGCTCATTAACCGCAATCGCAGCACCGGGTCACACGCCTGGACTTATGGCATTTCTCGATGAACGAAATCACTTTTTAATTGCAGGGGACGCCATGCAAACACGCGGCGGCATTGCGGTATCCGGGAAGATGATTCTTTCTTTTCCATTCCCAGCATTTGCAACGTGGAACTTTGCCGTTGCAATTGAAAGTGCTCGGAAACTCGTGCAAGTGAATCCGAAGCTACTCACAGTTGGACACGGAAAAATGGTAGTGGATCCTATAGCACAGATGAAAACTGCTATTTCGGTAGCAGAGAAAAGTTTGGAGGCAAGTAAGAATGGCAAGAAAGGCAATTAATTTACAAACAATATTACAAACAGCGGTTAAGCTCGCAAACGTAAATGGGCTGGCGAACGTAACACTTGCCTCCCTTGCCCACGAGCTTGGCATTAAAACCCCTTCCTTATACAACCACATCGAGGGGATGAACGGCCTACGAAAGGAATTAGCTTTATACGGGATGAAACAGCTCTACGACAGTATGGTTGATGCTTCAGTTGGAAAGGCAGGAGACAAGGCGATCCTTTCCATCGGCTTGGCGTACGTTTCGTTCGCAAGGTCAAATCCGGGTTTATATGAAGCAACCCTTTCTGCATCAGTAGATCCTGACTTGCAGTCTGCGGCAGAAACGATTATTAAGTTGTTGCTGCGCGTCCTTGAGGAATACAACCTAACCGATGAGGACGCATACCATATGATTCGTGGAATTCGGAGCCTCCTGCACGGCTTTGCATCACTTGAACGTGTAGGCGGGTTTGGTATGTCGCTGGATCATGATGAGAGCCTAAAGCGACTGATGAAAACATATTTAAACGGATTGCAGCATGCTTAAGAAAATTCATCTGCTTTGTTTTCGGCTTCGTCCGGTTCACGGGCGGGGCTTTCGATCGTATTTCCTCTTGTTCCGATCGCATCTAGTTCGGTTTCAATCGCATTCTATGGTTTTCCGATCGTATCTGTTTCGTTTTCGGCGAGCCTCCTCTTCTCCCAAAAACAACAAGAGGCTAACCCATATGGAGTTAGCCTCTTGTTATATGTCTATCATTTTTTCTTCTTTTTTCGTTTCACACCCGGAACACCTTCATAAAAGCCTTTCTTTTTCTTTCCATCTTTACGATGATTAGCCCCTTTATGACTTGATCCTGAACCTGATTTTGATCCGGTTTCGCTTTTCTTTCGATGTCTGCCGCCTCCGGATTCAATGACCATAGGTCGTGGTCTGCTATCGCGTCTGCGGCTCCCCTTCATTCCAACCACTTCAAAATCGACTGAGCGTTCGTCTTTATTCACGTTTACAACGCGAATCGTAATCTCGTCGCCGATTCGGAAAATATTACCTGTCCGTTCCCCAATCATGGCAAAATGCTGTTCATCATAGCGATAGTAATCATCAGTTAGGTAACTTACGTGAACAAGTCCTTCTACCGTATTTGGTAACTCAACAAAAAGGCCGAAGTTCGTAACCGAATTAATAATTCCGTCATATACTTCCCCGATTTTATCCAGCATAAATTCAGCTTTCTTTAAATCATCGGTTTCTCGCTCTGCTTCAACTGCGCGGCGCTCCATATTCGAAGAGTGCTCAGCTAAGTCAGGCAGTTTTTCTCGCCAAATTTGCTGCGTTTCCTTGTCTATCTTTCCGTTAATTAAATACGTACGAATGAGACGATGTACGATTGTATCGGGATAACGCCGAATTGGCGAAGTGAAATGCGTGTAGTACTCAGTTGATAAACCAAAGTGTCCAAGACTATTTTCATCATAACGTGCTTGCTTCATGCTACGGAGCATAACCGTCGAAATAACCATTTCCTCAGGCTGTCCTTTTACCATATCAAGCACCTGTTGAAGCGCACGCGGATGAATGTCGTTCGCTTTTCCTTTTACCGCATAGCCAAAGTTTGTGATGAATTGGAAGAAGCGTTCAAGTTTATCTTCCTTCGGGTCTTCATGCACCCGGTACATAAACGGTACGTTCAGCCAATAAAAATGCTCTGCAACAGTTTCGTTCGCCGCAAGCATAAATTCTTCAATTAGCTTTTCGGCGGTAGATCGTTCGCGAAGTACTACGTCCGTTGGATGTCCATCTTCGTCAACAAGCACCTTTGCTTCTTTAAAATCAAAGTCAATGGCACCGCGGCGCATCCGTTTTTCACGAAGAATCTCAGCAAGTCGCGCCATTTCGTTAAACATCGGTACAAGCGGTTCATACCGAGCCATAAGCTCTGCATCTTGATCCTCTAAAATACGATTTACATCAAAGTAAGTCATTCGTTCTGTCGTTTTAATCACACTTTGGAAAATCTCATGCTTCACGACTTCGCCGCTCGTTGTAATTTCCATTTCACATGATAGAGTGAGACGGTCTACTTTCGGATTAAGTGAGCAAATACCGTTAGATAGGCGATGAGGGATCATTGGAATAACGCGGTCCACCAAATACACGCTCGTGGCACGTTCCGCCGCTTCTTTATCAATCGGAGATCCTTCCGTTACATAATAGCTAACATCCGCAATGTGAACACCAAGCTTATAGTTCCCGTTTTCAAGTTTTGTAACTGTTACAGCATCATCCAAGTCCTTTGCATCTGCTCCGTCAATCGTAACGATCATTTCATCGCGTAGATCGCGGCGATTTTTCCGATCTTCATCTGTAATGGTTTCCGGAACACTGTTCGCATGCTCCATTACTTCTTCCGGAAAAGCTTGTGGCAAACCATGCTTATGAATAATCGATAAAATATCAACACCCGGATCATTTTTATGACCAAGTATTTGAATGACTTCTCCTTCGGCACTATTTTTATTTTGTGGATAGTTCGTAATATGGACAACAACTTTATGTCCATCCACCGCTCCCATGGATGCAGCTTTCGGGATAAAAATATCACTCGTAATCCGTTTATCATCAGGAATGACAAAACCGAAATTCTTCGATTCTGTATACGTTCCGACCGCTTCCGTAATTCCCCGTTCAATAATACGGACAACCGTTCCTTCCTTGCGACTACCACCATGTTCTGTGCTAACCCGAACTAACACGATATCACCGTGCATCGCTCCGTTTAGTTCATTTGGCGGAATAAAGATATCATCTAGTCCTTTTTCTTCTTGCTGAACAAAGGCAAAGCCACGAGAATGACCAATTACCTTGCCGCGCACCAAATTCATTTTTTCCGGTAATCCGTAACGATTACTACGCGTACGTACCACCAGGCCTCTTTCTTCCATCGTAACAAGCGCTTTAATAAAATCTTTAAATTTATCAGCACTCTCTATCCCAAATGCATGCTCAAGCTCCTGCACTGTAAGTGGCTTATAGGCATCTTCCTTCATAAATACAAGTAGCTGCTGAATCGTTTCTTCCAAAAAAATTCCTCCCTTTCGAGGTTATTACTATCTATTTTTACCAAAATGAATCATATGTATAATAAGCACCTACTACCAGTCAAGTTGTTCTAAAAAGCGGTGCACGTCTTCGTGAAGCTCATCCTTCTGCTTGTCCATTGTAATTACGTGGGAAGATTCTTCATACCACTTGATTTGTTTTACATTGGATTCCACTTCGTTATAAATGATGGTTGCACTTTCTGGATTAATCATTTCATCATGACGTGCCTGAACTACGAATGTAGGTGCGTAAATCATATCTACATTATTTCGAACATCACGAATAAGCTGTTGCAATGCTTGTAGCGTATTCATCGGTGTTTTTGCAAATACCTGCATTTCCGCTTCAATTTGCTCCACTGTTTTTCCTTCATGGCGCTTATATTCTCTGGCATACGCAAGTACACCTTTATACATGACATCTTCACTTTTTATTGTCATCGGTGCGCACATCGGAACGACGCCGAGTACCGGAACAGAGTAAGCAAGCTTCAGAGAAAATACACCGCCTAAGGACAAACCGACGACCGCAATCTTTTCATGACCCTTTTCCTTTAAGAATTGATAGGCCTGCATAACATCTTTCCACCAATCCTCAGGTCCTGTATAGACAAGCTGCTCTGGCGGTACACCGTGTCCCTTATAAATCGGAGCATGACATGTATAGCCTCTTTGTTCTAAATATCGTCCGAGCATGCGTACATCGGCAGAGTTTCCAGTAAAGCCATGCAACATCAAAACAGCCCGTTCTCCGCCTTCAAACGTAAACGGCTTTGGCGCCTTCATTTTCATCATCGTTCTCCTCTTTCTCTATCCAAAAAATAACACATTCTGACTATATATAGTGTATCATAGTACGCGCTGTTTCACACGATAGGACATCCCGGAAAGCCCCCCTCTCCAACAAAAAAAAGACTCACCTAGTAGATGAATCTTTCTTCAACGAACGTCTTCTTAAACGTAGCCAATATTATATTTTAAAGTACGCAACTGCTACTGCTAAAAGAAAGAATAAAACCGATAATACAACCGTTATACGTTGCAGCACAGCTTCCATGCCACGCGCTTTTTGTTTACCGAATAATTGCTCTGCACCGCCCGAAATCGCCCCTGAAAGCCCTGAACTATTTGACGATTGAAGAAGTACAAGCACAATTAACACAACGGATACGATGATCAATACAATTGATAAAAACGTATGCACGCGATGAACCTCCCATATAGACGCAATTAGTTAATTTAACTTTACCATAAAGAAGGGGTTGTCACAAGAGGGGTGGGAGGGTTGGTGATTTGTCGAAAAAGCGGTGGAGTGGGGATTTTGGTAATAAGGTGGGAGGTTTCGGTAATAAACCGAGGGATTTCGATAATTGACGCAATCCCAAGCAGGAAATAACCTCCAAATAGGGAATCAATTAAGTAAACTGAATCATGGAGTGATGAAATGATCGTCAAAAAGCGGGAAATTCCTCTTTTTCTCCTAAAACTTAAGGCTTTGCTTCGAAGGCTCCCTCCCCAGCATCCGAAATTTCCAGTCATATCTGAAGATTTTAAGAAACGACAATCTGGCTATAACGGCGAATGTTCGATTGATTACCAACTTAGTTTTCTGGATGAAACAAAGTATTCGATTTTTCATGACATAAGGCTTCAGGATCAAACGCATTTTTTTCAAATCGACACATTATTGATGTCCACTAAATTTGCTCTCATTATCGAGGTGAAAAATATCGCTGGGACGTTATACTTTGATCCGCTATTCGAGCAGCTAATCCGAACAAAGGACGGAGAGGAAACGGCCTTTCCCAATCCTATTCATCAAGTGCAACGCCAGGAATTACAGCTTCGTAACTGGTTTGCTGCGCAAAGGCTGAAAGAAGTTCCTATCTTTTCACTCGTTGTCATTAGCAATCCCCAAACCATAATTCAAACGGCACCTTCGCCTACCAATCTTCCTAATAAAGTGATTCATCGTAATCTACTTCCAACAAAAATCAATCAGTTTGAAAACAAAATAAAAGCCCCAATTCTTACCGAAAAGGAACTAAAAAAAGGAATTCGTCTTTTACAGAAACATCATACCGAAGCAGATGTTTCGATTTTAGAACGCTACCAAATTTCCTCGGATGAACTCATTAACGGTGTTTTCTGTCCCTCATGTGAGTCGATTCCCTTAACCAAAATTCATGGTGCATGGCTTTGTCAGACGTGCCAAACGAAATCGAAGGATGCGCATTTTGCTGCATTGAACGATTTTAAACTCCTTATTGGACCCAATATCACAAATGGTCAAATGAGAGAGTTTTTGCATATACCTACTATGAAAGCCGCGAGTCGTTTACTCCTTTCCATGAACCTGCCCTATACGGGTGCGAAGAAGAATCGAATCTATCAGCTCTAGGCTTGCAAAGATTTTAGGATTTGGCATTAAACTTGTTTGTTTCGGGATTAAATCACCCGTTTGAGGATTATTTCGCACTTTTCAGGATTATTTTGCATTTTTTAAGATTAAATCCATTTTTTTGAGATTAAATACAAAAAACCCCTATCTTGTGCCGATTTCACACAAGATAGGGGGTTCGAGCGAAATAAAATTATTTCTTCAAGTTATAAAAAGATTTCAAACCAGCGTATACTGCGATGTCGCCAAGTTCGTCTTCGATGCGAAGTAATTGGTTGTATTTAGCGATACGGTCTGTACGGCTAAGTGAACCTGTTTTGATTTGGCCAGCGTTTGTTGCTACTGCGATGTCAGCGATTGTTGCGTCTTCTGTTTCACCAGAGCGGTGAGAGACTACTGCTGTGTAGCCAGCGCGTTTTGCCATTTCGATTGCTTCGAATGTTTCTGTAAGTGTACCGATTTGGTTTACTTTGATTAGGATTGAGTTACCAACGCCTTGTTCGATACCTTGTGCAAGTTTCTTTGTGTTTGTAACGAATAGGTCGTCACCAACAAGTTGTACTTTTTTGCCTAGGCGTTCTGTTAGTAATTTGTGACCTTCCCAGTCGTTTTCGTCTAAGCCGTCTTCGATAGAAAGGATTGGGAATTCTTGTACTAGTCCTTCGAAGAATGTTACCATTTCTTCAGAAGTTAAGCCTGTACGGCCTTCACCAGCTAGATCGTATTTGCCTGTTTCTCTGTTGTAGAATTCAGAAGATGCTACGTCCATTCCTAGGAATACGTCTTTACCAGGTACATAGCCAGCTTTTTCGATTGCTTCTACGATTACTTCAAGTGCTTCGCGGTTAGATCCAAGGTTTGGAGCGAAACCACCTTCGTCACCAACTGCTGTGTTTAAGCCTTTGCCTTTAAGTACTTTTGCAAGTGTATGGAAGACTTCTGCGCCCATACGTAATGCTTCTTTAAATGATGGAGCTCCAACTGGTAGGATCATGAATTCTTGGAAGTCTACGTTGTTGTCAGCGTGAGATCCACCGTTGATGATGTTCATCATTGGAGTTGGAAGTTGTTTTGCGTTGAATCCGCCAAAGTAACGGTACAATGGAAGACCTACATAGTCAGCTGCTGCAATTGCTACTGCCATAGATACGCCAAGAATTGCATTTGCACCTAGTTTGCCTTTGTTTTCAGTTCCGTCAAGATCGATCATTACTTGGTCGATAAGAGCTTGATCTGTAACGTCAAGACCTACGATTTCAGGAGCGATTAATTCATTTACGTTATTTACAGCTTTGATTACACCTTTACCGCCGTAGCGAGCTTTGTCACCGTCACGAAGTTCTACTGCTTCGTATTCACCAGTAGATGCACCACTTGGTACTAATGCGCGGCCAAATGAACCGGATTCAGTATAAACTTCTACTTCTACAGTTGGATTTCCGCGAGAATCAAGTACTTCACGAGCATAAACATCAACGATTGTTGGCATAAAAAATCTCTCCTTTTTAAGTAGCAAAATTATTTTACGATGATTGTTTTTCCTGTCATTTCTTTCGGTTGTTCCACGTCTAATACAGTCAAGATAGTTGGTGAAATATCACCTAGAATTCCGCCTTCTCGAAGCGCCACAGCTTCATCTGTTACGATGAAAGGAACCGGATTGGTCGTGTGAGCAGTCATTGGCTTGCCTTCCGTAGTTAACTCTTGATCTGCATTACCATGATCTGCGGTAATAAGAGCTGTACCACCTTTGGCAAGAATGGCATCGACCACTTTTCCTAGGCATTCATCCGTTGCTTCAACTGCTTTGATTGTTGGTTCCATCATCCCGGAATGACCGACCATATCACAGTTTGCGAAGTTTAGAATGATAACATCGTGATTCTCTGCTTCAATGTCCTTTACCAATGCATCTGTTACTTCATAAATGCTCATTTCTGGTTTTAAGTCGTACGTTGCGACTTTCGGAGAATTGATTAGAATACGATCTTCACCTGGGAATTCGGCTTCACGTCCACCGCTAAAGAAGAAGGTAACGTGCGGATACTTTTCTGTTTCAGCAATACGAAGCTGTTTTAAGCCAGCTTGAGAAACAACTTCCCCTAATGTATTATCCAAGTTTGTTGGTTTAAATGCAACATACCCACCAACTGTTTCGCTAAATTTCGTCATGCACACGAATTCCGGAATGCGTGGTACTTTTTCACCACGATCGAATTCACGAAAATCTTCGTTCGTGAATACACGAGAAATTTGAATAGCACGGTCGGGACGGAAGTTGTAGAAAATGATGGAATCATCATTTGAAATCGTACCGACTGGCGATCCGTCTTCCTTCGTCATAACAGAAGGTAATACGAATTCGTCATAAATGCCGTTTTCGTAGGAATCATTGATACATTCGTATGGATCCTTGTAAGTTGGGCCGTCTCCGTACACCATGGCACGGTAGCATTTTTCCACGCGGTCCCATCTCTTATCGCGGTCCATGCTGTAGTAACGTCCAGAAATAGTAGCAAACTGACCTACACCTGTTTCTTTGATTACTTCATACGTTGCATCGATATAACCCTTCGCTGTTTGTGGACCAACATCGCGTCCATCTAAGAAGGCATGAATGTAAACATCCTTTAGACCTTCTTTTGCTGCCAAACGTAGGAGCGCAAACATATGGTTCATATGACTGTGAACGCCACCGTCAGAAAGAAGTCCAAATAGGTGAAGGCTTGTACCCTTTTCTTTCGCATTTTTGATTGCATTTTGGAAGGTTTCATTCTTATCGAATTCTCCTTCGCGAATTGCAACGTTCACACGAGTTAAGCTTTGGTATACAATACGTCCAGCACCGATGTTTAAATGTCCCACTTCCGAATTACCCATTTGTCCTTCTGGAAGACCTACTGCTTCTCCGCAAGCGGTTAGCGTAGTATGAGGATACTTTGCCCATAATCGGTCAAAGTTCGGTTTTTTCGCTTGTGCAACCGCGTTACCATATGTTTCTTCACGTAAACCAAAACCGTCCAGAATAATTAATGCTGTTGGTTTTCTAGTCATTATTTTACAGCCTCCAATAGTTGTAAGAACGAAGCTGGATCTAAGCTCGCACCGCCAACCAATGCGCCGTCAATATCTTGTTGTGCCATATATTCTTTGATGTTTTCTGGCTTCACACTGCCGCCGTATTGAATGCGGATTGCTTCTGCAACGTCTGTTGAAAATACGTCTGCTACTACACGACGTATATGTGCACATACTTCGTTTGCATCTTCTTTAGATGAAGATTTTCCTGTGCCAATTGCCCAGATTGGTTCATAGGCAATAACAGTAGCTTTTGCTTGTTCTTCCGTTAAACCTGCTAAAGCCTTTTTAATTTGATCTCCTACAAGATCAAATGTTTTGCCGCTTTCGCGTTCTTCTAATGTTTCACCACAGCATACGATTGGATATAGGCCATGTGCGAATGCTGCTTTCGTTTTCTTGTTTACTGTTTCGTCTGTTTCTGCAAACATTTCACGACGTTCAGAGTGACCAAGAATAACATAGTTTACGTTCAAATCTTGCAATGCAACCGGGCTAATTTCGCCTGTGAACGCACCGTTTTCTTCAAAGTGCATGTTTTGTGCACCAATTTTTAATTCTGTACCTGCTGCAGTAGCGACTAGGCGTTCTAAGAAAAGAGCCGGAGCGCATACTACAGAATCCACTAAAGTAGATGCAGGGATTTTTGTTTTTACTTCTTCAGCGAAGCTTACTGCTTCTGCTAATGTTTTGTTCATTTTCCAGTTACCAGCGATTATAGGTTTACGCATGATGTGCACCATCCTTATGATTACTTATCGTTAAGACAAACAACGCCTGGAAGTTCTTTTCCTTCCATGAACTCAAGAGATGCGCCGCCGCCCGTAGAGATGTGGCTCATTTTGTCAGCTAAACCGAATTTTTCAACCGCTGCAGCAGAGTCGCCACCGCCGATTACAGAGTATACATCTGGAGATTCCGCTAATGCTACTGCGACTGCTTTTGTACCATTTGCAAATTTATCAAATTCGAATACACCCATAGGTCCATTCCAGATAACTAATTTGCTGTTCTTGATTACATCTGCATAAATTTTTTCTGTTTTTGGTCCGATATCTAGTCCTTGCCAATCGCTTGGGATAGCATCGATATCGACTACAGCTGTATTTGGATTTTCGCCAAATTCATCTGCAACCACTGCATCAATCGGCATATAGAAGTTAACACCTTTTTCTTTTGCCAATTGAATAAATTCTTTTGCAAGATCTAATTTATCTTCTTCACAAAGAGACTTTCCGATTTCATATCCTTGTGCTTTAACGAAGGTATAAGCCAATCCGCCGCCGATAATTAAATTATCTACTTTTTCAAGCAAGTTGCGAATGACACCAATTTTGTCTTTTACTTTTGCTCCGCCAATGATAGCAGTGAAAGGACGTTCTGGATTTAACAACGCTTTTCCTAATACTTCTAGTTCTTTTTCCATTAAAAGACCTGATACGGCTGGTAAAAATTCTGCAATACCAGCTGTAGAAGCATGTGCACGGTGAGCCGCACCAAATGCGTCATTTACATACAAATCAGCTAACGCAGCAAATTCTTTTGCAAGCGTAAGATCATTCTTTTCTTCACCTGCATAGAAGCGTACGTTTTCAAGAAGAACCACATCGCCTTCCGCCAAACCATTTACAACAGCTTGTACTTCAGGGCCATATGCTGCATCCGTTTTAATAACTTCTTTTCCAAGAAGCTCACTTAAACGCTTTGCAACTGGAGTCAAGCGCATTTCTTCCACTACTTGACCTTTTGGACGACCAAGATGGCTTGCTAAAATAACTTTCGCACCCTTTTCTACTAAGAATTGAATCGTAGGAAGTGCAGCACGAATACGTGTTTCATCTGTAACTTGACCATCTTTCATTGGTACGTTGAAGTCAACACGACAAAAAACACGCTTTCCTTTAACATCTACATCACGAATTGATTTTTTGTTCATTGGATTTCCTCCATCTTTAGTAGGACATACAAAACCCATTCATCAGCTTACCACAATTTTCTATAAAGTTGAATAAGTCTAAGGTGTTTTACTTAGAAAAGCATGATTATCATTAAAACATTCGAGAAAGTAAGAAAAGAGAGGGAACAGTCCCTCTCTTCCCCAAGAAGTCAAATTTAGTTTTGTATGAATTAAAGACCTTTAGAAGCGATGTATGCTACTAGGTCAACTACGCGGTTAGAGTAACCTGTTTCGTTATCGTACCAAGAAAGTACTTTAACCATGTTGCCTTCCATAACCATTGTGCTAAGAGCATCGATTGTAGAAGAGTTTGTGCAACCGTTGTAGTCAATTGATACAAGTGGTTCTTCGCTGTAGCCAAGATATCCTTTTAATTCGCCTGCTGCTGCTTCTTTGAATGCTGCGTTTACTTCTTCAACTGTTACAGATTTGTCAAGTTCAGCAACTAAGTCAACAAGTGATACGTTAGGAGTTGGAACGCGAACTGCACCACCGTTTAATTTACCTTTAAGTTCTGGTAATACAAGAGCTACCGCTTTAGCAGCACCAGTTGTTGTAGGGATCATGCTCATTGCAGCTGCGCGTGCACGGCGAAGATCTTTATGTGGTAAGTCAAGAATTTGTTGGTCATTTGTGTATGAGTGAATTGTAGTCATCATACCGCGTTTGATACCATATTTTTCGTTTAATACTTTAGCAAATGGTGCTAAGCAGTTTGTTGTACAAGAAGCGTTAGAAATAACGTTGTGTGCTGCTGCATCATATTTGTCTTGGTTAACGCCCATAACGATTGTAATATCTTCGTCACTTGCTGGAGCAGAGATAACCACTTTCTTAACTGTACCGCCTAAGTGTTTTTCAGCGTCAGCTTTTTTCGTAAAGCGACCAGTAGATTCTACTACTACTTCTACACCGTAATCACTCCAAGGTAATTGAGCTGGGTCACGTTCAGCAATAACTTTAATTTCTTTACCGTTAACAACAATGCTGTCACCGCTAACAGATACTTCTGCATTAAGAGCACCGTGTACAGAGTCATGTTTTAAAAGGTGTGCTAGTGTTGCTGCATTTGTTAAGTCGTTGATTGCTACCACTTCTACATCTTTATTATTTAGAGCCGCACGAAAAACAACACGACCGATACGTCCAAATCCATTAATACCAACTTTAACCATTTGATATTCCTCCTTGAAAGATCATTATTATATTAAGGGTTTCCCCTTATTAACTCTTTTGCTGCACCTTCATCTGTTACAAGTAATGAGGTGTGTCCTTGTCTAATAACTGCCTGAATTGCCTTTGCTTTTGAAGAACCGCCAGCTACTGCTATGACGTGAGGAATATTTTCTAAATCCTCAAGCTGCATGCCGACCGTTAACACTTTGTGAATCACTTCGCCTTGTTCATTGAAATAATATCCAAATGCTTCTCCAACTGCTTTGCCTTCTACAATTTTGTCCCAGTCTACTTCCGGCGTTTTACGTCTTTTCGCCATTGTAATTGCATCACCAATGCCATGAACTACAATAGTTGAAGAATGAATCAGTTCTAGAATCGATTTCACAGATGGTTCTGTCATAATGGAAGCATACACTTCACTACCAACATGGTCTGGAACGTACAAAAGTCGATACTTGCTGTTTGTGTTCTTCGCCATTTTGGCGCAAATCGTATTTGCTTCATTTTCCACGCTTTCGCCTATGCCTCCGCGTGCTGGTACAAACAATGTGTCCAAACTCTTGAGGTCTAAATCCATCATTTCTGCAACAGACGCAAGCGTCGTTCCACCTGTAACGGCAACAATATTGTGTGCTTCTAGACGCTTCCTTATACAAGCAACGCTTGCACGACCCATTTCTTGTTTCACCCAATTTGATTCGTCACTGTCACCAGCAACTACAAACACATCATCTAGACCTAGCACTTCTTTCAACTTATCTTCTAACACATTTAGTCCAGATGCTTCGCGTATAAAATCATCAAGGGCGAGTACAAGAGATTCCCCTTCCTCTGTAACTGACATCCCAGAGGGAGTGACATGAATCAAATTTTGTGTCTTTAACACTTGAACTTCACTTCGTAAAACTCGTTCTGTCATGTTCAAGCTAGCTGATAAATTTCTGCGACCAATTGGCTGTGAGAGCCGAATGTATTGCAAAATCCTCATTCTAGTTTGCATAACAGGTAGCAGATCGGGCAATAATTTTTTTGCGTAATCAATCCATGAACGCATATGCTTTCTCCTCACTATCTATCGTCCACTTACTTGTTGGTCGCTTTAAGTCCCGTAGTGACTTATTACGTCCCACTTACTATAAAAAATTTTTCCCTGCTACGGTTAATATTATAACAGGGGCATTTCTCTTATTCAAGCGGCAACTATTTTGTTAAGCGCTTACTTATGACATCTTTGTGAATCCTCCCATATTGCACCATTTCTCCTTCGATTTCGACAACTGGAATCATCAATCCAAAGTTCTCAAGAAGCGTTTCATCCTCATATATATCTATCTCCACTAGCTCAAATTTGTATGCATGTCTTAGTTGCTCCAAAACCAATTTTGCATCCTGGCATAAACCACATTGCTTCTTTCCATATAGCACTACTTTCATCGATGAATCACGTTCCAATTCGTTTACGCTTTGCGGCGCACGGAATATTGCATTGCTCACGGTATTTCGCCACGGTTCTTCTAGAAATGGAAATTCTGTACGTTCCTTCAAGGAGTACGACAAGCTTTTGATCAGAGTATGGTTTGTTTTTATTCTCCTCTTCCACTAATCGTTTTAAAAGCTCCTTCACTCGCTTAACAGACACGCCTTCCTTTTCTGACGACTGGATAGCATGGCTAAAGAAAAATTTCATTTCATAAAGCCCATAGGATGTATCTACATATTTATGACGGGTTGCACGACTTACCGTTGATTCGTGAATATTCAGTTCATCCGCAATTTCTTTTAACGAAAGAGGATTCACATACATAGGACCTTTTCGAAAAAAATCCTTCTGTCTACGAATAATTGCTTGCATCACCTCTACCAGCGTTCGATCTCGCTGCTCAAGACTACGCATAATCCAGTTTACCTGTTGATGTTTTTCAGATAAATAGGTAGTTACGTCTCGTTCGCTATGGTTCGCTAGAAGATCACGATAATCCGGATGAATACGAACCTTCGGAATATATTTTCGTTGCAATTCTACTACATATGTATCTTTATGCTTTATAACTTTTACATCCGGCACAATATACGGGGATATCTCATGACTAAATGCAAGACCAGGCTTTGGCTGCAACGCTAAAATCGTGTCTAAAGCTATTTGCAGTTGGGACGTATTTATATGTAACACTTGTAATAGACGTCTCCAATCCCTTTTTGCCAAGTCTTCAAAATGAGAGGAAACAAGCTGTTCCGCTAGCTCATTCCGGTTTTGTAAACGCTTTAATTGTAAACTGAGACATTCCTGGAGAGAACGCGCTCCCACTCCTGCCGGATCCATAGTTTGTAAAATCATTATAGATTGCTTTACATCCGGTAGAGACGCTTGTAATATTTCAGCAAGCTCGTCTTCCGTATCTTCTATATAACCACTTTCAGATAGACAATCAATAAGCAACATAACCAATCTTTGCATATCCTTAGGTAGAACCATTTCACGCAACTGACTTTGCAAATGCTGCCAAAGTGTAACGGGTTTTTCCCCATATATGTCCATTTGATTGTCTACAGTTCCTTTATGAAAGCCACCTAGTTCAATCAACGGATTTTCTAGCATTTGCTCCTGCAAAAATTCAGTCAGTTCTTGGGCATTATATTGGAGCATCATAATCGACTGCCGCAATTCCTGTGTCATCACAAGTGAAAGTGATTGTTCAAGCGAAAGACCCACATTCAATTTCTTCTCCCCCTTACCCCATCCTAGTAGCGGGCAAATATGCCCAAAGAAAAAATCGAGCTAGCAATATAAAATGTCTGTAATGTAATTGTACAATACATTATCTAAAAAATGGAATAAAATAAGTTAAAAATTCCTTTGCTCCATGTTTAAACGTTTGCAAATATAAAAAAAGCTCAACCTACAAACAGGCTGAGCTTTCGTACGCGCTCGAAGGGATTCGAACCCCCGACAGACGTGGTACCGGAAACCACCGCTCTATCCAACTGAGCTACGAGCGCAAATGGTCATAAAGATAGTATATAGACTATTTACTAAAAATGCAATGTTTAAAATTAGTTCATTCGGATAAGATGAAGAGGAATGAAAAGAAGGGATACCGCCCCACATAGCGAATAAAGAATACATACATATTTATAAAGTAAAATTCCTAAGTAGTTTCGTTTGACCTTTTTTGACCATAATTGTATCATAAGGATGAAAGATTTTTCTAAAAAGGGAGGAATACCAATGAACTTAATTCCTACAGTTATTGAACAAACAAACCGCGGAGAACGCGCGTATGACATCTACTCTCGTCTTTTAAAAGACCGTATTATCATGCTTGGTAGTGCTATTGACGATAACGTTTCTAACTCTATCGTGGCGCAGCTTTTGTTTTTAGAAGCACAAGATTCTGAAAAGGACATCCATTTATACATCAACAGCCCTGGTGGTTCTATCACAGCTGGTATGGCTATTTATGATACGATGCAATTTATTAAAGCTCCTGTTTCAACAATTTGCATCGGCATGGCAGCTTCAATGGGTGCATTCCTACTTGCTGCAGGAGAAAAAGGCAAACGCTTTGCTCTTCCTAACAGTGAAGTCATGATTCACCAACCACTCGGTGGTGCACAAGGGCAAGCAACTGAAATCGAAATTGCTGCAAAACGTATTTTGTTCTTACGTGATAAATTAAATGGCATTTTAGCTGAACGTACAGGTCAACCGCTAGAAGTTATTTCACGCGACACAGACCGTGATAACTTTATGACAGCTGAACGTGCATTGGAATACGGTTTGATCGACAAAATCGTTTCTAAAAAATAAGTACAGCGTACGAAAAATAGTTACTACAAAAGCCCACCAATGTGTGGGCTTTTGTATGTTTATGGAGAGCGCCACTCTACTTTCCCCCGCTTCCAAGCACGAATCCTACTAAATCCTTCCCTTCCGAATTCATGAATGAGGCCACTGAAACATTGTGCGTTTTCAGTGGCCCACTAAATTAAGTATATTCTCTTGTTTCGATTAATGTTCTTTTTCTACAAATTTAACTAATGCTTCTAACGCTTCAACTTCGTCGGAGCCATCGGCACTAATTGTAATAATGCTACCCGATCCAACGGCAAGGCTCATGATACCCATTATGCTCTTAGCATTAATTTTCTTGCTACCCTTCTCCACATAAACATCTGAATGAAATCGGTTTGCTTCTTGAACAAACAACGCTGCTGGACGTGCTTGCAATCCAGTCTTTAATGCTACTGTTACTTGTTTGTTTACCACTTTCATTTTCCCCCTTATTTTCTTGCGACCGGTTCACCAGCTCGCAGTTTCTCCGCTATTTCATCTATTTTTCGTAAACGATGATTAATGCCTGACTTACTAATATTACCGCCAGACATCATCTCCCCTAATTCCTTTAACGTTACATCCTGATAAGCAATGCGAAGTTCTGCAATTTCGCGTAATTTATCAGGAAGAGAATCGAGTCCTGCAACCCGTTCAATATATTTTATATTTTCGATTTGCCGGAGTGCCGCACCAATCGTTTTGTTTAAATTAGCCGTTTCACAATTGACAAGACGATTTACAGAGTTTCTCATATCACGAAGAATACGAATATCTTCAAATCGAAGCAATGCATGATGTGCTCCAACAATATTCAGAAATTCAGTAATTTTTTCAGCTTCCTTTAAATACGTAATATACCCTTTTCGTCTTTCTAACGTTTTCCCATTTAAATCAAATTCGTTCATGAGTTCACATATACTTTCGTTATGTTCCCCGTATAGTGAGAAGATTTCTAAATGATACGAAGAGGTTTCTGGATTATTTACAGATCCGCCTGCTAGAAATGCTCCTCGTAGATAAGAGCGCTTGCAACACTTCTTACGAATTAAATTTTTTGAAATATTATGAACAAGTGAAAAATCACCTTCGATAATCTGCAAATCATCCAAAATTTCTTTGGCTTTTTCCACAAGTCTAACAATGTATACATTGTTTTTCTTCAATTGCATTTTCTTTCGAACGAGCAATTCTACTGTCACTTCATAGCTTCTTTTTAGAAGAACATAAATCCGTCTGGCAATTGCAGCGTTTTCCGTTTGAATATCAAGAATAAGACGTCGATTTGAAAAGGAAAGTGAGCCGTTCATACGAATAAGAGCTGACAGTTCTGCTCTGACGCAGCAGTCCTTTATGGTTATATTCGTCAGTTCTTTCTTCGTCTCTGATGCAAATGACATGTTCTCACCCCCACACAGTAATCATTATAACAGCGCATACAAAATAGATGCTAGCTTCGATGTATTGTGACGAATCACATCATCATTGTATTTCACAAGCTTATCTTGAATCACTTCAATGCCTAGGCTACGCAATGTATCTTCATCGCATTCAACAGGTTCTGACATTTGCTTTTTGTATCGCTGAAGCAAATGTTCAGGAATAACACCATTGTTTAAGATAATCGTATTAATAAATGGCTTTCCTAAATGATCATGCAAGGCCTGAACATGGTCAGAGGCAGCATATCCCATCGTTTCCCCTGCTTGTGTCATCACATTACATACATATATTTTTTTGGCCTTTGCAGCAAGCACAGCCTCTCCAATCTTCTTAACAAGCAGGTTAGGAAGAATGCTCGTATACAAGCTACCCGGACCAAAAACAAGAAGATCAGCTTTCTGAATTTCATTTAATGTTTCTGAAAGCGGTTCAACATTTTCAGGTGTTAAAAACACTCGTTTAATTTTTTTACCGGAGTACGGAATTTTCGACTCCCCTGAAACTACCTTGCCATCTGCATATTCTGCATTTAATACGACGCTTTGGTTTGCTGCCGGAAGGACTCGACCTCTTACATTTAACACTTTGCTCATTTCTGTAATAGCATGGAAAAAATCACCTGTAATTGATGTCATTCCAGCGAGCAGTAAATTTCCTAGCGCATGTCCCGCAAGTCCTTCACCGGTTGTAAAACGGTGTTGAAACAACGCCTCAACGAGCGGTTCAACATCCGAGAGTGCAACCAGTACATTACGTACATCACCAGGAGGTGGAATTTCTAATGCGTCACGCAAGCGTCCTGAACTTCCACCATCATCCGCTACCGTTACAATCGCTGTAATGTCGATAGGGTATTTCTTCAGCCCACGCAGAAGGACGGATAATCCAGTTCCCCCTCCAAAAATAACCATCTTTGGTTTTCTCTCTTTTATCATGCTTTAATGTCCCTTTCTTTTTTCAACATCACGATGAGACACATGCGTTCGGTAATCCTTTTCAAAGTACTTTGCTAAATACTCAGCTATCGTAACAGACCTATGTTGTCCGCCTGTACAACCAATGGCAATGACTAGCTGACTTTTCCCCTCTCTTTTAAAGTGGGGTAGCATAAATGAAATCAAATCTGTTAATTTTTCTAAAAATTTATGTGTTTCCGTAAATTTCATCACATACGTTGAAACTTCTTCATCTAAACCTGTAAGTGGCTTCATCTGTGGAATGTAAAAGGGATTTGGTAAAAAACGAACATCAAAGACCAAATCTGCATCGATTGGTACACCATATTTGAAACCAAAGGAGGTTACATTTACACGAAAACCTGTTTGATCAGCGGTAGAAAATAAATTAATTATTTTTTCACGTAATTCCTTTGGCTTTAAATTGGTCGTATCCAGTACGATATTAGCTCGTGCCTTCATATCAAGCAACAAGTCCCGTTCCAGCTCGATTCCTTTTAACGGCAAATCATTCGGAGCTAACGGGTGTGAACGTCTCGTTTCTTTATAACGCGTAACGAGTGTGCTATCTTTTGCATCTAAGAATAATATATGCGGAATAACCCATGTTCTCTCTGTCAGGTCATCTAAAGCTCCCCATAAATGATCAAAAAATTCACGACCACGTAAGTCAATGCCAAGTGCTACTTTGTCCATTTTATTTGTTGATTCAGACATAAGCTCAACGAACTTAGGCAATAATGCAGGCGGAAGGTTATCTACACAAAAATAGCCTAAATCTTCAAAGCTTTGCAGTGCCACCGTCTTCCCAGCGCCCGACATTCCAGTGATAATGACCATTTTGATGTTGTTTTTCTCTTCCACAGTCTTCTCCCCTTTAGCTCGGATCTAGGCTATATGAAATCAACTCGAAATCCGGTGTATAGACAAACGTTCCATATATAATTTCGCTGCCATGTAGTGCATAATCAATAATGTGATAATCTCCGGCTGCCATTGGCAACGAGGCAATTTCATCTACTTTATGCCACTCTAATATTCCTTCTTCGCATTCATGTTTGTTTGTTCCCGTATACGATGTGGCAAGGAAGGAAAACATCATCCATTCGGATACCGTTTGATTATTCTCCTGAATGACAAATGTAAATACACCCTTAAGGGACGGATTCACTAAGTGGATTCCCGTTTCCTCTCGGTATTCCCTTACTACAGCCTCACGGATGCTTTCTCCGCTTTCCATCTTTCCGCCTGGTGCTACCCACCATTTACGACGCGGCTTTTGTAATAAGAGAACCTGATCTCCGTTTGCTAAAACACAGTTCGTTATTCTTTGCAAAATCCCTTCACCTCAGCTACAACGAAAAAGTCATATCGTAATTTTCTTCCTCTTATTATACTATCAAAAGTGGATTGTCACAACGAACCTACTATTGCAGCAATGTAAAAAATAAGCAAAGAAACAAGGCTGGTACATAAAAAAAACATAAGTGCGTACACTTATGTTTTTTAATAGTCCAGTTATAGGTACCGCTTATTTCGTGACTTTTAATTCTTCTACTAGCTCTTCTACGTAGTGCTGCGCAGCTTGAGCGGCAATACTGCCATCTCCTGTAGCTGTTACAACTTGACGAAGTGTTTTTTCACGAATGTCTCCAGCTGCAAAAATACCAGCAACCTTCGTTTCCATACGTTCGTTTGTTACGATATAGCCTGTTTCATTCGTAATTTGTAGCCCTTCAAATGGTTTAGAAAGTGGTAGCATCCCTACATAAATAAAGGCACCGTCTGCTTTAAATTCTTGTTCTGCGCCTGTATTGACATCAACTAATGTTAAGCTACCTACTTTTCCGTTTGTTTCATTGATTTGTTTTACCGTGTGATTCCAAACGAACGAAATCTTTTCATTTTGAAAAGCACGATCTTGTAGGATCTTTTGCGCACGAAGTTTATCACGACGATGAACAATCGTAACCTTCTTCGCAAAACGTGTTAAGTACACACCTTCTTCTACTGCAGAGTCTCCGCCGCCAATTACAACGAGTTCCTTTTCTTTAAAGAATGCACCGTCGCAAACCGCACAATACGAAACTCCTCGTCCGCCTAATTCCTTTTCACCTGGAACACCAATTTTTTTATATTCCGCACCACTTGCAATGATGATAGAACGAGCTTTAAATTCTTTTTTACCTGCAAGAATGGTTTTGTATTCTTTCCCGTCGATGATTTCCTTTACATCACCATACGCGTATTCAGCACCAAAATACTTAGCATGATCAAACATTTTTGTTGATAAATCTGGTCCCAGAATACTTTCATAACCAGGGTAGTTTTCAATTTCTTCTGTGTTTGCCATTTGACCACCTGGAATACCGCGTTCAAGCATTAATGTGCTCATATTAGCACGTGATGTATAAATCGCTGCTGTCATTCCGGCAGGTCCAGCTCCAATTATCACAACATCATAAATTTTCTCTTCAGACATAATCTTCACTCCTTTTTAGCCATGCGTTCTTCTTCAAATATAGGTTCATTATACTGATAGGGGTTATTTTTTTCTACTAATTTGCCTAATGAAAGGGTGGCAACAACCTATTGTTGATTTAGAAGTTGCACATACTTCCGAATCGTTGAAATGCTTACATTATAAATATGCCCCAGTTCAGCTTGTGTCATCTTTTGTTGTTGATTTTTACGAATCATGTACTCAATAGCCGCTGACCATCCAAACGTATTGGAGAATGATACGTTTGTTTGGTAAAGGGCAGCGAACGTCCGGAACCAAAACTGAAGGCAATCTTCAATTAGTGTGTCATCTTTTTTCGTATATTCATACAAGACATCTGCAATTTGTGCACATTTTGCAAATACTCGCAAATCACGTGGTACACTTTTCTCACTATTTACAATAAAGAAATAACGGGCCCATTCTGAAATAACAGATTTCTCTTTAGATTGCATCGTTTCAAAGAATACTTGTTCATTCTCATTCGTTTGTAATTCATTCATTAAATAGAGAGCAAGCATTTTTTCTTCTAAACATTTTGCACTAGAAAAAGAATGCTTTAGCTGCGTAAGAAGGACGCTCTGATTGCCATCTGCTAAATCGACAGCATTCCACGGTTCCTTCCCTTTCTTGTCCGGATATATCTCTAAGACACGTTGCCACGTTTTTTCAGCGACATTCTTGTCGTCACACATATAAGCTGAATAAGCAAGCCAATAATAGAAGCTAAAATCGCCTTCATACCCTTGTCTCTTTAATTGATTTAACCATCTATAAGCAGATTCGAATTTCCCAATAGTAGCCAGTGTAGTTCCGAGTTTAAAGCGTTGTTCAATTAAGATTGGAAATACATTTTCAAGCTGACCTGCTAGCTTTTGTACCTGTTCTTCTTCGCCAACACTATATAAAAAGATCAAGGCATTGCAAAGTGCGTGAATATTTCCTGGATTTTTCTCTAGGACTGTATCCACTATTTTCATTGCTTTTTCAATTTCTCCAAGCTGAAAACGTGCAATGGCTAAATTGTTGTAGGCCGACCAAAAATCCGGATATTCATCTAGCATCGTTTCAAGAGTAGAAATGGCTTCCTCTAGTTGACCGTTACGAATAAACCGATTGGCACGCTCCTGTAATAAAATAAGCTCGTCTTCATCCTCGAATTCATCACCCTCGTCTTCCTCATCTGCTATAATATCAAGCAAATCGAGAATTTCATCGGAAAACTCACCCTCGTCTTCCTCATCTAAATATCGTTCTGCATATTTTTTCGCCTGTTGAAACAGTCCAAGAAACGCATAGTTATTTGCTAAAAAATAGTAGCATTCCGTCATAGATGAATCCATACGAAGGACATTATTTAAAAACTGATTCGATTCATGATATTGTCCAGCTTCTGATAATGCAGATGCAAGCTGACAAAGGATTACCGGTTTTTTTTCTGTGTGTGCGGCACGTTTTAAATATTTAATTGCCTCTTGTAAATTATGTCGTCGATAAGCCTTCATCCCTTTTTCATACAAAAATTGGGCAGATTGCTGCAACGCGATGACTTGTCCTTTCTCTTTTTCCACCTGTTGTTTTGTCCCCATAAGTCCTCCACCTACTGATTTCTGTCATATTCTACCTTAAGTATAAACGATTGTAAGAAAAACAAAACAATATATTTTATGCATCAATATACTTATTCATAACCATTGTTATGAATAAGGGAGAGTTTAATTGTTTCGTGTTTGCATTTCTTCTTTTGTATAGATAAGTTGCATCGGATTTCCTCCAACAAAGGCCCCGGCTGGCACATCTTTATGAACAAGTGTGCCTGCTGAAACAATCGCGCCGTTTCCGATTTCTACACCGGGCAAAATCGTACAATTGGCACCGACCATTACTTCATCCCCAATGACAATGTCACCAAGACGGTATTCAGTAATTAAATATTCGTGGGCAAGCAAAGTTGTATTGTATCCAATCACCGTATTGCGGCCAACTTTAATTTTTTCTGGAAACATAATGTCTAGCATCACCATAAGGGCAAAGGATGTTTGCTTTCCAATCTTCATATGTAAAAACGTTCGATACAACCAGTTTTTCATACTTAAAAACGGTGTATAACGCGCAAGCTGAATGATAATAAAGTTTCTCATAACCTTCCAAAAGGGCACCGTTTTATACACATGCCAAAGTGAATTCGCACCTGAAACAGGGTAACGTGTCGTCCGTCTCACATTCCTTCCCTCCTTACTCCTCCTATATACAGACGGAAACTCCCGTGCAAGGGAGTTTCGTATAACTATAGAAACATACAGCGCCCCAAGGAAGGCGCTGCTTTACTTTACTCTTCTATATATCGCTTGTCGGCATATCCCATCTTACGACGAAGGAATACGACAAGAATAGAAGCTACCACTAGCACAATTGATACTACCTGTGCAATACGTAAAGGTCCTAACATTAAACTGTCTGTTCGAAGACCCTCTACAAAAAAACGGCCAATGGAATACCAAGTCAAATAAGTGAAGAACAATTCCCCTCGGCGAAGATTCGCTTTTCTGAGAAGAAGTAATATAATAACGCCTGCGAGGTTCCACAGTGATTCATATAAAAAAGTAGGCTGATAGTACACACCATCAATATACATTTGATTAATAATAAAGGTAGGCAAATGTAAGCCTTCTAAAAAGGCACGTGTAACCGGACCGCCGTGTGCCTCTTGGTTCATAAAGTTACCCCAACGACCGATTGCTTGTCCTAGTAAAATACTTGGGGCGGCAATATCTGCAAGCTTCCAAAAAGATACACCTCGACGACGGGCAAAGATTACAGCCGTCAAAACACCACCAATTAATCCCCCATGAATGGCTAGACCGCCCTGTCTAATATTAATAATTTGCGAAGGGTTGCTACCATAGTAATCCCATTCAAATGCCACATAATACAAGCGTGCACAAATAATCGCAATAGGAATGGCAATAAGTACCAAATCAATAAAAATATCTTTTGGCAGGCCTCTTCGCTGTGACTCCCGAATGGCAAGCCATAAGCCAAGCAACATACCTGACCCGATAATAACACCGTACCAATAAATTGGCAACGGACCTAACTGAATAAATACACGGTCAAAATGTGGCACATTTCCGAGAAGCACATTCTCCACTCCTATTCTTTTCTGTTATTAATCTCCTGTTTCAATGGCATTCATCAATCGTTCTGAAAATTGCTGCGCTGCATTTACTCCCATTCGCTTCAGACGGAAATTCATGGCTGCCACTTCAATAATAACAGCTAAGTTACGACCAGGGCGTACTGGAAGCGTAATTTTTGTAATTTCTGTGTCAATTATTTTCATCTTCTCTTCATCGAGGCCCAAACGATCATAGTTTTTATTTTGATCCCACAGTTCAAGATGAATAGCAAGTGAAATACGTTTATGATTTCGAACCGCACCAGCACCAAATAAGGTCATAACATTTATGATACCAAGGCCACGAATTTCAAGTAGATGTTCAATTAATTCCGGTGAACTTCCGACTAATGTATCTTCATCCTCTTGTCTAATTTCTACACTATCATCTGCTACAAGACGATGCCCACGCTTTACAAGTTCGAGCGCCGTTTCGCTTTTCCCTACACCGCTTGATCCCATAATCATCACACCAACACCATATATATCCACAAGTACCCCGTGAACGGCAGTGGTAGGTGCTAATTTACTTTCCAAATAATTTGTTAATCGACTAGCTAAGCGCGTCGTTTTTTGCGTTGAACAAAGCAAAGGAACATTTGACTCCTGTGAAGCAAGAAGTAGCTCAGGCGGAACTTCTTGTCCTCTTGTAACAATAATACAAGGAGTCTCATCGGTACATAACGCTTCCATTCGTTCCTTCTTTTGCTCTGCTGTTAATGTATTAAAAAACGTAATTTCCGTTTTACCTAATAATTGCACACGATCAGAAGGATAATATGTAAAAAAACCTGCCATTTCAATACCTGGACGAGACAAGTCACTCGTTTGAATCGAACGATGAATCCCTTTCTCGCCACTCACAAGATCAAGACGAAAATACTCTATTAAATCCTTCGTACGAACCTTTGGCATGCCGAACCTCCATGTAAAATAAATATGTTAGTTTTACTGTAGCGTTATTGTAACATTTTTTCAAATGAAAAAACATCTCACACTGTTGAGATGTCTCATTTACGCTTGGAAAGTGGATTTAACACAGTATTATCTATAAGCATATTAAATAACGCAATGAAAATTGCCGCTACAATCGCCGTACCAAATCCTTGTATATGAAAAGCATTGCCAAGAAGGTACTCCACAATTTTCAGAGTAAACGCGTTAATGACAATTAAAAAGAAACCAAAGGTAAACACGGTAATCGGCAATGTAATTAAAACCAAAAATGGCTTAACAAACACATTCAAAATCGCTAAAATAACGCTTGCTACAATTGCCGTCGAAATATTTTCTATGTAAAACGAGTTCGGAGCTAGTATTTTCAGCAGCCCAGAAACCACAATTAAGACAAGACTATTAATTAAAATTGATAAAATCCATTTCATTTCAGCACATCCTTTTCACCCATTTCTTCCTATTCCATCATACGCTATTTACTGGTAAATCGCCAAGGGCTAATTGAGCTATACCCAAGCCCACCTTGTTCTCTGTATGGGCTTAATCCTGGCTCTTTTGACGCCAGCCTGGATGATAATCCGAGCTTGGTTTTCCATTCCTAATTTATAAAATAAGACCACTGAAAAATAGTATTCTTCAGTGGTCATCTTAGAACCCATGGGTTTCCTTTACATCATTTCGACTTGTTCAATCTTTTTCTGCATACGGGCGGTGTCTCGTTCGATTATCGCTTTTAAATATTTTGCGGTGTACGATTTGGTTACCTTCATAACCTGCTCAGGTGTTCCGGTTGCAACGATCATACCACCTTTGTCGCCGCCTTCTGGTCCTAGATCGATAATATAGTCTGCGGTTTTAATAACATCGAGATTATGTTCGATAACTAAAACGGTATCTCCATTTTCTACGAGACGTTGCAGCACTACGAGTAACCGTGCGATATCATCGACATGTAATCCTGTGGTAGGCTCATCAAGGATGTAAAGAGTACGTCCGTTAGAACGACGATGTAATTCCGATGCAAGCTTCACGCGCTGTGCTTCACCGCCAGATAGTGTTGTCGCTGGCTGACCAAGCTTCATATAACCGAGTCCTACATCCACGAGCGTTTGTAGCTTACGCTTAATTTTCGGAATGTTTTCGAAAAATTGCAGCCCATCCTCAATCGTCATTTCAAGAACGTCTGAAATACTATTATCCTTATATTTTACTTCCAATGTTTCACGGTTATATCGTTTGCCATGGCAAACTTCACAAGGCACATACACATCAGGAAGGAAATGCATTTCAATTTTAATAATGCCATCGCCTCGGCATGCCTCACAGCGCCCACCCTTCACATTGAAGCTAAAGCGGCCCTTTTGATAACCACGCATTTTCGCTTCGTTCGTTTGGGCAAACACATCGCGAACATCATCGAATACACCCGTGTAGGTAGCTGGATTACTACGAGGAGTTCTACCGATTGGAGATTGATCAATATCAATCACTTTATCAAGAAGTTCAATCCCCTTTATTTCTTTGTAAGCACCTGGCTTCGTTTTGGCATTATATAATTGCTGCGCAAGTGTTTTATATAAAATTTCATTAATAAGTGTACTTTTTCCCGATCCAGAAACACCGGTAACAGCTGTAAATGTACCAAGCGGAAAAGAAGTCTTTACATTCCGAAGATTATTTTCCTTTGCACCGACAATTTCAATTTTACGTCCGTCTCCTTTTCGACGTTTCTGCGGAACAGGAATAAACTTTCGGCCCGATAAATAATCTCCGGTTAAGGAGTTCGGATCGTTTCTTACTTCCTCCGGTGTACCGGCGGATATTACTTCACCGCCGTGAACCCCGGCTCCCGGACCGATATCAATTAAGTAATCGGCTGCTAGCATCGTATCCTCATCATGCTCAACAACGATAAGCGTATTGCCTAAATCACGCATATTTTGCAAAGTAGAAATGAGACGGTCGTTGTCACGTTGATGCAAACCAATGGACGGCTCATCTAAAATATAGAGTACCCCGGTAAGGCGTGAGCCAATCTGTGTGGCGAGCCGAATGCGCTGCGCCTCGCCGCCAGATAAGGTTCCAGCAGAACGATTAAGCGTTAAATAATCGAGCCCCACATTAATTAAAAAGCTAAGTCGTTCTTTGATTTCACGAAGAATGAGACGCGCAATTTGCTGTTGTTTTTCCGTTAAGGTAACCGTACTAAAAAATTCATACGCCTCTTTTACCGATAGCTTTGAAATATCAGCTATATTGGATCCATCTATATAAACAGCAAGTGACTCGGGCTTTAATCTTGCCCCTTTACATGTAGGACAAGGCTGCTGCGCCATATATTTTTCCATTTGCTCCCGAATATAATCGGAACTTGTTTCACGGAAGCGCCGTTCAATATTCATCACGACCCCTTCGAACAAAATATTACTTTCCTTTATTTGTCCGAAGTCATTCACATACCGGAAGTGAATTTTTTCCCCGTCACTTCCGTATAAAATTTTATCCAGTTGTGATTTGGGAATATCTTTAACGGGTATGTCCATATTAATACCATAATGATTGCACACTGCTTCGAGCATTTGCGGATAATATTGGGAACTTGTTGGCTCCCATGGTGCAATGGCGTGGTTTCGTAGCGTTAGGCCCTTGTTCGGAATGACTAAATCGAGATCAACCTCAAGCTTCGAACCGAGACCATCACAAGCAGGACAAGCGCCAAATGGACTATTAAACGAAAACATGCGCGGCTCAAGCTCACCAATGGAAAATCCGCAATGTGGACATGCATGATGTTCACTAAATAAGAGCTCGGTTTCGCCGATGACATCAATGAGCACACGGCCTTCGCCTAGCTGCAAAGCAGATTGAAGAGAGTCTGCAAGCCGCGTAGCAACGCCTTCTTTCACAACAACGCGGTCAATAATTACTTCTATTGTATGCTTTTTGTTTTTATCCAGTACAATATCATCTGACAGGTCACGAAGTTCCCCGTCCGCCCGAACACGAACATATCCTTGCTTTTTAATGTCTTCTAACACCTTTACCTGTGTTCCTTTACGACCAGAAACAATGGGTGCTAGCACTTGAAGCTTCGTTCGCTCTGGAAATTCTAAAATGCGGTCTACCATTTGTTCAATTGTTTGCGATGTAATTTCAATGCCGTGGTTTGGACAAATTGGTGTGCCTACTCTCGCATACAAAAGGCGCAAGTAATCGGAAATTTCGGTAACCGTTCCAACCGTTGAACGCGGATTCCGGCTCGTTGTCTTTTGGTCAATGGAAATGGCAGGTGATAGCCCTTCAATGGCATCCACATCCGGTTTATCCATCTGTCCGAGAAATTGGCGTGCGTATGCCGATAAGGATTCCACATACCGACGCTGTCCTTCGGCATAAATCGTATCAAATGCCAGAGAGGATTTTCCGGAACCCGATAGACCGGTTACGACTACAAGCTCATTTCTCGGAATCGTAACATCTATATTTTTTAAGTTATGTGCTCTTGCACCCTTCACCACAATTTGATTGTTAGCCAACGTTATCCTATCCTTCCGCTTTAAGCTCTAGCATGAGATCACGAAGCTCGGCCGCACGCTCGAAATCGAGTGCCCGTGCTGCTTCCTTCATTTCCATTTCCAGACGAGCAATGACATTTGCCCGCTCCGTTTTGTTCATTTTTTTCTTTGGTGCCTTCGCATCATAGCCTGCTCCTTCTTCGGCAGCAGACGTTGCACGGATGACATCACGAATTTCTTTCTGTATCGTTTGTGGCGTAATGCCGTGCTCTTGATTGAATGCTTCTTGGATTTCACGTCGTCGCTTCGTTTCACTGATAGCAACTTCCATCGAATGCGTTATTTTGTCCGCATACATGACGACATGACCATTCACATTACGCGCTGCGCGCCCCATTGTTTGAATAAGGGAACGTTCGGAACGAAGAAACCCTTCCTTATCCGCATCTAAAATGGCAACGAGCGACACTTCTGGAATATCGAGTCCTTCCCGAAGAAGGTTAATGCCAACTAGGACATCATACTTTCCTAACCGAAGATCACGAATGATTTCGATCCGCTCTAATGTTTTCACTTCCGAATGAAGATAATTTACTTTAATGCCGATATCCTTTAAATAATCGGTTAAGTCCTCCGACATCTTTTTCGTCAGCGTAGTAACAAGGACACGTTCATGTTTGGCAATTCGTTCTTGTATTTCACCAAGTAAATCATCGATTTGCCCCTCAATTGGTCGAATAGCAATCGTCGGATCAAGTAGGCCAGTTGGGCGAATAATTTGCTGCACGACCTTTGGTGCAAGATCGAGCTCATACGGTCCTGGCGTTGCTGATACATAAATGGCTTGCTTCACTTTATCCTCAAATTCCCCGAATGTTAGCGGACGATTATCAAGTGCTGACGGCAAACGAAAGCCATGATCCACTAGCACTTGTTTACGCGCTTGGTCTCCGTTATACATAGCCCGTACTTGCGGAAGCATAACATGAGACTCATCGACAATAAGTAAAAAATCGTCTGGAAAATAATCAAGAAGCGTATACGGCGTCGATCCGGCTGGGCGAAGTGTTAAATGACGGGAGTAGTTTTCAATCCCCGAACAAAACCCCATCTCCGCCATCATTTCTAAATCATAGCGAGTTCGTTGTTCGAGCCGCTGTGCTTCTAATAGGTGGTCCTGCTCACGCAATTCCTTTAACCGTTCTTCTAGTTCTTTTTCTATATTTTGAATGGCAATCCGCATTTTATCTTCACGCGTTACGAAGTGAGATGCCGGAAAGATGGCAACATGTTCCCGCTCAGCTAGCACTTCTCCTGTTAACGCATCCACTTCACGAATGCGGTCAATTTCATCCCCGAAAAATTCAATTCGAATACAATGCTCGTCACGGGACGCTGGAAAAATTTCGACGACATCCCCGCGCACACGGAACGTCCCGCGTTGGAAATCGATATCATTGCGGGCATACTGCACATCCACAAGCTGACGGAGCAATTGATCTCGTCCTTTTTCCATACCAACACGAAGCGAAACGACAAGTTCGCTATATTCTTCCGGCGAACCGAGACCGTAAATACACGAAACGCTGGCAACAACGATAACGTCAGATCGTTCAAACAGCGCAGACGTAGCGGAGTGACGCAGCTTATCAATTTCATCATTCACCTTGGAATCTTTTTCAATATATGTATCTGTCTGCGGTACATACGCTTCTGGTTGATAGTAATCATAATAGCTTACAAAATATTCAACTGCATTGTTCGGAAAAAAGCCCTTTAGCTCACTATACAGCTGACCCGCTAGCGTCTTATTATGAGCCATAACAAGCGTCGGCTTATTCACCTGCTTAATCACATTCGAAACTGTAAAGGTCTTTCCCGTTCCTGTCGCACCAAGCAATACTTGATGTCTCTTTCCTTCTTTCACACCTTTCACCAAAGCTTCAATTGCCTTTGGCTGGTCCCCTTGTGGAGAGTACTGGGACACAACTTCAAACTCATGCTCCAAACCGTTCAACCTCCCCAAACTACAAAATATGTAGTTATATTTTACCACGGGGAGAGGAAAAAATACTAATAATACGAACAAATATTCGTATTATTTTTCTGTTACGGCTTTTTGAGGTGATATCGTCTTTGGGGAAATTACAAAAACGAGGGTGTGGGGAACCCTCGTTTCGAATAGTTAGGCATGCAACGTTCAGTAATACATTAATTTTTGATTGGACCAAAAGAGATGTCTAATCCCCATAGGTATTTCGTTAATTTGATGGTACGTCCATCTAATGTAAATGTACGAGATGAATTATCCTGCGCAACCATGTTAAAGAAGTTTTCTCCTTGCGTTGGTAAAATAGCGGATAATAAATCCTTTACTTTCACTTCGAAGTCCGGATCAGTGTTATACAACATCAAATTGATATCGATATCTCCTCCACCAGTTGGAAATAAACTAGCATACTCGTATAGGATATTTCCTTGTATTCCATACTTGTTATAAACTAACGCTCCAATGGGAGAAGTAAAGAATCCTAAGTTAAGCGCTTTGTCCCGAATTTCTGGAGCTGTATATACGCTGCCATTTGTCGATCCGCTTGACTGCGCATGTAACACTCGCTCATCGACCCAACCTATTACTTCATTTGCAAATTTAAATTTGATCCAAGTCGTTGCTCCCTTTTTCGCACTTTGAATGACATGTACCGTTTGATTGCTGTAATAATTAGTTGGGGCATAGTATTCAGCTGCATACTCCCCGTAAGGAGCCGACCAAATTCCATCTCCATTAGGCGAGTATTGAACAACTGCATCGTAGTTTTCATCCTTTATATTTTCCAAACCGTTATATTCTTTCGATAATACACGAGAATTTACCCAGCCAATCAGTCCATTCTTAAGCTGGATTTGGTTCCAGATTGTATCTCCTTTGTTAGCGCTTTTTAAAACCTGAACAGATTGGTAATTATATTCACTTACCCAACCCAAAATATCATCGCCTGGTTCCCCTTCTGGAGCTTTGTAAATCGCCTCCCAGCTTTCTACCGAACCTAAGACAGCTTGACGATTCTCATCTTTTACGTTATCTAATGTAGAAAATAAACGAGAATCAACCCAGCCGATATCTTGATTGTCTTTCCTAATATGATACCAAACGGTTTCTCCACCTTTTATACTTTGGACAATTTGTACAGCTTGATTCGCATAATTGTTCGTAGGTCCTAAGTACCTAGCACCGTATTCCCCGTAAGGCAGGCTCCAAACCCCATCTCCCTTTGAGGTATAGGTAACGGTTCCTATGCGATTTTCTTCCCTTAAATCGTTTAAATATGACACAGCATGGTCACCATCAATCCAGCCTATAAAGGTTAATGAATCCTTGTTTCGAATTTGATACCAATTAACATTTCCTCTTTGAACAATGCTTGTAACAGTCACCTGTTGCAGTGCAAGTTTCTTCGTACTATCTATATATTGCGCTCCTTCAATTCCGTAGGGCGTTGACCATATCCCATTATCAGGATTGGCTCCTATCACAATGTCCATATTTGCCGGAGTTATCGCGTTTGTATTATCGAGTGCCCTAGCATCAACCCAACCAATCTTCCAATCTACTACTACTTTATACCAAGTTACCGACCCAATCTTTGCGCTTTCAAGCAATAGAATATCACTATATGCGTATTTACTCGTTACATCTATAAATTCTGCTCCCGGCACACCATACGGCATGGTCCATATCCCGTTACCATGTGTTTCCCCTAATACAGCAGATTGGTTATCGATAGTCTTAATTTCTGATAGATTGCTTAATGCGCGGCGATCCACCCAGCCAATGACCTTTCCATTAATAGAAATTTGATCCCACACTACATTGTGATAGGTTAATTGCTGCGTAAGTTGAACGTCTTTACCTGTATATTCATTGGTAGAGCCAATATATTTTGCTCCCTCCATCCCATACGGAGCTGACCAAATGGCATTCCCGTTTGTTTTAGCCATGATCTGCTTCTCGGATATTTGGGAAACGGAAGGAATATTTTCTTGTAAGACATGGTGGTCTACCCACCCGATATCTTTGCCATCGATTTGAATGAAATACCATGTCGTAGATCCATAGGTTAATGATGATGTAGCATGAACAATCGTTCCAGCATATAGGGAAACGTCACCTTTATAGGCTGCATTTGCTTCTCCGTATGGGCGCGTCCAAATGCCATCCCCACTTTTGTTTCCGATTAAGGCATTGATGCTGATTGTGATTGCTTGTTCTTGTGTGTTAGCAGCATGTATACTTACTGCTGGATCTGCACACAATCCAATTGTTACTATTGCTGCAATAATAGCTACCCATTTCTTCATATGTATTTCATCTTCTTTCTTTGGTAAATTTGAATTAGTTGTCATGTTTCCTAAATAATAAAATAAGTGTTATTTTTTAGGATTTTATGTAACAAAATAAAAGTATCATAGGATAAATAAAAAATTTGTCGGATTTAGTCTGAAAATATAAAATCTTACATTTTATTTCAAAAAAAAAGTTCTTCCTATAAGAAGAACTTTGCGAAACACGACGAATTATTTACATACTGGTTTACGTTTATTTCGCCATAAAAAAATAGGTTGCCCGTTAAACAGGCAACCTATTTTTACAAACTTTGGAATTTATTATTTGACAATCGGTCCAAATTTTATATCAACTTTCGAAAATCCTGAAATTTCTACTTTAATCGTACGTCCATCGATTTGAACCGTTTGAGATGTTGGGTTACTTTTCAATGTATCATAGAACTGCTGACTTCCAGTTGGTAAGATCGCTGCTCCTAATTGCTTTAAAATTGGGGAGAATGTTGGATCTGGACTTACAACCGTTAGGCGCATGTCTGTTTCTCCGTTACCAATTGGATAGAAGTAAGCTAAATCATCCGATTCATTTCCAGCTTGTCCATTTTTGTTATAGACAAGTACGTCACCGCGATCAAAGAAGCCTAAGTCGTATGCCTTTTGTTTAACTGTGTCAGCTGTATAAGTAACAGAACCAAACACGTGAGCATCTACCCAGCCGACTTTACCGTTAGGCAATTTAATTTGATTCCAAGTAATTCCGCTCTTCTTGGCTTGTTTTAAGATTTTAACATTTTGATTTCGTAATGAATCAACAGAGCCTAAATATTTCGCATTGTGCTCACCATATGGGGCGCTCCAGATTGCATCTCCGTTTGATTGCGCTACAATTCCTTGCTTTTGTTCATCCTGTACATTGTCTAAACTGTTGTACTCACTATCAAAGACACGTGCATCTACCCAGCCTGTTGTTCCATCTGGAAGCTCAACTTTATTCCATGTTACGCCATTTTTTGTTGCGCTTTGAATGATATGGAGTTGATCATAGCTGTGATTGTTCACTGGACCGATATAGGTAGCGCCAACTTCTCCATACGGTAGGCTCCAAATACCATCTCCATCATTTACAGAGCCAACGACAGCTTGACGGTCTTCATTCTTTAGGTTTTCTAATTTTTTAAACACATGGGCATCAATCCAGCCAAGAATGCGATTTCCGCTTTTAATTTTCTTCCAAGTCGTAGATCCTTTTTGTACACTTTGCACCACTTGAACGGGCTGATTGCTTATTTGGTCTACTGGTCCAACATAATTTGCGTTAGCTTCTCCATACGGTAGGCTCCAAATCGCATCACCTGTAGTGGAAGATGAAACCGTTTCTGTACTATCTTCATCTGTCACTTGTAAATTGGAAATGGCGTTGGCTGCGTCAACAAAGCCGAGCGTTTGTCCATTTAGCTGTATCTCATACCAAGTAACGTTCCCCTTCTTAACAGATTTCTTTACTTGCACATGCTGCAAAGCATAATCAAGTGTGCTTCCTAAGTATTTTGCTCCGTTAATGCCGTAAGGAACGGACCAAATCCCGTTTGGCTGGCTTCCCAATACAGAATCTAACGTTTGTGTAACTGCCTTTCCTGCTGTATCAAGAGCCTTCGCATCAATCCAACCGATTTCCTTACCATCTGCCATTACTTTGTACCACTGGGTTGATCCATTTTTTGTCTTTGCTACTACTTTAAGATCATGAAACGCATATTTATTTGTATCATCCACGTACTGTGCACCCGGAAGACCATACGGCATCGTCCAAATTGCATTTCCTTCTGTTTCATCCATAACAGCATTTTCGTTCGCATCACTTATGTCTGATAATGAGCTTAAGGAACGCGTATCAAGCCAGCCAATCACCTTGCCATCTACAGAAACCTTACTCCATAGAACATTTTGATATGTCATTTGTTTTACGATTTTTACATCTTTCCCAACATAATCATTGGTAGATCCGATATACTTCGCTCCATGAAGTCCATATGGGCTTGACCAAATGGCATTTCCGTCTGTTTCTACGACCACTTGATCTGTGTTTACATTAGAAACAGTAGGAATGTTGTTTTCTAACGCACGGCTATCCACCCATCCAATAAAGTTTCCATCTACTTCAATAGCATTCCATATAACCGATCCATGCTGCACGCTTGCCGTTATATGTACGATAGTTCCAGCATGAAGAGAAATATCACCTTCATAGCTAGCCCCCTGTTCCCCATAAGGATGCGACCAAACACCATCACCTTGCGCATTCCCAATCAATGCAGTTTCATCCATGATTTGTATTTGACCTTCTGTTGGTGCTGCTGAAACAAAGTTTGTCGGGTTTGCAAACACTCCTAATGTAAGCACAGCCGAACTAATCACCATTAATTTCTTCATACGTAAGCATCCTCCCTTGTGTACATTTCTAAATCGTTACTTACTCATTCCTAATAGTTAAAATATTTTTTTAATTCCTAATTAAAAATACCATAAATCTATTAAAAAAATGGTGAAATGTTTGTAAATTTTAAAAAATTTGACGTTTGTAGTACATGAGGAATGCGAAAGTGATTCTAAAAATCCCTAAAAAGAACATTTGCCGATATATAAACGTCACGATCAATTCAATGCGCAAATATGTAAAAAAAGCCCTACACGCTTAAGCGAGTAGGGCTTCTGTCAGATTGTATTATTTCTCAGCCAATATCTTCTTCACACTTGCGATTTCTACGCACAAGCACAAAATTTCAATTGCTGTTTCCAATTCAACTAAAGATGGGAAAGTTGGTGCAATGCGGATGTTGCGATCTCTTGGGTCGTTGCTATATGGGAACGTTGCGCCAGCTCCAGTTAAGGTTACGCCAGCTTCTTTTGCCATACTTACGACTTCCTTCGCACAGCCGTTCATTATGTTTAAGCTAATGAAATAGCCACCATTTGGCTTATGCCAAGAAGCAATTCCTTTATCTCCAAGCTCTTTTTCTAAAATGTTGAGTACCATATCAAATTTTGGTTTGATAATTGCTGCATGCTTCTTCATATGATTGGTAAGGCCTTCATAGTCCTTAAAGAAGCGGACATGACGAAGTTGGTTAATTTTATCTGGACCAATAGATTGGAATGCATATTGTTTTTTAATAAATGTTAAGTTAGCTTCACTAGCCCCCATCATCGCAACTCCAGCACCTGGGAAGGTAACTTTAGAAGTAGATCCGAAAAGGAAGACGCGGTCTGGATTACCTGCTTCTTTACAAGCTGTCATAATGTTTTTCAGTTGATCTGGTTCATCCGTTAAATGATGGATAGCATAGGCGTTGTCCCAGAAAATACGGAAATCGTTTGCTTTTGTTTTCATGCTAGCTAAACGATCTACCACTTCGTCAGAATACGTAATACCATCTGGATTACTGTATTTTGGTACACACCACATTCCTTTAATAGAATCATCCTCAGCTACTAGCTTTTCCACTGCATCCATATTAGGACCATCTTCCAGCATGTCAACGATAATCATTTCAATGTTGAACAGCTCACAGATTGCAAAGTGACGATCATAGCCTGGACTTGGACATAGGAATTTAACAGCTGGAAGCTTGCCCCAAGGCTTTTCACTGCCAAGAACGCCGAAAAACATCGCTCTTGCAATTGTATCATGCATCATTGTAAGACTGGAATTTCCGCCAATGATAATTTCGTTTGTGCCAACTTCAAGTACCTTCGAAAATAATTCCTTTGCTTCAGGAAGTCCGTCAAGACCACCGTAATTGCGTGTATCAGTTCCATCATTTGCGAATAAATCCTCTTTCGTTTTCAATACAGACATCATATCTAAGGAAAGATCAAGTTGCTCCGGAGAAGGCTTTCCTCTTGCCATGTTTAACTTTAATTTTTGGCTTTTATATCCTTCATATTTTTCTTGTAAGGTAGCAAAAAGTTCCTTCAATTCTGATTCTCGTAATCCTTGATAATTACTCATATAGTTTGTCACCCTCTGACATAGATTTTCTACATTGTTGTTTCATCATTGCTATTACTCATTATAATCTAAGTTTACCAGTGATGAAACGAACATTTGCGACTATTTTGACGATTTTCTTCGCTTATGGCCATCTAGCGAAAAAAATAGCTCATCCGCTTAACTTTTCTTTCTTCATAAATCATTTACAATTTTTCTATATAAAAAACGTATATTTTCTGTTGGCATTTCCTACTTTAATCATGTAGCACGATGTAAACTAACATGCTAGGATGAGCTTACATCTACCACCATACCCCACTTCAAATCATCTTATCAAACTTCTATTTTACAGTCATTTTGATTGATCAAAACCACAGGAGGGACCACATGGAACAAGTACTGATGCAAATACTGGAGGAAGTAAAAGAATCGCGTAAAGACACGCAAGCGTTACAAAAGGATGTTACTCTTTTAACAGACGAGTTTGTTCTTATGAAAGCCGATATTGCTGGTATCAAGGATGAGCTTGCTCTTGTTAAAACTGATGTTGCTGGCATCAAAAATGAGCTTGCTCTTGTTAAAGCCGATGTTGCTGGCATCAAGGATGAGCTTGCTCTTGTTAAAGCCGATGTTGCTGGTATCAAGGATGAGCTTGCCCTTGTTAAAACCGATGTTGCTGGTCTGAAAGACGAATTTTCTCATATGAAAACTGATGTTGCCGTGCTTAAAGAGGAACTCACATTTGTGAAACGTGATGTTTCCAGCCTTAAAGTTGAACTTGCACTCGTGAAAAATGATCTTGCCATTTTGAAGGATGACTTCATTCAACTAAAAAATGGACAAACCGAGTGGCAAAAACAAGTCGTCGCAAGCATGGGGGCATATACGAATAACATCATGAGACATGTCGATATTAAAATGGAAGTACTAAACAAGCGGGTCTACCAAGTCGAAATTGATTTTGAATATTTGATGAACCAGCTTAAGCAAGAATAATAAATCCGTTCCCGTTTTTCTTTTTCTAAAAGAATGAACTTTCTGACTGAATCCCGTGTCCTTTCTTAGTAGAAAAGGTACAATAAAGAATAGAAATGCAATGAAGATGCGGAGGATTCGGCAATGGTTCAGTATATACAAAGTTTAATGGGAGATTACGGGTATTATGTGTTAGGATTGGCGCTTTTGCTTGAGCTTCTTGCCTTGCCATTGCCTGGAGAAGTTGTCATGACGTATACAGGGTTACTGGTTTTCCAAGGACATTTAAACTGGTTTCTAAGTATTTTAATTGCCGGTACGGGGTCTTCACTTGGCATTACGATATCCTACTGGATTGGCTATAAGCTTGGGACTCCCTTTTTTGAACGACACGGGGACAAAATTCATTTCGGACCAGAGCGGCTCGAAAAGACAGCCAAGTGGTTCGATCATTACGGCAATAAGCTGCTTACGATTGCTTTTTTTATTCCGGGAGTTCGCCATTTTACTGGTTATTTCTCAGGGATTACGCGCATGTCTTTTCGTACGTTTATGTGGTATGCCTATTCCGGGGCATTCCTTTGGACGGGCACCTTTATTTCTCTTGGTAAAGTGTTAGGACCGAAATGGGAGCTATATCACAAGACCATTACAAAATATATGCTAATTGGCGGTATTATAGCTGTTCTTATTTTTATCATAGCCTATGTCATTCGTAAGTATAGAGACCGAATATGGGATATGATCGTCTTCTCGCTTCGCAAGGGACTAGAAATGTTTCATAAGCTTGGCCGGGTCAAAGCGCTGGTCGTTCTTTCGCTTGGTGCGTTTTTTCTATGCTTCGTTCTCATACTTGGATTAATTCAAGACTTTTTAGCGAATGAGTTTTCTGATTTTGATGCCGTTACTACTTTTATCATACAAGCATCATTTAATGAAAGCTGGACAACGTGGATGCGAGAATTTGGCTATTTGGCTTCCTTGCCCATTTTGCTTACACTATGTGCTGGATCCATTATCTGGGTGATATTCAAGGGGGAAAATCGCCGGCTTGAAATTTTCTTTTTGCTAGAAGTTATAGTTGGGGGCGAGCTTTGGGAAGAAGGACTACGTCGTTTGTTCCACCGCATAGGTCCAGTAGCAAATATGAACACCTTTCCGAGTGAGCAAACGTTAATCACCGTCATTTTCTTAGGCTTTGTTGCCTATTTATTTGTACGGCATACAGGAAATGGCCTCATCCAGACAACTGCATTTTCGCTAGTCGGGATCGTCGCTTTGCTCGTTGGACTGAGCCGCATTTACTTTGGTATCCAGTACCCAAGCGACGTCATTGCAGGCTATGTATTTGGCGGCTTATGGCTAAGCCTTCATATTATATTACTCGAAATTTTTCGCTTTCTTAACAACAATCGAAATGTACTATAATAAAGGAGGTCATCCATGAAAGATGACCTCCCCTCATTATTTCACATCATAACCTTGGTCTTCGATTGCTTCCTTCATCTTATCAAGGCTAACCTTTGCTTCATTGTATTCTACATCAACGGTTCCTTTTTCTAAATGAACTTCTACATTTGCCACGCCGTCTAATTCTTTCAACGCATTTGTCACTGCCATTTTGCAATGTCCACAGCTCATACCTTCTACTTGTAATGTAATCATTTTATCTTCCTCCTCATTATATCTTAACGCGTTTCAAACGAAGCGCATTGGCAACAACGGATACGGAGCTAAATGCCATGGCAGCACCTGCAACCCATGGTACCAACAGTCCTGCTGCTGCAACTGGAATTCCAATCGCATTGTAAAAAAGCGCCCAGAACAGGTTTTGCCGAATATTTTTCATCGTTTTACGACTTAAATCAATAGCCTTCGGAATATGAGTCAAATCTCCGCCAACTAATGTGATTGCAGCTGCCTCGATGGCAACATCCGTACCAGTTCCGATAGCAATCCCAATATCTGCTTTTGCAAGGGCTGGTGCATCGTTAATACCATCGCCAACCATCGCAACTTTCTTTCCTTGCTTTTGCAATTCTGCCACAATGTTTGCTTTTTCCTCTGGAAGTACTTCAGCATAGACATGATCCACATGAATCTGCGCTGCAATGCTTTCGGCTGTCCGTTTGTTATCACCGGTTACCATATATACTTCTATGCCCATTTGCTTTAAGTTTTTGATAGCTTCTTTCGAGCTTTCTTTTACTGTATCCGCCACAGCAAGGATGCCGGAAAGCTGTCCGTCAACGGCAACAAGCATCGCCGTTTTTCCTTGCTGCTCAAGGCCTGCCATTTTATCTTCATGATCTGTCATCACAACAGACCGTTCCTGCATTAGTTTTCTCGTGCCAACTAAAATCACCTTGCCATCGATCATCGCCTCAATGCCTTTACCCGTAATAGCTGTGAACTGTTCAATTGGCTTTAACGGAATGCCTTGAGACTTGCCATACTCCACAATCGCATGTGCGAGTGGGTGCTCGGAAACACTTTCTGCGGAAATCGCATAGACGAGCATGCCTTCTTGCAACTCGGTTACATCGGTAACTTCTGGTTTTCCCTTCGTTACCGTTCCCGTTTTATCAAGTAAGACTGCATTTATCTTATGCGTTCCTTCTAAGTACTCACCTCCTTTAAAGAGGATTCCTTGTTCTGCTCCCTTACCGGTTCCTACCATAATCGAAGTTGGCGTTGCAAGTCCGAGCGCACACGGACAAGCAATAACAAGTACCGCAATACTAACTTCTAGTGCTTTTGGTAAATCACCGGGTGCCACACCGAAATACCATACGAGAAATGCAACAACTGCAATTCCGACAACAATTGGGACAAATATACCCGAGATCACATCGGCCATACGCTGTATAGGCGCTTTTGACCCTTGGGCTTCTTCCACAATTTTCACGATCCCTGCAAGTGCTGTATCCTTACCAATCTTTTCAGCACGGATGGTAAGTACCCCGTTGGCATTGATGGTTGCACCGATGACAGCGTCTCCCTCACTTTTATCAACAGGAATCGATTCGCCCGTAATCATAGATTCATCAACGGAAGAAATTCCAGACAAAACGATACCATCCACCGGTATTTTTTCACCAGGTTTTACGAGAATCGTATCACCAATGACAATTTTATCAAGTGGGACCTTAACTTCTACGCCGTTTCGGATAACGAGAGCATCTTTCGCTTGCAGACTCAATAACTTCGAAATCGCTTCTGTCGTTCTGCCCTTTGCTCTTGCTTCAAAATATTTGCCAACGAGTACAAGTGTAATCAAGACAGCACTCGTTTCAAAATATAAGTTTGGCATATAATCTGGACTCGTAATGGTTTTGATTGCTTCAAATAAGCTATAAAAATAAGCCGCTGATGTTCCAAGTGCTACCAATACATCCATATTCGCACTCTTGTTTCGCAAAGCACGGTACGCACCTATGAAAAATGGCCACCCAATGTAAAACTGCACAGGCGTTGCAAAGAGTAATTGAAACCATGGATTCATTAGAATATTCGGCATAGGAAGCCCCGTAGCAAACGGCATATGCATAATCATCGTATACAATAAAGGCAATGATAGAAGAATGGAAAGAGTCAATTGTCGCTCTTTTTGCTTAAGTAATTGTTCTCTCCGTTCGGCTTGATTACCTTGCTCACTTTGAATTATTCCTTTATATCCTAGCTTTTTGATTTTCTCTAACATATCTTCTGTCGTAACAGATCCAGTATTGTATTCCACCACTGCACGATTGATGGCTAAATTAACGGTAGCATTCGTAACCCCTTCTAAACGATTCAAGTCCTTTTCAATTCGGGTCGCACAGGCAGCACACGTCATGCCTTCAATATCTATCGTCACTTTTTCGATGACAACGCCATACCCGAGTGATTCAATTTTTTTCTGAATCGCATCTATACTTTGTTTTTCAGGATCGTACGTAACTGTTGCTTTTTCAATCGCTAAATTAACGTTCGCTTCTACTCCGTCCATCTTATTCAAGCTTTTCTCAATTCGGTTGGAGCAGGCCGCACACGTCATGCCTGTAACGCCAAGTGTAACGAGCTTTTGTTCACTCATCAAACTCCCCTCCTTTATTTTGAAAACTGTTTCAGCACCTGCATCAGTTCTTGAATTGACTCTTCCCCGTTCCCTTCGCGAATCGCCTTCGTTACGCAATGTTTCGTATGTCGTTCTAGCAGCTGAAATCCCACTTGATTGAGCGCAGCTTGAACGGCTGAAATTTGTATTAACACATCGACACAATAGCGATTATCTTCTACCATTTTCTGTACGCCGCGAACCTGTCCTTCGATGCGCTTGAGACGCTTTGTCAACTTTTCGATTTCATCTTCTGTTCTTGGAACCATTTTTGAATTAGTAGTATTATCTTCAGAATGATTCATTTTGTCACCTCATTTTTCAGAAGATATCTTTGTATACACTATACCCCTAATGGGTATACAATGCAATTGATGTTCATTACGTATCATTGTCTATTTTGTGAAACTTATTTAGTAAGTACTGGCACTATAGAGCATATATCCAAACTACTACATGATGGCACTCATTTTTAGGTTCATGTCAGTAGTTGTATACTCCCTTCCTAATAAAGTCATAAGAGGTCCTTGTTGACGCATATAGATGAAACAAACGAAAGGACAGGGAGGTATTACAATGTCTATCTATATTCCAATAATCTTAGCTCTTTGCTTTATCTGTGTTTTAGCTACCACATATATTTCTAAATCTAAAGGTACCCTAATGGAGTATATGGTATTTATTATGTCCTTTAGCATGAGTATTGGATTAAGTATCGGATTTTACTTTGGAATGCTTTTCAAAGGAGATCTATTATCTTCTACTCTATGTTCCATACTCATTAGCAGCGTTGGCGGGCTGCTAATTGGGTTACGATTCCATATTTATTCTGCTTTAGAGGGAATGTTTTCTGGATTAATGGCAGGTATGATGGGAGCGATGATTGCAGAAATGCTTAATTTGCAAGAAGTGCATACGCTACAGTTGATTGGCATCCTTCTCACGGTTACCATTACAACGTCTTGCATGATTCAATTTTTATCTGAGGCCTTTTCAACCTATATTCATCGACGCTTCGTACTTTTACTTTTAGTTGGTGCTATCTTAATCTTTGCTGTTTTTATTACCTTCCCGCAGTTCTATCCAAATGAATCTTTGCACCATAACCAAGTAATGCATCATTAATAATTAAAAGAATCTAAGCTCAAAAAAGAGAACTTAGATTATAATTTCCACAAGTTTATTATATAAAGTACATATTACTTATCTATTATTATACTTAGATACCTTTATAATCCTATCTTACTCTGGCATATTACCAATGGTTGGATCTGGTTTAAACGATGACTGAAAATCAGTATATTTTAATTCAGTTACCATACCTGCTGCTGCATGATGCAAATCGTGACAGTGGAACATCCACTCACCAGGATTATCGGCCACAAATGCTACTTCATATTCTTCACCGGGTTTTAAATTAATTGTATCTTTCATAATCGGTGATCCTTCTATTGGTTTCCCATTCTTACTCAATAGTTGGAAGTAATGACCATGTAAATGCATAGGATGATCATTCATCATGGAGTTATTCTTTAACTTCACTTTAACGAAATCTCCCTTCTTCACTTGAATCGGATCTGTGTTTGGAAAAGACTTGCCGTTAATCGTATAAGCCATGTTGTTTCCATTCATCACTGTGTTCAAATCCATGGAGTAGGTAACATCATACTTTTGATTTAATGTGAAACTCCCTTCTTTCTTTGTTCCGTAATTCATAATGTTAAGTACCGGAAGCTGCTCATTCGTATTCACTTTATCTGTACTATCCTTACTGCCTTCATATTCAATCAAAGCCTTCATGCCTTCTGCTTGTTTACTACCACTGTGATCCTCGATATACCATTTTCCAGGGTTATTCGCGACAAATTCTACATCATATCGTTCTCCCGGAGCAATAGCAAGTAACTGATCTTTCAATACTTTCGGATCATTAACAGGCTGACCATCCGTTGCAATCACCTTTATTTCATGGCCATGAATATGAATGTAATGAGATAAGTAACCTGCATTAATCAAACGCACGCGAACCTTATCTCCTTGTTTCACTTGCAGCGGTTTTATTAAATCTCCACTTTTCCCATTGATGGTAAACAAGTCATACATACTTAACATGTTATCGCCCATCATGTTCATACCACCTGAACTTTTGGAATTAGTAGTCCCCATGTTCATGCCGCTATGATTCATACCGCCCATATTATTATTATTCATGCTACCTGAATTGTTCGTATCATTTTTTGCAGAGCCTGTCATCGTTTTTATTTGGTCATCTATTATTTGTTTATTGGTTGTCCATTCATCTAGCATTAACGTAAAATCTTTATCGTACGTTTGAGCAGGATCTTCCACGATCAATGATCCGTATAGCCCACGGTCCAATTGATTTACAGAGTCTTGATGGGAATGGTACCAGTACGTCCCTGGCTTGTCTGCAACAAACTCATACGTAAAGCTTTTTCCTGGTGCGACTGCATCTTGTGTCACTCCTGGAATTCCGTCCATATTGTTTGGAACAGGATACCCATGCCAATGGATTGAAACAGGAGCAGATAACTCATTTTTTAATGTGATTTTGACCGTTTCTCCTTTTTTTACGCGGATTTCAGGACCAGGAGCAGAACCGTTAAATGTCCAAACCGGAACAACCACTCCATTGCTTAATTTTTGCTGTTCTTCCTTAGCAACAAGCGTAACGGTCGAGCTGTTGATTACTTGCAAAGGCTGGGTAGTGGTTTCTGTTTTCGCTGTCGTATCATTTACTTTCCCTGCAGAACATGCCGTAGCGAGAGAAATGGCAGCAAGAATAACGATCGATAACAATACCTTTTTCACAACATTCACTCCTTCTACTATGTTATATGTATTATATAAAAACAATTTCGAGAAATTATGGAGAAACCATATACACACTGTGGAAACACGTGCAAACTTTCTGCATAATGTTACAGTACACTAGAAGGAAGATAAAACGAGAATAGGAGAGTAGGATATGATTGATGTATTACTTATAGACGATGAACCTCGTATGCTAGATTTATTGTCGCTATATTTAACGCCCAGAGGATACAATTGTATAAAAGCAACTTCCGGTCAACAGGCCCTTTCCTTACTGGAAAATAGATCTTTTCAATTAGTGTTGTTGGACGTGATGATGTCAGAGATGGACGGTTGGGAAACATGCAGACGGATTCGTGAATATAGCAGCGTACCGATCATTATGGTGACAGCACGCAGTCAAACCTTGGATGTGATTAAAGGTCTGAAGCACGGTGCCGATGATTATGTGACAAAGCCCTATCATGAAGATGAATTGTTAGCTCGGATGGAAACAATTCTGCGAAGAGTACATACGATCCCCAAACTAGAATGTAACGGTTTGATTTGGGATGAATCAAAACATCTTGCAACCGTTCATGGTCAGGAATTAACGCTAACTCCGATTGAATTTTCCCTACTTGGACTCTTTTTACATAACAATGCATATGTGTTTACACGGGAACAACTAATAGAACGAATCTGGGGAAATGAATCAGATACGGAAGGACGCACGGTGGATTCTCATATACGAAATGTAAGAGATAAATTACGAAAAGCAGGATTTTCAGTAGACCAGCATTTGAAAACAATATATGGTGTTGGCTATCGTTGGTCAAAGGAAGGAAAATTTTAAGACACAAGGATTGTGAACCTATGAAGCATATATCTATAAAATTAGGCTTTTATTTTTTAGCATGCGTTACTCTCATTGAATTAATCTTGTTCATTTTATTGTATGTGAGTCTAGTAAATACACGAGTAGAGGAAGAAGTTACTTCTCTTTTGGCACGCGGGAACAGCCACCGAGACGTTTTAGAGAAATATTTTGATCCCCAAACCATTGCACACGTAGCCTTAATGGAGTCTGAAGCTGAAACGAAAGTAGTCATCGCCTCAAAAGATGGCCAGGTATTAGCAAAATCAAACAACATAGACTCTGCCATGCAAGAACATATGTATAAAAGAATGGGGCAAATACCTCAAACAGGCACCGTTATAGAAAATCATTGGAAAACAGCTAATTATATTTGTACCGTTAGCCCTATCCTCATTCAAGGTGAGATAAAAGGGTATGTGTACATGTTTTTAGGCACAGATTCCATTAAAGAAATGATTTCTCGCTTGAACAACCTCTTTCTACTAATTGGGGCAATCACGTTTTTGTTGACTGTTATCACCATGTTCCTTTTATCACGTATTCTTACCAAGCCACTCATTAAGATGAAAATGGCCACAGAGCGGATGAGCAAAGGGGATTTGTCTGTTTCCTTACCTATGAAAAGCAATGATGAAGTAGGAGAACTGGCACGTTCCATTCAAACGTTAGCAAATGACCTAGATTATATGAAAAAGGAAAGAAACGAATTTCTAGCAAGCGTTGCTCACGAACTTCGTACTCCGTTAACATATGTAAGAGGATATGCTGATATCGCCATGCGCGACACTCTTTCTATGGAAGAACGGAAAACCTATCTGGCTATTATAAAAGACGAAGCAGATCATGTAGTCAGTTTAGTACAAGATTTATTTGAACTCGCCCAACTAGAAAAACACAATTTTATTATTGAAAAGCGTGAAACGAACATTCATGATTTCATAGAGCGAATTGTAACAAAAGTACAACCTGTATATAAAGACAAACACATTCACATTTCTTGCACTTGTCCCAAAGATGTAACGATACTTATCGATCAACAACGATTTGAACAAGTTATCATAAATCTATTAAACAATGCCTATACTCATTCAAAGGAAGATAGCAACCTCTTCCTCACTGCGGTGGAAAACTCTTCGAATGTCCAAATCGAGATTCGAGACGAGGGAGAAGGAATTCCTGTAGAAGACCTCCCTCATGTTTTCGAACGTTTTTATCGAGTTGATAAGTCGCGTACTAGATCAACTGGCGGCAATGGATTAGGTCTCGCCATTGTAAAAGAGATTGTTGAACTTCATGGAGGAACCGTTACAGTGAACAGTCAAGTAGGGAAAGGTTCCGTCTTTACTATAACGTTGAACAAAGCACATCTCCTTGAAAATTCAAATACGTAACAGAATCATAAGCAGTGCCGCTACTACTGCAATTACACTGCTTGTACTAAAGGCAACCATTGGTCCGAACGCTTGCCAAAGAAAGCCGGCAAGAATACTTGCAGGCAAGGCAGCGAGTCCTGTCATTGCATTGAACGTACCCATCGCTGTGCCTCTTTGGCCCGCAGGAACTAAATCAGCAATATATGCTTTTTGAATTCCTTCCGTAAAGGCGTAATATAGACCGTATAGTAAAAACAAAATCCATATTCCCGTGATACTTTTTATTATGCCGAATCCAAAGTAAATGATCGCAAATAGAAAGAACCCAGAAATAAGAACGGGCCTGCGACCAATTCGGTCTGATAACATCCCAATTGGCATCGAAAAGATACTGGTGCTTAAGTTAAATGCGAAAAACGCAAGTGGAATCAGTGCTGGCAGCATCCCGACATCTTGAGCCCGCAAAGCGAGAAACGCATCGGAAAAATTTCCAACCGTAAAGAGCGTATAGATAACCGTAAACCAAATAAAGCGGCGATCTAGGTTTTTCCAACCGAATTTCGGAAGGCTTGCTCGTTTTTCCCGGCTCATTGGCTTTTCTTTTATAAATAAGAGGATGAGAACGACTGCTAGAATACCCGGAATCGCTGATAACCAGAACACGAGGCGATAGTTTCCTGCATACATGGCAAGGATTGCAAAGGCCACCAATGGTCCAAGTGCCGCCCCGAGTGCATCCATCGCACGACGAAATCCAAACGCCTTCCCTCGCTCTTCTTTCGTAGTCGAATCGGCAAGGAGGGCATCCCGCGGAGACGTCCGAATTCCCTTCCCAAAGCGATCGGAAAAACGAACGAATAACACTTGGCTCCACGAACCGCTCAGCGCAAAAAATGGCTTTGTCAAATTGGACAAACCATAGCCAAGAAACAACAGCAGCTTTCGTTTCCCTAAACGATCCGTTAACCACCCAGAAAATAATTTTAAAATACTAGCCGTACTTTCGGCAATTCCCTCAATGATCCCAATCGAACTTACATTCACATGCAGCACAGCCGTAAGATACAACGGTAAAATCGGTACAATCATATTGCTAGAAAGATCCGTAAACAAACTCACAAATCCAAGGACAAGAATGATTGGATTCATGGAAAAAAGGCGTTTTTTCTTTGGCTTAATTGATGCATTCATCTAATCACCACGACTTCTATTTTTGTATTAGTATGAGTGTAGTATATACGGTTTCAACCTGAAGATAAAAGGAAGATTTGTAATTTGTTTCAGGTGGAACCCTCTCCCTTATTCGGTCTATTTTTTTCCTATTCAATTTGTTGTTCCGCCGTTAAATGCAGGGAAATCGCCGTTACTTCTTCTTGTTCCGCCGTTAAACGCAGGGAAACCGCCTTTATTTTTCTCGGTCCTGCCCCTTTTTCCTCCTCAATTCGTTGTTCCGCCATTAAATGCAGAAAAGTCGCCGTTATTTCTTCTTGTTCCGCCGTTAACTGGAGGAGAGCCGCCTTTATTTTGCTCGGTCCTGCCCCTTTTTCCTCCTCAATTCGTTGTTCCGCCGTTAAACGCAGGAAAGTCGCCGTTATTTCCTCTTATTCCGCCGTTAACTGGAGGGGGACCGCCTTTATTCCCTCATGCTCAGCCGCTACCTTATTCTCCTTTACAACACAAAAACTCACAGAGTCATCTCCACCCTGTGAGTTTTCCATAATCTATTATTTTAATTTCAGAAAAAGTCGATCGTACTCTTCTTCTGTAATTTCACCTTTTGCTAATCTTTCTTTTAGAATATCTACTACATTTGTTTGATTGTTAGGAGGGTTTACTGTTTTTTGCATAGCTTTGAATCCTAGAAAAACTAAGATAAGTAAGACAACCAAGAATAGAAGCATACCAAGCATCATCAAGCCGCCTCCATTCCCATAGAATGGATGAACTCCGTATCCCATCATAGCAAAATCATCTCCTTCCTACATTTCTATTATATACCCATTCATTGCACATATTACACAAGCTCTGTATGTTCATAAAGAATACACATACCCGTACTCTCTATCCAAGCAGGTTGCAATCCATGTCATACATTCTTCTGCAACGCCTTTCGTACGACAACCTTCCCCTTCTTCTTCGATTCTAAAAGTATACTAGCTAAAATGACAAGCAAGCCGACAAACATACTGATATTCGTAGATTCCTGTAAGAATGTCACGCCCCATAAGATTCCAAAGACCGGTACTAAGAAGGTAACACTCGATGTTTTCGTTGGACCTACGTTTTTGATCAGATAAAAGAAAAGAAGATAGCCAATAGCGGTACAAAAAATGGCTAACGCGAATACGGAAAAAATAACCGAAGAGCTTGGGAGGCGGTTTGGTAGGAAAAACAAGGAGATGGGTAGTAATACAACACTTGCTCCAAGTTGTTGTCCAATTGCTAATTCTAAGGTACTTGCTTCCTTGAAGGCAAGCTTACTGTACACTCCGCCAAATCCATAAGAGAAGGCTGCCAGACACGATGCAATGATTGATCCTAGGATAGCTCCGCTTAAAGAAAGTGGACTCCACCCTACTAAAATAATGACTCCTAAGCATCCCATTCCAATGCTTAAATAGGTACGCATACTCGTTTGCTCCTTCATCCATAAAATAGATACGATTACCGTAAACAAAGGAGTTGTAGCATTGATAATAGCAGCAAGCGAAGAAGTAAGATATAATTCAGCTGTTGCAATGAGGACGAAAGGAATAGCCGCATTGATTGCACCTAAAATTAAATATTGCTTCCATTTTGTTTTAATATGTATTTGTTGTTTAAACAACAAAGCATAAAGAAGTAAAAATAAAGCTGCAATCCCTACTCGGCATTCTATTAGAAAAAAAGGTCCTAACACAGGTGAAGCTATTCTCATAAATATAAAGGAAGCTCCCCAAAGACTTGAAAGCAATAACAAAACACTAAGCGATTTAACAGACACACCTATCATCCTCTCAGCTAACTGTATAATCCTTAAATTTCTCTTTCTACATTACATAGTAAACGAATGATATATTATGAGTAAAATTAATTTTATTCATAGTATTGAGGTGATTTCATCCAAACCAACGATCCTATGCAACCAAAATGTTTATTGAGGAAGCAAGGGAAACTGAGAAAGGTATGATGTGCTAATCCGTTTCCAATTTATGAAAACCCCAATATTCACATGAATATTGGGGTTTATATAAATGTTATTTTAATTTTTGTTGAAGTCGATCATACTCTTCTTCTGTGATTTCACCTTTTGCTAATCTTTCTTTTAAAATGTCAATTGCGTTTGTTTCGTTATTTGGAAGTTTCCACGTTTTTTGCATATTCTTGAATCCTACTACAAATATGACAACCAAAATAACTAAGAATAGAAACATGATACCCATCATGACCCAACTCCCTCCATAGCCTCCAAAACCTTCAAGGCAAGGATTATATCCATATCCTCTATATCCCATCATTGTAGAATCATCTCCTTTCTACAACTTCATTATATACCAACATTATGCAGAAATTGTGCAGTTTCTATCTGTTCAAAAAGAGTACATATCTCTTTTACAGTAAGGAAAGAAGCGCAAATGCTGCTGCAGAACATACAACGACAATCCATGGCGGACACTTCCAGACTGTTAGTAAACCGAAGGCCGCTAATGCTAGGCAAAAATCAACAGGAGTTTTGATTGCACTCGTCCAGATTGGATTGTACAGTGCAGCAAGTAAAATCCCCACAACAGCAGCATTAACGCCATACAGTGCTGCTTGAAAACGGGGATGCTGCCGTAACCAATTCCAAAAGGGAAGAGCCCCGATAACTAATAAAAAGGACGGAAGAAAAATTGCAATGGTTGCTACAATCGCGCCTTTCCAGCCGAAGCTAGCCATACCTATATACGATGCAAATGTAAACAACGGTCCTGGAACTGCCTGCGTTGCTCCGTATCCAGCTAGAAATTGATCTGCTGACAACCATCCTGGCACCACTTCTGCTTGTAATAAAGGAAGCACAACATGTCCTCCACCGAATACCAAAGCACCTGAGCGGTAAAAACTATCAAATAAAGCGAAAAGGTCTGAATGGATAACCTGTCTTACAATAGGAAGTACGCCTAACAATACAAAAAACAAAGTTAAAAGAATGCTAGCTACCTTTTTATTAAACGATATAGAAAGCAATACAGGCTTCTCATCCGCAGTACTTTGAAATAAAAACCATCCGAGTAGGCCAGCTACTAGGATAATACCAACTTGACTGAACACGCTTGGAATCAATAAGGTTAACATAGCAGCTACTATGGCAATCGTGGCACGCGGGCGATCCGATGCTGATTTTTTTGCCATACCCCATACTGCTTGCGCTACTACCGCCACTGCCACAACCAATAAACCGTGGAGCCAACCTGCGTCGCTAACCGTTGTTCCTTTCAGAAAATAGGCAAATAACACAAGCGCAATGACAGATGGAAGGGTAAATCCGATCCAAGAACAAACAGCACCTATGAACCCTGCCCGAATAAATCCAATACCCATTCCTACTTGACTGCTAGCAGGGCCAGGTAAGAATTGACACAATGCAACCAAGTCTGCATACGTTTTCTCATCTAGCCACTTGCGGCGTTTTACATATTCCTCTCTGAAATATCCTAGATGGGCAATAGGACCTCCAAACGAAGTAAGCCCTAGCTTTGTAGAAACCAATAGCACTTCCAGAATTAACGAAAGTTTCCCCTTTTCGTTCTTGTCCATATCTTCTCTCCTACGTTCTTTTTTACTATGTATGGAACATCACGTTCCTTTATCAAATATCAATAAAACGATATCACACTAAGATAATCTGATATAAGTGAATATTCATTAAGAAAATGTTAACTTCTCCAATAATCAGAATATATTAAATTTTTATTGCCTTATTGGACGAAGGTATTATATAATATATATATTTTCATCGTAATTATATGAAAAATGATAGTGTCATACAGTAAAGAGTCTGTGACAGATTTACAAAGAGCAGGAACTACCTCTGCGAAAAAAATTATCAGAAATTTCTGTTTTATAAAAAGCATTCCTGGTGATATAAAAAGAGGGCAGATCAATCCTACTATCTATCTATTTAAACAAACTACAGAATAAAGGAAGGTTGATTATGTTGATGGAAGAAAAATTTTCAGAACGTACAAAACATGTGGTAGCTTCCGAAATCCGTGAAATTTTAAAGGTAACAGAAAAACCAGAAGTAATTTCGTTTGCTGGTGGTCTTCCTGCACCTGAACTTTTCCCCGTGGAAGAAATTAAGATTGCTTGTGAAGCCGTGTTAACTGAATCTGGGGCCCAAGCCTTACAATATAGCACGACTGAGGGGTATATCCCGTTACGACAAGCAATTGTGGAAAGACAGGAAGCAATCGGCATCGATTCGACGATTGATAACATAATAATTACAGGTGGCTCGCAGCAAGGCCTTGATTTAACAGGGAAGCTGTTTCTAGATGAAGGCGATACCGTTATCTGTGAGAGCCCTACGTATTTAGCAGCAATCAATGCCTTTAAAGTGTACAATGCAAACTTTGTAGAAGTAGCGATGGATGCAGATGGTATGATTATGGAAGAACTAGAAACAGCGCTTCAAACACATCCAAATGCGAAATTCATTTACACTATTCCAGACTTTCAAAATCCAACAGGCCGTACGATGAAGCTAGAACGTCGTAAAAAAATGATTGAACTTGCAAACAAGTATAACATTATCATCGTCGAGGACAATCCGTATGGTGCAGTTCGATTTGCAGGAGAAGCCTTACCGCCGCTTAAACAGTTTGATACAGAAGGTCGTGTCATTTATTTAAGTACCTTCTCTAAAATTCTTGCCCCTGGGCTTCGTCTTGGATGGATTTGTGCAAACCCATCCTTCATTGAGAAATATGTTTCATTCAAACAATCTGCTGATTTGCATACAGACAGCTTCGCCCAACGAATCACGGCAAAATATATCGAACTCTTTGACCTAGAAGCGCATATTCAGAAAATAAAAGCTGTATATCGTGCTCGCCGTGAAATCATGATGCAATGTATCAATGATTTCTTCCCTAGCCAAGTTAAACATAGCTCGCCAGAAGGTGGTTTGTTCATATGGGTAGAACTTCCTTCTCACATTAACACAGATGAACTTTTTGTAGAATGCATCAATAATAACGTAGCCTTTGTTCCAGGCGGATCATTCTTCCCAAATAATCCTAAGAAAAACACCTTCCGCTTGAACTATTCGAACATGCCAGAAGATAGAATTGTGGAAGGCATGAAACGCTTAGGGGCTGTTCTCAAACAAGCTGTACAGCAAGAGACCGCTGTAAAATAACTATCCATTTCATTTTTGATGAGAATTCCATTTGTATCAAAAAGTCGGGATAAACAAAAGATCAACCAGAATTCTGGTTGATCTTTTGTATTCTTACATTATAAAATAAATCGCTTCGTTGCAGTAATGAAGGAATTTATTAAACCAAACTTGTTTTTGTGTTTTTCTTAAAACACTTATATTCTTTTATGAATGTATTTGGAAAAGAAGGGTAATCGAGAAGCTAATTTTGCGTAAACCCAAAATACAAATTGAACAAGTAGCTCCATCCACTTAAACTTGGCTAATCGAATTACCAACATACTTGCTATATAAGCTATAACGGCCCCACCGATTACATCAGCAGGATAATGCACACCTACAAACACTCTTGATACTGCAGTTAAAACCGCAAAAAATAGAACAATACCTCTCCATCTTGTCGTGCGCATCAACATCATGAAGGCAACCGAAAACGCTAAAATGGTATGATCACTGGCAAAGGAAGACTCTGTAGCTAAATGAGGAATCAACTGGTGTACCTGATGATCTACAAACGGACGTGGATGCCAATAAACCTGATTAATGATTAGATTACAGAACAAAGCAATTGCTGCAGCCATTGCTGTATAGATAGCAGTACGCTGATTTTTTTCTCGGATTTCTGTTTTCATACTGCTAAACCACATTAGTACGATAATCATTACAGAAATAATTTGGGCATTATCTGCAACAAAAACCATAATCCAATCAAGCCATTTAAAGTGCCCTGCCCACTGGTTTATCATTTGAAATAATTGATAATTCATTTTTATTTACTCCTACTCTATGTATTTTTAATTTAAGCTTTCCTTGATTAATGATTCCTTCCTTTTCTTTCATATTACTTCTTCATAAAGGGACTTAATATTATCTAGAAAAGTTCAAATAAAAATAGTTTTTATTTAAAAAAAATCATTTTACAATTTTTCATCAAAAAGATTACGTACATCTGCATTATGAAACCGCGATATACAAGGAGCCAAAGATGAATATCATATTTATATTAAGCATAATAAAACAAGCTCGACTTGTTTAAGCCGAGCTTTATCAAAGCTATAGTCTGTCTTAACCTTTACTTCTCATGCAAAGTTATACACACTATCCAACCTCAATACCCCAATCGGTTTCACGCTGCACGAATACAATACCGAGTTCATGGTGATCTCCTGCATATATAGCATGCTGCACGAGACGTAGTTCTCCGTTCGTATCAATGACTTCCATTTTACAAAATGCTCCTGCCGTGTTACGTTGGAGCGCACTGTAGAATTCTCGGAGAGAGGTAGGATTCATGCCGTTTACTTTCGTAATGATTTCCCCTACCCGCAAGCCCATTTCGATTCCTACTGAGTTTGGTAAAATATCTAGAATAATCAATCCATTTGTTTTCTGAGAAAAATATGGAATTGGTTTTTCATCCTCAATTTTCTCACGAATCGCGATGCTTATGCGGCCGAGTATAGCAATTCCTGCTGCTGCTACTGCGAGGCCAGGAAGCCAGATGCTTGCAATAGCAAGTGCGAGTACAAGAAAACTAAGCAATGTGACTTGTCTTCCTGTATACATAATAGATTGGCTAGGCAGCATTCCTTTCACCTTAATCGAAAATCCGATTGTAAAGGGAATAAGAAAGAGTGAAAATGTGTGTGTATCAACCGAAATAACCGGCCACCAGGAAAGGAACGATTGAATGCCATCACCTGGAATGAGAACGAATAGAGGTACGATCCATAGACGTTTGCTACGATGCATACCAATCAATAGACCTCGTTTTGCCTTTAAAAGGCGCGGTGTTGAGGACGAAGAATACTTCATAATGAAATGACCTTCTGTAAAAAGTAAAAGTGCCAGAAGAATAGCTAGACTAGGTAAATAGTTTCCCTTCACATCTGTAAGAAACGGTACAACCTCGCCCACTTTTGTTAAAACATTAGGAAACAAGAATAGTAGCATTGCAATCCCTACACTGTAAGCAGCTGATAAGTAGCGGTACTGAAAGGTAATCGCAAATAAAATGGTCCACAATGCAATAGCAGCTAGACCCATTTTCGGTAGTACAAGACCTACGCCGGTTAGTACTACTGATAGCAGGATTCCGATTGTGATTCCCGCAAATAAGGAGGTAGGCAGCTCATACATAGCGTTATAAATTTTAATAGAAAAGTCCTTTCGTTCTTGTCGAACACGCCAATATCCGGCAAAAATAATACTGATTATGCTTATGTATAGGACAGGATGTAGAAAAAATCGTCCGATTGCTCGTACTAATTCAAAAAGCCAAGGTTCCATTATATCCCCCCTAATCTTACTTTATATTTCTGTATAAGATGTACCTCTTAATATTATCATATAAGCTTTCTATTTCGGTTTCTATGAAAAAAAAAAGTAATCGTAGCAGTGAAGAATAGTCGACGCACTGCGGGAAGCACAATCCTTGCTCTTTTATTCCCGCCTCTCTGCTTTTCACCTGCTTACAGGCTCAATCCTCTCTCTTTTATTCCCGCCATCTCCACTTTTCACCTGCTTACGGGCTCAATCCTCTCTTTTTTGTTCCCGCCTCTCTGCTTTTCACCTGCTGATGGGCTCAATCCTTCCTCTTTTGTTCCCGCCATCTCTCTTTTCCACCATCTACGGGTTCTATCCCCTCTCTTTTGTTCCCGTCATCTCTCGCTTCCACCATCTATGGGCTCAATCCTCCCTCTTTTATTCCCACCCTCTCTCATTTCCAACATCTGCAGACTCTATCCCCTCTCTACTCATGAAAAAGACCACTGAAACATGGTACGTTTTCAGTGGTCAAAGATTGATATATTTCCTTCCTTATTTCGCTACAAGCTTTAGTGCTGCTTGCATTTGCAGGTCGTTTGTGCCGGAGCGGATTTTGTCTACAATCTTATTTTGGAGCGCATCGGCTGTTTTTTGATCGATGATGCCGGTTTGATCCATGTTGCTGCTTTGTTGGAATGCCTTTACGGCTGTTTCTGTTTCTTGGCTGAAATAACCGTCAGTGCGGCCTGGTTCGAAGCCAAGATCCTTTAGTAAAGCTTGTGCACTTTTTACTTGGTCGTTGTTCATGTTATAGGATAATGCATTTTGGAATTGAATAGGTGTTGCGTAATAATAGTCTGGCTGTTTAATTTCGACGGTTGGATCAATTCCTTTAGTATGAATCCAATTTCCGTCTGGTGTTAACCATTTAAACATCGTAAGCTTTATGTTGCTGCCATCTGGAAGCGGAACGGCTTGCTGCACAGTCCCTTTACCGAATGTTTTTACCCCAACAAGTGGATAGCCTTCTGCTTCCTTTAAACCTCCTGCTAAAATTTCAGAGGCCGATGCACTGCCGTTATCAACGAGTACAGCGATTGGATACGGTTTACGTTCCTTCAGCTGCGAAAACGTTTTTTGACGTTGTCCGTTACGATCTTCTACTTGTACAATTGGCTTTTTATCTGTAACAAATAGCTTCAATATGTCCTCTACACTATTTAAATATCCACCTGGATTGCCGCGTACATCAATGACAAGACCATTTATGTTTTTCTTTTCGAGATCTGTTAGATTATCCTTAAATTCCTTCGCTGTGTTTTCAGAGAAAGATGTAATTTGAATGTATCCGATATTTTTACTATTTTCTGTTTTGACCGAGCTTGATACAGTTAAAAGTGGAATCGTATCTCGCGTAATTTTAAATGTAATAGGTGTGTCCACATTCGCACGTTTAATCGCTAATGTAACAATTGTGCCTTTTTTGCCGCGAATTTTTAATACGGCTTCTTCACGTGTTTTATCTTTTACACTTTCTCCATCTACTGATAGAATTTCATCATTTGGCTTGATTCCTGCTTTTTCTGCTGGTGAATCCTTAATAGGTGATACGATGATTAGCTTATTATCGACTTTATTCACCTCAGCCCCAATTCCGTCTAGGGATGAATCTAAGGACTGAACAAATTGATTGGCTGTGTTTTTATCCATATAAGTGGAATATGGATCCTTCAGCGTTGAAATCATTCCTTGAATGGCTCCTTCAACTAGCTTTGTTTTATCAACATTGCTGACGTAGCGAGAGTCGATTAAATCGTAAGCTTGCTGAATTTTTTGTATATCTCCTTCTCGTGTTGGGGAATTCGATTTACTTGCAAGTATGCCGCCATACGTTTTACTAAATGTATATTGCATTCCTGCATACATGCTACCCGCACCGACTAGAAATGACGCTACAATCCAAATTATCGCTATTTTACGTTTCAATACGGAATGCTCCTTTCACACATCGTAATTATGTACTGAAAAAGCATCACACTACCAGTGTGATGCCTTACTTACTTCTACTATATGATATGCTTGTACGAATTATGTTTGCAACTATTTCTTCTTATACGCGTAAAAACTTGCGAATAGACATGACACTTCCCCACATACCAATTAGGGAACCAATTAGGATTAACACCCCTGCTAATTGGAATACAAACGGGCTTGATGGTAGCAATTCAAAAATTGTACCAACCAATTTTTGCTGTAACATCGATTGAATCGATCCGTATGCCGATACGATAAGTACAATTGGAATCAAGGAACCTAGCACACCTAAGAATAAACCTTCTAATAGGAATGGCCAACGGATAAACCAATCTGTTGCACCTACTAGTTTCATAATTCCGATTTCTGTACTTCTTGCATAGATTGTAATTTTAATTGTATTTGAGATTAAGAACATGGCTGTAAATAATAAACCGGCAATTAACACAATACCGATGTTACGACCAATTTTGACCGTGTTAAATAGTTTTTCAACATCGCCTTTTCCGTACTGTACATTGCTAACATATTGCATTTTTTCGATTTGTGCTGCGACTTGACCTGTATCTGTCGGATTTTTCGTTTTAATTATAAAAACGTCCTTAAGCGGATTATCTTGTTCAAACAGTTGGAATGATTTCCCGCTATCGCCGAAGCTTTTAATGACACGTTGTAGTTCTTCTTCTTTAGAAGAGAATGTAAGGGTATCTATTTGTGATATTTTTTGAATGTCTGCTTTTAACGAAGCTTGATTATCTTTTGAAGCAGCCGGATCAATATGAACACGAATTTCTACGTCTTTTTCTACCTTAGAAGCGAAGTGATTTAAGTTCATAATAACTGCCAAAAATACGCCTACTAGCAGCAATGTAATGGTAACTGCACTGACTGATGCAAATGTCATCCAGCCATTACGCGTTAGACTCTTTCCGCCTTCTCGTACGTGACGGGCAAAGGTTTTAGCTTTCATAACCGTACCCTCCCTGAATTTCATCTCGTAAAATTTTTCCATTGTCAATTGCGATAACGCGGTGGCGAATGGTATCCACAATTTCGGAATTATGTGTTGCCATAATGATTGTTGTACCTTGATGATTTACCTCTTTAAATATATCCATAATTTCCCAAGCTGTATCTATATCTAAGTTTCCTGTCGGTTCATCCGCAATGACAACCTTTGGCTTATTTACAATCGCACGTGCAATTGCTACACGTTGTTGTTCGCCTCCTGACAGTTGATTTGGAAGGGAATCAGCTTTGTCTTCGAGCCCAACAAGCTTTAATACTTCTGCTACGCGCTCTGCAATTACTTCCCGTTCTTCTTCAATTACCTCTAAGGCAAATGCGACATTTTCGCTCACTGTCATCTTAGGTAAAAGACGGAAGTTTTGAAAGATAACGCCGATTTGGCGACGGAAATACGGCACATCATTGCTATGTAGACCTTCTAATGCGATGCCGTTTACATTAATCGAACCTGACGTTGGCTTTACTTCACTATACATCATTTTCGTGAACGTCGATTTACCAGCCCCACTTGGACCAACGACGTACACAAACTCACCTTGCTTAATTTTAACGGATATCCCACTCACAGCTTCTACACCGTTTGGATACGTTTTATACACATTGTTCATTGTTATCATCATGTATCACCCAATTAATGAATTTGTCTTATTCGACATTCTTTCTTAAAATACAACCGGATCTAACAAATATCTACATTAATTCTAACTGTTTCGTTTCGTTCTACATTGTATCATCATTGTTTTTCATTTGACGCTACAATTCGATTACAGTTCTGTTACAGAAGTCTATGCAAATCGTAAACACTTCCTACCGAGACGTCCTTATCATTGTAAAATATATGGAATAGGAATTCTATGGGAATACAAGGGAGAATAATAGTAGGAAAGCTGGTTTGTTATATTCTGGAGGAAGAAGACTCAAAAGGTAGCCCTTTTGAGTCATTTTTTCTGCGAAAGCCACTCTGCCACTTTTGTTGCATCTTCTTTCGGAATGATACCCGCTGGCATGGAGCCTCGTCCTTTTTCTATGATCTTTTCAATTTGTGCTTGGCTAAATTCACCGCCTGCTTTTTGCAGAGCTGGTCCTAGTTTTCCTTCTAAATTTGTTCCATGACAACTTGCACAGCTTTGTTGGTAAATCGTTTCTGCACTATCAGTACTAGTGGGGCCTTTGGCAGTCTGACTTTCTTCCTTCGCCGTGCAAGCACTGAGTATAGTAGCAAGCGCCATTCCTGACACCGCAATAAGAAGTTTTCTCTTCATACACATCCTCCTACATTTACTTTTATTATAACCCGTTATAGATAGTTTTTCCTCCTACGCCGGTTGAAATCCTTCTCCTAGTACCTCCGAGGCGTCGGTTACTATGACAAAGGCGAATGGATCGGCCAGTTTAACAACTTCTTTCAGCTTTGTAAACTCCATTTGATTGACAACACACATAAGGATGGGACGTTCATCATTTGTATATCCACCAAATCCCGGCAATCTCGTAACTCCGCGGTCCACCTGTTGCAAAATCGCCTGGCAAACGCGGTCTTCTTCATTGGTAATAATAATGGCCATTTTAGAACGGCCCATTCCCACTTGTACAAGATCGATTGTCTTGCTTGTAACGTATAGGCTAATGAGTGCGTACATACCGCTTTCTAAGTTAAATACAATAGCAGAAGTAATGACGATTGTGCCATCAATAAGTGCTACGCACATGCCAAGCGAAAGTCCAGTGTATTTATGAATAATTTGGGCTGCTAAATCAGTCCCTCCTGTCGATGCCTTTCCTCGAAAAACAATACCAAGCCCTAATCCAACACTTATACCGCCAAACAGTGCGCCAAGAAGCTGATTATGCGTAGCAGGTTCTATATCCTTCGATGCAAATACAACAAGTGGAAGAAAAATCGTTCCAATTAATGTTTTCACCCCGAACTGTTTTCCTAAAAGAAGAACACCTGCTATAAACAGAGGGATGTTACATGCCCATTGTACGTAGGCTGGTTCCCATCCGATTGTCGCCTTTAAGATGGTACTAATCCCACTCACTCCTCCAGATGCAATGCGGTTTGGCATTAAAAAGATGTTAAATGCCAAGGCAATCAAAGTGGAACCTACAATGATATAGATATATTCCATTATTTTTTGCAATTGGGGATTTGATGCCTTTCTTGCTTTATGTTTTGTTTCCATAATTCCTCCAAGTATGAACTAGTAATTTTGTCTTTAATTTTCATGATAATGATGATTTCTTAAGAAGCTACCGAAATTTGTTGCTGATATTTCGCTATTTTCAAGTTTTTACGATTGTGCATGTATTTGAGTATGATATGACTATCTCCTATAAAAAAGAGAAGCACGTAAGCACTTCTCTTTCCCTCTTATTCTATATAGATAAGTTGTCATACAACTACCTCACTAGAATCTACATTTTTTTAAAAGCCGAAATCAGGCTTTTTTTTTATAAGATTCTAGAGCGAAGATAGGAATCAATAAACGGATCGAGATCGCCATCCATTACCGCTTGAATATTTCCTGTTTCCGTACTCGTACGGTGATCTTTCACTAAAGAATACGGATGGAAGACGTACGAACGAATTTGGCTTCCCCAGCCAATTTCTTTTTGTTCGCCGCGAATTTCATCCAATTGCTGCTGTTGTTCTTCCACACGTTTTTGGTAAAGCTTTGCTTTTAACATATGCATTGCTTTTTCACGGTTTTTAAGTTGAGAACGCTCCGCTTGGCAGTTTACTATGATATTAGTTGGTATATGTGTAAGTCTGACAGCAGAATCAGTTTTATTAATATGCTGACCGCCGGCACCGCTCGCACGGTACGTATCCATCTTAATATCCTCATTCCGAATTTCAATATCAAGATTGTCGTCCATTTCAGGCATTACTTCAATTGATACGAAGGAAGTATGACGACGTCCTGCAGAATCGAACGGAGAAATACGTACGAGTCTGTGAATTCCCTTTTCTGCACGTAAATAGCCATATGCATTATGACCCTTAATAAGCAAGGTTACACTTTTAATACCCGCTTCGTCTCCAGGCAAGTAATCAAGCGTTTCTACTTTAAATCCTTTTTTCTCAGCCCAACGAGTATACATACGAAGTAGCATCGAACCCCAGTCCTGTGATTCGGTTCCACCTGCACCTGGATGCAATTCAAGAATCGCATTACTCTTATCATATGGACCTGATAATAGTAGTTGTAGCTCAAAGGTATTCATTTCGGCTACGAGGTCCTGTACTTCCGTCTCTAGATCATTCTTAAAGTCTTCGTCGTATTCTTCCTTAACTAGCTCGTACGTAAGCTCTAGATTATCATATGTGTCACTTAGCTTCGTATACGTATTTACCATATCTCGAATTTCATTTAATTCATTAATAATCGTTTGTGCGCCGTTTTGATCATCCCAAAATGTTGGATCTGCCATTGTTTCTTCGAGCTCAGTTACGCGAGATTGCTTATGAGCGAGGTCAAAGAGACCCCCTAAAGTCAGCTAAACGCTTAGCCGTTTTTTCAAGCTCTTGTCTAATTTCAAATAATTCCATTATCGTCACTCCTATTTCGTTATAAACAATGCAAACTCCCTCCACTTTAGCAGAGAGAGTGCATGAAAGTCACATATTTTTCTACTTTATAGAGTTCTGTTTCAACAGTACACTGTTATTGCATGGCACCGTGACAGTTTTTATATTTTTTACCGCTACCACAAGGACATGGATCATTACGTCCCACTTGTTCGCCCTTCACGACTGGTTTGCGCTTTACTTCTTCGCCTCCGCCGTCGTCTACCGGATGAACCGCTTCTCCTTGAATCACTTCTTCACGTTGTAGATTGCTTTCTATTTGCGCCTTCATAATATAGCGAGAAATTTCTTCTTCAATAGAAGTAATCATTGCTTCGAACATCGCAAAACCTTCCATTTGGTATTCACGAAGCGGGTCGATTTGTCCATATGCACGGAGGTGAATTCCTTCACGCAAGCGTTCCATTGCATCGATATGATCCATCCATTTCGTATCCACCACACGAAGTACAACAACCTTTTCGAACTCACGCATTTGTTCATCTGGAAGCTGTTGTTCCTTCTCGTTATAATGCTCGGTTACTTTAGCTAGAATAAGCTCGTTCATTTCTTCTGGATCAAGGCGACGAAGCTCTTCCTCCGCTACATCCTTTTCCTCTAAAACGGATGCTTCTAAGTAATCGATCAACCCTTTTATATTCCAATCTTCTTCTAATTCATTATTCGTATGTGCAGAGACAGCACGTTGCACGGTACCTTTCATCATACCTTCAATAATTTCGCGAAGATTTTCGGATTCTAGAACATCTTGGCGCTGTTTATAGATAACCTCACGCTGTTGACGTAATACATCATCATACTGAAGCAATTGCTTACGTGCATCGTAGTTATTTCCTTCAACCCGTTTTTGAGCAGATTCTACAGCGCGAGAGACCATTTTACTTTCAATTGGCTGTGAATCATCCATGCCGAGACGATCCATCATTGCTTTCATATTATCAGCACCGAACCGACGCATTAACTCATCTTCCATGGAAAGATAAAATTGCGTTACCCCTGGATCTCCTTGACGACCAGAACGTCCGCGAAGCTGATTGTCAATCCGTCTACTTTCATGACGTTCCGTACCAATAACCGCAAGACCGCCAACATTGGTTACTCCTTCACCAAGTTTAATATCCGTACCACGGCCGGCCATGTTCGTTGCAATGGTCACCGCACCCTTTTGCCCTGCATCTGCGATAATTTCCGCTTCGCGAGCATGGTTCTTGGCATTCAATATATTATGCTTTACACCTTTACGAATTAACATTCTGGAAATAAGCTCTGACGTTTCAATTGCTACCGTTCCGACTAGAACTGGTTGCCCATTTTGATGGCGTTCTACAATGTCATTCACCACAGCATTGAATTTTCCTTCCATCGTTTTGAAAATTAAATCAGGGCGATCATCACGAGCAATCGCTTGGTTCGTCGGGATAACAAGGACCGTCATATTGTAGATATTACGGAATTCTTCTTCTTCCGTTTTTGCCGTACCTGTCATACCAGATAGTTTTTCATACATACGGAAGTAGTTTTGGAACGTAATTGTTGCAAGCGTCATACTTTCATTTTGAATTTCGACGCCTTCCTTCGCCTCAATGGCTTGATGCAGCCCTTCACTATAACGACGGCCTTTCATTAAACGACCCGTAAATTGGTCAACGATAACAATTTCGCCTTCTTGCACAACATAATCAATATCTAAGTGCATCACGACATGCGCACGCAAGGCTTGGTTCACATGGTGCAACAAGGTAACATGCTTTAGATCGAATAAATTATCTATGTGAAACGCTGTTTCAGCCTTGTTAATTCCCTCTTCTGTTAACATTACATTCTTTGTTTTCACATCGAACGTATAATCCGTTTCATTGCGTAAGGTGCGAATAAAGGCATTCGCAAATTTATACAAATCCGCTGATTTTTGAGCTTGACCAGAAATAATAAGAGGGGTTCTTGCTTCATCAATTAAAATACTATCGACTTCATCGATTACCGCATAGTAAAGAGGCCGTTGAACACGTTGTTCTTTGTAAAGTACCATATTGTCACGTAAATAATCGAATCCAAGCTCGTTGTTTGTACTATACGTAATATCAGCTGCGTATGCTTGTTGTTTTTCTTCCCGAGACATGCTATTTAAATTCAAGCCTACCTTCAGTCCAAGAAATTCATGAAGCTGTCCCATTTCCTTTGCATCACGCTGTGCCAAGTATTCATTGACAGTAACAACATGAACACCCTTACCGGTTAACGCATTTAAGTATACAGGTAATGTGGAAGTTAATGTTTTCCCTTCCCCTGTTTTCATCTCAGAGATATTCCCTTCATGGAGTGCAATTGCCCCCATAATTTGCACAGGGAATGGACGTAGTCCGAGAACACGTGTTGCAGCTTCACGTACAACTGCAAAGGCTTCAGGAAGCAAGTCGTCTAACGTTTCACCTTTTTCATAGCGTTCTTTAAATTCAGGCGTTTTCGCTTGTAATTCTTCATTGGTTAAAGCAGCCATTTGCTCACTTAACGCTTCTACCTGATCTACCGTCTTTTGCATACGGTTAATTTGGCGTTGATTCCCATCAAACACCTTTTTTAAAATACCAATCATGGCGATACGCTCCTCTTTGTATAAATATATAAAAAATCGTCAGATACACTTGCAATCGATAGCGGAACAGACCTATGTACAATTGTAACACTCTGCGTATTAATATGACAACTATCCTTCATGCACGCAAAAAAGCGTAGCCTAAAGGCTACGCTCCTGTTTTATTCTACTTTATTTTGTTTCAATTAAACCGTATTTTCCATCACGACGCGTGTACACAACACTTGTTTCGTTTGTAGTAGCGTTCGTAAATACGAAGAAGTTATGTCCAAGCATATTCATTTGCAAGATTGCTTCCTCTGCATCCATCGGTTTTAAATCGAAGCGTTTCGTACGAACTAATTCAATTTCATCTTCAGAAACTTCCAACGTTTGAACAGGTGCTACCGTTGTTGCAAACGCTGTTTTTTCACGTATTTTACGGTTTACTTTTGTTTTATGTTTACGAATTTGTCTTTCTAATTTATCGACTACTAAATCGATAGACGCATACATATCATTATGAGTTTCTTCTGCACGAAGCATTAAGTCTGGAAATGGAATCGTTACTTCCACCCGTTGCTTGTCAGAGTATACTCGCAAGTTCACTTTTATTTCTGGAAATGTATCAAAGTAACGTTCAAGCTTACCTAATTTCTTTTCTACATATTCCTTTAATGCTGGAGTTACTTCAATGTTTTCACCACGAATGCTATATTTCATAGGTGAACTCCTCCTTTCAAACTTTCAAAACTATGTACCATATATTCTGTGCAAAGAACCCGATTTCCTTCCTCTTTCGACGAAAAAATTGTAATTTTCTCAATTTTTTATCGGATTTTGTAGAAAAGAAATCGCTTTCTTTATAATTAGTTTACCCTAGATTCACATTGAAAACATACCTTAGCTGTGAATACTTTGTTACAGGATCAAAAGAAACGTATTTAGGAAGAATAAAAAAAACCTCTGACATCGTCAAAAGGTCCATAATTATTTCTTTCCTATATACGATCAGCGATTTTTAGTAAATCGTCGATTATAGCTTTGTTACATTTGCAGCTTGTGGTCCGCGAGCGCCTTCTACAATGTCAAATTTAACGGCTTGTCCTTCTTCTAACGATTTGTAACCATCTTGCATAATAGCTGAAAAGTGAACAAACACGTCATCCCCGTCTTCACGTTCAATAAAACCAAAGCCTTTTTCAGAGTTAAACCATTTTACTTTTCCTTCCATTCATTCCATTCCCTTCGATCATATACTTATGGATTTCCCATAATTTGAATATAACGGATAAAAAGAGGAAAAGTCAAAGAAGTTTTATCGCCTTTTTTATTAAATATTCGACACAAAAAAGAGGCTATTTATTCTCCGGTAGACCTTACTAATGTAAGAGATGCCACCTGCAAAGCCCCTTTACTATACAGTAATTTGGCCGCTTGCCGCACCGTTGTACCGGTTGTGTAAACATCATCAATTAGGACAATTCGTTCACAAGGGAGAGATGCTGAAGAAATGGAAAATGGAGAGACAGACATAATCCGCTCGTACCTCGTTTTTTTACTCTGCTTTTCTGTATGCGTACGAATGAGTACATTCGTGTGCACGGGAACTTGTAGCAAATTTGCCAGTACATGTGCCTGATTAAATCCTCGTTCATGGTGCCGAGCCCTACTTAGTGGTATTGGCATTACAGCATACGAGGAAAAGTACTCTTTATATGCTGCTTGAAACGGGGCAGAAAAAGCTTCTGCTAGTAAGACATCCCCGCGAAACTTAAACAGCGCTATCATTTCCTTCATGAATTCATTGTATACATAAACAGAGCGGTTACAAGCAAGAACGTCACCATGCTCCTGCCACGTATGGCAATCTAAACATGTAGTACCGCGCTTATACGCATGATGGATGGATTCCATCGGACGTCCGCATTTCGCGCATACTTCTCCGTGAATGAGCTCGAGTCTCCCTTGGCATTCCTCACATAAAAGGGGGTGATACTTCGGAAAGACAAACGAAAACCAAGTATCTCCAAAGTTAAGTGGACGAGAACATATAAGACAATATTTCATCGTATCCATCCCATCTGCTTCGCTCGTTTATTCATCGATTGAATATGCTTTCTTGCTGCAACCATCGCCTCCGTCTTCCCGCAGTGGAAGAAACGAACATCACCAGTTGGATACTCTGCGTTTCGGCCAACTCTACCAGCAATTTGAACAAGCGCCGACTCTGTAAATATATCCTCTTCCGCTCCTAGCACCGCTACTTGTAAATTTTTCACTGTCACACCTCTTTCTAAAATTGTCGAAGTAATAAGGAGAGGAATATCGCCGTTTCGAAAGGAAGCTACCTTCTCCTTTCGGTCACGGTCCTGTGCATGAACGCCCGTAATACGAGCATCTACAGTTTGTAAGCTTGTAGCTAAAGGGGCGATATACGAAATTTTAGGAACAAATAGAAAAACAGGACGGGATGCAGTGAGATGAGATAGTATCCAGTTCCAAACGACTGCAGGCAGCTTTCCATGCTTGATCTTCCCCTTCCAGTTACCACACCAAATAAACGTTGGTACCGGTATAGGATATCGGTGATAGCGTGCTGGAATCATAGCAGCCTTTAGTTTCGAGCGATGAACCTGTTTTTTCATCGCTCCGCTTGGCGTTGCTGTCAAATAGATGAGCGAAGCATGCTCTGTCTTTGCCATTGTTACCGCATATTGCAAGGATGCATCAACGGAATACGGAAATGCATCTACTTCATCAATAACAATCGTATCGAACGCACGGTAATAGCGAAGCAGTTGATGAGTGGTAGCAATAGTAAGTGGGGATGATTTTCCAAGATCAGGGCTTCCTCCATATAGCGCTATGACAGAGAGGGCGGGAAATACCTTTTGAAAGCGCGGTGCAAGCTCAAGTACAACATCTGTTCGCGGAGTAGTAATGCAAACCCTGTCTCCCCGCTGCAAAGCAGCATCAATACCTGCAAAGAGGACTTCGGTTTTTCCAGCCCCGCATACAGCCCAGACGAGACGGTTTTCTCTCCTTACGATTGCATCCTTAACTGATGTAGAAGCCAAGGATTGACCTTCCGACAAGGTTCCTTCCCACAGTAGCATAGATGACGGATACATGTTTCTACCAACAGGACCTGACCAACTTATTAATTCAGAGCACTCACACATTCTTCCCATCCCAACGCAGTTACGGCAATAGATGCATTCCTTTTTACAACTAAAGCAAGGCGTATAGGCAAACAGATGCGGCTTTTTATTCCCACAACGAATACATTGATACCTATTACCTTGCCGTAAGATTGCCTTCTCCATTCGCAAATGCTCCCGATTTTCCTCTAGTGTTTTACGAGAAACCGAGAGTTCTGTAAGCAACAACCGCCTCCCTGCAAGCATGAGCTGAAGCTCGTGCTTCATATGCATCCCCCCTTTTTACAGAAAGCATACGATTTTACCTATTTATTGTAAAATGCTAAAAAAGCCGATAACTTACATAGAAAACTGTAAGCTACCGACTTTGTTTTAAGTTTTTAAAAGGTGAAAGATTAAATTTTAAAATCTACCGTATCCCAAGAAATGAGATTGGTTGTATGAATTACTTAAACTAGACACTTCGATTCCGGCATCACCAGCATGGACCATTTGGCCGTTTCCAATGTAGATACCCATGTGAGAAGGACCAGCTTTATACGTATTTTGGAAGAATACAAGATCACCAGGTTGCAAGCTACTTCCACTAATGTGAGCTACGCTGCCCCAATAGCCATTTACATCTTGACGTCCAACTCCATACACGTAAGAAATAAATCCACTGCAATCGAATCCACTTGGAGATGCACCGCCAAATACATATGGTACACCTAAATATTGCATTGCTTTTCCTACAACGCCACCGTTGTTAGATGAGCCAGCTGATTTAGATGATGCAACAGTTTGTGCAATTGCTGCAGGAGTAGGTTGAGGTGTTGGATCTGCTGACGTACGTTGTAAAAATTGTGATGATTGCTCTAATGCCTGTGTTTGTGCTGCTGATAATTGCGTTTGAGAGCTTGAAATATCATTAATTAGCTTTTGGAATTTGTCATTCAAATCGTTCCACGTTTGTTGCTTCTTAGAACGTTGATCCGAAAGTTGGTTGTTTGTTTTTTCAAGATCAGCCATGAATGCTTGTAATTCTGCATTCTTTTTCACAATTTCTTCGCGCTGTGCCTTTACTTGATCTTGATCTCGTTGCTGTGCATCCATTAAATCTTTATCAGATTGCAAAACTAGACCAACATTACTAATACGATCCAATAGATCTGCAAAACTCTTTGCGTTAACAATTACATCCGTTACCATGTTAGAAGTAGGTTGTTCTTGCATACTTTTAAGACGATTCTTAATAATTCCTTGACGCTTTTGAATAATCTCTTCTAGTTGGTTAATTTTAATTGTCAAATCTTGAATTTGCTTTTGGGTTTCAGTAATACTGTTTTTAGTGTCTGTAAGTTTCTTTTCATTGTCTTGAATTGAATTTTGCAAGTCTTGAATGGTTTTCTTAAGATCGTCCATTTGCTTTTGAAGATCAGCTTGTTGTTGTTGTTGTGTATGTAAAGTAGCTTGAATTTCAGTAGCACTTGGCGCAGCGTATGCATTTAAACCTGCTGTTGAAAATACCATTAAACCTGCTGCGAGTATACATGTTGCAGCTTTCACCTTTTTCATATTCCTTTTCACACCTTCCTTTTCCCCCTTAATTTATATCATAATTTTCAGCACCTTATTTTATTGTTACAGACTTGTAAAATAAATGTAACACTATGCACAAAAACTTTGTTGAATGCTTACGAACTATGTAAAAATATGTAGATTTAGATAATAAAATGTATGGATTTACGACAATTAACCAAGTTTTCAGCTTGATAACAAAAAAAGCCAGCTTCCTTCGAATCATTCGAAGAAGCTGACTTTTTTTGCGAAAAAGGAGTGTTTACATCTCACATAAATGGGGAACGTTTTATTTTTTTGTCACCCATTCATCTGCCCATTTTTGCACTTCCTGCATAACACTCTCCAGCGACTTTCCTTTTTGTGTAAGTGTATATTCAATGCGAACAGGCACTTCTGGATAGACAGTACGAATGACAATTCCTTCGCTTTCTAATTCCTTTAAACGTTCTGATAGCATACGATCACTCATGTTGGGTATAATATCAGCAATTTCACGAAAACGCTGGGGTCCCTGCAATAATGTTTGAATGATTAAACCTGTCCACTTCTTACTAAGAAGCGAAAACGCAGACTCAAATTTCGGGCATAACGACGGATTATTTTCCATGCTTCGTCACCTCCTCTTTATTATATTATAGTTTCTTATAAAAAGTAAGTAGTATAGATTATATTATTAACAAATTGTAAATATTATTATTTAAAAATGCCCTCATTTCGAGGGAAAATACATAAAATAAAGACGAGAATATTATTTTTTATACCATCCGAATCCAATGGCCCCTTCTCCTAGATGGGTTCCAATTACTGCCCCAAAGTAACTGAGGCTTACTTCGACATTCGGATACAATTGTTGAATTTCTTGCTGCCATTCTTTTGCTTCTTCCTCGCAATTAGCATGAATCACAACTGCCTTCATAGGTAAACCTTGACTTGCTCGCTCATGAAATACATCCATAATCCGTTTGCGTGCCTTTTTTCGTGTGCGAATTTTTTCAAACGGAATAATCACTTTATCTTGGAAATACAAGATTGGCTTTACTTGCAGTAAGCTCCCAACAAATGCAGCCGCTCCGTTCAACCGTCCACCACGGTGTAAATGATTCAAATCATCCGCAATAAAGTATGCTTCGACCGATTCTTTCATTTCTTCCAAACGTGCGATAATTTCCTCGGGGGATTTCCCGTTTTTCGCCATTTTAGAGGCTTCAATTGCATAAAACCCTTGTACATAACAGCTTATTTCAGAATCAAATGTGTATACCTTTGCCGATTCTATCATATCGCCGACCGTTGTTGCCGTTTGATACGTTCCGCTAATACCGCTAGATAAATGAATACTTATAATGGCATCATACTCTTTCGCTAAACGTTCAAACAATTCGATAAATAACCCGACAGCTGGCTGAGACGTTTTCGGAAATTCTGCTTCCTCACGTACCCTCGCATAAAATTGATCCGGCATCATGTCTACTTCTTCTTGATACGAGGCATCTCCAAATGTCACATTTAGCGGAATCATATGTATACTTAGCTGTTCCCGTTCTTGAAGCGGAATATAAGCTGTACTATCCGTGACAATCGCTATTCTCATATCAATATCATCCTTTACAAAATAGTAGTTTTTATCTTGAAACCTTTTCCTACATCACTCTTCACGTTACAATAAGGGGAAACTTCCCATTATGTTGGAATACATAGTATCGATACGGAACAATATTTTATTTTACCATAATACGATTCAATTAATAAATATACTTTTTATAGATAGGAGTGTTCTATCCTTGCTGCCACAATATCGTACTGTAAAAGAATATACGGAGCACGAAATTATCATACAGAAATCTCGGTTTATCTGCTATGTCAATCGTGCCCAGACAGAAGAAGAGGCACTTGCTTTCATCCAAATGATTAAAAAGAAAAACTGGAATGCAACGCACAACTGCTCCGCCTATTTAATCGGGGAAAATGATCAAATTCAAAAAGCACATGACGACGGGGAACCATCTGGCACAGCCGGCGTACCGATGCTAGAGGTATTAAAAAAGAAACACTTAAAGGATACTGTTGTCGTAGTGACTCGCTATTTTGGAGGCATTAAATTAGGCGGTGGTGGCCTCATCCGTGCCTATGGAAAAAGTGTCAGTGAAGGAATCACGGCGGCCGGCATTGTCAATCGAATTCTCATGCAAGTGATGAACACCAAAATTGATTATACCCTGCTCGGAAAAGTAGAAAATGATTTGCGTCATTCTCCCTATAAACTGAAGGAAATTCATTATGTAGAGGATGTTATCTTTGAAACCTATGTAGAGGAAACACAGAAGCAGCAATTCAAAGAATGGATGACTGAACTCACCAATGGGAGGGTGAGCATTGCAGAAGGGAATATGTTATATTTGGAAGAAGAAATAGAAAATTAATATATTCCAAAAAGGAGGTATGTAAGATAGATCGTCATGAGTACTTGATGCAGCGAAAACGGATCAAACGGAAAAGACGCAGAGTCGTAATCGTGAGTCTTTTCATGCTCGTGTTTCTCTCGATCGGCTATTACGCCTTTAGCTCCTACTCCTCACTTCTACATATATATAGTGGCTTTAAAAGAGATAAATCCAATCTACGTGCAGTTAATGTAGATTTGACGAAAAAACCATTTAGCGTTCTCGTAATGGGAATTGAAGACTACGCAACGAATGGAGAAAATGGCAGAACGGATTCGTTAATTTTTCTCACCGTCAATCCGAATACAAAGCAGGTCACGATGGTTAGCCTACCTCGTGATTCCCGCGTAACTATAGCAGGACGTAATACGAAAGATAAATTAAATGCAGCCCATGCCTATGGCGGTGAAAAAATGGCAATTGAAACCGTCGAACAATTTCTAAACGTACCCGTTGACCATTACATCAAAATTGACTTCAAGGGATTCAAAGAAATTGTAAATGCCGTGGATGGTGTAACCGTAGATGTTCCTTTCGATTTTAAAGAACGCTCTGACGTCAATTGGTATAAAGAAATCCAATTTACAAAAGGACCGCAGCAGTTAAACGGGGAAGAAGCACTCGCCTACGTTCGCATGAGAAAGGAAGATCCAAGCGGCGATTTCGGACGCACCAAACGCCAACGTCAAATGCTAGCCGCAGTCGTCAGCAAGCTCAGCTCACCTAGCTCCGTATTCAAAATCAATGATGTAGCTAAAGCAATTGGAGATAACATAAAAACGGACATCGACATAAACGACGGACTCGCACTGTACCAAAAATTCGCCGGATTCGATACATCCACCATTTCAACCCTTACCCTTCAAGGCAAGGACGAAACCATCAATGGCATCTACTACTTCGCACCAGATTCAAAAAGTGTTAATGACATACACAACGCACTCATGCAAAGCTTAGAGCTATGATGAAACCTCTCACCAGCTGGTTGGGAGGTATTTTTATGGGATGATGTTTAACCTGAGGGGCGTTACACATAGGGGGGAGGGCGCCGTTAAATTTGGTTTTCTCGCCTTTATTTCTTCTGAGGCCGCCGTTAAATTGAGCAAACCCGCCTTTATTTTTACTCTCCGCTTCCTGTTCCTCCTCTGTTTCCAGCTTTCCGCTGTTAAACTTGATTTTCCCGCCGTTATTTCTTCTGGGACCGCCGTTAACTTGGTGGAACCCGCCTTTATTTTTCTCCTCCGCTTCCTATTTCTCCACTGTTTCCGGCTTGCACCCGTTAAACTTGGTTTCTCCGCCGTTATTTCTTATGGGACCGCCGTTAAATTGAGCAAACCCGCCTTTATTTTTACTCTCCGCTTTCTGTTCCTCCACTGTTACCTGCTTTCCGCCGTTAAACTTGGTTTCCCCGCCGTTAACTTGATCAAACCCGCCGATATTTTTCCACCCCATAGTAAAAAGACTGCCCCTGATTTTCAGGCAGTCTTTCCCTTGTTATTTTACTACTGAAACCGTACGGATGTAGCTTCCAGATACATAGGCTGCTGGTTCACCGTTCGGACCCGTTGCAGATGATGCGATGTCTGAGATGATTTTCGACCACCCTGATTGGTTCGAAAGTTGTGTTAGGATCATGCTGTCTTTTGCTTGGTACAACGGTGTTTGTCCTGTTGATGGATCAGGACGCACATTCAAGGGAGACTCTGTTGGCTTTACAAAGGTGTAAGCGTTCCAGTCTTTTCCACCAAGTGCTTTGTCGATTCGGTACATGACGCTTGCGATACCAGATCCCCAAGCGATGTCAGATGCATATCTTACGTTCATACCCGTGCTTTTGTCACCGACGTATGCACCTTGGTAGCGCCAATCGAGCGGATTCGAATAGCCGGACCCTAGGCCTACATAGTTTGTTGCCATATCTTTAATACTATCCTCATACGTAGCATAGTAGTCTGCATTTTGGGCAGGGTCTCGATCGGTTGCATGGATACTAAAGAGATTGTGATTATTACGAGAAATCTGACTTAACCCATAGTTACTTTCATGAATAGCTATAGACAACAGCATCAAGGCGTTGACATGATAATCTGCTTCGGCTTGCTTGAATGCTTGTCCGAGATTTATTAACGGAGAATCTGGGTGAACCTGCTTCACATAAGCATTGAGTTCATCCGCTGTATAATTGGTTTTCGTATGAATCGAAAGGTATTGGAAATACTGATATGCTTCTTGGCCATTGAAATCGTGGCCATTTACACTGTAATGGTTCTGCCCTTCCCGTAAAAATGCTGGTGCTTTTCCGTACAACTGCACGTCATAGGAGCCATTGTGCGAGATATAGTAATATAAATCTCCATTTCGCACGGTAAAGTACGAGCTACTTGCGGCTTCGGTAGGAACGAGAACGATTTTGCTTTTATCCACATAACCAACTGTATCGGCTACTCTCACTTTTACCCAGTCGCCTTCAATGGATTCTACCTTTAGTTCCGTTCCGTTTACAACGTAAGTGAGTGCGTTACTTGAGCCTGGCGCTACTAAAATATCGATGGTAATATCGTTAGCGTAAGCAAACCCATCCTTTATCCACGTCACAACACCATTAGTTATGACGGCATTTCCCCCTTGTTGCTGCGCTGCTTGTACGGCTTCATTATAAGTGTTATAGCCGCTCACATAGTCGGTTTGCACTGCATTATTTACTTTGTACATCTTTGCCACTTTGTACGCACCATTTTCCGCTGGCGGAGGTGTTACTGAATCTGTCGTTGGTGTAATACTTGCATTTACAAAGCTATTCCCGCTATTTTCATAGTATTGTACTTCGACCCAGTGAACATCTTTCATACTACTTGAATCAGTGGTAGAATTCTGCACATTGACAACGGCTGTTGTCTCGTCTCCGCCGCTATCATGCCAGCGGTCTGTTACGAGTGTACCATCCACATAAACGCGAACGCCGTCATCCGCCTTGGTTGTAATTTTATAATTTCCTGCAGGCATATGCTTCGCTGTCGTATAACGAGCAGCAAAATGGTCTGCTGGAATGGTTCCATTTACAGGACTACCAAAACCGTTATTTTCATTTAACGTAGGCAATACTTTGGTTGCGGTTGGCGCCCCGTCTACGGATTGACTCGGATAATAGTAGGCGAGCCAACTATCTAAAGGAACGACGTTAGAAAATAAAACGGCTCCCCCGGCCTCTTCAAAGTAGGAAGTCTTCACTTGGTGCATGCCTTGTGACAATTGTCCAAGGAGAGCATGATTGATCTGTGGTCCCGACTGCGTAAAACGGTCGATAACAGATTTTCCATCAACCTCCATCTTTACACCATCATCAGCAACCGTTTGGGCAAAATAATCACCCGCTGCTAGATTTTTATTTTCATAGAAGGCTGCTGAGAAATGATCTTCCCCTATTGATGGAATCGGTGCACCGTATCCCCAATTAAAGGCAACCCCGTTGATTCCATCCACTAAAACACCGGTACCAGAAAGCGTAGTATTCGGATAAAACACGCCTGTTGTACCTTGGCTTGTTACTTGATTACTTGGTGTTACGGTAAGATCAACTTTGCTATTTCCTGCTGCCTCTAAATATTCCACGCGAATCGTATGAACATCTTTTGTTGCGTCAGGTTGCGATGGATTGTCTGTAACGGGAACCATAACAGCATCCTCTCGGTACGCACTATACGTCCAGCGATCGAGTACAAGCTTATCATCTACATACACACGAATACCATCATCTGCGCCGCCTCGTAAAACATACTGTCCAGCTGGCATTCGCTTAGCTGTTACGTAACGAGCGGAAAAGTGATCCGCTGCTACAGATGGCATCGGCGAACCATACCCATTATCTTGATGCAAGCCTTTATCCGCCGAAGCATCCAGCGTCTTAGCAGCTACCGGCGAGCCTGAAAGTGTTTCATTGTTGTAATAATATGCGAGCCAGTTATCAAACGGCACCATGTCTGAGAATACGAAAGCATTTCCCGTTTCCTCTAGATAGTTCGTTTGAATCGTATGCGTGCCGCCTGATAGTCCTGGCACGATAGCAGTATCGATTTGACCGGAAGATGGAGTAAAGCGATCAATAACCGTATTGCCATCTACATTCACCTTCACACCATCATCTGCCTGCGTTTGAATAAAATAATCGCCCGCTGCTACAGATTTTGTTTGATTAAACTGGGCATGAAAATAATCAGACGAAAATCCAGCTGGACTACCGTAACCCCAGTTATAGTGCACATCTCCGCCGTTTTGAACAAAGGTATTATCCGTGCTATCGGCTGGTGTCAGCGAACATTCAAGTTTACTTTCTCCTGAAGCTTCATAATACTCTACGTCCACCCAGTGAACATCCTTTGTAGTTGCCTGATCTGCAATATTTACCTTTACAACATCATCCTGATAGCCATTGTAACCCCAGCCATCATAGACCTTCTTACCATCAATATAGACCCGCATGCCATCATCGGCTTTTGCATGCAGTATATATTGCCCCGCTTGTATGTGCTTTGCTGTTGCAAATTTTGCAGAAAAATGATCACTATTCACCTTCCCTGGCATCGGAGAATTATATCCATCATTAACAGAGAGGCCTTGCTGTTGAGAAGGTCCAATCGTTTTCGCTGCGACGGGAAGACCAGAGAGCGTTTCATTATTGTAATAATACGCGAGCCACGTATTCATCGGCACGACATCCGAGAACACAGCGGCATTTCCATAATCCTCATAATAACGAGTTTTTACATCATGATTACCTGCACTCATATTCGGCAAAAGCGCACGATCAATTTGACCTGCCGACGGCGTCCAGCGATCAATAACCGATTTTCCATCAACCGCTACTTGAACCCGGTCATCTGCCAATGTTTGAACAAAATAATCTCCAGCAGCAAGTGATTTCGACTGTGTAAAGTTTGCTTCAAACTGGTCTGCAGGCATACCAGGTGGTCCTCCTGCTCCCCAGTTATAATGTACTTCTCCGCCAGTACTCGTATAAATAGGAGCAGCTGCATGCGATGAAGTAATGGGCGCGACTACTAGCTCAGAAACTATAACTATAGAACATGCTACCTTCCAAAACCTATTCACAAGTATGTATGTCCTCCCTCTTATTTATCTGTCTTCTTTCCTATCTTACTATTTTCATAGATTACGCGATATGTATTCATACAAAATTCAACAATTTACGTAAATTTTACAGTAAAAAACCGTTGCAAAGGAGGCCCTTCGCAACGGTTTACAAAAAGTAATATCTTATTTTCCAGAAAAATGATTTAAAATCGCGGCAACAATCCGTTCTGATGCATGGCCATCCCCGTATGGATTCGATGCATGCGCCATTTTATCATGCGCTTCTTTGTTACCAAGCAATTCATCTGCTAGTGTGAAAATCGTTTCTTCATCCGTTCCAGCAAGCTTTAATGTACCGGCATCAATTCCTTCTGGACGCTCGGTTGTGTCACGAAGAACAAGAACGGGAACACCAAGGGAAGGTGCTTCTTCTTGTACACCGCCGGAATCGGTTAAAATTAAGTACGAACGCGCAGCAAAGTTATGGAAATCGATCACATCAAGCGGTTCAATGAGATGAATGCGCGCATCATTTCCTAAAATATCGTTAGCAATTTCACGTACAACTGGGTTCATATGAACTGGGTAGACAACTTGAATATCTTCGTATTTTTCCACGAGTCTCTTAATAGCGCGGAACATATTGCGCATCGGTTCACCTAAGTTTTCGCGGCGATGTGCTGTCATTAATACGAGGCGATCGCTTCCAATGCTATCTAACACCTCATTTGAATACGTTTCTTTTACCGTTGTTTTTAACGCATCAATAGCCGTATTCCCCGTAATAAAAATCGTGTCTGGATTTTTATTTTCAAGCTTTAAGTTTTCAGCTGATTTAGTCGTTGGTGAAAAATGCAAATCTGCCATGACGCCGGTTAGCTGACGATTCATTTCCTCTGGATACGGAGAACGTTTATTCCAAGTGCGCAGACCCGCTTCCACATGTCCAACCGGAATTTGATTATAAAACGCAGCAAGACTTGCGATAAATGTAGTCGTTGTATCCCCATGTACGAGGACGATGTCTGGCTTCGCTTCCTTCATGACCTCATCTAGCCCTTGCAAGCCACGTGTCGTAATATCAATAAGCGTTTGGCGATCCTTCATTATGTTTAAATCATAATCAGGCGTAATGCCGAAAATGTTCAATACTTGATCAAGCATTTGACGATGCTGCGCAGTTACCGTCACAATTGGTTCGATTGTTTCTGGATGCTTTTGTAGTTCTAGAACTAACGGAGCCATTTTAATAGCTTCTGGCCGTGTTCCGAATATCGTCATTACCTTTATTGGTTGTGTCATGTATTCCACTCACTTTCTCATTCATCGCTTGGACGAAGATGATGTACTTCCCCCATTATATTACATAGTAATAAGGCAGGGAATAGCAGTCCACCATCTCTCTGTAAATCAGCATTAAAAAACGCTCGTATATTAGGATTTACTGCTGTATTCTCGCAGCACCGAAGGACGGCCAATGGAATAATAATCGATTTCATGGTGGCTCGCTTCTTCTAAACTATAACAATTCCGTCCATCAAATAAGAGCGGTTGCTTCATCAATTCTACATACATAGCGAGCGGCAGACTTTTAATTTCGCTCCATTCCGTTACAAGAAACGCTGCCTCTGCACCTTGTAAGGCTTCCTCTACACGACTGGCAAATATAATTTGTTTCGGCAACATATGCTTTGCATTTTCGGTAGCCTTTGGATCATATGCTTTTACAATAGCACCCTTGCTAATCAAATATTCTGCAATAACAATAGAAGGTGCCTCACGCATATCATCTGTATTCGGCTTAAAGGCTAAACCGAGAAGGGCAACCTGCTTGCCACGTAAGTCCAGTAAATCAGTAGCACGTTTCACTAACGAAATTTGCTGCTTATTATTTACTTCAATTACCGCTTTCAACAATTCAAAATCGTGGCGTACCGTCCCTGCGATTTGAAGCAGCGCCTTCGTATCCTTCGGAAAGCAAGATCCTCCGTAACCAATACCGGCCTTTAAAAATTTATCGCCAATCCGTTGATCCAGTCCCATCCCGTAGGCAACATCTTCTATATTCGCATTTGTTTTTTCACAAATATTAGAAATCTCATTGATAAAGCTAATTTTCGTTGCTAGAAAAGCATTAGAAGCATACTTAATCATTTCCGCACTGCGTACATCTGTTTTAAAGGTTGGAATCTTAAGTGGCTTATAAATTTCTTCCACTATGGTAGCTGTTTCTTCTAGTTTTGCGCCAATAACAATACGATCCCCGTGGAAGAAATCGTACACACCAGACCCTTCTCGTAAAAATTCAGGATTGGATGCCATCTGCACCGTAATTCCTTCTTGAAGTCTACTTGTAATAATGCCTTCTAAATAATCATTTGTCCCGACCGGCACTGTACTTTTCGTTACAACAATCGCATCATGCTTCATAAACTCCCCGATATCCTCACATGCTTTTGTAATAAACGTTAAATTTGCCGATCCATCCTTATTAGGAGGTGTTCCCACTGCGAGAAAAATAACCTCTGCCCGGTGATAGGCCTGCGCCCGGTCACTCGTAAACTTTAATCGGCCGGCATGCGTCGCCTCCTGCATCATCTCTGCCAAGCCTGGCTCATAAATTGGAACATTCCCATCTTGAAGCTTCGTAATCTTATCTTCATCTATATCTAAGCATGTTACAATATGACCAATATGTGCCAATCCTACCCCTGTTACAAGACCTACATACCCCGTACCTACAACCGAAATCTCCATAAGCCACCTCTTCGCCCATCATTTTGCTCTTACTGTACAAAAATTTACTACTTACTTCAAATTATATGTATAGAAATATCTCATAACCCTATGTATACAAACCGAAACAATGTTCCCTACCCATCATTATAGCGAGAAAGTACAGCAGTAGCTTTAAAACTATGTAAAACTATTATAAAGAAGAGGATTTCTTGCTTCGTCCCTATAAAAATAACAGCCGCATCTAAAGGGACGATAACTTTGATGCGCTTTGGTTACCGGGTACCTTGCTTCTTGCTCAAAGCGGTCACTAAACAGCTCTTTGGTTACCGGCTTCTCTTGCTTTTTGCTCAAAGCGGTCACTAAACAGCTCTTTGGTTACCGGCTTCCCTTGCTTTTTGCTCAAAGCGGTCACTAAACAGCTCTTTGATTACCGGCTTCCCTTGCCTTTTGCTCAAAGCGGTCACTAAAACAGCTCTTTGGTTACCGGCTTCCCTTGCTTTTTGCTCAAAGCGGTCACTAAACAGCTCTTTGGTTACCGGCTTCCCTTGCTTTTTGCTCAAAGTGGTCACTAAAACAAGGGATTGGTTAGGAAAAGAAATAAGGTATCCTTCTCTATTTATGTAAGAGTGGGATACCTTTTTCAGTGTCCGCCTCAATAGGCGGCTGTTATTTTTTCACTACTATTATCTTATAGCTGCTTTGCTGAGCTGTTCCTCTTTTTTCCGAACGAGCGGAAGGACCTGCTCCCCAAAGGCTTGTATCTCTTCTTCGTAATGAAGAAATCCGGTTAACACAATATCTACTCCTACTTTTTTCAATTCGATAATCCGATCTGCTACCTGCTCAGCGGTCCCGATTAATTTCGTACGAAAGCCATCGTTGTATTGAACCAAATCCTCAAAGGATGAATTGGCCCACATTCCGTTTCCTTGCGGAGATGCTTTTCCGGCAAACTTTACTTGGCTTTTAAAGCCTTCTACCGCTTCATCATCTGCATGAGCGATAATATCCCTTAGAACTTGCTGTGCTTCCTGCTCTGTTTCGCGGACAATGACAAAGCCATTCACTCCAAATTTTACTGTGCGCCCTTGTAGTTTTGCTAATTCTCTTACTTCATCAATCTGTTGCTTTATATTTTCAATCGAATTTCCATTCATGAAATAAACGTCCGAAACGCGGCTTGCCATCTCCTTGGCAGCTATTGAATTCCCGCCTTGAAACACAAGTGGCTGCGTAACAGGCTTTGGTTTTAAGGGTGCATCATGAATCCGGTAAAAATCCCCTTGATAATTCGCAATTTCCTTCGTCCATAGTTCCCGAAGCACTTGAATAAATTCCTCGGACCGGCGATATCGCTCATCGTGATCTAACCAGGGAAGACCGTAAGCTTGAAATTCACCTTTAAACCAACCGCTTACAATATTCACAGATACACGTCCATTGCTAATATGATCAATCGTTGAAATAATTTTCGCCATCACACCCGGATGCCAAAGGCCAGGAAGAATCGCCGTAATTATATTTAGCTTTGATGTAACACTCGCCAAGCCTGCTGCCAAAGCCGTCGCCTCTAACTGCTTTTCAGCCCCGTAGCTTGCCAAAAACCGTGTTTGTAATAACACATAATCAAACCCAGCTTCCTCTGCCACTTGTGCATAACGCTTATTGTCTTCAAATGACCAGCCCGTTCGTTGTTCAATATTTGAAATAACCAATCCTCCGCTTACATTTGGTGCCCAATATGCAAATTGCAAACTCATTTTCGGTTCCTCCCTTTTTTTCCGCGTAGAAACAAAAAAGGACTCTACTTCCTTATTAGCTAAGAAAGAAGAATCCTCTAGTTATCTAGTCAGATTGTTTATATTAATTTCTTTGATACTATCATTATTTTTCATATGTGTAAAGTCGGAATTAGCCTATTCTTTTTAAAAAAAAGTAGCCGTCCGCTTATTTTATTAAAAGTCAAAAAATAAATATAGAGCTTTACAATTAAATGTGTCCTTGTAATATCACACATTATATAGGGTTAAAAGGAAAGGATAGATGAACAGGGGATATACCTGCTTATATCTATCCTTTTTGTACAACATATGACCGTTTAAGTAGAAATCTTCACAATCTTTTCTTTACCCTAACAAGATTTAATCTCTTAAATGTGTTGAGGCATTAAAAAAAGACGCCCTCCTATTCAAGAAAGGCGCCCGATTGCTGAATAGTGATAAATGAAAATAGACTTCAAAAGACTTAGTTTATTTTACTCAAGTACCCTTTTTTAAGTGCATAATTTCACAAACTGTTTTGTGAATAAAAAAGGCGACAGCAGCTAAGTAAAGCATCGCTCTCGCAGTTTAACAATATATTTTCCATTAAGTTTTTTCTATTTATGAAGTGATTTATAATCTGAAATTGTTTGTCCAGTCCATTTTTTAAAAGCACGGACAAAAGAATTAGAATCCGCATAACCAAGTAAGTATGAAATATCGCTAGTAGTTAAATTCGGCTCTTGAAGATAGTGGAATGCAAGCATTTTTTGAACCCCTTGTAACTGTTGATTGAATGTTGTGTTTTCAGCGCTTAAATTTCGCTGAAGTGTCCTTACACTAATCCCTAATGAGTGAGCAATTTCTTCTAACGTGTAATGTGCACTTGGAATGGCTGTGAATAAAATTGCTTGGATGTTTTGGGAAAAGGATTTCTGTTGAGAAATCTCTTGGAGTTTTTTTGTAAACTCTGGTTCCAAATACTCCCACATAATATTGTTTTCGGTTAAAAAAGGATGATTCAGATCTTCTAATTTAAATATTAGTTGATTCGTCACGCTTTTTGTTCCACGAATTGCAAAGAACTCTTCTATAGGAAAACTATAGAAATATGGTCCCTCAACTAGAAGGGGAACAATTGTTTTTCCCGTAGCCGTTCTAAGCAAACTAACGAGCAATAACTGCTCGTTTAATAAAGCAAACCGAGGGAGTTCCTGATTAGGATAAGTAAATGAAAAATGATAACTCACAGTATTTGATGTCTCATTCATCTGTATTTTTATTGGACCAATCAACCCTTTGTATTTTGCTAAACGTTGAATACCTTCATAGCCATTTTTTGCTGACAATGCGGCAAAAAATGGCGGCATAAACATATTGATATTTTCAATTTGACTGAAGGCTAGTAATTGCTCATCCGACATTACATGATCAAATTCTTGGAGAAGCCGATAATATTCAAGATTGGTTAAGATTAACGTCTCTTTCCAAAGCATATTAGGAATATTGGCTTTTTGTAGAAGCTCTCCCATAGACACACCTAATGATGAAATAAATTGTTGAAACTGTTTGGTGATAGTTATCTTCATGGTTAATTCCTCATTACATGTTTTTCATCAGTTTATCATAGACTCTATCTGGTAAAATGGTTTTTAAAAAGACAATCGGTTTTGCGCCAAAACCAATGAGATAGCGAGTTTTAGGTCGTTTTTTCTGAACTGCTTTTACAATAGTTTTCGCAATTAATTCAGGCTTTGATAACATATTAGAGGAATAACGCTTTTTCATACTTTGCGCTGTTTTTGTAGCTAATTCTTCATAAGCTCCGCCTTTTGAAGTTTCTAGCAAATGATCTGCGGCAATAAATCCCCAGTCAGTTTTAATCCCACCCGGTTCAATCAATACAACGTCTATTCCATAATTAGAAACTTCCATACGTAAACAGTCGCTAAAACCTTCTAAAGCATATTTTGTCGCATGATACCAAGCTCCAAATAATGTAGTGACCCGACCGCCCATTGAAGACGTATTAATAATCTTACCGGAGCGTTGCGCTCGCATAGTTGGCAGAACCATTTGTGTAAGACGGGCTAATCCAAATAAATTTACATCGAATTGTTTTCTAGCTTCTTCCAAAGGAACATCTTCAACTGCTCCATATGACCCGTACCCTGCGTTGTTAATCAAAATATCAATCCGACCTTCAGCTGTAACAATTGAATCCACGCAATTTTTAATAGAGGATTCGTCTGTAATATCTAAACTAATCGGAATAACGCCTTCTTTCTCTAAACTATCCATTTTTTCTAATCGACGTGCTGCACCATATACTTTATGACCTTGCTTTGCTAATAGTTGTGCAGTCTGGTAACCAATTCCGCTACTTGCACCTGTAATCAAAATAACTTTCATAAGTTAATTCCTCCTTCTTCAATATGGTACTCATTATAGAAGGAAACCATGTGATATTACACATCAATACATGCCAACTAAAATTCAATTTGTGCCAAGTAAATTTCAAAGTGCCACTCCCTTTTTGGACAGTAATTGTATACAAGGAAAAAGGGTTCGGTTTCTTATTCAGTAATTTGAAACGTATAAGTTCAATATTTCACAATGTTGCCTGTATTTCGACATAAATATCCAGTTTTCTTTAAAGTAAGTTATTCAATTAAATGGCCCGATTGTTGAATAACAGTAATCAAGAATATATCTATTTAAACATTTCAAAGTGATTTGCCATCCAATTCGTGTTATTTTCAGCAATATATTGTTTTGCAAGAACGAGTCAGTATAGTATTTTGGCTATTGTCTTTTTGTTTGTACGTTTTGCTATGTTGCTTGTAATACTCATACAACTGTTCGTTAGTCCGAATGGTGTTATGGTGAATCCCTTTACATTCGATATCGAATGTTCAGCTACCTCTTTTGCTGTATATACTTTCATTCGGCCACCACCTTTAATACGATTATTAACTCACTTAATTTCACTTAATTTTCCACTCGATTATAGTATAGGTAGTAAATGAGGTCATTTAAAGGTCTTGTTAAATAAAAAAGTACACCACTTTATAATTAGTGATGTACCATGGATTATATAATGTACAACATTATATAAAAGGTATTGAAATATATGGGATCGTTACTGTTTACGCATCTTTAAGTTTACAGAGGAGACAGCTACTTTCCTTCTCATACTAATGTTTCATACAATTGTTTGTACTTCTGTATCATGATATCATTGCTAAATCTTCCATAAAAGTCATCATGCGCGTTCTTTGCAAATTGAGATCGCAGTGCTTGATCTTGAATAAGCGTACCTACTTTTTCAGCTAGTGCCTGTGCGTTCTTACTTTCTACTAAAAATCCAGTAGAACCGTCACGTATGACTTCTTCGGTATTTCCTACTTTCGTTGCAACAATAGCCTTTTCATAGGCCATGGCTTCCAGTAGTGTAAGGGGGCCGCCTTCCCAAAGGGAGGAGAGAACAAAGATATCCATAATAGTAAATAAGTCATTGATATTCGGAATGTGACCGATGAAATGGATGTTATCGATGCCGTTTGCATATTGCTTCAGTTGATTTGTATAGGCCTCGTTTCCTTCCCCTGGAATAACAAAGGCAACGTGCCCCATCTGCTTGCTTATAATCTTTGCCATATCGATAAAATACTCAAGACCCTTTTGCACATCTAAGCGAGATAACGTACTAACGACAAGGCTCTGCACTGGAATACCTAGGCTTTCCTTTATCTCTTCCGGTGACCGAGACGATATGCGGAGCCGTTCGGGATTAATTGAATTGCGAATTGACACATACTTTTCAGGCTTTCTTACATAAAAGTGCTCTTTATTAAAGGCCAGTACCGCATCCGAAACGGTCACAATGGCATTCACGCGGTTTAAATAATAGCTATATTTCAATTTTCCCCACGGATTGACGAAAAATCCATACGTGTTATGAACCGTTTCAATCACCTTTACACCGCATGCTTTAGCTGCGGCGATTGCTTCAAAGCAAAAATGAGCCTGTACAACGTCAAAGCCCTCGCTCTTTATTAGCTTTTTTAGCGCGTGTATGCGTTCCTTCTTAGACAGCGCTGAAATTTCATAGTACAAATAGCCTTGTTTACTTAGGCGGTCGCTCACTTCGCCACCGCGAAAAGAAGCAACCCTCACATCGAACCGTTTTTCGTTCGTATTTTTCACTAAATTATAAATGACTTCTTCCAATCCGCCTTTATCAAGCGCTTCGGAAACGTGTAAAATTTTCATCCTTACGTCTCCCTTTTTCTACAAAATGCGAATGCCTCTTTTGCGCAAAATAATATATTCACGTATCGTAATGCTAAGCTCGGTTAAGACAACCGTCACCGCTGTACCGATATAACCGAAAAATGGTACGAGCACAAGTGCAAGTCCAACATTAATAAACGTTGTGACGAGCATAACCTGCATAAATTCTCGTTCGTAGCCGAATGTAACTAAGGTCTGCACACCAAATAAATTATTGAATCCAATAATAATTGGTAGCACCGAAACAATGCGAAGCGCCAGTACCGTATCTGTATAGTGCTGTCCGAAGAAAAGCGTGACGATTAAATCAGCAAAGACAAAGGTAATCACTGTAATCGGTACGGTTACGATCAGCAAAGCCGGAATTGACCGCCGTATAAATTGAATGGCCTTCTCTCTCGATTCATTGGCAAGTGAGCTAATATGAGGATACAAGGCACCCGCAACAGGATTCACCACACTAACGGCTGCGTTAATAAGCTTCTCGGCACCGCCGTAGGCAAATACATTTGCTTTGTTCGATAGCAAGCCAAGCAGTACCGTGTTTCCTGCTGTAAATATACTGACGGCTGCGTTCGAAACAAAGATGCTCCATCCTTCTACAAACTGCGCCTTAATTTCGCTCCATTTGGGTGTAAGCCAGCGAACCCCAAATTTATAACGAACCATAAGAAGTGACACAATGCCAACAGTGATATAACCGGCCGATAAAAGAATCGGAGAATATAGCACATCTTTCGGACTATGAATAAAAGCAAAAATTCCTAATGTAAAAATCGTTTTAGAAATGGCATTTAAAATCGTAATATACTTCATTTCCTCCATGCCTTGGAAGAAATAGACCGGAAAGAGAACCGTCCCAACTGTAATTCCGAAAAATAAGAGATAGAAAAGAAAATATTCATGGTACTGCGGCACGAACGTACAAATGAGTACAAGAACGAGAAAGCTTAGTAGCATGAGCAGTAATTTCACCGTTAAGGCCGTGCTGTGAATCCGGCGCACTTGCTCCTTATCATCTCTCACAATCGAAATTTGTCTCGTTGCCAATAAATTAAAGCCATAATCCGTCACCGTAACAAAAATAACGTTCATCGCTTGTCCGGTAAAAATTAACGCCTGATTTGTCCCTCCAAGCGTTCTCGTCAAATACGGCACCGTAATAAGGGGCAAAATATAATTCAAGCCTTGCAAAATTGCAAGTGACATAAAATTCGATACTAATTTACGTTTTGTAGACATAACTCACCACTTTTTATACAAATTCAAGAAAAAAAGCACGACGGAAACTGATCTTTGCGGGCATTTTGTTACCTCTAGCTTCTTTTTTCACCTTTTGCGGGCTCAATCCATGCTCTTTTGTTACCGTTCAGTTCCCTTTTCACCCGTTACGGGCTCAATCCATGCTCTTTTGTTACCGCTCAGTTCCCTTTTCACCCGTTACGGGCTCAATCCATGCTCTTTTGTTACCGTTCGGTTCCTTTTTCAACCGTTATGGACTCAATCCATACTAGATCCTAACTCATGAATTAGGCCACTGAAACATCGTACTTTTTCAGTGGCCACCTCTTGTGCACAGTATCCTTTTTCACCACTTGTTATTTTGTAGCTTGCTTCACTTTTTCCGTGATAAAATCAAGAACCTGATCGCGAAGCTCCTCATTTTGAAGGGCAAACTGGATGGTCGTTTCGACAAATCCCAGCTTTTCTCCCACATCATACCGGTCTCCTTCAAATTCATACGCAAAGACACGCTGAATGCCGTTCAAGCTTTCAATCGCATCCGTTAACTGAATTTCTCCGCCGGCACCTATTTGTTGCTTATCTAAAAACATGAATATTTCAGGTGTTAACACATATCTTCCTATAATAGCTAGGTTTGACGGTGCAGTACCAGGCGCTGGTTTTTCTACAAATTTTCGAACTTGATAACGCCGGCCTATTTGTTCAATTGGATCAATAATGCCGTAACGATGCGTCTGATTATCCTCTACATGCATCACACCGATGACAGAGGAATACGTTTTCTCATATTCATCCATCAACTGACGAAGACAAGGAGTCTTAGCCTGTACAATATCGTCCCCAAGAAGAACAGCAAACGGCTCATCACCAATGAAATGCTTCGCACACCAAATCGCATGACCAAGCCCATTTGGCTCCTTCTGACGAATATAATGAATATTAATTTCAGAAGACTTCTGCACCTTCTCAAGCAAATCAAACTTACCCTTTGCCATCAAATTCTGTTCCAAATCGAACGCATGATCAAAATGATCCTCAATCGCCCGCTTCCCTTTACCGGTAACAATTATAATATCTTCAATCCCGGAATCAATCGCTTCCTCTACTATGTACTCAATCGTTGGCTTATCAAGAATCGGAAGCATTTCCTTAGGCATCGCCTTCGTAGCAGGCAAAAAACGAGTACCTAACCCAGCAGCAGGAATAATCGCCTTACGAATTTTCTTCAACATAAACCCTCCTAAATTGTAAAGTGGAATCGGCTCGCTCAGCTCCGGAGGACGGAGGTTCCTCACCCATAAAGGCGCTTTTTGCCTTTACTGGGTGAGGGTTCTCCGGCCGGAAGGAGCTAGCCGATGGAACTAGATCACGTAAAGTGGACCCGGCTCGCTCAGCTCCGGAGGGCGGAAGTTCTCCACCCAAAAAGGCGCTCTTTGCCTTTATGGGTGGAGGTTTTCCGACCGGAAGGAGCTAGCCGATGGAACTAGATCACGTAAAGTGGACCCGGCTCGCTCAGCTCCGGAGGGCAGAGGTTCCTCGCACAAAAAGGCGCTTCTTGCCTTATTGGTGGGAGGTTCTAAGGCCGGAAAGAGCTAGCCGATGGAACTAGATCACACAAAAAGTGAACCCAACTCGCCCAATTTCATGTAAAATTTCTTTCCCTGAAACATCCATAGAAACCTTCTGTATGTCTTACATTTTTATACTCAATTTATAAGCCTATCCTTGAAAACACACCCATTGTATCATATTTCCCCTTAATCCGCTTTTATTCCCGGATATCCTAATTGATTGTAGGAAAAAATAGTGACAAATTGTAACATATTTCAACGTTTAGTAAAGAAATTTACATGAAAAAGGATTGAATTCTCTTGCGTTTATGATACGATAGCATATGAGTTAAACATGTAAATAAAGCCTGCACATAGTTTTACGTAAATGTTTGAAACTATTTTTAAGGGTGGGGTAATAGTGAGCTTGCAAATGATTTATGCATGCATTGCATCTTTCATTACAGTGTTGCTTATAACCCCTATCGTAATCAAGCTTGCGTTTAAAATCGGAGCGGTTGATAAACCGAATGCTAGAAAGGTCCACGTTAAAATTACTCCTCGACTTGGCGGACTTGCCATATTTATCGGGGCAGTTGTTGGATACTTAGTTGCCGGTTTATATCATGAGCGAATGACTACGATTGTGGTAGGAGCTATCATCATTGTAATTGTAGGAATTTTGGATGACATCTATACGCTGTCTCCTAGATGGAAACTTTTTGGTCAATTATTGGCTGCTATTCTGATTGTAAAAAGTGGTTTAACGATCGGACTATTGAACATTCCTTTTATTGGAGACTATAGTCTTGGCTATCTTTCCTACCCAATCACAGTACTTTGGATTATTGGAATCACAAATGCTGTTAATTTGATTGACGGATTAGACGGTTTATCTGCAGGAATTTCATCCATAGCTCTAGCGACAATTGCTTTTATGGCATTTAATCAAAATACAGTTCTTATTTTAACAATTGCTGTAATTCTTATAGCAAGCAATATCGGCTTTTTATTTTATAATTTCAACCCCGCTAAAATTTTCATGGGGGATACAGGTGCTTTATTTCTCGGCTATTGCATCGCTGTCTTGTCACTACTTGGATTATACAAAAGCGTTACATTGTTCAGTTTTATCGTACCAATTATTATTTTAGGTGTGCCGGTCTTTGATACAACCTTTGCAATTATTCGAAGAATTGTAAACAATAAACCGATTTCCGCTCCTGATAAATCACATTTGCATCATCGTTTATTAGCACTCGGCTTTTCACATCGTACGACGGTGCTTATCATATATGCATTCGGCATTTTCTATAGTGCAAGTGCCCTTATGTTTTCAAGATCAACATTTTGGACTTCGCTAATCATTTTGATCGTGTTAACGATTGTAACGGAAATATTTGCAGAGGTCACTGGAATCGTAAGTGAACGGTACAAACCGATTATCCGCATGTATAGAAAAGTAAAAAAACGTCAAAATAACATTTAAAAATGGGTATCCCAAATGTGGGACACCCATTTTTTTATGAATGACATAAGAACCGGTTTTCTGTATTTGTAATCCAACCTTTCCGGTTCACTCCTCTCATTCACGATTCCCCTAGGTTGCTTCCAGAATATGCTTTGATTAACGATAGCAAAACAGAATAACCTAAAGGTAAGATTCTGTTATGTGCAAGGTGATAAGCATGATAAATAAATGGATGCATTTTAGCGTGATGATTGTCGTTTTTTTCGTTTTTTCTTCTTCAAGTGTTGTAAATGCAATCGTACCTTCCAGGCTTCTTAGTTTTCATGATAATCCAAGTTCCTCTACTGTTTCACCTTTTCGGTCTGAACAGCCGCCAAGAAAAATTGCTTATTTAACCTTTGATGACGGCCCCAATCGGTACACATCACAAATTTTAAAAATTTTGCGTGATGAAGGTGCCCGGGCAACCTTTTTCGTGATTGGTACACGCGTGTCGTATGATCCAGACATAACGAAGCAAATGCTACAGGAGGGACACTACGTTGGGCTCCACAGCATGACCCACGACATAAAGCGTTTGTACAATGGCACTCCTACTACGCTCGTTCATGAAATGGAGGAAGCGCATGGCATTGTTCTTGCTGCAACTGGCTTAAGTACACAACTTGTGCGGGTACCATATGGAAGCAAACCGTACCTTACCCAAACTTACCGGGATTCATTAGTAAATGCCCATTTTAAACTATGGGACTGGACCATTGACACGTATGATTGGAAATCTCAAAGTAGCATAAACTCTGTACTACAGCGCGTAACCAATCAATCAACCCGAGACGTGGAAGTAATTTTAATGCACGATAGCAAGCTAACCGTAGAGGCATTGCCGCAAATTATATCGACCCTACGTTCCAAAGGCTATCTCTTGCTTCCGTATCGTCCGTCCGCCCATGTAGAAGTGAATTTTTGGCATGATGTAAGACTGTAAACCGCCATACTGACTTATCATCGAAACCATACTGCCGTGCAGATTGGACGGCGATAAGTCACGATTGGCTGTACAACTCCCTCTTGCAAGCAAGTCTATTCAAACTACATCTTCTGCTCCCTATTCGTATTTATAAAACGCTCCCACTTCATGCTAACGATATACTTCCTATTTTTCTAAAAATATCGTGATAGTTTTCACAAACTATTCATTTCTTCTTGTCACAAACGATACTATAATCGATATTGTACATTAAGGAGAGGATGAAAATGACTTCACGATTGGCAAAACAAAAGGTTCCTGAGCTAGATATTATCCAGAGTCTAGCATTTTTAGCCGTTGTATTACAAAGTTCTCTTATGTATACTATGACGCAGCCGAACCTACATCCAGAGCAAGCTGTTATGATTGGTATGTTTTTTAATTTTGCTAAATTCTCAGCGCCTGCCTTCATTTTTATCATTGGTTTTTCATTATTTTATAATCATGAAACACAGGTGAATTATAAACTTTATATCAAGGAAAAATTCTATACGCTCATCGTTCCTTATGTTATATGGTCGATGATTTATATGATTACATCGCAATCATCCTTTCCTTTCGTTCGGACGGTTAAGACATTGTTGACAGGGTCAGCTGCCCCCCATTTATGGTATGTGGTGATGATGTTTCAAGTCCATATTCTGTTTCCGCTTTTGTTTCTAACGTTTCATGCAGTTCGCAAGCGCGTGCATTCAAAAGAAAGCTTGTACCGGATTATGACATTGTTTGCTCTCGGCTATTTCGGACTCATGTGGCTGTCTTCTCACTTTATTTTTAACGGGGTCACGTTGACGAGTTCCTTGTTCCTCAAATATACAGATCGTTCGTTTCTATTTTATTCCTTCTATTTCATGCTAGGAGGCGTGGCTGCTGTCACCTTACCAACTTGGCGCAAGTTCATTATCAAGAACGTCCCGCTTAATACATTCTTGTTTCTCGTTTTATTTGTTATCGTTGGGTACGAGCTTCTATCCTTTGACGGTATACAAGCGATTCATCTTCAGGTTTCTACTTATTTGAAGCCTTCCATGTTTATTTATATTACAGTCGAAATCTTGCTTCTGTATGCACTTGCTATGACGATCGTCCACAGTCGTACGTTCGTATACACGGTCCTTACTTTTATCAGTCGGTTCACATACGGATCGTATTTGGCTCATGTTTTCTTTCTTGGACTAAGTGCTAAATTCCTTGCAGTATTTCAACTTACTAGCAATACATTCGCTTACAGCATTCTCTTATTTGCTGTTACGGTGGTCTTTTCCGTCACAACGATTGTGGCATTTAGTTTTATTCCGTTCGGTCATATGATCACCGGACCTGTTGTGAAAATGATGATTAAGCTCCCCATTCCATCCCTAGCATCCTTCGCTCCAAAAACACGAAAAGCCAAGTGAGGACAAACGCTCACTTGGCTTTTTTATGTAGATATTTTATATTTTTAAAGTGGTTTTTCAAATCCCCTAATGAGTTGAAAAGGCCGGCTTTATTTATTCTTCTATTACAACTGGTTCCTTGGAAGGTCGATATAATCCTTTAACCAAGTAATCATATTCTTTTCTTGTAATCTCTTTATTGTAAAGCTTTAACAATAAGTCTTTGTGCTCTTTTGAGAACGCCATCTTATTAATAACCTCTGGATACATGAGAAGCCCCCTTTTCGAATACAAACATTCCAAGAACCCTTGTTCGTATATCATTATAGAACAGCTTTCGACAGAAATCAATTTTGGCATTATAAAAATAGAGTTATTTTTAATTATTCTAACATTTATTTACAATTAAATCCATATACTTCCGTGTGTTTTTTGTACATTTTTTGTATATTTTTCTATTTATTAAGAAGAATAAGGAAAAAAGAAGGAGAATTTGTTGATGAATTCAGTTCAGTTATCGCGCGCTTTTTTTGGTACTTCTCTCGCCTTTCACATTATTTTTGCTACGTTAGGAATTGGTCTGTCTCTCATGATTTTACTATTTGAATGGATGCATCACGTAAAAAAGGATAGCGATTATGCAGTTATGGCAAAGCGATGGACGAAGGTATTTGCTATTTTACTTGGTGTTGCTATTCCATCGGGTACAATTGTGGGTGTGCAAATTTCGTTACTTTGGCCTGGGTTTGCCAAAGTGTTAGGTCAGGTCATTGCTGTCCCCTTTCAAATTGAGATTTTCGCCTTTTTCCTTGAGGCACTGTTTATGTCGATTTACGTATATGCAGCAGACAAGCTTTCTTCTTCCTTGCGCATTTTGTCCCTTACAATCGTTATGTTAGGCGCAACGATTTCCGGTGTTCTGATTACCTCCGCGAATACGTGGATGAATACACCGGCTGGTTTTTCCATGAAACCGGACGGGACGATTTATGATGTCAATCCGTGGGAAGCCTTTTTCAATCCTAGCTTTTTCACCGGGTCCTTGCATGTGGTCATTACGGCATTTGCAACAGGGGCAGGTGTGGTTGCATCGATTGCTGCTTACAAGCTATTGAAACGTAGAGATCATCGTGAGACAGCCTATCATAAAAAGGGGCTACATATCAGCCTTCTTGTTGCCTTTCTATGCGGGGTTCTCATGTGGGTATCCGGTCATGCATCAGCGATGAATTTACATGAACATTCCCCTGAAAAACTAGCAGCAGCCGAAGGATTATTTGACACACAATCTCATGCACCACTTGCGATTGGTGGGTTCGTCGACCCTGCTACGCACCGCGTTAAGTACGGCGTCGAAGTACCATGGGCACTTAGTATACTAGCTGGTTTTTCTCCAGACACCGTTGTAAAAGGATTAAATGAATTTCCGCAAGATACGTGGCCTCCCTTTTACACGCATGTTTTCTTTAATCTCATGGTCGGAGCAGCTACTCTTACAACAGTGATTGCAGGTATTGGGCTTCTTCTTTGGTATCTTCCCTCGCAGCGGCGGGCTTTACCAAAATGGCTAACTTGGCTGATTGTAGCTATCGGTCCTATCAGTATGCTTGGCATCGAATTCGGCTGGATTTTCAGTTGTAGCGGCCGTCAGCCGTGGGTGATCTACGGCTTTCAAAGAACATCAGAAGCAGCGACGCGCGCAGATTTTGTAGGCCCGCTGTTCATGCTCTTTATCGTGTTGTATTTCTTTTTTGCAGTACTTACGGTCATTGTACTACGCACCTTTTTCAGACACCATCCGTTGCAAGCAGAGCTTGAATCCTATGGAGGAACCCCATCATGAACGAACAAAGCATTGCTATTCTCATATTGTGGGCTCTCATTTTTGCATATAGCATCCTTGGGAGCATCGATTTTGGTGCTGGTTTCTGGTCGATGGTCTATGCGAACCATCGGACACTTGCAAGCAAGGTTGCCAGCCGGTATCTATCACCGACGTGGGAGCTAACCAATACCGTACTAGTTTTTGTTGTAGTCGCCTTCATCGGACTATTTCCAAAGGCGGCCTTCACCCTTGCCACGGTCATGTTCGCACCTGTCTCGCTTATTCTTGTTCTGGTTGCTGTGCGCAGTTCATTTATGGTATTTTCCTACTCGCTGCCGCGTTATGAAAATACGATGCGCATCATTTCAGGAATAACCGGCCTGCTTATTCCGGCTCTTCTTATTACGGTACTTCCCGTGACAGAAGGGACGTTCGTTGATTTTTCAGGTCCTACCGAGAAGCTATTGTATGGAAAGCTCCTTAGTAATCCTACCGTATACCTTTATATTCTATTTGGATTAACGTCCGAATTATTCCTATCCTCCTTGTTTTTAGCTGATTTTTCGCGGGAGCAAGCTTCAGAGGATGCGTACCGGGTGTACCGACGGGCTGCCATTCTACTTGGGCCGACTACTTTACTTACTGCCATTTTGGCCCTCGTAGCCAATCAATCAGGTTCAAGCTGGTTACTTACTAATCTGGCACAGGAGATTCCATGGTTTGCAGCATCCCTTGTTTTTTTCGTTATTGGCTATTCGTCGCTTTGGTGGAACAACCGAAATTATCCGACATTCGGACACCCGCGTATCGCAATACTTGCTACAATCGTTCAATATTTACTGGCTAGCTTCGCATATGGCAAAGCGCATTTGCCGTACATCGTCTATCCGAACGTCACTGTTTATACAAGCTTTACGACGAAAGAAACGTTTTACACGCTGCTTGTCCTGTATGCAGTCGGAATTGCCATTCTATTGCCAGGCTTTATCTTCTTCTGGAACCTTTTTTTAAAGGATCGTGCGTTTTTGAAGGGGAAATAGTGCACTGCAAAAAAAGGAGGTCGCCCAAATGGGCGACCTCCTTTTCGTATTCTTATTATTCTGCACTGTTGGTTACGTTTTTACCTTTTCCACGCAGTAAGCTGATAACGAAGATAGCTATGAGCATCAAGGCTGACATAACAGCCGCTGATAAGAAGAGAGAGCCAAATCCGTTTCCTACTACCGTATGAATCGTAGATATAATGACTTCTTTAATCTTTGGATCTGGTATTTTCTCAATACCTTTTAACATGTCACCAACACTCGTATTTTGAGAGAGGGAGCCAAGCATACCCGCAGGAATCATCTTTGGATTCACTCCTGCATTTTGTAAGTTCGTCATAATTTCATTTCCAATGGTTTGGAAGTTTCTCGTTAGGAACCCTGCGTAAATTGTTGGTGCTATGGTGAGTCCAATTTGGCGAGAAAGTGACAATGTTCCAAGCGCTGAACCTTTGTCTGTACCCGCTCCTTCTGTTGCCAGTACATTGACAGGAGCGCCGAGCGTCATGCCAAATCCAAAGCCCGCTAAGCAGCTTGCGATAATAAACTGCCATGTATTCGATACCCAAAATGGGAAGAGAGAGAAACCAATAAAGGCAACAATACTCGATAAAACGATAGTAAAGACAGGACCTTTTTTATCGGTAAATACACCGCCTAGTCCTGCACCAACACCAGATGCCAGTGCGAGTGGAGTCATCCAATACCCAGACTGTGCTGCATCAACCCCTAAGTATTGTTCTACAAAAGCGGGTATGAAAATAATTGCTGCAATAAGTGCACCGGAAAATACACCGATCACAAGTGTCCATAAATAGACAGGTGTACGCAATAAGGAGAAAGGAAGAACCGGATCTCCTCCGCGGCGTTCTAAACGATTTTCAAGTGTTAACAATACGAGGAACAATGCAATGCCAGCTAAAATAAAAGCAAAAAAGGACGGATTCGTTAAACTCTTGATAACATCTGTACCATTTAAATTGGTAATACCATACATAATACTTAACACAGCAAGTGCCAAGAGTACGGTTCCCTTTAAATCAAGAGGTGCATTTTTCGGATCCTTCGTTTCTTGAATGAACCGGAACGCTAATATAATAAGCGTAATCGCAATAGGCAGGTTGATTAGGAAGAGCCAATGCCAATTTCCTGTCCATGCAAGCAAAAAGCTACCAATATTAGGTCCAAGAACTGCTGCCATACCGTTCATACCACCAAGTGCACCAAGTGCTTTCCCTTGTTGCTCCTTCGGCAGTGTGCTTAAAATATGAGAGCTACCGATAATAAAGATTCCACCGCCGCCAAGTGATTGGACCAAACGAGCTGCTAAAAACATAGGAAACGAAACACTTAATGCCACAAGCAAAGAACCAAGTCCAAACAACACTACTTCAATCATAAACAACTTTTTTCGTCCATACCGGTCAGAAAGCTTCCCAATGATTGGTACGCTAACGGAAAGTCCGAGCGTGTACAATGTAATGCCCCATGCTCCCCAAGAAGCGGACACCTCATAGCTTCGATTAATCGTTGTTAATGCGCTACTGATAATCCCGTTATCAAGGGCTGCCATAAATACCCCGATTGAAAAAAGAATGATGGCCCAGCGCTGATTTTGACTTGCAGTTGTCATAATAATTCACCTCGATTTCATTCTGTTAACATGAATAATTCATTTCACATTAACTAGTTATATGATGAACTTGTTTGAAACAGTTGTCAATTTTTTAGCAAATTATTTTCCAGCTTGATGAAGCGAGCGTGTAAGAATTTCGAGCCCTTCCTCCACTTTGCTTCTTTCTTCTTCATTCATATACGACATCGCCCGTTGCAACTTTTCATGACCTGATTGTGTCAAATTTTGAAATAACGTGCTCGCCTTACTCGTCAGCGACACAAGGACGGAACGACGATCATTTGTACCGTGAACCCGCTGGGCAAAACCAAGCCCCTCCAAACGATCAATAATCCCCGTCATATTCGATAAGGAGGCTTTCATATGCTCTGCTAATGAGCTAACCGACATCTGTCCATGCGCATTTAAGAGCATCAACACCTTCATTTGCGTCATACTCACATCAAGCTGAACCCAAGCATCCACATCCCCCACGCCTGCTGCGTGTATTACTTGCATATATAGCTGCCACAGCCGCTTATCACTTTCACTCATTCCTGAATGAGACATGTAGTCACTCATACCATCTTTCATTTGCTGCATCTCCCTTACCTTTTCCAGTATCCATCTACCGATAATTGTATGTGCTACTAGCAGGAAACTCAAGCACGCATTCAATTACAGCAAGAAACTAGATAAACAATACATTCCCCATTATAGGAAATAGAAAGAAGGTTTATCCGTTGTTTGTAAAATGGGGGTGCACTGTTATGGAGGAATATATTGGTAGAATAGTACCCCCATAAAAGTCAGCCTTTCTTCGAATATATATAGAAGATAAGGTATATAAAGGAAATTAATTGTAACTCTTGCATCTTTAAAAAATCTGTACCCATCTATCTAAATGATTAAAAACCGAGGAGGAATTACATAATGGTAAGCCAATATGAACCAATAGAAGAATTGGATCAAGAGTGGGTTGAACTCATGCTTGAAGCCAAAAAAAGAGGAATTACTCCGAAAGAAATTCTCCTGTTTTTACAAGCAGAATCTAAAGCATCCTAAAAAATAAAATAGAGATTTCCTTGGTGTCATGGTAAAGCTATTAAACTCTTACATGCGAACTAAAAATCCATTACTAAGGAAATTATCTTCATCATTTTCCTGCATGGTAGCAACCAATTTGCCTAAAAAAAAGAGTACCTCATGCGAAAGGCACTCTATTTGCCAATTGGCAATCGATTATCAATGCTGGATGTGTCTGTATCTTGAAACCACGATTGGAGCTTTTCTTTTGCCTTTTTCTTTACGTCCTCATCAATGTGCATGGCAACCTGCATAAGTGCTGTTCCGAGAACAGCTACATCATCCGTATACCCGACTCCAGCAAGCATGTCCGGAATGACGTCAATCGGGGCTATGAAATAGGCAAGTGCTCCAATAATGATAACCTTATACCGCTTTGGAAGATCGGGCTTTTGCAAAACATAATAAAGCAACAAGCCCGAATATATGACCATTGCACCTGCCTGCACAGCAACTTGCTTTACCTTAATCCAAAAAGCTTCCTTTGAAAACTTCTGTTCCATCATTCACCCTCCTTACTTTTTACCTATAATAATAACCCATTTCGGGAAACCTACCCTTATAATAATCCTATTTCAGGTTGATTATTGTAAAAATTTTCTTTTAACCAAAGGTATTGTAGCAACACCAATAAATAATTTATGAAAAATTTACAATTTGTTTATTTTTACTCAATAATTTAGTATATTGTTGTTATGCTTAAAATCGATGGAAATTTCAAAAACGGTAAATGGTTGAAAACTATGACAATCGAGCCCAAAAATAACCGACACGCATAGTTATGAGCTGAACATGGATCGCTATGTTTTTTTATTTTTATAGAAAGAAGATGAAACAAAAATGAAGGAATCACTTCATGAACAATATAAAAATGTACGATTTATTTTACTTATTGCTATTGTAGTATGGTTAAAAACATACATTATAACTCGTATAACCTTTGATTTAAAACTAGAATCATTTTTTCAAGAATTCATCCTATTTATTAGTCCATTAGCAGCATCGCTCTTTCTAGTTGGACTTTCTCTATTTGCAAAAGGGGCAAAACGAAACTATATTGCCATTCTGATTGATTTTCTCTTAACTATTATTTTAGTCGGAAATGTAGCCTTCTATGGCTTCTTTAATGACTTTGTTACCTTGCCCGTTTTGATGCAAACATCGAATTTCGGTGATTTAGGCACAAGTGCAAAGCATTTACTAAGCCTCCAAGTATTCTCTGTATTCGCAGATATCATTGTGTTTTTGTATATCGCACGGAACAAGAAAAACTTTGCCACAACAAAGCGAATTACGATTCGTGCTAAGTCAGTATATTTTATCGTAACATTGGCTATTTTCTTTGCCAATTTAGGACTAGCTGAAATGGAACGCCCCGAACTACTCACACGTTCCTTTGACCGTGTGATGCTTGTAAAAAATTTAGGACTTTATGTGCATCAAGTATACGATATCAGCTTACAAGCAAAAGCAAACTCACAAAAGGTATTTGCCGATGGCAGTAAATTGCAGGACGCGCAAAACTATATAAAAGCTAATGAAGTAAAGCCTGATCCAAAGCTGTTCGGCTCTGCAAAAGGAAAAAATGTCATCATCGTATCGCTCGAATCGACGCAGCAATTTTTAATTGGAGCAAAAGTGAACGGACAAGAAGTGACGCCGTTCTTAAACCAATTTATGAAGGAAAGCTATTATTTCGATAATTTCTTCCATCAAACAGGACAAGGGAAAACGTCAGATGCAGAGTTTATGATTGACAACTCCTTATATCCGCTCGACCGTGGCTCTGTTTTCTTCACACATGCAACGAATGAATATGTAGCATCACCTGAAATTTTGCGTCAACAAGGTTACTATACAGCCGTATTTCATGCCAATAACGCAACATTCTGGAACCGTAATATCATGTATCCATCTCTAGGCTATGATCGTTTCTACAATGAATTAGATTATAATCTTACACCTGAAAACAAACTCGGCTGGGGACTAAAGGACAAAGACTATTTCGACCAATCCGTTAGTATGATGCAATCCATCAAGCAACCGTTCTATACACGTTTTATTACGCTAACTAACCATTTTCCGTTCACCTATGACGATAGCATCAAAATGATTGAGCCTTACAATTCCGGTGACGAAACGCTAGACAATTATTTCGTAACAGCACGCTACGAAGACGAGGCATTAAAAACATTCATACAGCGTCTAAAGGATACCGGCATCTATGATAATTCGATTGTCATCTTCTACGGCGATCACTACGGAATCTCTGACAATCACAACAAAGCAATGGCCCAATTCTTAGGAAAATCAGAAATTACGCCGTATGACCAAATGAATCTCCAACGCACACCGTTGTTCATTCATTTGCCTGGACAAACGCAAGGAAAAACCATTTCAAAACCTGCCGGCGAAATGGACATTAAACCAACTGTCCTCCATTTACTTGGCGTCAACACATCGAATGACATCGAATTTGGCCATGATTTATTTGCACCAAATCGTAAACCATTCGTAGTCGAACGAGACGGCAGTTTTGTTACCGATAAATATTTCTATTACAATAATATTTTCTATAACCGCTTAACCGGCGAAGAGGTAACCCCTCCTGCAGATGAAGCAAAAGATTTAACCGACAAAGCCCAGAACGAATTACGTATGTCTGATAAAATTATTGAAGGCGATCTGCTTCGCTTCTTTGATGGGAATAAGATTAAAACGGGTAAGGTGAAAACGGTGATTAAGGATAGTGAGAATAAATAAGAAGGAACCCTGGCAGTGCTGTGCCGGGGTTTCTTTGCTATCATTAACATACTTATTCCGTTAATGATAGCAAAATATGATTCATTAGAAGATCATGTCGCGCCCGTTCTATGGAATAACCAAAAATATGTTCTAAGCTTTTAAATAATTTAATTCTTGTTTAATTACCCACCATTAGTTAGGTACATTTCTTCACAAAGTTATTAGGTGAGCTCCCATCATTAATTTCACACTGCGAAGTAAGAGTTAAAATAAAACGACAGTTTATTTAAATTTTTATATTTTTTGTCTCAAGGTCCGCTTCTAGTATGTCATACAGTGATAATTTATAATTAATTTTATCTAAATACTTATTCATTTGCATGATTTCTTTTTGGACCTTTACTTTATGGTCAAGTATCATCTGTTTACGCTCTTGTATGGTTTTTTCCCCTTCTTTATACAAATCCACATAGCGCTTTATTTCCGCTATAGGCATGCCCGTAGATCGTAATGCCAAAATAAAATCAATCCATTCAACATTTTCATCATCATAAATACGATTGCCATAACCATCACGCTTTACAAAAGGTAATACTCTTTCTTTTTCATAATAACGTAACGTTGATGCTGATAGCCCAGTTTTAATTGAAAATTCCTTAGTACTATAATTCATATATTTCACTCCATAGGTTAAATGATTCAAATTCACTTTAAGTGGAAGTTTATCCTATTTCTATATCCTGCTCAAGGTAATTTGATTATGGATGCTGTCAGTGCTGTCCCAAAAAAGTGTAATATTTTGAAAATACGACTTTCCATTATTGTTTTTCAGCATAATTTAGCATTTTTTGATTTTACCCTTCATTAAAAAAAAACTGCAAACACATCTACAACGTAAAGAATGTGTCTGCAGGTATATATTTTGAGAGATATTTTTTACCACTCTTCCCCATTGCTCTCGATTACTTTTTAATGCCAGAAAAATGATTTTGCCGACTATACTTTAGCGGTCCTGTTTCCTACATCATCAAAAGATATTGCATTATATTATCCCCAAAAGGATATATAATACAAAGATTTATTCCGGAAAGGAAGAAGGAATGGGCTCATCAAAGTCAGCAGATATTGTAACATCAGCCCATTTTTCAATGTCATTGAGTTGAGGACCCAATTTATCTTTCGCATTTTGAAGAGCTTCACGACCCAATACTAGATGAAGAGGTGGCTTTTCCATATCGGCAATTTGGAAAATGATTTTTGCAGCACGATCCGGATTCCCAGGTTGTACACCATTTACACCTGTTAACCACTCACGCAGTCCACCTGCTGTTTCTTCGTAGGAATCCGAATCTTGTTTGGTTCCTTTATCCAGTGTGGTAGCTGCCCATTTCGTTCGAAAAGCACCTGGCTCAATCAAAGTTAGCTTAATACCGAGTGGTGCAACCTCTTGTGCTAATCCAATAGAAAGACCTTCAACTGCAAATTTACTTGCAGAGTATACTGAAAGTCCAGGAAAGGCAGTAAGGCCCAAAACAGAAGAAATATTTATGATGTGGCCGGAACGTTGGTTCCGAAGTGTCGGAAGAACAGCTCGTGTAACGTTCATCAAACCAAAAACATTTGTTTCAAATTGATGGCGGATTTGCTTGTCTGTCAGTTCCTCGAAGGCTCCCAGCAAACCATATCCTGCGTTATTTACAAGAATATCAATCCGTCCAAATTGTTCAACAGCTTTTTGAACCGCTTGGTTTGCATCCTCTTCGTTATGAACATCTAATTCAAGAGTAAGAACGCGATCAGGTGCTTGTTGTTTATAAGATTCGATATCTTTTATATTGCGGGCAGTTGCAACTACATAATCACCATTAGCAATTACTTCTTTAGTGAGAGAACGTCCGAATCCTGTTGAAGTACCTGTAATAAACCATACACGTTTTTGCATATATTACACTCCTTTTACCTAATAAATTGGTTACAGGAGTATCTTAAGCCTTAAAGTTCACTTTATAGCAAGTATTTTTTAAAATTTAGCTTATAGTGAAAATCGCATTTATCTAAGTCCTTATGTAGCTATTTTAACCTTTCCCTTTCGGATTCCAAAATCAAGCGCTAAAGAAATTGTTGTAGCAGAGGTGTTTCTAAAGTTCACCAAACTATTTTCTACTGAAAACGCAGGGATTCCTTCTTGCACTATACTGCTGTTTAAGATGGTGGAAGAAGATGAATTACAATTTATTTTAGAAAACCGCTTAAGAGAGCTCAGTAATTATAAGGGAATGGATCATTTTGAAACTATGAGGTAATGCGAGAGTTAATTCGTGTAACACGTGGGAACTTTCGCATACTAGATCGAATACTTGCTCAAATTGAACGAATCATGAAAATTAATCATCTATCGAGTATCAATAAAGATGTTATTGATACGGCAAAGAGTATTCTTGTAATAGGCAAGTAACATGGCTTATTTCTGTTACTTGCTATTTTAATTGAAAAACATACGTCAAAATAAATGAAAAGTAACAACCCACCTTACCATTGGTTCTCGATTCACAAATAAAAAAACGCCCAAAAGGATTCATTTAACCTTTTGGAACGTTCTTTTTCATCGAATAGGAGGAAACTCCCTCAATAGAATTGGTTGTATCCGTTAGTGATGGCTCCAGATTATTTTGTACATGTTCTGGCGCAACTTCTTTTTTATTTTCTTGCACAAGAACTTGTGCATCCTTATTTTCATCCTCTTGTTCCTGTATCTGCATTTCCAATTCATATTGCATGGCAATCGTTGTTACACTACTTTCCTGCTCATCTATTTGACTAGGAAATGGATGATTTCTATCATCATCCCTCTGATCGGAGTTGGAATAAAAGTTTGCTTGTTCCACCATAGAAGTCAAGTGATCTAACATTTTCTGAAGAAATTGTTCGTTTTCCTCAATCTCTTGCATGACATGCTGTAATTGTTGATGATTACGTTGCATCCGCTGTGCATATATCTTTCGCAGTTCCGCCATTTCAATTTCTTTTTGTTTACTCAAATGATAAATAACCTTCTGTATTCGTTCTTTTCCAAAATTCCACAAATCCTCTTGATAAGAATAAGACTTTTTATTAAGCTCCTGTAATCTATTTTGAAGTTGTTTGTTTTCATTTTTAATAGTCTGTAGCTCATATTCAAGTTCGTTTTTTTGCGATAGAAAATCCCATTTCAGCTTGGCAACCAACTTGTCTACTGGACCTTTTCGTATTCCAAACATTCGTTTTTTCATTTATCCTTGAGCTCCTTCTCTATTTCGAATGATTTTTCCGTCATAGCCTTGAAATACGCGGGAGCCTCTTTTATCCGATTTTTAGACATTTCTCTTTGTTGTGTTTTTATCTTCAATTGCTGTACTAGTTGTTTTTCCTTTTCTTGCAACTCATTTTTTAGATCCAAAATAGATTGAGTGTGATTCGCAAAAAGATCCATAAGAATTCCATTTATTTCTTCAGCATTTGGATTCATTGGCGGAATCTGTTCTTTTCGTTCCAACTCTTCAAGGAGTCTTTGATTTTCTTCCCTTTCATGCTGTACTTTCTCTTTTAGGAGATTATATTCTTCTTTTTCGGATGCAAGTAGAGATTGAATATAGGTGCGTACGTCCTTTGCATCATATCCGATGAGAGCATATTTTTTATAAATGGTTCTTTCCATATCCATTTTCCTCACCTCCTGGTTACGTTATGTTTTCATACTGATATTTTTGTTGTGTTTGAATAAAATGCTGTAGTTTATCCATTTCTTCAATGGCCTTACTATATTCGCCTAAACAATGGTATGATTTCACAATTTCCGAAGAATAAACAAATGCTGCCGGCGAACGAGGATCCACATTTATTGCCAACCGAAATTGCCCGATTGCTTCTTTGTATTATAATGACAGACCGGCGAAACTTGATCTGCATAGAAAAAATTTAAAGTTGTAATGGAATGAATAAACCGAATTAAAAAGGTGTTCAAAAAAGCTGGCAGATTTCTTTTTGATAGGGATAAATATTGCTCTCTTAAATACACCCCATGTTCCAACTTTGCAATGACACAAGGGATTCCGCAGAAGGCGGCTGATGCATGACTTACACTGTTTTCGGGACCGGTGTATTTACAATATTTAAAAATTGATACACTCATCCTAAACTTTGTACTAATCCGTATATATCGGGGTCAGACAATGTCAGGTCTGAATGATTAGCAGCCTTCAGTATGAATGACTTATACTCATTCCAAACCAATTCAGATTTAAATGTCTCCTTATATTCATATTCTTGAAAATAACGATACATTTGCAATAAAATATTTCCGAACATTTCGGGATTTTTTTGAGGACTTATTATTTCCTGAACTAACTTTAGAAATATTGGAATAAATAAGCTTTGAACCACTTTCATCGTTGATCTTTTCTTTTTTAAGTAGACAAGGGCAAATGGATCAGGTAAATGCTCGCACGATTCATCTGTCCCCCATAAAGGGACCTTAACTAGTTGAGCCGATTTAGAAAGTTCAAATTTTTGTGTAATAAATGGATCCGTTATAACACTGTATAATACATAATCGACCTTATCTAATTTTTTGACTAAAATATCACACCACCTTGATGAAACGGATATGTCCCTTCGGTTGTAAGCAATACTTTTAGTTTTGTCATTGTCTTCACCTAATTACTATACAAAAATGATTGTTTCCTTTATCCTAGGCTTCAAGTTCAATTCTAGTTGACAACCTAAGAGGAGATATAGTTCTGCAGAATGTGTTAAAAAAGAGGGAATATTATATATTTTACCATTCCTGTTAAATCTTTTATAGTAAAAATATTTTGCTTGCATATAATTTCGAACAAAGAAAAAAGCTACCTCATTAAGTAGCTTCTTTCAATCGTACATTAAGGTACCTCATGTCCGACCGCTGATTCATAAATTTCAAACCATTGATGACGGTTCATGGTAAGCTTTGTTGCTTCTACTGCAGACCGAACACGTTCGATTTTTCCGGACCCAGTGATTGGCATGATGCATGCTGGGTGGGCAAGTAACCAGGCGTACATCGCTTGGTCCATCGATTTAGCTCCGATTTCTTTTCCTACTTTCGATAAATCATTTTTCAAGAACTGAACTTCTCTTGAAGTGTCGCTGAACAAACGACCTCCTGCAAGCGGTGACCACGCCATTGGTGGAATTCTTTTTTCCTGACATTTATCAATCGTTCCGTTTGCGAAGTGTTCGAGCTGCATGACGGATAGTTCAATTTGATTCGTCACGAGCGGGAAGTCGAGGTAACTGCTTAGCATATCAAACTGCGATGGTAAGAAGTTCGATACCCCAAATGCTAATACCTTTCCTTGTTGTTTCAGCTTCGTGAATGCTTCTGCCACTTCGGATGGATCCATAAATGGATCGGGGCGATGAATGAGAAGCAAGTCCACATGATCCGTTCCAAGCTTTTGCAAAGAAGCTTCTGCACTCGCAAGGATATGCTCCTTGCTTGTATCATAATGCTTCACTGTACGGTCTGGATATTTTTCCGATAGTAGCTTGATTCCGCATTTCGTAACAAGCTGCATGGAGTCTCTTAGCGAAGGCTTTCGTTTTAACGCTTCGCCAAATAAGGCTTCACATGAATAATCCCCGTAAATATCTGCATGGTCAAACGTCGTAATGCCAAGCTCAATACATTGCTCCATAAACGTAAGAATGTCATCCTTACTCATATTCCAATCGGCTAAACGCCAAAACCCTTGCACCATACGAGAAAAGGAAACATTCTCTGTTAGTTGCACGCGTTCCATCATATCAGTCCTCTCTTTTACTATATTCCCCTATGTAAACGTGCTTCTTTCTAGCATAAACCATCTATTTAAAAACAAGCAAATAACACAGGAAATTAACACAAAGTTCACATCATGCCTGTATACTACAAGTAATTCATAAAGGTGCTACCCTCCAAATTTAGCACTTTTCCTTTCAACGCTGTTTCCATAAAAAGCGTTGTTTTTTTTTGTCAAAAAAGAAGGTATTATCGTTTCTTTCGCAAATGCTTATAGTATATATAAAGATAGGAGAGACGCATTATGGAACCAATTATATTATTTGGATCTACCTTTATGGACACAAGAGTGGAGCAGCCTTCTATTTCGATAGAAGATCGTGGTCTTCAATTTGGCGATGGCATTTATGAAGTCATTCGTATCTATGACGGGGCCTTTCATTTACTGGAGCCTCATCTTTCTCGGTTGTATCGCTCAATGAACGCTATTGATATCCACCCGTTTTTCACAAAGGATGAGCTCATTCATTCCTTGTATGAACTTGTAAAGAAGAATCAATTTACTGGTTCTGGCTATGTGTATTTGCAAATTTCCCGCGGAGTTCAACCGCGCAACCATCATTATTCTGACGAATTAACGGGCACATTCTATGCATATGTTGGAAAAATGGAACGTCCTGTTGCAAAGATGCAAACGGGTATTAAAGCATGCACCGTAGAGGACATTCGCTGGCTGCATTGTGATATTAAATCGTTAAACCTGCTTCCAAACGTACTTGCTCGCACGAATGCAGAGCGCACCGGCTACGACGAAGCGCTGTTTGTACGCGGAAATGGCATCGTAACCGAAGGAAGCTCATCGAACTTCTTCTTTGTGAAGGACGGCACACTATACACGCATCCTGCTGATAATCTCATTTTAAACGGCATCGCGCGCCAACATGTCCTATCTCTTGCCGAAGCGCTATCTATTCCGGTAAAAGAAGAAGAATTTGAAGTAGCAAATGTACTTGAGGCCGATGAATGCTTCTTTACGTCAACCGGCATCGAGGTTACGCCTTTGATTCAGCTAGACGGAGTAACGGTTGGAGGCGGCACGCTGGGACCGATTTCGAAACAGCTGCAGGTTGCGTTTGAGGAGAGTATTGGGGAATAAGCTGGGTTATGTTTCACTGATAAAGATTTATAACCTAAGTAGGAAGACAACAATACTAGAAAAACCCACAAATTGTGGGCTTTTTTAATTTGTAAATATTGTAGAAAGACTTTTACTGACTTCTTCACTAATTCAGCAACCTACAAGAGCAAGAAAACATTAGATAATTGGCTTAAATGCTAAATGTATGTTAAAGAAAACCGATATTTGTATAAAAATTGGTGATATAATTAAAGTATAGATTAACTGTAACATATTATATCGTTATTATGATATTTTATAAAAAGGAGTTGATACTATGAATATTTTAACAGAACTTATTATTAGAAGTGTATTAGTTGTTGCATTAAATGATGCTATTATATTTTATATAATTGTAAAACGTTCCCTAAAAATAACATTACCTTTAACAGTTGGCATTATAGCAGTGACATGTATCGCATTAGTAATTAATATTTGGTATTGCCTACATCAAAATGGGATAATATAAACGTCTTTACAGGTGAACACTATTCACCCGTAATTTTTATAATATTTCAACATTTTATTAAAGCAGAGCTTTATTCATTTAGTTTTCTCCTATATAGATGGTTCGGATGATGATACATCTCGGCCCTCTCCACCCTAATACGGCCGTAAGTAAGATTGTTGCAATTTTTGTTTTTCCTCTTCTGTCTTCATCTCATAGTTATATAACGCCTGTTCCCAGTCACCGTACATTGGATTAGGAAAGATGATAAAATTTTGTCCGAATTTCATTCGATTTTGATCAACGGCTTCGTTTCGCTTCGCTACAGATTCACCGTCAAGTGCTAGAAAGTCATTGATATTGTCACCAAAATAGAGAGTAATTGTATGCTTGGCAGCAAGAAATTGCCGGCGTGCTTCCTTTCCTTTTTCATTTACCTGCAGCAGTACATGCTCCTTTGTTGCTTGAGGTGCACCGATTCGCTTTAAATTTTCAAGCGTGGCGTCCATGTACGCAATATTACGATTGCTCACATAGTAAATGTTGATTCCCTTTCCATCTGCATAGGTTAGAAAATCAATGCTTCCTGGGAGAGCGGTAGCCTTTGCTTGCCGAACCCAATCGTTCCAAAGTAGGTACGCCTTTGTTTCTGTAAGAATAGCTTTGGCTAAAAAAGGGCTGTTATCGAATACGGTTTCATCCAGGTCGAGCACAACAGCAAGTGGCTTTTTCTGCTCCTTTGGTTTATCTCGAATGGCTTCCAGCAGCTTCATTTTTCCAAGCTGAAAGCCTTGATAATATAGCGCTCTTGCCTCTCCTGATGTTTGGTACCACAGTACAGATGATGTTTCAGCAGCCGCACCCACATTTGTGCATGCCAGGAGCATAATTATAAATAGGTTCACTTTCAGGAAAACATTATGCATATTTTCATCCTCTCTATCACATTGTTTGATACCCAATTTCAGCTAAAAAATGTAAGATAAATGAATGCCTACAGCTACCATTTTTCTCAGAAATCACTTTTTCATTTGCTCTATTTCCTTCCTCTTCCCCTTGTTTCCATACGAATCACTCCATGAAATTTCTATTTTAAAATAGTTTGTCCAACTTCTTCATTTTTATGTTCGAGATGGTAGAAAACGCATTTTATCAGCATTCGTTTATATATACCAATTATTCAATGTATATTGACTCTTAGAGATAGCTATTCTAGTATTTTCTAGGGGTGGAACCCAATATTTTAGTAAAAAAGTATAATAGAAAGGATCGTAATAAAATAATGAAAAATGTTCTCGCCAGCATTGCAGCAGTATCTGTTGTAGGGGGAGCAGTCGCAGATGTAGCACAGGCCGCGCCTGAAGTACAAACTGCCCCTGTCTCAGCAGAAACATCCACACATAGTTTTACGGTACAAGCAGATCTTCTTCATGTCAGAACAGGTCCGAGTACGACAGATGAAATTCTCGGTCACGTGATGCAAGGAGATGCGATCAAGGTTCTTGGAGAGGTGCAAGGTTGGTATCAAGTACAATATAACGGGCAAACGGCTTATGTTAGCAAAGATTTCGTAACAGAAAATGCCGCGAAGCCAGATAACGATTATAAAGTGACTGTATCTTCCCTACGCGTTCGAACAGGTCCAAGTACAAATCATGACGTCATTGGTGGTTTATCAAGAGGCGAAGTGGTCGATATCTTAGGTGAAGTACAAGATTGGTATAAAATTTCATACGAGGGGCAAACGGCCTACGTTAGCAAAGACTATGTATCTCGCACAAATGAAGATACCACGCCGCAAACTTTGCAGTCCGTTGACCAAAATGGTAGTTACATAGTAGATGTTGCCTCCTTACGCGTTCGGACAGGAGCAGCAACCTATTATCCAGTGACCGGAGGTGTGATGCAAGGACAAACGCTTCAAGTAACCGGCATCGAAAACGGTTGGTACAAAATTAATCGAAATGGCAAGGATGGATATGTCAGTGCAAAATATGTAAAATTTGTACCTACTACAACTGATTATTATGTAACCGCAGATGGCCTTAACATCCGAAGCGGCGCTGGTGCAACGTTTGATGTTGTAAACACGATTTCGCACGGTGACAAAGTACAAGTAACTGGCACAGAAAACGGCTGGTTAAAAGTTACCTATAACGGACAAACCGGCTATATTAACAAAAATTATGTATCCCAAACGCCAGTTGAAGTCGCAAAAGCTACGGTAAAAGCAAAAGAACAAGCAAAGGCGGAAAGTACGCCAACTGTTCAGGCAAAGACTGATAGCACGCAAGCCGTTCAAGCAAAACCTGCAGTGAAGGAACAAACAGCAACTGTGCGCGATTATTACGTAACGACAAGCTCGTTAAACGTTAGAAGCGGTGCTGGTACACAATTCGATGCAATCGGCTCTGTATCACTTGGCGACAAAGTACAAGTAACCGGCAGTGAAAACGGTTGGTTGAAAATTACGTACAACGGACAAACCGGCTATATCGGACAAAACTTTGTATCTGAAACAAAAGTAGATACAAGTGCGCAAGCGCAAAGTCCGGCTCCGGCACAAGTACAAGCCAGCCCTGCCCCAGCCAAAACGGAAACAGCAGCACCTGCACAAGCACAAACGCAAGCTCCTGCACCGGCAAAGGCACAAACACAGGCACCAGCGCAAAGCCAAGCAACTCCATCTTCTAATGTGTCAACATTGCTATCTTATGCAAAATCATTAGAAGGTACACCTTATGTATATGGTGGAACAACGCCAAACGGCTTTGATTGCAGTGGTTTTATTTATTACGTTTACCACAAATTTGGCTTCTCATTCGGACGCCAAAGCGCAAATAGTTATTGGAACAGTTTTACGAAAACAAATAACCCACAACCAGGCGATTTCGTATACTTCCAAGGCACGTATAACACAAACGGAGCCTCTCACATGGGTATTTATCTTGGAAATGGAAGCTTTATCAGTGCAGCAGATAACGGGGTTGCCGTTTCTTCTGTAAATAACTCATACTGGAGTGCCCACTTCCTTGGTTATTCAAAGCCGTATTAAAGAATGAAAAAAAGAAGCTAACTATCTATTCATGGATAGTTAGCTTCTTTTGTTTTTTCAAGCTGTTCCGTATGAAATATGATCCGAATCCCCCCGGATATGATCCAAAATCATGCCGATACGATCCGAACCTACTTGACCATAGCTCAAACAAGCTGTTCCCCATGAAATACGATCCAACTCCCATACTTTATGATCCGAATCCCCTCGGATATGATCCAAAACCATACTGATACGATCCGAACCTACTTGACCAGGGCTCAAACAATAGATATCCTCTCTTTTGTACTTCATAATTTGGTTACCTAGATTAGAGCAATTGATTCTTTTAAACTCAAATCTAGTATCAACTGCCAAGGTCCTTGACCTGACTCTGTATTGATATGTCCCATTTTAGGTAGAGTGATATGTGGAATCCCTAAATTTTGATAATATATTGTATCCTCTATGCAGCAGTAAGGATCGTTGGATGATTGAATGATAACTGTTTTTTCTGCCCCGTTTGTGATATCAGATAATCTAGCAGGCAGTGGAAAAAAGGTGTTCACTGCTTCAAAATCTGTATGTAGGGAAGGAGGACTTACAAGTATTGCTTTTTTCCCCTTTCTTTTAGGAGACGATGTTGCATAATGCAACCATAAAATGCAACCTAAGCTGTGGGCAACCACTATCAATTCATCATCTTCTGGAATTTCCGAAAGAATCATGGAGAGGCGCTCTAGCCAATCGTTTTTCATAGGATGATCTGGTTCCGGGAAGTCGGGATAATAGACCTTCTCACCATATTTTATTAGTTCATGATTAAGCCATGTTTGCCAATGGTCAGGACCACTTCCGCCAAGACCATGCAAAATAAGAAAACTCCTGCTCACAAGAAAACCTCCCACATCTTAATTTTACATACCTTTAAATAATAGGAATTTTTAATCTTATTATTATACTATTTGTTTGATATTTCTGCTAATTAGGGTTCTACCTTGCAGTGCTTCCAGATTCTTTTTGAAAAATGAAAAAAGCAGAGATTCCCCAATCTCTGCTTTTCTTCATATATAAAACATACCCCATTAGTTTCTCACGTTCATGTCCTTCGAATTGGCTCCCCAACCAATCTACGACCGATGTATCATTCTCTATAAGCAGCAGAAGACTTCTTCCGTTCGATTTCCGTCTTCTCAGCTTTTTGTAAATCAATTGATGCATGCTCGCGGTGCACAGTAGCTTGACGCTTCAAACAAATATGTTTCCATTTTCGTTCGTATCTTTTCATAGATGTGTTCCCACTCCTATATAAGACGAGTCAATGTGTAACCGCTTCCAAAATTAATTATATCGTATATTAGCAATGAAGACAACCTCTATTTCACGAAAAATTACTAGATTTGTAACGATTTCTTCATAGATTTGATTGAACTCCTCTTGCAAATCGTATTCATGACAAAAAAGACAGGTATATTACATCATTCCTATTATTTCTCCGGAAATAGACATCATCTGCATCTTCTAATGGAGCAGATTAGCCTATGATAGGGCTGCGCTCACATGATATTTCTCAATTTGTTACTTATTACAAGAAATTACACCAGATTACATTTCTGTTTTAATTGTATGATAACGACCGATGGGAGTTCGTATTCTGCTATCATTGGCACGTAGCACGTTACAAGGAGGTATGTATATGAAAAAATTACTTACGATTATAACAGGAGCTATATTTGGAATCGGGTTATTTTCAGCTTCTGCCAATGCATCAACTTTGGTAAATACAGACGGATTAACAATCCAACAAGCAACGGGCATCCATGCTCCGATTAAAAATACATTCACCTATGAACAACCGATGCAAACCCTACAACGAGCAAGTGGAAATGAAAAAAGAACCATTCAAGCACAGCCAGAAGTAAAGGCTGCTACAGAATTGCAAGTTGTTGCAACTGCTTATTGTGCAAGTGAAGCAGGCAATAGCGATCTAACCGCAGCGGGATATGATATTACAAAAAATCCAAGCATGAAGTTGATTGCTGTCGATCCAAAAGTCATTCCACTCGGAACGAAAGTATGGGTGGAAGGTTACGGAGAAGCCATTGCCGGCGACACAGGTGGCAAGATTAAAGGCAATCGAATTGATGTATTAATGCCTTCTATTAACCAAGCAAATCAATGGGGCCGCAAAACAGTAACCGTACGTATATTACAATAGCCGAACGAGCAATCCTTCTTATTTGTGGGGGATTGCTCGTTTTGTATATAATAGATAGAAAAAGGAGCTATACTACCATGCATGTCGATGATATCAAACCAGACTGGGTTGGAACTCCGCGCAAGCACTCGTATGAAGAGAACGGAATCATACATACAGCCATCTCCATCGACTTCTCCCTGCGTGGCGACGATACTCGCTATAAGCTCGTTATACAAATAGAGGGAGAAAACAAACGTTATGAAATTAAGCAATATGGCTCTATCAAAGGTGCACAAAAGCCATTTTTAAAAGATACCGATTATCGTTACGAAAATAAAACCAGCCCTCTAATTGATGCCATTTTGTCTGATCCGTATGTACAGTATTTTTTGTAAACGACCAGACTTTATTCAAAATCAACAATTCTACATCTACTCCATTTACTTTGCATATTTTCTTACAAATGATGCACATTACTGATGGTAGGAGGTGAGAAAATGGCACGTATTGGAGTAGAACAATCCCTAAGTGATGTACAACAAGTGTTACAAGAAAAAGGATATGATGTCATACCATTACGTTCGGAACATGACATACAAGGCTGTGATTGTTGCATAGTTACCGGGCAACATCAAAATGTAATGGGTATTAGCAGCACTTCTATAAAAGGCCCCGTAATTGAAGCAAGCGGTTATACAGCTGATGAGATTTGCAAGCAAGTTGAAGCTTATAACTTAAGTTAATCCAGAAAAAAACAATCGTAAATAGTACGATTGTTTTTTTCTCATCGCGTTTTACTAACTGACTTAAAAAGCAAGTCTTTATCTTTCACACATTGTTGTTTTTATTTTGTTAATTCTTTCTAATATGCAAGCCACTATTACCTAACATATAGTAAAATCTCTCTATAGGGGTGATACGGTGCGTGTTTTACAGAATGTAAAAGTAGTGTGGGTAATGGTTCTCTTCATTCTTTTTACTATAATATATGGAATCGGCTATGTAATAGGACCATTTTTAGTAATAAACGAAGCTCCGCAAAAGGCAGATGCCATTATCGTGCTTAGTGGCGGAGAAAATCGGATTCAAAAAGGAATTGAATTATATAAGCAACAGTATGCACCGTATTTAATTTTATCCAATGCAAACGAAGATAATATGGACGCTTATATCATCGCAAGAAACGTACCAAAACGTTCCGTATTTTTCGAAACAAATGCAGATAGTACATATAAAAATGCTCTCTATACAAAAGAAATTATGACAAAACACCATTTGAAATCTGCTATCGTTGTAACATCGAATTTTCATACAAGAAGAACAAAAATGAATTTTAACAAAGTGTATCAAGGTACCGGCATTTCCTTCACGTATGTTGCAGTAGACACACCTGGTTTTGATCCTCATTCTTGGTGGCAAAGTAAAAACGGCCGCCACATTGTATTTGACGAGTATGTCAAATACATCGGAAATATATTCGGGATTGAAGGAAATGAATCGAAAAAGCCGTTAAATAAAGCTAATAAGTTATTATTTTAGTTATACAAAAGAAAGCTATGACCAGTTGTTTCGCTGATCATAGCTTTCTCATTTTCTATTACTTTATAATCATGTTTAACAATAATACGCCAGCTAGTCCCACCAAAGAAATTATGGTAACCATAACAGACCACGTTTTAATTGTTTTCCCAATGGATAGATTGAAATATTCTTTGTAGATCCAAAATCCTGCATCATTTACGTGTGAGAATGTTAAGCTTCCTGCACCGATTGCTAAGACCATAAGTTCAGGGCTTACATGAGTTGCTCCGATAAGCGGTGCTACTATTCCGGCTGCTGTCATACCAGCTACCGTAGCTGAACCTAGTGCGATACGCAAAACAGCTGCAATGCACCATGCCAATAGGAGCGGTGATAAACTGCTGCCATGCATCATACTCGCAATGTATTTCCCTACTCCGCTGTCAATTAACACTTGTTTGAACGCTCCGCCGCCTGCAATGATTAGTAAGATCATCCCAATGGATGCAACAGAGGTGGAAACGGATTTCATTACGTCTTGCATCTTCTTACCTCGGTTAATTCCAAACGTAAAGATCGCAATAATAATGGAGATGAGCAATGCAACAGCAGGGTCACCTACGAAATTAACAAAAGGTAGTAACGGTGATTTCGGTATAAAGATTTCAATAAAGGCTTGGATTGACATCAAAATGACTGGGAAGATTGCGGTAAATAAGCTAATTCCAAAGCTCGGCATTTCTTCCTCTGTGAACTGTTTCGGGTTAAAGAGTTCTTTCGGAATATTACATTCCAACTCTTCTTTTTTGAAGAATCTTGAATAAACTGGACCTGCTAAGATAACTGCCGGCACTGCAAGCGGAATGCCATATAGTAATGTTTTACCTATGTTCGCATGAAAGATTCCAGCAATCGCTGTCGGACCTGGATGTGGTGGTAAAAATCCGTGGGCCGTAATCAAAGCTGCGACGACAGGCATGCCAATATAAAGTACAGGTAGTTCAGCTGCCGTTGCAATGGTAAATACTAATGGGATTAATACAATGAAGCCTGTTTCATAGAATAGTGCAATTCCTACGATAAAGCCTGATAAAACAGCTGCTGTCTGGATTTGTTTCTTTCCAAATGTAGCAATCAGTGTGGTAGCAATTCGTTGCGCTCCTCCTGAATCTTCCATGAGTTTTCCTAGCATCGCACCAAAGCCTAGCACAAGCGCTAAACTTCCTAGCGTTCCGCCTAAACCTGCTTTCACAGAGGCTATTGCTGCTACAGGAGTCATTCCTTCCATAATCGCAACGGCTAACGAAACTATAATTAATGATATGAAAGCGTTTACTTTAAAAACAATCATTAACCCTAATAGCAATACTATCCCTACACAAATAATAAATATTGGCATACTGTCCCTCTTCCCAATAAAATTTTAGTAAGGTGTAGGATATAGACAGCCATCACTATATCCTACCCTTGTTTTTTAGTTATTTAACAATTCAACTGTTTCTCTTAATGTATCCTTTGTTCCGACATTCCCTGGAAAGATAACATACGCGATGCCTGGAAACTTACTTTCCGCCCCCGTTATCCATACCGGGATGCCTGGCTTAATTTGGCCCGCAACCGTTGCCCGTTGTACCTTCAAACCTTTTGTTCCGACATCACTTGATGTAATGCCACCTTTTGCTACAATATAGTTTGGTCTTGTTTTGATTCTTTGCACAATACTTGTTACTGCATCTGATATTTGCACAGAAAGAAGAAGCTCTTCTTCCTTTTTATTTTCACCTAGGTCCAGTCGTTCTCTTTTTGTATAAACGGCTACCGTTTTGCCTGAGCCAATGAGCTGTTCACATGTCTCTACGACTCTATTGATCTCATTTTGAAACTGGTCAGGCTGCAGGACAAGATGACAGTTGAATTCAATAAACTCAATGAAATTGCATGCTTTCAACTCCTCGAGCTGTTCAGTAGTCTTCTTTACATGCGAGCCAACTATGATAAGTCCCCCATGATTGGTTTCTTCTTTTATAAGTTCAGCTCTCGTTAATAATGCCTTGTCGCTCACACCGCCAAGTACTTTCGTTAAAGCCGCCGCACTTCTATATAGAAAGTGTTTCCCTGCTTTGATGGCGCGTATGAGAGCAATCGTAACAATTTTAACATCCACATAATCGACTGCGTTCACTACTACTTTATTAAAATCGTGCACCGCAAGGAATTGCTTCGTAATGGCTTCTATATCCAACGCTCGAATACTTTCTAGAGATATGTAAGTTGTATGTTCAGCCGTAAATTCGCCATTTGATTTTTCCTCAATCCATTCACCTAAATGCGATTTTGTATAACCAAATGTTCGATCCTTTGCAAATTCCGTTTCGCCAGCTGGTACCAAATCATCCCCGTACTGAACATAGTGGATATTATCAATCGTAAAGCGGCCGCCTTCTTTAAAGAACGGTAGCAAAACTTCTCCATCAAACGTATAATCTGATTTTGATTCGATCGTTTCCTTGATGACGCTTGTTTCCAGTGGATAATGACCTCTTAACGTCGAATCGCCGCGGCTAATGATAATAAAGTCTTTCTTTACTTTACTAGAAACTTCTAAAATAGTAGCAGCAATTTCTCTATGAACCTTCTCTGTTTCAGCTGCAGTAAATCCTCTAGAATTCGTAAGGATGAAAAACATCGCATTGCTTTCGAGAAATCCCTTTTCAATACTATCCACCGACCAGTCTGTATAGACGGATATGTCATGAATGGTTTGTACACCCGTTGGATCGTCATCGAGCACGATAATTTTTTTATCTAAATCTAGTAATTCTTTTTCATACATTTTATTTACAAGATCTATATCTACTGCTGGTATGCTACTAAAAACATCCTTTGCTACTCTCTTTTCATGATGCGAAAGGGTACTCATCATTTATGCTCTCCCCACTTCCACATGTGCAAGTTTTTCATAATATTGTACGATACCGCCATGGTCATCCGTCGCTTTTCCATCCACCTTCAAGGCATGGAGGATTTCTAAAAGCTGACTGCTGAGTGGAAGCGGAACATCCATTTCATGTGCGGTTTCCATCACATTTGTAATATCTTTCAGATTAATATCAATTCTGCCGCCTGCTACGAAGTTTCGATCCAGAATTAACGGAACCTTTGCATCGAGCACCGTGCTTCCTGCAAGTCCTCCTCTGATTGCGTGGTACATCTTTTCAATATCAATTCCAGCCTTTGCCGCAAGTACAAGTGCTTCCGACATCGCTGCAATATTTAAATTTACGATAATTTGATTGGCTAATTTTGCAGTTGTGCCGCATCCATTTTCCCCTACTAAGGTAACATCTTTTCCCATGCTGTGAAGCAAAGGTAGGGAACTTTCAAACACTTCCTTCTTGCCACCAACCATAATAGCAAGCGTACCATCGATTGCCTTCGGCTGACCGCCGCTCACCGGCGCATCTAGCATTTCCACACCTTTTTTTGCAACCTCACTCGCAATTTGCTTCGAAACAACAGGAGTAATCGAACTCATATCGATAATGACTGTTCCTTCTTTGGCGCCGCGTATCACTCCGTTTTCACCTAAAACAACTTCCTGTACATGCTTAGAGGCCGGAAGCATCGTAATAATGAAATCACTCATCTCCCCTACTTCTTTTGGAGAGTTGGCCGCAGCAGCTCCTGCTTGAACGAGATTTTCGACTGCTTCTTTATTCAAATCGTAAACGGTTACATCGTAGCCCGCCTTAAGTAAATTTAATGACATAGGTCGTCCCATAATCCCTAACCCTATAAATCCAATTTTCTTATTCAAAATGATTTCCTCCAATTCTACATGTAGTAAGTTTCAATAAATCAAGCGCTTACAAAACACGCTACTTTAATCACACTCTTGCTTGTTTAGTATGTCTATATTGTACACATAAAGTTAAATGTTGTATACAATTTATATTAATTTGTATACAAAGATTTTTATTTTTCGTAATAAACGTTGATTGAACAGCCTAATACCTTTGAATAAAACTGGTATTGTCTATATAATTTAGGTGAGAGAAAGCAAGAATGAGGTGAATCATATGTCACACAATATAGAAAAAACAAGTCTCGCTTATAAGCAATCCTATGAAACGATTCGAGATATGATCCTACATGGTAAGATTGAACATGGAACCAAAATTGTAGAGGAAAAACTCGCAGCAGAACTTGGTGTGAGTCGAACGCCAATCCGAGAATCGATTCGAAGATTAGAACAAGAGGGGCTCATTTCAAATAAAAGGGTAGTAAGCCCAACTGAAAAAGATTTGCGAAATATGTTTCAAGTTCGCATATTATTGGAAGGGTTTTCAGCAAAATGTGCTGCTATGTACCTTAACGAAGCAGCATTGAAATCTCTTGAAGAATGTGTGGAAATCGGAAGAAAAGGAACGCTTGAAGAAATTATGAAAGCGAACGAAGACTTTCACGCCATCATTGTAAACGCAAGTAATAATCCGGTCATGATTAATATGATTGATCGTATGCAATCCATCATATATTTATTTAGACATACCGTTGTGTATTACAACCGACCTTTTTTAATAGATGAACATGAAAAAATATATGAAGCGATTAAAGCAAGAGACGGTGCATCTGCGGAACTTCTTATGAAACAACACTTAGAAGCAGACTTGGACTATTGCCTACATTTACTAAGCGACAAAATTTAATACAAGAGATTCCCGTTCATTACCGTCAGAGAGTTTTTTTCACTCTGGCGGGCACGAATCCTACTAAATCGTCCCCCTCCTAACTCATGAATGTGACCACTGAAACCATAGTACTTTTTCAGTGGCTTTCCAAAAATCTACATCGTTTTTTTCTACTCCTTTGTAAATTCGGTTATAATGATAAGATAAGGATTTCTTTCATTCTCAACAGTAGATGAAAGTGCGGAATGACGATGGAGGAGTTTTATGTTACAGGATTCAATTGGTAAAGATGATGTGCTGGAGATTGTGGATCGTATTATCGAAAGAATGGATCCAGCGTCTGAGGCAGATCGGTTGATGATGGCGAGTGGGTTACATTTATATCGGCAGGGTCTTGTGTATAATGTGTACTTGGAAGATGATGTGCTAAAGGGAACCGTGTCCAGTGAGGGTACCGTTTGTTCGGTTGAACTGCCCATTTCAAACGTTGATGGAAGTGTTTGCACTTGCTTTCAAGATGGATATTGTGAGCATGAGATTGCTGTTTTATTTTACACAGCAGCAAGCTTTGGTCTTGTTGGAGAAGTGATGAAGCGGTTTAAGGAAAAGAACAAGCCGACTTTACCTAAATTAAAAACAGCAAAGCAGCTCCTGCAATCTTCTATTTACGAGGAAAAGGATCCGAGCAGCTGGCATACGTATTTTCAAAGAGACTTCGATTCTTTTCTTGCAGAGCAGAATCGATATCCATTTCGACAATCATATCTTCTTATTAACCTATTTGAAGATTTATACATGAAACTAACGCGCAAGGCACCGCGCGTAGCTGTTTTGCGTGAACTATTTGAATTACATGCAGCTCTGTTTTGTTTTGAGCGCTTACTTGAAATTGCGGAGGATTTTGAAAACAAACATATCCATTCATACTATAAACCAGCCTCGATTGCCCAGCGTTTCGTAGAGGAAGCCACGATGATTATTCATAAACTAGCGAGTGATTCCATTCCACTTGCATACGATGAAATATTTACTGCAACTGGGCAAATCGTTCATACATTATTTTTTTCCTACACCGATTACATACAGGAACGATTCTTTTTGTATCGTGAAATTTGGGACGAATTGCTTCGCCGGGATTTATGGATAGAGGAAGAGCGAGCACGCATTGCAACGAAACCAGACCAGCTTTTACAAACGTTAGCGTATGCACATCTTGCTTTTTTACAAAGACAAGATGAAGTAGCTATGCAGCAACTTGATTCGCAATCCTATCTACTTGTAGAATTATATTTCTACTGGTTAGATGAAGTTTGCGCCAAGCTAGAATGGGATCGCGTGAAACATTGGCTTTCCTTTACTTATCAAAAGCTGAAGATTTATTTAGAAAAAGAAGAAAACGTGTACAAAAAACGAGATTTAGTTCGTTTCTACCTTTCCACCTATTCGCAATTTGCCGAAGAAACCAATGAAGAGCCCGGTTATGAAATGGTGATCCAGGATCTTCTTCCCTATAGTTTCTATGAATACGATCAATATTTACTAGAAAAAAAACAGTACCGTACGTGGACGGAACTCCAAATGTTCATGGGCTATGAAACGATTGAATCCTTGCGGGGTACATTAAAGGAAATCGAAAAAGAGGAGCAGGATGCTGTGCTTCCTCTCTATCATCATGCGGTCATGCAAACCGTACAACAAAAAAATAGACAGTCGTACCGCATCGCTGTCCGGTATTTAAAACGCCTTCGCATTCTTTATAAAAAATTGAAGCGGCAGGCAGAATGGAATGCATACATTACGGTGTTATCCAAAACCTTCTCCCGCCTGCGTGCATTTCAAGAAGAATTACGGAAAGGAAAGTTAATCGATGATGACAGATAATATTACTCTTCGGCTCGAGCAACTACCTGAGGGTTGGTTCCTATGGGGAGAAAATGACAACAAGAAAATCATCGAACCCTATATATGGCAGCATGATGCATTCACATGGCATTCAACAACCTTCTTCGGTACATTCGTAAAGGAAATCCATCACGACCGAAAAAACGGGTTTTTCCTTACGTCTAAGCAAGCGCTCGAGTTCGTCGCGACAATGCCGCATAACTCCTTTTCCCTAATTACCTATGATCCAGAACTTACTCGCATCCATGAGCAAGCACAAGTGCTATGGACCGATTTTACAGAAAGCAGCTTTATCCCGGATATGGACAGATGGAACGACGAAGTAGCCTGGACATCCCATCAAGCCGGAAAGCTTGAGCCTATGCTATCCCTTCTTTTTTCCCAAGCAATCAATGAAACGTTACAATCCGAAGAACCGCAAAATGAGGAATGGGAACGGGCAGCACGCTTATTTGAGCATCCATACTTTGCAAAGAAGCTGCTTACAATCGCGGTAAATGAAGCAGATTGGCTAACGAAAATCGGTTATTTAGAAGATGACTTACCTTTCACAATCGGACTTCGTCTACTAGAACCGCAGGAAGAATTCGAATTATGGAAGCTAGAGACAATCCTGCAGCCAAAGCGCGGGCAAAAAACGTATGTCTTCACGGACGAAGCCTCATTACCAAAACGGTGGAAGAACTACTATGATAACATTATCCAAACGTACAATGGATGGGAAAAACTTGTGCCGTGGCTTATCGAAGAAGGAGATCTTCGGCATGAATTATATGAATCCGAGGCGTGGAAATTTCTTACTGAAGCAAGTAATGAGCTGTTAGCTGCAGGGGTCGACATTCTCCTTCCTTCTTGGTGGCAGCAGCTAAAAGCAACGAAGTTTTCTCTTCGCGCCAAAGTAAAAGCAGACAGTAAAAGTAACGGGGAATCCTTCTTCGGCATGAATACAATTGTCGAATTCGACTGGCGTATTTCTACAGAGGGTGCCGAATTTTCTGAAGATGAATTTCGTTCCCTTATGCAGCAAAACCGCCATCTACTCAATATAAATGGGCAGTGGATTAAGCTCGATCCAGAATTTATCGAACGAATGAAGAAGCTCATGAATAAAGCAGAGCGACGCGGCTTAGAGATGAAAGATTTGCTGCAGCAAGAACTCCTGCGCGGTACGGAGTCGCAGCAAGTCAATGAGGACGAAAATCCGTTTTCTGAAATTGAAATCGAACTAGATGCCTATTATGAAAATGTTCTCTCCCGCCTAACAGAGGTTGGAAACATTCCATCTCGTAGCATTCCTGAAAATTTACATGCAGAACTGCGTCCTTATCAGCATGTCGGCATCGAATGGCTTCTCTATCTACGTGACCTTGGCTTTGGCGCACTTCTCGCCGATGATATGGGACTTGGAAAAACATTAACAACCATCGCTTACCTGCTCTACATTAAAGAGCATGGCTTAGCAAAAGGACCTGCACTCGTCATTGCGCCGACATCTGTACTTGGCAACTGGCAGAAAGAATTCGAACGATTTGCACCCGATTTATCCATCGGTCTATATTACGGCGCAAACCGAGATCGCGGGGAACACTTTCTCCCATCACTTACCGGTCAAGACGTCATCCTAACGTCCTATGCCCTTGCTAATTTAGATAGCGAAGAGCTTTCTTCTTACAAATGGAGCAGTGTAATCATCGACGAAGCCCAAAACATAAAGAACTCACAAACGAAGCAATCGCGGGCAGTTCGTAAATTGGATGCATGGCACAAGGTTGCCTTAACCGGAACACCAATGGAAAACCGTCTTTCTGAGCTATGGGCCATTTTCGACTTTTTAAATCGCGGCTATCTCGGCAGCCTATCTACATTTCAAAGTCGTTTCGTCGCACCGATTGAAAAAGACCGCGACGAAGCAAAAATTCAGCAGCTAAAGCGCCTCATCTCCCCGTTCCTTCTTCGCCGAACGAAGCAGGACCCAGATGTCGCACTCAATCTGCCTGACAAACAAGAACAAAAAGAATACTGCGCACTCACTACCGAGCAAGCAGCACTTTATGAGCAAATGGTGCAGGATACTTTAACAAATGTAAAACATCTATCCGGCATCGAACGGCGCGGCTTTATTTTACTCATGCTAAACAAACTAAAGCAAATCTGTAATCATCCAGCTTTGTACTTAAAAGAAGAGCAACCTAAGCACTTAATCGAGCGCTCCATGAAAATGCAAAAACTGTTGGAGCTAATTGACACCATCCATGAACAGGGTGAAAGCTGCCTCATCTTTACCCAGTACATCCGCATGGGAAATATGTTAAAGCAGCTACTAGAAGCTAAAACCGGAAAACCGGTGCTATTCCTAAACGGAAGCATCCGCAAAGCCGACCGCGACAAAATGATCAACGGCTTCCAAAGCGGAGAATATAGCACCTTTATATTATCGTTAAAAGCTGGCGGCACCGGCCTCAACCTAACCGCCGCCAACCACGTCATCCACTATGACCGTTGGTGGAACCCAGCCGTCGAAAACCAAGCAACCGACCGCGCATACCGAATCGGCCAAAAACGATTCGTACACGTGCACAAACTCATATCAAGCGGAACCTTGGAAGAAAAAATTGACGAAATGCTAGAAAAAAAACAATCGCTGAATGATGCAATTATCACAAGTGATAACTGGATAACCGAACTTACAACAGATGAGTTGAAGGACTTGCTTGGGGTAGGTTGATGTTTAGGAAGAGTGCTGCGGGGCAGCGCTCTTTTTTTGGTTAGAGTTGGGTGGTAGCAGTAGTCGTCGGCCTTCATCGTTTGGATCATATCCTCACGATTTCCGATCATATTCCTTTGGTTTTGGATCATATATTTGGTAGTTCGGATCATACCTGTTTTGGGATTACTCTTTTTTCAGTCGAACCCCGGCGTTCGGATCATATCTGTTTCAGCTTTCCCTCTATATTCAGTCGGTCTCCAATCCTCACGTCTTCGCCCGCAAAAAAGCCCCCGCTTGTTACAAGCGAAGGCTCCTTTCTACCTCTTATTTCTTATTTCTCCACTTTCCCGTAAAACACAACATCTTCTAGCGGTTTTCTCGTGTTCGGCTCTTCTCTTTCTTGTAGTCGTTCATCGAGGGCTTCTTTGTCGCCGCGGTATCCGATCGCAATGACGGCATGAACTTCGTACGATTCTGGCAAATTCGTTGCTGTACGCGCTTGCTCCCGGTCAAATCCGCCGATAGCGTGGGTGCTGAGTCCAAGAATAGTTGCTTGCAGCGCAAGATTTGCCCAGGCAGCCCCTGCATCAAAGGCATGTGCACGATTCGGATCGCCATTTTCACGAAGCGTATCAGATGCAATTAGCAAAAGCACCGGAGCCTTGTCAGCCCATGCCAAGTTAAATGGATTTAAAAATTCACGGAACGTCTTCAAGTCTTCCTCTGACTTTGCCACGATAAATCGCCACGGCTGATCATTAAAAGAAGAAGCTGCCCAGTGCGCCGCCTCTAGCACACGGCTTACATCAGCATCCGAAACCGGACGATCTGCAAAGGAACGCGGGGACCATCGATTTAAAAACAGCGGACTTACCTCATTGACAGACTTACGATTTTCCTTCACTTCTGCAGATAACTCTTGAACAAGATTCACACTCATTGTATACCCTCTTTTCATATAGGTTTATTTTGAATGTATCATAGCATAAAAATTTGAATAATTCGAATAATTTTACTTCTTCTTCCCCACTTTTTCCTCCCTCCCCTTTATTTATTAAGTGAAGGGAGGTGATACAAATGGCAGCACAAGCAGCGGTTTCAGATACGAGTGTACGTTTAGTATTAAATGCGGGAACGAGCACAAGCGGAAAGGCAATCATGAAGAACAAGGTGTATCGGTTCGTGAAGGTTGACGCTCCGGCAGATAAGGTGCTTACAGTTGCAACGGCGTTAGCATCACTTCAAGGTTTTCCACTTGATGGCGTACAAACAATTAGTACAGCAGATGTAATCCAGCTGTAAAAAGAGATTTAGCTACGAAAAGGAGGTGAAATCGCATGATCGTTCTCGAACTGCAATTTTTAAAAGAAGACGGGAAAGTCGTAACATTCACAGTCGATCAACCAACCACGCCTGTTGATAAGGTAAAAGTAAATGCAGTAATGGATACCATTTTAACATCTGATGTATTCCGCCACCTTGGCACGAATGCCCGTAAGAAAGGTGCACGTCTAATCGAACGCACGGTTAACGATGTCAATATTCTAGCCTAATAGAAAAGGAGCTGCCTCGGCAGCTCCTTTTTTTCATTTCGGCGCAGACAACAGAAAGAACTGATTCGCGATTCCGAGTGTGACGTACGTATACGTTTTTCCAGCAATGGTGTATTCAGTAGTGAATACAGACCAGAGTGCATAATCCGTTCTTGTCGTGTACATAGCAAGCAAATGACCAATCTGCGGTTGTACAACCTTTTCCGTGAGCTGCTTGCCCATCTTTGCCAGCTCGCCCCATACACTGCTTGGATCCTCTGTAGCCGTTTTTTCAAGCGACTGATGAAAGGAGCTATTTTGCACAAATTGCTGGGAAGCCCATGCAACATATTTCTCTTGCGTTGGATTGCTACTTCCGAAATAAAAGACAACCGCTAGAAACAAAGCGATGAACAACAATTTGCGTATCATAAGCTACCCCTTCCTATGTTTCCTATAAAATAAACATATGAAAGAAGCCCCAAAAATAAAACAAGCAGCTGCCCACGCGCAACTGCTTACATCGAATTGGAATTATGAATTCTTCTTTTGACGTTCCCAATAATCCAACCGTCGATGCCGATTCTACCAGCATTCTCTCGGGTTTTTAATAGAAACAGAGAGAATAAAATCATTTGTGGATTGATCATAAGAGATCCAGATAATAAATACATAAAATTAAAAGTAAGGGCAATATACAAAGCACGGCGTGTAAACGTGCCACTGATTAAAGCAATCCCAACAAATAATTCCGAAACCGGAACGAGGTAGTTAATCACGTCAACGTTCGGTAAAAAGAACGTTTTTACAAAAAAAGCCCACCAATTTTGCACCGCAGCATCCATACCCGTAAGTTTCGCTTTCTCTACGGCACCCTTCAAAAATACAGTTGCATCAAACGTTTTACTAGATATCTTTCCTGATCCCTGTAGCATCCAAGTAATACCTAGATATATGCGAATAAGCATCAGAAAAAAAGCAATCTTCCCATTCTTTTGTAGAAAATCCTTCACCCAGAAATCCACCCCCATAGTCTATTATCTTTATGGTAGGAAAGAATATCACATGAGTCAATGGATTCTGCAAAAAATGTCGTTTACTCATTACTTACAAAATCACCAAAAACAAGCGTATCCTTCAGTGGCATTGCAACTTTTCTACCTATTTCATAATGTCATAGCATGCAATACTTCCTACTTTACATTACCAATTGTGTCTGAACTGAACTAGGAGCAGCATTAACTGTATCTGAATGTACTTTTTGTTTAAAATACGTGTTTCCTAATACAATAGCAATCACTGCAGCAACCACAATTACAGCTGCAATAACATTAAACAGCATTTGTTTTTTCTTATCATTCACCATATTCACTCCTCTCCCTTCGTTACATATTTATAATAGCAATGTTTGAAATAATATACAAAAGTAATCAATTCTTGAAACTATGGTTTTTTTATACTGTTAAAACTTTATCCTCATCTGTTCTTTTTAAAGAACCAAATAGTAAAATAATAGAATTTAAATATATTTTAATTATACTAGAATATTTAGGAAATACAACTAATTTATTGTCATAAAATCGTCAAATTTTATATAAAATATTACTTTTCAAACAAAGATTTACAAATATATCCAATAAATTCATATCCCTTTAATATACAGTGAATATTTCCCATTTAAAATGGTATTAACCAAGCTAAAAGGAGGACGAAGTGTGAACCAGCATTTCATTACCGGAAATACAATGGCGTTGCAGCATTTCGCACATTCCCATTACAAAACAAAGATTTGGGATACAAGTGGGATATTCTATTCCACCTTAACGTGCACGGAATTACTAAATGAAGCTTGTCTTCGTACAGGGACTAGCTTTCAAGGAAAGCGGGAAGCAATCAAAACACTTCTTTCATTTAAGCATAATATTCCCGTCCCCATCTGTTTTGAGCAAGGCATATGTGCCATCCCTTCTAGTTCCTCACAAAAGTGGGACTGCATCTGGTACTTCTACGCACATATAAAAGATATGAAACGTCAAGGCAAGCAAACACTCCTGCAATTCCATAACAACGATGAACTCCTTCTGAACGAAAGCATCTATAAAACAAGACAACAGATCTTTAAAGCTGCCCACATTTTAAATCATTTTAAAATAGTAGGAAGGGCATAAACGTAGAGAAGTGGCTCAATCCATCGAGTCACTTTTTTTGTATTTTCATACAATCTTGTTATATATTTGACTAGCTTTATGCTACTACTAACTAACATACTAGCAATCAAACTAGCAATTTTCACACTAGGGGGAACGTTTTTGGACACACGAACAATTTTAGCTTCTACAATTGCACTAGCAAGTTTACCTGTCATTACAGAGGAAGTTCATGCTAGTGGTAACACTAATGGATCTGTAAATGTAGACTTTCTAAATGTAAGAACAGGTCCTAGCACCAATTTCACCATTTTGGATGTACTACAAAGACAAAGTAACGTAACGATAACCGGAGAAAACGGAAATTGGTACGCCATTTCCTACAACAACCAAACTGCCTACGTAAACAAACGATATATTACAGTATCCAATACGAACTACCAGGTAACGGCAGATATACTCCGTGTTCGAAGCGGTGAAGGAACTACTTTCTCAATATTAGGCCGTTTACAGCAAGATGATACCATTCAAGTCGAATCTGAAAACAATGGATGGTGCAAAATAACCTATAACAATCAAACCGGTTATGTCAGCAAAACCTATCTAGCCCCTATTGGGAGCACGGCCAAGGCTGCCCCATCACCAATTTTTCGCTTTCCTACCACTGGAGCCATCACAAGTGGGTACGGACCAAGAGCAGGCGGATTCCACCACGGCATTGATATTGCAACGCCCGGAACAGTCCAAATACATGCATCCGCAGCAGGAACCGTAAACAGATCTTATTACTCAACCAGCTATGGAAACGTCGTCTTTCTTACCCATTCCATAAACGGACAAATGTACACAACCGTATACGCTCACATGAGAAACCGCTACGTAAACGAAGGAGACACCGTCTACGAAGGTCAACTACTCGGATACATGGGAAGCACCGGAGACGCCACCGGTCAGCACCTACATTTTGAATTACATACAGGACCGTGGAATATAAACAAAACAAATGGGGTCAACCCCTTACCTTATTTTCGTTAATAGAAGAACGCCTACGACTCATATTGGTCGTAGGCGTTCTCTTCTTTTGGTCCTCTCCGGTTCTAACTCTGGTACGGCTGGCGGGGCCGCCGTTACATGCGGAAGTTCCGCCGTTATTTCCTTTGGGACCGCCGTTAAACGGGGGGATTCCGCCTTTATTTGTTCCTGCTCCTTCTTTTCTTCTCTCTATTCTGGCGGGTCGCCGTTACATTCGAAAGTTCCGCCGTTATTTCCTTCGAGGCCGCCGTTAAACGGGAGGATTCCGCCTTTATTTGTTCCTACTCCTTCTTTTTCTTCTCTCTATTCTGGCGGGTCCGCCGTTACATTCGAAAGTTTCGCCGTTATTTCCTTCGGGGCCGCCGTTAAACGGGGGGATTCCGCCTTTATTTGTTCCCGCTCCTTCTTTTTCTTCTCTCTATTCTGGCGGGTCGCCGTTAAATTCCGAAATTCCGCCTTTATTTCCTTCAGGGCCGCCGTTAAACAGGGCTTTTCCGCCTTTATTTGTTCCTGCTCCTTCTTTTTCTTCTCTATCGCGGCTTCCCACCGTTATTCTCATTCTCTAAAGTACTCCTTACGTAACTTTTCGAGTGCACGGGCGTATACGTAGCGGACTTGATCATAGGTTAGGTGCATGTCTCGGGCGATTTCGGTTAACTTTCGTGCTTGCCCCAATTTTTCCTCCATAACGTACCGTTCCTTTTTATTTAATAGGTTCATATACTGCGTGAATGTCTCGCTTATTTCCTCACTTCCCATTTCGCTAAGAATCGGGTCCCAAGTCATGTGATTCTCGACATAGCGCCTTTCTCTCTTTAGCTGCACGAGCAAATATCCCCGTACCGTATACAAAGCATAAGCCGCAAAGCTCCCCTTTTTCTCATCAAACTTTGTATACGCCTTCCACAATCCAATTAATCCACATTGATAAAACTCATCAAAATCGTAAGACAAATACAATTTTTTAATTTGCCCCTTAATTAAACGATCATATAACAACACAGCTTCCTCAAACGAACGTGGCTTCATCCAACGCCCTTTCCAAAAAAGACGCGCCTTTTCTCTTCTATTCCGCGGTACCTTCACCATACCGAAGAAAAGGAAAGTTCTCATGGATGAAAATCTCTTAATCTATTTAGAAATATCCTATTTTAACTAAGTAAAATGTAAAATTCCAATTAGTATTCACTCGTTTAAACTACAATTTTATTTTTTAACGGAAAAATTTGATTGGTATGCATATTCAAACTGGGTAACTCCTCTTTCGTAGGATTTGGAGACCAATTGAAGCCGATTTCTTCTTTATACGATCCAATCCCCCATCCACCAAAAAAACCCCATAAGAAAAACCCTCCAGCGTTTGCTGGAGGGTTTCCCGTTGCCTATTTTTACTTTGGTATGGCTGAGCTTATTAATGAGCCAAGTGATACAATGCCAACTGATAGTAGCGTAGTTAATACAAAAAGGGTGACGACGATTGTGATTGCTTTGTTTTTTTGAATTTCGCCTGCTACTTGGAATCCTAGGGCGATGATGGCGTATTGCCAGATGGTAAATATGTTTAATGAACTCCCTAGCGCGTATAAAACGGTTCCCTTTTCGAACAGCGGGGCTAAGCTTGTGTACGAAACTTCTGTTCCGCCAATCACAAGCATGAGCAGAACGTTAATAAGTGTTCCTATAAGTCCGATTACGCTTGCGTATACAGTGATTGCTAAAATTTTTGTGTAGGTAATGTCGCTGCCTGTGATCATGGCAATGATTTTATAGACAGCGGCTCCTACAAAATAGGAAACGAGCATCGATATAATACCGCCTACAACAGCTGCGACGATTACGAATATACTAGTATAGCCTGCTATTTCAGGTGTTACCTTTTGCGTAAATTCTGGCGTTTTTGTTTGGAAGTAGGCAATAATGCCGAGTAGTAAGGCTGACGAAAGGATAAGTACAATCATTGGAACTGCGATTTTCACTTTGCCCTTCATGCGTTCAAATTGTTCGCTCGGTGATGTGATCATTCCAAGTAGAGATGGCTTTTGCACTACTTCTTCCATAGGTACGTTAGGTTCCATTTTGCACGCTCCTTCATTTTTTCCTATCTATTCATAACGCAAGGCTTCGATTGGGTCGAGCTTTGCGGCTTTGTTAGCTGGAATCAAGCCGAAGACGATACCGATCGTCATGCTAAAGAGTACACCGCCAAGAACAACTTGCCAGGAAACAAGCGGTGGCCATTTTGCAAAGCTTGATACGATATAGGCTCCGCCTACGCCAAGTCCAATACCAATCACACCGCCGAGCATGGTGAGCATCATGGATTCTATTAAAAACTGAAGTAAAATTTTTCCTCTCGTTGCACCGAGTGCCTTACGTATGCCGATTTCACGTGTACGCTCCGTAACCGATACGAGCATAATATTCATAACACCAATCCCCCCTACCAGAAGGGAAATACCGGCGATTCCGCTAATAATAGCGGTCATAATTCCGGTTACTTTTGAGATGCCCTTTTGAATTTCAACGAGATTTAACACCTCATATTTTCCTTTTATATCACTAGATTTGCGATCATTTAAGGTGTCCGCTGCTTTCTTTCCGGCCGTTTCAATTTGCGATGCATCCTTTGCTTGGATCGTTACCGATTGAATATTGTCGGTTCCGTAGACAACTGGCCAGATAGATAACGGAATAATGGCTTGCGGAAGACCGAGGCCAAACAAATCATCGCCGGTTTTATAAACCCCGGCAATTTGAAACGTTTGTCCTTTTATTTCCATAATTTTCCCAATTGGATTTTCCTTCTGATATAAATCATCAGACGCCTTTTGGTTAATCACAACGACATTGTTTGCTTGTGAAAAATCGCTGCTAGTTAACATTCTGCCCTTCACTAAAGTGAGCTTGTTCACCGTAAAATAAGCATTCGTAATACCTGAAATTTGCACGTTTACTTTTTTATCATTGACTTCAATTGGGTCAAAGGAGGAGTTTTCGGTAATGACCGAAGCGACCTCTGGAATTTTGCTCAGCTGAAGTAAATCCTCCTGCGTGAACGTCGGCTGCTTCTCCAATGGATTCGCAAAAATATCCTCAGTGTCCGGCTTAAAATTGAGCTGAATCGTATTATTTCCTCCACCAGCAATTTGGGACTTTAATGCCGCTTCGCCGCCTTGCCCAATTGCGACTACGGTAATGATGCTACCAACGCCAATGATGATGCCAAGCATAGTAAGAGCGGAGCGGAGCTTATGGGCTAGAATAGATGACAGGGCTATTTTGATACTATCGAGTAAGCTCATTGTATTCGCTCCGATCCTGCGTAATTTTCCCATCGCGTAGCATGATGCGGCGCTTGGAGTAGGCGGCAACCTCATCTTCGTGTGTAACCATGATGATGGTCGTTCCTTCCTTATTTAACTGCGTAAAAATATCCATGACCTGTGCACCTGATTTTGTATCAAGTGCCCCGGTCGGCTCGTCCGCTAATATAAAGCTTGGCTGATTTGCAATACTTCTCGCAATTGCCACGCGCTGCTTTTGTCCACCAGAAAGCTGGTTCGGCAAATAGTTAACGCGATCAGCAAGACCAACTTTAGCTAGCGCCTCCAGCGCTAGCTCACGTCGCTCCTTCTTACTGACGCCTCCGTAAATAAGCGTAAGTTCGACATTTTCAACTGCTGTTAAGCGCGGTAACAAATGAAAATGTTGAAATACGAAACCGATAAAGCGGTTGCGAATCAGTGCAAGTTCTGTGTCATCAGCTGTTAACACATTTACATCATTTAATATGTATTCCCCTTCCGCTCTGCGATCAAGGCAGCCGATAATGTTCATAAGTGTAGATTTTCCTGATCCAGACGGCCCCATAATACTCACGAATTCGCCGCTGTTAATGTCGATATTAATATCATGCAAAACCGGCACTTCCAAAGTTCCTTGCTTATAGGTCTTATTAATGTGCTTGAGGCTAATCAATTTGCCTTCACATCCATTCCGTCTTGCAGCTTGGATGAAGGACTTTCTGCTACCTTATCTCCTTCTTTTACTCCTTGAGAAACTTCCATCCATTCCCCATCACTAAGACCGGTCGTAACCTTTGTTTTTTTCAGCTTTCCGTTTTCGTTTACAAATACATAAGATTCATTATTTTCCTCTACAATACTGCTTCGCGGAACTGAAAGTAGTTTTTGGGACGAAATATTCACTTGCATCGATACGTGATAGCCAGGTGATAATCCGTCTTGCGATTCAAGGGAAGCCTTATAGGTATAATACGATATAGTTTGCGACTGGGTGGTATCGGTTGTACTCAATTGTCCACTATCTGCTGTTGTTGGATATTCGCTCACTTCGATAATTTTGCCCTTCCACGTTTTATTCGCTACCGCCTTCGCTGTTATCGTTATCGCTTGTCCCTTCTGGATTTGCGACTTTTGCAGTTCCGTTAACGTTCCTTGAATTTGGAATGGATCTTTAGAGGCAATTTGAATAAACGCCTTAGGCTGAAGCTGCGCGGACCCTTGCGAAGCATCCGGGTCAAGCTTTTGCACAATGCCGTTGTTTTTGCTATATACAATTAAATCATCTTGTTTTTTCTGCAATTCCTGCTGCTGCAGATCATTCTTTTGCTTTTCAAGATCGATCGTTTTCATTTGTGACTCCAAATCTGCTACTTGTGCTTCTAGCGGCTGAATTACGGTGGACGGCGCATTCGCATCCTTGGCCTTTTGGATATCCTGATTCAACGAATCAATTTTATCTGACGCTTGCTTCGAGCGCATAGTCTTCATCTGGTTATCAAGGTCAGCCTGCTTAATTTGCAGAGCAAGTTCTGGACTATCGTAGGAAAAGAGCTTCTGGTCCTTTTTGACCTCGTCGCCTTCCTTTATAAAAGTATCCTTTACTTTCCCTTTTGTTGCATCTACATAGATCGTTTCAATGTTTCCTGGAATGATGCGACCAGAAATTAGTTTCATATTGTTCATACTTCGTTCCGTCGCGGTTGCAAATTTCAAATCGGCTTGCACGCTTCCCTTTTTCACCTGCGCCACTACGATATTAATCGCTACAACAAGAACGATGAGTAAGGTGACTCCGATTATAATCCATTTGCGCTTTCTCCTCGGAGCTTGGACCATCTCTGTCTGCATCTTCGAATCCCCTTTTTCAAAAAATTTTATACTCACCCAAATTATACAAAATATACCATCAAACTACAATATGTTTCCTATTTTTATATATTTGTATTATTTTTGTCATATTTATGTATTTTTTATGAACACAAATCGCCTTTTTGTCACTTGTAAACGGTTTACTGTTGTAAAAAATATCTCTGTGCCACAACAACCCAATCTGTTTTATAATAGAGGACAAGTCTTATATAGTAGGAGATGCATAGAATGATTGTCGTGAGTTCATGTTTAGCAGGCATTGCCTGTCGATATAATGGTTCGCACCATCTCGTTTCCAAAATAGAAAATCTAGTAAGAGAGAAAAAAGCAGTTCTCGTCTGTCCTGAAATGCTAAGTGGTTTCTCTACTCCGCGCGAGCCTGCAGAAATCGTGGGTGGGTCTGGTTCGGATGTACTAGATGGAGTTGCCACAGTCCTTACAAAATCGGGTGAAGACGTAACGAACCGCTATATAATAGGAGCACAAAAAGCATTAGAGGTAGCCAAACGCGAACAAGCCGCTTGTGTCGTTTTGAAAGAAAATAGTCCTTCTTGTGGTAGTAGTATGATCCATGATGGCAGTTTTACTGACATCAGAAAAGCAGGAGAAGGTGTAACCGCAGCATTACTTCGCCGAAATGGCATCACGGTTCTATCCGACGTAGAATTTATAAAAATGGTAAGCAGTATTGCGTAGATAACTTATGTAGGAACCTCGCTTCTCTTGCGAGGTTTTTTTATATAAAAAAGAGTGATTAAGCTTTCAGCTCTTGCCTCAACTCATTTACCTCTTGTCTCAACTCTTTTACCTCTTGCCTCAACTCTTTTACCTCTTGCTGGACATCCTTCAACGTGTCGTGCATGTCCAATATCGCTCGCATCAAATCTTTAGTAGTAATTTCAGCCATAAACACTCCTCCTTTATATAGTGGTTGTCTGTAGCATCAGTCTATCAGAAAGAAGGTAAAAAGCAATTCTTGATTATTTGTTTTTCTGTTAAAAAACGGAAGAATTATCCGTGAGAAAAAAGAAGAATCTACTATATTTACAAAGAAATACGCCCTCATTTTATAGAGACGATTACTTTGATGCGCTTTGAGGACCGGCTACTTTCTTTTTCTCTCAAAGCAGTCACTAAAACAGCTCTTTGAAGACCAGCTACCTTCTTTTTCTCTCAATACGGTAACCAAAACAAGACTTTGATTACCGCCTACCTTCCTTTTCTCTCAAAGCAGTCACTAAAGCAGCTCTTTGAAGACCGCATACCTTCTTTTTCTCTCAAAGCGGTCACCAAAACACCTTGTCTAGTATCTATGAGTATAGGAGTCTATCATCATTGGCTAGAAAAAGAAATAAGGTATCCTTCTCTATTTATGTAAGAGAGTGATACCCTTTTCAGTGTCCTCTATAATACGAGGGCGTTTTTTCTAGTCAACCGAGAACATATATTTCCTGTAGCTTTTCCGTATCGACAGGAAGATGCCAATTAAAATCATGTTTGAAAATAAGGAGCTTCCTCCGTATGTTAAGAACGGAAGGGAGATTCCTTTTACTGGCATAAGACCTACAATCATGCCAATGTTTTGGAAGATTTGCAAAGATAGCATGACCGCTGAACCAGCGCAGATGTATGCGCCAAATGGTGTATCTGCGCTGTGAGCGATGGAAATAATTCGGTAAATAAGCAGTAGGAAAAGACAGATGACGATGCTTGCGATGATGAATCCGCCTTCCTCTGCGACAGTCGCAAAGATAAAGTCCGTATGTTTTTCCGGAATATAAACAGTTCCGTTACCGATTCCTTTGCCTATTAACTCCCCACTACCAACCGCTAGTAAGCTTTGGCTCGTTTGATAACCTTGGTCACTGAATTGTGACGGTGCTAGCCAGCCAAGAATCCGTTCCTGTTGATGCGGCTTTAAGAGCGGGATAAGTTTTTGAAAAATAATATATGGATATTGCAAATAAATGAATATGAGCGAACCGCCAAGAGCAAGCGGGACGGCGGTTAGCCAAGCCATCAATTTCGCCTTCACACCTGAAAGCAAGATGATGCTGACAATCCCACCAAGATACAAGAACACCATCCCCGTATCTGGCTGCATATACACGAAAATAGATGGTGGCAAAGATACGAGTACAATCTTGCCAATAAGCAATAAATCCGATTGAACGGTATGCTCGAAATACATTTCATTATGCTTAATAGCAATGCTTGCAACTACAATAAGCAGTGAAATTTTGAAAAATTCAGATGGCTGAATCGATCCGATTAACGGAATGCTAAACCACCGCTTTGCTCCGAGTATCGTTGGTGCTATGCTATTAGGCATAACTTTTAATAATAGAATAGAGGCAAACCCGATACCATAGAGTGGCCAAGCTAATTTTAAAATTTGATCCGAATCGAAACGTGCTACGGCAAACATTAAGATAAAGCCCACAATATAGTTAATCCCTTGCTTCATCGCAAAGTCTTGATTTCCATATTGACCAGTCTGCTGACTACTATGGATGAAAATAATACTAAGCACGCAAAATGCAATAACAATGAATATTAATGAAAAATCTAATCGCTTGAATGAATTATTATCGATGACGTTTTCCTCCTAACGTGGAAGTTGTCTGTTCTTGTTTTACTATTAATAAGAAACGTTGTCAAACGTTCTTGTTACATACGAACTCTACTTTTTCAGCATATTTATCATATACGATTCCTGCACATACAACAGTATAACAAAAAGAAAGTAAATTTCTAATGGAAACGTACGGAATTTGTAAAATTAATTCGATTTATGACTTTTCGCGCATAAGAGATCATTTCCAATTTCTGAAGAACTCACTTTTCTGTAACAGTTACAATACAATAACATAAATTTTATTTGTCAAGTCATCACAATGAAATTAATATTTTTTATTTAGGTATTTTCGGTGATTCAAATCTGTAAACATACGAAAAAACTCCTTATAATTAGGTTGGATAGTCTTTTCCAAACCTTTACTCCTTATAAGTAAAAAGTTTACGAATATAATAAAAATTACCATTTTATAAATAATGTAGTGTTCAGATTTTGTTCATGAATGGATGATAATCTTTACTTATCACAAAATGGAGAAGCTATGAGTAATTCAGGTAAAATAAAAAATACCATATTTTCACATCATACGTTAGGGGGAGGCATGTATGTATTATCGTCAAACAAATCTAGTTCGCAAATTAATAGAACCTACTTTAAGTATATTGTTGCTATTTACCCTTTCAGTATTTTTCCATTTCCCCTCACAGGCCTATGAATATTTTGCTCTTCTATTTATTATGGCAATATTTTCGGTGCAGTATGGGATTTACATCGCTTTTTTTACGTTTGTTGAATTATTTTTGTATAGTCTGCTCATCGGAAAAGTCCGTGGGGACGATCTTCTCCTCTACTTCTTTTCCGCATCACAATGGTTTCAATGGGCATTTTTGTTGTTGATTGGTACTGTTATCGGACTAACTAGTACATCACAAAAGGAACGCTATGAGGATGTACATATGGTGAATGATGAATTGCAAAAAGAAAATGAGCAGTTTAAGCACACGATTCAACAACTGAACGAAACGAGAATCACGTTAAAGGCGCGTGTGCTCGAATCAAACAATCATATGGCTACGATGTTTACGATGTTCAAGGTTCTCAATCATACCCATCCAGAGGTTGTCATGAATGAAGCGATGAATGTACTAAAAGAATATTTCGGCACACAAAAAATCGCCATCTATACGGTTGATGACGATAAAAAATCGCTGCGAATGAAGCTTTGTTCCGAGCGGGGAAATACAACCTTTCTGCAGTCCATTTTTACCGATACTGCGACTCCAGTCATTAAACAGGTGCTAGCTGAAAATAAACCTTTATACCGCTCGAAATCTGATACGAAGTATGCCCCTACATTAATTGGACCCGTTGTGGTACAAGAAAAGATACAATATCTTGTTTTTTTAGATGAAATCGATTTTACGAAGGTTACCTCGCAGCAATTCGAGCTCTTCACTTGGTATCTTCGTCTTCTCGGGGACCGTCTTGACTATGCAGAAGAGCTATGGCTTGCTGATCAATCGAACCGCGTCTTCCCTGGAACGAATATTTACTATCTAGCAGAATTTGAGCATTTGCTTGAAATAGAGAAAGAGCGGTATGAGGAATTGGAATATCCATATTCCTACTTTGAACTGCAAATTCCGCGGCATCAGTTAGTTACGGTAAATAGCGTATTACGCAAGCAACTGCGCGACATTGATATTGTTGGTTACAACGCCAATACGCAAGTCATCATGGTACTTTTACCGGGAACGGAGGAGCAGTATTTGCCAAAGGTTAAGGAACGTGTGGCTAGAGCGATTGACGATGAACTGGCGGTGAGGGAATGATTTGGATTGTACTTTATGTTATCTATTGTTTCCTTGTCACAAAATTATTTCTCTTTTTGAACAAAGGGATTATGAAGGAAAAAGAGGGAATTCTCGACTACGGCTGGCTTCTATCCCTCGTCTTTCCGATTATCGGGCTGCTCGCCTCTCTTATTCTCTTACTTCTACGCCCGAAACAAATGAATAGCAGCTGGCTTCATGAATACTCCGATTATATATCCTTTCATGTACAAAACTATGAAGATATTTATGTAGCAGCGAAGCAAGATATGGATCTTACTTCTTTTTCTACGGGGATGCAACTTGAGCACGCCGATATCCAAAAGCAGCTCATCGTGCAGGTCGGGGCTTCCCCTGTTTCCAAAGAGGGAAACCTACTCAAAGCTGCCCTGCTTCAAAAGGACCCGGAAACCGTTCACTACGCCGCTACAACGATCAATATCTTACATGACCGCTACCGAAAGCAAATCGATTATTTACAAGGACAGTTTAACCAGGATACCTCGCAGCAGGACGTTGCGTTTCAATTGGCATCTCTTTATCTGCGGTATTTGGAAAGTGAGCTCCTTTCTCCGCGGCAAATCGCAGAATTGCTCGATGAATGTACACCGATTTTTGATCGTTTTATGGATTTATTTGAAAATGTACCTACCTTTATGTATGTATATGGGAAGCTGCTTATGATTAGCGGAAAATATTATGAGGCAGAGGAGCAATTTTTCCACACAATGGACATGCATCCCGAGGAAAGCTATGGCTATATTGGTCTACTCGAAATCTATTATGATCAAAAAAGCTGGACGAAGCTGTTTCATATTATCGAAACATTAACGAAGCGGAATATGATTAATAACCTGCCCTACCAATACCAGCTTTTCGCAGAGCAGATAGGAGGAACCATACTTGAACAAGAGCACTAATGTCGTCATGTTGATTGCGGGAGGCTTATTATGCGTTTTCGTGCTTCTTATTACGCTATACCGCTCGGATGCCTTGTACCGAACGATTTCCGTACATAAACCAAGCTCTAGCGGGCTGCAGCTACTTGATTCGAAGACGCCGCCGCAAGGACAGTCCACCAATCTTGTCCTTGTAGAAACGAATGACCATCTCGGAGACTTGGTTTCCTCCAACATTAAGAAAGCGATGGACTATGCGCATGTGCATTACAAAACGATTTCCGCCGAGGAAATTAAGAATCTCCAGCCTTCTCCGTATACAGGACTCATCCTTGCTGGTGAAACCCCTTCTGACCTGCCTAAGGATGACATCCAAAAGTTTGTTGAGGGCGGCGGAAGACTGATTATGGCAAACCGTATGGATACCGATCCGTCCTGGTATCCGATGCTCGGTATTATCGATTCACACGGTTTTACCGAAGTAACTGGCTTTACATTCAAAAAGAAGCTATTTCCGGGCTATCCGGATATTTCTGATACGTCAGAGCTATTTACGCATAGCTCGATTGACTACTTTATTGATCCAGAAACAACGACAACCTGGGCTACCGCCTCGAAGACTCCGATTCTTTGGACCCATCCGTTCGGAAACGGAAAGGTGCTGTACTGGAATACCTCTGCACTAAATGACAAATTAGGTAGAGGCTTATTTGTCCAATCGCTCGGAACCGTATTTCCGGCATTCACCTCTGCCCAGCTCGGCGCACAGATGATGTACATCGATGATTTTCCGGCCCCTATTCCTGATGGCGAGCTGCCAAAGAATATCGTAAAGGAATCCATATCGACGACAGCCTTCTACAAAGACAACTGGTGGAAAAACATGAAAAGTCTAAGCGATGAATTCGGAGTTAAGTTTACCGGCGTTGCCATTGAAACGTATGAAGACAATGTGAAGCCCCCGCTGACATCGTTCGTCGATGCAGATAAAAATACGTATCTCCTCTTTGGGAGAGAACTACTTGCTAAAGGCGGGGAAATTGGTCTACACGGCTACAATCATCAGCCGCTCGTTGTCGCTGGCGAGCCTGAGGATCCCGAGCTTGGTTATAAACCATGGGACAATAAACAGAATATGCAAACTTCCATTACACAGCTGCAGAAACTCGTGCATAACTATTTTCCAAACGAGACATTACAAACGTACGTTCCACCATCCAATACTTTAAACAAAACAGGGGTAGATGCCCTATTTGCGGCCGCACCAAATTTAAAAACTATTTCTTCCTTGTATATTGGAGATGAGAAAAAAGGCGGCTACATCCAGGAATTTGGACCGGATGCCGATCATCCCGGTCTCTATAATTTCCCGCGTATTACGAGTGGATATGAAATAACGCCTGAGGATTACTTTACATTAGCCGATGTGGCAGCAAACTTCGGCATCGTATCTCATTTCATCCATCCAGATGATGTGTTAGATACCGACCGCTCACATGGTCTACCTTGGACAGAATTATTCAGCTCGTATCGCCAAATGGTGCAAAACGTTCATAACTGGTACCCACAAATACAGCCAATGAAACAAAGCGAAGCGACCGAAGCGCTAACTGCCTATCAAAAAGGGGATGTACTTGTAACATACGAGGATGCGGCCATTCATCTTGCATACAAAGGAATGCCTGCCACCTCTTCGGTCGTAATCCGCTTGGAGGACGGTAAGAAGCTAGATACAGGAACCTTTCCCTTTGGCTCTGTTACCAAACTACAAGATCAGCTGTACAGCGTAAAACTATCAAAGCCTGAAGCTACGCTTGTCGTGAAAGGAGCATAACCTATGAAAATTGGACTTGTTGTTGAAGGAAGCTATCCTTACGTGAGCGGCGGCGTGGCGAGCTGGGTGCAAATGATCATGACCCAATTTTCCGAACATGAATTTACCATTTTCGCGATTGTTCCGTCTATTAGCTCCGGCCAGACCTATCAATATACGATTCCGGATAATGTAGCGGAAATCGTCGTCATCCCGCTACTCTCCGAGGAGGCTGAAAAGCGGATCAAGCCATCGCTTACACAAGAAGAAGTGCTCATTTTACAAAAGTGGTTTACGTTCCAATCTGCAGATTCACAGGCGCTTGAACTTATTGCGAACCCGAACAAGATTGGAACACTAGATGCCTTCTTTGAAAGCCCAGCATTTTATCAGATTGTGAAGGAAAGTTACTTTTATGAAGAAAGCAGCGGCTCCTTCCTCGATTATTTCTGGATGTGGCGCTCGATGTTTACACCGATTATCCGCATCTTACAAATTAAGCTACCTGAATTAGATCTCGTACACGCCGTTTCCACCGGCTATGGCGGACTGCTTGCAGCGGCGATTAGTCATAAGCTTCATATTCCGTACCTCTTAACCGAGCACGGCATTTACACCCGCGAGCGGGAGGAGGAAATTCTGCAATCGAGCTGGATTCCTATTGAATACAAAAATCGCTGGATCGATTTCTTCCATCATTTATCTCGGCAGGCATACGAGCAGGCAAGTGATATTATCACCTTATTTGAACGAAACAGTCTTTATCAAAAAGAGCTTGGTGCTCCGGTACATAAGCTGCACATCGTTCCAAACGGGGTGAACATCGAAGACTATGCAGAGCTTAGAAAGCCTAAAGTTTTTACCGATACAATTGTAATTTCCGCGATTATTCGCGTCGTCCCGATTAAAGACTTGAAGACGATGATTTATGCGGCAAAGCTCGTTTCCGACCATAAGATTCCATTTATCTTTTACCTCATGGGTCCAGATGCTGAAGAGCCGGAATATGCGCAGGAATGCCGTGACCTCATCAAGCAACTTCAATTGGAGGACAAGGTTATTATGACGGGACGCGTCGATATTAAAGAATATTTAACAAAAACAGATATCCTCGTTTTAACGAGCGTATCGGAGGGTCAGCCTCTTGCAATGCTAGAAGGAATGGCCGCAGGAATTCCGTGGATTGCCACCGATGTCGGCTCGTGCAAGGAGCTCGTATTTGGAATGGAAGGCGATAAGGAAGGTCAGTGCGGCTTTATCGTACCACCTGTTTCTCCGGAACAGGTCGCATCCTATATGGAATGGTACTATCATCATCCAGAAAGCATTCAAGAGTTTGGAGACAATGGCAGAAGACGAATCGAAAAGCAATATCAACTCGTCGATGTTATCGATAACTACCGCAAGCTATACAACAAAAGGGGGGGACAAACATGGCAGGAATAGGATTTCGCTTGCAAAAGCTCTTTCAAGAGGACTATTTTTCCTCGCGCGTGAAAGCCTATGGATTTTCACTCTTTGTTACCGCTGGTCCTTGGCTCATTTTAATCTTAACCATCACCGGAACGCGGTATTTACTTAGCCTGTTTCACACTATTCCGACAGAGGAGCAAAAACTCTTTAGCATCTCGCTGTCATACTGCTTTATTTTTTCCCTTATCGTATACGGGGGACTGCAGCTCATCGTGACGAGATACGTAGCCGATCTTCTGTATGAACAAAAAGTAGACGACATCTATCCCTCCTTCATTGGGATGATTCGCATTGTATCCGTGCTCGCCTTTATTATCTGGCTCATATTCGCCCTTTCTACACCGCTTGTGCTCTATTATAAATTCATGCTCTTGTTTCTCTTTTTCTCGTTAAATATTATTTGGATTCAGTCGATTTATTTAACAGCAGCAAAGGATTATCAATCGATTGCCTATGCATTCCTAAGCGGGTCTCTCGTATTTATTGCGGGCGTCCTTTGGCTTTCCTTTTCCCATCTTACCGTTTCCTTTCTACATGGCTATGCCTTTTTGCTACTTACTAGCTTTGCGATTGGAATGTTTGTTACTTTACTCTGGCTTAGCGTTGTCATGCTGCGGATGTTTCCGACGGGAAAAGTCAAAACGCCGTATACATTTCTGTCGTATATCGATCGCTTTCCGGAATTGTTTTGGTCCGGCCTTCTATACAATATCGGCATTTGGGTATGCAATTTCACCATTTGGTTCGGGGAAGGACGCGAGGTAGTAGCGGGGAGCTTTCTGTATCACCCTATTTATGATACAGCAGTATTCTGGGCCTATTTAACGATTCTTCCGACGTACGTCATCTTCGTCGTATCGGTCGAAACAAGATTCTATGAACGGTATAAAAAATATTACGGAGCCGTCAATAGTGGCGGGACGCTAAAACAAATTCTAGCATTAAAGGATTCCATGAATCTCGTACTACGCCAAGAGGTATACCGCCTGCTGCGAAACCAAGGCATCGTATCCATACTCGTCGTATTTAGTGTGTGGATTTATTTGTCACAGGCAAGCCTTTCGTTACGAACGTTCTCGATCTTTCAACTAACGACACTCGGCGCCTTTTCAAACGGAATGGTTCTCGTTTTGACCCTTTTGATGCTCTACTTTGAAGATCGCAAAGGAGCCTATCGAACGTCTGCCATTTTTTTCTTTGGAAATTTAATTTTCTCTATCCTTTTGCTTCCATTAGGCTATAATGGATATGGGATTGGCTTTGTCGCCGGTTCTGGTATCGCGTTCTTATATGCCTTTGCAAGACTATTTAACTACGTTCAGGATATCGATTACCACACATTTTGCCAGTCAAATGTACAAACGAAACGCCGCGTATTCTTTACGAATCTTGCAAATCGATTAAATAAACTAAATTAGGACTACTGGAGGAGATTTTTATGGCAATCTTAGTAACAGGCGGAGCAGGATACATAGGAAGTCATACTTGTGTAGAGCTACTAAACAACCAATATGAGATTGTCGTCATCGATAACTTATCCAATAGTTCGGTAGAAGCTATTACCCGCGTGCAAGAAATTACAGGAAAATCCTTCCCCTTCTACGAAGAAGATTTGCTGAACCGAGAAGCGGTGGACACCATTTTCCGTGAAAATCAAATCGACGCCGTCATTCACTTTGCCGGCTTCAAAGCGGTCGGAGAATCCGTAAGCAAGCCTCTCTCTTACTACTATAACAATATAACAAGCACTCTCATTCTATGTGATGTCATGAACAAATATAACGTAAAACAACTCGTATTTAGCTCATCTGCAACGGTATATGGCGTTCCCGAAACGTCTCCGATTACAGAGGACTTTCCGCTATCTGCAACCAATCCGTACGGACAAACGAAGCTAATGATTGAACAAATTCTTCAGGATTTAGCAGTATCCGATCCAAGCTGGAGCATCGCCCTTCTCCGCTATTTCAACCCGTTCGGAGCGCACGAAAGCGGTCGAATCGGCGAAGATCCAAACGGCCTTCCAAACAATCTCATGCCGTATGTTACGCAAATAGCGGTCGGTAAATTAAAGGAGCTCAGCGTCTTTGGCAATGACTATCCAACAAAGGATGGCACAGGCGTACGCGACTACATCCACGTTGTCGATCTATCTATCGGTCATGTGAAGGCATTGGATTACATTCGTGAGCATACAGGAACGGAAGCCTTTAATCTTGGAACGGGAACTGGCTACAGCGTACTCGAAATGGTACAAGCCTTCGAAAAAATTTGTGGAAAACCAATTCCATACCGCATTACAAACCGCCGTCCCGGGGATATTGCAATCTGCGTTGCGGACCCTTCTAAAGCCAACCGCGTACTTGGGTGGCAAACTACACGCACATTAGAAGACATGTGCAAAGACTCATGGAACTGGCAATCTCATAATAAAAATGGCTACAAAGCCCTGCAAGTTAACTAAGTTTTCACATATATCTGGTTGAATCTTGTCCCAGCACTAGTATAATAAAACCATAAACGTGCAAGACCTCTTAATAGCAAACTTACTGAAAAGTAAGGACGCAAAGCAACAGATCTAAGGCGAGAAGCTAAGATGGCTGTGCTGCCGTAATTTTCTATTTAAGAGAAAAATCGTAGTGGAGGAGAATATAATATGGCTATTAAACGTTTTGTTTCATTCCTGGCATTGTTCGCATTATTTATCATACCAAGCGTTGCTGCATGCGCTAGCAGCGGCAACCCTCTATTAAAAACAAAGAATTTTACGATCTATTACGGAGCAGCAAATGCAAAAGCAATTCAAAAGCTCTCCACCTATAGCACAGTTGTCATTGAACCATACGCATTTACAAAGGATCAAATAACACAGTTAAAAAAATCTGGAACAAAGGTACTTGGCTATGTGAGCGTTATGGAACTAGAAGCTCAAAATAAAGCTAAAGTTACTGATTCTGATTACTACTATTATAATGGTAGTAAAATGCAGATCCCTCAGTGGAATACATATATTATGGATATCACGAACGCTCATTACAGAAGCGTTATATTAACAAAAGTAAATGAACAAGTCGCTCAAAAAGGATTAGATGGTGTCTTCTTAGACACAGTTGGTGACATTGATGATTATTTCTATGACAAACCAATCGACCAAACAAAGATTCGCGGCGGCTATGTTGCATTATTAAAAGAAATGAAAGCCAAATATCCAAGCTTACTTCTTATGCAAAACTGGGGCTTTGACACAATAAAAACTACATCGTTACCATACATCGATGCAGTACTATGGGAAGACTTTAACAGTAAAGTAATTGCAAAGGATGCATGGAGCCAAAACTGGATTAAGTACTTCCAAAGCCAAAAGAGTACGCTAAAAGTATTTACAGTTGCTCCTAACACAGCATCTCAATCTTTTAGCCAATCAAAAGGCTTCGTGTCTATGGTAAATAAAAATGATGTATATGATAAATTAAAATAAAACCTACATCTTATCGATTTGCCCCCCGCAGGGATTGCGGGGGGTTTTTGCTTTGGGGGGGTGGCGAGTCGGAGGACGTGGCAGAAAGCCTGGCGAAATTTGTCGTTTTTTCACGAATATAACGTTTTCGAGATTAAATGTGATAGTTTCGAGATTAAATTCAGGATTTCGTGATTAAATAGAGTCTTTTCGTGATTAAACTCAGGATTTTAAGATTAAATCAATGCGTCGTTGTGGATTGAACCGAGATCTCACACGTAAATATGCTATTTCATTAATAAGACAAATGTTCCTCTCATCAAATTCACTCATTTCCTCATTTGTTCAGACATTTTTTGTAGAATTAAGCCGATTACACTGGAAAAAGTGTGCAATCAACTTGATACAGTGGCCTCTTATACATCGCTCTGCCCGCACAAACTTTTGTTGAAACGAAGCACCAACACCTATAATAAGAAAAGAAAGCAACACAATAACCGTTCCCTCGCCTCATGTTCATACACCTTTGCTCTAATTTTACTTTATTACAACAAGCCCAAACACATAATTTGAGATTTAGAAAAATATTCCTTACAATAACAGTTGTACATACAAGTACAAAGGAGGACTATTCTATGAGCAACAAAATCCTGATGGTCGTTACAAATGGTTATACAATGAAGAACGGTGAACTAGCTGGTATATGGTTAACAGAATTTTCCGAAGCATATTTAGAATTTACGAAAAATGGATATGACGTAACTGTTGCAAGCCCAAAAGGCGGCGAATCCCAAATTGATCCACGCAGCTTACAAGGGGACGTTCCCGAAGAAGATCAAAAAGCTGGCACATTACTAACTAACACCCTTCCTCTTTCTAATATAAAGGGTGCAGATGAATTCATCGGCATTTTCTTTCCAGGTGGTCACGGTACAATGTTTGACTTCCCAGAAAACGAACATATTCACAAACTACTAACTGATTTTGCAAATCAAGATAAAATCATCGCAGCTGTATGTCACGGCCCAGCAGCCTTAGTAGGCGGCGTGCTCGCAAACGGACAACCTCTTGTCAAAGGCAAACGAATGACTGCCTTCACAAATGAAGAGGAAGTTGCCACAACTCTTGATAAATATATGCCGTTTTTACTCGAATCCAAGCTCCGTGAGCTAGGCGGTTCCTTCGTCGCCGAGCCAAACTGGTCTGATCACGTCGAAGTTGACGGAAAGCTAATTACCGGCCAAAATCCGCAATCAACCATAAGCGTGGCAAAAGCATTTATAGCACAACTAGCATAAGTATAGAAGAAAAGAAGCCCATCTTCACATTGATGGGCTTCCTTTTTATTAGACCAATTCTTTTTCATGCAAATGCTGCTTCATCCATTTTTCTACCTCACAAGGGGACAATGGATTACTATAGTAGAATCCTCGCACATTCTCACCGTTTATTCGCGTAAGAAAAGAACATTGCTCCTGCTCTTCCACTCCTTCAGCCAAGACAGAAATTCCTAAGCTATTTCCTAGATCAGCAACAGAATCGAGAAGCTTCTTATTCGCTAGGTTCCGTTTAATATTATAAATATAACTCTTATTATATTTCAGTAACTGAATTGGTAATTGTACCATATTACAAAGAGAGCAAAAATCCGTTCCAAAGTTTTCAAGAGCTACCATAACACCGCAGCGTTTCATGGCAGTTAAAAATGCCATTCCCATATCTGGGCTATTAATTAAAGCTTCCTCTGTCACTTCAACGATAAGTTGACCTGCCGCAAACTGCATATCCTGCAACAGTTGTATTACTTTCTCGGTAAACAAGCTACTATTAAGTAACTGAGGGGACAACCGTACAGCTAGTTTCATTTTTAAGTGAAAGGTATCATTCCACGAATGAATTTTTTGCATCGCTTCTTGTAACATCCAAAGCGTTGTATCTGCTATAAGCCCTTCTTCTTCTGCAAGAGACGTTAGTTCAAGCCAAGTAATGAGACCATATTCAGGATGCTGCCAACGCATATAGGCTTCCATACCTAAAATCGAGCCATCATATAAATCTAATTGTGGCTGATATACAAGCATAAATTCCCGGTTTTCTATAGCCATGGGCAAATCCATACCCAGTTTCTTTCTTCGATTGATCTTATCACTGTGATTATAGAAGTGATAATTATTACCGGACTTCGCTTTCACATAATACAAGGCAGAATCGGCATGGCGCAGAAGTTCATCTTCTGTCATTCCATCACACGGGAACATAGATATTCCAAGCGAAACGGTAGAAACAATCGAATTATCTTGAAATATAATCGGACCTTGAAAGGCAAGTACAATTCGCTTCGCAATCACTTCTACTTCTTCCACCCGCAAATTAGGAAGAAGTAACGCGAATTCATCTCCGCCAAGACGTGCAGCAAAATCATTATTGCGAGTGACCATTTGCAACCGTTGGGCAACCTCTTTCAAAAACAGATCGCCATATTCATGGGAAAATGTATCATTAATCCATTTAAAATGATCAAAATCCAAATAGAAAAGGGCAAATGTTGTTTCACTCTTTAGATAACGCTGGATCTGATGCGAAAAGGAACGACGATTCGCAATCCCGGTTAATCCGTCAATAAATGCCATACTTTTCAAATGTTCCTCATACGATTTACGTTCCCGAATATCCTTCGATAATATAATAATGTAATCTAAATTTTGCTGTTCATCTACTGCCGGAATGATTCGAACTTCGAGCCATACCCATATTTGTTGCTTACTAAGAATTCGATATTCAAGAAGAACCGACTCCCTTTTAAGCAAGACATCATCCATTTTCTCTCGCACTAAAGAAAGATCCTCCGAATGAATCAAGGAAAAGAACGACATGGACATCGATTCCATCGGCGTATAACCCAATACGCCTGTAATCGACGGGGAAACATATGTAGTAACCAAAGATGGTGTAATCATTATCGTATAATCGCTAGAATGCTCGGCGATAATTCGGTGACGATTTTCACTTTCCTGTAAAGCCAGCTCATATTTCTTCTGCACCGTCATATCTCGTATTACAACCGAAACCATCGTAACTTGATTATCCCGGTTCCGGATCGGTGAAAGCGTGACGCTTACCGGCACAACCGATCCATCATCTCTCTTCACACTCGTATCCATCCCGCGCATAACCGAACCCGTTACAATCTGATTGAAAATATCCTCAGCAGCAGACTTCTCTACATCGAACCAGATGTAAGCAGGTTGTCCTTTTAATTCCTTCTCCTCATGTCCAAGAAAATTTCCAAAAGCAGGATTCATCTGCACAATATTTTGATTCAAATCCATAATAAACATTGGATCCGCTGCATTTGTGAAAAAAGCCTCCAGCTTCTGCTCCGTCTCCCGCTCCTCGGAAATATCGTTCATCACATATTTCACACCAGGAACGCCTTGATACACAATATCTCTTACAAACAATTCAACAATCGCACATCCGTTTCTTTTATATACCAACTCTTCGGAAAAGCGCCACGTTCTATCTCCATCGGAATAAGACTCTCCTTGTTTATCACTACGTTTAAGAAAAGAGTCTACACGTTTTCCAATAATATCATAATTGTTATTTGCCCCAAGCAGCCTGATTCCCGCAGCATTCACAAAGGTAATCTTTCCATCCACCTCAATGAAAATGGGACTCGGGGTATTTTCGATTAACTGTTGATAACGCTCATCTATCTTATTCATCTCCTCGCTCCAAGAGACGTTCTCTCTCCATCTAAAGGAGAGAACAATCAACGAAGCCAGTATCAAGACAAATAGGAGAAAATCAACACTCTCTCGAAACGTATACCACCTAGCAAACTGCAACGCAGCAAGCATAGAGATTAGTATAAAAATTGTTATATAAAAAAAACGTAACGGCCCATGAATGGAACGTCCATTACGCCAAAAACTCATCCACCCCAACGTTACAAGCAGAAGCGAAAGTACAACAACCTCTAAAAAACTACCCTGCATCCATATCATCCCTAACATACATATCCGTACATCTTAGTTTACTATATTTATACACTACTTTAAACCGAACAGATTGTGAATTTACAGAATTAAGCAAAAATAGGTTAGATTTATCAGAGGCCGGGACGGGGGTGCGCCGTTAAATCCGGAATTTTCGCCGTTAAACTTGGGTTCACCGCTGATTATTTGATTGGCACCGCCGTTATTCTCTCCTCACTTTCCTCCTTCTCCTCTCATTTCCGGGGGCGCGCCGTTAAATCCTGGATTTTCGCCGTTAAACTTGGGTGTTCCGCCGATTATTTGTTGGTTTACGCCGTTATTCTCTTCTCTCTTTCCTCCTTCTCCTCTCATTTCCGGGAGCGCGCCGTTAAATCCGGGAATTCCGCCGTTAATTTGTTGATTCCCGCCGTTATTCTCTTCTCTCTTTCCTCCTTCTCCTCTCATTTCCGGGAGCGCGCCGTTAAATCCGGAATTTCCGCCGTTAAACTTGGGTGCTCCGCCGATAATTTGTTGATTCCCGCCGTTATTTCCCTCTTCTCCCTGCTTATTTTCTGTATACTAATCCTATACTGTTTAAAAAGGAGGCCGTTTGATGAATTTCCAATTACTCCGTCACTATTGCCTGCAGCAGAAGGGCGCGTTCGAGGATTTCCCATTTGGTCCGGATACGCATGTCATGAAGGTAGCAAATAAAATGTTTGCTCTGTTATCAGAAAAAAATGAGATTCCTTCGATCAGCCTAAAATGTGACCCCATTCGAAGCGATGTGCTGCGCGACACTTACGAAGCAGTCAAACCAGGGTATCATTTAAATAAAAAGCATTGGAATACGGTTACGATAGATGGAAGTATTTCAGATGAGGAGATTCAAAGCTATATCGATCATTCGTATACACTTGTTTTCCAAAGCTTACGAAAGAGTGAGCGGGAACAGTTACAAATAGCTTTACTAGAAAAATAAATGAATCCCCCACATCTAACATAGATGTGGGGGATTTTCTATACGTCTATTCTACCCATTCTCATTCATTACAGCACTTCATTATTTCTTTGCCAACACATAATAATCCGCCATAACCCCCAAGGAATCAATCACCACATCATACAAACGACCGTCCCTACCAAAATATAACTGCAGCACTTCCGATCCAACTGCAAATCCAATCGTCAGTGTAATCGCCTTTTTATGACTTCCTAATAAGTTGTACAGCAACAAATTCATAATTCCGAACCCAATAAAATGGCCCGCTTTCACCAAAAACCAATACGAATGAATTTGCGTGATATCAAATAAATTAAAAAAGGACCCATAATTCGGATGCGAGTTCCAACGAAAATCAAGGCTTGTAAAACTAAGTAGCGATTCCAGGTTTTCTGCAAATATATTCATACTTAAAAACAAGCCCCATATGATAACTAGGACAAGCTTCGTTTGTTTCTTCTTCTTTTGACTTTTATATGTATCAGTTCGCTTTGGTATAATATTCAAGATGTTTCCCCTCCAGTATCATCCATTATAATTCGAATGGAGCAAATAATACTAGTTTCAGTTGTATAACTATATGACAAATCCTATTAAAATGCTACCTATACCAATGCAAAATCATGCTACACTGTCTTTAATCAAACGTTTGATTAGGAATCATCGTACGAGATTAACCCCACAGTAACGTAACCCCAAATGAACTCCACTAAGAAGGTTTTGTTGAGGATACTATAGACGTATTTCGGGCTCATGGGGGAAGGAAAAGAGATAAAATTATATAATCTATCTATACGTTATAAATTGAACGTTTCACGAAACATATAGATTCTTGTACAAAAAAGGCAGCTTTTTCTCCGTAGAAAAAGCTGCCTTTGGTATTAACTAAAATTGTAAATATTATTTTCACGCTTGCCCTTTCTCTGCAGCACTCTGTAGAAATGTATATATTTCACGAATGGTCAAACCCATTTGTTTCGCTTCAAAAACTAGGTTTACCCATTCCTCATCAAAACTTGTCATTTCATGATTTACCCGTATCTGCTCTGTATTCTCCTCCATAAATTCCTCTCCCCATGTATTTTGATGTATTCTATATTATTCCATTATTTACTATTATATTGGAAAAAACGAATACTATAAAGAAGTAAATATGTAAAAATGAATATTTTTTAACATTTTTTTGATTTCATGTAATTAAATATTCGAAAAAGTATTTTATATTTGAAAGAAATAAATGGTAATATGAGTAAAGTAGTAAAAAGAGTAGTAGTATCCCGAACCACACAAGTATTCTATTAAACGAGGTGTCACGCTTGGTCTACGTTATCAAATTTATATACGGCTTTTTCCTACCACCCGGATTATTTATCACCTTACTCATTCTGCTTAGCATTTGGACGTATAAACGAGATCGCATGATTGCCAAGGTTACAGCCCTTCTCGCCCTTCTTTTGTATGTACTAACCATACCCGTGACCGGAATTCTTCTAGCACAGTCACTCGAGAGTCGGTACCAACCGCCTACTACCATAAATGGAGACGTCATTGTCATGCTAGGAGCTGGTGCAACATCAGATACCCCAGATACGAATGGATTGGGTCAACTTTCAGGCAGCGGCGCCAATCGGTTACTTACTTCCTATCGTTTATATGAAAAAACAGGTCTTCCTATACTGATTTCGGGTGGGCATGTCTTCTCTGATTCCGGTGTAGAGGCCGACATTGCAAAACGACAGCTCATGGAATTGGGCGTACCAGCGGATAAAATCATAGCGGAGAATAAAAGCGTCAATACGAAGCAAAATGCAGAATTTACGAAGGTTTTATTAGAGCAGCATGGCTTGAAAAAACCAGTTCTAGTCGCATCTGCACTCCAAATGGAGCGGGCTGTACGGAATTTCGAGAAAGTTAATGTATCTGTAGAACCGTATCCGGCCGACTATCTAGTGAATCAGAAGCTTATTTTGTATGGGAATCAATTCTCGCCTAGCACCGATAGTTTGGCGTTTAGGGCGATTAAGGAATATGTGGGGATTTTTTCTGTTCGGTTTTAGAAAATGGACTTTGCAAATATGAAGGAGGGGCTTTTGTTACCGCCAGCTTCCTTTTTTCTTGGTTGCGGGCACAATCTTCACCCTTTTGTTACCGTTAACACTCCTTTTTCTCTTCCTCGGGCTCAATTCAACCTCTTTTCTTACCGTCACCTCATTCTTTCTCCGTTCACGGGCTCAATCCTCACTCTTATGTTACCGCCATCCCTCATGTCCCTCTTCCATGGTCACTAATCCTCCCCATAAATAAAGCCACTGAAACAGTTTACGTTCCAGTGGCCAACCTAAAGTTTACTTCTTCACAAAATAATCCTGAATAGAAGCAAAAATCAGCTCGTTTCCTTTATCATTCGGATGGATGCCATCGGTTAACGTATTGCTTATTTTCAGATTGGCTGCCTTCCGTTTTTGCTCGAATGCACTCCAATAATCCATATAGTCCCAGCCGTTTGACTGAATATAATTTCCGATTGCTGATACATATTCACTATACGTCAAGCCATTTCTTTTCTTGGTATCCAAGGCTATTTCTTCATTGGACGGCATGAATACAATCCGTACATCCGGATTCATTTGTTTAAAGGTACCGACAAGAGATTGGATGGTTTGCTGAGATTTCGTAACATTAAATGAAGCAGCATAATCATCAATCGAACTAAGTTCAAAAATAATAACATCTGGCTTAAAGGAAATAACCTCCTGCAGTTCTCCCTTATCCTTCACATCACTCGTTGTAAATCCATTCTTTGCTACATTCTTCACCTGTACATCTGGATTGGTTTGGCGGAACGCCTGTTCAAGCTTTCCTGCCCAGGACTGTTCAAACGAGCTTGCCCCTGTTCCAGCTGCCCCGCCGCTTCCTACGAAAGCAACCTTCGGGTTCATTTTCCCCAACCATGTTTTAGCTACTAAACTTTCTTTATCTTGTTGCACCTGGTCATTTTGTTTTTGCACCTGATCATCTTGGTTCGATTTTTCAGACTGCGCGGCTGTTGCATATATTTTATTATCCCAATATTGTTTACCAAAGATAATAACTACGACGCAAACGACAAGTACTGATATGGAAAAAATGGAATGTTTGGACATATTAGCCTCCCATAATATTATATAATATTAATTTTACCATATAATATTACGGACCATTACACTAAAAGCATACACTCTCTCCCAATGAAAAAAAGGGCATCCTCCTGGATACCCTCTTCTTATCTATTACATTTTCAATAACTTCGATAATGCAAGTTCTTCCCTTGGCAAATATCCCTGCGGATTTCGCATATGCCATTGCCATGCAGAATTCATTGCTTCTTCTAAGGAATAGAGTGGCTGCCAGCCGAGTTCGTTTTGTATTTTTTCATAGGAAACAGTAAGTCTTGCTGGTTGAACGTAATAGAGAACATCTAGCTGCTGCCCTGAAATTTGTTTCGTGAGTGTAAGGATATCACGGATGGAAGTCGGCTGACCGGTGCCAAGATTGTATACGCCGTGCACGTGGTGACGATCATCTAACATCCGTTCTATACTAAGAACATGAGCCTGTACGACGTCCATAATATGCAAATATTCATGACTATACACATATTCACTTCCTAGAACGAGCCGTTCGTCCTTTTGTTCTAATATATGCTTAAATAGCTTTGGTATTAAATGAGCCTCATGGTGGTGGTCTTCGCCTAATTCCCCATTTTCAAAGGAACCGACGGCGTTATGATAGCGAAGAACCGCATATTGAAAGCCAATACGCTGATGCATGTCTTCTAGCCGTTCTTCGATGAGTTGAAGTGCTCGCATATGAGGAAGTTGGTTAGAGAGCTGCGCTGCTTCTGTGATGGATTCATTGTAGTACGCTCTATACACATCTGTAGTGGAAGAAATGACAAGCTTCATAATGTCATATTCCTGCATCTTCCGCAGTAGCATATTACAATGATTCGTACGCTTCATATAATGTCGTTTGGAGTTCAGCGCCTCGCTTTCCTTCGGATGACTAAAGCCAAGATGGACAACTGCATCCACGCTATACCGAGAAAACACACGATCTAAATCACGCGGGTTCCCAACATCGCCCCGTTCAAATACAACACGCTTATCTAGACTCACATGATGGCCAGTAGACAGATTATCTAATACAACTACACGATGTCCTTGCATAAGCAATGCTTTAATCGTGTGACTTCCCACATATCCAGCTCCGCCAATTACTAGTATCATAGACCTCACCTTTATCGTATTATGCCATTTGTGTTCTATAGAATAATTATAGTACAGTATCTAGATTTGTCACTATATAACATGTTTCTATTTCCAAAACATTCAAATTTCTAAGTGAGTGCGTAGCTTCTGTGACAGCTGCGTGCGCACAGTATCCGGTACGATATAGTACCAAATGGAGTTCATCATCTTACCTTCTCCGCTAATTTGAATATCCTCCACTTGATTGCGGCATGCACTATAATTTTGCTGAATCTTGATCATTTCGTCCTGTGTAAGATTTGTCTTTACCGCTTTTTGAATGACAGGCAAAATCGTCCCGAAATTAGCCAGTGACTTGGCCGTGGCCCCTTTCGTAATTACTGCCTCCATCACCTGCCGATGGCGCATTTGCCGGCCGAAATCACCGCGCGGATCTTCCTTTCTCATTCTTGTATAGGCTAAGGCCGCTTCACCGTTTAAATGGATCAACCCTGTATTAAACTGAAATGTACCAACGGAAAATGCCATATCATTCACAACATCTACGCCGCCTACCGAATCAACCAAATCTTTAAATCCTTCCATATTGACTGCAATATAGTAATCTACCGGAACATTCAAAAAGTTTTCCACGGTATTTACCATCATCGTAACGCCGCCAAAGGCATACGCATGATTAATCTTATCCTGTATCCCCTTGCCTACAATATCTGTATACGTATCTCGCGGAATACTTACCAGCTTCATCGATTGCGTGCCCGGATTTAACGTCATAAGCATAAGGGAATCGGAACGTCCTGTATCTTCTGGACGCTGGTCATAGCCAGCGATTAAAATGGAAATCGGCTTCACCTGCGATGCCGAAACCTCCGCCGGCCGCATCGGTGAACCTTTTCGGTCAAGTGGCTGATTCATCGAATGGAGAGTTTTTGATACATTCGAGTATAGACTCCATGCATACACGCCCACTCCCACAACCATAATCCCTACGATTGCAACGATCCATAGTATGATTTTTTTCTTCATATAAACAACCTTTCGAAGTGAATGGTCTCTATCAAACTTCCAACATTTACATATATTGTATGCATTTTTTCTCTGCTACGCAAGGAATATCTACAAATTCGACCTTTTTCCTACATAAAATCACAATATCCACCATTTTATCCGTTTTCACGGCCGTATTCCTCAAACCGCCCATACTCCTTCAAAAACCGCAAATTCACCTTCCCAATCGGTCCGTTCCGGTGCTTAGCGACATTGATTTCCGTCACATCTTTCTTATTCGTATCCTTGTCATAATACTCCTCACGGTACATGAGCAGAATGACATCGGCGTCCTGTTCAATCTGCCCTGTTTCCCGCAAGTCGGATAAAATCGGGCGCTTATCGTTACGTGCATCAACGCCGCGTGAGAGCTGGGAGAGGGCGACAATGCAGACGTTTTGATCACGGGCGATTTGCTTGAGCTTACGGGACACCTCACTCATTTCCTGAAAGCGATTGGCTGGATTTCTCGTATCACCTGTTAAAAGTTGCAGATAATCAATGAATAGAAGAAGCGGCTTGTCTGGATATTTTCGCCGGAGCTTACGAGCATGTGCAGAGATGATTTGCGGTGTGACGACCCCGTGATCATAGATCGTAAGCGGCAGCTCGGAAAGCTGCGCACAGACGTCTGTTGCGTTTTTCCAATCCTGCATCGTAAACCTCTTTTTCGGATGACGCAGCTTTGAACTTGCTACATCTCCCATGGCAGTCAGCATTCGCTTTAGCAATTGCTGCTTACTCATTTCCAATGAGAAGATGCTAACGGCCGCCTCCTTTGCCGCCTGGACAGCAAGCGCGAGGGCAAAGGCGGTTTTCCCCATCGACGGACGTGCCCCGATCACGACAAAGTCCCCTTGCGAAAGACCGCCTGTTATACCGTTTAGCTCGGAAAATCCCGTATCAACGCCGTTTAATTCGCCATCCTTTTCCTGCAGACTTCGATACATCGCAGCAATTTGATCCGGAAGATTCTCTTCCTCCTCCGCTTCATCCTCGTCTATTTGCAGAAGCTTTTCAATCGCTGAAGAAATAAGCGTCTCATTTTTCTGCACGTGTAGCTGTTCATGCAGACGAAGTCCCATTTTCGCTGCTATACGCATCTTCCACGAACTTTTCACCATATCCTCATAATGCGAAAAATTCACCGTCGTCGGCACACTTTCCACGAGCGAAACGAGAAACGAAATGCCGCCGATTTCCTCTAAAAAGCCCGAATTTAGCCGCTGCACAAGCATCGCCAGATCAAGCTGTTCTCCGTCCTCCGTTATTGATTTCATAGCATCAAAAAGCGTGCGATGAACGGTAGCCGAAAACTGGCTCACCTTGAGCTGACATTCCTTCATCAATTCCCCTTCCATAATCAAAGAACCTAGAACCGCCTGTTCCGCCTCAATATTTTGAATCATGGCCATTGCTGCTCCTTAAAGAATGCCTTCAATTCCTCTTCCGTCGCAGCATCGTTCTCCTACTCCTTCATTTGGGTAAGCAGCTTTTCGGTTTCTTCCAAGTCATGACTAGAATCGGTCTCGTTTTTCTCAGCTGATTTCTTCTCAAACGCCCTCTGCTCCTCCCTCACCTGATCGAGATGCCGATAGCCTTTTCGGTGCCAAGCACGCAAAATCCCCTTTACGTAGGCAAGCGTACATTTATTTTTGTCATGTGCAATATGTAATGCCTTCAGGACAAGCTCCTCGGACAAGTCATCGATCCAGCTTGCTAATTCCTGCGCCTTATACGGAGAAAGCGGGGCGAAGTTTTGCTCATAGAAAGCGAACACCTCCCCTTCTCCTCTGCCTTCCTTTGAATGCTCCTCTCCGACTTGATCTGGAGTTTCCTCACTAGCAGGCTCCCCGTACTGCTTTTCTAAAAGCGGAATGTGTAAATCCTGCTCATGGCATTTCTCTAGAAACAGCGCCACAAACGCTGCATTCTTCACATCCTTTAGCTCCCGCAACACACACTTCTCGACATTCGTATTCGTAATCGGATTATACCGAACCCAGTTTACAAGAAAAACCTCCTGCGTCTCCTCGTCATACAGAACCTTCCCGTATTCCACAAACCGCTTCAGCAGCTTCTCAATTTTTCGTTTTCCAAACCCCGTCTCCAGCTCCGCCACTCCTTTTGGCAACGGAAAAATCCCGCACTGCGTCGTCTTCGAACACGTCAGCAAGTAAATATAGAAGAAACGCTCCTCCGACTTTAACTTCAGCACAAAATCATCCTGCCAATAATTCACCCGCACCAATCGATACACTGCCATATGTATATCCCCCTATTTTTCGCCGTCATATAGGAGATAAAAGCAAATGAACAAAAGTGGGAAAAAAGTTTACAAATTTTTTTCTGCGGAGCTGGCACGATGGTTTGTCCCTTTCCTTGCATCTTCTTTTTTTGAATATGAAATGACATGCTTTTTATATTGGATAGGTGCTTGGAAGGGGTTAGCTGAAAAAGTCCCTTAAAGAGATCCTTATATCATAAAAAATAGGCAGGCATCCAGCGGATACCTACCCATCATTTCGAAAGAATGAAACTTCCTTTCATTTCAATCTCCGAACTTTACGACTTCCAAGTCTATAATAATAACCATATTCTTCAGGATTTCGATACAAACGAAAACCGAAGAATTTTAAAGGCGTCCAAATCTCTTTCAACTGTACATATGGCACATTCACCGCTCCTCTTATTTTCGTATTATTACAATATTACGAACTTAACGTTTCTAATTAAGAACACCACCATACTAGAAACTGGTTTGTTGCCTTTCTTATATTGTACGTGCTCGGCTTATAAATTAATTAACCCAAATATGAAATTACTTAAAAGTAATATATTCCCTATTATAATTTCTTTATTACGAACAGACAAGTCCTTCCAAACGCAAAATATTATAAAACTATATTCAATTTAGATTGTAAAAAAATGAATTCATACTAAGATCCCAAAGTTCCCAACATAACTTGTCGAAATATACCGAAATTTGGCACAATTTATCAATATATCTTTAAAAACCGTAATATATAATAAATTTAGTGTAATAAAAGTAAGATTACCAAGGGGGGATTAACCATACTATGGAAAATTCATCAGTTAGGGCAATAAGATCGAAGCTAAGTTTAGTATTACTCAGTATCTGCTTACTTGTTTTTAGCATTACACCTTGGAATCCTGTAGTAAAAGAAGTAAAGGCTGCAGGTAGTCAACCAACATTTGAAACTTTTATTGGAAATGGTCAATTGAATTACCCATACGGCGTAGCGGTAAACTCTGCAGGATATTTATATGTATCTGATGCAGGGAACAACCGAATCGTAAAATTTGATCAAAATGGAAATTTCGTAAAAGAAATTACTGGGTTTCATAGACCTTATGGTTTGGTAATTGATAAAGCTGATAATATATATGTATCTGAAGCTACTAGTGATACGATTCGTAAACTTGATTCGTCAGATACTATAGTTGGACAACCATGGGGCGGTTCTGGGAGTGCAGATGGTCAGTTATCATGGCCAATGGGACTTGCCATTGATGCAGAAAATAATATATATGTAGGAGACTCTGCAAATAATAGAATTCAAAAGTTTAATTCGGATGGGGTCTTTCTAGCAAAATGGGGAGTATCTGGTTCAGGAAACGGAGAATTTAACATTCCTTCTGGGGTAGTGGTAGATTCCAAAGGGAATATCTATGTGAGTGATACGGCAAATAACCGAATTCAAAAATTCAGTACAGATGGAACCTTTATTACGTCGTGGGGAACGCAAGGATTAGCTGAGGGTCAATTCAGTGAACCTTATGGTCTAACCATTGACACTGCTGATCATGTATATGTAGGAGATTATAGTAATAACCGAATTCAAGTGTTTAATGCAGATGGAACCTTTATCACGATGTGGGGCAGTACAGGGAATGGAGATGGTCAGTTCTCAGGACCTTTACAATTAGCCTTCCACAACTCAACGATTTATGTTTCTGAATGGTATAATAGTCGGATTTCTGTGTTTAACGATCAGGGCCTTTTGTCTAGTAATAATGCAAACTTAACAGATATAGGGATAACTAGCGGTACATTATCACCTGCTTTTGACAAAGATACAACAAGCTACACGGCATCGGTTGGAAACGATGTATCATCGGTCCAGGTCACACCAGTCGTTGCCGATTCTACTGCAACGGTTACCGTCAATGGTGACGCGGTTGCGAGCGGCGCTGCCAGCAAGCCCATCAACTTAAACGTAGGGACGAATACGATTACCGTTGAAGTGACTGCCCAAGATGGTACGAAAAAAGCGTACACGCTAACCATTGAGCGCGCAACGTCCTCCAATGCATTTCTATCTAGCTTCACAACGACTGCAGGAGACATTGCCTTTAATAAAGATAGAACAAGCTATGAAGTAACAGTTGGGAACGACGTAACAACCACCAAAGTCACACCAGTCGTTGCAGATGCAACTGCAAGTGTGACCGTAAATGGAGTCGCTGTCGCAAGCGGAGAAGCAAGCGGAGCTATTAACTTAGAAGTAGGCACAAACACCATTACCACCGTAGTTACTGCTCAAGATGGCACCACGAAAACGTATACCATCACAGTGGAACGGGCAGCTTCCTCCAATGCGGATTTAACAAACTTAACACCTAGTAACGGAACCTTTACCTTTGATAAAGATACAACTAGCTATACTATGAAAGTCGGAAATGACGTAACATCTACGAAAATTACTCCTGCCCTCGCCGATCCAACTGCAAGTGTGACCGTAAATGGAGTCGCTGTAGCAAGCGGAGAAGCAAGCGGAGCTATTAACTTAGAAGTAGGCACAAACACCATTACCACCGTAGTTACTGCTCAAGATGGCACCACGAAAACATATACCATCACAGTAGAACGGGCAGCTTCTTCCAATGCGGATTTAACAAACTTAACACCTAGTAACGGAACCTTTACCTTTGATAAAGATACAACTAGCTATACTATGAAAGTCGGAAACGACGTAACATCTACGAAAATTACTCTTGCCCTCGCCGATCCAACTGCAAAGGTGACTGTAAATGGAGTCACTGTAGCAAGCGGAGAAGCAAGCGGGGTCATTGACTTAACAGTAGGGAAAAATACAATTACCGTTGAAGTAACTGCTCAAGATGGCACCACGAAAACGTATACCATCACAGTAGAACGTGCAGCGATTCAACCGAGTCAAAATGATCAACTACAAGTAGTCTCAAGGGAAAATCAATTACCAGATACCTCAACAGGTATTTATAATTGGATGTCTGTCGGTGTGGTTTTCGTCTTATTTGGGATAGCAATGCGTATTACGAGATTGAGAAAAAATAATTTATGAGAATAGAATACTTGCAATAGAATGAAACCAACACAGAAGAAGGCAGGCATCCCGTCAAAGGATGCCTGCCTTCTCTCTATTTTCCTATACGAAAAAAATCCATTACACACTTATTTTTTATATTCCTTATACAACTCTACTAACGGCTGAATGATAATAAACAGTGCTGCTAGTATGAGCCATCCAAATGCCACCATAATCCAGCCTTTGAAAAACGATAGACTGTACACATACCCTGTTGAAAACATAATGCCTGGCCATATAACAATAAGTACGAGCGTTAAACCAATCGCCCAGCGTGTGTAGAACTTTTCGTTTTTTACTAATTCAGGATCCTTCATTAGTTTAGCGCCTCCTTTTTCACAGGAGCGACGGTATCATCAAAGCTCTTAAATTTACCTTGCAACGATTCAAAATCAAATTCCTTCGAAGAAAGAAGACTGTGACCAATGGAGATCACGCCGCTAATTGCAAAGACTGCTAGATTTCCAAATAGCATCGGATTGAGTTGACCTAAAGACTCAATTGTTACATGACCGGTTAACAAATAAGCAGAACCTACCCAAACTGCTATACCACCAATCATACCAAAAAGTGTGCCATAAAATGCGCCTGCATTGGTTATGCGTTTCCAAGTAAGGCCGAGCGCTACAGGGATAACAGCACTACTTACGAAAATACCCATTGCCATGTAAACAAAGCCAAGACTAACTCCTACATAGAATAGTAAGATCGAAAAGACGCCCATCGCAAGCCCAAAACCGAGCGTAATCCAGCGAGAAACACTTAATAATTTACGACTGCTTGCATTTGCATTAATCGAATGACGATAGATATCCGTTACAATAATATTTGTTACTGCGGTCAGTTCAGCCGAACCCGCAGACGTTACGGCCATGAATAACATCGTCAAGAATAGAATGGAACCCGGTGCACCTAGTACATGATTTGCCATAATCGGCGCCACAGAATCAGGAGACGGTACAGAAATTCCAAGCCCTGCCGCACTAACACCAAGAATCGTAGCGACTGCAAAAGGAATCGAAAACCAAGCTAGACCTCCGAAAATATAAGCTTTCGAAGCAGCCTTATTCGTACTCGCAATCGCCCGTTGCCAGTAGGCCTGATCGACAAAAACAGTTCCAAAGTTTCCAACAATATTGATAATTCCAAACATCAAGCCAGGAATCGATGCCATTGTTAACATTTGTTTGTTCTCTGGCAAATGGCTTAACCCCTCATAAATGTTTGTAATCCCAAACTTCGAATACACAGCAATTCCAAAAATAGCGAGAACAATAAATAAAATTACAGTGTGCAAATAATCCGCTATAAAGGATGCTTTCAATCCACCAACCATCGTATAAATCGTAAAGGTAACAGGGATCAGGAACGCTGCTACATATAAGTTCATTCCTGTTAATTGATGTAACGTAATCGCTCCCCCAAGAATAATCATCGATGTCACGATGACATTAGTCATAAGAGCAAATACTAACATGAGCTTATGATTTTTCTTATCAAAGCGTTGTGCAATAAATTCCAAAAAAGTATGAGCTTTCGGCGCTTTTTGTTTTAAATGAAGAGCAAGAATCGCAAATAATAAGATTTGGATACAAGCACCTGCAGCATACCAAAAAGGCCCACTAATTCCATACTGATATCCGGTAGAGGAGGACATCATAATGGTAGCAGCCCATGTCCAAGCAGCAACGATGGATGAACTTGCTAGCCCCACTCCAACGTTTCTTCCTGCTGTATTAAATCTCTCAGCTGTCATTTCAGTTCCATTCCGTTTCAAATCCATCCGATGAACGAAAACCGTAACGCCTGTAAATAACACTCCAAAAATGAATAAGATCAAATACCCAACACTCGGTGTTAGCAAAGTTATCACCTCTTTGTTATTTTTGCTAAATTTAGAATATTTAGCCTGTTTACAGAGTATCATATGTTACATTTTATTACAAAGAATTTTTTTGCAATATCTTGTCCCTGAAAAGCCAGATAAATAGCACATAATTCTAACCTCAAACCAGGACGACAGCCTTGTTTTCATTTATCGCCAATATCAAACGTTAGTTTTTCTAACATCAAAAAAGACAACAAGTATGATCATAAAAGCTACAAACATAGACGTATTGAAACATACTCATCCATACAAATCCCGATAAAACTTAAGGATTACTTAAGAAAAATCTAACATAATACAACTATCAAGAAGCAAAACAGAGGGATTTACTTGAAGAAACTAAACTATGTGCGACTATCATTGGATATACTCATGGCACTCACCTTTATCCTGCTCATGAATCTAAGAGTGCTTGGGGGAATTGCATTTCACGAAATCGCAGGCGTAGCGATTGGGACCGCCTTCCTCGTGCATCTGCTACTGAATAACCGCTGAATCCGGAATGTAACGGTCAAAATAATGGATAAGAAGCTTCCTGCTAGAACGCGCTTTAGCTATTTATTAAATCTATTATTGCTCATTTCGATGGCTACAATCATTGTAACCGGCATTCTAATTTCCAAATATTTATTCCCGAATCTAGGTGTTTCAAATGGACATGCCGTGCGCGAGATACACGATCTCGCTTCTAAGTTTACTATTGCAATCGTCGGGATTCACCTTGGCCTTCACGCCAAATGGATTGTGGATGTATGGGAAAAAATGCTGAAAATTAAAAGAAGAAAACTGATTGTAAGAGGGGTCGTTACCATCGTACTCGTAGCTGGTATACTCTTTGGAATTAGTTCGATCAATCAAGCAGTTGGTACCAATACATCAACCGGAGGAAAAGCACCTGTTTCCTTCCAAGGTCCGCCGCCAGGAGGCGATGCAGCGGGCAACTTCCAACCTCCAGCAAACGGACAATTTGACGGTCCAAGAGGACATGGCAGTGAGCGTCGCGGGGGAAGTAGTATATGGAATGTCATCCTTACATACTCTGGCATACTCGTCATTGTCGGTTTCATCACCTACTTTCTTGACACACGCGTTTTGTGGAAAAGAAGAAAGAATGTAGACGCAGAAGCTTAACTAAAGATTGTATACTAGAAAATTATGGAAATAGTGTGTCTCATAAGTAGAGGATATCCATTATCTAAACCTTTTTTGAGATTTGCGATTACAATTTAACTACCACCAATGATTTATTTTTAGGAGGAAGCTTTAGTAATACACTGTTAATAAAAGAATCCCTTCTTTACGCTGACAGACGAAAAAGAAAATCTGTCAGTGTATTCATTTCCCCATATATACTAACACTAATATCATGTCCTCCTCTTATTTGTTCAGGTTTTGTTCAGAACATCAGTTTACAATAAATTTATTATTTAATATTATTTTCCGTTTTTACATTTTTGTATGATTAAAAATCCTAAACATATGGCTTAGAGAAATGTGGGATAGAATGGAGGGGATCCTGTTGAAGCAACAGAAAGAAGCACTCATAAATCATGTGGAAGCCAAGATTGATGAGGAGTGGGCAAACCTAATCCTCGAAGCTAAACAAATGGGTTTAACAATCCATGAAATTCGAACATTTTTCCAAGAAAATGTAAAGAAAGATAAGAAACAACTACCTTTAAGACAATAATACCAATTCCAAAGCTTATATAATCACTGTCCTTGCACATGCTCGTACAATTACACCTATATCTACAAATACAACTATTCCAATGCCTGCACCTATAAAACACTCCTAGAAAAATACACTAGTAAAGCGTGAAGATACAACATACACGATAGAAGATTCAATTGACTCCTTTGTTTTCTTTAACAAAAAGGAATGTTCCCATTTTATTCTGACATTTGAAGATATCAGTACTATTGATTTATTTTTAAAGTGGAATTTTAGTGAGAAACAGCGATTTAATAGATTTGACCACTAATACAAGGAAACATACAACAGGCGTCCCATAAGCGGATGCCTGCTGATTCAAAATTATTATTTACTGCTATACCCATTCGGATGTGCAACATGCCAGTTCCAAGCCGTTTTAATAATTGCTTCAAGCGAAAATTTCGCTTTCCAGCCAAGTTCCTCACGAATTTTATCCGATGATGCGACAAGCTGCGCAGGATCTCCGGCGCGGCGATCCGCAAGCACGACATTGGCCTTTCGTTCTGTCACGCGCTCACACGTTTCAAAAATCTCCTTCACGGAAAATCCCTTTCCGTTCCCAAGATTATACGTTTCGCCCTCTTTGAATCCATCTAATAAACTCTTCACTCCAAGAATATGTGCCTCGGCAAGATCGGTAATGTGGATGTAATCACGGATGCATGTACCGTCTGGCGTATCGTAATCCGTTCCAAAAATTGCAATCGACTCGCGCTTGCCAAGCAAATGCTGGAGCACAAGCGGAATCAAATGCGTTTCCGGACTATGATCTTCGCCAATCTCAACTGACACATGAGCGCCTGCTGCATTAAAGTAACGAAGAATGACATAGTGTAATCCATCGGCATCATGGAAATCCTTCACCATTTGTTCAATCATCAGCTTAGAGCGGCCATATGGATTAATTGGATTCGTATTCGTCGACTCCGTAATCAAATCCGTATCCGGAATGCCATATGTCGCAGCAGTGGATGAGAAGATAAAATTCATTACTTTATACTTCATCATATTCTCAAGCAACAAGAGCGTGGATTTACAAATGAATAAGCCTATTGGAAAAGCTCATTAATCATGGATGAGACAGCATTAAAGCAAATTGTATCGCAGTATTTTTTGAATTAATATACATGACAATGGCAGGTATCGTAGCAAAGGATCCCTGCCCTATTTTATAATTAATATTCCTTACCTTTAAACTTTCGAATTCTATGACTTCCAACTCTATAATAATAATTATTTTCTTCAGGATTTCGATACAAGTGGATACCGAAAAATGTTAAAGGCGTCCAAATTTCTTTCAACTGTACATATGGCACGTTCACCGCTCCCCTTATTATCATATTATTATAATATTGCGAAATTAAAGTTTCTTATTAAGAACAATACTAGAATCTAGTTTGTTGCCTTTCTTATATTGGACATCTTTGTTTAATATATACAAATATGCAAACTAAAATAGTAAATAACTTTAAAGTAATATATTCCCTATTATAAATACTTTATAACGAATAAACAAGCCATTTCAACCTCAAAACATTATATAACTATATTAAATTTATTTACATTGCAGAAGGTAGAATTGATACTGAATGAGATAGAAAAAAATTGCATAATCGAAATGCAACGCAAAAGAAGGGAGGTATCCCGTTAGAGGATACCTCCCTTTTCCCTTCATCAATTCGGCTCATTTCTACTACTGGGATTTCCACGAACTTCTGAAACAATCGTTTCATTTTCCTTCCACAGCATCATTTATCGTAATTCCATCCATCTTATATCCAATTACAATAGATTCTTATATCCCTATCTCTTTCAGACTCCCTTCATTCGGTATACCTTCAATAGGACATTCAGCGGTACCAATCGTTGATCTTGTAATTTTCTCTACGTTATCTCGTGCTTTTTCTGCATCCATTACCCATGTACGATAGAAATCAAATGGACATGTCGCTACCCCGCGGTCGCCATCTCCAGAATTAATGATCCCTGTATAGCCACGATGCAATAATTTAAATAAATGATTCTGTGATTGTGCATGTTTACGAAAATCACGAATTTGGGATACAGACAATTCAGCATATTGAATTCCATACTCTTCTGTGCTGCATTCTCCTAATGTGTGTCCATCGAAACCAACTATTGCAGAATGACCAAAGTAAGAGTATACGCCGTCAAATCCTGTTGCATTTGCCACCGCAACATACGTATTGTTCGCCCAAGCCATGGCTTTCGCCATCATAATTTGCTGCTCTTTCGCTGGATACATGTATCCTTGCGGGCGAACAATCAACTCTGCTCCCTTCATTGCGCAATCTCTCCAAATTTCTGGATAGTTCCCATCATCACAAATAATTAAACTAATTTTAATCCCCTTTGGCCCTTCCGTTAAATAGGTTGTATCTCCCGGATACCACCCTTCAATTGGTGTCCACGGTATGATTTTTCGATATTTTTGAACAATTTCCCCTTTGTTATTCATGAGAACAATCGTATTGTAAGGAGCTTTATTTGGATGCTCTTCATGGCGTTCACCCGTTATAGAAAACACACCCCAAGTGTTCGCCTTTCTACATGCTTCTCCGAAAATAGCTGTTTCTTCTCCCGGTATAGTTGCTGCTGTTGCATACATTTCGTCTGAATCATACATTATTCCCATTGTACTGTATTCAGGAAATACGACTAAATCCATACCAGGAAGTCCTTGTTTCATCCCTACAATCATGTCTGCAATTTGCTTCGCATTTTCGATTACCTCTTGTTTCGTATGCAGGCGCGGCATCTTATAATTAACGACCGCTACCCCTACTGTATCATTACTGCTTGAAATATCTCCTTGTCTCATCGAAATGGTGCTCCTTTCCAAATTAAGTGATAATATTTGCTTCCGAAAAGGGGAGAACCCCTCTTTTCGGAAGTAACTTTTACAGAACGTAGGTCATTTTCCTAGGTTTCAGACTATTTATTCTCGAAAATGACCCTTTTATTATCGAAACGGACCCCTTTATTATCGAAACAGCGCAGTTTATTATCGAAATCCCTGATTTATTATCATTCTACAAATATCGACACGATTCGCCACACCTACTACACTCACCATTCACCCCATCAAGCCTTCACCTTATCCTCAACCGGATATCCATAAATCGATCCATCTTTAATCTTGATTTCATCTTCCCACGGAAGCTTATACTGATTGGCCGCCAAATCTCGAATAAAGGTATATGGATTCTCCTTTACCCCGCCCGGCGTTGCGACATATCCGCGTGTTCCAAGATTATAAATGTTATTTTCAAGCCCCCATGATTTCCGTGCTTGATCCGCTAGCTTCGGATAAATCTCAGCCGTAACGATTTCAAATGGATTACGGTGGCCTTGTACAATTGTGGTACCATCAAAGTTACAAACTTGGCCTGCACCAAAGTAGTAGAATACACCATCATATCCTGCTAGATTAACAGACATCGTGTACATTAAATTGTGCCAAGCGTTGGAACGATTTGTAAGAATCCACTGATCATTCACCTGTGTGCTATAACCAGAAATCCGAATCAAAACATTGGCGCCTTTATAGGCTGCTTCTCTTGCAATTTCAGGAAACATCCCATCATGACAAATACAAACCGAAAGAATACTTCCGCCCGGTCCCTCACATACTGGTAAACCAAGATTTCCAGCTTGCCATGGTTCAACCGGAACCCAAGGATTAAGTTTCCGATATTTTAAAATAATCTCACCTTGTGGATTCATAATAATCGCTGTATTATAAGGTGCCCCGCCCTCAGGGTCCTTTTCCATAATAGAAAAGACACCATATACTTCCGCTTCTTGACAGGCTTTTGCGAAGGTATCCGTTTCAGGACCAGGAACGGAACATAAAAATTCATCAGTGGTCCACTTTTTTGTATTTAAACCTTGCGTACTGTATTCAGGGAATACAATTAATTCAACCCCTGGATACCCTGCCTTTGTTGCATGAAGAGTCTTTACAATTTGGGCAATTTGTAGATCAATATCCTCTCTTGATTCTACAACAGGCACTGGATATTGAATCATTGCCGTTAAAAACCCTTCCTCTGGCTTCGTCATACTTCCAATACTTCCCATTATAAATTCCTCCTCTTATTTAAATATGTGTATGTTATCCCGTTAAACGGGGAATAACCAAAGTCTATTTAACTATCTACCTACAAGAAGTAAACCTTGTAGGTAGTTGTATATTAAGCCTTTTCTTGTTTACACATATCATGACAATCTTTCTCTAAGCTACAGCATAAGGAACAAATCATGTCACCGTGATAAGGGCAGTACGTCATGTCCTCGTGTTCATAATCGTACGAGCAGGAAGAACAAGTTAATTCGTCTCCGGCGTGAACATGAATTTGACCTTGCGCGACATGTGCTTTGAATTCCGTTTCAACAATTGGATTTTCTCTTGCAATGTAATACTTACCTTTTGTTGCAATCGCAATAATAGGTGCAAGTACAAAAGCTAAAGCAAGGGAAAGAAAAGGTGAATAAGCTTGTAAATATACCCCAAATGCTCCGAAGTAGGCCACAATCGATACGATAGAAGCGATGATCATCGATCCAAAACCAACTGGATTAAAATTGTAAAGATGAGCCCGCTTAAACTCAATATACGATGGGCTAATCTTTAGAAGACTTTTATTGATAACGAGATCGGATACAATCGCACCAATCCATGCCACCGCAATATTGGAATAGAATCCTAATATGCTATTCAGAAAACCGAATACGCCGCCTTCCATTAACGCAATCGCAATTCCAACTTGGAAGAAAAGCCAAACGACACGACCTGGGTGAACATGAAGCAATCTAGAAAAGAAATTAGACCAAGATAAGGAGCCAGAGTAGGCGTTTGTAACATTGATTTTAATTTGCGATAACAAAACAAAGAAAGTAGCGACAGAGAGAACAATAAACGTCCCCGGAATAAACTGCCCAAATGCTTGTGTAAACATTTGAATCGGTTCACCTGCAACGTCCAACCCTACAGCTGGTGCAATATAAGAAACAAGAAATGCGCCGCTTAATTGTTTGAAGGAACCGAAAATAATCCAGCCTGGACCAGCCAGCATAACTGCCCATAACCATTTACGACGATTTTGTTTCGTTTGATCCGGCATAAAGCGTAAATAATCTGCTTGTTCACCAATTTGGGTAATGAGAGATAAGACAACCCCTGTAGACATTGCGAAGAATAACGGATTAAATCCTGCTCCCGTAGTCGATTTACCAACAAAGTTGGTCCAAGTCGATATTGATGTTGGATCTTTTATAACAATCCCGATAATGGGAGCAACCATTAAAATTAACCAAATCGGTTGGGTCCATACTTGCATGCGTGAAAGGAATGTCATTCCGAACATAACCATTGGAATGATAATTAAAGCTCCAATCAGATAGCCAATACCAAGGGGGATGCCAAAGTAAAGTTTTATGGCTTGTGCCATAATCGCACCTTCTAACGAATAATAAATGAAGGTAAACGAGGCATAAACAAGAGATGTTAACGTTGAACCGAGATAACCAAAACCAGCGCCGCGTGTTAGGAGGTCCATATCGATATTATATTTTGATGAGTAGTAAGCAATTGGAATACCCGTAAGGAAAATGATTAATCCAGCTACAAGAATCCCCCAGAACGAACTAGAAAATCCGTAGGAAATGGCAAGTGATCCTCCAATAGCAAAATCGGCAAGAAATGCAAGGCCACCAATCGCTGAACTCGCTACAGCGAATTCGCTCCATGTCCGAAAGGATTTAGGAGCATAACGGAGTGCATAATCTTCTAACACAGGGTTCTTAACCCAAGAATTAAAGGTTCTTTTTGTTTTTTTCGTTACAGTAGCTTGTTGCATATTGACCGACACCACCTATTCTTCTTGTTTAATTTAATACATAGAATTCGTTTACCTCTCCATGAATTTTATCCACTACAGGCACTACTTTTACCTACCCTCCTTGTTCATGTACTTGGTACATGTAAAGCATACTGGCACTGTCATTACATGTACTACAATATGTAAGAAAATCTTACAAATAACAAAATATAGGTGGACAATGTGTTAATATAAAGGCAACAAATTGTTCTAAAGTGTTCACATGTGTACACATCATTTAACCTCAATGGAAGGTGGGTAAAAGATTATGCCATCATCATCTATTAAAGTTGGGCTTTTGTTTTCTTTGACAGGAAGTACTGCGGTTACAGAAATAGGACAATATCAAGCAGCGCTACTTGCAATGAAACAAATCAACGAACGGGGCGGAGTGAAAGGGATGATGATTGAGCCAATTATCGAGGATATACAATCCGATCCTTACCTAGCGAAAAGAAAAGCCGAAAAATTAATTACGGAAGATCAAGTCATCATTCTTGTAGGAACCTATACATCTGCATGTAGAATTGCACTAATTCCTATATTAGAAAAACACAATATTCTTCTTATCTATCCCACTTTATACGAGGGCGGCGAACAATCTGATCATATTTTCTATACCGGCGCTCTTCCAAATCAGCAACTACAATTCTTTGTTCCTTGGATTATTTCCAATCTCGGATCTTCTTTCTACTTAATCGGATCAGATTATATTTTCCCAAGTGAAACGAACAAACATGTTCATAAACTAATTAAAAATAATGGAGGAAACATTGTAGGGGAATCTTATGCACCGATTGGTACAAAGGATTTTCAACATTATATTGCAGATATAAAAAAACTAAATCCAAATGTTATATTTTCTACTCTTATTGGGGATAGTGTGATTCATTTCTACGGGCAATATTATAAATTGGGATTAAAGCAGCCGATTTGTAGTCCTATTACTGCAGAGACGGAGATACATGAAATGGGAAGTAAATATGCAGAAAATCACTATTCCTCCTTTCCATACTTTAAGACGGTTGACACGATAGAAAATAAGGCATTTGTCAGAGAATATTACAACCTTTACGGATCAGAGGTAATTAGTTCCGTTATGGAAAATTCATATAATAGCATACACTTACTAGCTGCTGCACTCCGTAAAATAGAGCAATTCGAGACCCCAATCCTTCGGGAAGCACTCTATAATACGAGTTTCCAAGCTCCACAAGGTTTAGTAAGATTTGATAAAAGTAATCATCATTTATGGCAATATTCTCGTATTGCACGCGTGTCTAGTAGCGGAAACTTTGAAATATTAGTAGAATCCGCAAAACCAATCATTCCAATCCCCTTCTTATCTAATTTTGATGAAAACTATCACTCTCTAATGAAATCTACCAAGCAAGATACTCCCCATACGGGTTCATCTATTTGCACAAAAGAATTAAATGCCAGAAAAAATAAATGGCATACATACATTAGCTTTTTCAGTGAATTTTCCCACCATACTTCTTACCCCCTAATTCTTATAGATGCAGATGGGATCATTATTGAATTATTTTCAACCAATACAATAATGAATGAGGAACGACTAGATCAGATACTGGCCATCGGTCAGCAATGGACAACAAAACAAAAAGGAGAAAATGGGTTTGGAAATGCTTTAATAAAAAAACAAATTCAAATTGTTTATGGAGGTCGTCATGAATTACCTCTAATGGAAGGGACCATCACTGCTGGTATCCCAATCTTTCAAGGAAAAAGACTCATCGGAGTCCTAGGTATGATTGCCATCATAGAGAAAGAAAAACATACAGAGGATGCATTTCAGCATGTTGTTCAATTGATCAATATACTACTACAGAAGTTTATTCTACTAGATTCGGAGAAAAGGAAACGCAAGCTTTATCGAGAGTTATTAAAACAAGTAACAAATCAACATTCAGAAGGTTTTCTTATTGTTCATAACAAAAGGGTTATCTTTTCAAATGACTCTGCTAAATATGTATTAGAATCACAGTTACCTGAAATGAAGACTATTATTAGTACTCTAACGAATATTGTAAATCAACCAATGGGGTCATTCTTACGGAGAAGAATTCAAGATAGCATATTTGAAATTCGCTCGGAACGTCTAGATGATTATTATCATATTTATATAAACCATTCAAAAGTAGGGTTTCAAGAAAACCAAGAAGTGAAAAAAAGTAACATTACCTTCAATCATATAGTTGGAATGGATGAAGGATTTTTACAGACAGTCAATCTCGCAAAAACATTTGCGAAAGCAGATTCAAATATCTTGATTATAGGAGAATATGGTGCAGGAAAAGACTTATTTGCGAATGCGATTCACAATGAAAGCAATAGAAGGGAGAAACCCTTTGTTACGATTAACTGCGGAGCAATATCCATGGATACCATTCGAACAGAATTATTTGGGTACATCGATGTACATACAAACAAAGAATATCCAGGTCTATTTGAATCCGCAAAAGGAGGAACCATCTATTTTAATGAAATTGGAGACATGCCAATTGAAGCACAGGCATTACTCCTTCAGTTCATGCAAGAGAGAAAAATAACGCGTGTAGGCGATCATCAATCTCTACCCATTGATGTAAGAATTATTGCAGGGACAAGTAAAAATATGATGGAAGAAATCGCGTATACAGGACAATTCCGGAGTGATCTCTATTACCGATTAAATGTATTTCAGATGAATCTCTTACCTTTACGTGAAAGAAAGCTAGATATTGAAATATTGTCGCAGCATTTTTTAGAAGCACTAAATATAAAGAATAATACAAGAAAGTACTTTTCTACCCCTACACTAGAAGCAATGACGCGATATTACTGGCCCGGCAATATAAGAGAACTAGAAAATATTGTAGAACGAATGTACTACATTTCTCAGCTACAATCCGTCATAGACATCGAATACCTTCCGCTATCTATTCTTGAAACAAATGAAGATACGACAAAACAAAAAACAATTGTGGACGTTGTAAATTCTGAGAAAGATTTGATTATATTATATTTAAAAGAAACGAATGGAAATATGAGTAAAGTAGCAAAGAAGCTAGGAGTCTCGCGTACCACACTTTATTCAAAATTAAATAAATATGGGATACAGCTATCTAGATAAAAGCCAATACATCATCCAATATATCTAACAAAATAGTACCTACCTCCTCCTAAAACTTAAGGATTACTTAAGACAAATCCCTCATACTACAACTATCAAGAAACAAGACGGAGGGATTTGTTTGAAGAAACTAAACTATGTGAGACTATCACTCGATATACTCATGGCGCTTACCTTTATCCTACTCATGAATCCAAGGGTACTTGGGGGAATTGCATTTCACGAAATCGCAGGCGTAGCGATTGGGGCCGCCTTCCTCGTACATCTATTACTAAATAACCGCTGGATCCGGAATGTAACGGTCAAAATGATGGACAAGAAGCTCCCTTCTAGAACGCGCTTTAGCTATTTATTAAATCTAGTATTGCTCATTTCAATGGCTACGATTATTGTTACAGGGATTCTGATTTCCAAATATTTATTTCCGAATCTAGGGGTTTCAAATGGACATGCCGTTCGCGAGATACACGATCTCGCCGCTAAGTTTACTATTGCAATCGTCGGGATTCACCTTGGCCTTCACGCCAAATGGATTGCGGATGTATGGGAAAAAATGCTGAAAATAAAAGGAAGAAAACTGATTGTAAGAGGGGGCGTTACCATCGTACTCGTAGCTGGTATACTCTTTGGAATTAGTTCGATCAATCAAGCAGTTGGTACCAATGCGCCAACCGGAGAAAAACCACCCGTTTCCTTTCAAGGACCACCACCAGGAGGCGATGCAGCGGGGAATTTCCAACCCCCAGCCCCAGCAAACGGACAATTTGATGGTCCAAGAGGACATAGCAGAGAGGGCCGCGGAGGAAGTAGTATATGGAATGTCATCCTTACTTACTCTGGCATACTTGTCGTAGTCGGTGCCATCACCTATTATCTTGACACACGCATATTGTGGAAAAGAAAAAGTGTAAATGTAGAATCGAACTAACATCCTAAAAAAATAGGATCTTCCCACCTTGAATTCTATCAAGGTAAGAAGAGCCTATTTTTTATTCCATCGTTATCCCAATCCGTTACTTCCCATACCCATCCAAATGCCCGCTATGCCAGTTCCAAGCCGTCTTAATAATCGCCTCTAGAGAAAACTTCGCTTCCCAGCCAAGTTCCCTGCGTATTTTATCCGACGATGCCACAAGCTGCGCAGGATCTCCGGCGCGTCGATCTGCAAGCACGACTTTAGCCTTTCGTTCTGTCACGCGTTCACACGTTTCAATAATCTCCTTCACGGAAAAGCCCTTTCCGTTCCCAAGGTTATACGTTTCGCCCTCTTTTGTTCCGTCCAGCAAGCTCTTCACCGCTAAAATATGTGCTTCGGCAAGATCAGTAATATGAATATAATCGCGGATGCATGTGCCATCCGGCGTATCATAATCCGTTCCGAAAATCGCAATCGTTTCACGTTTGCCAAGCAAATGCTGGAGCACGAGCGGAATCAAATGCGTTTCCGGGCTGTGATCTTCGCCGATTTCAGCTGACACATGTGCACCCGCCGCATTGAAGTAGCGAAGAATAACATAATGAAGACCGTACGCATCATGAAAATCCTTCACCATTTGCTCAATCATCAGCTTCGAGCGGCCGTACGGATTAATTGGATTTGTATTCGTCGACTCCGTAATCAAATCTGTTTCAGGAATGCCATATGTCGCAGCAGTTGATGAGAAAATAAAGTTCATCACCTTGTACTTCATCATATTCTCAAGCAACAAGAGCGTAGCCGCTACATTATTCTTGTAATACTTTAATGGACTCTTTACAGACTCTCCGACAAGACTAAACGCAGCAAAATGCATCACAGCATCTATCGAATATGTCGAAAACACACGATCCAAATCCGCTTGCTTGCTTAAATCCCCTTGTTCAAAAATCGCTCTTTCATCCACGCTTTCTCTGTGACCTGTGGAGAGATTATCAAATACGACTACTTCATGACCTTGATCTAACAACTCTTTAACTGTATGACTGCCAATATATCCGGCACCGCCTACTACTAAAATCATACCCTCGTCTCCTTCCATTATTAAAACGCATATACCAACCGAACATGAAAAAGATTATGTAAAAATAATACCAATATCTTCACCATACACTACTAATCATGTATTCTCAAGTAGGGTTTTCCTCATACAAAAAGAGTAGAAAGCACAGACATATAACACCATTCCTATTGAAAGAAAACTAGAAAATGACAAAAACTATGAAAATAAGAAAATCCCATCTGAAAAACAACAAATTCCCTCACAGAAAATCGCGAAAAAGTACGTTCATTTTTTTTTTTTTTTGAATTTTTTGTAAATAAAGTTACCATGTTACAATTTCGTTGAAATTTAAACACGAAAGGGGATTGAATGAAATGAATAAAAAAGTGCTTCCATTTCAAAAGCCAGATGATTGGGCTGTCAGAGTCTTAGAAAGGGCAGATTTCTTCTTTGCTAATGAAAATGAAGACATAGGAATTGTCATACGCTCCTATGAAGAAAATGACAATATGATTGCCTCGCTCCACTTGATCGAACAAACTGCAAGAGTTACCTATCGGCTGAGCGTGCATATCGATACCCTCATTTTCCCGGACAAAAAGCAGCGCCAACATTTTATTGACACCTTTGCAGAGTTAAGCATTGTAGATTACTATTCGAAGTGGGCATTCGGAGAAATGCCCAAGTTGTAAAGGATAAGAACAGGCAGGCCGCCTATATTTTAGGATGCCTGCCACTCATTTTATTACACTGGCAGACAGAAAAAAATCTGCCAGTGTATGTATTCACATATATGTAAACTAAACATACACTTCTAACTCTAATTTGTTCAGGTTTTATTCAGTTTAATAGTTTAATATACATACATTAAAATATTCTATATTTATACTTTTGCGGATTGGAGTGAGCTCTGTTGAAACAACCGAAAGAATTACTCATAAATTATGCTGAAACCAAAGTTGATGAAGAGTGGTTACACTTAATCCTCGAAGCTAAACAATTGGGCTTAACAATCGATGAAATCCGAACATTTTTCCGAAAAAATACAAATAAAAACAAGCAGAACCTCCTTTCAAAAAATAACCTCTAAGATTAGAAGGTCCTCACGATTCCATTATCGTAGCGTTCGATATATAAAAAAGAGGAGAGACTTCATCTGTTTCTGCTATTAATAACATTGTCCTCCATATCCTATTTATTACGTAGATATCGCTAAATAATCCAGCAACCTTTTCGATTCTCTCCTGTTTGATCAGATACAATATAGTACCAAACACTATTCATCATATTTCTTTCACCATTTATTCTTTTATAATCCGCTGGAACATTGAGCAAGTTTTCCACCATCTTCACACTCATATCCATCCCACCAACAGTATACACATGGTTAATCTGATCTGTCGTTCCCTCGCCAACTATTTCCATATAGGTATCACGGGTATGATAAGAAGCTTCATCGAATGCATACTAGGACTTAATGTCATCAGCATAAACAACTTCAACGACCAAAATCCCCTTGGCACTGATCATACCCAGCAATTAAAATGGAAATTGGTTTCTTCTGTACTAGATTTACGAGATAATTACGCTTAGCCGGCTTGCTTCTATTTCTAAAGTATTACCAGAAGTGCGTAAGACCCATTTATTAATTGCCACAAACAAACATAAAACAATAATTAAAGAATCTATTCGATCATATGTCATATATAGTATAATTTATCTAAAGGAGTGAATAATATGAAATCATTCGACAATCTTCCAAAAACAATTAAAAAAACAGTTCGATATATTACACAAGATGTTCAATCCTTTGAAAAATTAGAACACATAGAAAAAATGTTAATTCAATCTATTGCGAACAAAAAATATAAGCTACAAAATAGTACGAATGAAATAGATGAAAATAAGAACTCGAACGTTGTGCCGAAATAATTTAAATTGATGATCATCAAATACCCGCTTGTTAAGATACGGTCATTTATTATTTATATGCTAGTCTATCATTTAAAATTTAGTATGTAGATTTTAAATACTGCTATAACTCGCTTATTTCTTTTACATTTATAAAATATAATATTCTGATTTATTAAGATTGAAAGAAAACAAGAAAATGACAAAAACTATGAAAATAAGAAAGTCCCCACTATAAAACAACAAATTTCCTTACAGAAAATCGTGAAAAAGAACGACCTTTGTTGAATTTTATGTAAATTTAGTTATTATGTCACAATTGTGTCGAAGTTCATTTTAAGGAAGGGGATTGAATGAAATAAATAAAAACGTGTTCCGTTTAAAAAGCCCGATGATTGGGATGTGGGAGTCTTAGAAAAGGCAGATTACTTCTTTGCTAACGATACGACAACAAAGATATAGGAATTTTCATACACTCCTACGAAGAAAATGGCAATATGATTGCCTCGCTCCACTTGGTCGAACGAACTCAAGGGTTACCTATCGGCTGAGCGAACATATCGATACCCTCATTTTCCAAGACAAAGCGCAGCCAAGATTTTATTGACACCTTTGGAGAGTTAGGCATTGTGGATTACTATTCGAAGCGGGCATTCGGAGAACAGCCCAAGTTGTAGAGGATGAGAAAAGGCAGGCCACCTATACTTCAGGATACCTGCCTCTCATTTTATTGCACTGGCAGACGGAAAGAAAATCTGCCAGTGTATTTATTCATATATATGTAAACTAAACATACAATTCCAACTCTAATTTGTTCGATTTTTATTCAGTTTAATAGTTTAAAATACGTATATTATATTATTTTTTATATTTATACTTTGATAGAATGAAGTGGGTTCTGCTGAAACAACCAAGAGAATTACTCATAAATTATGATGAAACTAAAGTTGATGAAGATTGGTTACACTTAATCCTCGAAGCGAAACAATTGGGTTTAACGATCGATGAATCTTTTACCCCTATCAAGTATTGCGCGGTAGTTAATTAAAAAATGGAAAAATACGACAACTATCTTGACAAATAGTGACTCTGTTTTATTGTTATTATATAACTAAATCTTTTACGCTTACTTGGCTTCCCTTTTTTGATAATTTTGATACTATTCTTCTTGCTAATTGATTCGATGGAGTTTCTATATACTTATAAGATAAGTATGAAACAATTAATGAAACACAAAAAGCAATTATTAATATCATCCAAGTCGAAATTGTATTATAAAGAATATATAAAAATGATAACAATACCACAAAATGATACAAATACAAACTATACGAAATTTTTCCGAAAAACACCAAAATAGGTTTAGAAAGAAAAGATGACACATTTTTTGAACTTAAAGCAATTACTATGAATAAACTTGCCCCAATCATGATTGAACCCTCATTAAAAATAGTATTATGAAGAATCTTTAAGTTTGGAAATAACCACGTATACGTGTATAACAATACAGCAACTAATATTAAGGCTATTTTAAAACTTATATTTAATCGTTTGATATAGAATTCTTTAATGATATCTCTATATTTCGCCAGCATTATCCCGATTATAAACGCTGGAATGTACATTACAGTTATATCAAATCCGAACAAATAAATGTGTGTTACTTTGTTTATTAAAGCTCCTATAATTAACAATACACCGCATATTACAAAATTTGTTTTCCAATTTAGCTTTAAAATTAATGGTACAAGGAACGGTAAAATAAAATAAACACGTACCTCATGAGATAATGACCATAAAACGGGATTTAATCCATATTCAAAATCAGGTTGAAAGATTAAAGTAACATGTTGGAATATCATTTTAAAACTGATTGGATCACTCCATTTTAAGTTAATCCAATCAGATAAGCCCTTAAAGCCAAGGTTGTCATAAAAATATTTTTTAGCAATTACAGCAATTAATACCATAACAATAATTGGAGTATAAATTCTAAATATCCTCTTTATCATAAATGGTATAAACTTTTGTTGCTTACGATGTAAAAATGGTAATGTTAATACAAAACCACTTAAAATAAAAAATAGCAACACAGCCTCATGACCAGCATAAACTATATGCAAAGGGGTAAACTTTAACCACTCAATTATATTTTTAAATCCTAGATATTGTGTAGTTAATAGAATAGAATATACACCTGTGAAGTGTCCCATGACGACAGTCAATGATGCTAATCCCCTTAAAGAATCTAACTCAACTAACCGGTTTTTATTCTGCATATGTTCCTCCCCTACTCTCAATGATACTTTAATTCTATGGAGTTAGTATAGTTCCGTATTTAGGGCAGCTAAAAAATGTAGAACCCGGCAATTAAAAGAATCCAAAAAACTGAATATTATTTAACACCCAATAAAGCAGTATCTGTACACGATTTTGGTATGCCTTTAACGGCCAAACAATCCATTTTTTAATTACACAACAAGCTATCGAATGATTCGGTTTAATGTACCATTTCTCTTTCAATCTATAACCCTATGGAGTACTTAAAAATAACAACACATACATGTCTTGTTTTCTTTACTCAATTAGTTATCCAATAATTTTCCATCATGAAAGACAGATTACGGTAGCCTGCCCCTTCCTATTGAGCCGGTAATGATAAATGATTCCGCAACTTTTTCGAAAGATCTGCCTTTGTTTGATCGCTTACGACATAATACCAAATGCCGTTCATTATCTTGCCTTCACCGTTTAATTGAATCTGTTCCACATTATTTCGACTATTTTTATAGTTTTCTTGTATTTTGAACAGATCATCTTGTGTTAAATTCGTTTTCACATTTCGTTGTATAGCAGTGAGAATTGTCCCATAGTTTGCAAGTGAAGAAACGCTTGCTCCTTTTTTGATGACTGCCTGTAGAACACTCTGCTGTCTCATTTGACGACCGAAATCACCGTTCGGATCCTCATGTCTCATTCGAGTATAGGCCAAAGCCTGCTTGCCATCCAAATGTACATTACCTTTAGCAAAATGTGTACCATCAGCAGTAAAATCTAAATCATTATTCACATCTACACCACCAACGGCATCCACAAATGCCTGAAACCCTTCCATATTCACTGCAATATAATAATCCACAGGAACATTGAGGAAGTTTTCAACCGTGTTCACACTCATATTCATCCCACCAAATGCAAAGGCGTGGTTAATCTTATCCTTCGTTCCTTTTCCAATGATATCTGTATATGTATCACGAGGAATACTAACTATTTTCATAGATTGTGCTGTTGGATTTAACGTCATCAGCATAAGCGAATCGGATCGTCCTGTATCTTCAGGACGTTGATCATAACCTGCTAGTAAGATAGAAATAGGTTTCTTTTGTGCTACACTTACTTCATCTGTTCGCTTTGGGGACTGACTCCGATCTAACTGTTGATTCACTTCATGCAACGCTTTTTGTACGTTCGAATATATGTTGTACGCATACACCCCAATTCCAATTGCAACAATACCCATAACTCCTACTACCCACAAAATGATTTTTTTCTTCATATTGGTAACCTTTCTACTTCATTAGCTGTGTTTGAATGTTGCTAAAAGAGCGCTAGCTTTAATTATTGTATGGTTAGTACTCGGCAGTCCAATACATGTTGTTATATCTTTTCACTAAAATAGCGTGAGAACCAAATTAATACCGACAGATACACAAGCTTTTTTGTTCGGCAATACTCTGCCAATTCCGCCTGATTAATGGTGTACACTCACATCATAATTAGTAACTTATCTTCATTACCCCAGTGTTCAGAACCTTTTCCATCTACTGGCGTCGAACCACCATTTACTCAAGCTTCTATTCTCCACTTGTATAACATTGTTTCTATAATTCCCATCTCTTCGCTATTGATTCCAAAGCGGTGAACGAGGACCGACTATACTCATTTCCCCTTTCAGAATATTTATAATTTGAGGAAATTTATCAAGGCTAGTTTTTCGTAAAAATTTTCCCACTCTTGTAATATAACTTTCTGGACTCTGAAGAAGATGAGTTGGAGTACCACTTGGTGTATCAATTTTCATCGTTCTAAATTTAAGAATATAAAATCCAACTTTATTTCTTCCAATTCTTCGTTGTTTAAATAACACTGGACCTTTAAAATCTACCTTTATACTTAAAGCTAACAATAAAAAAGAGCGATAATAATAGTAAGCCAAGTAACGAAAGGATGAATTTAAATTATGAATAATATACATGCAAGTAGAATAGATTAAAATAACGAATATCCATTCGTAGTACTTTGGTAAGATTAATTCAAGTCATAATCCAGTATATTTTATACCAATGCCATCAATAAAGTAATTAAAGAGTGTAATCAAATTTTTCGCTAAATCAATTAATTTTAGCCGATTCTCTAACAGCTAAGGCGAAGATTTCTACACCTTTTTCCAAGGTCCCGATTTTTGGCACCAGTTTTGCAACCTCAGACATTATTATGAAATAACTTGTAATACCTGTGTGGATTATGATTAATTGTACGTCATTGTGAATTGGTTTCTTACATAGTAGAATGGCTTCACAATCATCTCTACGTTACGTTACATCTATTATATTAGTATAATTGACCACTTTATCCGTTGGAATTATAATACAAAAAGGTATCTTACTAATTATTTAATTTTGATAAAGGTGAAGTCTCAACCGGCTAATACTCACCCTCTACAATTTTATCCATAATAGAGGCTAAGGCAAAGTCAAGAGCATTATCTATATCAATAGAAGTTTCTCTGCTCATCACGTATGCATAACATTCACATTCATATATATCTTTTGTAGATTGGAAATAATCTGTCTTCACAACATATATTGCTCCATTAATTCTGTAGTATGGTTCAAGTTTCTGCCTTTGCTGATTAGCCTTCTCATTCTTGAAAAAACCTACGAGTGTTTGATCCTCAGGCAGAATTCCACACCATAAAGGTGAATGTTCTGCTTCTGTTACCCCTACAATAGCATTGGCACGTTTGACTTGCAGCAATTCATAAGCTTTGATTATATTCTCAGCCTTTCTACGAGGTGAGGTAGGCTGAAGCAATGCAAAACTATCAAATTGTTTCCCTTTTTCCTCATATATGTTTAAAACCTCAGTTACAACATCCCAAGAAGAAGCTGTATCTGATGATAGATCTTTACTTCTCAAGAATGGTACACTTGCCCCATATTCTCTAGCAATCTCTGCATAATTTTCTGAATCCGTAGACACAAATATTTCATCAAACAATTTGGATTCTTTAGCAGCTTCAATTGTATAAGCAATTAGAGGTTTCCCGTTAAGTAGTTTGATATTTTTATCCTTCAAACCTTTTGAGCCACTTCTTGCTGGAATTATTGCAATATTCTTCACTAAGCTCACCTCACTTAATATCATAAAATTTCTTTTTAAGATTGATTTTATCACCAAGTAAACACTCTTTTATCTTCCCTACTATTTTCCCTGACGTATTACCATCACCATATGGATTTAAGGTATTTCTTGCTTTATTTTTAAACTCGTCTGTAAGCGCTAATGATATTGATTCTTCAATTTCACCAAATACTGGCTGACAATTGATGATACTATCCGCTTGTAATCTTCCTTTTTGGCGATCACCAATATTAATGGTAGGGACTCCAAAACTTGGTGCTTCAACTAAACCACTTGATGAATTTCCCATAACCATTGCACTGTGTTTAACAGCACTCAGGTATCGAACCATTCCAAGCGATGCAAACACAATTGCGTTATCATGCTCTTTTACATAGGTATCAAGCATCTGATTTATAACACGTCCATGAGCATCAGCATTAGCTTTGCTAAATAAGAACTTCATTTCTTGATGTTTACTACATACATCTAGCAACTCTTTAAACTGTTCTGCCGAATTATTGTCTTCAAGTGTTACCGGATGAAAGGTTATCATAGCGTAGGGGATGTCTAATTTAAAACCAATAGATCTCTCTAGTTCAGCTTTAGTCAACAGTTTCTCTTGCATAATATTTTCGATGCCTATTGCTCCTACACAAAAAACCCTATCCGGCTGTTCTCCTAATTGAATAACCCTTTTTCGATATTCTTCTGTACTAGTAAAATGTAAATAGCTTAATTTAGTGATAGCATGTCGGATACTTTCATCAACAGCACCTTCTGTAGTTTCTCCACCATAAAGATGTGCAATCGGTATTCTTTGATTGATTGCTACACAACACACGGCTACTGTTTCATAACGATCACCAAGAACTACCAACATATCCGGCTGTTTACGGGAAAAATAATCTGCAAATCCAATCATTGCAAGCCCCATTGATTTTGAAATTGCCGTAGGAGTATCACCACTCAATAGAATTTCAATCTTTTCATCAATGGGAATGCCGTCCCTTTCTATTTCCATATAAGTTAGCCCAAACTCCGGTGATAAATGTGCCCCTGTTACTACAACATGCACATCAAACTCCGGTACTTTCATTAACTTTATAATAACAGGTTTTAGAAGTCCATATTCTGCTCGTGTTGCGGTTAATATACAAATTTTAGTTTTCATATTTCAATCAACTCATCTTCTTCGAAATCCCTCACAGCAGTTTGACCCAGCACTTCAAACCATCGCATCGGGCTAATCCCATTACCAGGTCTTTTAACTGTCAAATTATCTTCTGTCAATACTTCACCGCATCTAATATTCTTAGCAGCTACAATACTCTTCCTTGCAATTTCCATATTTTTGATTTCAGACTGTGAAGGCTGTTTCACACCATCACCTAGAGCTACTTCAACATTGCGTATTGCTGTAACCATGGCCTTTAATTCTTGTGGCTCTAAACTAGCCCTATGGTCGGGACCCTCCATATTTCTGTCTAATGTGAAATGCTTTTCAATTACTGTTGCCCCTTTTGCTACAGCTGCTACAGATATCTCTATACCTTTTGTATGGTCAGAATATCCAACTGGAACATTAAACTTCTCTCTTAATGTCTGCATTGCATTCAAGTTTACATCTGAATAAGGAGCTGGATACTCAGTTGTACAGTGAAGAAGAGTTACTTCCCCACATCCATTATCTTGTAATACACTCATTGCTGCTTGTATCTCATCCATTGTACTCATACCAGTTGACATTATAATCGGTTTATGTGTTTTGGCTATCTTAATGAGGTAAGGAAGATTAGTGATTTCACCAGAGGGTACTTTCCAAATTGCCATATCAAGGTTCTTTAAAAAATCAATACTATCAAAATCAAAAGGTGTCGATAAGAACTCAATCCTACATACCTTACAATATTCTTTCAATTCAATAAAATCATTAAATGACAACTCTAGTTTACGAAGCATTGCTAATTGGCTCTCGTCTACACTTGTCTGCTGTTTTTGATAATCCGCTTTACATGCATTTTTTGATACAATATTTTTTGACACAAAAGTTTGAAATTTAATGCAATCTGCTCCCGCCTCTTTTGCCTTTTCAATCAATTTTTTTGCAAATTCAAGGTCGCCATTATGATTGACACCCGCTTCTGCAATTATATATACACCCATTATGCTTTTACCTCCTTGCAAGGGATACCATATGCAACTACATTATCAGCAATATTTTTTAGAACTACACTTCCTATACCTATGAGCGTATTAGATCCGATTGTCACCTGTTGTTTGATTGCACTCCTTGCACCAACATGCGTATAATTTCCAATATGTACTTCTCCGCATAAGACCGAACCCGGTGCAATATGCGCAAAGTTACCTATAACACACTCATGTTCTATAGTGCATGAAGTATTAATAATCGCACCTTTACCAATAGTCGACCCTACATTAATTACGGCATTTTTTCCAACAAATACGCCATTGGCCAAATCTACTCGTTCACTTATAATTGCTGTTGTATCAATAATATTAGGTATTTCAAATCCAATACGTTCAATTTCCTCAAATAGCTTTATGCGCATTCTTGGATTACCTATACTCCCAAGTGTTACAAATGCATGAGTAAATCCCTGCTGATGAAGCTTTTTCATATCATCATCGCAGCCAATAACTGATACACCAAATATTGAGTTCCCTGTATTTTCTTTTTTATCAATTATACCTATCTCTGCGTAAAGATTTTCTTTCAAAATGCTATCTAATACCGATTTACAGTGTCCACCTCCGCCGATCAGAAGTAACTTTCTATTCATCACAACTCAACTTCTTTATCATTTCTTCCATTTCATCAACCTGACCCATGTCCATCCATGAGTTTTCACTGATTGGATATACACCAACCTTTTCTCCGGCTTTCTTATATCTTTCAATAATATCCGGAAAGCCTACATCCTTATTGTCTTCCAATTCCTCAATTACCTTTGGTTCTACTATGTAGACACCTGTATTTGTAAAGAAGGACAGCTCTGGTTTTTCTTTCATACTTTCTATATCACCGTAATCATCTATCTCAATTACACCGTATGGTATCTTTATATTCTTAATAGAGCAAATCATGGTAATTAAATTATTCTTTTTCTTGTGATACTTATACATCTTTTCATAGTCTTCTTCTATGAGAATATCACAATTGGAAAGTATGAAAGTAGTGTGAATTTCCCCTTTCAGAAGACTCAGTCCTCCTCCAGTTCCAAGAGGCTTGTCCTCATCTATATAAGTGACCGCATATTCCTTTTCAATCTCATTAAAATAAGCCTTTATCATGTTTTTCTTATGATTTACTATCAAGAAAAAGTCCTTGCAGCCGTAGCTATGAAACCTATTGATGATATGCTCTGCAATCGGAATATCTCCTATCGGTATTAATGGCTTGGGAAGTATCTTTGTATATGGAAAGAGCCTAGTACCAAGTCCTCCTGCCATGATAACAACAGGAATTTTTAATTCTTTCTTAGTCTCTATATCTTCTTCATTTAGCATTTTAATTGATAGTATTTTTTTATTTTCATCTACTATAGGTAGAGCTTCTACTAACTGCTGTTTCATATACTCTCTAGCCATGGCCTTATCCTTCTCATATACAAATTTAGGATTATAATTTGCAATATTCTTGACTTTGGCATCAAGGTTACCTTTCTTCAGTATCCATCTTCTGATATCCCCATCTGTTATTGCTGCTACAAGTTGACCTTCGTCCTCAACAAACAACACTTTTTTTGATGTTTTATCCAGGACTTCCATTGCTTCTATCATAGTACTTTCTTCATCAATTAAAATATCTTTGATGTTCATGAAAACAACCTCCTGTCAGTAGTTATTCCTATCGAGGACTCTTCAAGAACTCGACAACAAGCAAAACATCTTCTTTGGTCAAGTTGGTGCTGCATGGAATGTTCACAATACGCTCTAGATAGTACTTTGCTTTTTCAATCTTATAGGACTGACAGCCTAAATATGGTTTTTGCTCGCTGATCAGGCCCCAGATTGGTCTTGACTGAATGCTTTTTGATGACAGATATTTTATTATCTCATCTCTGTTCAACAAATACTCATCACTACATATTAAAGCATAAAACCAGTAGTTAGTTCTTATATCATCTTTGAAATCCAATATTGATAAGCCCGGTATTCCCTGTATATTTTCTTTATAAAGGTTGTAATTCTCTTCTTTTACCTTAATGAAATCTTCAAGTTGCTCTAACTGCGCCAAGCCCAAAGCAGCTTGAAGATTTGTCATGCGATAGTTATATCCAATCTCATCATGGGTATAGTACAGCTCATCACTCTTAGCTTGGGTTGTTAGATGCTTAGCTCCTTTTAATAAATCCTCATCATTCGAAACAATCATACCTCCACCACCGGTTGTAATGATTTTATTACCATTGAAGGAATAAACTCCTACCTTACCGATTGTCCCTGCGAACTTACCTTTATACTTTCCTTCCGTATAGTAAGTGCCGATTGCTTCTGTTGCATCTTCTACTACTTTCAGATTATACTGTTCTGCAACTAACATGATTTTTTCCATGTCAGCCATATTACCAAATACATGGACTACTAATACTACTTTGATGTGCTTCTTCGTCTTATTATTAATTAGCCTTCCGTCAATGAAGTTACACTCAGTTTGGCAGAACTCCAACAACTTGTCCGCATCCAAGGTAAGTGAATCATCGCAGTCCATAAATACCGGCTCAGCTCCTATATATTTGACCGGGTTAACCGCAGCTATAAAAGTCAATGTTGGGACGATAACCTCATCTTCTTTTGTTACTCCACACAGCATTAATGCAGTATGTAAACCTGCTGTACCATTCTGACAGGATACAGCTCCTTTTGCCTTAACGTATTCAGCTACTTTTGTTTCAAAATCATTTACATACGGACCACCTGTCGATACCCATTCAGTTTCTACCGCATGTGTCACGTACTCTAACTCTTTGCCCTTTAAATTAGGCACTGAAAGAGGAATAAATTTACTCATAGTTCCACCCCTAATAAGTTATAAAATCATAAAGTTTTAACTATTAAACCATAAATTTGAGTTAAGTTTTCCTTTTTACGGCACATCTTTGCATTGTAACATCAAATTTAGTGACTCTCTTGATACTAATAAACTTTAGAAACAAGCTCATTTTTATTAATATTGCCAATAAATATTACTATGTTGTCCGTTATCTTAGTGTCCCCAATAAGAGTAACATTAGAAACCAATATCACAATTAACAAAAACTACACTAGGTATATCTGTGAATATTATTTTAAGTTCCCCGCTTGTAAATAGAAGACTATCAATCGATAGCCTCCCTATCACTTCTATCAATAAATAAAAAAGTTGTGTGACCCTGATAGCACATATCCAACTTCTTTCTCATCAAAGGTTAGATAATATATGCTAACAAGGCCTTATTACCCATACATTCATATTATTGTCCATGCCATTTTCATATAATTGTTCAATTTATATATTATACACATCCGTCTTGTATTGTGCTAAATTAGCAGGATTAGAAAACCAATCGGCTGTTTCTTTCATGCCACGTTTAAATCCTTCCACACCTCCGAACGATGGTTGCCATCCAAGTAATTGTTTCGCTTTTTGATTATCAGCCCATAGTCTTTCCACTTCACTTTTTCCAGGGCGAAGGCGGATTTCATCTGTTTCAATTTCGACTTTTTTACCCATTACTTCAGCAATGACCTCAGCCGTTTCACCAATTGAAATTTCGTAATTGCTACCGATATTAATCACTTCACCGATTGCTTTTTCACTATTCATGATTGAAATAAAGCCTCTCACTGTATCTTGTACATAGTTAAAGTCTCTTGTAGGACTTAATGCACCAAGCTTAATTTTTTCTTTTCCAGAAGCAAGTTGCGTAATAATTGTCGGAATTACCGCACGTGCTGATTGTCGTGGGCCATATGTATTAAACGGACGAATAATAGCAACTGGCGTTTCAAATGACCGGTAAAAGGATAACGCCAGTTGATCAGCGCCAATTTTTGAGGCAGAATATGGCGACTGCCCTTGCAATGGATGGCTTTCATTAATTGGTACATACAGTGCTGTCCCATATACTTCACTTGTTGAGGTATGAACAACTTTTGAAACGCCCAATTCACGTGCCGCTTGCAACACATTAAGCGTACCTTTTATGTTTGTGTCAACATAAGTATCAGGCGAATGATATGAATATGGAATCGCGATGAGTGACGCCAAATGCAAAACTGTATCGCATCCTTTCATTGCTTCCCGTACTCCATGTGGATCTCGGATATCACCAGAAAATACATCTAAACCCTTTTTAATATCAGAAGGCGAAGAATCTAGCCAGCCCCATGAATTAAAAGAGTTATAATAAACGAATGCTCGAACATCATACCCTTGACGTATCAATGATTCAGTTAAATGCGAACCAATAAATCCATCTGCACCTGTTACTAGAATTTTACTATTTTTCATCATGTACCTCCATTTTATATTTGGCATTTAACGCATGCAATGGCAACATATTTATTAGTTTTATACAATAAATATGCTATTTAAAATGCTGCTTGATATGGAGCCTATACGGCTGTAGTTCACCTTAGAGACAACTGCTACAGCTTTTATACAGCGAACAAAACTACTACAACCGCCTCTCCATATCAAGATGTTGTAGACACCGAAATCTATTTTTGATTACTAAAGTATAGTTTGAGATACGCTTCTAAAAATCTTCATTATAATAATACCAAATTTAATTGAAGTTGAATAAAGAAATCATATGCTCTCACTTTTTCCAAACACATATTTTGATATTAAAACCGTAATATTCCATAACATGGTTAATGAACTTAAAGTGGATCTCTCTATATAACTCGTCACGTTGATGTTATGTACTTTCCACATAACAAGTAATAGATAATTTTGTATGTTTTTTTCACTTCAAAAACAGACTGTAGTGTGGTTCCTAGTTTAGGTGTGAAGTTTGAACACTTTATTTTTTATAGTTTTTTTAATGTCCTTGTTGATAAAAAAAGTAAAAATAATTAAAGTCACTAATACTAATGTTAATAACGAGCTAAATATAAGCTGCATCCATGAACTTGGATTAATTAAAAACCTTAAGCATAACCCAATTATGGTTGTCAGAATAGATACTCCTACACCAATTGCTATTTCAGGATAGAATGTGCTTATTTTCACCCCTACTTCTTTCGCACTATAAATAGGGTAAAAAAGTATTCCACGTATTGTCGATGTTATCAACTGACCGATTATAATAGAATAAATGCCCCAATCAGTCAGGTAGAATAGCATAAAGATTAATAATACATTAATACCACCAAATAGAAGCGTAACTAGTGCAGGCACCTTTATTCTATTAATAGTAATATTAAACTGATTAAGTACCTCTGCCGATAGAATTAACGGTAAATATATAATCACTAAAACCAACATAAATTCATATTGTCCAAACCCTTTTCCCAGCCATAACACCATAAACACTTTACCATATGCAAGAACCCCGCCTACTACAACACCTAATGGAATACTTAAAAATAGTATTGCCTTCTTTACATAGGAGATTAACGAATCCATTTTGTTTTCAGCAAATTTCTTATACATTTCTGGTATAAAACTTGGAACAATTGCATTTACTAATACAATTATAAGCGTTTGTAATTGTAAAACAGCTGCATATACCCCACTAATGCCTGGGCCAATAAAAATATTTGCAAAATAAGTATTAAGTGTCCCTAACAGTACAGAACCTGCTTTACTAATAGAAATCCAGATACCGGATTGAATGACCGTCAATGCATATGATAAATTAAATTTAGAAATACTAATTGATATACCTGGCATCATTTTCTTGTATGTCATCAAGTAGTAAATAGTAGCCATTATGGTTACTATAAGTATTGCCAAATTGGGTATCCAGAGGATTGGCTTAAAACAATAAAAAACAACTATACATAATACATATCTAAAACCATAGTTTAAAATATTAAACAAATAAGTAATACTAAGTTTATTCTGAAAATAAACCCCCCCTAAAAAAGGCGTAGAAATCAGCGTAACCAAGAATGAAATACATGCTAAAAAAAATAAAATCTTGACGTCACCAACGAAATTATCAGAAATATTTATGACTTTTTCTAAATTAAACAAAACAATCGTAAAAATAAATAATAAGAAAAAACTTAAAACTACTAAACTAAACAATATAGAATTAAAATATTTGTTAGCTTCATTAGTTCTTTGCCTTTGTAGTTCAATTGTTAAATACCTACTACTCATTGAAGTAATAGCCAAGGTAATTACTGTAGCTATATTTATCAAGTTTAATATTAAATTAGTGTAACCATAGGCTTCTACACCTAATTGATGTATGATAAAAGGTGTAAACCATAATGTCATAAAAATTGAAAACGCAAAATTAATAAGGCTTATTGAAATATTTTTACTAAAATTAGGGCTCACAGCTTTTTTAATTCCTTTCACTTACCCTATAAAAAATTAGGATTTTCAAATTATTATGTGTTTTCTTGATGACTACTTTGGATATTTCGCACAATTTTTTTTAACAGATCATTCTTTCTATTTATTTCTTGATTAATTTCAGTCCAATTACCAACTCTCTTTTCTATCACAGCCAAATATCTTTTTTTCCAAGGAGAAATCCTACTAAGTTTAATATGAAAAATTGAGTATAACTTGCTATACATTTTTTCTATATAGGATTTCCAAGCCTCTGAATGAAATACAAGAAATCTTAATCTTTGTATGTAGTATTTTTTAGATACTTTTTTTACTTCGCTGCCCAAACTTGCTTCGATAATATTTGCAATTTCAATATAGGCTAAATGTTTTTCATCATTAGAATAATACTCTTCTATCAAATTTTTATTTATAGGAAAGGCCAATTTAGAGAAAACTGTGTTGTTTTGGATTAATCTCTCTCTAAACTCCGTATAATCAGATATAACTTTTGCATCTGTAAACACAACCGAATCCATGTCTAATGGTATTTTAAACGGACGGAGGATATAACAATGTTTTTTAGCATAAAAACATTCGATAATGGATGTGCTAAACCATGTCAAAACTATATCAGATACATGAATCCATTGTTTAACACTATACTTGTTTACACAAATAAATCTTTTGGGATATGTTTGTTCTAAGTGAGATAATGTTTCATCTTCTATTTCGTTTGGATGAAGTCTATATAAAAAGCATATATTTTCATCTTCTAACAATATTTCTTCAATCCATTTTAATGTGATTTCCCTAGATTTTACAGAAACATCAACAAAATCTTGGATCATTTCTTTTTCACCTTCAAAAGAGTTCATTAATTTCTCAGCAACAACTCCCTTATCTTCAGCCATAGTAAAACTTGAAATATATAAAATCCATTTTTTCCTAACATCTAAATTCATAGATTTTGCTATTTCATTTTTTTGTAAATAAAATTCTGAAAATGAGTTACTTAAAAAATCAAGATGTATGGCACCAGTTACTTTTAAATTATTTTCTGATAAGCCATTGGACAATAACCTTTGATAAGAATTGTTACCCCAACAAAGAGTAATTGCATTTTTAGCTTCACCTTTCGGATTATGATACCCTATTTTTTCCCAATTTTTAGAAAGAACCTGTTCATATTGCAAATTTATTATAGGATTGTTTTTACTATTAAGCATATAACGAAAAAAATTATAATTTTCTGAGTTATAACAATTTGGTACAATTAGCACACCCTTTTGAGATCGGTTTTTAAGACATGTTGCCTTGTGAATAATCTCCACTTCATATCCACGTCGTTTTAATTCCGCAGACAAAAGCAAAGCATTATCGAACTCCCTATTCTCCAGTTCATAAATAATCTGTATCATTTAAAGCTCCTTTCGACTAAGGATCTGTTCCCTACCATTTTTTTTCAGTGAATTATAGTAAAGCTTTGGTAAGATTAATACAAAGATGCTTATCAGAAAACTCAGTCCACTTGATGTTAATAAAACATTTTCTTCTGTTAATGCCGAAATTAAGTAACAAATCATAATTCCTATAAAATAAGCTCCCATAACATGATCTACTTTTAAAATTTTAAGATTTATTCGCACCGTATAGACTATTAATAACAAGTAAAAAATAGACAATGCTATTCCGCCTGTTACCAAGGTACTTATATAACCATTGTGAAAACTCTTGTGCAGAGTCATATTATCCATATATGTACTCCCTACTCCATAACCAGTTCCAAAAAAAATATTATTCTCCGTATAAAAGTTTAACGCTGAAAGCCAAACTTCATCTCTCCCAGCAGTTCCACTCTCCACTCTAAATAATACGTTATATAAAAAGTTACTAACAGAATCTATAGATAGTCCTATATATACAATACAAGACAAAGTAATTATAATAACTAGTTTTGATATAATATTTTTTGATATTATCAAATAGTATGAAAGTAAAAAAACGCATGTTGATATTATTGCTGTTCTAGAGAGGGTAAGTAATAAATTCATAAGTAATAATACTAAAACAAAATCAATATATTTTTTTTGTTCAAAACCACGAACATAGACACCCCCAATAATTGCATACGATAGATAAATTCCAAATGTATTTCTATTATCAAAAAACGAAGCCATGTTATATTCGTACCCAGTTGTAATACTAAAAAAATTTGTAATGTTGTGTATATTCATAATAATATTAACTACACATGCTATTATCATAAAAACTATAAAGTATTTAATAAATTTACATAAATCATGTTTATTTACACCTTTATCATGTAAAATTGAATAAAATATAATAATGTATAAAGGTAAAATTATTATATTAATATTATCATTAATATATTTATTGTATTCTATAAACTTCAATGAATAACAAAAACTAATAATTTGTATTAAAAATAATATTAATGCTAACATTATCGGCTTAAGACTTATTTTGAACCTCATATATCTAATTAAAAAATACCCTAAAAATATTAATAATATGGCACCTTTATAAAGTGTATTTATACTTGTAGGTATATGCAAAATCTGTGGAATAAAAATAGCGATATAATATGCAAAAAAGATAATTAACAAATTGCCTTTATTTTGTTCCTCTTTGTTTTCAAATAAATTAGTGTCTTTCTTCACCTTTATCTCACCAACCTTATACCCTTAAACATTAATCTGCATGCCTCTATTATAGTTTTATCTTTTTTGTACATCTTACTATGTCTGACTGCATCTTGTATACATAATAAGTAGGCCCATTTTTTAGATAAACAACTAAAAAAAACACCTTTATCAATAAAATACTTATCTGTGTATCCTTTAAACCATGTAGAATCCATTTGATCAACATAACCAATAATTTGAGGGCTTGTATATAATTTCAATCCTTTGCGAATACATTCTGCTATAAATATACTATCTTCACCACTGCTATATTTTGCACCACCTCCAAATAATAAGGAGAAAAATACGTTTGCTTGTTTCAGTCTTTCTGTTCTCACTGCAATACGTACTGCTCCGTACCTCAAGCAATCATACCATCTTACTCGACTGTGATCTGATATTAAAAACAATGGTCTTTCAGGATTAGTACTTGGTACATTAAACAAGATGATATCAGCTTTAGGGTTATCTATAAATGCTTGAAGTATTATCTCTTTATAACCTTCCTCGTACCTAACATCGTCATCTGCAAATAGACAAATATCTGCTGTAGACCTCATTAAAGCACTGTTTCTACTTAATCCAACGCCTCGTTCAGCAAATGATAAAAATTTAATGTTGCACCCTTTAAATTTAAACTCCTCAAATTCATTCTTGTCGCATTGGTTGACAATAATAGCATCTGATTGTATATTCATTTTTCCAAGTAAATTATGATCTTTTTGATGCATTGTTGAAACCAATACTTGTAGGTTCATATGCCTCGTACTCCTCTTCAACATTTGAAATATTGTCAATTTCTTGTGCCATGCTTCATAAGCATATTCGCTAACATCTTCATTTCAAAGTCTCTTTTAACTTATGAGATTTCAAAGATCCAAGTATCCGTTTTTGATGTTTTCATGTTTAGTAGACATAATTCTTTTAATAAATCCAATTGGTTCAATTACTGTATCCAATGGTGAGGCTACCGCAGCTAAAAAACTATGTTTAAATAATAGTAAAAAATCTTTGGATCTGAGTCCCGTCACAGCTAATACTGCATGGTGCCTAAATCTAACAAACATTTTTTCTCTTAATGTTAATTTATAAAAAAACTTTTTCTTGAATTCATATAAATTATTTTCCCCTGTTATTTTATTATCACCTGTAGATAGACCACCCTTGTTATTGTGGATATAGGCAACAACTTCACTACTTGGTAAATATCCTATTTTGGCACTACTTTTAATGGTTTTAACCATCAAATAAAATTCATCACCAATATCTATAGAGTCAAATCCACCAATTCCTTTAAGAAAATCGTTTTTATACATAAATGTATCCGTACCTGTTATATGATACATTAAGTGATATTTAAGTAGAGTATTTGTATCGTAATGTTTTAAATTATCTCGTCTTCTGACATCTACTATCTTTTCATAATCGTTTTTTAAAACTAAGTCTGTAAAAGACATATCTAAAGAATTTTTTTCCATAAAAGTCAACTGTTTAATAATTTTGTCTGGTTCATAAATATCGTCATCATCTAAAAAAGTTATATACTCCCCAGTTGCATTAAAAATCCCAATATTTCGAGTTTTGGCAGAACCTAAGTTTGAGGAATTTCTTAAATATACTATATTAGTATATATGGTTTGCATTTTTGTAATCATTACTTCAACTTGATAGCCGAATTCAGAAGATGGATCATTATCATCTACCACAATAATCTCTATATTTGAATATGATTGATTTATTACCGATTGAACAGCTTTTTCCAATGTCCTATCTCGCCTATAAGTAGGGATTATTACACTTACCTTTATGTCCATAATTTCCTCCTTAATCTGCTGTAGATTATTATTTACTTTTCTTTTTATATCTCTTCAATTTGTCATTTAAACCATCAAGCTCATCCATTAAGAGTTAAAACTAATTAATTTGATACCGAATCCTTTGAATTATCACCTTTATTAACTCTCGATACTCCTGTACCACCTTCAACAACCCCGTCGCTTTTCAGTACACTCTTAATCGTTCCAAAGAAGCACCTTGCATCAAATATCAAGCTCATTCTTTGAACATACTCCCCATCTAGTTTCGCTTTCACTTCAATCGGAAGCTCATCCCTACCATTAATCTGTGCCCAACCAGTAAGTCCAGGTAGAATATCATTAGCACCATACTTATCTCGTTCTGCGATTAAATCATATTGATTCCAAAGCGCCGGACGCGGACCGATGATACTCATTTCTCCTTTAATAATATTAAAGATTTGCGGAAATTCATCTAGACTTGTTTTTCTAAGAAACTTTCCTACCTTTGTAATCCACTGGTCTGGATTTTCAAGAAGATGAGTCGGTGTATCCTTAGGCGTATCAATACGCATCGTACGAAATTTTAAAATATAAAAATGCTGTTTGTGGAGTCCAACACGCTTTTGTCGAAATAGAATCGGGCCCTTCGAATCTATCCTTATTGCAATAATAATAAGAAGAAAGAATGGAGATAAGACCATGAACCCAACTAATGCAATAATGAAATCAAGGATTCTTTTAACCTTTAGATACATAGCTCACACTCACTTTATTTGATAGTTTCTACATTGTTTCTTATCTTTTGATTACTTATAATCGTTCCTGCTTCAACCTTTGTGCCTTTCGGAACCACGCAGTACGATTTCACAATCGCACCGCAATCAATGTGGCAGCCGCTTTCTACCACAGCGTCGTGATCGACAATTGATCCGATGCTGCATATGCAACCTTTCTGAATAAAAACATTTGTATGAATGGTTGCATGTGGCATAACCACTGTCCCAAGTTCAATAGATGCCGATGGACTTACATATGCAAGTGGATGAACTAGCATTGGCACGGTATATCCAATCTCTTCAAGCATTTTTACCCATTTTATTCGAAGTTGAGCATTTCCAAATGCCGGAATGGAAAAACGGTATGATTCTTTCCACTGGGCAACATTGGTGCATGCTCCAATCACCAGTTCTGAGTTTATCTGATCATCAAGAAATCGAATACTTTCAAAAATTTTCATCGCTTCTGCAATTTCTTTCACTGCTCTGCCATGTCCACCTGCACCTATAATTAATAAATTCGTATTCATTGTTTATATCCTCATGATTTTATAAAATAGTAATCATTATTTTTCAATAAATACCTTATTATTCGCAAACTCAAGTAAGATATCTCGAATCGTTTCCCCATTCATTTGTTTAAATTCTTCAAGGAAATTTATAATTTCTTGATAATCCCTTAATACAGCCTTTCCAACATAAATCTTCGGAAAGATTTGTTCTTTCTCAATTTCATTATCATTTAATAATTCCTCATACATTTTCTCACCTGGTCTAAGACCAGTAAACTCAATCCCAATTTCATCAACGGAATAGCCAGAGAGTGTAATCAAATTTTTAGCTAAATCGACAATTTTCACAGGTTCTCCCATGTCTAGAACGAAGATTTCTCCACCCTTTGCTAACGCTCCTGCCTGCATAACGAGTCTGGAAGCCTCCGGTATTGTCATGAAATAGCGAGTAATATCTGGATGAGTGATCGTTAATGGACCACCCTTTTTAATTTGTTTCTTGAATAACGGAATCACACTTCCGCGACTTCCTAATACATTACCAAATCGAACCGCTACGAAACCAGTTTGACTGACCGCATCCATATGCTGCACAATCATTTCTGCCATTCGTTTTGTTGCACCCATGACATTCGTAGGGTTCACGGCTTTATCTGTGGAAATCATAACAAAGGTATTCACATTAAACGTATCTGCGGCTTCTGCCACATTCTTTGTTCCCATCACATTATTTTTCACGGCTTCTTCCGGACTTCTCTCCATTAACGGTACATGCTTATGCGCAGCAGCATGATAGACAATATAAGGACGATGCTTGTTCATAATAGAGAACACTTTATCTCGATCTTGCACATCTGCTATTTCCGTTATAATTTCAATCGAATTCTTATAGCGCTCTCGTAATTCCATTTCAATTCCATAAATACTATTTTCTCCGTGACCGAGTAAGACTATCTTATTGGGATTATATTTCAACACCTGACGACAAATCTCAGATCCAATGGAACCACCTGCACCTGTAACTAAAATGGTATGATCTTGAATCGAACTGGCAATTTTCGCATCATCCAGTTTCACCGGTTCTCTTCCGAGTAAATCCTCCACCTGCACATCCCGAAATTCGTTCACAGAAACCTTACCTTCTAAAATACTCTCTAACATGGGTACAATCTGCGTTCTCGCTTCCGTCTTGGAACACGCTTCGAAAATGTGATTAATTTGTTTACGATTTAATGACGGAATTGCTATGATAATCTGATCGATGTCATATTGATCTACTACTTTCTCAATATCTTTCGTCGTCCCTACAACCGGAATATTAAAAATTTCTAGCTTTTGCTTTCGCACGTCATCATCAACAAAGGCAACGGGGTACAGTTCTGAAACTTGATGATGAAGAAGTTGTCTTGCCACCATTGTTCCTGCTGATCCAGCTCCAATGATTAACACATTCTTTTTATCCTTACCTTTTGAAATATATGTATCACGAAACATTCTCCATGCAAATCTTGATCCACCTATTAAGAGCATGTGAATCATCCATGTAATAGCTAAAATTCGTACATACACATCTCCGGAAATAATTTCTTGTACAATTGCCGTTATGATAATGGCAAAACTAACGGACTTAAATATATTCAGAAGTTCCCGAATACTCGCGTATTCCCAAGCCTTTTTATACAGTTTATAGTAATAAGCTAAAATATGATGGCTACATAGTAAGGTAATCGAACTAATAACTAATCTCTTGGGGATGTTTTCTAAAGATGTTGGATGAATGAACCAATAGCTTAAATAGACTGAAGTAAGAACGATAATTGAGTCTAGTAGGATTAAAAAGGATAACCGTTTTTGATAGCTCAATAGTATGTCTCCTTTCTTTATATTTACTAAAAGTCCTAGATACAATTTCTTATATGTTGAGAAATTGTATCTAGGACTTTCATCGGTATGTATATAGTAAATAGGCCTTTAACCCATCCTTCCACACCACACTCTTGACGCCAAACGTCTAAGGCGCGCTACCACCCACAGCATGATCGAGTGCCTCCATTGATATCGGTAAGGAGACATCACCAATTGACAATTAGAATATTCCAAATAGTTTTTTTCTGCGTAGTTCTTGCGGTTCTTGTTTAAACACGGCATGTCCGTTCACAATAGAGTACGCTTGTTCTTGGAATAATGAACGCATGTCTATACCAAACTCATCTTGAATGACATCATAGGATTCTTTGAGTTTAAAAGGACGATTTGTTACATTATGCGCATCGGATGCGACAACGTGAACAAGATTATGTTCAATAAGCTGTAAGGAAAGTTTTTTAATAGATTTTCCGAAGTCACCTGTTAGACTGGATGCAGTTAGTTGTGCCAGTGCTCCTTTGCTAATTAATTCGTACAAGACGCTTGGATGTTCGGCTATTTCTGCATTGCGCTCTGGGTGTGCAAGTACTGGAATTAATCCCTTTAACTGCATATCGTAAAGTAACGTTTTGGTGTATCGTGGTACGTGGCTTGAAGGGAATTCAAGTAGAATATATTTATTAGTTTCGTTCAACGTTTCAACGATATCGGTATCATAATCCTGCAGCAGATCCCCATAAATACGAACCTCTTGTCCAGGAAGAATCGTAAGGGGAATATCTTTCTGCTTAAGAAGATCATTCAATTCTCCCACTGCATATACAATATCTTTCTTTTCATTCATATAATGGACTGTTTGATGATGAGGAGTTGCGACGATTGTGTGAATCCCTTGCAGGACTGCGGCCCTTGCCATCAATAGGCTTTCTTCTTCGTTTTTCGGGCCATCGTCTAGACCGGGTAAGATATGACAATGTAAATCAATCATCGCAGACTCTCTCCTTTTATTTATTGCTGTGCACCATAGTAGTAGTAATATTCGCTTTCTTTTTGCTTTTTCGCATTTAAAACAACGCCTAGCAGTTTACCCTTGGAATTTGCCAATAAACTTTTTGCTTTTATGGCTGCTTCTTGTTCCGTTTGACCGCTACGAACGATCATAATAATACCATCCACGATATTGGCAAGGACCTGCGCATCTGTTACAGCAAGAACAGGCGGTGTATCAATAATGACTAAATCATATTGACGGTAAGCTTCTTGCAACATTGCTTCCATCTTCGTAGATCCAAGTAATTCCGCTGGGTTTGGTGGGATTGCACCGCATGGAAGGAAGTCTAAATTCTCAACGAGTGTTGGCTGAACACACTTTTCAAAGCTTGCTTGCTTTGATAGTACGCTCGTTAATCCAAATATATTATCTACATGAAACATCGTATGGATGGCAGGTTTTCGTAAATCGGCATCAATTAAAAGTACCTTCTTACCTTGCTGTGCAAACACAACCGCAAGATTTGCTGTTGTCGTTGTTTTTCCTTCGGCCGGACCAGATGAAGTAACTAGGAAAGAGCGAAGATCCTTATCTACGGAAGCAAATTGAATATTTGTTCGTACGTTCCGGTATTGCTCAGATACTGGCGATTTCGGTTCTTCTTGGGCAATTAACCGACGAATAGTTTTTGATGGATTTGATCGTTTAAGAGCCAATAGTGTGTTCCCTCGCTTTCGTATGTGAATGTATGACGTTTTCTATTAACTTCTTTTCTTCCATTTGTGCAATTACCCCTAGTACTGGTAATTCCAAAAATGTTTCAATATCTTGTTCTTTCTTAATAGTGTTATCTAAGTATTCTAGTAGGAAAGCTAGCCCCACAGATATCATAAAGCCAACAACAAGTGCGATCATAACATTAAGTGTTGGCTTAGGCTTTACTGGACCTTGCCCAACTGCTGTTTCTGCCTTTGATAAAACCGTTACATTATCAACGCTCATAATATTCGGAACTTCCTGTTTAAACACATCTGCAACTGAATTGGCAATGTCACGTGCAACTTTTGGATTTGGATCCTGCACCTTGACAGCTATAATTTGTGAATCCTTTTGGCTTGCAACAGTTACTTTTCCATTTAACTGCTCTGTACTCATCTTTAACGATAAATTACTCTTTACTTTATCTAAAATTGCAGGACTCTTAATAATTCCAGCATACGTACTAATAAGCTGTAAATTTGTTTGTACATCACTAGATTGTACGCCGTTTACTTGCTTCTTCTGATTCACGAGAATTTGTGTGGAAGATTCATAGATTGGTGTAATGAAGAAGAAACTAACAATCGCACTTACTAACGCAGCTGCAAAGGTAATACTAATAATCATGGACATTCGTTTTCGTAATACTTGGAATAGTTCTTTTAGACTGATCGTTTCTTCCATAATTCCCTCCAAAAATACAGTAATTTAAAAATAAATATATTATACTATTATAGTTATTTCATCCGAAAAAGTAAAGTGTTTCCTTGTATAAAAATGGAATATTTCGGACGAACTTATCCACATCCCTTATAATCAGTAACCACTCTATGACTGTAATTAATTTTCACACTATTTGGGTGGCATAAAATTAATATAAAAATGAATTTTTTACCATTTTTAAAACCAATAGTAAACAAATCTTTGTACCTGTTAATAATACAAACTATCAAGAACTTTTACAATACAGTTCCAAGTCTTTTAATATATATTTTACATTTTTTGATATTAAATTTGAAAATTATATATAATATTGTATTATTTTGCTCTTATATGTAATATTTTTACAATAAATTAAATATCAATTTTCAAACATCTATTTAATCCGATAATGCTTTACAAAATAAGCATAAAACAGGCAGGCATCCCAAAAAGGGACACCTGCCTATTTTGTACCTATTCTTGAAAGAACGGATTTCAATACACTTTCTGCTTGTATAGATGAATAGCTTTGCGACCAATCGATTGATACACAATATTCTGCTGCTGAACGTCTACTAATTCAAAGCAATTCCGTCCATCATAAATAAATGGTGTCTTCATTTTCGTCTCAAATAAGGTCAAATCCATGTTTTTTATTTCCGGCCATTCGGTAAAGATAAAACAAATGTCGGCTTTATCTAACGCATTTTCAATAGAAGTTTCATACGTGATTTCTGTTGGGTATAGCTTCTTAAAGTTAGCTACGCCTACAGGATCATAGGCATGAACACACGCGCCTTCATTGAGTAATAAACGGATATTCGGTATAGAAGGGGCCTCTCTGAGATCATCGGTTCCTGGTTTAAAGGTTAGTCCTAATACCGCGACTTTTTTCCCTTGAAAGGTAAGGAAATCCTGCCTTGCTTTTGTAATCAGCTTGAATTTCTGCTTTTCATTCACTTCAATTGCTGCTTTCACCGTACGCAGGACGTATCCAGCTTCTTCCGCTAGCCAGTGGAGCGCCTTCGTATCCTTCGGAAAGCATGAACCACCGTATCCAACTCCTGCTTGTAGGAATTTATCCCCGATACGATTGTCGTAGCTCATGCCATTCGTGACATCTTCGATATTCGCCCCTACTGTTTCACATAGATTCGCAATGTCATTGATAAATGATATTTTCAGAGCTAGAAAGTCATTGGACGCATATTTCACCATTTCTGCACTTCTGCGGTTCATTGCTAGAATTGGTTGGTGAAACGGCGTATACATCTCTGTTAATGTTGCCTTCGCCCGTTCGGACTCAACACCAATGACTATGCGCGAAGCATGCAGTGTATCTCTCACAGCCGTTCCTTGCGATAAAAATTCTGGGTTCGAGGCTACTTCAATATGTATATCAGTTCGTACATTTTCCTTCATGATTTGTTCCACGCGTTCATTTGTACCAATCGGTACAGTTGATTTGACGACAACGAGACAATCCTGCGTGGCAGCCTTTGCAATTTGTTTCGCAACCGCATATATATAGTTTAAATTCGCTGATCCATCTTCATTTTCAGGCGTACCAACCGCAATAAAAATGACATCGGAATGAGCATAAGCATTTTGGTAGTCCGTTGTAAATTGGAGCCGACCTTCATTTTTGTTTTTTAGAATGAGTTCGTCTAAACCAGGTTCATAAATAGGGGAAATTCCTTGATTTAATAAATTGATTTTTTCCTGCACCGTATCGACACACGTGACGGTATGACCTACTTCAGCCAAGCAAACCCCTGTAACTAAACCCACATAACCGGTCCCTGCAACTGTAATACTTCTCATGATCGTGTTCTCCTCCCTATATTGCTTCTTTTTGTCGTTTTAGATTTCGAATGTTTAATAGAAACACGATACCTTCTGCTACGATAACAACAAGCGCCATGCCGAATTCTTGCAGCCATATGGTGAATGGAACAGACAACAAAGCAAAGGCAAATGCAGCCATTACATAGCTTTTATTTAGCACATTCTGCAAGTTCATCGCGTACATAATTCGGGCCATTACGGTATTCATAATTGCTAAAAAAACAATAAGAGAAAACAACTGAATCAACCGAGTGACGGTATCGCTTGGTTTACCAACAACGAATGCTACCAACTGAGAAGAAAAAACAAATAATAAGATAGAAATGAGTAAAGAGAGCATGGAGCTGATCCATATAAATTTCTTTTTAAATCGATGAAATTCTTCCTTTTTGCTATCATACAATTCACATATATGTGGATAGACAGCTTGCGTAACAGGCTGCGATAATCCGTAAAAGGCGCCCATTATCTTCTGCCCGATTCCAAAATGACCAGCTGCTATATTCCCCGATAAAAAACCTACCAGAACAAGTGGACCCTGATTATAAAAATTTATCCATAGGTTTGTCAGAAACACATGTCTTCCCTTTACGAGTTCACCCGCTAGCTTTCGGATATCGGTAATGAATGTATAATCGATATGAAATTTCAGCTTCACAAAGAAAATAGAGATGATTCCAGGTAGGATAAAGTATAGCGTTTGAAGAAAAACAGCTAAGTCTATATCCACGGTACTTCTTATAAATACAAAAATGAAAATCGTCACCAATATTTTCACAACAATATTCATATACGTCATATATTTCATTCTTTCTAACCCTTGATATAACCAAATCGGGAATAGACTATTACCAATAAGAATAAGAAAACTAAGTAAATAGGCCACTTTATGATCGTTAAAAAATGGTAAAGTTTCTATTACAATAATATATACAATGCCCACAAGTAGCGTAAAGATTAGTTTAATTGTAAGAATGACATTATAAATATCATTTACTTTATCTTTATCCTGCTTGTTAACAGCAATATCTCTCGTACCCGATATATTAAACCCATAGTCTGCAAATATATTTAGAAATTGCATAATTGCCACGCAAAACACCAATACCCCATAATTCTCTGTTCCAAGCGTTCGTACTAAATAAGGAAATGTTAGTAAAGGAAATAGATAATTACTTCCCTGTAAGACTAGTAAAGAAAGAATATTTCCAACCAACCGGCTTTTTAATAGTTTTTTCATTTGTATTCCTCATTTTTGCGTTCCTTTTATCAATATAACTTGCTATCTTCTCGTTCTTAGTAAAACTAGGATGAAAAGCTGAAAAATGTTAAAGCATACTTCTTTACAGACATCCGAAGCTTAACAAGATATAAAGCAAATGGAATGTGATTATTTTTTAAAAGAAATAATTCTATCTTCATAAAAAGACCATACCCATCCTTTACAGAACTGTCTCTAAGTACATGCTTCATTTTGGGCGTATTTAAAAATAGCATTACTTGTCTTTTCTTTTCATAGTCATTCAAGGGACTACCCTCGTAGAATAAATTGTTCATCCCATGTGATAATGTTTCGATCCAATCATTTACAATTAATTGCCTACATTTCTCTTCGTATCCCCATTTTCTAATCAAAGTTTCAAATTTCGATGTTTCCTCATACCTGATTTGAAATCTATTTTCTCTATAAAGATTGGTCGCCGAATCTTTTCTATCTATCACATGATGATAATATTTCTGATCATGAACGTACACTCGGTCCAAATTTTCATACACAATGTAATTAAATATCGTATCCTGTCCAACCTTTTGGTTGCCAAAACGACAGTGATTCTGGTCTAAAAAGTCTTTTTTATAAAGCTTATTCCATAAGGTAAACATAATTTTCTTTCTATATAGTTTTTCGAATTCAATTCTAAAATCAGATTGCCTTTCCAAAAAAATGGTATGAACGGTTCTAGGAATGGATTTTTGATCAGATTTCGTACACAATTCATCATAGTAAGCAAAAATAACCATATTTGCTTCGTATTTTTCAGCTAATGCAAAATTATCCGCTAGTAATGTGGGCTCAACATAATCGTCCGGATCACAAAAATAGACGTATTTTCCTGTTGCAACTGCCAAACCACTATTCCTGGCGGCACCCGTTCCCTGATTATTCTGGTGAATCACCTTAATGCGAGAATCTATCGTTTCATAGTAATCACAAATTTTCCCGCATTGATCAGGGGATCCATCATCTACAAGAATTAATTCAAAACTTTCATGTGTTTGTGCTAGCATTCCATCAATACATCTTTTTAAATATTTTTCTACTTTGAAAATAGGGACAATCACACTAATATCTATCAATTCCGCAACCCTCCTATAAAATGTACAATGGCAACTCGATATCGCTCAAGGTTTAAGCCGAAATCGCTTGGCCTTTGGACTTTGCGCTAATAATAAACAAGCTATAAAAACATAACCTTCAACAAAAATGATACTAGATATCATTCCATAAGCACCGTAATAGAAAGTTAGTGGGATAGAGGCAATACAAAACACAACCGCTATACTTAAATACACTTTTTGTAGCTTAGTATATTTATTCATTACGAATATGATTGTTGTTAATAACGAATTAAGCATGATGAAAAATGTTGCAACGGCAAACAATTTAATGAGATCATTTGTATACTCCGTATAATAACCAGCGAAAATCAATAGGAAATCCTTTGAGAAAATTAGCAATATGAGACTAAGAGATACGGAAGCTATGACACCTACTTTGATTATGTTTGTTTTGAATTTACGAAACGACTCAATGTTATTTTCATACAAGGTACACATATGCGGGTATATGGCTTGACCAACAGGCTGCATGAAACCTGCACATATCGCTGTTACCTTTTGTCCAATGCCGTACAATCCTGCTGCTTTATCTCCTGCCACAAAACCCGTAATTATAACTGCCCCTTGCACATATACATTAATCCATACATTTGTCATAAAAACATGAACACCTTCTATTAACTCCTCTTTTAATACTTGTACAGAGAAAATAGGACGAAATTTCACTCCAAATTTCAGTCTAATAAATAATAACGCGATAAGACCTGGCAAAAGAAAATTAAAAGATTGAAATAGTACTGCCAACTCTGTGTTACTAGGAGTTCGTATAAATACAAAAATTAAAATAGTACTCAGAAATTTCGCACTGACATTCAGTAAAGTAATGTATCTCATATTTTCCATACCTTGAAAAAACCATAACGGAAATATGGCATTTCCTATGACAGCTAGAAATCCAACTAAATAGATCCCGCTTTCTACTCTTAGCTTTGGAACAAAGCTTATAAGTACAAGTAACAATAGAAAGGACAGGAACGTAAGAAGCACTTTAATCGTTAATACTTTGTTATAAATTTGATTTACTTTCATAATACTATGCTTGTTTAATGTAATTTTTTTGGTTGCAGTAACGTTGAAACCGTAGTCCGTTACCACTGCAAACATTTGCATGAAAGCAGTGGTAAAAACGGTAATACCGAAGTTTGCTGTCCCTAACATTCTTACTAAAAAAGGAAATGTAAGCAAGGGAAGAACATAATTTGATCCTTGTAAAACAAAAAGCGAAAAGATATTTTCAATTAGCTTTTTATTAAACATCACACACCCCAAAACCTCTTAACCTATTATCTATTCATACATTAAGAGAGAATTTTTCATACATAGATCATTCAGCTAATTGTAGATTCCATTTTCAAATACCTTTCCAATCCTTTTTATGAATTCCACCTTCTCCTCACTTGTTATCTCGTGGCCATTTTACGTACTCTTTTTATACGTGTACATTTTTTCATAAAAGACTGGATTTAATTTTAGCAAGAGTAACGCTATCCTATATTTAGTAGGTAATCGAAACAAAAGATTATAGTTTATATCTGAAAGAAGACTCTTGATTTTTGTTATGTGATTTTTATTAAACTTTATATTGTGATGGATAATATGAATAATATTTCGAACTTCCAGCACTGATAATTCATCTTCATATCGCACCAACTGATTCTCAGAAAGATACTCCTTCATCTTCTGATACAAGGCGCTTGCGTAGAACTCAATCTCCGGATTATACGTAGTCGTCGTACTTTCTTCTCGTTTTACTAAGTTATACAATGGCTTTTCGATAAAGGAGATACCCTTTTGGATATGGCACAAATATTTAAAGACAAACAGCGTATCTTCAAAGAAATTTCCATTCTCAAATACCAGCTGATGTTCTTCGATGATGCTACGCAGAAATACTTTATTCCATAATCCTACGTCCATCTCCTGATGCTTCGTAAGAAAATCGGCAAGATAATCCTGACTATCCATTAAACAGCTTCTTGTTTCTAACTCCGTTCTATTTAGAAAAACTTTCCTAATTCCGCAAATGCATAAATCGGATTGTTCTCTTTCAATTAGATTGTGCATAGTTGCTAACATGTCTTCCTCTGCATAGTCATCACTGTCCATAAACATGACATAGGTCCCAGTCGCATGTCGCAATCCGTTATTTCGCGCTGCAGATTGCTTCATATTGGGCTGCGTAAGTACGGTAACGAAATCATATTCCTCCGCGTACTTTTGCAAAATGACGGGCGTCTGATCCGTAGATCCGTCATCTATCGCAATGATTTCAAACAAATCGGAATTTGCCTTGGTAAGAATACGATCTAGGCACCTGCCAATGTAGCTTTCAGAATTATAAACGGGAATAATAATACTAATTGGCTTCAATAGAATTTCCCCTTATCTTCCGGCTAAGGAAGCTGATATATTTCTTTAGCTTATTTTCCTTCTCGATGCTAACGATACCTAGCATCTTAATTTGTAGCTGGTGATGATGGATCCATACATTAAACAAACGTTCAGAAATAAAACCAAATACCCTTGCTTGATAAGGGGAATACTGCTCGATATGAATCTCTTCTTCTAACTTTTTCAAAATAGCAAACAGCCACTGGGCATACTCATTAAACAATTCTTTTTTCATAATAAACATATTGTATAAATGTAGCTTTCGCCCATTCATCACCTTGTTAAAGGAATCTACATACTCCGGATAGTCCCGCATCAATATTCCTTTTGCTGCAGCGAGATCCTGAATATGATGCGCATGTTTATAATGGGACCATACAGATTCAATATAATAATCTCGCTTCTTCGGTAAGATTACGTCATAGGCTTCTAACAGAAAGTTCACATCATCGGTGTGCAAAATGTGAGAAAATGGGTCCTCTTTCTTAGTAGGACGGTCTATTACCTCGGAGAAGTATCTTCGATAATGGCAAAGTCCCACGACATCACTAGAAGCATTTTTCCAAATCCAGTACAAGGCCGTTAACTCACAATAATTCGCATTTTTACCCGAAATATGTTCTCCCGTATCATCGCCTAGAAAGCCAAGGTCTTCTTTTCCTTCCTTCCCCACATGAATCGGTACATATCCTTCGTCCGCCGGCATGCTATACTTCTTATGCGTTGCGACAAATAGCTTGATTTGGCTCATCCTCAAACTCCCTTTCTACCTCTTTTAACGCGGAGGCTATAATTTGATGCATATCATAGTATTTATACGTACCAAGCCGGCCGCCGAAGATGACATGAGGCATGTTATCAGCAAGCTCTTTGTACTTCTCATAAAGCCGATTATTGTCTGTATTATTGATTGGATAATAGGGCTCGTCCCCGGGATTCCACTCAGTGGGGTATTCTTTCGTAATCACCGTATCTGGCTGCGTTCCAAATTCGAAATGCTTATGCTCAATGATGCGCGTATACGGCGTTTCTCGGTCCGTATAATTCACAACCGCATTCCCTTGATAATTATCAGAGTGGATCATTTCATTCTCAAAGTGCAGACTTCTATACTCCAGTACCCCGTACTTGTAAGCAAAGTACTGGTCAATCATTCCGGTAAACACGACCTTATTTGCTCTTGCCTCTAACTCTTCCTTATTTTCAAAGAAATCAGTAGAAAGCGAAACATCACAGCCGGCCAGCATTTTTTCAACAATGACATTGTATCCCCCGATTGGAATACCTTGATACTTATCATTAAAGTAGTTATTATCGTACGTAAAACGCACAGGCAATCGTTTAATAATAAAGCTTGGCAATTCTGTCGCAGGTCGTCCCCATTGTTTTTCGGTATAGCCCTTAATTAATTTTTCATAAATATCGACACCAACTAACGAAATGGCCTGCTCTTCCAAGTTTTTTGGCTTTTCTATATCCAGCTGCATCTTTTGTTCCTCAATCTTCTGCTTTGCTTGTTCGGGTGTAATCACACCCCATAATGTATGAAAAGTATTCATATTAAACGGCAGATTGTATAACTCTCCCTTATAATTGGCAATCGGTGAGTTCGTATATCGGTTAAACTGGGCGAACTGATTCACATACTTCCATATCTCTTCGCTATTCGTATGAAAGATATGCGCTCCGTACTTATGGACGTTGATTCCCGCCACATGTTCGTTGTATACATTTCCGCCAATATGATCTCGTTTATCGATCACCAGACACGTTTTTCCTCGTTTCGTAGCTTCATAGGCAAAAGTAGCCCCAAACAATCCAGCACCCACAATTAAGTAATCATACATGAATCACGCTACCCCCTTCTTACTTTCAAAATTTAGAATGGCATTTGCCTTACTTGGCAGGGCGGAAATAGTTAACAGATAAACGAAAATGCTGTAGAAAAACAACTCATTATGACTACTATAGAAACTCGTTGCAATCACAAAACCAACGAAGAAGAAGAGCTCGATTATCCTTTTTTTCTTAACCAGCCCGACAAAAATCGTGACGAGTAAGAAAAGATAGGTAATAAAAAATAGAAGGGGAAATTCCACAAAAAATGAAAGATGACTAGAATGCATCGGCATAAGCCCTAACAGCATCGCTTGATAACCTGTTGGATCCAGCATGGCAAATTTTGATAAATCAATTCCTGCATGAGTGGCTACCAAGCTATATTCGCCAGGAGTAATGCCAAAAATTAAATTCATCAGATTCTGAAATTTAATTTGTAGTCCATATTGGATTAATAGCATATGCCCAGTTGTCGAGCCGTTATCACCACCTGCCTCGGCTCTAGTAAACACGCCAAACATACTTTGATTTTGTATGACAAAAAGTGAAGCAAATACAGTCGTTCCTAGAAAGAGGAGAAACTGAATGTACAAGGTAACATATTTCGATTTCCTGTTCTCCTCTAATAACTTTTTTGAAGACGTAACAAAGTTATATAGGAAAACGGGAATGTAAAGGGCTAAAAAGATAAGGGAAAAACGAGAAATAGTCAATAATGATAGAACCATAAACATAAGGGATAAAACAAAGCGAATAGATGATGTAAACAATACAAGGGACATAAAGGCAAAGAATGCACATAAGATCGCTGCATGGGATTTATCATCAAAACCTAGCGATATATAGCCACTTTTTTGTATGAATAATTCCTCTACGGCAAATAGGCAAAAATACAAGCAAATTGGGATTGTGATGTATTTATAAACAGCAAGGATGGCCTGTTGAATCTTGTATTTATTGATAAGGGAAAACAAGGTACTAATATAAATAATCATCACCAGAAAAAATATAATATGCGCCATTTGAATTTCCGTTTCATACACATTTGATATCCATAACGCTCCAATCGCCATCATACAAATATTTAACGTGACAAAGACATAATCTCTTTTCTGAAATACTTTAATGGTGATAGGAATCAATACCAATATAGATAGAATCTGAAACACATTGGAATAGGCTAATCTACCTTCAATCTTTTGACCAAATAGCATTCCAATATTGAGAAGTAGTAGTGAAATGATGAGTAACCGTTTGTCAGTTAGTTTTAATTCCACGTGGCTGATCTCCTTATTGATATAGTAGTATACATTAATAGGCTCCTCGTCTCAGAATAACCATGAGCACTGTTTTACATAGAATCGAAATATCTAACTTAAGAGATTGATGGTATACGTAATAGAGCTCAATCCCTACCCGCTCAGGATATCCCACATTACTTCTACCGCTTACCTGCCAGTATCCCGTAACCCCTGGCTTTACTGAAAGAAATTCGTCTATTCGATCCTTGTACTCTCTTAATTCTTCTGTAACAACGGGTCTTGGACCAACTAAGCTCATATTTCCCATGAATACATTAATCAGCTGCGGAAACTCATCTAAGCTTGTTGCCCGCAAAAATCTACCTATCCTTGTAATTCTCGGATCCTCATGCGGCTCTAGCTTATAGTTATTTTGAATATATTTTTCATAAAGATCCCTATTTGCTTTTAACGTATTCTCTGCATCGGTAATCATGGAGCGAAATTTATAAATATAGAAAAACTCCCCATTTTTTCCAATACGTTTCTGTTTAAAAAAAACAGGTCCCTGTAGATCTTCCCATTTAATCAACAAAGCAATAACTAGAAAAAGCGGAGAAAGTAAAACAATTCCGATGCATGCACCTATGAAGTCGATCATTCGTTTTGAAAGTAAGTAGACTGTACTGGGATTTTCTATGCCCTCAATCAGGATCGGATATTCTTGTATCTCTGGTTTTTCCACAGTGCTTGTTCTCACATCCAAATGAACCCCTCCTTACGTTACACTTATTTTCTCTGCGGACACTTTCTCCGTCATAAATGCTAGTAGCTCATCCCTTAGATCATCATGCAAAAGTGCAAATTCAATAGAAGTCTGAATAAAACCTAGCTTCTCCCCCACATCAAATCGTTTCCCCTCGAAATCGTAGGCAAACACCCGTTGTATTTCATTTAAACGTCCTATGGCATCTGTTAATTGAATTTCCCCTCCAGCTCCGATGTGTTGTTCATCCAAAAACATAAATATTTCTGGTGTTAACACATAGCGGCCCATGATTGCTAAGTTTGACGGTGCAGTGCCCGGTGCTGGTTTTTCTACAAATTGATTCACCTGATACCTGCGACCGCTCTGTATTAGAGGATCTATAATACCGTAGCGATGCGTCTCGCTATCAGGAACGGTTTGTACCCCAATAACAGATGCTCTCGTTTGCTCATATTGATCCATCAATTGGCGGAGGCAAGGCGTCTCTGCTTGTACAATATCGTCACCAAGTAACACGGCAAATGGTTCATCTCCAATGAATTTTCTCGCACACCATACAGCATGTCCAAGCCCTTGTGGTTCTTTCTGACGAATATAGTGGATATTCATTTTTGATGAAACTTGTACCTTATCAAGAAGATCAAATTTTCCTTTCTGTTGCAGATTTTGCTCCAGTTCAATGGAATAATCGAAATGATCTTCAATAGCCCGCTTTCCTTTACCTGTAACAATAATGATATCTTCAATCCCTGACTCAATTGCTTCTTCTACGATGTATTGAATCGTTGGCTTGTCTACAATCGGCAGCATTTCCTTAGGCATTGCCTTTGTTGCAGGTAGAAACCGAGTCCCAAGACCAGCTGCTGGAATAATAGCTTTTTTAACTTTACACATAGACAAGCACTCCTTTTTAAATGTAATTTATTTAAAATAAAGTAATATTTTTACAACATAAGAGTGCAGAAGTCCTTTAATCGTTAACGATTAAAAGATTCCAAAAATCTTTTTATTTCGTATTTCTTCAGGCTCAAACTTTGAAACAACATGTCCTGCAATAACGGCATATGCATTTTTTTTAAATAATACAGCAATGTCCATCCCTAGTTCATGTTCAATCGTGTCATAGCATTCTCGCAAATTAAATGGACGATTCGTACTGTTATGAGCGTCAGATGCAACAAAATGAACAAGATTATGTTCGATTAACTGTAAGGATAGTTTTTTTATTGTTTTTCCAAAACCACCTGTCATACTAGATGCTGTAACTTGAACGAGCGCGCCTTTTAAGACGAGATCGTACAGAATATTCGGATGTTCGGCAATTTCTGAATTACGTTCCGGATGGACGATGATAGGGATTAAGCCTTTAAGAAGCAAATCGTATAGTAAGGCTGGTGTATATCGTGGTACGTGGTTGGATGGGAATTCTAGTAGGATGTATTTCTGTGTCTCGTTTATTGTTTGAATTAGACCTAACTCGTACTGCTCGGCAATTTCTCCATTAATATGAATCTCTTGTCCCGGTACAACTAACAATGGTAGATCCCTTTGCTTCAACACTTCATTCAATTCATGTACTGCCCTAGCAATGGCAGGCTTTTCATTCCTATAATTGATTGTTAAATGATGAGGAGTTGCAACAATCGTTTGAATCCCCTCAGCTACAGCCTCTTCAGCCATTGCTATGCTTTGTTCCATGGTCGTAGGTCCATCATCCATGTCAGGTAATATATGACAATGCAAATCTATCAATATACATCACCTCTTCAACGTTTACTTTTTTGAACCATAATAATAGTAATAATCTTGTTCCTTCAGCTTTTTCGCATTGAGCACGACACCAAGCAACTTTCCTTTCGCACTTTGTAGTAATCCTTTTGCCCTTATAGCCGCCTCACGCTCTGTCTGACCACTTCGGACTACCATTACGATCCCATCCACAATATTGGCAAGAACTTGTGCATCTGTCACAGCTAGAACCGGTGGTGTATCAATAATTACTAAATCATATATGGCATAGGCTTCTTGCAGTAATTCTTCCATTTTTTTCGAACTAAGCAGTTCTGCTGGGTTTGGGGGAATCGCACCACATGGCATAAAATCCAAGTTTTCAATTTTAGTAGCATATACGCACTCCTTTAACGTTGCTTGCTTTGATAATACAGCCGTGATGCCCAGCCTATTTTCTATATCAAACATCGAGTGAAGCGCGGGCTTTCTCATATCTGCATCCATTAATAGTACTTTCTTTCCTTGCTGCGCAAACACAACAGCAAGATTTGCTGTCGTTGTTGTTTTCCCTTCCGACGGTCCAGATGAAGTGATAATGACCGAACGGATTTCTTTATCGACGGATGCAAAATCAATATTTGTTCGAACATTTCGATATTGTTCTGAAATAGCAGATTTCGGCTCATTATGGGCAATTAACTGTCGTACCATTTGAGGTTGATTTTTTTTCTTAAGAACCAATGGTATGCTCCCTCACTTTCATATTTGCAGCAAGTTTTTTATCCACTACCTTTTTTTCTTCCATTTGCGCGATACTCCCAAGAACCGATAATCCTAACAACTTTTCTACATCCTGTTCTTTCTTAATCGTATTATCTAGGTAATCTAGTAATAAAACGATCCCGATAGATGCAAATAACCCCGCCACAATCGCAATTCCGATATTCAACAACGGTTGCGGTTTAACAGGTGCTTGTCCCTTTACAATCTCAGCTGTTGATAAAACATTCACATTATCCACACTCATTAGATTTACAATTTCCTCTTTAAACGTGTCAGCAATCGTATTCGCAATAGCTGCAGCTCTCGCTGGACTGGAATCTTGAACAGTTACTGTAAGAACCTGTGACTCCTTTTCACTTGCTACACTAATTTTCTTCGTTAATGCCTTCACAGACATATCTAAATTCAGCTTATCCTTGACTTTACTTAAAATCGCAGGACTCTTAATCACAACATTATACGTGTTAATTAACTGCACATTCGTTTGTACCTCATTAAACTGTACTACACTATTGTCCTTCTTCTTCTGATTCACCAGAATCTGCGTCGAAGATTCATATACAGGAGTAATAAAGGTATAACTTACAATCCCTACTACTAATGCAATGAATCCCGTAATGGCAAATATCACTACCATACGTCTGCGTAAAATCAGAAACAATTCCTTTAAACTCCCATTATCCTCCATATTAACCCCCACTTACTACATTAGTATCGTTGAAATGACAGAATATTACAAAAATTTAATTGAAAACTATGCCATAACTAGCTGTCGCAAATAATAAGTTTATGTAAATTAATTACATAACTTTATATTAATGTTAATTATTGTAAGATACAAGATATTTTTTTCGATTTATTCTGTTAAACCGCTTACATATAAAAATAACTTTGGTAATCCTCTAAAACTACGAAAAAAAAGACCGTTTTTAGAAAACGGCCTTCCCTAATCATTGATAACTATGCGGAATCACTACAGATGCATTCGGCAAGTACTGCAATGGCTATTTTTTATTTAGTTAGCAGAAAAGGATTTAATTTGTACATCATTTTGATAAAATTCATAATATAAATTATTTACACCGTACATTTTGGCAATTGGATCAAAGTTCCATATGAAGTTTCTAGCAAAAGTACGTCCAATACCTTCATTACCGTAAGAGTCTTTTGTTTCTGTCCAATTATAATTTCCTGAAGTAAAAATTTTTAGAGTAACTTTCCCTTTTTCTTCTTGAATATCATAACTTTCGATACTTAATTGTATCGTCTGATGTCCATCCCATTGTTTTGTCGGTGCATTTTTTATTGCATTTCCTACTTCTTTTACGAGATCTTGTTTCACCTCTGGAGAAAGTGCACCTTGACTTACATTAACCTTTTGCTCAAGAGCATTAATTCTAGTATCATGTTCCATTACAATTTCTTCTAATGCTTTTTTGCTTTCTGCAAAAATATTTGAACTAGAAAAGACACCTAAAAGGATTGTAAGACCCACGAAAGTAACGACAAATTTTTTCTTCACATCTGACCCTCCAAAATCACTAAATATAACCACTAGATATAGTGTTCTATAAATATAATAATTTGTCTACACCTTTATAAAAATATGGAGTAAAAAAATAAAATATTGTAAAAATATTCATATTTAGTTACATAAATTAATAATTCTATTTAATGTTATTTTCAAACAGTCTTTGGGAGGAAACTTACTAGTTAAGAAGAACGACTACTATTTCTGATAAAACGCATAATAAAAAGGACCATTGCTGGCCCTTTCATTTTCCTATGACTTTCTTACAAATGTAATCGTCCTAATTATTAATGCGGAATCACCACAAACGCATTCGGCAAGTACCGCATTCCAACCGCCGTGTCCGTAGCTGGTTTTAATTGCAGTTCACCATTATTGATCATCGTTGTTGAGCCGCCGCCATCAAGCGCAAACGCATTGACACAGCCGAGCTGTTTAAACATTTTCACCATATCGTTCATCGATGCACCGCGGTGCTGCTTATTCCAGTAGAAGCGTCCGTCTGTTGCAATCATATAGACATTTCCCTGTGCATCTTGACCTATACCCGTACGGGGCGCCCAGCCATAGGCACTTTCAATTTCATCGGTCACGACGTCTTTGCTGTCGACAAGGAGCTGAGGACCGAAGGAGATGGCCTGCGTCACGCCCATGTCTTGCAATTCATTAATAGAGTAGGAGCCTGTAATAAATTGACCGGATTTCTTAAAGCCTCCAACAAGGTAACGAGAATTGCGGTTAAAGCCGGGCTCGCTCTTTACGACGCCGTCTGCGATGACAATCCCAATAACCGTACCGCCGCGTCCCGTGCCGTTTGCATCCTCAAATCCGCCTGCATTAATACCAGCAACAGCCTTATTTTCACTAATTAAATCCGAAAGCGGCTGACCTTGATTGGACAGACGGCTGCTAACCAAATGAATGGTCGTTGGATCGGTGACTTTCATCACCTTTGCCGTATAGTTTGAAGTCTCAACCGTTTCAACCGTTACGGATTGTGACTTACCTGTACTCGCAAATGCCTCTGCTGCATTCGAATTCGTACTAGGCGGCGCATAAATAGCCGCCTGCAGTTTCGCAATCTCCGCATCAGATAAAAACAATTTCGCATACCACGGATGCTGCGAGGAAAGAATCGAACCCGCAATCATCTTACGCAAATCATGTCCCGAAGTCGTCCCATAAAACCACCCGAAAAATAAACCCACGCCAAGGACAAGCACAGAAAGGATATACAACCACTTCTTCTTTTTCTTCTTCCATCTATCACTACGCATAAATGCACCTATCTTTCTATTTATTTTTCTATATCTATCATACAATAAAATTAAAATATTAAAATATATAATTATATGGGATGTATTGGAAAAATGGATGCCTTTAGTGGAGATGCTAAAAAAAGGTATACTTCCTAGTGCGGAAGTATACCTTTTTACGATATCTGGACTTGCTATGCTGCTATTAGGATGCTTTTATTACCGGATTGCAAACGTGATCTCCGCTTCACAAGCAAGCTCCCCGTTTACAGTCGCAACAGCTTTTCCTTTTCCAATCGGTCCCTTTATGCGAATGATTTCGACTTCTAAGCGCAGCTGATCACCTGGCTTTACTTGACGCTTGAAGCGGCAGTTATCAATTCCTGCGAAGAGACCGATCTTGCCTTTGTTCTCTTCCTTAATAAGCATCGCTGCAGCGCCGACTTGTGCGAGTGCTTCGACGATAAGAACCCCTGGCATAACCGGATAGTCCGGAAAATGACCTTGAAAGAACGGTTCATTTACCGTTACATTTTTCAAACCGACTGCGCGTTTGCCTTCTTCGATCTCAAGAATTTGATCGACAAGCAAAAATGGGTAACGATGGGGGATGATTTCTTTAATTTGTTGAACGTCTAGCATAGGAATCCTCCTTCATGTGTTTACTATCTATCATTATCACATTGTAAGCCAGTTTTGTGAACTGTAGACATAAAAAAGCATACACTCTAACTCCCGAAAGCAAATAACGGAAAGCTGATGATTTTACCTATAGACACGGAGGTAAAGTCAGAGTGTATGTCCAAGTTAGGGGAAAGGCAATTGCAATGTTCACATAGTCATACTAGTGAAGGCAATTTTGCCTCATGTGTCGTATTCATATAAAATTATAAGTGTTTTTTCCAAAAAATAAAACTGCTAAATATAGCAAAAATCCAGTAAAGATGTTAGTAATTGTCGGTTTCTCTCATTTATGCTCGGTTTTTCTCATTCTTATAAGAAATGTAAGATTTTTTTATTTATTGGTTAACATACGCGTATGGAATTAAAAAAAGCACAGTATGCACTGTGCTTCATCAAGAACCTTAAAATGTTCCTTTTTAAACTAGGCTACGTTTTGGTAAACGGTCGATGTTATCAAGCATAACACCTGTTCCGATTGCCACACATTGCATTGGGTCTTCTGCGATTAGGACAGGAACCTTTAGCTCTTCTGCAAGAAGCATGTCGATGCCGTGTAGTAATGCTCCGCCGCCTGTTAGAATAACACCGCGGTCGATGATGTCTGCAGCAAGTTCTGGTGGTGTGCGTTCAAGCACGCCTTTAGCAGCTTGTACAATGACAGACGCATCTTCCTTCAGTGCTTCTTGAATTTCTTCGGATCCAACTGAAATCGTACGAGGTAAGCCTGTTACCATATCCCGTCCGCGAATTTCAATTTGTTCGTCGCGAGAACCTGGGAATACCGTACCAACTTCGATTTTAATATTTTCTGCCGTACGTTCCCCGATCAATAGCTTGTACTTACGTTTAATGTAGTTAAGAATCTCCATGTCAAACTTATCGCCTGCCATTTTGATGCTGGAGGAGGTAACAATATCGCCCATAGAAAGCACAGCAATATCCGTCGTACCTCCGCCAATATCAACTACCATATTACCGTACGGTTGGAAAATATCCATACCTGCCCCAATTGCAGCTACCTTCGGCTCTTCTTCTAAGTAAACAACCTTACCGCCTGATTTCTCAGCAGCCTCACGAATGGCCTTCTGTTCTACAGATGTAATATTTGTCGGGCAGCAAATCAAAATACGTGGTTTTGACATGAAACCTTTCACATTCAGCTTGTTAATGAAATGCTTTAACATCGCTTCCGTAATTTCAAAATCTGCAATAACCCCGTCTTTTAACGGACGAATCGCTACAATATTACCAGGCGTACGACCAACCATACGTCTTGCTTCTTCCCCAACTGCTAACACTCTACCTGTATTACGATCAATTGCCACAACAGAAGGCTCATTCAACACAATACCTTTACCTTTAACATGGATCAGCACATTAGCTGTTCCAAGATCGATTCCAATATCTTTCGAAAACATCCCAGATTTTCCTCCTCGATATTCAGCTCAAATGAGCAACGAATTCTTATGCACCTAATTTACAATTTTAGCATAACTCATTAGGAAACGTAATATGATAAGGAAGAATTTCTAGTGGAAATTTTACAAAAGAAAATTGGAACCAAACATAACATGTCATTTCTATTGCCTCACCGTCTTAACCGTATCCTCTTTCTGGTATTTCTGCTTCGTCGCCTCGCCGCCTCTAAGGTGACGAATCGACTTATGATAATCAAGAATTTCCTTCACCTCTATTGCTAAATCCGGATTAATCTCAGGAAGACGCTCCGTCAAATCCTTATGAACCGTACTCTTCGACACACCAAATTCCTTTGCAATCACGCGAACCGTCTTTCTTGTCTCCACGATATATTTACCAATCTTGATCGTTCTCTCTTTGATGTAATCGTGCACACCACTCGCCTCCCCGAATTGGATGTGAGAAGAGTGAAATGAGACTCGCTGTGTTCCACTAGGATGTAAACTCGGGCGCTGACCACCAGCCATAGATTTTTGATTTATAATGAACGAATTCACGATTTCTCACCTCAAACACTCTCATTGATGGGTTTATACCATTGTATGGACCCTATTCCAGATATATGCTAATGAGATGGGAAATTTGTCTAGAAAATGACTTATTTTTTGGGGTTAAATTTGTATGGGGGGTACATGAGGGGGGTGAGGACCATTAAACTGTAGGTTTCCGCCGTTAAATTGGTCCGAGCCGCCGCTATTTCTGTCGGTTCCGCCGTTATTTGATTACTTGTTCTGATTTTCTTCTTTCTTTTCATCGCAACCGCCGTTAAATGATGGATTTCCGCCGTTTAATCGGTTCTTTCCGCTGTTAACTCCTCCGCTTCCGCCGTTAAACTGATTTCTTCCTCCGTAATCATTTCCGTATGTTCCAACGCTTTTAACAGTTTAAAAAAGGCGTCGTCTCGTTCGAATTCGTCATCTGCAAAGGAGATGGTGAGGGGTTCTTTCGTAATCCTATGTATAATGAGACTGTATTCGGGTATGTTTGTTTGGTTATAGCGGTGCGCCCAGATGAAGAGGACGGCGGCCAGTAGGAGCCAGGCAAGCATAACGTAAAACGTACCATCTATGCCTTGCAGGACGAACAAGGAGCGAATGCCAAATAACACGCACGCTGCGCCGCCCATTGTCAGAAGAAAATTCCACGGCCGTTTCGCAGGCTTATCCGTTCTTTCCACCGCGCAAATACAACGCGTGACATATATTTTACTTTTATACTCAAAGTATGCATGCTTTATTTTTAAAATATCTCCAAAATATAACGTATCCTCCGGCTCAAATATTGGCACACGCGTCCCTCCTCTTCCTCTACATCTATTATAAAGGCGCACAACAAAAAAGACACCTCGAACATGAAGTGTCCTAGTCTTTACTATCGTGATCTGAATCCACATCATGATCTCTCGTATCATCAGAAGACGAATCATCTGACCTCGAGCCCCCTAGAAAGGAAACAATGATCACAAACAACACAATTATTACAATCGTAACAATCCAGCCTGTCGACATAGAATCCCCCCTCTTTACAACTATATGAGGAGGGCGAGGGAATCTGAACGAAAACGTCGCAGAACTTTCCTCACAAAAAAACCAGCCCCCATCACAGGAGAGCTGGTTCGTTCTTACTGATTGCCAGAAGGAGCTTGGTTATTCGAATCTGTGCCCTGATCCGGATTTGAATCGCCTGGTTGCTTGTCATCTCCAGGTGTTTGGTTATCCGTTTGCGGCTTGTCAGTTGCTGGGTCTTTCGTTTTGTCATCCTTTGCTGGTGCAGAGGCTTGCTCTACTTTTACGTCAGCTAATGATTTGTCCAAAAACTTTTCCGGATTGACAGCAACCCCGTCTTTGCGAATCTCGAAGTGAACGTGGTAGCCAAGTTCCTTGTTCATTTCGCTAAGTCCTGCTTGTCCGATGACCTGTCCTTGCGTAATGCTTTGTCCCACTTCTACCTTTGAATCGTTTAAGCTTTGATAGAAGGTAGAAACGCCGTTTTCGCTGTCAACAGTAACGACGTAGCCAAGAAGCGCATCTTTTTCCGCCTTTGTCACGGTACCACTTACGGCAGCGGTTACGTCAAACATTTTTTCACCGTTACCTGCCACAAGATCAATCCCAGTGTTCGGGGAGTATGTGTTGTTATAAAAAACGAGTGCTTGCTCCTGCTCAGCTGCTGGCGCTTTGTCTTCATAGAATTTCTTCTTAATTGAAACACTAGCCGCATCGGCTACCGGAAGCTTCACAGTTTCTGCTACCTTCGTTACCGGTACAGACGGCGATTCATGTTGACTTAGCGGTGTAACCGGCTTCACATCCTGATTATCATTCGCCATTTGGTACCAAAGAGCCCCAGTTAAAATGACAGCTGCACTTGCGATATAAACTACTGGAAAAACCCAACGCTTTTGAAACAAGCGCACTACTTTTCGAGATTGCTTATTTTCTCCATCTCTCATTTGAATATCACCTCAGCAACCATTGTGAACAATATTCAGAAAATCTATACAAAAATGGAAATATATTTTTTCGACAAAAAAGAGCATCGGATTTACCGATACTCCTATAAGGATGTAAATTATTTTATTTGATACAAAGAAGTTTGCATAAGGCGTTCAAAGAAATCTGCTTTTGCCCGGCGATATTCTTCCATCGTCTCTCCTTCAAACTTCTGCTTTAATTCATTATAGGTACGTCTAAGTAACTCATTTTCTCTTAATACTTCTGTTATTTTCCAAAAGATATCAAACTCTGTATTCTTAACAGTTAGTTGAATCCCGAGCGGCACAGTATTGCGGTCATCTTTAAATGATATAAAATGCTCCGTTTCAGGACTACCATCATTACGATCATAGAGGGCTAGCAGTATTTTCCTGGCTTGCGGAAATTCCTTCTCTTCTACCCGCACCTGTATGTCAAGATCCCCCTTTGTTAGCGTTCCTGGAATAGCGGTACTACCCACGTGGCGAATATCTGCATAAGGGAGGAAACTCCGTAAATTAGCCTTTTGTAAGTTAAATAAGGACTCTATCTGCCGTCTGAATAGTTGTTCATCTTGAAAATGAACCTGCAAGGTCATAGCTACGCCTCCTTCTATACAATATTTTACCATATATTATATTGGAATATAGCGTTTTTTGATTGTAACTATTATTTTTTATAAAATAAATACAGTCCCACTCCCATTAAAACAAGCGCCAGTGCACGTTTCATATCAAATGCAATCTGTTTACCCCCAAATAAGGCAAAGTGATCAATAACCGAACCCATCATCAGTTGACCTACAATTGCTGCCGTTAATGCAGATGCTACCCCAAGTTTAGGCACAATCATCACAGAGATTGCCACGTAACATGCTCCGAGAAGCCCGCCAGTAAGCTGAAATTTAGGAATACCCGTAATGGAAGGGAAAGTACCTTTTCCTATAACTAAAACGGCCACAAATAAAGCCAGCGTTCCGACAGAAAACGAAACAAACGCCCCTTCCATCGCACCAATTCGTTTGCCAAGGCCTCCGTTGATCGCTGCCTGAACCGCAAGCACCACACCACTTAGCAGAGCTAATATATACAACATCCAATTCATCTATCTCACTCCGTTCTTTTCAAACCAAAACAAAGCCCTCCAAACATTCATTTGGAAGGCTATTCGTTACTGTGCAATAATATTTGCTGAAACCCCTGTACTTTGTTCAAACTGTAAATCAATACTCAGACGATCTGGAATAAAATTATGATAGTCACGCAAATACACGGCAATCGCATCAATCAAATCCTGCTCATTCAGATCTACCGTACGGTATGGCAGGCGCGCACTTGCATGAAATTTTCGTTCTTGATCAAACTGCAAATCCACATCAATTTGCTCGGGACGATACGAATGAAGGGATGCCTCATACACACAAACCGCATCGATTACATCCTGTTCTTCAAAATATAGTTTCATAGATTCTTCTCCCTTCTATCGTCGTGCAAACATACGGCGCACGAGCCAAACAATCAAAGCAATTACTGCAAGATCTGCTACCAACCCAAGTATAGAAAAGCCACTACCTGCAGCCCCACCGATGCCCATATTTCCAAACGGATGAAACATACTTCCTAGAAAAGCACCTGCACCAAATGCTGCCGCATGACTAAAAAAGCTAGATTTTTTCGACGGTGCCGGCGCCGGTGCCGAATTATTATTAGAAGGCGACTTCGATTGTACGCTAGACGAAGGTGCCTTATAGCCAGAATGATACGTTCCAGAGCTCGAACTGCTTGGTACAGACGAACTACTTGATACAGATGAACTACTCTTTGAAGAACTTGATCCGCTAAATCCCTTTGCCTCTGCAATAACCGGTAAAAACAAAAGGGTAAATGCAAGCGCGAACGATAAAAGCTTTTGATACATCTTCATACTTTGTTCTCCTTTTTTTAAGTTGATTATAATGTTTATCTCTATATAGGAAGGTATACTGCAATTTAGTGAAAAAGGCAAGAAAAATAATGTTTGCCAAGAATCGAACAAATGTTCTATAATAAAAAAGAAGAGAGGATATCCCCTCTTCTCTCAAGCAAGTGCTAATTGAAAGGCTTTTACAACCAACATCCCAACTGCAATAATCAAGTATGCCCGCAAAATAACCATAGCAACTGTCCGTGCCATAGATGCCTTCACAGGTGGCAAATCTTCTAATGGTGCCATCCGCCATTCTAACTTTTCTTCTTCATCGATAACCACTTTTATTTTTGGATGATTACGATCTTGTTTCCACATCCAGACACCCGCAGCCAAGAGTGAACCAACTAATATTGCTGCTAATACTTCAACAAGCATTGGTACATCCACATTCGGAAAAATCGTCGTCGTTGCTAGAATTAATGACAGCATAACGAGCGCACCGACAATGATGATACTCGCTACATTTTGCCAACGTTTGTTCACCCAAGGACCAAGCACATGTTTATCATTGCAAAGAATAACAAGGAACACCGTCGCACTTGGAAGAAGCACACCCGCTAATGCTTGCACCAAAATCGTAATCAGACCAAGCGGAGCATTCGGAATAAGAACAATACCGGCAGCCGCCGCAATAATGAACACATACATAGAATAAAACACCTTTGCATCCTTCCAAGAACGATGAAGCGAATGCTTTACCATAAATACATCGCCAACCGCATAAGAAGTAGACAACGTAAGAGCTGCAGCCCCAATAATCGAAGCATTCAAAAGCACAATCGCAAAAATATTGCCAGCAACTGGTCCAAGTGTATGCGCAAGTCCCGTTGCCACAGCACCGCTATTCGTAAAGGAACCGGCAAAACTCGTTCCCTGGAACGCAAACGCCGTCGTAATAATAAGCGCCGCTGCCCCAATCACAACAACAAATGCCCCGATAATCGTATCCGTCCGTTCATATTTCATCCAGCGCGGCGTAAGTCGTTTATCAATTACATTGGACTGTTGAAAAAAGAGCTGCCAAGGCGCAACCGTCGTACCCACAATCCCGATCATGAGAAGCATCACATCACCGTTTAGACCACCTTGAATATGAGGAAGGAAAAAGCCCGTCATAATAGGTGTAATCGTTGGATGCGCCATAAACGCAAGCGGAATCGCAATAAAATTCGTAATAATAAACAAATACATAAACCGTTCCCAGCTCCGGAAGCTACCAGAAATCGTAAACATCACAAGCAAAACACCTGCTACTGGAACGCTAATCACTGGACTGATACCAAAATGCGCCATTGCCAAACTAATCCCAATAAACTCCGTCACAATCGTCAAAAAATTAACTAAAAATAAGTCCCCAACAGAAAACCAGCCCCAAAACTTACCAAAGCGGTTAAAAATCAATTGTGCATGGCCAACGCCCGTAACAAGTCCTAGCCGCACAACCATTTCCTGACACACAATTAAAACCGGTATTAATAGAAGCAATACCCATAACAAACTCGTACCGTAGTTTTGCCCAGCCTCTGCATAGGTAGCAACACCACCGGCATCATTATCTCCAACCATCACAATCAAACCTGGACCCATTACAGCAAGCAATGTTTTCATACGAGAACCAAAGCTTGTACGAGCTTCCTTATCATGTTGTGAAATAGAACCAAATGCACCATGAATATCCCCAACATGTGCATCATCTAAAACCGCATTATTCTTTACTCGATTCATTCTGCTCTCCTCCTTTTTTAGGAGGAACCAGACGTATTGCGCCTAGCACATAAGTCAATCTAACTATAATATTGGCATATCTGCTAGGCGCAACACAAATTGCTCCTCCTCTGACTACTATCGCCTGGCTGGCTTCCGCTGTCCGGCATTCGTTCCTCATCTCCTTTTTTTAGTACATGCTACTCAGGGGTTCCACATCAGTATATGCGCAAAAAACCCCTCTGCTCACCATGCAGGGGGGTATTATTAAAAATATTTTAACAAATCAAATAAAACTTCACTTCAGATCCCCCCTGGTTGAGCTTCAGCACTGTGCAACGTAGAGTTTTACTCAGCCACCTTAAGTAAAGCCTTAATCCGGCAATACCTGGTCTACCCATTGGCGTCTTTCGACATTTCCGGGCAGTGGCCTATGTTCACACAGACGCCTCGCCTAACGAGAACTGTAGCATCTAACTAAATTATACTACCATATGGCTAAAATGACGTCAATTTTAAAAAAAAAGGGGGATGGATGTATCATTTCTTCGCAACCAATTTACCTTCAAAGTCATTCAAACTTGAAATGGCAACTCCCTGATAGTAATACTGAACGATGTCCTTGTAGGTCTTCCCGGCTTTGGCCATGCCATTTGCACCGTACTGGCTCATGCCGACGCCATGCCCAAAGCCCTTCGTTGTAATCACAATCATCCCGCCCTCCTGCTTCCATGTGAAATCAGAGGAACGCAGACCTAATTTTTCCCGGATGTCTTTCCCTGTAAGCGATTTACCTGGAAAGTCAACCTTCTTCACGCGATTCCCTGCCGTACGCTCAGCAATGGTCCCGAGTGTACCGCTAGTCAGACCAAGCTTCCTCTGAAAATCCGTAACACTGATGCGCTGCTCGCTTACAAACTTCGGGGCATTCTGATCCCACGGGCTAGCAACGCTCCGAAGATACGGCGCCGCCCCGCCCCAATAATCTTCGGCATTTTCCGTGAAGCCATTACTCATCGAGAAGAAGGAAGCCGTAATCGGATCCCCATTATACGTTAACACTTGTCCGGTCGTTGCCTGGACTGCATCCTTAATCCGCTTCATTTTCCAATCATAATCCTTACCCCATACTTTTTTCCATTCCTCTTCATTTTTGTACACTTGATTATCGACCGTATCCGTTACATTCGCATTGTTTGGTAGCAGCTGTCCGCCAAGCATTCGCTTCACAACAAACGTGCGTGCCGCTAATGCCTGTGACTTCAACGCCTCCATTTCAAAATCGGCAGGCATCTCAGCCGCAACAACCCCCGCCACATAACTCTCAATCGGCACATGATCCACCTTATTTTGCTCACTCCGAAACACTGCAACTTCGACAGCGCTCGGCTCCGCCGGCTGAGCAGAAGCAGTGACCGGAGCTGTCGTTTGCGGCTCCTTCAATTTCCCAGGGAACGGCGTCACCAACAAACTCGGCACCCCAACTACTACAACAAGTAAACCTGCAAGCATGACGAAAATAGGTTTTGTTACCTTCATCAGTATCCTCCAAGAAAAGATTTCATGCTTATACTTATGGAAATGGACGAGCAAGTAGAACGAAGAATTTTTTCCAAATAGAAGGAAATCTATCTTTTCATGTCGAAAGATGTTGCTAACCAAATAAGGAGGATGATCATGATTAAAAAGCCCCGAACACTTCCCCTGCATATACAGAAACTCCAAGCCCTACTCCGAAGACTCCCACCGGACCACACCGATAGACTCGCAATCTCCGACAATTTAGCAAAACGAATCGCTGGATACAAAGGGGAATGTGATATCGATTATTTTATCAGCTACTTAAGCGACCAAGAATACCACATCTTCCACGACCTTAGACTAAACAACGGAGAACGATACTTCCAACTCGACACTCTCATTCTCTCCAAATATTTTATTCTCATTATTGAAGTAAAAAACATAACAGGCACCCTTTTCTTCGATACAAACTTCAACCAACTCATACGAAAAACAGAAACCAAACAAGAATCCTTCCCTGACCCCATCCTACAAGTCACCTTACAATGTGAAAACCTCAAAAGATGGCTCACACACAACAAATACACAACCATCCCAATCGAATCCGTAATCGTCATCAGCACCCCACGAACCATGCTCGAAACCACACCAAACAACAAACGCATCTACAGCAAAGTCATCCACAACGCCAAACTACCCATGCACATCCAAACCTTTGAAAAAACATACCAAACCGAAATCCTAACCACCAAACAACTAACCAAACTCTCTCATCACCTATTGCAAAACCACGAACCACTTAAAGTAGACATCCTCGGATACTACAAAATACCGAAATCTAGTATTGTAACAGGAGTGCAGTGTGGGAAATGCCAGGTGATACCTGTGAATAGGGAAAACGGCACATGGCGCTGTCCTTCATGTGGACACATATCTAAACACGCACACATCCAAGCTCTTCAAGACTACGCACTTCTTATCGACACAACCATAACGAATCGGAAAATGAGAGAGTTTTTGCGATTGGAATCGAGCTACGTTACCAAGCGACTACTAGCTTCTATGAAGCTAACATACACCGGGTACAAAAAAGACAGAGTCTACCAATTAACTCCATTAGAATAAACTATCTAACTATCTACTATTAACTTATGCGGGGGAGCCTTTTAGTAGGCTGCTCCGCTTTCATGTATTACTCATTTTAATTTTCTTCTTTCCTTGGGGTGTCGCCGTTATTCTTCTGCTTTCCGCCGTTATTTTACTTCGAACCGCCGTTAAATCTGTGAGTTCCGCCTTTACCCGATTACTATTTCCGTTTTTCTTCTTTCTTTCCTTGGGGTCGCCGTTAACCTTCTGCTTTCCGCCGTTATTTTACTCCGAACCGCCGTTAAATTTGTGGGGACCGCCTTTATTTGTTTACTCATTCTGTTTTTCTTCTTTCTTTCCTTGGGGGTCGCCGTTAACCTTCTGCTTTCCGCCGTTATTTTACCTCAAACCGCCGTTAAATCTGTGGGGACCGCCTTTATTTGTTTACTCGTTCTGTTTTTCTTCTTTCTTTCCTCGGGGGTCGCCGTTAAACTTCCGCTTTCCGCCGTTATTTTACCTCAAACCGCCGTTAAATCCGTGATTCCCGCCTTTATTTAATTACTCGTTCTGTTTCTCTTCTTTCTTTCCTTGGGGGTCGCCGTTATTCTTCTGCTTTCCGCCGTTATTTTACTCCAAACCGCCGTTAAATCTGTGGGGGCCGCCTTTATTTGATTACTCGTTCTGTTTTTCTTCTTTCTTTCCTCGGGGTCGCCGTTGCACCTCTGCTTCCCGCCGTTATTTTACCTCAAACCGCCGTTAAATCCGCGGGTTCCGCCGTTACCCGATCCCATATCCGTCTTCAATGACAGTCAAGTCCCCGCCCCAACACAAAAAAGCCCCCCACACATCTTCTGTGCGGGGGGCTTCTCCATTCTTATTTATGCATGAACGTCTGTTACCTGTTTTACTTCTTGTTCATTTACACGTTCGATGTCTGCACCTAGTGCTGCGAGCTTCCCGTGGAAATTCACATACCCACGGTCTAGGTGTTTGAGTTCGGTTATACGGGTGTGGCCGTCTGCTACTAGGCCGGCTAGTGTTAGGGCAGCTGCGGCGCGTAGGTCGGTTGCGGCTACTTCGGCTCCTTGTAGGTCACATGGTCCGTTTAGGATAACAGCGCGGCCTTCGATTTTGATGTTAGCGTTCATGCGGCGGAATTCTTCGACGTGCATGAAGCGGTTTTCAAATACCGTTTCGGTGATCATGCTAGTTCCTTCTGATCGTAGAAGGAGTGCCATCATTTGAGCTTGCATGTCTGTTGGAAATCCTGGGTGCGGCATGGTTTTCACGTCTACTGCTTTTAAGGTTTTCGGTCCGATTACGCGAAGGCCTTCGCCTTCTTCAGTAATGGTTACTCCCATTTCTTCCATTTTTGCAATAAGCGGGCGCAAATGTTCGGGCAGCGCGTTTTCGATTAGGACATTGCCGCCTGTGATTGCGGCAGCGACCATAAATGTTCCTGCTTCGATGCGGTCAGGAATAACGTGGTGCTCCGCTCCATATAATGTAGTAACTCCTTCGATTCGAATGGAACCTGTGCCGGCTCCGCGAACCTTTGCTCCCATTGCGTTTAAGAAGTTGGCAAGGTCTACAATTTCAGGTTCTTTTGCTGCATTTTCTATGATAGTCGTTCCCTCTGCAAGGACGGCAGCTGACATAATGTTTTCTGTCGCTCCTACACTTGGGAAGTCTAAGTAAATTTTTGCTCCTTGTAGTTTGCCGTCTACCTGGGCTTCTACGAATCCGTTTCCTACTTTTACATTGGCTCCCATGGCTTCGAAGCCTTTTAAATGTTGGTCAATTGGACGTGAACCAATCGCACATCCACCAGGCAAGGCTATTCTAGCATGACCGTTACGAGCTAAGAGTGGTCCCATAACTTGTACGGATGCACGCATTTTTCGAACATACTCAAATGGTGCTTCGATAAGAAGCTCCTTCGATGCATCAATTACGACATGGCCATCTTTAAAATCTACCTCTACGTTTAAATGACGCAACACTTCGTTAATGGTGTATACATCGGATAGAGCTGGTACATCGAATATAACATTTTTTCCGTCACTCGCTAATAAGGCTGCAGCGAGTATGGGCAGAACTGCATTCTTTGCGCCTTCTACGCGCACGGAACCGTTTAGCTGTTTCCCGCCACGGACGATGATCTTTTCCAAGGTATTCCCCTCCGTGTCCTAAAAAATTTAACATCTATTCAATATTCAGACGTAATCACTGGTGTGCCAATCACAATCGTCGTCTTGTTGTCTACATTTCGCAGTGCGACTTGCACATTAATTTTCTCTTTGTCTATTGCAAGAGCGTCATTCCACTTCCCAGTATATGCGGAGATTGATACAAATGCTCTTTCTTGCGTAGCCTCTACCGGCTTTGCATCTAAACTTTGAAGTATGTTATTCGCTCTAGTTAACAAAACACTTTCCATGTTATCACTCGGAACGGCTCTAATACAAGTATAAATTGTTGAATTTTGACTAAAATTTTTAGTAATACTCGTTGCAAGTGATTCGTCCCAAGTTGTTCCAGTCATTTCATGAATGATGAAAGTTGTATTTGTAGTATTCTCTTTTACCCACGTTACAACCACTCTTTCTTTGTACTGGGGTGAATTTTTTATTGCAGTCGCTTTATATCCTTCTGCCGAGTTTTCGAACGTCCAATCTGTCACACCTAGGTCATGTTCTTGTGTTTGCAAAAGCACATGAAATGTATGTATATCATGAACAGAATGATCTTCTCTCTTTGCTGTCAACGTCCAGTTTTGCATAACTGCACCGTTCGCCTCTATAGCAGCACGTAGCTGAGATACTTTCTCCACAGGTGTAACGGCTTGTGTATGTGTATAGCCGCCAAAAACCAATACGAAACTTACCCCTACCATAACTAAAATCATTGCGACATTACGCATTCGTTCATCCCCTCTCTACTTCCATTTTTAACGGGAGTGAGGGGAAATATACTCAGGCAAAACTACTTAAAAAGATACGTCAAACTTTTTGAGTACCCTAAATAATCCAAGAAAAAGTTGCTTACGTTCGTTCCGATAGCAATGGTCAGTAACACGAGCAACACTTTTGTTTGCAGCACCTTTCCCTTTTTCATCAACCGCTCAAAATGAATGCCTTGCAGCGCCCACCATGTAATTGTAATAAAGAGCAAATGGGAGATGATCGAGATCAGAGCTTGTTGTCCAAACTGTGCCACTGGTTTTGTTTCCCTCCTTTCAAAGCAATCAAAAAAGTGTAGAGTGACATGCTCTACACTTTTTAAATTCGTATTTTATTGTACCACGTTTTTTCTTATTTGGCTCCAGTGAAAAAGAAATCTTTCGAGAGCGGGAACATACCATGGAAAAAGTCGTAACCAATCGATGGGAATACACCGAGAAGTACGGTTCCCACTACACAGAGAACAATGACAAATCCAATGTTAAATGGAATTTCCACTTTCGTTTCACGTTCAGGCTTACGGAAGAACATAAGCTGTAAAATGCGGAAATAGTATACATACGAGATAACGGTCGTTAACATCATGATTGCTGGCAGCACATAGTTAACTGGTTGCGAAGTAAATGCGCCAATAAAGATGTTTAACTTCCCGATAAATCCGGCTGTTCCTGGAATTCCTGCAAGTGACAGAATGAAGACCGTCATACTAATAGCAATTGCTGGTGACCGTTGGTAAAGACCTGCGAACATGCTAATATCTTCATGCCCATCATTTCGAATGAAAGCATGAATGATTGCAAATGCACCAATGTTCATAAGCAAGTAAGCAACCATGTAGAACCACATACTATCAAACGTAAATGGTGATAAGGATAAGAACGGAACAAGCAAATAACCTGCATGCGCAATTCCTGAGTAAGCGAACAAGCGCTTCACATTACGTTGCTTTAATGCGACCGTATTCCCGATTACCATCGTAAGCGCGGCAAGGACAATGATGACAAGCTGTAAGCTCATGAATAGCGATACAGAACCGTCCTTCACTGGGATTCCTGTGAAAATTAAGATGAAAATACGAAGGACAAGAATGAATCCAGCGATTTTCGAAATCGTTCCTAAAAATGCGGTAACAGGCGTTGCTGCCCCTTCATATACATCCGGCGCCCACATATGGAACGGTGCAGTTGCAAGCTTGAAGGACAAGCCGACAAAAGTAAGGATGAAGGCAATGGACAATAGCAATTGCACATCTCCGCCAATTCCTTGAGAAAGAGCCGAACGCATTTCCATAATGTTCGTCGTGCCTGTAAGACCATATAAGTAACTGAAACCGAATAATGTGATGGCTGTGGAAATTCCGCCGTTTACCACATATTTTAAAGCAGCTTCACTGGAAGCAAGACGCTTTTTGCGAATGGCAACCAAGATGAAGGAAGAAAGCGTAAGTAGCTCAAGTCCGACAAACAATGTGACAAGGTCATTACTTGATGCCATAAACATCGTTCCAAGAAGAGCAGTTAAAAATAAGTAGTAATATTCACTTTCATCTGTAATGCTCTTTTCCTTCGTATCGCTCATGGAAAGAAGGACAATAAGCGCAGATCCGACAAGAAGTAATGTTTTAAATGCTTTCGAAAAACCATCGAGTACGAACGAACCGCTTATAATGTCGCCAGCTGGTTGTCCGTACAGAGAAACTAAAGAAACGAGAGAAAGAAGAATAGCACCAAGTGCGACGTATGCTAGGTTCTTTCGGTTAAACGTATCTTTTGCGAATAAATCTAGGAGCGATAGAAGGATGGCGGCCAAAACAATAATATATTCCGGCATCATAAGGCCCCACTTTAAGCTCATAAGTGTTTGCATATCCACTCTATCCTACCTCCCAATCATTTGTAGTGCGGAATCAACTGGTCCGCCGAGTATTTGTGGAGCAACACCGATTGCAATAATAAAGAACATGAGGACAAGAACTGGTATGAACTCATAGCCCTTTAGATCGCTAGCAGGTGCTAACTCACGTTGTCCGAATGTAATAGATAAAACCGCACGTAACATATATACGGCTGTTAAAATAATGCCGAGCGTACCGACTGCTGCGATGACTGGCATTGCTTGGAACAAGCCAAGGAATGCTAGGAATTCACCGACGAAACCAGACATACCTGGTAAGCCGAGCGATGCCATCCCGATTGCAAGAAAGAAGCCACTAAAGAGCGGAACCTGCTTCGCTAGTCCGCCAAGATGCGTAATGTCTGACGTATTGTAGCGTTCCTCAAGGAAGCCCACGAAGAAGAAGAGCAAGGCTGCGATTAAACCATGTGATACGACTTGGAATACTGCTCCCTTAACCCCAGCAATATTCATAGAAGCAAGACCAATGAGTACGATACCCATATGGGAAATACTACTGTAAGCAAGAATGCTTCGTAAATCCTTTTGAACAAGAGCGATAAGTGCTCCGTATAATAAGTTGATTACACCAAGAATTGCAATGATGGGTGCAATGCTATTAAATTCGGCCGGGAACAATCCAAGTCCGAAACGAATCATCCCGTACGCCCCAATTTTAAGCAATACGCCGGCATGTAGCATAACGACTGCAGGCGGTGCTTGAACATGGACGTTCACCATCCAGCGATGAAGTGGGAAGATCGGTAGCTTAATTCCAAGTGCGATAAATAATGCAAGGAACAATCCCATCTTAAGTGGTTCCGAAATCGTTCCAAGCGGACCTTGTCCTGCTTGCAGCGCTGCGGCTGCTTCTTGGAAATTTGATGTTCCGGTTTGGGCAAAGATGATAACGAAAACGAGAAGCATAATCGCTGAGCCGATTCCGTTATAAAGCAAATAGCTGTAAGCAGCTCGTTCGCTTGCAAATTTTCCCCATTTTCCAACGAGGAAGAACATTGCTGGCAATGTTAGCTCGAAGAAGAAGAAGAACAGCAAGAGATTTTGAGCAGCAAACACACCAAGCATCCCCATTTCTAACATGAGGAAGAGGATGTAGAAGCTTTTCACATTGTTCTTAATTTTAACTGCTGTGATGGCAGCAAGTACGCCAAGAACAGATGTTAGCATTAACAGTGCGAAGGAAAGTCCGTCCACACCAAGTTCATAATTAATTCTGAACAGATCGCCCTGTCCTTGAAAATTTCCGAATTGAATCCAGTTCACTTTTTGTGCGAACCCTTCAAACCCTTGGCCCGATACATAAGCACCGTATAGGATGAACGAGCAAACGAGCGGAATCAACGTCGTTGTGATTCCAATCCATTTCGCACGTGTTTCATCGGATACGCTTAGCGCCAAAATACCGAGAAGCGGGGAGAAAATAAGAATGGATAAAAGGAAACTCATTGTAAATACCCCCCTACTGCAACAAGAATAGCAAGTAGAATTGCGAGACCAACGAACGCAACCGCACCGTATGTTTGAACCTGTCCACTTTGTAATTTCGAAAGAAGCGATCCCGTTCCTTTCGTAATCTTTGCTAACAGGATGGCAATGCCTTCCACAATATATTTTTCAATAAATGTAAGGACATAAGCAATTCCCTTTACGAGCGGAATAATAGTTACGCCGTAGATTTCATCGATATAATATTTGTTTTTAACAAGGGCATACAATGGAGTTTTGCTGCCGCCAAGCCAATCTCTTGATAGCGATTTTTTTCCGTAAATTAAGTAAGCAAGACCAATACCAGCTAATGATACGAGTGTAGCCACAATCATAATCCAAACTGGGCCATGACCTTCTGCTACTTTGAACGAAACGTCCTTTGTTAGCCATTCGCCTAAGAATGAACCGAACCAAGGTGTGTTAATGTAACCCGCTACAACGGCCAATACGCCAAGTACCATCATTGGAACGGTCATAACCTTTGGTGATTCATGTGCATGTCCTTCGCCGCGTGATTCCCCAGTAAAGACAAGGAAGAATAAGCGGAACATATAAAATGCTGTGAAGAACGCTGCGATTACCGCAAGCCAGAATAAGAAGTAATTGCCGTGCTCCCAAGTAGCGGATAGAATTTCATCCTTACTGAAGAACCCAGACAATAATGGAAATCCACTAATTGATAAAGTACCGATTAAGAAAAGAACTGCGGTTGTCTTCATTTTCTTGAACAAACCGCCCATTTTTTCAATGTTCTGCGTACCTACGCCGTGAATAACACTACCTGCAGCAAGGAAGAGCAGTGCTTTGAAAAATGCGTGTGTGGTAAGGTGGAATACCCCTGCCACATATCCAGCAGAGCCAAGTGCAAGCATCATATAACCGAGCTGACTGACTGTGGAATACGCAAGTACACGTTTAATATCCGTTTGTACTAAACCGATGGATGCTGCGAAAATCGCCGTGAATCCGCCGACTACCGCAACTGTTGTCATGGCAACATTGCTCGCTTCAAAAAGCGGGAACATCGTTGCAACTAAGTAAACACCGGCAGCTACCATTGTTGCGGCATGGATGAGAGCCGATACTGGAGTCGGACCTTCCATCGCATCTGGAAGCCATGTATGAAGTGGGAACTGACCTGATTTCCCAACTGCACCAACGAAAATTAAAATTGCTGTTAGCGTAATCATTGTAGGTGAAATATGACCGGCAGCTACCGCTTGGAAGATGGCATCATATTCAAAGCTGCCAACCTGCCAGAACAATAGAATTAAGCCGATAAATAAACCAACATCCCCAATACGAGTCATCACGAAAGCTTTCTTCGCTGCTGCCTTTGCGCTTTCTTTGTAGAAATAGAAACCGATTAGCAAGAACGAACCAAGTCCAACAAGCTCCCAGAACACATAGAGCTGAAGTAAATTCGTGCTAATGACAAGACCTAGCATTGCAAATGTAAAGAAACCTAAGTATGCGTAGAAAATTTGAATTCGGTCATCTCCGTGCATATATCCTCTTGAATACACATGCACTAAGAAACTAACGAGTGATACGATGAACAGCATAAGCGAATTCAATGCGTTCACTTCAAATCCGAAATTAATGGAAAGATTGCCAACATGGAGCCAAGTCCATTCTGTTTTTAGCGTGCTTGCTGACAAGCGCTCGATCAAGATTAGCACCGCACCCACTAACGAGAGAAACGTAAGTACAATGCCGATATACGTTCCGTTTTCCTTTACCTTCTTACCAAAAAGAATCAATAGCACAAAGGAAAGTAGCGGGAAAAGCGGTATAAGCCATGCATAATTCATCATTTTGTGTTCTCCCCCTTCCTCTAATGCTTTAAGGAATCCATTTCGTCAATATTCACAGTCTGACGGTTACGGAAATACGCGATAATAATCGCAAGTCCAACCGCTGCCTCAGCCGCTGCTACCGCAATTACAAACAAGGAAAAAACTTGTCCTTTCAGACTTGGGAACATACCCATCTTACTGAAAGCAACAAGATTCAAATTGGCAGCATTCGTCATAAGCTCGATACAGATTAGCACGATAACTGCATTTCGTTTCGTCAAAGCTCCGTAAAGACCGATGCAAAAGAGGATAATTGCTAGCGCCAAGTAACCTGTTACTGGAACGTTAGTCATTATTCCCACCTTCTTCCTGCTTGTCATTCTTCGTTAACACAATTGCGCCGATTAATGCTACGAGTAAGAGAACAGACATTACTTCAAATGGAACTAAATACTGCGTATACAGCATAACCCCAATTTGCTTCGTGTTCTGTACGTGCAAGTTAACATCTTGACCTTTCGGCGTGAAATCAGCATTGTTTACAGCAAAGTACATCACCGCTCCAAATGCGACTACACCTATAAGAACGAAGAAAGAACGAGCATTAAAATGTGTTTCGCCTTCGTCACCGTGGTTGGTAAGCATGATTCCAAAGATCATAATGATCGCAACTGCACCGGAATAGATCAAGATTTGCACAACACCTACAAACTCAGCAGAAAGCATAAAATATAAGCCAGCAATACTTACGAACGTAAAGACGAGAGAAAGCATCATGTGCATCACTTTCGTTACATTTAACATGAGCACACCGCCCATGATAGCAAGTAAAGAAAGAGCAAGAAAGGCTACTAATCCACCACTCATGGTTTATTCCCCTCTCTGACATTTGTATCGTTTTCATCAAGCCATTGTAGATTTTTAAACAAATCATCGCGCGTATATTCGGCAAGTTCGAAGTTGTTTGTCATAACAATTGCCTCCGTCGGACAAACCTCTGTACAAAGATCGCACAAAATACAAATTTCAAAATTAATATCGTACGTATCGATTACCTTCCCCTTTTTCGTTGGGTCCGGATGCTTTTTACCAGTTAAATTAATGCAATCTGTTGGACAAATATTCGCACATTGATTACAGACGATGCATTTTTCCGGATAAAACTTCTGAATACCACGGAAACGATCCGGAAGCGGAAGTGGTTGATTTGGGTAATCGTACGTCACCTTTTGCTTCGTTAAATTGTTTAGGGTGTACTTCATTCCCTTAAATAACCCCAGCATATTTTCTCCCCCTTTTCACCGCTCATGCGGCTGATTTGGCTACTTGCCAAGACTATTAAAAGAACAATTGCTTAATAAGCGCCGTTAGGAAAATGTTCGCAAGTGAAACTGGAAGTAATACCTTCCATCCAAATTCCATAAGATGATCTGCGCGCAAACGTGGAAACGTAACGCGGAACCAAATTAAGATAAAGACAACAAGTGAAAACTTTAATGCAAACCACACTGCTCCTGGAATAAAGTCAAGGAACATAACTGGATGCCAGCCACCCAAGAATAATACCGTAATCAATGACGCCATTGCGAAAAAGTATACATATTCAGAAAGCATAAAGAATGCCCAGCGAAAGCCCGAGTATTCCGTATGGAACCCTGCAACTAGCTCTGATTCCGCTTCTGGTAAGTCAAACGGTGTCCGGTTCAATTCCGCTGTTGCCGCAATAAGAAAGACAAGGAATGCAACCGGCTGTGCAAAGATGAACCATATTTTCGTTTGTGCAGCGACAATGTCATTTAAATTTAAGCTGCCTGCTAGCATAATAATACCGATCAAGCTCATAACAAGCGGAATTTCATATGAAATCATTTGGGCAACGGCACGCATACCACCAAGAAGGGAGTATTTGTTATTGGAAGCCCAGCCACCTGTAATAACGCCGACCGTTGAAATTCCTGAAATGGCGATGTAATACAATACCCCAACGCCGATATCAGCAAACTGAAATTTATCCGTAAATGGAATCGTGGCAAGAACGATAAAGGCAGGTGCAAAAGCGATAACCGGTGCTAAAATGAATAGCGGTTTATCAGCAGCCTTTGGAATGCTATCTTCCTTCAGCAATAACTTTAATACGTCTGCTACCGTTTGCAGTAAGCCGAAACGACCACCTACTTGGTTTGGTCCAATACGACCTTGCATAAATCCCATTACTTTCCGCTCCGCCAAAATTCCGTATGTAACGAAGCCAAGAACAACCATTAACAAAATAACAGCTAGTCCGAAAAAGATGAAAAACGTAGTCCAACTTGGTGTAGATTCTAACAGGCCCTTAATCATTAGCCATCAACCTCCCCAAGTACAATATCAATACCGCCTAGAATCGTAATTAAGTTTGCGATATTTTGTCCTTTTAAAAGCTTTGGTAAAATTTGTAGATTGTAAAAGGACGGACGACGGAATTTTAGGCGATATGGTTCTTTCTTGCCATCACTTGCAATATAGCAGCCGATTTCACCGCGCGGAGATTCAATCCGAACGAACGCTTCTCCTTTTGGCGCCTTAATAATCTTCGGCACCTTCGCCATGAACGGTCCATCTTGCGGGAACTGCTCAAGCGCTTGTTCAATAATTTTGAGTGATTCTTCGATTTCCTGCATGCGGCACATATAACGGTCCCATGCATCTCCGACCGTACCAACCGGAACATTAAAGTCAAAGCGGTCATAAATCGAATATGGCTCATTTTTACGAAGATCCCATTGTACCCCGGATCCGCGCAAATTCGCACCGCTTAGTGAATACGCAATTGCATCTTCAGCAGAGTATGCGCCGACACCCTTCACACGGCTTAAGAAAATTTCATTTCCACTTACAAGATCATGATAGCCCTTCAATTGTTCACGCATATAGGGAACGAATTCTTTAACCTTTTCGATCCAGCCATCCGGTACGTCCCATTTCACGCCGCCAACACGCATATAGTTAAACGTTAAGCGCGCACCAGATAATTCACTAAGGAAATTGATAATCATTTCACGTTCGCGGAACGCATACAAAAACGGGCTAACCGCCCCAATATCAAGAAGGTTCGTGCCCCACCATACAAGATGACTTGCCACGCGGCCAAGCTCCATCGCAAGTACGCGGATATACTCTGCACGTTCTGGCACTTCTAGTCCCATCATTGTTTCTACTGCATGACAAATGACATAATTATTCGTCATTGCTGATAAATAGTCCATACGGTCCGTATACGGAATAATTTGCGTATACTGCAGATTTTCTGCCAGCTTCTCTGTTCCACGGTGAAGATACCCAATTACCGGAGTAGCTTCTGTAATGATTTCCCCATCAATTTTTACAACGAGACGAAATACACCGTGCGTACTCGGATGCTGTGGACCTACGTTAAGAAGCATTTCTTCTGTACGAATCATGCTTATTACACCTCCACATCATACGGCTCGTAATCTTTTCGCAGTGGATGCCCCACCCAATCGTCAGCAAGCAAAATACGTGTTAAATTAGGATGTCCCTCAAACGTAATCCCAAGTAAATCGTACGCTTCCCGTTCCGGCCAATTGGCACCTGGCCAAAGATTTGCAATCGACGCTACCTTTGGCTCATCACGATCACATTTCACCTTCACAGCTACGGATTGCTTATTTTTATAAGAATATAAATGTACATAGACTTCCATATGCGTTACAAAATCAGTTCCGTGAAGTTCAGATAGATAGTCAAACGTAAGTTGATCATTTTTCTTCATAAATTCCATCGTAGCAAGGTAATCGTCTAACTTTACAACGAGCGTTGGAACATCCTTAGAAATACGATTAATATAAGAATCCTCTAACACATCCCCAAGATGCTCCTTGATAACCTTTACATATTTATCAAGATACGGCTGATTTGGTGATGCTTCTTCCTCGGCGGGCGCGTTGTCCGCTTCACTTGCTCCCTTAGCCTTTGCTGCTATTGCTGCTGCCGCTTTTGCTTTTGCCGCTGCGATGGCTTTCGCCTTTTCATCATCGCCAGCGCCGCCTGCCGTCTTCGCTTTTGCAGCCGCTGCTGCTTTCGCCTTCGCTGCTGCGATGGCTTTCGCTTTTTCGTCGTCGCTTGCTCCGCCTGCTGCTTTGGCTTTTGCCGCTGCTGCCGCTTTTGCCTTCGCCGCTGCGATGGCTTTCGCTTTTTCGTCGTCACTTGCTCCGCCTGCTGCTTTAGCTTTTGCTGCTGCCGCTGCTTTTGCTTTCGCTGCTGCGATGGCTTTCGCTTTTTCATCGTCGCTTGCTCCGCCTGCTGCTTTGGCTTTTGCCGCTGCCGCTGCTTTCGCCTTCGCTGCTGCGATTGCTTTCGCTTTTTCATCGTCGCTTGCTCCGCCTGCTGCTTTGGCTTTTGCCGCTGCCGCTGCTTTTGCCTTCGCTGCTGCGATGGCTTTCGCTTTTTCATCGTCGCTTGCTCCGCCTTGTAACGTTACTTCCCCAGCACGTTCTTTCGCTGCTGCCGCTGCCTTAGCCTTTGCCGCTGCTGCCGCTTTCGCTTTCGCCACTGCTTCTTTCTTTAACGCATCAAGATCCTTTTCATCGCTCATTTATTCGTCACCTGCTTTCCAGTTGCCGCCTCGTAACGAATCTTTTCTTTCAACTTATTAATACCGTAAATGAGGGCAGCTGGGTTTGGCGGGCATCCCGGAATGTACACATCTACAGGTACAATTTGGTCTACGCCTTTTACAACAGCATAGGATTTCACATAAGGACCACCTGCTGTTGCGCAAGAACCCATTGCAATCACCCATTTTGGTTCTGGCATTTGATCATATAAACGACGTAAGAGTGGTGCCATCTTTTTCGTAACGGTACCGGATACAATCATAACGTCAGATTGACGCGGAGATGTACGGAAGAATGAACCGAAGCGATCCAAATCGTAGTGAGAGGAACCAACGCCCATCATTTCAATGGCACAACAAGCCAAGCCGAATGTCATGGGCCAAAGAGAATTACTTCTTGCCCAGCCTTTCAGCTGCTCCAATGTCGTAAAAAATAGATTACGTTCTAACTCTGCTCTTTCCTCACTATTCAACCCATCAAAATTTATAACCATTTCAACACCTTCTTCTTCCAAGCATACACAAGCCCTACGAGTAGCATCAATACAAAGATGACCATCTCCAAGAGAGCAAACAGCCCTAATTTATCGTAAGCAACTGCCCACGGATACAAAAACACAGTTTCCACATCAAAAATTACAAACATAAGCGCAAAAATATAGTAACGAGCATGGAAACGAACATTTGCTTCATGAAATGGTTCAAGACCACTTTCATATGTAGTCTGTTTCATTTCCGTCGGCTTGTTTGGACGAAGGATCTTCCCTGCCGTCAGCGCTACCATTGGCAACAAAATGCCTAACAGCAAAAACACAACTACAATTGCATAGTTATTTTGATACACATTGAACATTAGCAGACTCTCCCCCTATGCAGTAAATTTTGTTCAATATGCGAAACAACTATCTATGGTTATCCCACCGACAGTACGCCGCGCAAATCGAATTCTGAAAAAAATCAAAAAGGATATAATGATTTCACCATTAAAAAAGGGGAAATCCCCATAAATGGTAATAAAAACCCCAACCGTTTGCTGCAAATGAGTCATCTTTTTCTTGAAAGATAGATGGCCCAAAAACCTGTATAAACCGCATTATTACTGTGTTTATACGAATTACTTTTTTTTAATTTTTCTAAATAATGTAACCGATAACATTATACCAAATTAGCCTTTGCTATGTCGACCTATTGCAACAAGGATTATCAACTTCTGACAAATAGCAACCCTCCTGCTCCAATAACAGACAAAAACCGATACAACCAAACCCACTGTACCTATGGTAAAAATACATCTTTTTGACGAAAAATTCATTTTTCACTACTAGTAAAGAAACGAAAGGTACGATATGCTAAGTATGAAAAGAACAATATATAAATATTCTTATAAAGAAAGCTAAACATACTCCTACGACATACCTTTTCATTATTATTTACTATTTTTCTTCTAGTATGAGGTGCATTCATGAATTTACGAACGAATAAGCGATTTCAAATTCTATTCTCCTTCACCATACTTTATTTGATTACATACTACATATGGATTTTCCTATTTCCAATAGAGGGCTTTATGAATACGCTTGGTGTAAAAGGGTTAAGTATTCTAGCAGATGGACTTGCAACCTATTCGCTATGGTATACATTTAGAAATGGTTCAAAAAGCATGCAGTTTTTTTGGTTGCTTCTATTTCTAGCCTGCTTAAGCTTCCTTCTTACAGATGTGGTTTGGCTTGTCGAAGCAGCGAACCATTCAGGATGGATGCCTCCCCTCATTAATCCATCAGATATTTTTTTTATTTTATTCTATTTATTTTACCTACTAGCCTTTTTCATAAAAATTACATATGAGTATACTACTCTACAAAAGTTCTATATATTCTGCGATATTGGTGCGACATTTATTGCATCCACTACGTTAGTCTATAATTTTATTATTTCAAAGATATTTCAGGAACAAACATACAGCATATTCATAAAAGCAATTGAGCTTATCTATCCATTTGCTGATATCCTGCTCCTTCTCGTCTGCGTAAGCTTTTATTTTCAACCTAATAAACTCGTTTCGAAACAAGTGCTGCATCTACTCATTCTGTCTACTGTACTATTTGCTTTCGGAGATACAGTAAGCAGTTTATTTCTCATTTCAAATGAAAATTTCCTAGTAGATCTCACAAACCCGATGTATCAGCTTTCTTTATTAGTAACAGCAGCAGCAGGCATACTAGATTTGCAAAACATTGTGAAACCAGCTCCTGTCCTACATACAAAAAAGGAAAATCATGTAGAAGTATCCCTATCGTATATCGCAGTCTTAAGCCTAACGGTATTTTCTGTGATGCTAGAAGGGCTTTCTCATTTATTTGAAATTAGTCTCTCTCTATGCCTGATGCTCTTTCTCTTTCGTCAGTATTTTGTTAATGCTGAAAATAAGCGTTTACTTCAAAAAGAGCAACAATTTAATACCGATCTAGAACAACGAGTAGAAGAGGCCACTTACAGCTTAGTTGAACAGAAGCGGGCACTCATTCAAAGCGAGCAAAAATTTAAATCACTATACGAATTTCATCCAGATCCAATCTTTACAATGGATAGATACGGGAATTTTATCCATGTCAATGAAGCCGGGGAATCGCTGCTAGGCTATCAAATATCTGAAATCTTTCATAAATCCTATCGCAAACTTATTTGTGAAGAGGATATACAACGGGCTACATCTAAATTTCACTCCGTGTTACAAGGAGACTCCGTTTCACTAGATGTACACGCCTTTCATAAAAATGGAGATATATACGTCCTTGCCATGACCATAGTTCCCATCTATGAAGGAAACACGGTTAACGGAACCTATGTCATGATTAAGGATATAACCGAATCTAGGATGCAAGCAGAGCAAATTAGTTATCTTGCGTATCACGACACATTAACAGGACTTCCTAATCGCAGGTCGTTTACAGATGATTTAGAAACCAGCATAGCTGCAGTAGAAACCGAAGGCGGCACATTGGCCATTATGTTCATCGATATAGACAGATTTAAGGTCATTAATGACACACTAGGTCATCAGACTGGGGACCTAGTTCTTGTGGAAACAGCAGCGCGTATAAAATCCACCACGCAATTGATGGGCACTCTATACCGCCTAAGCGGAGACGAATTTATTCTATTAATAAAAGGTTACAATGATCTACCTACCTTACATAAAATGATCCACTCTATTTTACAAGCAATGCATGATCCAGTGGAAATCGAACATCATATTTTGCATATCACACCAAGCATTGGAGTTTCCATCTATTCCGATTTATGCAACGATGCTGTCTCCATGCTCAAAAATGCGGACTTGGCACTGTACAATAGCAAAAACCTTGGGAAAAATATATACAGTATATATGATGAAAAAATGGATGACCAAATGAAGAAGAAGATGCGCCTAGAAAAAGACTTATACGAAGCATTACCAAACAACGAACTCTTTTTAATGTACCAGCCCCAAACCGATAGTAGCGATCATCGCTGCATCGGATTAGAAGCGCTCGTACGCTGGAATCATCCGCAGCTCGGACTGGTATCACCAAGTGAATTCATTCCCATTGCCGAAGAAACAGAACTCATCATCGAAATAGGGGAATGGATTCTACAAGAAGCATGCCGCCAAATGAAAGTATGGCATGACGCAGGCTATAGGGACATAAAAGTCGGCGTAAACGTATCCGCACGCCAGTTCATACAAGAAGACTTTATTCAAGTAGTCCAAAATGCCTTACAACAAACAAACTTGCCTGCACACTGCCTAGATATCGAATTAACCGAGCGCGTAGCCATGACAAACGAAGAAGCAACACTAGCAAAACTAAAAGAACTAAAAGAACTAGGCGTTCGTATTTCAATCGACGACTTCGGCACCGGCTATTCATCACTAGCCTACCTAGCCGTCTATCCAATCGACACAATCAAGATACCGCGTGAATTCATCATGAAAACCGATAAAAACACCGAAAGCAGGGAAATGATAGCAACTATCCTATCCCTCTCTCACACCTTAAAAGTGTCCGTCATCGCAGAGGGCGTAGAAACAAAAGAGCAACTCGAATTTCTACACAACCTAGAATGCTATATGATCCAAGGCTACTACTTCAGCCCACCACTGCAAGTCGACGCATGCTCCCTCTACCTCGAAAGCGATATTATGCTACATAATAGGTAATCCGTATATAACTTAGGTCGGGGATGGGATTTTGGATTGCATTCTCACCTGGGTTGGATCATATTCCGCTGTTTTCCGATCGTATTTCACTTAGTTTGGATCATATCCAAACTTTTTAGGTTGGGATCTTGGGCCTTGGATCACATTCCACCTGGGTTGGATCATATTCCACTGTTTTCCGATCGCATTCTTCCTAGTTTGGATCGTATTCTACCTATTTCCGATTGTATCCACACTTTTTGGGATGGGATCTTCATCCTTGGATCGCATCCCACCTGGGTTGGATCACATTCCGCTGTTTTCCGATCGCATTCCGTTTATTTTGGATCGCATCCCCCGCTTGCCATACCCAAACTGCTTCCTTCACGAGCGCGCACCAAAAAAAATCGCCTACATCTCTGTAAGCGATTCTCCCCCTTCTTTTACTGCAAAACGGCTTTAATTTTTGTAATGGCCCATTTTAGTTCCTCTTCTGTAATAACTAGCGGCGGGGCGAAGCGGATGGTTGTGGCGTGTGTTTCTTTACAGAGCAGCCCTTCCTTCTGAAGCCTCTCGCAGAATGGCCGTGCTTCTCGGTCTAGCTCCACTCCGATAAACAATCCTTTCCCGCGCACCTCTCGGATCATCGGGTTTTCAATACTACGCAGTTCCTGTCTAAACCATTCGCCAAGTACAAAAGAGCGCTCTGCTAATTTTTCCTCCTCCAATACGTCAAGCGCGGCAACGGATACCGCGGCTGCAAGCGGATTCCCTCCGAACGTAGAGCCGTGCGAGCCCGGATTAAACACGCCAAGAATATCGCGGTTACTAGCTACACATGAAATAGGCATGACGCCGCCGCCCAGTGCCTTTCCTAAAATATAGACATCCGGCACCACATCCTCGTAGTCACAGGCAAAGGTTTTCCCGGTGCGGCCTAACCCCGTTTGAATTTCGTCGGCGATGAACAGCACGTTTCTACGTTGACAAAGCTCAAACGCCTGCTTTAAAAATCCGTCTGGCGGAATAACAATGCCTGCTTCGCCTTGAATAGGCTCTAGCAAAAACGCTGCTGTATTTTCGGTGATTGCTGCTTCAAGCGCGGCAATGTCCCCGTACGGAATAATCGTAATGCCCGGAACAAATGGACCAAATCCCCGCTTATACTCTTCCTCGGAGGAAAGCGAAATCGCAGCAATCGTGCGCCCGTGGAAATTCCCCTCACATACAATAATCGTCGCAGCATTTTCGGCCACACCTTTTACTTCATACGCCCAGCGCCGCGCTACCTTTAGCGCTGTTTCTACCGCCTCGGCGCCTGTATTCATCGGAAGCACCATTTCTTTATTTGTTAAATTTGCGACCTTTTCATAAAATGTCCCCAGCTGCTCGCTATAAAAGGCGCGCGAAGTGAGCGTCACTTTATCTGCCTGCTCCTTCAGCGCCGCAATGATTTTCGGATGGCGATGCCCTTGGTTCACCGCAGAATAGCTACTAAGCATATCCATATATTTATTACCTTCCGGGTCGTATACCCACACCGACTCAGCTTTCGAAATGACAACAGGAAGGGGATGGTAGTTATGCGCACCGTAACGGTTTGTCTCATCGATAATTTGTTTTGTATTCATTTTACTTCTCTCCTTTTTCTCATGTCTTCTACATTCTTTATATATAGCAAGAAACATGCCAACTTTTTTACGAGAAAAGAAGCGGATCTCCTGCAAAATTTTGCTGCAAAAAAAGCTAGCAGTTGCAAAATATTTTTGCATTCAAATCATTATTTTTATAAAATTAAGATAATTTATAACGGAGGGGATTATCTTGCAAAATCTTGTGGAATCCTTGCATCTGTATGAACATATATGGAATCAGATGGATATCGGGATTCATATTATTGATGCCAAGGGACGGACGGTTGTGTATAACGAAAGGATGGCCGAAATCGAACGGATGAACCCTCAGGATGTGCTGCATAAAAATGTAATGGACGTCTTTTCCTTTCATGACAAGCAAAGCAGCACCTTGCTCGATGCCCTTCATTTCGGAAAAAGCCGAAAGAACAATCGACAGACGTACTACAACCAGCATGGCAAGGAAATCAACACCGTAAATACGACGACTCCCATCATCATAGATGGAACTATTTTAGGAGCTATGGAAATTGTATACGATGTAACACTTCTTAAGCAGCATATTACCGAGGAAATACTTGGTCTACGGGAGCAACATTATACGTTTTCTCGCATTATTGCTATCTCACCTGCCATGGATGCTCTCGTGCAGGAGGCAAGACGAGCCGCTAGGACGAGCTCTTCCATTCTTCTTGTCGGGGAAACCGGCACGGGCAAGGACGTTCTCGCCCAGTGCATTCACAATGAAGGTACGCGCGCCGGAAAGCCGTTCGTTTCTCAAAACTGCGCCGCCATGCCCGAACCGTTAATTGAGAGCATGCTCTTTGGCACGGAAAAGGGGGCTTTCACAGGAGCCATTCAAAAAGCCGGGCTCTTCGAGGAAGCAAATGGGGGCACGCTCCTACTCGATGAAATCAATTCGCTCGCCACTCCCATGCAGGCTAAGCTGCTGCGCGTTATTCAAGAACGATTGGTGCGCCGCGTAGGAGGAAGTCAGGAAAAAAAGGTGAACGTGCGCCTCATGAGCACCATCAACGAAGATCCTATTGAAGCTATTGCTGCAAACCGTTTGCGCAAGGATTTATACTATCGCCTTGGAGTGGTCACGCTCTTCTTGCCGCCGCTCCGCGAACGCCGGGAAGACCTCGATCCTCTTACCGCTCACTTCATACGCATCTATAATGAGCGGTTTCATCTAAAAGTGGTAGACATCGACGAAAGGCTGCGCCGCTGCTTTCACGAATACGACTGGCCCGGCAATGTCCGCGAACTCCAGCATCTCATCGAAGGAGCCATGAATCTCGTCGATAAAGATCCATATATTACGCTATCCCACATGCCTGTCCGCTTTGCAAACTCCTTTCATGCACCGCAAGAAGGAAAGCAATCCCCTTTGAAGCGGAAAATAGAGGAAACGGAAAAGGAGTACCTCATAAGACTACTCAATGAGCAAAACGGAAACATCACGCAAACCGCACAATTACTTGGTATGAGCCGGCAAAGCCTACAATACCGCATTAAAAAATATGAACTCAAAAAGGACATGGACTGAAAAAGGGCATTGGTTACCGCCTCAAGCGAAATTCAAAGGGGCCGGGCTTCTATCCTCTGCTTTGGTTACCGCCTCGAACGAAATTCAAAGTTGCCGGGTCTCAATCCTCTGCTTTGCTTACCGCCTCAAACGAAAATCTAAGGGAACGGGCTTCTATCCTCTACTTTGGTTACCGCCTCAAGCGAAAACCTAAGATACCGGGCTTCAATCCCCTGCTTTGGTTACCGCCTCAAACGAAAATCTAAGGGACCGGGCCTCAATCCTCTGCTTTGGTTACCGTCTCAAGCGAATATCAAAGATGTCGGGCCTCAATCCTCTGTTTGGTTACCGCTTCGAGCGAATATCAAAGGGAACGGGCTTCAAAGTAATCGTATCCATAAAAAAAAAGAGCACTGAAAAAGTCATTCAGTGCCCTCGATAATTTCCCCATGCCCTTTCTATTATGCCACGTCCGACTTTTTCAGATTTTCATAGAAATGAGCAAACGAAACGGATACATAAGGTGTTACCCATAAATTTGCAAGCCCGAGCGTAATTATGCTAAGCAAATACCAGCCGATAAAGCTGAGCAATACAACAAACAACTTCCACTTCTGCCCCTGCATCAGCCGCTTACTCTCCCCAAGTGCACGATTCACCGTAAACTCAGGATGATCAAGCAACACGAAATACGTAAGCGAATACGAAAAGCTTTTAATAATCCCCGGTACAATGAGAAGAACTGACCATAAAAACGTATAAAGCGTTAAGAAAAATACAGTGAGGAACGCCTTCCAAATTTTTGCCCACCCTGCAAAATAGGAGAACAGATCGCCTACCTGTACGTTCTTTCCTTGCGCCAGCCCTAAATAAATTTTAAAAATGCCGAGAACAAGAATGCCCGTTAAGAAAAATGTAGCAAGAACACTAATTAAAGAAAGCACAACCTGCAAAAACGTATCTTGGAACCAATTAGAAAGAATAGCAATAATTCCAGAAATCACATACGAACCAAATGCTGAAGCCAAGATATACAAAAATGTGCTACCTACTGCAAATCCCCATTTTCCTTTTAACGATGTAAGCGCTTTTTTCTTTAACTCACTTGTCATACCTTACCCCCTCTTCTAAGATGCATGTGAAGCAGTACATTCTATGAAGAAAAAGGGGTAAATATTCTCGTTCTGTTATGCAGCAATCACTTGTTTTTCATCCGAAACCTTATCGTAAAAATGAGCAAATGTAACCGCCCAATACGGAGTCGTCCATAGCTGTGAAATGCTGAATGTTATGGCACTCAGTAAAAACCAGCCAATAAAGCTTAATCCAAGCACAAACAAGTTCCATTTGTTTCCGTCCATCAAGCGTTTACTTTCTGCAATGGCTTCATGAACTGTATACTCAGGATGATCAAGTAACACGAAATACGTAAGCGAATATGATAATGCTTTGATAATGCCCGGAATCACAAGCAGCAGCGACCATAACATCGTATACAACGAAACAAAAAACGTCACTTTAAAAGCCGTCACCATCTTCTGCCAACCTGCAAAAAACGAAAAGAAATCATCAAACTTTCCTTCATTTCCCCGCGAAACAGCCAAACAAACTTTATACCCACCTAACGTAAGAACACCCGAAATAGACGTCAGAGCGACAAACATCACAACAAATAATAAGCCGAAAAGAAGACCCCCACCTGCCGAAATTGATTCTTTTTCTCCCATAAATAGAACTACAACCGGAATATACAGAACAGACATCACCATGGAAATGATATACGAAGCAACACCAGATAAAACAAAATATAAAAACGTAAGCCCCACAGCAAATCCCCATTTACCCGACAATGAAGCTAGCGCCCGTTTCTTCAACTCACCTGTCATCATAATCCTCCTAATTTATATGAATATTTAACCAATAATGGCAGATTCATTTTAACATAGGAAAATCAGAAAACTCCTATCTTCACAAATAATTCATACAGCTTTATATATAAATACCCGGCATTTACAAAAACTTTGTTTGTGAATATTTTCACTTATTTAGAAGGATTCTGCCTCTAGCAAACACATCCAGCTCCTACCCTCTAAATATGCAATAAAACCAATCACCTACATCTCTGTAAGCAATCGGTTTCTGTCCCTTACAAGACTTCTTTTATTTTCGTGATTGCCCATTTTAGTTCGTCTTCCGTAATAACGAGAGGCGGCGCAAAACGGATAATCGTTTCGTGCGTTTCTTTACAAAGCAGGCCTACTTCCTTTAGCTTCTCACAGTATGGTCTCGCCTCTCGATCTAATTCTACTCCAATAAATAGACCTTTCCCGCGAACCTCCCGAATGATTGGATTTTCAATGGTTCGAAGTTGCTGTCTAAACCATTTTCCAAGCATATAAGAGCGCTCCGCTAATTTCTCCTCCTCCAATACGTCAAGTGATGCGACGGATACAGCAGCTGCTAGCGGATTTCCGCCAAACGTAGAACCGTGCGAGCCCGGATTCAGTACACCTAACACATCACGATTACTTGCCACACATGAAATAGGTATAACGCCGCCGCCAAGTGCTTTTCCTAAAATATATACATCTGGTACAACATGTTCATAATCGCAAGCAAATGTTTTTCCAGTACGACATAGCCCGGTTTGAATTTCGTCCGCGATAAACAATACATTGTGACGATGACAAAGCTCGTAGGCTTCCTTTAAAAATCCTTCAGGTGGAAGGACAATGCCCGCTTCTCCTTGAATCGGTTCTACTAAAAATGCTGCCGTACTAGATGTAATGGCTGCTTCTAAGGCTGCTAGATTGCCATAAGGAATAATCGTGATTCCTGGAAGAAAGGGCCCAAAGCCTCGCTTATATTCCTCTTCTGTAGATAACGAGATCGCACCCAGTGTTCGTCCGTGAAAGTTCCCTTCACACACAATAATTGTCGCCGCATTTTCGTCCACCCCTTTTACCTCATACGCCCAGCGACGGGCTGTCTTTAATGCCGTTTCAACTGCCTCCGCACCTGTATTCATCGGAAGTACCATCTCTTTGTTTGTAAGCCGTGCTACTTTTTCAAAAAATAACCCAAGCTGATCATTATAGAAAGCACGCGAAGTAAGTGTCACCTTATCTGCTTGCTCCTTTAGCGCAGCAATAATTTTCGGATGCCGGTGGCCTTGATTTACTGCAGAATAGCCACTTAGCATATCCATATATTTTGTACCTTCCGGATCGTATACCCACACTCCTTCTGCCTTAGCAATCACAACGGGTAATGGATTGTAGTTATTGGCACCATATCGATTTGATTTTTCTATGCTTGTTTCTGTATTCATTATCAGTCGCTCCTTTTCTAGTTTTCTTCCGTACTATTTATAACGCAAAAATGGAAAATGATTTCGCAGATTAGGTTTGTAAAATTAAGTACAAATCGAGACGGAGGAGATGATATGTTGATGTAGAATCTTACAAATCATTAGCAATGTATGTGAAACATTAAATCGATATGCAAGTAAACCACGGCTAGGCGGCTTATTTTTACTATTCTACAATATCATTATAAGTGATGGAAATTTTTACTTAGTTATACCATTGAAGTTATAATAAATACAGCGAATGAGGATGGAATAGGTAATGCAATTTGGATATACGACAATTAAGCTACTTTATTAAAGTAGCGAGACAAAGGAGCACATAGATGAAAATAGTAAATGGTATATGGCAAGTTTCAATATTTATCCTGTTTTACATAGTGGGAAACTTTATTTCAAAGCAGTTTCATCTATCTATTCCTGGAAGTCTCATTGGACTGCTTTTGCTCTTTCTTTTATTACAGATGAATGTAATAAAAATGAAGTGGGTGGAGCAAGGGGCAAATTGGCTCTTAGCAGAATTACTCCTCTTTTTTATTCCTTCCGCTATAGGAGTCATTCAGTATAAACAATTATTGCTGTCACAGGGATTGCAATTGTTTTTCATTATTATTCTGAGTACTGCAATCGTTATGATCTGTACAGGTCTCTTTTCAGAACATCTATCTAAGCATAGGAGGAAATCATAATGTTTTTAGCCATTTGCTGTTTGCTTGTTACCCTTTTACTATTTTATACGAGCAAAAAAATGTATAAGAAATGGAACTTTATTTTTCTAAATCCACTTTTAGTTGTCCCTATTCTTATCATTGTGCTTCTAAGCATTAGCAACGTTCCTTATCAAACCTATGCGCTAGGAACAAAGTATGTGACTGACTTATTAGGTCCAGCGACTGTAGCCTTTGCCATTCCTTTGTACAAATATGCAAATATCATAAAGGCACATGTAGTCGAAATCATAGGAGGGACATTTATTGGATCTGTCGTAGCGGCTCTCTCTTCCTTCGTGCTTGCTGTTTTTTTTCATATCAGTGCTTCTATCGTAGACAGCTTGCTACCACGTTCCGTTACTACTCCGATTGCCATGAATATTTCACAAATGCTTGGTGGTATCCCACCCATGACAGCTGTGTTTGTCATTATAACCGGACTAACTGGTGCCATGATTGGTCCCATTCTAATTCGGATGTTCGCCATTCAAACGTCATTAGCAAAGGGGCTTATGCTAGGAATGGGTGCCCACGGAGCAGGAACATCTCAGGCATTTCATATCGGCGAATTAGAAGGAACTTATGCGAGTATCGGTATGATTATTGCATCGGGTAATACAATGATTCTTTCTTATACCTTTCTTCCTTATTTACAAGTATAGCTTTATGCTTGGCTTCTTAAAGGGAATGGCTGTATTCCTTTTTGAGGATTGTTTTTTTCATACTGTAGTTGCTTGCAGAAGCTCCAATCTAAAATGTACTCATAAAAAAAGAAGCATGCCAAGGCATGCTTCTTTTTCTAACCAACAATTATTGCATTTTCGAAACGTTCAGACGGTTGATTGCACGTTGTAAGGCAAGTTCTGCACGTTGGAAATCCAGGGCAGTTTGTTTGTCTTGCAGGCGACGTTCGGCACGGCGTAGTGCTTCGTTCGCACGAGCAATGTCAATGTGAGAGGCTTCTTCCGCAGATGGCGCAAGAATTGTCACTTTGTCTGGACGAATTTCGATAAATCCGCCTCCAGCTGCTACATAATCCGTTTTGTTACCTTTTTTAAGGCGTATCGGACTAATTTGGAGAGGAGCCACAGTTGTTACGTGACCAGGCAAAATACCCATTTCTCCGCTCACAGCTTTTACGCTGACCATATCTACGTCTTGTTCGTATACCGGTCCGTCAGGAGTTACAATACTGACTTGAATTGTCTTCATGATTCGTCCCTCCTAGACCCTTTTATACTAGAGTTTTTGCTTTCTCAACTACTTCTTCAATGCGACCAACTAAGCGGAAAGCATCTTCTGGAAGATCATCATATTTACCTTCTAAGATCTCTTTAAATCCTTGTACTGTTTCTTTTACAGGAACATAAGAACCCTTTTGACCTGTAAATTGTTCAGCAACGTGGAAGTTTTGAGATAAGAAGAATTGAACACGACGAGCACGGTGTACAACTAGCTTATCATCTTCAGACAATTCATCCATACCTAGAATTGCGATAATATCTTGTAATTCTTTGTAACGTTGCAATGTTTGTTGAATTTGACGAGCAATTTGATAGTGCTCTTCTCCAACGATTTCAGGTGCTAATGCACGTGAAGTTGAAGCAAGTGGGTCAACCGCAGGGTAAATACCCATTTGAGTTAAACGACGTTCAAGGTTTGTTGTTGCATCTAAGTGAGCAAATGTTGTTGCTGGAGCCGGGTCAGTATAGTCATCGGCAGGTACATATACAGCTTGGATTGAAGTGATTGATCCTTTGTTTGTAGATGTAATACGTTCTTGTAATTGACCCATTTCCGTAGCTAGTGTAGGTTGGTAACCTACTGCTGAAGGCATACGACCTAGTAAGGCAGATACTTCAGAACCAGCTTGTGTAAAGCGGAAGATGTTATCGATGAATAGAAGCACGTCTTGTCCTTGTTCATCACGGAAATATTCAGCCATTGTAAGACCAGTCAATGCTACACGTTGACGAGCACCTGGTGGTTCATTCATTTGTCCGAATACCATTGCAGTTTTCTTAATAACGCCTGAATCGCTCATTTCAAAGTAAAGGTCGTTCCCTTCACGAGTACGTTCCCCTACACCGGCGAATACAGAAATACCACCGTGTTCTTGAGCAATGTTATGAATTAATTCTTGGATTAATACTGTTTTACCTACGCCGGCACCACCGAATAGTCCAACCTTACCACCTTTGATGTAAGGAGCAAGTAAGTCAACTACTTTAATTCCTGTTTCAAGAATTTCAACTTTAGTTGAAAGTTCATCAAACTTAGGAGCAGCACGGTGAATTGGGTCACGGCGAACAGAATCGTCGAGTTTTTCGTCTAAGTCGATGGAGTCACCAAGTACGTTGAATACACGTCCAAGTGTTACATCCCCAACTGGAACAGAGATTGGTTTACCAGTGTCAACAGCATCCATGCCACGTACAAGGCCGTCTGTAGAAGACATGGCAACTGTACGAACTGAATCATCACCTAAATGCAATGCAACCTCTAATGTTAGGTCGATTGTTGTTTCATGATCATTTTTAGCTACATATGATACTTTAAGGGCGTTGTAGATTGCAGGAAGATGTCCGTCTTCGAACTTTACGTCTACAACCGGACCCATTATTGCTGTAATGCGTCCTATACTCATGGGTTTCCCTCCTAATTATATAATCCACGTGTGAGGATAGACATGCCGCTAAAGGAGTTAGAAACTCCTTTAGCAAATCTCTACCTATTCGAGTGCAGCTGCACCACCAACGATTTCCGTAATTTCTTGCGTAATCGCTGCTTGACGAGCGCGGTTATATGAAAGTGTAAGTGTTCCAATAATGTCTTTTGCATTGTCTGTTGCACTCTTCATTGCTGTCATACGTGCTGCGTGCTCGCTTGCTTTACCGTCCAGCAAGGCACCGAAAATTAAACTTTCCGCGTATTGTGGCAATAATACTTTAAGAATTTCTTCTTCTGAAGGTTCGAATTCATAAAGCGTTGAAGTCTTGCTTGCTTGTACATCCGTTAAAGGTAAAAGCTTCTTCGATTGTACTTCTTGTTGCATTTTGGTGATGAAATGGTTGAAATAGATATACAATTCATCAAATTCACCATTGGAGAACTTTTCAACAGAGCTAGCAGCAATATCCTTAATGTCGGCAAATACAGGTTGATCCGAAATGCCAGTAACGTCATCAATGATATTAAAGCCGCGACGTTTTAAATAATCACGACCAACACGACCTAGTGCAATAATGCCATACTGACTAGCATCCATGTTGTGGCGTTCTTCTATTTCCTTACTAACAACACGTAAAACATTACTGTTATACGCACCAGCTAAACCACGGTCAGACGTAATGACGATATAACCAGTACGTTTAACAGGACGAGATACGAGCATAGGATGGTTAACACCACTACCACTCGATACATCAGCAATAACCTCTTGAATTTTGTTTACGTAAGGAGCGAATGCTTTCGCATTTTGCTCAGCACGACTTAATTTAGAGGCAGAAACCATTTGCATTGCCTTTGTAATATGACTCGTTTTCTTCGTGGAAGTAATTTTCGATTTAATATCGCGTAAAGATACCACAGGTTCTCACCACCTTTTTGTCCAAAATAGGCATGACGGAAGAATCGACCTGTCCGATATCCTCCCTTTGCTTATCACTTGAAAGCCGGCAAAAAAGGCCGGCCCTCTTTTTATTATTCAGAAACAACGAATGTTTTCTTAAAGTCGTTAATTGCAGATGCCATTGTATCGTCAGCTAATAGCTTTTTCGTCTTAACAAGTTCTGCAAGAACTTCTGGACGGTTAGAATCTAACCAGCTATTCATTTCGCTTTCGAAGCGTTGGATGTCAGATACAGGAATATCATCTAAGAATCCACGTGTTAGTGCATAAAGGATCATAACTTGCTTTTCAACCTTAAGCGGTTTGTGCAAATCTTGCTTTAACACTTCTACTGTACGAGCACCACGGTTTAACTTGTTTTGTGTAGCTTTATCAAGGTCAGAACCGAATTGTGCGAATGCTTCTAGTTCGCGGTAAGAAGCAAGGTCTAGACGAAGTGTACCAGCAACTTTACTCATCGCTTTAATTTGAGCAGCGCCCCCTACACGGGATACAGATGTACCAGCATCGATAGCTGGACGAATACCTGAGAAGAACAAGTCAGATTGCAAGAAGATTTGTCCATCTGTAATAGAAATTACGTTTGTAGGGATGTATGCAGAAACGTCCCCAGCTTGTGTTTCGATGAAAGGAAGAGCAGTGATAGAACCGCCGCCTTTTGCATCACTTAATTTTGCAGCACGTTCTAGTAAGCGAGAATGCAAGTAGAAAACATCCCCTGGATATGCTTCACGACCTGGCGGACGACGAAGTAACAAGGAAAGTTCACGGTATGCAGAAGCTTGCTTCGTTAAATCATCATAGATGATTAGTACGTGCTTACCATTGTACATAAACTCTTCACCCATAGATACACCAGCATAAGGAGCTAAGAATAGCATTGGAGCTGGTTGAGATGCAGATGCAGTTACAACGATTGTGTATTCTAAAGCACCAAATTTACGAAGTGTTTCTACAACGTTACGAACCGTAGATTCTTTTTGACCGATTGCAACGTAGATACAAATCATATCTTGGTCTTTTTGGTTAATAATCGTATCAAGAGCGATCGCAGTTTTACCAGTTTGACGGTCACCGATGATTAACTCACGTTGTCCACGACCGATTGGTACAAGAGCGTCAATTGCTTTAATACCAGTTTGAAGTGGTTGGTTAACTGATTTACGATCCATTACGCCTGGAGCTTTATTTTCGATTGGACGAGTTTTTGTAGTAGCAATTGGGCCTAAACCGTCTACTGGTTGTCCCAATGGATTTACTACACGACCAATTAATTCTTCCCCAACTGGAACTTGCATGATGCGTCCAGTACGACGAACTTCGTCACCTTCACGAATGCCCGTATATGGTCCAAGAATGATGATACCAACGTTACTTTCTTCCAAGTTTTGCGCTAGTCCAATAACTCCGTTAGAGAACTCAACAAGTTCTCCCGCCATTACGTTATCAAGACCATGAGCACGTGCGATACCATCACCTACTTGGATGACTGTACCAACATCACTAACTTCGATTTCTGACTGATAGTTTTCAATCTGCTGTTTTATCAGTGCACTGATTTCTTCAGCTTTGATGCTCATGCGTTTCACCCCTATCTATTGTTCAAAAGTGTGCGTTCAATACGCGTTAATTTTCCTTTTAAGCTACCATCGTAAATACGGTTGCCGATGCGGACTTTAATGCCGCCAAGCAAACTATCGTCGACAATATTTTGAATACGAATTGCATCTTTTCCGCTCATTTTAGCAAAGCTTTCGGCTACGCCTACTTTTTCTGCTTCTGTTAACGGACGAATGGAGTAAACAAGGGCATCTGCCACATTGCGTTCTTCATTCGCTAGTGCGAAGAAAGCGTCTGCCATATCGGCAACGATTTCTTCACGATGATTGTCGATCAAAATATATAATGTGTTTAAAATTTGTTGTGAAACAGAAGTAAAGGCTTGGCTTAACAACGCTTTCTTCTTTTCACTAGAAATGTTTGGTTGTTGTAAAAACAAGGCAAGATCACTTGTTTCAAACACTTGCTTAATAGATCGTATTTCTTCTTCGAACGTTTCAAGCAACTGTTGTTCTTTTGCAATTTTAAAAAGAGCGACTGCATAACGTTTGGCAACTAGCTCCATACTCATCGTACTTCTCCTACTTCGTTCATGTAGTCACGAATAAGTTTGGCTTGGTCTTCTTCTTTCAGTTCTTTTTCAATTACTTTAGAAGCAATTAGAACAGATAGAGACGCCACTTGTTCTTGCAATGCAGCAATTGCATGTTCTTTTTCACGCTTAATTTCACTGAGTGCAGCATCTTTAATTGTTTCTGCTTCTGCCTTCGCAGCAACAACTATGCCTTCTCTTTGTTCTTCCGCTTGCTTTTTCGCTCTTTCGATTAACTCCTGTGCTTCTATTTTCGATTGCTTCATGAACTCACGTTGTTCTGCAACCAATTTCTTGGATTCAGAATTGTTTTGTTCAGCAGCTTCAAGTTCGCTCGCAATATGTTCTTCACGTTGTTTCATAATGTTCATCAACGGACCGAAAGCATATTTACGAAGCAATGCTAATAGAATTAGGAAAATTACCAATTGATATATCATCGTTCCATACGGAATGGCAGCCCCTAAAAGCATTAGGATTCACTCCCTTCAATAGTTTCGCCTACAAAAAAAGACTGAATTTTTTCATCATAAAGCAATGGCGAAGAAGTTCATAAAACGATCTTCGCCATTAGTTGGTAGGGGATCATCCCTTATTTGTTAAGAACCATAAATGCGATAACTACTGCGATGATTGGAAGGGCTTCAACTAATGCAACCCCGATGAACATGATTGTTTGAAGAACCCCGCGTAATTCTGGTTGACGAGCAGTACCCTCAACTGTACGAGATACGATTAAACCGTTACCGATACCAGCACCAAGTGCCGCTAGACCAATTGCAATTGCAGCTGCGATTAAATTCATTTTAAATGTCCTCCTTTTAAATTATAAATATATAATGTAATGCAATTTATTAATGTTCATGACTGATTTTATGAGCCATATACACCATAGTTAACATTGTGAAAATGAACGCTTGGATGGAGCCTACAAAAATACTGAAACCTTGCCATGCAAGCATTGCTACACCGCCACCCACAGCTCCTAACACACTGCTTGTACCTAACCCCGCTAATAACGTTAACAAAATTTCACCTGCGTAAATGTTACCGAATAGCCGAAGACCAAGAGTTAGTGTGTTTGCGAACTCTTCAATTATTTTTAAAGGTAGTAGCCACCAAATTGGTTGCAAGAACGTATCTTTAAAATATTGACGAGCTCCCTTCAACTTTATTCCATAAAAATGAGTGAGGGTAACTACCATCACGGCTAATGTAAGCGTAATAGCTGGGTCAGATGTTGGGGATTTCCACCATGTAACCGTTTCTTCTCCTCCATGAACTGAAACCAAAAATGGTAGTCCGAGCATGTTAGCAACAAAGATATACATGATTAAAGTGACCCCTAACGTTAAGAAGCGGCCTCCTGTTTGCCAATCCATATTGCTATTAATGATATTCTTTACAAAGTCAAAAACCCACTCCATAAAATTCTGAATACCTGTTGGGCGGAGAGCCAATGTGCGTGTAGCCAATACAGCGATCAAGAACACAATAAGTGCTGCAACAGTTGTCATTAAAACGCTGGACAAGTCAAACGTTAAGCCCAAAAACTCAACTAATTTACCGTGTTCCACTAGTAATTCACCTCTCTTCCCTGCCGGTATACTGTAAGTATAAAAAATCTATGATCATGACAAGATACCCCGTCAATAATCCAAGTCCGATGGCCCACGCTTCTACTAAATCTTTATACCGAAAGGCAAAAATGATTAGTAATCCAATCGTTGCTAAGCGTGAGTATGTACTAACTGCAGTTGCTTTAAAGCGCACTTTTGTATCGCCTTTTACAACCCTGTCAAGTAACTTGTCCGTCTTAAACGCAACAAGACGCAGGCTTAAAAAGCCCACAATTGAGCCCATCATCAGTCCAATAAAGGCCTTATGATACGGCGTGACCCCATAGCCTAAAACGAAAACGGCTAGAGTGTAAAATAAATATTTTGTTTGTCTGCGAACCAGCACATGCATATCAACCATTATTCGTCTCCTGCGTAAAATTGTGAAATGAGTTTCGTCATTGCGTACACACCTGCCCCTAAACCGAGCAACAGCCCAATAATAAGGAATAATGGAAATGTACCAAACAAACTGTCGAGCCATTTACCGCCGAAAATTCCCACTAAAATGGATCCCGCAAGTGAAGAAAGAACACCAGTCATAAGAGCATAAGCTTTCATCGGATTTTTATTATTTCCTTGCAAGCGTTCATCCCTCCAGACGGATATGAGGAAATCATGTGGAAGCAAATGCGTTGAGATAATCGTAACTCATTTTTCGGGAGAATAGTTGAAAAAAATCGAATCATTATGGTTTTTGTCAATAAACAGTCAAAAACATGTCACTGTAAGCCCTATCATTTATCCCATTGTTAGCATACAATAGTGTGTTTAATAGTGTCAACGACTAAAAGCAAAAAAACAAAAAAACTTAATGCCCATATATTACCCAATTTTCATATTTATTACACAATTCTAAAAGTTAAGAGTCCTCTCTATTGTATCTTCTTTCCTACCTTTTTTAGCAAAAATAAGAGCTTTGTATGTACCTTTTATCTGCTCTTTTACAACTATAACACGATGTTGCATCCCATTTGTCACATTTTGACGGAATTCAATAAAATCCACATAATGAAATGTGACAGGATTATACAAAACAATTCCCATCTCATCGGCACCGCCCGGCAAATACATACTATATTTATACGTATTCGGTGCATCGCCCTTTGCAAATTGAAATCCCATAATGCGCGGATAGTTCGGCTCTTCTACAAAAAACATATATGGCACTGCTATGCGATGTACTCCCGCCGTCACATGCACATAGCCTTCATGCAATCCCTTTTCTAAAAAAGAGGGAGTAAGCAAGGCTTCTATCATCACTTGCTTTGTTTCATGAGGCTTTACATACAAAGTATGCGGTATTTTCCATTGTATGCCAGAGATAAAGGACGGCGTAGAAAAGATAACCCTCTGTTCCTTCTCACTTACATTATCGATTGTTACCATCTGTTTTCGCGATACCGGGCTATTTTTTTTCAAAACGAGTCCAAGTGGAATCGAAGCAGGATAGAGGAGGGTTTCCATATGGAGTGCTGCCCCGAGCTGTATGCGGCCGGTACCTTGCTCATATACATGGTACAAGGCATCGTTTTTATAAAGGAGCTTCGCACTATTCATAAGAGCAGCCTTTATCCGCTCTGGCTTCCATGTAGGATGCGCCTGCTTTAGAAGTGCAGCAGCGCCTGCCACATGCGGAGCAGCCATGCTCGTTCCTGCTTGCGATTTGTAGCCGCCCGGGATTGTGCTCGTAATGCCGACGCCCGGTGCAACGACGTCAGGCTTAATGCCCCACGTCACCGTAACAGGGCCCCGCGAGCTAAACGGGGCAATCGTATCCTTTTCCTTTTTCACAGTCGTACGAAACAAAGGAGAGGGCTGACGTCGCAACCATTCTCCGTCGTCGCCGGAAATGGCCGCGCATGGAATGTGCACACCTTTTACTACACCGAAAAACAACTCAGGCGAGTTATTGTAAATGAGTACACCCGACGCCCCTGCTTCCTCTGCATACTTCACTTTTTCCGAAAAGGTTAGGTCCCCGCGTTCTACAAGAACGACCTTTCCTGTTACGTGCTTCATATCCTCTTTTTTCCCCATACCTGCATAGACAAAACTTGCTTGCTGCAGTGACCATGGCGGAGATCCCTCAAATAAACTGAGCCGCACCTCTCTGCCACTCGTTTTCAAATAAGGGATGGAGATTTCTGAGGTAGAGGCTCCGACCGAAATAGAGTCCTCTGCTGCCCCTGGGGAGCCGACTGTCCATAAAGCAGGCCCCGAATTACCGGAGGCAGTAACGGCCACAATTCCACGCGCTGTAGCGCGGTTTAAAGCCCTGCTCGTCGGCCAGTCCGGACCATTCACATCATTACCGAGCGATAGATTTAATATATCCACCTTATCCTCTATTGCTTTTTCAATCGCAGCAAGTACCGTTTCCGTCGAGCCGCGTCCACCTGGACCAAGCGCCCGGTACGCATAAATCTCGGCATCTGGCGCAACGCCTCGGAACCTTCCATTTGCAGCAATAATACCAGCCACATGCGAGCCATGTGAGGTCGCTCCCTTACTCTTCGCCTCCATCGGGTCATTATCCCCGTCGATGGCATCAAACCCACCCTTATAATTTCGGCGCAAATCTGGATGAGTATAATCAATACCGGTATCAATAATGCCAATCTTCACACCTTTTCCCGTAAGCCGGGCCCCGGTAGAATCAAAGTATGAGCGCGCCTCATGTCCGCCAATAAACGGAACGCTCTCGCTCACATCCATCGTATAAGTCGACGCAGGGGTCACGCGAATGACCCCAGGAATCTTTTGCAATCCCGCTGCAGCACTGCGTTTCCCCCGCACACTCATTCCGGACATTGCAGTTTTGTAAATGTGCCGCACCGTAACATCTGGATATTGCTTTTGAATCATTAGTTCTACTGCCTCTACTGTAGACGGCTCTACTTCCAAAATGGAAATCTCCCACTCATCCAAATAGCGAAGCGGAGCAGATGGCCGCTCTGGAAACGACTGAGCACCAGCTGCAAACAAGCACATTAGCATAATACCAATACGAAACACAGGCATCCCTCCCACTTCGTAGCTTGCGCAATAGGAGAGGAGATATACAACAGAAAAATAGATGAATTTTTCTTAATCTTTATTTTTTGAAAGTAACAAATAATCCGAAGAGGTGGAGATAACCAAGAAGCCATGCCCCTCCAGATAAAAATGAGCCAGATATGTATAGAATTGATCCGAAATGAGAGGGAATTGATCCAAAATGAGTAACAAATAAGCCGAAGAGGTGGAGATAACCAAAAAGCCATGCCTCTCCAGATAAAAATGATCCAGATATGTACAGAATTGATCCGAAACAATAGGGAATTGATCCAAAATGAGTAACAAATAAGCCGAAGAGGTAGAGATAGTCAAGAAGCCATACTCCTCCAGATAAAAATGAGCCAGATATGCATAGAATTGATCCAAACCGTGAGGGAATTGATCCAAAATGAGTTACAAATGATCCGAAGAGGTAGATAAGACAATTTTTTGTGCTTATTTTTAGAAACTAAGAAAGGCTGTCCACTAGTCATGTTTCAATGACTTTTGGGACAGCCTCCTTTTCTTTATTTTGTTCCGAATAAACGGTCTCCTGCGTCTCCTAAGCCTGGAACGATGTAGCCATGATCATTTAGCTTTTCATCCAGTGCTGCAACGTAGATGTCAACGTCAGGATGCTGAGTTTGTACAAACTCTACACCAACTGGTGCTGCACAAATACACATCAGTTTAATATTCTTTGCTCCGCGTTTCTTCAACGAATTAATAGCCTCTGATGCAGAACCACCTGTTGCAAGCATCGGATCCACTACGATGAAATCGCGCTCGTTTATATCGGATGGAAGTTTTACATAATATTCAACCGGTTGCAATGTTTCTGGGTCACGATATAGACCAATGTGACCAACTTTAGCAGCCGGAATCAATTTTAAAACTCCATCCACCATACCAAGACCTGCACGAAGGATTGGAATGATTCCTAATTTTTTACCAGAAAGTACCTTTGTCTTCGCTACACTTACCGGCGTTTCAATTTCAATTTCTTCAAGCGGTAGATCGCGTGTAATTTCAAAAGCCATTAAGCTTGCTACTTCATCTACTAATTCACGGAATTCTTTCGTACCCGTATTCTTATCGCGGATATATGTTAGCTTATGTTGAATTAAAGGATGATCAAATACATATAGTTTTCCCATGGAACTCTCTCCTTTGAATGGGGTTAAAATTGCACCATTTACGATTGTATAGAAAACGGAATTATTATTCAAGGGCTAAACACAAAAAGGACCGTTACAAGTATATTGTAACGGTCCTTTCGTATTTATTTTCTTACAATTCTTTGTACATTGGGAAACGATCTGTAAGAGTTTGAACGCGTTGCTTCGCCTCTGCTAATGCTGCTTCATTTTCATGATTTTTCAATGTGAATGCAATAAGAGATGCAATTTCGTCCATTTCTTCAAGACCAAAGCCGCGAGTCGTAACCGCTGCTGTACCAATGCGGATACCGCTCGTTACGAATGGGCTTGCTGGATCGTAAGGAATCGTATTTTTATTAACAGTAATGCCGACTTCATCAAGAACGTGCTCAGCAAGTTTACCTGTAATTTCAAGGTTACGAACGTCGATAAGTAGTAAATGGTTGTCCGTTCCGCCAGAAACAAGTGTTAAGCCTTCTTTTTGTAAGCCTTCAGCTAGACGCTGTGCATTTGCAATGATGTTTGCTGCATACTCTTTAAATTCATCTTGAAGTGCTTCGCCAAATGCAACGGCTTTCCCTGCGATAACGTGCATAAGCGGACCACCTTGAATACCAGGGAAGATCGATTTATCAATTTTCTTACCGAATTCTTCGCTTGTCAAAATCATACCGCCGCGAGGTCCGCGTAATGTTTTATGTGTTGTTGTTGTAACAAAGTGTGCGTAAGGGACTGGACTTGGGTGTAATCCTGCTGCTACAAGGCCTGCGATGTGTGCCATATCGACCATAAGGTATGCGCCTACGCTATCAGCAATTTCACGGAATTTCTTGAAGTCAATCACACGTGGATATGCGCTTGCACCAGCTACGATAAGCTTCGGCTTATGTTCTTTAGCCTTTGCCAATACATCGTCATAGTCAATATATTGTGTTGCTTCGTCTACGCCGTATTCAACGAAGTTATATTGCACACCACTAAAGTTAACAGGACTACCATGCGTTAAGTGGCCACCGTGAGATAAGTTCATACCAAGAACCGTATCGCCAGCATTTAGAATGGTGAAGTAAACCGCCATGTTTGCTTGGGCGCCAGAGTGTGGTTGAACGTTAACATGCTCTGCACCGAAGATTTCTTTCGCGCGATCTCTTGCAATATCTTCAACAATGTCAACATATTCGCAACCGCCATAATAACGTTTGCCTGGATAGCCTTCTGCATATTTGTTTGTTAAAACAGAACCTTGTGCTTCCATAACCGCTTCACTTACGAAGTTTTCAGACGCAATCAATTCAATTTTCGAACGTTGTCTCCCTAATTCTAATTGAATTGCTTCATACACCTTTTCATCTTGCAGCTTAACATGATTCATGTGAATCCCCCTTTTTTCTTGACGAACTACGTTGCACAGCTTTGAAACATTGGCATTTATATAGAAAATACGAATGTTGTTTTAGTAATTCGTTCTAATATTCACGTTTTGGTCATTTACATTCTAACATGACTTGTGACAAGGTAAAAGAAAAAATCGAGAATTAACTGAAAAATGATACATTTTTCTGTTAAACATTATTTTTCCATTGAAATGACTCCGAATTTGGGTTCGGATTCTCTGGGATTGGATCGCATTTTATCAGGTTTCGATCGTACACGCCAGGAGCCCATACCCCACGCCTCATAAAAAAAAGAGAATAACAAAAAGGATTTCTCCCTCTTGCTATTCTCTCCTTATTTTGTGCTCATTACCGACTCATTATCCACTGCATAGACAGCTCTTGCACCGCCGATTAGCTTTGGTCTTGTTTTCGCCATGGTGACATGGGCTTGACCGATTTCTTTGATACTTGTTCGTATCGGAACAGGCACATGCTTAAGATGCATGCCGATGAAGGTATCACCAATGTCAATGCCGCCGTCTGCTTTTACAAATTCAACGACAACGGGATCGTTCATATGATGATAGGCAAAAGTCGACAAAGCGCCACCTGCCGAACGTACCGGAATTACAGATACCATTTCAAATCCACGGCGCTCTGCCGCCTTGCGCTCAATGGTAAGAGCTCGGTTTATATGTTCGCAGCCTTGGAAGGCAAGCATAACGCCTGTTTCCTCTTGAAACTGCTTTAATTCGGTATAAATCGTCTCTGCTACAGACATCGTTCCCGCTGTACCAATTCTCTCACCAATTACTTCACTCGTACTGCATCCAACTACAAAAAGATCGCCTTCCTGTAAGTGAGCCTGCTCTTGATAATCAGTAAGTGCTGTGTGTAATTGTTGTTTCCATATTGCTAACTCATCCATCACGATTTTCTTCCTTTCGTGGATTTGGGGTTCATTATAGCATGCTTATACTTGGCAAAAAATAAGAATCGTTCTCGTTTTTTCAACAAGAATTACTCTGCTTCGTATTGACCGATTTTGCCTACTCTTCGTTCATGACGTCCGCCTTCATATTCCGTTGTTAACCAAAGACGCGCGATTTCTCTTGCAAGACCGGGGCCAATAACACGTTCACCCATTGTTAAAATATTGCTATTGTTATGCTGACGTGTTGCCTTCGCACTAAACATATCATGCACAAGCGCCGCGCGAATTCCTTTTACTTTATTTGCAGCAATCGACATACCGATTCCAGTTCCGCAAATTAAAATACCACGATCATATTCCCCGCTTGCAACCTTCTCTGCTGCCGGAAATGCAAAATCAGGATAATCAACAGAGCCTGCTTCACATTCACAGCCTAAATCTGTATATTGTATTCCCATTTCTTCTAATAAACTTACAACTTCCTTACGAATATTAATACCACCATGGTCTGATGCTACGATTACTTTCATGTGTTGTCCCTCCAATACTGATTTCCAATCTATTATTATACACGAAACGATGATCTTTACGAATGTTCCTGCTCTAGTTTTTCAATAAAACGTTGAATAAGATTTTCCAGTTCATCTAGTGTCTCTTTATAAACAGAAAGTGAACCACCATACGGATCCGTTATATCGCGTTTTGATTCCCCAGCCGCTTCATATAATGTAACAATTTTCCCACTTAAATGAGGATAAAAAATGAGGATATTATCACGATGGCTTCCCGTCATCGTTACGATCAAATCTGCCCAGTCAAGCAATTCCTCCGTCACCTGCTGTGAGCTATGATTCACTGCAATGCCCTTATTCTCTAATGCGTGCTTTGCATGCGTCGATGCATCGCTCCCCGGCTGCGCAAATAAGCCCGCTGACTGTACTTCATGAGATTCCTTTGCATAATGACGAAAGATTGCCTCTGCCATCGGACTGCGACACGTATTTCCCGTACAAACAAATAGGATGTTCATACCATCTGCCTCCTTACGCTTGTAGTTTCTGCAAGCATATACTTCTATCATACTGCAACAGTGGGAAACTTGGTAACAGAATGTCTGAAAAACCATTAAAACAGGCACCCATCCAGAAATCCACGAAAAAAACAGCCATCGTCCTCACATGACAAACGGTCATCGAACGTGGCGAACAGCATATATTTATTATTGAATAACTTTTATTTAACATTTACTAAATTGACAAAAAAATCCACGCATTTTCCGTACAAAATGCGTGGATTTTATGTAATGTCCTAGTTTCCAAGTACAAGGCTATCGTACCAAAACCATGTAAAGGCTAATAACCACTTTATTTGTTTTTTTGTAAAATTAGAAATCAAATGCGTATCAATCACTAATCGCGTATGGCTCATATACCTCCATATTAACGGTCTACGGAAGGAAATTAAATTTCATTTAATAAATTTATTATAAGTCGCTTGACAAAAGTAAGTTACTGAATTATGATAGCTTATGTAAAGTAAGTTAATAAATATTTCAGGAGGAATTACAAATTATGTTAGACTTAGGACTTTTAATTATTCGTTTAATCATCGGACTTCTTTTCATTGGTCACGGCGCGCAAAAACTTTTCGGTATGTTTGGTGGCTACGGCTTAAAAGGTACTGGTGGTTGGTTAGAATCAATCGGAGTAAAACCAGGAGTGTTTATGGCATTTATGGCTGGTGCTTCTGAATTTGTTGGAGGACTTTTATTCGCAGCTGGTGTACTTACTTGGGTAGGTGCAATCCTAATTGTTATCACGATGGTTGTAGGAATTGCTACTGTACATGGTAAAAACGGTTTATGGGCTACAGCAAACGGATATGAATATAATCTTGTATTAATCGCCGTAGCAGTTGGCGTTGCATTATCTGGCCCTGGAGCATACGCTTTATTTAAATAATAATACTCTCTAACGAAACAAGCACGGCCTAGGCCGTGCTTGTTTTTTTTATGATTCAGTTACAATTTTTCAGCGCATGCCAAACGGCAGCGAAATCGTACCGAGCCTGTTCTTCCCAGCATGATTCCCTTGCTTCAAAGAGTCATTAATAGAATCAGCATTGGGGCGCTTTGATTCCCTCGAACCCGGAATAATCGGGATAGCGGTCTTCAATGGGGTGCTTTGATTCCCCTGAACCCAGTAAAATCGGATTTGCGGTCTTCAATCGGGTGCTTTGATCCCCTCGAACCTGGAATAATCGGACTTGCGGTCTTCAATCCGGTGCTTTGATTCCCTAGAACCTGGAATAATCGGATTTGCGGTCTTCAATCGGGTGCTTTAATCCCCCTGAACCAAGTAAAATCGGATTTGCAGTCTTCAATCGGGTGCTTTGATTCCCCTGAACCCAAAAAAATCGGACTTGCAGTCTTCAATCGCGCCGCCGTTAATTCCACCATTCCCGCCTTTAACCGGTTCCATCTTTCCCCGACCCCACCAACCCCACAAAAAAAGCGAAGTCCAAACGCTCTCTTCGCTTTTTTCATATAGGAAATAATAACTTCAAGCCAAATCCAATGAGGATAGTTGCACCGAGCACTTGTCCGTAAGTTCCGAGCATTTTCTCTGCGTGGCGACCCAAAATAAGCCCTGCCCAGGTGAGAAGTGCGCTGACAAGTCCAAAAATAACAATGGTTGCCACTGTACGTGCTCCGTATATGCCAAGGCTTAATCCGACAGAAAAGCTGTCTAAACTGACGCCAAAGGCAAATACATATAAGCCAAGTCCAGTCGCCTGTATGGATCGCTCTTCGTTTCCTCTCAAAAATGAAGAGTACAAAATGTGAAATCCAAGACCGAGTAAGAGTACGCCTCCTACTATCATAGCCAGCGATCCGAATTTTTCTGATAAGAGACGGCCGATTACGATTCCTAAAAGTGGCATAATAACGTGAAACAAACCAATAATCATGCCTATGTATAAGATTTGCCCCCATCTCAATCGGGTCATTCCCATTCCTAGGCTTACCGAAAAAGCATCTAACCCGAGGGCAAATGCCATAATAACGAGTGTTACCAGCTCCCCGATGATATGTTCTATGCCCATATGCTCCCTCCTTGGACTCGCTACTTAAACATATGCACGTCCTAAGGAGGATAGAAGCTATTTTTCAACGATGATATGATGGCCGGCTGCTTTCGTTAACCGGTTCATGATTGCATTGCCCAATCCTTCTCTCGGAAAGGATTCACTGTAAATCACATCTACCCCAACCTCATCAAACTTTCGCAGCGTATCATATAAATGGGCGGCAACTGTCGCAAGATCTGCCCGTTTGCCGCATACGAGTACTTGATCCGCTTGGTAGAAGTCCGCATTTTCCTCTGTTGTTAAAATGCCAACCTTTTTCCCTTCTTGCTTCGATGCAAGCTGCTGCACATATTCGCGCGAGCCTTCAACGATAGTGAGCGGAGATTTCGGTGCATAGTGCTTGTACTTCATGCCGGGTGCCTTTGGTTTTTGCGATTGATCCTGAAGCCCTTTATCCAACAGCACCGGGCCAATTACTTCCTCTAGTTGCTCCCTTGTTATACCGCCTGGACGTAAAATGGTAGGAACATCACTTGTAATATCAAGTACTGTTGATTCCACTCCGACGCCGGTCGCACCGCCGTCAACAATACCGGCAATTTTTCCGTTTAAATCCGTACTGACATGAGAAGCAAGCGTTGGGCTCGGGCGTCCCGATACATTTGCACTTGGTGCTGCGATAGGAACATGGGCCATTTTCAGTAGCGCATGTGCGACAGGATGATCCGGCATACGAATAGCAACCGTGTCTAGCCCCGCCGTTACCCTTGTTGCCACATGATTCGAACTTGGAAAAATAATCGTAAGCGGACCAGGCCAAAATTTTTCCATCAACACTTGAGTAAGGGGGGGAATACTAGATACAAGCGGCGTCAGTTGCTCTTGGTCTGCAATATGAACGATGAGAGGGTTGTCACTCGGTCTTCCTTTTGCTTCAAAAATCTTTCGCACTGCCTCCTCATTTGTTGCATCTGCACCGAGGCCATAAACGGTTTCAGTTGGAAAGGCTACGACCTCTCCTTGCTGCAGAAGATTTGCAGCTTCCTGAAGTTGTGGATATGTGCTTTCTTTTTCAACATTTTTATCCACAGACCAAATCTTTGTTTTCATGATATAAACACGTCCTTTTTCTTGTAAGAAAATCATTATTTATCTAGTTTACTACGAAAAAAGCGGCAACTACAAATAGGGTTTATCCACAGATTGTGAATAACCCTTATAAAACGGTGGATAACATTGTGAATAGCTGACAATTCAAAATAATAGAGTCCTTATCCACATTCTTTTTAAAGTGCTCCATCTCAGTTATATGCTCCGGTACTTTTTCCACATGTTGAAAGCCAAACATGTGGAAAAGTGGAAGATCGCTTTTCCGTTTTGCGATCATATAGACGCTCGTCATCCCTTTTTGCTGCAAACTTTGTAAAAGTGTCTGTAGTAATGCCAGTATATGCATAGGATTCACCGCCGGTCGTAGCACAAGGGACCGTAGTAAGGCGTCCGTTTGACTTCGTTCATACCCAATTGTCGCCTGGATCTCACCTTGTTCATCTTCATAAATGAGAAACTGCCCCAAAACTGGCGCTATGTTTTCCGCACCCACACGAGCCTGTCCAAGAAAGGCTATAAGACGTGGAATATCTTGCTCTGTTGCAAAACGCATCGCATTCACCTCCTTCTATAACGTATGAAGGAGGTGCTGCAAACAGTCCTTATTTTGAAAAGAAAGAGGAAATCACTTCAACAAGGAAAAACTTTACCTTTACTGGCTCCCCTGCATCGTCTACTTTTACAGTTGGCGGTTGCTTTTCCTTTACCTCTGCATTTGCTTCTTCATCATGCAATAGTTGCTCTTCCTTCATTAGCCGCACCCGTTCATTTACCTTAGAAGTAATCTGCTTACTGTGCATAACTGCTGGCTTATCCACAGTCTTCGTTTTAACCGTATGCATAGGTTTTGGTTGCTCTGTCTCTTCTGTTTTTACCGTAGACGGTGTTTCATCCGGCTGCTGCTCTACCTTTGCTGGTTCTTTCTGAATAGCCGTACCTGTTCCAAAATCGAGAAAGCATAGGGGAGGAAATAGGACGCACCACCAGTTCGCCCCTTCACCCTTTCCTAAGGTGACCAAAACAGCCTCATATTCTCCTGCTGGATAAATGAAATTGCCATATACCTTGGTCGGAAAGGATATATGCGTGTTAAATTCAACCTTGTACGATTGATTGCTATGCTCTTCCTTCAACACTTGTGCGACAGTTTTTTCAAGCTGGGGAGTGCGGCTTTGAATGATTACACGTGCTTCCTCCACAGAACGAAGGTCTGCTACCCACGTATCAATTTGCTCCTTCACACGGTCGCGAACTTTCCGCTTTAACGCCTGGTCTTGTTCGCTATCACTATTTGCTAAAATGCGAAGTCTGATTGCATCATTTGGAATCGTATTTGCCTGTGCCTTCGTATATCCAAAATGCGCCGTAATTTGCGCGCCCATTACGAGTAAAATCAGATAAGCAATTAGTTTTTTTCTCACCATCTACACCGTCCTTTCTAGTAGTAACAGTGTGGACAGATGAGAGAAATCTTAAACTATGAATCTAAAAAAATTGTTAGCCTATTTCTGCAATGACGATTCGGTCTTTTCCGTTTATATCATAGATAATATCTACAGTTGCCTCTGGAAATGTTTCGACTAGCATCTGCGAAATGGCCTCGCTTTGCCCCGCTCCGTATTCAAAGGCAACAATCGCACGGTCGTTTAGCACGAGTGGCAGTTCCTCCATAAAGCGGCGGTAGAAGTCAAGCCCATCTACTCCGCCAACTAAAGCTCGGGGCGGCTCATGCTCCTTCACAACAGGAGATAGCTCCTCCCATTCCTCATATGGAATGTACGGCGGATTAGAAACGACAACATCTAGCTTTTGGCCAGCCTGTATAAATGGCTTAAGTAAATCGCCATGATAGAATGTTACATTGGCCCCGAGTTCACTTGCATTTTGCTTGGCAACCGTAAGCGACGTAAGAGCTATATCCACGGTTGATACGGATAGATGCAAATTTTCTAATGCTAATGTAATAGCAATCGCACCGCTTCCCGTACCAATGTCAGCAACTTTAAGCATTGAGGGGCCAAATACCCGCTGAATCCGCTTTAGAACATGAAGGACAAGCTCCTCTGTTTCTGGGCGAGGAATAAGTACTTCTTCGTTTACATGAAACAAGCGTCCGTAAAAGCTTTCATAACCCGTAATATACTGAAGAGGAATTCCTTCAGAATGACGCTGTACCATTTCTTCAAACAGTGCCTGCTCCTTCGTAGTAAGTTCGTCCTGCAATTTCATTAGCATACCTGTTCGATCGGTCCCAAGTGTGTGGAGAAGAAGTAGCTCTCCGCTATTGTCATCGCGTCCTCTTTCCCGCAAAAAAGAAGAAGCCCATTTGAGGGCTTCATATACGCGCATTATTCTGCGTCCTCCATCCTCTTGGCCTGATCTTCCATAATTAAAGCCTCGATTACTTCATCCAGTTTTCCTTGCAGAATTTGGTCAAGCTTTTGAATGGTCAAACCAATGCGGTGGTCCGTCACGCGGTTTTGCGGGAAGTTATACGTACGAATCCGTTCTGAGCGATCGCCGGTTCCAACTGCTTGCTTCCGGTTTTGATCATACTCAGCCTGTGCTTCTTGTTGAAATTTATCGTACACACGTGCACGAAGTACCTTCATTGCTTTATCTTTGTTTTTAATTTGTGATTTTTCATCCTGGCAGGATACAACTACTCCTGTCGGAATATGGGTTAAACGCACCGCTGACATCGTTGTATTAACACTTTGTCCTCCTGGACCACTGGAACAAAATGTATCTACGCGAATATCCTTGTCGTTAATATCAATTTCTACTTCCTCTGCTTCAGGCAGGACAGCTACCGTTGCCGTGGAAGTATGAATACGGCCGCCTGACTCTGTTTCTGGCACACGTTGTACGCGGTGTGCACCATTTTCAAACTTCATCTTACTGAACGCACCTTTGCCGTTAATCATGAAAATGATTTCTTTAAAACCACCAAGCTCTGTATAACTTGCTTCAATAACGTCGCATTTCCAGCCTTGCATTTCCGCATAACGGCTATACATACGATATAAAGTAGCTGCAAACAAGGCTGCTTCATCACCGCCTGCTGCACCGCGAATTTCAATAATAACGTTCTTATCGTCATTAGGATCTTTCGGAATAAGAAGAAGGCGTAACTTCTCTGCCAATTCTTTTTCCTGTGCTTCTAAATCAGAAATTTCTTCTTTAACCATCTCACGCATATCAGCGTCTAATTTATCCTCTAGCATTGTTTTTGCATCTGCTATTTGCTCACGGATGCCCTTATACTCACGATAGACAGTCACTGTTTCTTGAATGTCAGACTGTTCCTTCGAATACTCACGAAGCCTTTTCGGATCATTTACGACAGAAGGATCGCTCAAAAGTTCGTTGAGCTTCTCGTAACGGTATTCTACTGCCTGTAGTCGATCTAACACGTCACTCACCTCAACATCCTAAGTTTCTAATACATTAGTATAATCCGCAAGAAGAGTAAAAAGCAAGTTGCAAACCCTTTTCGGATCCAATCTACATCAACAACGTTTATACTTCTTCTGGTACTTTATGACAATGGCGACAACGTGGTTCATAGGACTCCGATGCTCCCACTAGAATAATGGGATCCTCAAAGGATGCCGGTTCTCCGTTAATTAGACGCTGCGTTCTGCTTGCAGGTGCCCCGCACTTAGAGCAAACCGCCTGCAGCTTTGTCACACCCTCCGCAATGGCCATTAACTGAGGAACTTGTCCAAATGGTAGACCTCGAAAATCCTGGTCTAAACCAGCAACAATGACACGAAAGCCTCGGTTTGCAAGTGTTTGCACCACTTCCACAATGCCCTCATCAAAAAACTGTACTTCATCAATAGCAATTACATCTAATTCTTCTGTTACATAATCATATATTTCAGTTGAAGAGGTAACCGGAACTGCTGTAATACTCGCTCCATTATGTGAGACTACATCTTCTTCACTATATCGTTTATCGATGCTCGGTTTCAATACAATGACATGCTGCTTCGCAAATTGTGTTCGTCTGACGCGTCGAATCAATTCCTCTGACTTACCAGAAAACATACTTCCACATATCACTTCAACCCAGCCATTTCGGTTCATTACATACATAAAAAAAGCCTCCCTTATTTCATAAGAAGCAGTTGGATGCGACTCCGCAAAAAAGCAGGCAAGCTTAGCTTGCCTGCTTTACTTACGCAATCACATTTTGTCTTTGCGGAGCGAACCCCGTAGTAGCAAAATGATACATTACTTAAGACCGTATTTTTTGTTGAAGCGATCAACACGTCCATCTGCCGTAGCAAATTTTTGACGTCCTGTGTAGAATGGGTGAGAATCAGAACTGATTTCCACTTTGAATAACGGATATGTGTTGCCGTCTTCCCATTCAATCGTTTCGTTAGAGAACTTTGTAGATCCGCTTAGAAACTTAAAGCCAGTGTTAATGTCCATGTACACTACTTTATTGTATTTTGGATGAATTCCTTGTTTCATTATCTTTCAACTCCTTCCGCCCTGAATCATGTTAGAAACAGAGTTCATTATCAAATGCTAAAATAGCATAGTTTAACGATAAAACACACATGAGGAAATTATAACAGTGCACTTTACTTTTTGCAACTATATGTTAGCTATAATTCACTGTTTATTTTTTTGGCATTCTATCCAGTACGAAGCTTTACTTAGTAGACACTGTTCCCTTATTCTCAGCCATAATCAATTGAAAAAACTCTTCATTTGTTTTTGTATTCCGTAGAAGACGTAAGAACCGCTCTAAGAAATCAGGAGTATCTGACATCGTTTTGCGAATCGTCCATAATTTATCCAATCGTTCTTTTGGAAGAAGAAGTTCTTCCTTACGCGTTCCAGAACGACGAATATCAATTGCCGGGAACACGCGACGTTCAGATAAATTACGATCCAAATGAAGCTCCATATTACCTGTTCCTTTAAATTCTTCATAAATGACATCGTCCATACGAGAACCTGTTTCAATAAGTGCTGTAGCCAAAATCGTTAAGCTACCGCCTTCTTCAATATTACGGGCTGCCCCGAAAAATCGTTTTGGACGGTGAAAAGCAGCTGGATCAATCCCACCAGACAATGTTCTACCGCTTGGAGGAATGACTAGATTGTAGGCACGTGCAAGACGAGTAATACTATCCATTAAGATAATAACATCTTTTTTATGCTCAACGAGACGCATCGCACGCTCAAGTACTAGCTCAGCCACTTTAATATGATTTTCCGGTACTTCATCGAATGTGGAACTCACTACATCACCTGCAACAGAACGTTCAATATCGGTTACCTCTTCTGGACGTTCATCAATGAGGAGGACGATAAGCTCTGCATCTGGATGATTCGTTGTAATACTATGAGCGATTTCCTTTAATAGCATCGTTTTACCAGCCTTCGGAGGAGCAACAATGAGACCACGTTGTCCAAAGCCAACAGGTGCAAGAATATCCATAATACGAGTGGATAAATTCTTCGGCTCTGTTTCGAGTACCATTTGCCGATCCGGATAGAGCGGTGTTAGTGCTGGAAAATGCACACGTTCCTTTGCCGTTTCAGGGTCTTCACCGTTAACAGCTTCCACTTGTAGTAAACCAAAATATCGTTCATTTTCCTTTGGAGGGCGAACTTTCCCAGATACTTTATCTCCGTTACGTAAATCAAAACGACGGATTTGTGAAGCGGAAATGTAGATATCTTCAGAACTTGGGGAGTAATTGATTGGACGAAGAAAACCAAAACCCTCTGATTGAATAATTTCTAGTACGCCTTGCATAAAGAAGAAGCCTTCTTTTTCTGCCTGTGCTTTCAAGATTGCAAACACGAGCTCTCTTTTCGTTAGCTTGCTGTAATAAGAAATTTTAAATTCCTTTGCTTGTTCATATAGTTCTTTTAACTTCATGCTTTCTAATGCTGAGATTGTTAAACTCATCGAGACACCACGCTTTAACTTTACTTTTATTTGAATTGAATGAATAGGAATTTGAACGGAAGGTATTTATGAAAGAGTACGTGCAAGTAGAATAATATTCACTATTGTAACCTCTTTTTTCCGCATTTAATCAATTGTTACTTGCATTCTATTTAGAATAAGGGAAAAAACTATAAAAAATGAAAATGGTATTTGGAGAATACGAACAAAATTAACTCTATCTTTGAATGTATACGGATTAGCATTATATTGTCAATGGAAATTTTTATCCTATTTTGGATATTTACATAAAAGATGGACGGGGCATGTCCTTCTTGGCTTAGTAGAGTTCCTCCTGCCAAAGAGGAGCAAAGGCAGGAAGAATTTCTACAAGTCCGAGCCGATATTCTATTTGTAATGAATTACTTGATTACTAGATTTGGTTTTTTGTGAAGGCTATGACGACCATCAACAAAACGAACTGTTCCTGATTTCGCTCTCATTACTAGTGATTGGGTTGTACCAAACGTTCCTTTAAATTGAACGCCTTTTAACAATTCACCATCTGTTACACCAGTTGCAGCGAAAATAGCGTCATCTCCGCGAACTAGATCTTCCATGTAAAGCACACGGTTAATGTCTTCGATGCCCATCTTACCACAGCGAATTAATTCTTCTTCATTTTGCGGAAGAAGCTTTCCTTGAAGTTCGCCGCCTAAGCATTTTAATGCCACGGCTGCAATAACCCCTTCAGGCGCTCCGCCAGAACCGAATAGAATATCAACACCTGTATGATCAAAAGCCGTATTAATAGCTCCTGCTACATCCCCGTTATCAATTAACTTGATACGAGCACCTGCATTGCGAATTTCTTCAATTAGCTTTGCATGACGTTCGCGATATAACACAGTTGCTACTACGTCTTCAATATCTTTTCCTTTTGCCTTAGCAACCGCACGTAGATTATCAATAACCGGTGCATTAATATCAACTTTACCAATTGCTTCTGGGCCAACTGCAATTTTATCCATGTACATATCAGGTGCGTGTAATAGATTACCATGATCAGCCACTGCTAACACCGCTAATGCATTCCAACCGCCTGAGGATACAATGTTCGTACCTTCTAACGGATCTACTGCTACGTCAACGCGTGGTCCATAACCTGTACCTAGTTTTTCTCCAATGTACAGCATAGGCGCTTCGTCCATTTCGCCTTCCCCGATTACAACAGTTCCTTTCATCGGTATCGTATCGAAAACTGTACGCATGGCAGATGTTGCTGCACCATCCGCTTCATCCTTTACACCGCGTCCCATCCAACGAGCAGCGTTTAAAGCTGCTGCTTCTGTTACACGAACTAATTCCATGGATAAACTTCTTTCCAAAATAATCCCTCTCCTTTTAGCCGTAAATTATGAGTTTTGTACTTGTTCGATTTCCTGATCCGACATTTGTTCGCGCCAGATGTGTGCGCCAAGACCACGCAGCTTGTCTACTAAATCTTCATACCCTCTATCAATGTGTTCAAGTCCGGTAACCTCTGTCATACCCTCTGCCATTAACCCCGCAATGACAAGCGCTGCCCCCGCACGAAGATCACTTGCCTTTACCTTGGCCCCCTGTAGATCAACAGGACCTGTGACAATGGCGGAACGCCCTTCTACCTTCACCTTAGCATTCATTCGACGTAATTCATCGATATGCTTAAATCTAGCTCCGTAGATTGTATCGGTCACAACTCCGGTGCCGCTTGCCTTCGTTAGCAGCACAGTAAACGGCTGTTGCAAATCTGTTGCAAAGCCTGGATAGACAAGCGTCTTCACATCCACGGTCTTCATACTTGCTACGCTAGTTACAACGATTTGATCGTCATCGGTTTCAATGTGAACGCCCATTTCACGAAGCTTGGCCGTAACAGATTCTAAATGCTGCGGAATAACATTTTCAATCACAATTCTACGACCGATTGCAGCAGCTAGAATCATATACGTTCCTGCTTCAATTCGATCCGGTATAATCGTATGATTACAGCCATGCAGTGAATCAACACCGTCAATGCGTATGACATCAGTTCCCGCACCTTTAATGCGAGCTCCCATGCTCGTTAGCAAGGTAGCCACATCAATGATTTCCGGCTCTTTCGCCGCATTTTCAATGACAGTTCTACCTTTCGCACGAACAGCAGCTAACATGATATTAATTGTAGCACCTACGCTTACGACATCCAAGTAAATCCGGGCTCCTCGTAGTTCTTTCGCACGAAGGTAAATCGCACCTTGCTCGTTCGTCACCTCGGCTCCTAGCGCCTCAAATCCTTTAATATGTTGATCTATCGGACGAGGTCCTAAATAACAGCCGCCAGGAAGACCAATGACCGCCTTTTTAAAGCGTCCGAGCATGGCACCCATTAAATAGTAGGAGGCACGTAACTTTTTCACCTTACCATTAGGCATTGGCATATCTACCATATGAGACGGATCTACAATCATTTCTTGTCCGTTATAGATCACATTACCGCCAATTTCTTCTAGTAAATCACCTAGCATTCTCACGTCAGAAATATTCGGTACCCCTCCGATTGTCACGGGTGAATCTGCTAGAATGGTTGCAGGAATTAAGGCCACTGCACTATTCTTTGCACCGCTTACTCGAATGGTCCCGTTTAAACGTGTTCCGCCCACAATACGTAATTTTTCCATTTCGTGCCCCTTCCTAAAAAAATTCACATTCTACCTTCCATTTTGCCTGACCTTGGCAAAAGAGTCAAAAGAACTATGGTTACCCGTACTTGTATGCTTTTACAACCGACATACTAAAACATGGCTCTTTGTGCCAAGTCGCCGCTAACTTTTCTGAAAAAAAAGATAACGATTTCGGCAGTTTAGCGATTATTCCAGTCTTGAAGAAATTGTTCAATCCCTTTATCTGTTAACGGATGTTTCATAAGCTGATGGAAAACCTTGAACGGAATGGTAGCAATGTGTGCCCCGCGAAGAGCAGCTTCCGTTACATGAAGCGGATGTCGAATGGATGCAGCAATAATTTCCGTTTGAATATTATGTTGCAAAAATATTGTTGAGATTGTTTCAACAAGCTCAAGACCATTGTGTCCGATATCATCCAACCGACCTAAAAACGGCGATACATATGTAGCTCCGGCACGGGCAGCTAATAGCGCTTGGTTCGCACTGAAAATCAATGTAACATTTGTTTGAATACCAAGCTCGCTAAGTACCTTTACTGCTTTTAATCCATCTGGCGTCATTGGAACCTTCACGGTAATATTGGGGGCTATTTGAGCCAGTTCTTTTCCTTCTGCAATCATTTCCTCTGCGTTTAAGCTGATTACCTCAGCACTTACAGATCCCTTAATGATCGAGGTGATTTCCCGCAATCGGTCATGGAAGGATACTCCTTTTTCCTTTGCAACAAGACTTGGATTAGTTGTTACACCAGCAATAATTCCCATGCTATTAATTTCTTTAATTTCTTCTAGATTCGCCGTATCAATGAAAAACTTCATTTTTATAAGTCCCCCGTTTCAACTATGAAATGAATAATCCTTCTCCGTATGTCGATTCTTGGCGCAATTTATCTAATTTTGTTCGCGCTTTCATTATACAACGAAAGGAAACCGTCTAAAAGAGTAGACGGTTTCCAATCTTATAAAATTATTATGCTTTGCCGTTAGATCCGAATTCGCGAATTTTACCAATAACAGTTGCTTTGATTGCTTCGCGTCCTGGTCCCATATATTTACGTGGGTCATAAACTTCTTTGTCTTTGCCTAGAACTTCACGAACCACTTTTGTAAATACAATTTGGTTTTCTGTGTTTACGTTGATTTTAGATGTACCTAAAGAGATTGCTTTTTTGATATCTTTTTCAGGGATACCAGTACCACCGTGAAGTACTAATGGTACTCCAGTTGCGTCACGAACTTCTGCCATTTCTTTAAAGCCTAGGTTTGGTTCACCTTTGTAAGGACCGTGAACAGAACCAAGAGCTGGAGCCATCGTGTCAATACCTGTGCGTTTTACAAGTTCTGCACATTCAGCAGGATCTGCATAAATAACACCGTTAGCAATAACATCGTCTTCTTGTCCGCCAACCGTACCTAATTCAGCTTCTACAGAAATATTACGAGCGTGTGCATATTCTACAACTTTTGAAGTGATTGCTACGTTTTCTTCAAAAGGATGATGAGAAGCATCGATCATTACAGATGTAAAACCTGCATCGATACATTCTTTACATTTTTCAAAGCTTGAACCATGGTCTAAATGGATTGCTACAGGAACTGTAATCTTCATATCTTCCATTAAACCTTTAACCATCATTACTATAGTTTTGAAACCGCTCATGTGACGAGCAGCGCCTTCAGATACACCAAGGATAACTGGGGACTTTTCTTCTTCAGCGGCAGCTAAAATAGCTTGTGTCCATTCCAAGTTGTTAATGTTAAATTGACCTACTGCATACTTACCTTCTAATGCTTTACTTAGCATTTCTTTCATAGAAACTAAAGGCATGTTAAATCCTCCTAGAACATTTTTTTGTCCGTTTCGTTCTACATTAGCTTAAACTAGATACAAAAAAATTATGTATCCAACCTATTGGACTTCCTACTACACTCAATAGGATACCAACTTGTTTTGGAAAACTCAACAGCTATACCTTTACATATATTCGATGAAAACGCTTTTTCAAAATATTTTTTCTAAATTTGTCACACTATGCACTAATAATAATTTGCTCGCGAACCGCTTGTCGTAATTCATCGATATCAAACGGCTTTGCAAAGTGCATGAGAGCCCCAAGTTTCTTCGCTTCTTGTATCATATCCAGCTCACCGTAAGCTGTCATCAATATCACTTTAATCGATTTATCGATTTGTTTCACACGCTTTAGTATTTCAATACCGTCCATTCCAGGAATCTTCATATCAAGGACAATTAAATCTGGTTTATCATTTACAACGATATCAATAGCTTGAAACCCGTTTGCCGCTTGAAATGTTTGGTATCCTTCTTTTTGAAATACTTCATTAAGCAAGATACGAATTCCGTACTGATCATCGACGATTAAAATTTTCTCGTTCATTTTCCACCAACTCCCTTATCCCCATTTGTAAGTTTTCTACTTTTTTCCTAATGTCCTACTTCTATATATTCTAAATGTTTTCCTGCTTGCCATGCGACGCGGTTTACTAATTTTTATCCAGCAGTGAAATTTTATATAATAAACAAGAAGAAGGAAAGGAGCATACAAATTAGTGAAAATATTTTCCACACAACTTCAAGGCATCTTTACAAAAATAACGCAGCAGGAAGAAATGAATATAGAAGATAGTGCCCGTCTTCTCGCACAAGCGCTCATTGCTGGTAGATCCATCTACCTATACGGCGCAGCAGAAATGCAAGGAGTGGTACTTGAGGCTCTTTACGGCCAAGAACCACTTCAAGGAGCAAAAATGCTACCTACGGAGGATTTGTCTTCCATTAGCATGGAGGATCGTATTCTCATCATTAGCCGCTTTTCAACCGATGAATCTGCCCTACTACTTGCTAAAACGCTGCAGCAACAAGGGCACTTGGTTGTCGGCATCTCTGCGCTTACTAAAGGAACGGAATCATTAGAACAGTATACGGACTTTCATATTGATACGAAATTATTATACGGACTCATTCCAAATGAAGATGGCGTGCGATACGGCTTTCCAAGTCTGATAGTCGCCCTCTATTCCTACTACTGCCTCACGTTTACAATAAAGGAAATTTTACAGGAATACGAGGAAGACTAAAAAAATCGTCACCTTTTGTACGGCTAATCCTGTACAAAGGATGACGATTTTTATTATTATTTACTTTCCTTATTTACCATTGCTGCATGCACGAAGTCACGGAAAAGTGGCTGCGGACGTGTTGGACGGGAAACAAATTCTGGATGAAACTGAGATGCAACAAACCATGGATGATCTTGTAATTCAACGATTTCAACAAGACGACCATCAGGGCTTGTACCTGAGAAAATAAATCCTGCTTGTTCCATTTGCGGACGGAATTGATTGTTAAATTCATAACGATGACGATGACGTTCGTATACAACAGGCTCGTTATATGCTTCATACGCTTTCGTACCTTCTGTAATTTTACATGGGTATAAGCCAAGGCGAAGCGTCCCACCCATATCCTCTATATCCTTTTGCTCTGGAAGAAGGTCGATAATCGGATAATTTGTTTCACTGTTAAATTCAGAAGAATGAGCTTCCTTCATTTGTAGTACATTACGTGCAAATTCAACAGAAGCAAGTTGCATACCTAAGCAAATACCAAGGAATGGCACGTTATTTTCACGAGCAAATTGTGTAGCAACGATTTTTCCTTCAATACCACGGTCACCAAAGCCACCTGGTACAAGAATACCATCTGCATCGCCAATAAGTTCTTTTACATTTTCTAATGTTACATGTTCTGCGTTAATCCATTTCACGTCAATGTCACTATCATACGCATAGCCAGCATGACGAAGTGCTTCTACAACGGAAAGATAAGCATCTTGTAATTCAACATACTTCCCTACCAAAGCAATGGTTGTTTTCTTAGATAAATTACGTACCTTTTGAACGAGAGCTTTCCACTCTGTCATATCAGCAGGCTTACAATCCAATTGTAAATGGTCACAAACGATTTGATCCATATTTTGCGCTTGAAGTTCCAAAGGAATTTCATACAATGTATCCGCATCGCGTGCTTCAATCACTGCATTTTTATCAATATCACAGAAAAGAGCAATCTTATCCTTCATATCTTGAGAAACAGGCTTTTCTGTACGAACGACAATAATGTTTGGTTGAATACCTAGGCTACGAAGTTCCTTTACACTGTGCTGCGTTGGCTTTGTTTTCATTTCGCCAGCAGCTTTAATATACGGAATGAGCGTACAGTGAATGTACATCACATTTTCGCGTCCGATATCACTCTTAATTTGGCGAATCGCTTCAAGGAATGGAAGAGATTCGATATCTCCTACTGTTCCGCCGATTTCAGTAATAACAACATCTGCATTCGTTTCTTTCCCAGCACGATAGACACGTTCTTTCAGTTCATTTGTAATGTGTGGAATAACTTGTACCGTTCCGCCCAAATAATCACCGCGGCGCTCTTTTTGCAGCACGGAGGAGTATACCTTCCCAGTCGTTACGTTGCTGTATTTGTTCAAATTAATATCAATAAAGCGTTCATAGTGACCAAGGTCAAGGTCCGTTTCCGCACCATCATCTGTTACAAATACTTCACCATGCTGATAGGGACTCATCGTTCCTGGGTCTAGGTTAATATACGGGTCAAACTTCTGAATCGTTACACTTAATCCTCTATTTTTCAAGAGTCTCCCTAAAGATGCAGCGGTAATCCCTTTTCCAAGAGATGATACTACCCCGCCAGTTACAAAAATATACTTCGTCACAAAAGTTCCCCCTTATTGGTGTTGTTTATATGAAACGCTACAACAAGTAACGTACATGAGGAGCAGTCTGTTTTATTGTTAGGTATTTTCAACTATCTAAACAAAAAAAGAAGAAAACTCCCTAATCTTCTAGTAGGGAGCTATCTTCTTTCTATATAAAACGTACATCATTACTCATTTTTTTAAAGAGCCCAAAAATGATTCTACATAGACTGTTCTAAAAAGTCAAGGTTACAATTTTTCTACCTTATCGTCATCTTCATCTAAATCTTCGTCATCTTCTTCGACAAAGACAGCTGCTTTTTCTAATTCATCTTCTTCTACATCATCGTCTTCGTCAAAAATTTCATCTAATTCCTCTTCTTCAACGAAGTCATCATCATCTTCTTCTACATCATCAATATCATCCAGTTCATCTAGTTCATCCAAATCGTCGAAGTCATCTTCCAATACGATTGGATCCTCAACTTCTTCTTTCTTACGCTTCTTCTTCGGCTTTGGTTGTGGCAGTACTTCTTCATCAATTTGTTCGTACGGATACCAAGCGCGAAGTCCCCACGTGTTTTCTCCCATGCAGATGAACCGTCCATCAATATTTAAATCTGTATAAAATTGAGATAGTCTTGAAGTCAGCTCTTCTTTCGAATAGCCAAGTGATCCGGTCATCTCCTTAACGATCTCTTGAAATGATGTAGCTTGCTTCTTACTTTCTAGTATTACAAAGGCAAGCTCAATCATTGATAATTCTTTTAGCTCTTCAGGTGAATATTGCTCTAGATTCACGTGTAAGACACTTCCTTTCCCTCATTAATCGTCCATACCCATTATAAGGCCTGTTTAAAAAAATACATACTATTCATTATAAACAATTCATACTGCTTTATGCTACAAAAAAGAGAAATAGAAATAACGCAACCAGGAGATACATAGTCCTGGTTGCGTTATTTTCTAAAATCATGCCTAACCGCTAAGGCAAATGGCTACATATTGCGGCGGTATTGGCCCCCAACCTCATACAATGCGCGGGTTATTTGTCCCAAGCTCGCAACTCTTACCGTATACATGAGCTCCTCAAAAATATTACCCCCAGCGATTGCTACTTGCTTTAACCGGTCTAACGCTTCTTTCAATTGATCTGCATTTCGATTTTGAAACACTTGTAAATTCGTAATCTGTGTTTCTTTTTCTTCATAGGAGGCACGGGCAATTTCCATATTGTTCACATCTTCTCCGCTTGCAGGAGAAGGATTTAAATACGTATTCACACCAATGATAGGAAGCTCACCCGAATGCTTTTGCATTTCATAATGCATGCTCTCCTCCTGAATCTTCCCACGCTGATATTGGGTTTCCATCGCACCAAGAACACCGCCTCGGTCATTCATACGATCAAATTCCGCAAGTACAGCTTCTTCTACAAGATCTGTAAGCTCTTCGACAATAAAGGATCCTTGCAATGCATTTTCATTTTTCGAAAGTCCAAGCTCTTTCGTAATGATGAGCTGAATAGCCATCGCCCGCCGCACCGATTCCTCCGTTGGCGTTGTAATGGCTTCATCATAGGCATTCGTATGAAGTGAATTACAATTATCCTGCAAGGCCATAAGTGCCTGCAATGTTGTTCTTATATCATTAAACGCAATTTCCTGGGCATGCAAGGAGCGTCCAGACGTTTGTACATGATATTTCAGCTTCTGACTTCTTTCATTCGCCCCGTACTTCTCCTTCATAACAACCGACCAAATGCGGCGTGCCACGCGGCCAATCACGGTATATTCCGCATCCAAACCGTTGCTGAAAAAGAAGGATAAATTCGGTGCAAAATCATCGATATTCATGCCGCGGCTTAAATAATATTCCACATACGTAAAACCATTGGAAAGGGTAAACGCAAGCTGGGAAATCGGATTCGCTCCCGCTTCGGCAATGTGATACCCAGAAATAGAAACCGAATAATAGTTACGCACTTGATGATCAATAAAGTACTGCTGAATATCTCCCATTAGGCGCAGCGCAAACTCCGTAGAAAAAATACATGTATTTTGCCCTTGGTCTTCTTTTAAAATATCCGCTTGCACCGTACCACGCACCGTTTTCAGCGTTTGCGCCCGTACTTGTTCATATTCTTCCTGTGTTAAGATTCGGCCAAGCTTCTTTTCTTCTATATCGATTTGTTGATCAATCGCCGTGTTCATAAACATAGCTAGAATAATAGGAGCAGGACCGTTAATCGTCATGGACACAGAAGTAGAGGCAGCACATAAATCAAAGCCGTTATATAGCTTCTTCATGTCCTCTAGCGTACACACGTTCACTCCGCTTTCTCCAATCTTCCCAAAAATATCAGGACGATGAGAAGGGTCTTCTCCGTATAGCGTCACAGAATCGAACGCAGTACTTAATCGTTTTGCATTGTCATCCTTACATAAATAATGGAAACGTCGATTGGTTCGCTCCGGCGTTCCTTCTCCGGCAAATTGCCGCTTCGGATCTTCATCCGCACGCTTGAACGGAAATACACCAGCTGTATAAGGAAAAGACCCTGGTACATTTTCACTTCGTACCCAGCGAACAATTTCCCCGTAATTGTTATATTTCGGAAGGACGACCTTTGGAATGTTCGTACCCGATAATGTAATGGTCTTAATAGGCGTACGAATTTCTTTATCCCGTACTTTTACAACAAATTCATCCGCGGCATACGCTTCTTTTACTTCATTCCACGTATGTAAAATATTCTTTGCTTCGCTAGAAATCTCTTGTTCATAGCTGTTTTGTATTCTTTGTAAAGTCTCGGCAGTCTCTGCATCCCCTGCCTCCGCTACTACATGAAGTGCACCTTCTAGCTGAAAGAGACGCTCTGCAAGTTCGGCTTGCTGGTTTGTTTGCTTATGATAACCACGGACCGCCTGTGCGATTTCCCTGAGGTAATAGCGCCGATCATTCGGAATAATAACCGTTTGCTTTTCTACTTTTCCTGGCTTGATATGAAGTGGCTCCCAGTTTGTATGTGCCTTCTGATTGATTAACTCTACCAACTTTAGAAATACTGTATTTGTCCCAGCATCATTAAATTGACTTGCAATCGTCCCATATACCGGCATCTCCTCTAACGGAAGCTCAAACAACATATGGCTTCGTTGATATTGCTTTTGTACTTGACGAAGTGCATCTTCTGATCCTTTTCGTTCAAACTTATTAACAACAATAATATCGGCGTAGTCAATCATATCGATTTTTTCAAGCTGCGTAGGTGCGCCGAATTCACTCGTCATCACATACATATTAAGATCACTAAACTCGGTAATAGCCGCATCCCCTTGGCCGATTCCACTTGTTTCCACAATGATCAAATCAAAGCCAGCAGCCTTCACAACTGAAATGGCATCTTGAATTGCAAGTGAAAGCTCTGTGCGAGACTCGCGCGTTGCAAGACTTCTCATATAAACACGCGATGTATGAATGCTATTCATTCGAATGCGATCCCCTAGTAAGGCACCGCCCGTTTTTTGCTTCGTCGGATCAATACTAATAATCGCAATTCTTATTTCGTCCCATTCATGCAGGAAGCGGCGAACGAGTTCATCTGTTAATGAGCTCTTTCCCGCTCCGCCTGTACCGGTAATACCAAGAACAGGGGCATTTGTTTCTCTTTGGGGCAAATATTGAAGCAATTCATTGCCTTTTCCAATATGATCTTCGGCAACCGTGATGAGCTTTGCAATCGTATTCATATTTAAATCTGTTGCTTGCTCGATTTGTGCTAGATCTAACGGCGTTTCATAATCACATTCTCTTAGCATGTAGTTAATCATGCCCTGTAACCCTAAATTTCTTCCGTCCTCCGGAGAGAAAATTTTCGCAATGCCGTACGCATGTAATTCATCGATTTCACGAGGAATGATAACTCCCCCACCGCCTCCATAAAGACGGATGTGGCTCGCACCACGTTCCTTCAGCAAATCATACATATATTTAAAATATTCCACATGACCGCCTTGATAAGAGGACAACGCTATTCCCTGCACATCTTCTTGAATCGCAGCGTTTACGATTTCTTCTACCGAGCGGTTATGTCCAAGATGGATTACTTCCGCTCCGCTCGATTGGAGAATACGTCTCATAATATTAATCGATGCATCATGACCATCAAACAAACTAGAAGCTGTTACAAATCGCACTTTCTTCGTAGGACGATACACATCCACAAGTGTCATGCTCATTCCCCCTATGATTTCATATGAATGCCATGCAATAAATAATTGGTCTGCATATCTGTATATTCCTCAAGCGTATAAAGCTTTTGTAAAACCCAGCGCCGAAAGCCCCACATTTGCCCCTGCACGAAAATGTTATGAGCAATCATCGCAATCTCCTGCTCGGTTAGCGAAAACTCTCCATTCAAGGCGCACTGCGTTAAAATATTCTCAAACATTCCTACCATTTCAAGTTCCTTCTGTATTACATAGGAAAGAGACTCTTTTGGAAGAAACCGAACCTCTTGGTACATAATGAGCACTTCTTCCTGCAGCTCATCCATTACTTTAAAATAATTTGCAATTGCTAGCTGCAAGCTCTCTAGGTTCCCTTTTTCCATTGAAATGACCTGATCAAGGCGCGACCGTACCTTGTCATAGATGCTATCGCACACAAGGTACAGAATGTCATCCTTTGTTCGTATATACTCATATAACGTCCCAATGCTAAAGCCCGCCTCCCTCGCGATTTCGCGCGTCGTTGTGCGAGGGAAGCCCTTCTGTCTAAAGAGATGCACCGCGCCTTTAATCATCTGCTCGCGGCGAAGCGCGATTAATCCTTCGTCCTTCACCGATGCGTGGACATTGTGCTTCATCATTCCCTCACCACCTTCACTTTTTCACGCGGGAGTCCCTCTAGCATAAAGCTATTATTTTGCAAGCATTCTTGAAATAACAAGCTTTTGAATTTCTTGTGTACCTTCATAAATTTGCGTGATCTTTGCATCGCGCATAAAGCGTTCCACTGGGTAATCCTTCGTATATCCATAACCACCAAACACCTGAACCGCTTCCGTTGTTACTTTCATAGCCGTATCCCCAGCAAATAATTTCGACATAGCAGATTCCTTTCCATAAGGAAGGCCTGCTGATTCTAACCATGCTGCTTGGTATGTTAGGAGACGAGCTGCTTCAATTTGTGTTGCCATTTCAGCTAGCTTAAAGGCGATACCTTGTTGTGCAATGATTGGTTTGCCAAATTGGTGGCGCTCCTTTGCATAAGCAACTGCAGCATCTAATGCACCTTGAGCTATCCCTACGGCTTGTGCAGCAATCCCGTTACGTCCTCCGTCTAACGTTTGCATCGCAACCTTGAATCCTTCTCCTTCTTCACCAAGACGATTCTCTAAAGGAACGCGGCAATCTTCAAAAATAATTTCCGTTGTAGGTGAAGAACGAATGCCCATTTTCTTTTCTTTCTTTCCTACAGAAAATCCTGGCGTACTGCTCTCTACGATGAAGGCAGTCGTGCCGTGATGCTTAGAAGTAGGATCGGTCACCGCAAACACAACATACACATCCGCAACGCCGCCATTTGTAATAAAGATTTTGCTGCCATTTATAATATAGGAATCGCCGTCTCGCTTTGCATGTGTGCGCATACCGCCTGCATCAGAACCAGATCCAGGCTCTGTTAAACCATAGGCACCAATTTTCTTTCCTTCTGCCATCGGACGCAAGTACGTTTGCTTTTGCTCTTCTGTACCGAACTTATAAATCGGCCATCCTCCAAGTGATGTGTGAGCAGATAACGTTACTCCTGTAGAGGCACATACGCGTGACAATTCCTCTACTGCGATTACATAGGCTAAAAAATCACTACCAATTCCGCCGTATTGCTCAGGCCATGGAATACCTGTTAAGCCAAGCCCCGCCATTTGATCAAAAATTGCTCGGTCAAATCGTTCTTCCTCATCACGTTCTGCTGCTGATGGTGCCACTTCATTATTTGAAAAATCACGTACCATTTTTCGAATCATTTCATGTTCTTCCGTTAATTTAAATTGCATTATTAATTCCTCCTCATTTTTTATCGATTAATTAAATATTTACTAATAACGACTTGCTGAATTTCACTTGTTCCTTCATAGATCTCGCATACTTTTGCATCTCTGAAATACCGTTCTACCGAATAATCCTTCGTATAGCCATAACCGCCAAAGACCTGGATCGCAGCAATGGAAACATCTACTGCCGCCCTTGAAGCAAACAGTTTTGCCATCGAAGCCTCCTTGCCGCACGGGGCATTTTGCGCGCGAAGCGAAGCGGCCTGATAGACAAGAAGGCGAGCAGCTTCCACGCGTGTTGCCATATCAGCTATCATAAAAGCAACCCCTTGCTGATTCATAATCGGTCTACCAAATTGATGACGCTCTTTTGCATATTGCGTTGCATCATGCAGCGCCGCCTCAGCGATGCCAAGCGCTTGGGCTGCAATGCCTATTCGCCCTACATCCAGATTTGCCATCGCGATTTTAAATCCTTGCCCTTCCTTACCAAGCAGCTGCGCGGAAGGAACGAACATCTCTTCAAACGTTAGCTGCACTGTGCGTGATCCAGCTAACCCCATTTTGTGTTCATCCTTCCCAATCGATAAACCCGGCGTGCCCTTTTCGACGATAAAAGCGGAAATACCATTCGTTCCAGCTTCTGGATTTGTGGATGCAAAAACGATATAAGTATCCGCCTCACCACCATTTGTAATAAATACTTTCGAACCAGATAGAACATAGCCATTCTCTACTTGCTTAGCGCGCGTCTTTAAGCTACCTGCATCAGAACCCGCACTAGGTTCTGTTAAAGCAAAAGCGCCTAAATATTCGCCCTTTGCAAGCCGCGGGATATACGCTTGCTTTTGTTCCTCCGTTCCAAAGTACAGAATCGGATTCGTGCCTACTGAAGTGTGTACTGCAAGAATAACTCCGATCGTGGCACTCACACGTGATAGTTCATTAATGGCTAAAATGTAGGAAATGAAATCCATCTCGGCACCGCCATATTGCTGCGGAATCGGGATTCCCATCAGACCGAGGTCTCCCATTTTGCGAAGCAAAGGCCTCGGAAATTCCCCTTGCTCCATCCGCGGAATCCACGGGGAAATTTCATTTTCTGCAAATTCGCGTATCATCGAACGCATCATCACTTGTTCTTCTGTAAACGTTAGCTGCAATCGCCTCACCTCGCTTACTAGATTAATAATTTTACCCTTCGTATACGTAAAAGCCTCGACCTGATTTCTTACCAAGCCATCCCGCACTTACATATTTCCGAAGCAACGGACACGGACGATACTTGCTATCGCCTAATCCCTCATGAAGAATTTCCATAATATATAAACATGTATCTAGTCCGATAAAATCAGCTAGCGTAAGAGGACCCATCGGATGATTCATGCCAAGCTTCATAACATCATCGATTGCTTCCTTCGATGCAACGCCCTCATACAAGGTATAAATTGCCTCGTTGATCATCGGAAGCAAAATACGATTCGAGATAAATCCTGGAAAATCATTAACTTCCACTGGAACTTTGCCAATTGTTTTCGTAATATCTTCAATCGTTTGATACACTTCATCCGTCGTAGCCAATCCGCGAATAACCTCTACTAGCTTCATAACCGGAACCGGGTTCATAAAGTGCATCCCGATCACTTGCTCCGGACGCTTTGTAACAGCTGCCAATTCTGTAATCGGAAGCGATGATGTATTCGATGCTAGAATCGTATGTGGCGGCGTAATTTCATCAAGCTTCGTGAAAATTTGTTTTTTAATATCCATTCGTTCGATAGCGGCTTCAATGACGAGATCCGCTGTTTTTGCATCTTCAATGTCGAGTGTAGGAGAAATATGCGCTAAAGCCGCTGTTTTTTCCTCCTCTGTCATGCGCTCTTTTGCTACTTGGCGGGAGAGATTCTTCGTAATCGTTGCCAATCCTTTATCCAACTGCTCTTGCTTTAAATCCTGCAATGTTACTTGATACCCTGCCATCGCGCACACCTGTGCAATTCCAGACCCCATCTGACCTGCACCAATTACGAATATAGTTTGAACGTTCATCTCTTCATTCCTTTCAAATAGTAATAGAATTATAGCCGGCTCATTTTCAGTCTAAATGAGCCGGTCGTTTTCAAAATTATTCCTTCACTTCAATTAAAACCGCATCGCCCTGTCCACCGCCGCTGCAAATAGCAGCAATGCCAAGGCCGCCACCGCGGCGCTTCAATGCATAGATAAGGGAAACGATAATGCGCGCCCCGCTTGCACCAATCGGGTGACCAAGCGCAACTGCTCCGCCGTTTATATTTACCTTCGCTTCATCGAGTCCAGCAATTGCAATACTAGTAAGCGATACAGCGGCAAAAGCTTCATTGATTTCAAATAAATCAATGTCTTCCACCCTCTTACCTGTTTTCTTTAAAAGTTTGTTGATAGCATACCCAGGAGTCCGAGGGAAATCCTTTGCTTCCATAGCGACCGATGCCTGCCCAACAATCGTTGCAATAACATCGCGCTTCTCTGCCCATGCACGCTCTTCACTCATTAATACGAGCGCGGCTGCACCATCATTTAATCCCGGTGCATTTCCTGCCGTAATCGTTCCATCCGCACCAAAAACAGGCTTTAGCTTAGCTAATATTTCAAGCGATGTATCCTCACGCGGCGCCTCGTCGTGGCTAATGACAAGCGGTTCTCCCTTTCGCTGTGGTACGACAACGGGAGCGATTTCTTCATCAAATCTGCCTTCTTTTCGCGCCGCCACTGCTCGCGTATGACTGCGAAATGCCCAGCGATCCTGTTCCTCACGTGAAATATGCTCCTGACTTGCCACTTCATTTCCGTAGATGCCCATATGGACACCTGAAAAGGAACAAGTTAAACCGTCCGCAATATTTAAATCAACCAATTCACTATGCCCCATTCGGTAACCATAGCGCGCATTTCGTAATATATACGGGCTGCTACTCATCGATTCCATTCCGCCTGCAATAAGTAAGGTTTCATCACCGGATCGAATAATTTGATCAGCAAGCGTTACGGCTCTCATACCTGAAGCACATACTTTATTAATTGTTTCCGTACGGGTTTCCCATGGGATTCCCGCCCACCGTGCTGCCTGTCTAGACGGAATTTGTCCTTGCCCGCCTTGCACCACATTCCCGAATATGACTTCCTCAACATCGCCGGGATCAATGCCAGCTCTCTCAACCGCTGCCTTTATCGCCGTCCCGCCTAAATTGGCAAGGTTAACATCTTTAAAGACACCCCCGAGTTTACCAATCGGCGTTCTTGCTGCCCCAACAATCACCGTTTTCCCCATTTTGCCTTCCCCCTTTTTTATCTAATCCTCCCTGTTAGGCTGTTTCTTCTTGTTGCGGCATCCCTATGACAGAGCGTTCTAATATTTCCGTTATATCTAATGTTTGAACACGTTCCTCAACTTCCTTTGCCTTCGTGCCATCCGTCATCATCGTGAGGCAATACGGGCAGCCTGTGCTAATGATGCTTGGATTCACTGCAAGAGCTTGCTCGGTTCTCGCCACATTAATCCGTGTTCCCGCAGAATCCTCCATCCACATAAGACCTCCGCCTGCACCGCAGCACATTCCCGTGGACCGGTTACGCTCCATTTCCACAAGCGTCACACCTGGAATCGCTTTTAAAACAGAGCGCGGCGCTTCGTATACTTCGTTGTAGCGGCCCAAGTAGCAGGAGTCATGATACGTAACCGTTTCGTTTACTTCATACTTTGGCGTTAATTTGCCTTCCTGCACCCACTTTGCAAGCAGCTCCGTATGATGGAACACTTCTGCTTGTAAGCCGAAATCTGGATATTCATTTTTAAACGTGTTATAAGCATGCGGATCAATCGTCACGATTTTCGTAACGCCAGCTTTCTCAAATTCTTCGATGTTTTTTGCCGCCATGTCTTGAAACAGAAATTCATTTCCTAAACGTCTTGGCGTGTCACCCGAGTTCTTTTCCTTATTTCCGAGAATGGCAAATTTCACACCGGCCTCATTCATGAGCTTGGCAAAAGAGAGTGCGATTTTCTGGCTGCGATTGTCGTAGGAGCCCATGCTACCCACCCAAAACATATATTCAAATTCCTCTTCTGCTTTTGCCATTTCTTTCACAGTAGGAATCGAAACATCTTCCCGCATATCGCGCCATGCTTCGCGTTCCTTCCGGTTCAGTCCCCACGGGTTACCTTGTCGTTCAATGTTTGTCATCGCCCGCTGCGCATCTGGATCCATCTTTCCTTCGGTTAAGACAAGATAACGCCGAAGATCGATAATTTTATCCACGTGCTCATTCATAACCGGACACTGATCCTCACAATTACGACAAGTAGTACACGCCCATATCTCTGATTCCGTAATAACCTCACCGATCAATTGCGGTGTTTGCAGACTAGCTGCAGTTTCCTGACTACCGGCTCCCACTTGTACTTGATTTGGAAACACAAAGGATGGTACCCAAGCCGTGCGCGATGTCACAGCAGCTCCTGTTTCCGTTAAATGGTCTCGAAGCTTTACAATCAAGTCCATTGGAGAAAGCATTTTTCCTGTTCCAGTTGCAGGGCACATACTTGTGCAGCGTCCACATTCTACACACGCATACAAATCAATTAGCTGCGTCTGCTTAAAATCTTGAATTGCTCCTACACCGTAGGACTCCTGCGTTTCATCTTCAAAATCAATTTTTTCTAGCTTTCCAGGATTCGTTAACCGACTAAAGAAAACGTTTACAGGACCAGCTATTAAATGAGCGTGCTTCGATTGAGGCACGTACACTAAAAAAGTGAGCAAGAGGAGAAGGTGAATCCACCATGCTATGTAGAATAAAACAGTAGAACCAAATGTTCCCATTCCAGCTAATGCAATGGCCAATAATGAGGCGATTGGCTCACTCCATGTCAGCCCTTCTCCATGCCAGATAAGGCCAGCAGCATTACCGAGCAAAACAGAGATCATCAATCCGCCAATAAAAATGAGGACGAGGCCGGATTTAAAATTGCGTTTGAGACGAACAAGCTTTTCAACATAGCGTCTGTAAAACGCTCCGTATACAGCAAGTAAAATAATAAGTGTGATAATTTCTTGGAAGAATGTAAAGGCAGGGTAGATCGGTCCGAGAGGTATGTGATGACCAGGTGCGAGACCTTTCCATATGAAATCAATAGCTCCAAATTGAACGAGAATAAAACCATAGAAAAACATAACGTGAATCGTGCCGCTTTTCTTGTCCTTTAACAATTTTTTCTGTCCAAACACATTCGTTTTCAAGCGTTCCCATCGTTCTTTCAGCCTATTGTCAAATTCGACCTTTCTTCCGAGTTTAATAAAGGCCATCCTTGTTTGAACGAGGTAGACGAATAGATATACACCATAAACCGTTATTGCAACAAATGCGATCCAATTTAACAAAAGCAAGTAGTTCATCTTCTATCCCCTTTCTAGCTATGATTAGAATAGAATTCGCGAATTCCTTATTTAGAAAAAAATAGAAACATTGGAATTTTCTTAATTTTCTTCTATATCTATCATAATGAATGAGCGAGCGTTCAGTCAATGCTTTTATCCATATATTGACGAATTTTTTTTGTAAAAATTGTGGAAACTAGGCTAAGAATGAAATGGGAGGGATTAACGATGGGTTTTTTCTTCCTCTTCCTTACCTTAGTCTTATGGGCATACTTCGATTTTTGGTTAGGAAGACGAATGCATGTACGAGGGTTGCAACGCCGTACTATGCCGCTACGACAAAGTGATTTTCAAACATTTACAGACGGATCCCTGCTGTATAAGCAGCTATTTCATGACATAAAACAAGCAACGCATCACATCCATATCTTGTTCTTTATCGTAAAAAATGACGAAATCAGCTCCTCCTTTCTACAGTTACTTCAACAAAAGGCAGAACAGGGAGTCGAGGTTCGACTATTGCTAGACAGAATTGGAAGCAATCGCCTATCTAGCAATAGCATTCGTCATATGAGGGAAAGTGGTGTTCATTTTTCCTTTTGCCATCTCATTAAGCCCCCCTTTTTGTTTTATTCCATGAATGAACGCAATCATCGTAAGCTAGCCATTCTGGATGGCAAAATTGGCTATATAGGTGGTTTTAATATTGGAGAAGAATACTTAGGACATGACCGAAATTTAGGGAAGTGGCGTGATTATCATCTACGTTTAGTAGGGGAAGGTGTATGTGATTTACAAGAACAATTTCTCCACGATTGGCGCGATGAGACAAAGGAAAATCTTATTCAGAACAAAACTTACTATCCTGAAATAAAAAAAGGAAACATTTGTCATCGTTTCATTCCAACTGACGGAGCCTTTTTACAAACAACCTTTCTCGAACTAATTGAGCAAGCAAAGCACGAAATTTTCATTGGGACACCTTACTTTATACCAGGTACGAAATTGCAGAAATCCTTGCTTCTCGCAGCAAAGCGCGGCGTGCACATTACTATTCTCGTACCAGAAAAGGCAGATCATCCTTTCGTTCGTGAGGCACGTCTTCGTTATTTACGGGGACTTCATCATGCGGGATGTAAATTGTATCAATATACAAACGGTTTCTATCACGCCAAAATCGTGCTTATCGATCATTCTATCTGTGACATTGGCACGGCAAATTTTGACCTACGAAGCTTATTCTTAAATCATGAGATGAACTGTCTCATTTATGACCCTGCTTTTATCACTTCTATTAAAGAAAAATGCAAACAGGATTTACAGCATTCTCGGCTTATTTCTGAAAAAGACTTACACTCATTACCCTTTCATTTAAAATGGAAAGAATGGATTGCCACACTTATTTCTCCCTTTCTTTAAAGAAGAAAATATGATTTTTTGAGAATAAATAGTGGTTACATTCCATTAATCACTAATTTTATACATCTAAATTTCACTATACTTAAACCAAATATAATATTCTTTTAACGTTATATTTACTTTTCTATAATATTATTTATGAGTATAGGCCTTATTGAAGAAGGGGAGACTTCTATGTCTTTGGCAAATAAATATATACTCGTACTTGCTGGATTTTTTTGCAGCATTTTTCTCATGCATGTAATATTTTATTCAAATTATAATGCTCGTTCCGTGGTAACCTTTCTTTTCTTGCAAGTTGCTTCTATCGTTGCCGGTGTTTGGCTTTTTCAAGCCTTTAGAAAAGGCAAAAAAGATCATCTATTTTGGCTACTGCTATTGCTTGCAACCCTATCGTTTTACGTAAGTGAAGGATTGGCACTTCCTTCGTTATTATTTGCTCATAAAGAAATGTATTTTAGCCATCATTTATTTCCTTTTTTTATCTTTCCATACTTTCTTTATTTTCTAGCATTTGCAAGCAAGATTGTTAAAAAAAACAGACTGATCTTCGTCCTGCAATTTCTATTTGATGCAGTATTCATTATTATCGTAAGCTTTTATTTGATTTCATCTTGGATTTTAGATACTATCAAGCAACCCACTCTACAAATGAATGCTACCATGATAAGTCTTTATTTTATCTCTCTTTCTATGGCACTGTACGGAAGTTTTAGTGTATATCGTTATTCCAAGGAGCTTCCCTTACTATCCAGAAAGTTGCTAGTTGTAGGATTCGCAGCGCCACTCTTGTTTGATTACTTCTATTTTTATGAATATCTTCAAAACATAATAATTGGACCTGAGATTGGTGTAATAATTCACGTTTTCTCGGTTTTATGCATCGGGATTGTCGGTTCCATGTTTACAGAAGGCGGGTATGTTTCAGAACATACTTCTACTGACGAGCTACCAGATAATAAAATTGATTATGTAAGACTGTATTTGCCGTATGTTTCTATTTTCATAGTTTTTGATTTGGTATACCAAGACATATCAAATGAAAAAAACCTTCTTCCTGGGTTAGGATTAGCCATCATTTTGCTAATGATTCGACAATTTCTTCTCTGGCAGGATAACAAAAAACTGTTGCAAACCTATTACCGATTAAATGAGAAATTGGAAGAAAAGGTGGATGAAGGCATTCATGTTTTAGCGAAGCAGGAACAGCAATATCGCTCCCTATTTGAAGATCATCCCGACGCTGTATTTTCATTAGATGTGAGCGGGAATTTCCAAATGGCAAATAAATCGTGCATGATGTTACTTGGACACAATCAAAAGCAATTACAAGGACAATCCTTCTTAAATTTCATTATAGAAGACGATCAATATATAACGCGTGATCATATGCGTCAGGCAAAAAAAGGGCTGCTGCAGACGTTCGAAGCCCGAGCAATTCGATCAGAAAATTTGTATTCCTTTCTACACATCACTCTCATTCCAACAGTTGTTGGAGATCGAACAATCGGAATGTACGGCATAGCAAAAGATACAACTGAATTAAAACAAAACCAACGCCAAATCGAACATATGGCATTTCATGATGCCTTAACTGGACTCGCCAATCGAAGAAGGTTTGCAGAGTGTCTCGATGATTCGCTCATCACGGCAAACAAACGGGAAACAATGGCTGCTGTTCTTTTCATTGATTTAGACCGATTTAAGAAAATTAACGATCGTCTTGGGCATGATATAGGGGATTTATTACTTGTCGAAGTAGGAAAAAGATTACAAACATCCTTACGTTCCAAGGATGTTGTGGCAAGACAGGGCGGAGATGAATTTACTGTTCTTCTAACCGATGTATTCTCAAAGAAAACCGTCGTTCATGTAGCAGAGCGAATTCTTGATGCGCTAAACGAACCTTTTCATATTCGCGATCATGAACTAAAAATTACGCCTAGTATGGGAATTGCGCTTTACCCTTCCCACGGGACGAATGTAACGAAGCTGATGAAGCACGCAGATATTGCCATGTACCGTTCGAAATCAAGCGGGAAAAATAAATTTATGTTTTACTCTTCTGAAATGAGCGACGTCGAAGATGAACGGCACTTCTTAGAAGGAGAGCTTAACAAAGCATTGCAGGAACATGCGCTGATTCTTCACTATCAGCCACAAGTAGATGTCAAATCGAATCAGATTATCGGATTTGAGGCACTACTTCGTTGGAACCATCCAAAATTCGGTATGGTTTCCCCTGCTCGTTTTATTCCATTGGCAGAGGAAACAGGACTCATTGTACCAATTGGCGAATGGGTGCTGCAAACAGCTTGCAAACAGGCAAAACTATGGCACGAACATGGATATAAACTAAAAGTTGGTGTCAATCTTTCACCCATGCAATTTAAACAACCAAATCTCGTCCAGCTCGTAGCAAAAACGCTACAAGAAACAAAACTGCCACCTGAGTATTTAGATTTAGAAATTACAGAAGGCGTGGCCATGAATAAAGAAGAACAGGTCATACGTAAGCTACAAAGCTTTCATGAAATCGGAGTAAAAATCTCCATTGATGACTTTGGAACCGGCTACTCGTCCTTGTCCTACTTAACAAAATATCCAATTCATACATTAAAAATCGCGCGTGAGTTCATTCGAGAAATCGAAAACAATCCACAAGAAGCAGCCATTGTATCAACCATCATCACCATGGCAAAAAACTTGCGCCTCACCGTCATCGCAGAAGGCGTCGAAAACGACTCACAGTGGTCATTTCTTGATAAAGAAAAATGCGATCAAATTCAAGGATTTATTGTCAGCAAGCCTATAGCCTCAGATTACGTATGGAAATTGCTAGAAGCAAGGAATGGCAATTTATCAATTAGCGGCAAAGCATTTGCTTAATAAAAGTGAGCGGATCATCCTTTTTCATGGTGATTCGCTCTTTTTTTGAACCACTACATCCAGCCCTTTTCCTCCGCCCTGGCAATCGCCTCGATGCGATTGCGCACCTGAAGCTTGTTCAAGATGTCCGACATATAATTGCGCACTGTGCCTGGTGACAGATGCAATTTTTTTGCGATTTCCTCTGTCGTATAGCCTTCCCTTGCATGCATGAGCAATTCCTTATCTCGGTCCGTGAGAGGATTTTCCTCCTGCCACAGACCAAACATTAAATCGGGAGAAATTTCCCGCTTTCCTTTCATCACATTGCGAATGCAATTGGCTAGATCCTCAATCGGACTATCCTTTAGCAAATAGCCATCTACCCCCGCCTTCATCGCACGTTCAAAGTAACCCGGTCTTGCAAAAGTCGTCAGAATGATTGTCTTGCAAGAGAAGGCTTCCTTTTTCATCGTTTCAACAACATCTAATCCGCTAAAAATCGGCATTTCAATATCCAGAATACATACATCCGGCTGCAGGGCTCGCATCCTATCCATCGCTTCTTCCCCATTTGCGGCCTGCCCGATGATCTGCAAATCATCCTCCAAATCCAACAACGCCCCAAGTGCGCCCCTTAGCATTCGTTGGTCCTCTGCAATCATAATCGTAATCATATTCGATTCCTTTCCTTTCCGCGAATGACAAGTGGAACCGAGCAAATCAGACATGTTCCGGTTTCCCCTGTAGAACAAGTCAGCGTCCCATCTAGAAAGCTAAGTCGCTCCTGCATCCCTTTCATCCCATTGCCTGCTCCGTCGTTCTCCTGAATCCCAATCCCGTTGTCGTTAACCGTAAGTAGAATTTGACTCTTCTCCTGTTCGATTTTTATCTCGCATCTGGACGCCTTGCTATGCTTCACAACGTTAGTTACAGCCTCACGCAAGCACATGCTTATCGTATTTTGCAATAGCGAAGGAAGCTGTTGCTCCCCTTCCTCTTCATACGTACATGTAATCCCTGCCGCCTGCAAGATTCCCTTTGCCTGAGCCATCTCCTCCTGAATCGAACTACTGCGCATATCCGCAATAAGTTGGCGCACTTGTTTAAGGGCAGTGCGCGAAATCATTTGAATTTCCCTTGCCTCCTGCTTGGCACGGTCTGGATCACTTGCTGCGACTCGTTCAACGAGCTGGCTCTTTAACGTAAGCAGTGATAGCGTATGACCGAGCGTATCATGAAGATCCCTCGCAATTCGCTGCCGCTCCTCGCGTTTCACAAGCTCGTTAATTTGTACGTTTGCCGCATGTAGTTCATTTTCAAGCTGCCGACGCTTCACCTGCATGCGCATCCCGAAAGGAAACACCATCATTAACACAATAAAGGGAAGCATATAATAAATATCTTGATTAACCCATGTATCCAGTGTAAAGAAAAACGGCGTAATTACAGCTATGACAAAAATAGCATATAGCTGTAAATAGCGTGTTTTCGTGCGAGCGTAACTTATAAAAGAAGCAGCATAAAAATTCATAAACAAATAATTAATATTGTAAAAGGTGGAATAGATAAAGATAATCCCAATGTGTAACAATAGCCAGATTTCAAAGGTTTTCGTCGTTGCATACGCTTGTCGATATGACACAACAAAAATTGCCAGCAACAAATAGCCGACAATTCTTTTTACATCCGTTTCAAGCATTAAATATCGAATCGGAAACACGAGATAGATAAGCCATATATACGGAAAATATCCATACTTCTCCGGGAACAATCTGAACTTTTCTCCCAATTACACCGCTTCCTGTCTTTTTCTTATATAGATGGATAATACGACGAATACAACGAGATATCCTGCCAACAGAGCAGCGTTACCTAGATCTGGTGCCTTTCCGTCTACGATATTCCAAGCACCATTGCCAAATGAGTATGTCGGCAGAATCTTCCCAATTGTTTGCAGCGTAGTTGGGAAAATTTCAAGCGGTATCCATAATCCGCCGAGCATAGAGATGCTTAAATACAAAATATTTGCTACCGCAGATGCAGTGTCAATTTTCTTCATCGTCCCAATAACCGTCCCGAGAGCTAAAAATGGCATGGCACCGATTAAAATCCAGAAAAAGCTTGAAACCCATTGCCACATGCTCAGTTGAATGTGATTAATCAAAAACCCAGCTACAAACACAACAATAATACAAAGGGCATTCACAAGCGACTGTGCAATCATTTTTGCTGCCACGTACACCCCATTTGGGAGCGGCGTAATTCGCATAAGACGAGACCAGCCTTGTGAATTTTCCTGAACGAGCCGAAGCCCGAGCGTATTGATAGCCGTTCCGATGACACTAAAGGCAGCCATCGATACGAGATAATGCTCCTTCCAGGTTGCATCCGCATTTCCCCCTGTCACCATATTCGTAAAAAGGTAATAAAATAAAATCGGCATCACGAGGGAAGCAAAGATAAATCTTCTATTCCGAAACGTTCTCATTACCTCCACTTTACATTGCATCATCATCGCATTCATATAACCTCCTCCTTTGTTTGTTCCACAATTTGCTCAAACGCCTCATCTAATTTACCGCGCTCTACATCGATATCGTAAATATTTAATTTTCGTTCAAATATGGCCCTCAGTACCGCATCCGTATCGTTCGTCACGAAAGAAATGCGCGTTCCTTTCACTACTACATCAGACACATGTGGAATCGATGCAAGCAAGGAAACCGGAATGGGCTCTTTCATCGATGCAGTCACAGACTTCTTCGTAATTCTCGCCTTCATTTCTTCAGGGGTACCATCCGCAACAATGCTTCCGTTTGTAAATAATATAATGCGATCTGCCAATTGGTCCGCTTCCTCCAAATAGTGCGTCGTTAAAATAATTGTCTTTCCTTCTTTCGCCAACTGACGAATTTCATCCCAAAAATGCTTTCTCGACGTAATATCCATCCCTACCGTGGGTTCATCTAAGAAGAGAATATCCGGATTTCCAGTAAGAGCAAGCGCAAAGCCGAGGCGGCGTTTTCGCCCGTCCGACAAGCTATCTGCCATTTTCTTCTCCTCTGCTTCTAAATCGGCAAGACGCAGCAGCTCATCCTTTAGAAGGGGCGCTTCATAATAGCTACGGAACAGTTCAATTGTTTCTCCTACCGTTACTCCATCCATATGACTGACCTCCTGCAGCATCGCTCCAAGCTGCTGGCGAACAGCCTTTGGATTTTTACCAAACATCTCAACCATTCCTTCTGTGGGCGTAAGTAGACCAAGCAACAGCGAGATCATCGTCGTCTTCCCTGCACCGTTCGGACCCAAAATTGCAGTTACTGTTCCTTTTTCAATCGAAAACGAAACATTCTGCACGGCAACTTTATCCTTAAACCGCTTTGTAATCTGCTTCACTTCAATTATCTTTTCCATGTTCCACCTCCAGGTTATAGTTCCATTCTATGATGGATACATTTTCCATAACAGTAAGGAATGTCACCGGATTAAGATGACAATAGTCATGATTTTTTTTGAAGTAAATGAGGAAAAGTGTTACTATCATTTGAGGATACCTACGAGAAGGAAGTGTCAAAATGATTATTCAAAATGAAAAGGATTTAGAAGGATTACGAAAAATCGGACGGATCGTGGCATTAGCACGCGAAGAAATGAAAAAGCAAGCAAAGCCCGGTATGACAACAAAAGAGCTTGACTTGATTGGAAAAAGCGTACTCGATGAGCACGGCGCCATCTCTGCACCGATGCAAGAGTATGATTTTCCTGGCGTAACCTGCATTAGCGTAAACGAAGAAGTCGCGCACGGGATGCCAGGAGACCGCGTCTTACAAGAAGGCGATATCGTAAATGTCGACGTATCCGCAGCACTTGACGGATACTATGCAGATACGGGTATTTCGTTCGTTCTCGGCCACGATGAACTGAAGGAAAAGCTATGTCAAGCAGCTGTAGATGCATTTTGGGCTGGCATCAAAAAAGCGAGAGCTGGCGCTAGACAAAATCAAATCGGGCGTGCAGTTATGAACTCTGCAAGAAAGAAAGGTCTTACTATTATTGAGAACCTAACAGGTCACGGTATCGGTCAAAGCCTTCATGAAGCACCTGAAAATGTCCTCAATTATTTTGACCCATTAGATAACAAGCTATTGAAAGACGGCCTCGTCCTTGCCGTTGAACCATTCGTTGCAAACGGTGCAACGTACATCGTGGAATCAGGGGATGGCTGGACGTTCGTCACACCGGACCGAAGCCCAGTTGCACAATGTGAACATACAATTGTCGTAACAAGAGGCGAACCGATCGTATTAACGGAGTTGTAAGTAGAAGAAAAACGAATCCTTTGCGGGTTCGTTTTTTTTCTATCTTGTCGGACCGCCGTTATTCTTCTTCTTTCCGCCGTTAAACCTTGGGGCACCGCCTTTATTTTCTTCTTTCTCTTCTCTTTTTTTCTTCTATCCTGGCGATCCGCCGTTAAATGATCGGTTCCCGCCGCTATTCTTCTTCCTTCCGCCGTTAAACCTTAGGGTACCGCCTTTATCCGATTACTTCTTCTATCTTTCCGCTCGTAGTTGCCCCTTTTCCGATCGCTTCTTCTATTTTTTCGATCGCATCCTCGGGTTTTCCACTCACATTTGCTTCTGATCCGCTCAGAAGGTTGCTTTCCCCTGGGGTTCCGCTCGCATCCCCCTCTACCGATTCCATAAAAAAAGCTTCGTTTCCCCTTGGAAAACGAAGCTTTTTCTCAAAATACGATTACATTTTTTCAGGAGCTGATACACCAATTATTGATAGTGCACTGTGCAAGGTGATTTGAACGGCTTTCATTAAGTCATAGCGTGCTTGACTTTTTTCTAGATGTTCCTTATCTAATACTTTTTCTGCGTTGTAGAAGCTGTGAAGTGCAGAGGATAGGTCATATGCATAATTTGTTATGCGGTGCGGAATCCGTTTGTTTGCAGCTTCTGCAATGGCTGCTGGGTATTCGCCGAGTTTTTTCAATAGGTCGTATTCTTTTTCGGTAGAAACGAACGAATAGTTTGCTTTTCCAGATGTATGCAGGCCAAGTTCTTCGCCTTGGCGAAGAATACTGCATACGCGTGCATGAGCGTACTGCGCATAGAAAACTGGATTTTCGTTTGATTTTGAAACGGCAAGGTCCATATCGAAGTCGAGATGGGAATCGGCACTACGCATCGCAAAGAAATAACGCATCGCATCAACGCCAACCTCTTCCATCAATTCACGAAGTGTAACGGCCTTCCCTGTCCGTTTGCTCATCTTCACTTTTTCTCCGTTTTGGTACAATTGCACCATTTGGATAATTTCCACTTCTAACGTATCTTTATTGTGTCCAAGTGCTTGAATGGCCGCTTTCATACGAGGGATGTAGCCATGATGATCGGCTCCCCACACATTAATAAGCTTTGTAAAGCCGCGTTCGATTTTGTCACGGTGATACGCAATGTCTGGTGTTAGATAGGTATACGAACCGTCTTGTTTAATTAAAACACGGTCTTTGTCGTCGCCGTATGTAGTAGAGCGGAACCAAGTTGCACCGTCCATTTCATAAATTTCGCCGCGCTCTTTCAAATCAGCAAGTGCTTCGGCAACTTTACCGTTTTTGTATAATGAAGTTTCAGAAAACCATACGTCAAAGTGTACACGGAAGCTATCTAAGTCTTTTTGTAGCTTTGCTAGCTCTAGCTGTAGCCCATGTTCACGGAAGAAACTGTACCGTTCCTCTTCTTCCACTTTCATATAATGATCGCCGTATGTTTCAGCAAGCTTCGCGCCGATGTTTTTCACATCTACGCCGTGGTAGCCATCTTCTGGCATGTCCTTATCTAGTCCAAGTGCTTGCATATAGCGTGCTTCTACAGACTTCGTTAAATTATGAATTTGATTACCGGCATCGTTAATATAATATTCACGAGATACGTCATAGCCAGCCTTTGCAAGAACATTACATAAAGTGTCACCGACTGCTGCGCCGCGGGCATGCCCGAGATGAAGATCGCCTGTTGGGTTAGCTGATACGAACTCTACTTGAACCCGTTGTCCATTTCCAGATTTACTGCTGCCATATGAATCTCCTGCTTCTAGAATCGTAGGAATTAAATCAGTTAAATAGCTATTATTCATGTAAAAATTGATAAAGCCTGGTCCTGCAACTTCAATCTTTTCGACAGACGCTTTTTCTTTATTAAAGTGAGTAACGATTTCCTCTGCAATCATACGAGGTGCTTTTTTGGCAATACGTGCAAGCTGCATCGCTGCATTCGTAGAATAATCACCGTTTGCTTTGTCTTTCGGAATTTCTAAAATAACTTGTTGAATTTGTTCTTCTGTAGCTAAGCCTGCCTGTACGATAGCAGTTGTAATTTCTTCTTTAATTAAGTCCTTGATTTGCTCGAGAGAATTCATTTTATCTCCTCCTTAAACGTAATCGTGATTGCATATCTTCCTGCATTATTTTCCTGAATTTGCAAGGCATATGTTAGAAACAGCTGTCCCTTTCGGTTTTTCTCCGACCATTCAAAATGAACATTGTCTGTTTTGGTTTGCAACGAAAAGCTACCAAGCTGACTTTCATAAGTACCAGTTGTAAGCTGCCCCTTTTTATGAATTTGCCGCATTACTACAGCGCCTGCGCGGGTAATTATTACTTCATCTTGCTTAATTTTCAGCATGGTTTTCACTTCACCCTGGTCATTTGGCTCTTGAAACGTAACATATGTTGTTTGACCCTTATCATAGTATAGACCAATTGTTTCAAATGCAATAGTTTCCTTGCGCGGTCCATCATGAATTTCAGTAACAAATTTGACTTGAATCGGGATGCTTTGCGCGTTCACTTATGGCACACCTTTCTTACTTTCTTCTATATGCACACTTCTTTTATCATATCAAAAAAAATGCCGTGCGTCTTTGTTTTCATACAAAAGGAGACCGCCTTTGCACCCTGCACCCGGCGGTCTCTTCTTCTATTTCCGATTATCCCTTTTGAACAAATCCAAGTAAAATTTCGCGGACAAGCTTGCTAGCTACAATCGGTGTTTGCTCGCTATGATCATAGACAGGTGCAACCTCTACCACATCTGCCCCTACTACTTGAATATTAGAGTTTGCTATGGCAACGAGAGATGCTAACAATTCTTTCGAGGTAATGCCCCCCGCTTCAAGCGTTCCCGTTCCAGGTGCATGAGCGGGATCTAATACATCGATATCAATCGTAACATAAACAGGACGCCCTGCTAATTCTGGTAATACACGCTTAAGTGGTTCTAACACATCGAATTTAAACAATGGCATACCGACTTCCTTTGCCCAGTCAAACTCTTCCTTCATGCCGGAACGAATCCCGAATGAATACACATTTTTCGGTCCGATTAAATCGCACGCCTTTTTAATCGGTGTACTGTGAGAAAGTGCTTCCCCCTCATACGAATCGCGAAGATCAGTGTGTGCATCCATATGTATAATCGCAAGGTTCGGATATTTTTTGTACATCGCCTTAATAACCGGCCATGTCACCAAATGTTCGCCGCCGAGTCCAAGCGGGAACTTCCCATCAGCAAGTAATCCATCGATATACTCTTCAATCATATCAATGCTGCGCTGCGGATTACCAAACGGCAATGGAATATCGCCTGCGTCGAAATATTTCACTTCATCAAGTTCACGATCCATATATGGGCTGTATTCCTCAAGGCCAACAGAAACCTCACGAATACGTGCTGGACCAAAACGAGAGCCTGGTCGAAAGCTAACCGTCCAGTCCATCGGCATCCCGTAAATGACAACTTCTGATTCCTCATAATTGGGGTGACTTTTTATAAATACATTTCCTGAGTATGCTTCATCAAATCTCATATAAGTGTTCCTCCTCTATTTCAATAAATCACCAATGAGCTTCATCAACTGCGTTATGAAGTTACTTGGTAATCGGGAAAATTTCTAAACCATCTCGTGGATTGTACGTAACGTGCGCTTGCTTTTCACGCTACAATTCCAAGAATAAACATAATGTTCCCTATACAAAATAAAACAAATCATCCTAAAAGTATAGCAAATTTGAAGAAAAAAGATTTTAAACTTCCCATGTACTTTGCAACATGTATACATTTTTAGTGAAAAAGGGGGAATTATGTGGGAGCCATGATATGAGAAAGGAATAGGTGCTTACCGGAGACATAGAAGATACAAGCGGTTTCTGTGACAGTTTAATAGCACGAGTTACAAATAGTCTTACACAACCACATTAAAGAAAGCTCCTGATTTCTCAGGAGCTTCTTCCTATACATTATTTATTTTACATTCGTTTTGTTGTAGTTTGTAATTGCAGTATTGATTGTTTTTGCTGCATCTTGCATTGCTTGTGTAGATGATGAATCACCTTTAATCATTTTTTCAAGATTCAATTCAACTGTTTGACGAGCTTCTGGGAATACACCGAGAAGAGCACCTGTAGCTGTTTTTGGTGAATCATGTAATTGATTGATTGCTGTTTGGAATTGTGGATACTTTTGTAAATAATCTTTCTCAGATTGGATGTCATATGCTTTCTTCGTTACAGCAAAGTAACCTGTGCTTTGACTCCAGAATGCTTGTTGTTCAGGCGATACCATATATTTAATAAATTCGAATGCTGCTTTTTGTTTTGCATCATCTTTCTTATCCATTGCCCATAGAGATGCACCGCCGATAGATACCCCTACGTTTTTATTCGGATCTACAGTTGGAAGGTAAGCTGTTCCAATTTCAAAACGATCGCCTACACCCTTCATGATGTCTTTTAAAGATGCAGTAGAATCCATTGTAATCGCAACTTTACCAGCGATAAATGCGCTCTTTGTATCGTCTGTTTTGCGGCCTAAGTTCACAGCAGCACCGCTGTCATATAATTTTTTCCAAGAATCAAATACTTTTTGTCCAGCACCGTTTGTATCGAATTCAACTTTTGTTGCTTTGTCAGTACGACCGTTACCATTGTCAGCAAAGTTAGCGCCTTGTTTAACAAGTAATTGTTCAAAGAACCAACCATAAGATGCCAATCCTAAGCCGTTACGTTCTACTTTATCGCCATTTTTCTTCGTTAATTTATTTGCAGTGTCAATTAATTCATCGAAAGTTTTTGGAGCTTTTTCAGGATCTAAGCCAGCTTCTTTAAATGCTGTTTTGTTGTAATACATAATAGGTGTAGAAGAGTTAAAAGGCATTGAATATAATTTCTTATCTACTGTGTAATAAGCAAGTAAATTTGGTTCTAAAGAAGAAGTATCAAATTTTTGCTCGTCAATTAGTTTTTGCATAGGAACAGCGTAACCGCTATCGATCATGAAACGAGTTCCGATATCGTATACTTGCATCACATCAGGACCTGCATTTCCTTTGGCAGAACTCTTTAATTTATTGATAGCTTCATCATACGTACCTTGGAACTGTGCAGTAACATGTACTTTCTTTTGGGAATTGTTAAAGTTTTCTACCATTTTGTTAATGGCTTCGCCGCCGGCACCGCCCATTGCATGCCAGAATGTAATTTCAACAGGAGCTCCGCTGTCTGTTGCAGTTGTAGCTGTTTTTTGGTTAGAGCTACACCCTGCTAACACTGTGGCAAAGGTGAAAATTGCCATGATGATGATTAACAATCTCTTTTTCATGATAAATCTCCTTTTATAATAGATTAGCCCTTCACAGAACCAGAAGTGATCCCGGATACGAGCTGCTTTTGCCCAAAGATGAAAATCAGTGTAGATGGAATTAACACGAGTACGATGCCGGCCATGATAATGCCGAACGACTGTGACTCTGCGTTTTGCAGCATTCCGACACCAATTTGGACGGTGCGCATGCTGTCTTTATTAGTAATGAGCAGCGGCCACATGTATTGATTCCAAGTGCTTAAAAATGTATAAACACCCAGAGATCCAATGGCTGGTCTCGATAATGGCAGCAGAATTTGTATAAAAAAGCGGAAATTGCTGCAGCCATCCATTTTTGCTGCTTCATATAATTCTTTAGGAATGGTCATGAAATACTGTCTCATGAGGAAGATCCCCATTGCAGAAGTTAGAAACGGAAACGTTAATCCTTTAAAGGTATCCATCCAGCCCCATGAACCGATCGTCATATAGTTGGCAATTATAATGGATTCACCAGGAATCATCATCGTTGCTAAAACAAATAAGAAAAGTAAATTCTTAAATGGGATGCGGAAGTAGACAAACGCGAACGCAGCCAAGCTACAGATGATAATTTGTCCAATCGTTACAACGGTAGAAACGATGAAGCTGTTTTTTATAAACGTAAGCAAAGGTGCTGCAGATAAGGCCTGCGTATAATTATCGAAGTATAAACTACCCGGCCACAGCACTTTCGGAGATGCAAACACTTCGTCTGGTCGCATAAAACTAACACTTATCGCATAAAGAAGCGGAATAATCACGATAAGCCCTACCATCAATTTTAAGAGAAATAAAATGATCTTCATTGGTAATGCACCCACTTCTTTTCATAGCGGAATTGAATGAGCGTTACGACTAGCATAATGACAAACAGAATAATTGATGATGCACTAGCTAGACTAAAGCGATTATTCAAAAACGCTTGTTGATAGATCGTATAGACAAGGACGTTCGTTGAATTCGCAGGACCACCTTGTGTCATAATATTGACTTGTCCAAACGCTTGAAAGACATCGATAATATTCACAACGAAAACAAAGAATAACGTCGGTGATATAATGGGAAGCGTGATTTTAAATAGCGTTTGAAAATAACCTGCCCCGTCAATTGCAGCACTTTCATAGAACTCTTTCGGAACACCATTCAATGCAGCTAGTAATAAGATAAAATTAAAGCCCAGATGCATCCATGCAGTAACAATCGCAATGGAAATCAGTGCCCAGCTTGGATCACTTAGCCAGCCGATTTGTTGTCCAATTAAGTAGTTTATAAGACCAATCGTTGGATGATAAAGAAGCATCCAAATAACCGAGGCACATGAAATTGATACCGCCATCGGCATCGCATAGAGCACACGCAAAACGCTACTACCCTTTGCTTTCTTCTGTGCGAGCAATGCTAGCACAAATCCACCTACGATTGCTGGAATAACAGTAAAAATAACGTATTTAAATGTAAGGAGTAAACTGTTCATAAATTCCGGTGATTCGAATAGCTCTTTGTAATTATCAAGGCCTACGAATTCAACGGCTCTTCCCACTAAGTTCGTCAAATGAAAACTTAAGTAAATTGTTTTGAAAAATGGATAATACACAAACACAATAAAAATCAGAAATGCCGGAAATAAGTATATAAACGGCTCAATCTTTTTCCATATTTGTGCACTTACTGATTTGGCTCGTTCTGTCTCTATCCGAACCTCGGACTTCTGCTCTGCTTCGATTGCAGGCTGCATCGCTTTCCCCTCCTAACTCTCTTGCCAATAGCGAGTATATCAATTGATTGTTAACAAAAATGCCACCGATTGTTTAGAATCTATTAAAAAACCAAAAAAAGTATTAAAGTTTGTAAATTTCATCAATTTACTTGTGAGCATGTCGCCTCCGGTTTCATAATGGAAACGGTATAAATGATTCTACGATAAGGAGAATTTCATATGAAAAATCAATCTCTCATTTTCGGACATCGCGGGGCAAGAGGTACTCACCCCGAAAACACGATGATCTCATTTCAAGAAGCAGCGCGCACTGGTGCGCATGGAATAGAATTTGATGTTCACCTTTCTAAGGACGGAGAAGTCGTCATTATTCATGATGAAACACTTAACCGGACGACGAACGGTAGCGGTCTCGTATGTGAACATACACTTGAAGAACTACAGAAGCTTGATGCAGGCTCCCATTTTAACAGTGCATTTCAAGGAGCGCGCATCCCAACCCTTCGCGAAGTACTTGCATGGCTACGCGGCAACAAACTTCTCATTAACATTGAATTAAAAAATGACCGCATCCACTATGTAGCGTTAGAGCAAAAGGTAGTGGCTCTAGTCCGTGAATTCGGTCTAGAAAAACGCGTCATCTTCTCTTCCTTTAACCATAGATCGGTTGCTGTGCTTGCTGATCTTGCACCGGATATCGAGAGAGCGATTTTATATCACTTTCCACTGCAAGATGCCGTTGGAGAAGCACGCCTTCATCATGCGACCGGCCTTCATCCAAACTTTCAGCTACTAACGAAGGAATTCGTAGACGAAGCGAAATCGCAAGGCTTTAAGCTTCGTCCCTATACAATTAATGAAGAAGAAGATATAAAACGAATGATCTCATTTGGAGTAGATGTAATCATCACAGATTGGCCTAGTAAAGCTTTATCATTGCTACATAAATGATAGAAATTGCTACAAGAAAAAAGTGACGACAACTCATAAGGGTTGTCGTCACTTTTTTCCAATTATCTCGTTTAAAAAGATGCAAAGTCCTCAATACTAGTAAGAAAAAGCATTTGAGGGGGAGCATCTATGGAGCTTATTACCAATAAAAAACCGGCGAAGATCATTCGTGTGCTAAGCACACTTACGATAACCGTTTCTTTTATTCTAGTAGTCACACTATCCATACTTATTTTGGCTGCTAAGATTGCCGGTCCGCCGCCCATCAAAGTTATGCAAACGTCCGTCTTCTACGCAAATGACGATTCCATAATCGGGCAAAGTCATACAGGGCAAAACCGGTATTGGGCTTCAATGAGTGATATAAGCCCTTACGTCAAAGATGCAACGATTGCGATTGAAGATCAGCACTTTTTCGATCATAGCGGGTTTGATGTAAAACGTATTGCTGGTGCCGCTGTAGCCGATATAAAAGCGATGGCTATGGTACAAGGAGCTAGTACAATTACACAACAATATGCAAGGAACCTCTATTTAGGCCACGATAAAACATGGGTTCGCAAAATGATGGAGGCTCTTTATACAATTCGCTTAGAAGTAAATTATAGCAAGGAACAAATTTTAGAAGGCTATTTAAACACCATTTACTATGGGAACGGTGCCTACGGAATCGAGGCAGCGTCGCGGCTCTATTTTAATAAACATGCTAAAGACCTAACTCTTGCCGAGGCAAGTTTACTTGCTGGCATTCCAAAGGGGCCAAGTAATTATTCCCCGTATACAAATTTAGCAGACGTTACAAGTCGTCAGCATCTCATATTAGCTGAAATGGAGCGGCAAGGCTACATTTCAAAAACAGAGGAACAAGTAGCAAGTCAGCAAAAATTAGTCTTTGCCACAATACAAAAAAAAGAGGACGAAATAGCACCTTATTTTCAAGATGCCGTCCTGCAATCTCTGCTTAGTGATACGAAATTAGACGAACAAGTCATGCGTGGTGGACTTCGTATATACACCACTCTCGACAGAAATCTACAACAGCTTACTGAGCAAACCGTAGCAAAGACGATTCCCAGCACAACTGCACTCGAAGCTGCGGTCGTTGTGATGGATCCGAAAACGGGAGAAGTAAAAGCATTACTGGGGGGAAAGGATTATAAACAAAGCCAATTTAACCGCGCCACGCAAGCCTATCGGCAGCCCGGTTCCACCTTTAAGCCCTTTCTCTACTATGCAGCTCTTTCACATGGATTTACAGCGGCTACTCGGCTAAAAAGTGAATTTACCACCTTCCCATTAGACGATGGCACCACCTATAAGCCATCCAATTACAATAATTATTATGCCAATGATTTCGTCACAATGACGCAAGCACTTGCTGTATCTGATAATGTATATGCAGTGAAAACCCATCTATTTTTAGGTGCAGACACGCTCGTCCAAACAGCGAAGCAGTTCGGTATTACAAGTGAACTGCGCGCTAATCCATCCCTTGCCTTAGGAACATCACCTGTAAAACCCGTTGAAATGGCCGGCGCCTACAGTATGTTTGCAAATGGAGGCAAACGGGTGACGCCTATCTTTATTCGCCGTATTGTCGGCCCAGACGGAAAGATTTTATATGACTCCCATGTTAAAGAAGCGCAAGTATTAGATCCAAACCACGTTTCTGTCATGCAAAGTCTCATGACGGGTATGTTTAACAAAAAGCTAGACGGATACGCAAACGTAACAGGTCAAGGGATTGCAGACAGACTAACAAGAACATATGCAGGCAAATCCGGATCTACAAAAACCGATAGCTGGATGATCGGTTTTACCCCAAGTCTTGTCACCACCGTCTGGACTGGCTATGACCGGGAAAAGGAAATAACCAATGTAGACGAACAAAAATACGCCAAAGAAATATGGGCTCAAATTATGGAACAAGGACTACAAGACAAGCCAAAAGAAGAATTTGAAAAACCAGCCCAAATCATTACGGTAGACGTAGATCCGAAAACTGGAAAAATCGTCACAAATGGATGCGCCCCATCCGTTAGCATGAACTTCGTAAAAGGAACAGAACCTACTGAATACTGCGTAGAGGATGGAAAAAAACCAGACATCGGAAAACCAAAACCGAAACAGGAGCAGCAATGGTGGAGAAAATATATACCATGGTAAGAGTCGGACCTCTACACAGAGGTTCTTCTTTTTTGAAGAGAATCATTTGATTCTACGTTGATTAGGGTGTGCCGTTAAATCCGCGGGGACCGCCTTTAAATTTGCCGTTCCCGCCGTTAAATTACTACTTCCCGCCTTTATTTTCCACCAAGCGTTCTTTTTCTTCCTACTTCTATCCACCGGCGCCTTTATTCCTGCGGGGGTCGCCGTTAAATTTGCCGTTCCCGCCGTTAAATTACTGCTTTCCGCCTTTATTCTCTACACTCTCCCAGCAAATCCAATACCCCAACGTAAAAAAGCAGCGTAGCTTATACAAGTACGCTGCTTTTCCTTTATTCTCCAAGAAGTTCTTTCTTCAGCTTCTCACTAGAAGCATTCCACATACCTAGGTTGTGCTGCTTCAAAAATTGTCCCAGTACGATTTTAGATGGTTCATCCATATGATCCACGATAATATGACGTTTTAATGATTTATCCATTCGGTTTACATGCTCAGGAAGTAGCTTATAACCGCGGCGTGCTTCGCGATCGATGATCATTTCACATGCAGTAACACCGGCATAATAAGCACCTGTTTGGAGTTGTTCAATCGTTACCCAAACGAGCCAATAGGCTTTACCATTTACGACTTCCTCTTTATTTGGGGAAAATTTAATCCCTTTTTCCACCTCGCTGCGAGCATGCATGGCAGCGATATCGACAACTGCCGTACCTTCTGCGACATCGACAATAACGGGAGATACATTTTCTAAGCTAAGTACGCCCACTCCATATCCACCGTGTCCACTTGTTGAATCATTTTTTAAAATCGTAAAACCAGGTTGCTTTTTACGTGGTTCTTCCATGTTCTGTTCCTCCTTACCTTATAAATGGAATAGGGGCCGAATGACACTTTCAAGCGAGCCTGCGACGAAAGGTACAATCGTGTTAAAAATAGGTTGAATTGTATATCGATCCAATGGTGTGATGACAAGAATGAGAAAAATAATCGCACCGTAATTTTCAAATTGTGTCATTTTTGCACGTGCGTTCATTGGCATCAAGTCTTCGACAATCCGGTAGCCATCTAGCGGTGGTAACGGGATCAAATTAAATACAAACAACACAACATTTAAGCTAATAAAAATGGTAAAGAAACGATATAAGGTATCTCCCACTGCGACCGGCAAAGTATCTGCCGCGCCTACCTTAATGAGCGTATACCAAATAAGTAAGCCAATCCCGCTAAGAAGCAAATTACTAACAGGTCCTGCTACAGAAACAAGAATGCCGGCTAATCTTGGCTTTTTAAAGAAATATGGATTTACCGGTACCGGACGCGCCCAGCCAAAGCCAAGCAAAAAGATTGCCAGTGTTCCGAACAAATCCAAGTGAGCAAACGGCGACAGCGTTAGACGCCCTTGTTTCTGTGCAGTAGGATCCCCGAATTTATACGCGACAAAAGCATGCGAGAATTCATGCACAGAAAAGGCTAGCATAAGCGCAATTGCAACTAACGGAATATCCTTTAACGGGTATACAAATAAATGGTCCATTCTTCCTCTCCTCTACACACATCTATTATCATTAGCATAGCAGAATTTTTTGTAAAATGTATGTTTACCGATTACAATTCGCTATAATAAGATGGTACAGCTAAATGAAAAAGGAGCGATACCTATGCCATATGTAACAGTAAAAATGTTAGAAGGCCGCACAGAAGAACAAAAAAAAGCGTTAGTAGAAAAGGTAACAGCTGCAGTAAGTGAAACAACAGGTGCTCCTGTTGCAAACGTTACTGTTTTTATCGATGAAATGTCCAAAAACCATTATGCGGTTGCTGGCAAACGCATGAGCGACAAATAAGCATTTTCTTTAAAAAAGCAGCTTAGGCTGCTTTTTTAATTATTCCCGTTTAACAGGCTGATAATTTTATCCTTTATCTTCCCTTTTCTGCCGTTTTCATATAAAAAGTCATGTGGATAAAACAACTTTTGATCCGTCCGTTTCTTACCGGAAATGGCTTCGACAATTTCGGATTCGCGTGATAACTCCCGCAGTTCTCCATTTGGCATGAGCAATAAAATGGGTATCCTTCCTTCTTCATCCCCTGCCCGGTAAAAGTCATAGGGCAAATCAGAGGTACTATCCATCACAAGATAATAGTCCGGATCAATTCCTGCTTTTTTAAACAACGAATTTAATTCCACCCAGTTGTTTAGGCCATGTTGCTTATCAGCAAAATCAACATATTTGAATAGATTCCGATTCAAAAAACGCCGGCTTAAATCACTTAAAATGCTATCCTCTTCCTCTTGCCATACTTGAAAATAGTAATACATAATATTTTCATCTAGCTTTAAATAGTCTTCTAATGTCACATTTTCCTCAAATAGTGAGTAGAAATGTACAGGTTTATATGTAAATTTGTATTCCTGTTTATACAGTGTCTTTGCCCGGTGCAAAATTTTTGTGAGAATAACTTCCGCACTGCGCGTAACCGGGTGAAAATATACTTGCCAATACATTTGATACCGACTCATGATATAATGCTCTACCGCATGCATCCCACTCGCTTTAATAACCACTTGATGTTCATGCGGACGCATCACACGTAAAATGCGTTCCATATCAAAATTACCATAGCTAACGCCGGTAAAATAGGCATCCCTAAGTAGGTAATCCATACGGTCTGCATCAATTTGACTAGAAATCATACTAATAGCCAGCTTATTATCGGAAGTTTTCGCAATAACATCCGAAACCTGCTTTGGAAACGAATCATCCACGCGGCGAAGCACCTTATTTACTTCCGTATCTCCCAATATGATGTCCTGCGTAAACTTTTCATGATCAAGGTGAAACACCTTTTCAAAGGAATGAGAAAACGGACCATGACCGACATCGTGAAGTAATGCAGCACATAGGCATAACAAACGATCTTCTACATTCCAACTTGGTCTTCCATCAAATATATCATCAACCATACGACGAACAATTTCATACACGCCTAACGAATGATTAAAACGACTATGCTCCGCACCATGAAACGTAAAAAATGTCGTTCCTAATTGACGAATACGACGCAACCGCTGAAATTCCTTCGTACCTATTAAATCCCAAATTAATTTATCATGAACTTGAACATACTTATGTACAGGGTCTTTAAATACTTTTTTCTCGCTCATCTTGTTATTCGGATACAAGAAACATAACCCCCTTTCTACTCTTTATATTCATTATATAGAACAACCACATGAATTTAAATTATCAGTATGTATATATAGTAATAATTATACAAAAATTTCAAAAAAAGCACTTCATTTTCGGCGAAGTGCTCTCTAAAATCCTATTACTTATTTAATTTACTCTCAATCTTCTTCAATAATTCCTCTTCATTTATAGCGGATACAGGACGATTGTTGACGAATGCGAACGATTTCTTTCGGCCGGGACCACAATAAGATTGGCAACCAATTACAATGTCTGCTTGCGAATCTAATTTCTGCAGACGCGGTAGCAATGTTTTTAGATTCGTTGCCTGACAATCGTCACAAACGCGGAATTCATTTGCCATTTAGCACATTCCCTTCTCTATATAAAACTAACAAGAACAGTGAAATAAGCATATTAACTAAAAGGTATTTTACCGCTCTTTGTGCTTGTATGCAAGTTCCCCAATACAATCTACCAATTTTTTGAAAGGTTTGTATAAAATAAATGTCTTTGGGCTATTCTAAAAATAGTAATTTCTTACAATGGGGAAAAGGAGATGAATCTATGAAAGTAAGACAAGATGCTTGGACTGATGAAGATGATTTATTATTAGCAGAAACGGTGCTACGTCATGTGCGTGAAGGGAGCACCCAATTAAATGCATTTGAAGAGGTAGGAGATAAGCTGAATCGTACATCTGCAGCGTGTGGCTTTCGTTGGAATGCAGTTGTTCGTTACAATTTTGATAAAGCGTTGCAGCTAGCAAAAAAACATCGCAAGGAAAAAATGAGAGCAGCAAATGGCGATCAATCCAAGAAAAAATTGCTCTATTCACCGCCTGCTTCGTTCGCGGCTCCGCTAGCCCCTCTTCCAAATGAAATAGAAAAGGAATTAGAGGGCGAGGCACTACCAATCCCTATCTACGCTTCGCAATCTATTTCGATGCAAGATGTCATTACATTTCTACAGACTCTCGATTATTCAGACGTGAAGGCGACGGCTCTGGAAAGAGAGAATGAGAGGCTTAAAAGAGAGCTTACTGAATATACACTGCAAAATCAAGAATTGCAAAAAAAGATTCAGCAAATGGAGCATCAATCGTCAACGATTCAAGAAGACTACGAAACGATTTTAAAAATTATGAATCGGGCACGTAAGCTTGCGTTAACAGAAGATGACGAAAGACCGAGCACAGCGTTTCGGATGGATCGAAACGGAAATCTAGAAAAGATCGCAGAGTAAGAAGAACAAGGAGATGGCGCAAATGCTATCTCCTTTTGTATGTATGTCCGCCCTAGACACATTGTGTTCACAGAAAATTCCATATGTCTCCTCAACACCTATGCTAAAATAATAGTAAAATTTGCGAACTTAGTTGACAGAGGGGATAAATTTATATGCCAAAAAAGAAAAAGTATTCTTCGTTTCCCTACATACTCATTGTTACTCTTCTTCATATAGCAGGAATTACTGGACTATTATTCTCCATGCCCAATCATCCTGTCCTATTAGGTATGGGAATTCTTTCCTATACGTTAGGACTACGACATGCGTTTGATGTAGACCATATTGCAGCCATTGATAACACCGTTCGAAAATTAGTAGAACAAAAGAAGAATCCTATTGGAGTTGGCTTTTTCTTCTCACTTGGTCATAGTACGGTAGTAGTATTACTCACAATATTCACTGCTTTTTCTGTACAATGGGTAGGACAAAAGCTCCCACAGATGAAGGAAATGGGCGGGTATATCGGAACAATTGTATCCGGATCATTTCTCCTTCTGATTGGTGTTTTAAATTTAATCATCCTTTTTGATATTTTTCGTGTCTTTCTCTCCATGAGGGAAAAACATTATAAAGAAACTGAAATGGAGCAGCTTTTGCTAGCAAGAGGCTTTCTATCGCGCTTTGTGCAGCCTTTATTCGCATTTATAAACCGAAGTTGGCATGTATATCCAATTGGTTTTTTGTTCGGACTCGGATTTGATACGGCAAGTGAAGTGGCCTTACTAACACTATCAGCCGGGGCAGCACAACATGTTCTTCCTATCTATGGAATTCTTTCCTTACCGATTCTATTTGCTGCTGGGATGAGTCTACTGGATACGGCTGATGGTATCTTCATGACAACAAGCTATAAATGGGCGTTTGATAAACCGATTCGGAAAGTCTATTACAATTTAACGGTCACCGCCATCTCCGTTTTTGCAGCACTATTCATCGGTATGATCGAGTTAGCCCAGATTGCTATTCCGTATATTGGACTACAAGGCGGCATTTGGGGCTATATCGAAAATCTGGAACTTGGAAATTTAGGCTATATTCTCGTCATTTTGTTTATTTTAGTATGGGGAATCTCGTATTTTGCATGGAAATTTTTTCATATTGAAGAAAGATGGAGCCAAAAACATACATGATAATCCTTCTTTTTTGCTATAATAGGCAAAAGTTGAACGTAAGGAGTAATTTGTATGAACCAATCTATTCTGTATCAACCAGAGTGGCGCATCCTTGACCAGTCCAGTCTAAGAGAGCCTGCCCTGCATTCCTTTGCCATGGACGATACGCTATGCAAATCTGTAGGAAAGGGGCTCGCCCCCGCTACGATGCGTTCTTGGGTTCATCCTAAGACAATTGTGCTCGGCATTCAAGACACGAAGCTTCCTCATTTGCATGAGGGGGTCGCGTTTTTGAAGAAGCATAACTATAACGTCATTGTTCGAAATTCCGGTGGCTTAGCTGTCGTTCTTGATGAAGGGGTTTTAAATATCTCTCTCATTTTTCGCGAAATGGACAAAGGAATCGACATTCATTCCGGCTACGATGCGATGTGGGAGCTTATCAAAGAAATGTTTAAAGACTACGGAGTAACGATTGAAGCAAAGGAAATCGTCGGATCCTATTGCCCAGGTAGCTATGATTTAAGCATTGCAAATAAAAAATTTGCAGGGATTTCACAGCGGCGTATGCAGAGCGGCGTAGCCGTACAAATTTATCTATGCTTAGCAGGAAGTGGGCAGGAGCGCGCTTCCGTTGTTCGGGATTTTTATGAGGTGGCACGGCAAGGAGAACAAACAAAATTCGTCTATCCTACCATTGTTCCAAGCACAATGGCGTCTCTTTCTGAATTGCTCGGCGAGTCGATTTCTGTTTCCAACTGTATGCATCGTCTGCTACAAGCCTTGCAGCAAAAAAGTACGACACTTATCTCTTCCCAGCTTATGCCAGAGGAAATTCCACTATATGAATCCTATTTACAGCGTATAACCAAACGAAATGAAGAGGCATTTTCGTAAGCTAGTTTCTCAGAAACTAGCTTTTTTCTTATTCCTCCCTTTCCCTTCCATCCGAATCCATTGTATGGTAGAGAAAAGAACTATATTGCCAGGAAAGGAAGAACAAGCGTGAAATCTTTTTTCAGCAAGCAGGAGAAGCAAAACGTACCCGAAGCATCCCAAATTCAAGGATTTGATATTGATTTAAACAATGAAAGTCTTACTCGAATTGACCATCTCGTTGACCATTATGAGCAGCATATCTTGCGGCAAATTGATGAGGAATATAATATTCGAACAACACCAGCAAATCGGTTAGCCGACAATATTGCAAGGTTTGGCGGAAGCTGGACCTTCATCACGGTTTTTGGCGTGCTTTTAATTTGTTGGATGATCTGGAACAGTCTTACTTACACGAAGCCCTTCCATTTCGACGAGCAGCCATTCATTTTGTTAAATCTATGTCTATCCTTCCTTGCTGCTTTTCAAGCCCCCATCATTATGATGAGTCAAAACCGACAAGCCGCAAGAGATAAGCATGAATCCATCGTCGATTTTGCGATTAACTATAAGGCTGAAGAAGAAATTGATGATATGCAAAGCCATTTACACCGCATCGAAAATGAGATGACGGAAATTAAACAATTGCTCATGGAGATGCGAAAGGAAAAACAAGCAAAAAAAATAGACGAGTGATGCTCGTCTATTTTTAATGAAATTGCGTTTGAAGTGCTGTAATCATACAAAGCTTGTAGACATCGTCTGCATTGCAGCCGCGCGATAAATCATTGACTGGTTTATTTAGCCCTTGCAAGATTGGTCCCACCGCTTCAAACCCGCCGAGGCGCTCAGCAATTTTGTAACCGATATTTCCGGCTTCAATCGACGGAAAAATAAAAACATTCGCATCACCCTTTATCACAGAATCCGGCGCCTTTTTCGCTGCTACAGAAGGAACAAAGGCTGCATCAAATTGAAATTCTCCATCAAGACAAAGCTCGGGTGCTAACTCCTTTGCAATAGCGGTTGCCTCTACTACCTTTTCCGTTTCCGGAGAAACTGCCGAACCCTTCGTCGAAAAGCTAAGAAGTGCAATGCGCGGCTCTAAACCAACCATTTCAGCCGTCTTTGCACACTGAATCGCAATTTCCGCTAAATCTTGGCTCGAAGGGGAAATATTGATCGCACAATCACCAAAAATATAGCGTTCCTCTTTCCGTACCATAATAAAGGAACCGGATGTTTTTGCGCAGCCAGGCTTAGTTTTTATAATTTGCAGGGCTGGGCGAACTGTATCTGCCGTTGTATGGGCAGCTCCGCTTACTAAGCCATCCGCCTTTCCTAAGTAAACAAGCATCGTACCAAAATAGTTTTCATCCTGTAACAGGGAGCGGGCATCCCCCACTGTCACTTTCCCTTTGCGTCGCTGAACAAATGCTTCCACCATCGCATCCATCTCTGCGTACGATGACGGATCATAGAGGCGAATTCCTTGTAGTGAAATCGCTAGTTCCTGTGCTCTTTTCATAATCTGTTCTTCCTTACCGAGCAGGATTGGCTGGATGATTCCTTCCTCACTCAGTTGCTGCGCGGCAGCTAAAATCCGTTCGTCCGTTCCTTCTGGAAGAACAATGGTCAGATTACGAGGTAGCTTTTCTTTTATCTCTTGAAATAAGTCGCTCATGCGAATAACCCCCTGGATTTATATACACTTACATCATTTTGTAAAATAGGTATTTCATCTTATTTTAAACACTTCCCTAGCAGAATAGAGAAGAATTATTTGTGAGATTTATGACAAATTTCTACATGGTTGATTACCGGTTCTGCTTTTTTGCTAGATTATGCTATAGTAAAGATGTATATCATGAGAATGTCGAGGTGACTGTTAAAATGAGTGAAGCAGCAAAAACGTTAGATGGTTGGTATTGTTTACATGATTTCCGTTCAATTGATTGGGCAGCTTGGAAGCAGTTAACAAGCGATGAACGCCAAATTGCAATTGTTGAGTTTTTACATATTGCCGAAAAATGGAACAAAACTGAGGAAGCGCATACAGGTAGCCATGCAATTTACACCATTGTTGGTCAAAAAGCAGATATCATGTTTATGATTTTGCGTCCGACGATGGAAGAATTAAATGAAATTGAAAATGAATTCAATAAAACGACGCTTGCCGAGTACACAATCCCTGCGTATTCATATGTATCCGTCGTAGAACTTAGCAACTACTTACCTGCGGATGAAGACCCATACAAAAATACGCGCATATTATCACGTCTATACCCTGAACTACCACAAACGAAATATGTTTGTTTCTATCCAATGGACAAACGTCGTCAGGGCAATGATAACTGGTACATGCTTCCAATGGAAGAAAGAAGAGAACTTATGGCAAGCCACGGCAAAATCGGCCGCGGATACGCTGGTAAAGTTCGTCAAATCATCACAGGCTCTGTTGGCTTCGATGACTACGAATGGGGCGTTACCCTCTTTGCAGATGACGTTCTTGAATTCAAGAAGCTCGTCTATGAAATGCGTTTTGACGAAGTAAGTGCGCGCTACGGTGAATTCGGCTCTTTCTTCGTTGGAAACATTCTTCCAATTGATGAAGTAGCAAAATTTTTATATGTGTAAAAAAATAAAAAGTCCGAGACGTTTCCTTTACGTCTCGGGCCTTTTTGTATTATTTTCTTAATTTTCCATACTGTTACTTCCCCATTTTACCTATTCTTCGTCGTACTAATTTTTCTCCCCATTTCATATATTTAATTGAAAAGGCATTATACATTTTGTTCTTCCTTGTAACAAACTAGGTTACGAGGGTTCTCAAAAAGGTTAGATCACTTGTGTGAGGGAAAGCAATATTTCGCTTGCACGATTGTATGAAAGTGTATTCCATTTAACTAGGAGGGATATAATGGCAAGTCAAAATCCATATTACGGATCTGGCTATTATCAGCCTGCCGGAGGACAGATTCCTTCTTACCCACAAACACAGTACAGTCCGCCGCAAACTGCTCAGGCTGCGCAAGCACAGCTAGCAATATCACAAGGCATGCTACCGCTTGAGCAATCCTACATTGAAAACATCCTTCGCCTGAATAAAGGCAAAACGGCAACAGTTTACATGACGTATGAGCGCGGCAGTCAGATGGGTACGCAGAAATATACAGGGATTATCGAGGCAGCCGGACGCGATCATATTGTCATTAGTGATCCAACAACTGGCAAACGTTATTTATTGCTCATGGTATATTTGGACTATGTAGAATTTCCTGGTGAAATCACCTATTTTCCACAAACGCAAGCCGCAACATATACATCGAGATAAAAAAGCTGGCAGGGTGTCCTGCCAGCTTTCTATGTTTTACAACCCTTTGATTGCTGCGATTGCGAGCAATGTCCAAGCCGTTAAAAAGGCAACTCCGCCAAGTGGTGTAATCGCACCGAGTATTTTTATACCTGACGTACTAAGTGCATACAAGCTTCCGGAGAAAAGAAGAATGCCCGCCACCATAAACCACCCTGCTGTTGAAACAAGCGAAGAATTTACCTTTGTCATCAAAAATGCCACAACAAACAATCCACCTGCATGGAACATTTGATACGTAACACCTGTTTTCCAAATTTCCAGCATTTTTGCAGATATTTTTCCTTCTAATCCATGGGCCCCAAATGCACCAAGTGCAACAGCTAAGAAGGCCATGATACATCCTAACAAAAAGAATATTTTCATATGTAATCACCCTTTTTTATTTTATGATAAAGAAAATTCAGAAAAGATGCCACCTTTAGAAATCGAGTAAAGAATTTCCGTTGGCCTCCTCTTCCTCTTCATAGATACGTTGTGTTTCTTTTATTGAAGTTGGCGGTAGCTTTGAAAGTGTAGGCTCCTTCTTTGTATCAAGCACAAGATCGCATAGCGCCCGCAATGCAGCCACATGCTCTCGCACATCGTCCTGCTGCTGTTTTGCCCTAGAAAGTTCACTTTGCATTTTGTTTAAAATTGCTTCGATCGATACTTGCATATTCATCACCTCATCCGTGTTATCGTAAGCGCATTCTCTTTCTTCATCATATCATGTCACCCACTCCTTTCACAAAAAAGCTACAAAATAGAATAGGACTTTCGTTGCACTACTTTTCTAATATTGATAGGATAAGAGGGTGAAATCCATTCCAGAAAGGACTCATAATTATGGAATACAAAATGATCGTTCTCGATTTAGATGATACATTACTGCGTGATGACCACACCATATCACCACGCACGAAAGAGGCTTTAATGAAGGCCCAAGAAGCAGGCGTAAAGGTCGTACTCGCTTCCGGACGTCCGACGTACGCAATGCGCCCTATTGCAAAGGAATTACACTTAGAAGAATTCGGCAGCTTTTTGCTGTCCTTTAACGGTGCCAAGATTACGAACTGCAAAACAAACGAAGAGCTCTTCAGCAGCACCCTAACACCTGAAACCGTCCATCACCTATACGATATTAGTAAGCGCGAAAACGTATGGATTCTTACTTATGTAGGAGATTCCATTGTTACGGATGAAATATGTAAGCATACCGAAACAGAGCATATTATTACGGGTTTACCAATTTCTGAGGTTACTAGCTTTAAAGAAGCCGTAACAGAACCAGTCGTGAAAATTCTTATGCTTGAAGATCCAGAACGACTAGCCGTTGTGGAGAAAAAATTACAAGAAGAACTTCGCGGCGAGCTTAGCGTTATGCGCTCCAAACCATTCTTCTTAGAATTCACAGAAAATGGCGTTACAAAAGGGACAAGCCTTGCACAGTTGATCAACAAGCTTGGAATTAAGCAAGAAGAAGTCATCGCCATGGGCGATAGCTACAATGACCTTGCCATGATTGAATTTGCAGGTCTTGGCGTTGCCATGGGCAATGCCCCTGATGATATAAAAGCGAAGGCGAACTATGTTACAGATACAAATATGAACGACGGCGTGGCAAAAGTTGTGGAATCGTTCGTTTTAAAAACGGCAGTGCAAGCGAACTAAGCCGATTTCAAGAGCACCTAAACATGAACAGGTATGCTTCTCTAGACATTGTAAGAGAAGCATACCTGTTTTTTTATGAAGTAAACAATGACCGTTGAGCAGCCATCTCATACTTTGGTTACCGCTATCTATGATAACTTGGGGCGGACGGGCTTCAATCTCTCCCTTTGATTCCCGCTATCTGCGAAATCCTTGGGCGGACGGGCTTCAATCTCTCCCTTTGATTCCCACTATCCGCGAAATCTTTGGGCGTCGGGCTTCATTCCCTCCCTTTGATTCCCGCTATCTGCGAAATCTTTGGGTTCCGGGCTCCATTCCACCTCTTTGATTCCCGCTATCTGCGAAATCTTTGGGTTCCGGGCTTCATTCCACCTCTTTGGTTCCCGCTATCTGCGAAATCGACTACCAATTTCTCACAGGAAAATGACATCCTCTTGTCGAATCCCTATCATACTAAATACTCGGAATCGTCCAATCGATTTCCTCTTGACCTTGCTTACGTAAAAACGCATTGCAAGTAGAAAAGGGTTTGCTACCAAAAAAACCTCGGTTCGCTGAAAAGGGACTCGGATGCGGTGCCTCAATGATAAAATGCCGATCATTCGTAATCAATGCTTTTTTTGTCTGTGCGTGTTTGCCCCAAAGTACGAATACAACCGGTTTCTCTCGTTCATTAATAAGCTCGATGATCCGGTCCGTAAATATTTCCCACCCTTTGCCTTTATGGGAATTCGGTTCGCTTTGTCGTACAGTTAACACCGTATTTAAGAGAAGAACACCTTGCTGTGTCCATTTGATCAAAGAGCCATTAGTAGAAATGTCACAGCCCATATCCGCATATAGTTCTTTGTATATGTTTTTTAACGAAGGTGGTAATTTCATGCCAGGCTTAACTGAAAAACTAAGCCCCTCTGCTTGATTCGGTCCGTGATACGGGTCTTGACCTAAAATCACAACTTTTATATCACTATAATTAGTAAGCCGCAGGGCATTTAAAATATCGTCTTTGGGCGGATATACAGTATGCTCCTTATATTCATTCTGTAGAAATTGACGCAGCTCTTTAAAATATGGTTTTTCAAACTCATCTTGGAGGAGGGATGCCCATTCATTTTGTAGCGTACTTACCATTTCTTCACGTCCTATCTCAATATACTAGCTAGTAAAATTGTACTTAGTTTTTCACTATAGGGAAAGAGGGAGATTTATATGGATCACAAAACATATATCAAAACATCCGTTCAAGCTGCACTGGAAAATATATTAAACCGTTCAGGTGGTCCCTTTGCTGCCATAGTCGTAAGAGATGGAAAAATCATTAGCACAGGAACAAATGAAGTTACCACTTCAAACGATCCGACCGCCCATGCAGAAGTACAGGCCATTCGAAAGGCATGTGATGCACTTGGAACGTTTCAATTAACCGACTGTATTCTCTATACGAGTTGCGAGCCATGCCCGATGTGTCTCGGCGCAATCTACTGGGCGCGTTTCAAGGAAGTACACTATTGCTTTACGCGGGAGGAAGCCGCAGGAATTGGGTTTGACGATGCGTTTATCTATGAAGAATTGCCTCTCGAACCATCAGCTCGAAGTATTCCAGCTATGCAAGTAACTGTTCCCCTAAAGCCTGAGGAAAACCCATTTGTCGTATGGACACAGCTGAACGATAAAATAGAGTATTAAGTAGAAATACACCTATTCTCGTAAAGGAATGATACCGATGGAAATGAGTTCTGCTCTTGAACGTCCGCTTACCCTTCCATGCGGCGTTGTTATTAAAAACCGTTTTTTCAAATCTGCGATGAGTGAAGGGCTGGCAAGTAAGGAGCATCGTCCTACCCCTCTCCTTACAACGCTTTACGGAACCTTTGCAAAGGGCGGAGCGGGTCTAGTCGTTACAGGGAATGTGATGATTGATCGCCATGCCCTTGGGGAACCACGCAACGTCGTGGTGGAGAATGAGCATGACCTCGATTTACTTCGCTCATGGGCAAAAGCTGGAACGCAGCATGGCACCCATCTTTGGATGCAGCTGAACCATCCCGGCAAGCAAACGATGCGCGCCCTTGCGAAGGAATCATTAGCACCAAGCGCCATCCCTCTTGCAGAAAATATGCAATCCTTCTTTGCCCCGCCTCGTGCACTTACTACCGAGGAAATTCAGGGATTAATCGAGCGATTTGGCAACGCGGCAGCAATTGCCAAGCGCGCGGGATTTACCGGGATTCAAATTCATGCAGCCCACGGCTATTTAATTAGTCAATTTTTATCCCCTCATCATAACCACCGAGAAGATGAATGGGGTGGAAGTCTGCAAAATCGAATGAAATTTCTCCTTGAGGTGTATTACAACATCCGTCACAAGGTAGGCTCTGCCTTCCCGATTGGTGTAAAACTCAATTCAGCAGATTTTCAACGTGGTGGGTTCTCAGAAGAGGAATCCATGCTCGTTGTGAAAGAGCTTGAAAACGCAGGCATTGATTTGATTGAAATATCTGGCGGCACCTATGAAAATCCAAGTATGACCGGACGAAATAGGAAGGAAAGCACCATCAAAAGGGAAGCCTATTTTCTTGAGTATGCCGAGCACGTTCGCCAGCTTGTCTCCACCCCTATCGTCGTAACAGGTGGATTCCGCTCTGCAAAAGGAATGCAAACAGCCATTGAGGAAGGTGCTACCGACATGGTTGGACTGGCCCGCCCGCTCGCTGTTGAACCTGATTTACCAAATAAGCTGCTCACAGGCGACGAATCGGTTCGCACTCTTGCGCCGATTGTAACAGGAGTGAAGCGAATTGATGAAGGTGCCATGCTCGAATTTATTTGGTATGAGCAGCAACTAGAACGAATCGGGAAAGGGAAACAACCAAATCCGACCTACAACGTTTGGCTATCACTCGTACAAACGATTTTTACACAAGGTAAAAATGTTTTTTTAAAACGGAGAAGCAACTAGAAAAGCAGGGTCTAAACTAGACCCTGCTTTTCTTAATTGGAAATATCCTGTCGTGTAAAAACAAAAAATGCGATCAACAGTGACACAACTGCCCAAACAGATAACGTAATAAGAGAGAAACTCATCGACAATCCCTTCAGTGCTGGCAATTGCCCCGATAAATAATCAGTGAGCGATAAATTCACACTGAATATATATCTAGCTCCTTCCCAAGACGTTGCAAATCCGCTCAAAATATTTCCGGCAATCAGACCCGATAACATCACGCCCATCCCTGCCGGCGTATTGCGAATGAGCACGGAAACCATAAAGGAAATCGTTCCAACTACAACCGCTACAAACCAAGCTAACCCATATGCCATTAAAATGTACTGCCATTGCGGGATAAGGTGAACGAAGCTTGTATTTAAGCTATCGTTTTGCGTAATAAAGCCTGTAAGAACAGGAAGACTCCATCCCGAATAACCAAAGACAATACCCGATATAAGATAAGACACCACGCCAATAATAAGCAAAATAAGCGATACAAACAGAAGCATAGTTACATATTTGCTAAGTAATATTTTCCACCTGCGAATTGGCCGGGTGAGCAACGCTTTGATCGTCCCATCACTCTGTTCACCTGATACAATATCGATAGCAACTATCATAACGAGTAGTGGAACAAATAAGGTAATTCCTTGTTCAATGAATGCCCGTACAAAGGTCGGGGCACCAGGGGCATTCGGATTGATGTTGTGATCCAAGTAATATTGTTGCTGCGACACTTGTACCTTTAGCCATGTTTTCCATTCATCCGGCAAACGGGAATTATTCAGCCGATTTTGCGTATCAACAATTTGCTGCTGCAAGGATACACGCCAATCACTTGTACCTAGACGTTGCTGCGTGGTTTCGACTTGGCGATACTGCGCGTAAACAAAAATAGGTATTAGTACAAGCAGGATTAACACGATAACAGCGATGCGCTTCTTTCGATAAATCTTTTCTGCTTCGTTATAGAGTAATCCGCCAAACTCACGCATGTTCTTCCCCCCTTGTAAGTTCCATAAAGAGATCCTCTAATGTAAATACAAGTTCCTTCACACCATGTACTGCAATTTCTTGCTCCACAAACATTTTTGTATAGGCGCTAACACTTGCTAGAGTCATGCGGCAAAAGAGCTTATTGCCATTATGTGTTACTTCCTTCACTCCTGTACTTAGAAGCAAGGCTTCTGCCTTTTCTACCGGCGTAACGGTCCATTCCACTCGGTCTGCCGCTTTTTTAACAAGATCATCAATCGTTGCTACTGTTATCATTTTTCCGTGGTCGATAATCGCAACACGATCACAAATTAACTGCACTTCACTTAGTAAATGGCTCGAAATGAATACGCTAATGTTTTGCTCCTTAACAAGCATATGAATAAACTCACGTAGCTCACGAATACCTGCAGGATCTAGACCGTTCGTTGGCTCATCTAGTATTAATAACTTTGGACTGCCAAGCAGGGCTTGGGCGATCCCTAGACGCTGCTTCATTCCAAGAGAATATGTTTTTACCTTATCATGAATGCGCTGATCAAGATGGACCATCTTTGCAATCTCCATAATGCGTTTATCTGGAATGCCTCCGAGCATACGTGAGAATTGCTTTAAATTTTCCCAGCCAGTTAAGTAAGTATAAAGCTCAGGGTTTTCTACAATGCTACCAATTTGTCGCATCGCCTTTCGAAACCTGGTTTTCACATCAAAACCGCCGATTGCAATACTGCCTTTCGTTGGCTTGATTAACCCAACTAGCATACGTATCGTTGTCGTTTTTCCTGCACCGTTCGGTCCCAAAAAGCCAAACACTTCCCCTGCTTTTACATCAAATGCAATATTTTCTACTAGTGTTTTCTTACCGACTACTTTCGTAAGTCCTTGAACAGAAAGAACAGAGGTCATGGATTCGTTGCTCCTTTCGCTGCAATATTAAATTGACTGACTACATCTTGGAGCAGACGGTTTGCCATCAACGTATATCCCTTATTATTCGGATGAAAATGGTCCGAGAAAAGAAGGTCTTTCGTTCGTCCTTGAAATAAGTCGTATGTCGGTACAATATACACACCTTTGGAATCAATCGTTGATTTAATCAATGCATTGTTCCAGTCAATAGCGACAGAACCCGAGCCTTTTAATTCTGGTACATCTTCAAACGGATTATATAAACCGAGCCAATAAATAGGACTGTCGGGATTAATTTCTCGAATCTCTGTAATAATTTTCTTCACATTCTCTTGGAACGTTGCCACATCTGGATGAAATTGTGTTAAATCCGTTTCCCCAATGGTCTGCCAACCTGGAAATACGTCGTTTCCGCCAATTGTAATCATAATTACATTGGCCCTACTAATTGAGTATCTAACACCATTATCGGAAAGTTGCTTAAGTAATTCTGGTGTTCTTGCCCCGCTGACCGCTAAATTATTTAAAGCCACCTTTTGTTTATAATCGGTTTCCAAGCTACTTCTTAGTCTACCAATATAGCCAAGCCCTTCGTTATCCCCTACACCACGCGTAAGCGAATCGCCCAAGCTTATAATTTGAAGCGTATCCGGTTTTTTCGTCTCAGCAGTTACTGCGCTCTGCTTCGTTATCGCAGATGCTTTGGGATTCAGAACATCTTTCACTGCAATGGTGAACCCAAATGCAAATAATACAAGTGCAGCTGTTGTTACGGCTAAGAGAAATTTGACGATTTTGGACCTCATGCATGGCCACCATCCTTCTTTATAAATCATTGGAATTAGATTTTGAAATTCAACAAGAGTCTTTGCTTATCAACTAACGCCCATATTATACCACCTGTAAGAAGGGAAAGAAAAAAAGTATCCCTTGATAGCGGGATACTTTTTCTCGATTCGTTATTGTTTTGTCACATAATTATATACTTTCAATATGCTCTGTTGAATAGTGCAGAACTTTGCTTCCTTCGTTCATAACGCGTAGCAAGTCTACCTTACAATCAGGAAATAGGGATTGCATTTCGTCTGCAATTTCTTTTCCTTTACCCTTATGGACATAGCAAAGTACAGTAGGACCTGCACCACTAAGTGTATAGCCGTACATGAACGGAACGTCTTGCATTTCCTTCAAGCATTGTAATTCCGGAACGAGCGCCGTGCGATACGGCTCATGAAAGAGATCTTTCTTCATGGCTTGACCAGCCACACTCCAATCTTCCTTCCATAGCGCTGCTACGAGTAGATTACTAATTCCGCTACCTTGGATTGCTTCTCCATAAGAAAGACTTGCTGGCAAAACGCTACGAGAATTTGATGTTTTCAATTCGTATGAAGGAATAATGGCAACGAGCTCCACCTGATGCAATGCTTTGTTTACTAGCATTGCGTGGTCCCCGTCATACATACCCACTACGAGTCCGCCGAAAAGCGAAGCGCCCACATTATCCATATGCCCTTCTACCGAGCAAGCAATATCAAGCTTTTCTTGGAGTGACAATTGAAGGTTACATAGCTCATTAGCAATCTCAATCCCTGCCACAATCGCGGAAGCACTACTTCCTAATCCTCTTGCAAGTGGAATATCACTAGATACTTCTAATTTGCAAAAAGGGAGTGTCTTATTGTATTTCGTTGCTACCTGAATAGCTGTTTGAAAGAGTAAATTACTTTCATCAGTCGGCGTATCCTTCAAAAGCGTGGATTTTGCCTCGCAACGCCAAGATGTATCTTTGCATACACGAACGAATAAATATTTATCCACCGCAAGTCCGATTGAGTCAAAGCCTGGCCCTATATTTGCTGTACTAGCTGGTACTTGTACGGTGAACATGGGACTGGTCATTTCATAACCACTCCTTCGATGTGTGCAAATACCATGCCTTCATCGTTAGGCAATACGATTGGTTGAATATGCTTTGTATCGATAGCCGTGTTTGGATCTTTCAAGCCGTTACCTGTAAGAACCGCTACAACGCGGCTTCCCTTTGGAATTTCGCCTGATAATACTTGTTTGCGAACCCCAGCAATGGAAGCACAAGAGCCTGGCTCTGCAAACACACCTTCTTTACTTGCAATCAACTGGTACACGTCTAAAATTTCTTCATCTGTAACTTCATCAATTTTACCATGAGAATCATTTGCTGCTGCTACCGCTTTATCCCAACTTGCTGGGTTCCCAATACGGATAGCCGTTGCAATTGTTTCAGGGTTTTCTATTTTATGACCACGAACGATCGGTGCTGCTCCTGATGCTTGGAAACCTCGCATAACAGGAAGTCCAGTTCCTTTCTTTTCGTTATATTCTTTAAATCCTTTCCAGTACGCCGTAATATTTCCGGCATTTCCTACAGGAATAGCAAGAACATCCGGCGCTTTTCCTAGGGCATCGCAAATTTCAAATGCTGCTGTTTTTTGACCTTCAATACGGTATGGATTTACTGAATTAACGAGTGCGATTGGTGAAGAATCGCTCAGCTTGCGTACCATTTGCAAGGCATGGTCGAAGTTTCCATCAATACTGATAATGTCTGCTCCGTACATAACCGCTTGTGCTAGTTTTCCATAAGCAATTTTCCCATTTGGAATGATAACGATACATTTTAATCCAGCACGTGCTGCATATGCTGCTGCAGATGCTGATGTATTACCTGTTGAAGCACAAATCACTGTTTTGCTTCCTTCTTCTTTTGCCTTTGCTACTGCCATTACCATCCCACGATCTTTAAAAGATCCCGTCGGATTTGCACCTTCAATTTTTACATATAGGTCAATGCCCCACTCTTTTGATAATGTATCTAAATGCACAAGTGGAGTGTTCCCTTCGTTTAATGTAAGCTCTGGTGTTTGTTCTGTTACTGGTAAAAATTCCTTATAATGTGATAATAGACCCTTCCACATCATCTTTCATCTCCCTCAATTCGATAGCTTGCCTGCACACATTTCACAGCTTCTACGCTGCTTAATGCAGCTAGCAATGCATTATAATTTGCAAGCGTTACACGGTGTGTAACGATTACGATTTCTGCAGCTCCTTTTTCCTCAAGCGGCATTTGAATAATTTTTTCAAAGCTTGCTTCATTTTCAGAGAATAGGGATGTTACTTTTGCAAGAACACCTATTTCATCCTTCACATGAAGCCGCAAGAAATATTTTGTAAATATTTCTGTATCATTCTTCAAGATTTTCGGATATTGTGCAGTTACAGCGCTCGTTCCGGTTACACCAAGAAGCATATTTTTAATAACGGCTACAAGATCAGAGACGATCGAGGTTGCCGTCGGTAAACTTCCTGCTCCTGGTCCGTAAAACATCGTTTCTCCTACTGCTTCCCCGTGAATATACACGGCATTGAATTCGTTTTGTACGGATGCGAGTGGATGGTGATTCGGAAGAAGTGTCGGCTCTACGCTAATTTCTAGCTTTTCTCCATCGCGTTTTGCAATGCCGATTAGCTTCATCGTATACCCAAGTTCTGTACTATATGCTAAATCCTCTTCTGTGATGGATGTAATGCCCTTTACTTTGACGTCGGCAAGCTCTACATGTGTCGAAAAACCAAGTGATGCAAGAATCGTCATTTTACGAGCTGCATCTAGCCCCTCTACATCTGAGGAAGGATCTGCCTCTGCAAACCCGAGCGCCTGTGCTTCCTTTAATACATCATCGTATGCTTTTCCTTCATTCGACATTTTCGTTAAAATGAAATTTGTCGTTCCATTAACAATCCCCATCATTTTCGTAATACGATCAGACGAAAAGCCTTCCACGATGCTTCGGAGGATTGGAATACCGCCAGCAACACTTGCTTCGTAAAATAAATCACAATGATTTGCCTTCGCCGTTGCTAGAAGCTCTGCACCGTATTGAGCCATTAAATCCTTGTTAGCTGTTACAACATGCTTGCCATTGGCAAGCGCTGTAAGTACATAATCGTAAGCTTGCTTCAAGCCGCCCATAACTTCAATTACAATATCGATTTCTTTATTATAAATGATGTCATTTACATCAGTGGTTAAAATGGTCGGGGTAATACGGACGTCCCGTTCTTTATTTATATTTTGTACAAGTATCTTTGCAATACTTACAGGACAGCCAAGTTGATGACGTAACCGGTCTTGATGGTCCTCAATGATTTTGACCACTCCACTACCGACTGTGCCGAGCCCTAACAATCCTACCTTTATCTCTCTCACTGATCGTCCACCCCTATTTCTATCGTGTTTTTTTCTGTTTCTAACTGTGTGTTAGATTTTTATATGTTCCATAAAGAAATCTGTTAAAAGAATTACTTTATAGAAGTTTCACTTTATATGCAATTATATAAGCTGAAAATTTAAAAAACAACGTTTTATGAAATTTCAGAATCATTTTGTGTCATTTTTTGTAGTTTACATTCTTTTAAAAACATATTTCTGAAAAATAGGCATACTTATCCATAAAAAAAAGAGAAAACAGTTTACACCGTTTTCACCGCTTGCTTCTCGTTAAATTTGATAAGGTGTTTCTTGATACACGTAATAATTTAACCAATTGGAAAAAAGTAAACTACCATGACTTCTCCATGCAACGTATGGTTTTTGCTTTGGATCATCATTCTTGAAATAATGCTGCGGCATAGTAATTGGAACACCGCGGCTTATATCACGTTCGTATTCTAACTTCAGCGTATCACGGGCATATTCACTATGACCGAGAACAAAGATATTTTTCCCTCCACGATCTGCAACAAGATGCACCCCTGCTTCATCAGATTGTGCTAATAGTTGTAGCCCTGGTACACGTTCAATATCTTCCGCTCGTACTTCCGTATGGCGAGAGTGCGGTGCAAAAAACTGTTCGTCAAACCCTCTAATTAGATTTACATGTTGTCCCTGTAGTTCGTGTTGAAAAACACCAAACATCTTTTGCCCTAGCGTATATTTCGGAACTCCGTAGTGATAATATAAGCCAGCCTGTGCACCCCAGCAAATGTGAAGCGTAGATGTAACATTCGTTACAGAAAAATCCATAATACGCTTTAGTTCATCCCAGTAGTCTACATCCTCAAATGGCATAAGTTCTACAGGAGCACCTGTAATGATGAGCCCATCAAATCGCTGGTTCTCTACATCACGAAAAGTCGAATAGAAGCTTGTAAGATGGTCTTGTGACACATTTTTAGATGTATGTGATGCCATGTGTAAGAATTGCACATCTACTTGAAGCGGTGTATTCCCAAGTAATCTTAATAGCTGTGCTTCTGTTTCTTGCTTCGTTGGCATTAGATTTAAAATTGCAATCTTGAGCGGTCGAATATCTTGTGAGAAGGCACGCTCCTTCGTCATGACAAAAATATTCTCGTTTTGTAAGATCTTACGTGCTGGCAAATCCTTATCCACGATAATAGGCATGTTTCTTCCCTCCAGCCATAAAAAGAGCTGCTAAATCCTCTGATGTATCATATTTATACGTTGTGCTTTGATATTGTGGTAGCACACGTGGTTCTCCGTTTTTAGGCGCATAGCCTCCTTGATCACAGATGGTACCTTCCTTCCATGTTTCTCCCATGCTCATCACCCTTTCTATTCCTTTCTAAATAAAAAGACTGCTTCCTACCCTAAAGGTAAAAGAAGCAGCCCGAACTCGCACATGGCTGAATATCTCTTATCTCCCAGAGTACACTGCAGGATTTGGCACAATTCCGATTTCCGGCTGTTGCCAAGGCTTCACAGGGCCTGTCCCTCCACCTATTCTTGATAAGACATATGAAATTATCTACATTCTATAAAACTATCGTCTGAATGTCAACTCGTTTTCTGAATTATTAGAATTAAAAAAGAGATCTATTTCAAATCGTAACCTTCTCATATAACCCTACACAATACTTGTAAACACAAACTCACGAAAGGCTTGTTCATGCTCATTCGCCAGCTTTTCTGCCGTTTTGTCACTGCTATCGCCTGTTCCATTATTAACAAACATATTTTGAATCGCTCCGTCTTCCTTTACATATAAAAAAGGACGTTCAAACGTTGTTTCATATTGTTCTTGCAACGCACGTTGAAACAACTCCATTGCCATTTCAGAGGAACTAACAACAGCCGTAACCGCCTCCTCTAACTCTTCTTTTCTATATAAGAACGTTGTTTTAAAATCATCTAACCCTTTTAACCCATCTTTCTCGTAGCAAAACCTAGCAACATCCAATGCACTTCCATAATCAACATACAGCCCCGTCCGCCCATTGGAATAAAATAAATACAAATCACTCATAATGACAGGATCCTTCACAATAAACAACCACTCTGTTTCTTGATTCACGCTAATCCCCTCCTATCTATCATCGTATCAAAATTGTTATCTTAGCTGACGTTTCCTATGACAATTTAATAATATTTTTACAAAAAATTGTTTGTCTCTATTTCATTTTACAGCGTAGAAACACTTGCATACTTCCTATAAAAAAGGGTAAAATAAGAACAAATGTTCGATTAAAAGGAGTGATTGCTGTGAAACTCATAAACGAAAATTGGGAAATAGGTACATTTGAATGGGAAGAGATCATTCAACTACCAAAACCACAGGAGCCCGATGAACATATTGAAATGATGTTATGTGAAGCCATGGAGCACCATAACTTTGTATCCTTTGACTATCGTCATCGCGGTGTTATTTTTCATATAACAGGCCGCATTCATCATTACAATGTAACAAATCAACGATTACAGATTATCGATACCGCTGGTAAAGCTCGTTTTATATATACAGCAAATGTCGTCCACATAGAAATTTGCAAGGAGTGGTAAAGTGAAATCTACTCCATAAAAAAAGAGACCACAACCAAATGTGTCTCTTTCCTTAGTCAATTTCATGCACATCACTTCTAGACATTCGAAATCCTTTTCGTAATACAGACTCTATTTTCAAATAACCTCGAACTTTCATACGAAGACGGTAAATGAGAGAATTCATTTCTTCCGTTCCTACATACACATTACATGATAAGGTACGTTCAGGCCATACAGCGTCAATAATTTGCTGCTTACTGACAAACTCATTTAAATTCTCAGCCAATATTTTGCAGCAGGCGTATTCCTTTTGCGATAATTTAATGCTCGCGTCATGGAAATAAACCGTTTGGGCAATATCATCTAGGTCAAGCCGATCTTTATGTAAATGATAAGCCAGGAGTTCACCTGGAATTTCCATCGTTTCATCATAGTCTTTTTCCATCTGTAACTCAATTAGCCCATTAGCCAATGTAATTGTATCCGAATCGTGTAGCCGATATATTTCAAACGGAATAAGTGCTTCTCCATTTAATTCCGTTCCATGCTTGCTACCTAAATCCTGAATCGTCATTATGCCATCTTTAACAAAAACAACGAAATGCTTTCGTGAAACAAACTGATTATGAATCGAGAAATCCGGGTCATAGGATGGATTCGCACGACCAATAATTGTTTGTGGTTTATCTAAATAAATAAACGAACCTGCTTGAAACGGATCACCCTGCTTTAAAATCAATTTATGACAATTTTGAATTTGATTCATACATACTCATCCCTCAATACTTCAATTATCGAAATACATACCTATCTGTTCTGCGATGCGAATGGGATGATGTAACATGTCGTCTTCACTAAAAAATCGAGATTCTTCAGGTAACGGCTTCGTAGATGCTTGTTGTATGTACCATTCCCATCCACGTCCTACTATCAGAACAGCAAGTAGCGTAATCATAATTTTACGCATATGTTTGCCTCCTTACAATACCTCGTTTACTTAGCATTGTATGAAAGTTACTTGATCTCCTCAATAGAAAAACAATGATAATTCAATGATAATTTTCAAAAAATTTCTGGTCAAGCCATTTGATGTTTCAAAGTGTATGAACATTTGTACTTTTTAGCAATATTGATACAATAATAGGGAACTTATCTACATTCTATCACCGTATAAAAGATCAAACTAAGGAAACGAAATGGATCCACATCACGGTGCACACCGCAAATATGAGGTAGAAAAGCTAGAAACGATTTAATCACATAATATAGCAGGGACCACTGAAATTATTTTAGTGGTCCTTTTTTTGCTGTGATAGCTGTGGGGGTGCTCAAGGTCCTTTAGTTACCGCTGTTCCGGTTTTTTCTCCTTTGCAGGCACCAATCCGGCCCTTTGATTACCACTATTTTACTTTCTTCTCCTTTCCGGGCACCAATCTGGTCCTTTGGTTACCGCTATTTTGCTTGCTTCTCCTTTGCGGGCACCATCCCGTTCCTTTGGTTACCGCTACGACAATTTTTCTCTCGCACTCGGGCACCAACCGAGCGTTATCGCTCCCGCCCTCTGCTTTTCTTCTCTTCCCGTACACCATTCCCCGCATGCCAAAAAAGGGCACTGAAACATCCTTCCGTTTCAGTGCCCTCTCCTTCTATCTACATTCATTTATTGCCCAATGTCCTCGTGTTTTTCAATCGGTAGATTCCGATCAAACGGAAACCAGTTGGCCCGGCCGAATAGTTTTACCATAACTGGAACAAAGAATGGTAAAAATACAAAGGCGTATAGAACCAAACCACCTAACACGATCGTTGCAATTTGCATTAGGGAAAGTACCCCAGATGGGAACATTGCCGCAAATGTTCCCCCTAAAATGAGAACAGCTGAGAAAATAACGGTTCCCATATTACGCATCGCAAGAAGCATCGCATCCTTCACTGGCATGCCTTTATTCTCGTTAAAACGGTCCATGAGGAAGATACTATAGTCAACCCCCAGTGCCATTAGAATAACAAACCCGAAAAATGGCATTGTCCAGTTCGTTCCATCATAGCCAAGAATATTTACATAGATTAATTGATTAATAGCAAGCGATGAGTAGAAACATAACAAGAGCGAAACAAGTAAATACAACGGCATTACAAGAGAGCGAAGCAAAACAATTAATATAATCGCAATCCCGATTAGCATGTAAATAACCGTTTGTGTGTAGTCGCTGTTTGACGCAGATAGCATGTCGGATGAAATGGCTGAAACGCCGGTAATCCCTACTTTAGCATCCTTCAAATCTGTCCCTGCCAAACCACGATTGACTGCATCACGAATCGCACTTGTTGCTCCAATTGCTTCGTTGCTATACGGGTTGTATTTCACAACGACATCAATCTTTGCCACTTGCTTATCCTTCGATAAATATTTATCAAATACTTGACCAAAGTCACTGCTCTCAAGTGCAGCGCTAGGAATATAGAAACCTGTCATCTCCTTATCCGGAGCATTCGTTAAATCTCCTAAATAATTTTGTGCAGATTTCAGACCCGAGGAAATTTGACCAAGACCATCCGCCCCTTGACCGAGTCCCGATTGCAACTGTCCGAGCTGACTAGTTAAAGGAGCAAAGCCATTCTTCAGTTGCGTTTGACCATCAGTTATCTTGCCAAGGCCATCTGATAGCACAGGTAGACCGCCGATTACTTGATTTTGTCCATCTGCGAGCATCGCATTGCCGTTTTGCAGTTTACCAGCCCCTTGCGCGATCTGCTTCAGGCCGTTTACTAGATCATCTTGCTTTTTCAGAGAATCTTCCAGCTGCTTCTTCCCAACCGCTATACCTTCTTGTGCCGTATTCAAATTCTCATTTAACAATGTCATTCCAGCTGTCATTGCCTGCAAACCTTGTACCGAACTAGCTAGTCCTTGCACCGCCCCGCTGTATCGCGGATCACTAGCTAATAGTTGGTTCGTATCCGTGTTTTTATACTGTGCTCCGAGTGAATCGAGCAATGTTTTCGCTTGTCCAAGTCCGGATGACATAGACTGCAGATTGGTAGTCATACTTGCATAGTTATCATGAAGCTGCTGAAGTCCTGTTACAAGCTGATCGTACTGCGCAATCATTTGATCCGATTGACTCTTTGAATCTTGAATCTGCTGCGTGATCATTTCGAGATTCGCCTTTATCTCACCAGCACCCATAGATCCTTCTCGGATTTTTTGCTCAATTTGTATAAGCCCCGTTTGCACCTGACTAACGCCAGCTTGCAATTGCTTCGTTCCATCAATCAGCTGATCAATGCCTGATACTGCTGTAGTTAATTGCGGACCTGATGTGGCAAGCTGATCTTTTGCTTGATTTAAACCACCTTGAATTTGCGTAATCCCATCGGTACTTTTACCTACACCGTCTGAGAGCGATTTTGCTTGGTTCGTCACATAAAAATCTTTCAATGGATCACCAAGCGGACGGGTAACACTACGCACCTTTTCCACCGAAGGAAGCTTCGCAATTTCGCGGTTTACCTTTTCAATCGTAGCGAGCGCCTGCTGTGTATCTAGCTTATCCTTACCTTCTATAATAACCTGAACCGGCATCACTTCCCCAGGTCCAAAGCTATCTGCAATCGTATTAAATCCCTTAACCGAACCGTAACTTTCCCCAATTTCATTCAATGAATTAAATGATAGCTTACCATTATAGGTAAAAAGTAATGGGACGATGATCACAGCCACAACTAACAAAGCACGAAATGGCTTCGTAAGTGAGAATTGTCCAAAAGCGCCCATGATTTTACTATCCCCATGTCCCCCCACAGACTTGGATGGCCAAAATAGATGTGGACCAAGCAGGCGCATAAATAGCGGGACGACTGTTAGTAATGCAAGAAGTAATACGGCGATTCCTACAGCAACCCCTGTCGCCGATCTATATAACGAGAATTTAGACAAGGCGATAGAGGAAAAACCAATTAAAACGGCTAGCGCACTAAAAAACACGGTTCTTCCTGCCGTTTGATACGTTTTGACAATGGCATCTCCTACGGTTTCATGCTTGGGTAGTTCTTCTTTAAAACGACTAAGAAGCAAAATGCAATAATCCGTACCAATTCCAAAAAGAACAGCTACCATGAAAATCTGCGTAAAGTTAGAGAGAGGAAAACTAAACCAATCTACAAGAAATGCAACAATCGCACTGCTGACTACATACGAAATACCCACCGTTAAGAGAGGGACAAGTGGTGCAACAACTGAGCGAAATACTAAAATAAGTACGAGTAGTATAAATACGACCGTAATCAATTCCGTCTTGTGCAAGCCATTTTGAGAGCTTATCACCACATCCTCATTGATAAAATCGTTTCCTGTAAAATAATGTTCGATTTTGGGATTTCCAACAACTTTCTCTAAATCACTGCGAATTTCAGCAACGGTTCGTTTTTTCGGATCGATTTCAATCGATGTAATCATCGTTTGATTGTCCTTTGAAATGACCTGTTTACGAATGTCTTCACTATCTCGGTAAGTCGTTAACGAGGTAATACCCAGCTTTTCTTTGTTCGTTTGCAGCGCATCAAGAACGTGATTGATTTCACGTTCATCCGTAGATGAAATACCCTGCTTATCATGAAATACGAGAATGATAGAATCCTTATTGCTGTCTGCTGATTTATGACGATCTAAAATGCTTTTCGCAACCTGAGAGGAATAGGTATCTGGAATGGTAATATTCCCTTTGTCGCGAATAAGCTGCTCCATATTTGGCGCGAATATCAGCATCCCAGCCGTTAGAGCAATCCATAAAAGAAGCAATAACCATCTGAGTTTTAATATTGCTCTCATTTTTGTCATTTACCTTCCTTTTCGTTAATAATTCTCCATATTTTTTCATACGTACGAATGAATTGCTCGACTTCATCCTCTTCCAGTTCCTCTAAATACGAATGAACAAACAACCGTAAGTTTTCTTCGACGACAACTAAGACTTGCTCTGCTTCTGCGGTCGCTTGTAACAGGACCACCCGTCTATCGCTTGGGTTTGCAATTCGTTCAACGTATCCCTTCGCAACGAGGCGATCAATCATTGCCGTTGTTGCACTTCGATTCACACAATTATACTCAGCCACAGTACTGGCTGGGCACGGTCCATATTGGCCAATGTGACGAAGTGTTCCATATTGTTCTAATGTAATATCACCTGAAAGTCGTTCCGTAAGAATTGCACCCAGTTTTTTATTTGCGAAAATAAACACTTCTTCGTATCTACGAATCAGGCTATCTAGTTTTCTTTCGTCCATCGTACCCTCCTTTTTGTAGCTTTTCTCTTTAACTAAGTTCACTTGTCGAATAGTTCAATTCATGAACTATTCGACAAGTAAAGTATAAACATCGTTTGCATTTTTTTCAATCCTTATGACTTGTTTTGAAGCCATGTAATGATTTGATCTTGAAAACGATGTGTTTCAGTTACTCCTGCCATATGACCTTGCTCGCTCGCAAATGAGTAGAAGGATGCTTGTTTGCCAAGTTGCTGCAGCGTTTGAATGGTTTGCTCACTGAATGCTGCTGGCTGTAATAAATCCTGTATACACGATATGAGCAATACGCTTGCTGTGATGCGCTGTAACGTCGATTTCATAGATGTATATCCGCGCGAAATATCATAATGCATAGTCGCTCTACATGTATAAAGCCAATGATTGGCATCGCAGATAGGTATACTAACACGGACTCGTTCATCCATATCTGTTTCATAGGAAGCCTGCGCGCCTAGCGTTTGAAAAAGCATTGCTTCCTGTCTACGTCGAGGGAAAGCCGTTTCATACCAAATCGGGGAATAAGCCTCTGCTTGCATCATCTGCATGGCTAGGGAGAGCCCCTCTACAGGTTCACATCGCCCATAATAATCGCCGTTATTCCAGTTCGAATCTAACATAATAGCACGCATGCCATGTTGCAATGCACTAAAGGAAGTCCGAATTGGATTCTGTGCATTCGTAATCACCCCAATGCATCGCTGTATCATTTCTGGATACATGACAGCCCATAATAGTGCAATCATTCCACCAGCGGAAGGACCAATCACTGCATGAAGCTTTGTAATACCTAGAGAATGTAATAACTCCTTTTGAATACGAACGATATCCTGAAATGAAAAAGAGGGAAAGCTAGTACCATATGGCTTTCCAGTATGAGGGTTAATGGTTGCCGGACCTGTTGTCGTGACTAAGGGGTTCTTCGCTTGTACATTGCACAAATGATCCATGCAAATAACAAAAAACTTATTTGTGTCAATTGCCTTATTCTCTCCAATTAGCTCATCCCACCACCCTGGTTGTTCATCCTCTTCCCTATATCTTCCTGCAGCATGGCTCGTAGCACTAAAATAATGACTCACAAGAATCACATTATCTTTCGCTGCATTACAAACGCCATACGTTTCATAGCCAAGTTCAACGGGGATACACATTCCATTCTCAAAGCAATAGCTTGGTAAAGAAAAAACACGCTTCGTTACAAGCATTTGTACCATCCTCTCTCTCAGGCTTGAAGTAATACTATCTCTTTTGTACCATTCATCTTTACAGGATTGCAATAACATTTATTCCATAAATGTTATTTTTTTCATAAAAAAAGAACCGAGGATTTATCCCTTGGTTCTTCTGCCTATCTTTATAAGTTAAACGCTTCTGCCAATAAACGATAAGACTTCAGCTTTGCCTCAAAATCATATGTGATCGTAACGATCATAAATTCTTCTGTATTATATTCTTCGCTTAAATCTAGAATACGTTGCTTCACTTGATTTGGATTTCCAACAATCATACGATTGCGATTTTCGCGAATTCGCAACCGATCATACGGTGTATAGGGATAATTCATTGCCTCTTCAACAGAAGGGGTACCAGCAGATCGTTTTCCCTGTTCTAATTTAAGTATGGATAAATCTAAGCTCGATGCGACCTTATTTGCCTCTTCCTCCGTCTCTTGGCAAATCACGAAAATAGCAACCATTGATTTCGGTTTATCTAGTAAAACCGACGGCCGAAAGACCTCTTGATATCGCTTCACTACACGTGAACCGCCCTCACCATTAATAAACTGAGCAAATACGAATGCAGCGCCGCGCGTAGCTGCAATCATCGCACTTTCCCCACTCGAACCAAGAAGCCATACTTCAGGAATAGTAGGAACGACAGGCGTTGCCTGCAATCCAGCATATTTATAATCATCTGATGAGGAACCCGAAACATAATGAACAAAATCATCTATTTGCTCGGGATACCGATCTATCGTATATACTTTCCCTTCCTGCAGTGCCCGTGTTGCAATAGGCATCCCGCCAGGAGCACGACCAAACCCAGCATCTATCCGGCCTGGATACAATCCTTCTAACAAACGAAAATTTTCTGCAACCTTATAGGCGCTATAATGCGGTAGCATCACACCACCGGACCCAATCCGAATCTGGGATGTTTTCGCTGCTAGATGAGCCATTACTATTTCAGGGCTAGAGCCTGCTAGCCTGTTCGTATTATGATGTTCAGAAACCCAAAATCGCTTATATCCTAACTTTTCTGCCTCCTGCACAAGCAAAGCCGTGTTAGCCAATGCTTCCACCGCATTACTCCCCTCAGGAATTGGCGATTGATCTAAAATACTTAATGTAATCATCGTAGCACCTCTCTTTCATTGGTTTGTATTATAAGGTGCTACGTTCCAATAGGCGAGAAAAGTGCTTACGATATTACAGCATACTCACCCTATTTCTTCCAAGATGCTTGGAGAAATACAAAGCTTCATCCGCTTTTCGAATAAACTCATCCGAGGAATTCAAGTATACAGAAGCCCCTATTGAAATCGTTACAGAAATCGTCGTCTCATCGGGAAGAACAAAACGATGCCGCTGCACCGCACTTCTTATCTTTTCTCCAATTTCCATCGCTGTAACGAGCGTACAGTTAGGGAGTAGAAGAGAGAACTCTTCCCCGCCCTTACGAAAGGCTAAATTTGAAATCGCATGTTCCTTTAAAACAGTAGCAATTTGCTGCAAAACCGCATCCCCAGCTGGATGGCCATAAGTATCATTAACCTTTTTAAAATGATCAATATCTAACATAAGAAGAGAAAGAGCCTCCCCTCTTTCTTCACTTTGCTGAATGGATTGATTTAATAAAATATCAAATTGGCGGACATTTAACAATCCTGTTAAAAAGTCAACAGTTGCTTGTTTTTCCATAAACCGAGACATTCCATTCGATTGATCGACGTATGTAATACTTACATACGCAATATAGGCTGTGACCATAAATGCAGCACAATACATGATATAAATGGTTATGTTTAACGTCATAAATACTAGCGTAATACAGGCCATCACCATACAAAACAGCGTAAGCCAAATCCATCTTTTCGTCCATGAAGACACATAGTTTAAGATAATAGAACAGCCCAGTCCTACAACAAGGACACTAACAGCAGCTAAGGTACTAATCACCGACGAGGTTTGAAATAAAACGAGCCGTGACACGCTTATAATAATAGCCGCAACTGCAATAGAAAGAGGCCCCCCTGCAATGGCAGCGATAATAATAGCTAAATGGCGTAAATCGAGAATAAAGTTATTCATCTGCAAACTATATTTCATTAGGATAATCCCTAATATACCTGTAATAACACCAACCAATAACTTACCTCGCAATGATATCGAATCATGCAATGTTCTATCTTTAAATACTTGCCCCACTACAAATATAAATGAAAGTAGAATCGTTATATTAATAAAAACATTACTAAGCATAAAATAGCGCCTTTCTATTTCCTAATAACTTTAAAAAACATATCCTATAATATTGTACTATATAGGTTTTAAAGTGAATATAACATCTATGTAGATATATTGAAAACTAAGAAGGCCTTCCATCATTACTATATGGGGAGCAAAATCGCCACAAAATAAAAAAAACATCCGACCCTCAAAAGGTCGGATGTTTTCAATTAGTTTTAACAACATCGTGTTATATTTCCATTTTTTCCATCAAACTTTGCTCGTTGTACTTCGTCAAAGAATGCCCGCTCCGATAAAATTGGTTGCCCCGCGGCCTGTTCCTTCATATAAGCTACATATTTCTCATAGCTTGGCACACCTACCAATAAAGAAATGAACTCTTTTCGGCATTTCATAATCTTTGCTAAAGTATTACGCATAATTGCGCACCTCTTCATCTTTACGAGAAACATAAGGAGATTCCTTAAGTTCAATTTTCTTATTTTGTAAAATTTGAATCCAAAGTCTGATTGCAGGAATAAGTACGGCAATTACTACAATCATGAAAAGAGCGGTTAACCCAGCATCGACATAATCATTAGTGATAATTTGATGCATTTGATTCACATTTTTTGCAGGTGCTAATATTTTCCCATTGTTTAAAGCATTTTGGAAAACCTTTGCATGTGATAAGAATCCAATTTTTGCATCGCTACTAAATAGCTTTTGAAAGCCTGCTGTCATCGTTACGATGAGAACAAACGTCGTTGGAAGTAGCGTAACCCATACGTACGCTTTCTTACCCATTTTGAATAGAATCGTACTTCCGACAACAAGTGCAATACCAGCAAGCATTTGATTGGCAATTCCAAATAACGGCCATAGTGTATTGATGCCTCCGAGCGGATCAATTACACCTTGGTATAAGAAATATCCCCAACCTAATACACAAAGAGTTGTTGCAACAATGTTTGCAAATGTAGAATCTGTTTTTCCTAACGGCTTGTACACTTGACCAAGTACATCTTGTATCATAAAGCGACCCACACGAGTCCCTGCATCAATTGTAGTCAAAATAAACAAAGCTTCGAAAAGAATTGCAAAGTGGTACCAAAATCCCATAAGCATTTTACCGCCGGCAACGTTACTGAATATATAAGCCATCCCAATAGCTAACGTTGGGGCCCCGCCTGTACGAGAAAGAATCGTTTGTTCGCCTACATCCTTCGCTAATGTTTGTAAATAATCAGGAGTAACAACAAATCCCCACGAACTAATTGTTTTTGCCGCTTGTGCAACATCTGTACCAATAACAGCTGGTGCAGAATTGATTGCAAAATACGTTCCAGGTGTAAGCACAGTCGCAGCAATCATCGCCATGATTGCAACGAGTGATTCTGTCAACATCGCACCGTATCCAATTGCACGGGCATGACTTTCTCGTTCAATCATTTTTGGTGTCGTTCCAGATGAAACGAGAGCATGGAATCCTGAAATTGATCCGCATGCGATTGTTATAAATAAGAACGGAAAAAGATTCCCCGAAAATACAGGACCTGTTCCATCGATGAATTTCGTTATTGCTGGCATGTGTAAGCTTGGTCCAACGAAGATAATGCCGATTGCTAATCCAACAATTGTACCAATTTTTAAAAATGTACTTAAATAATCACGTGGTGCAAGCAATAGCCATACTGGCATTGCAGATGCGATAAATCCATATACAATTAACATAATTGCAATTGTTTCACCTTTAAATGTAAATAGCTTCGCAATTTCTGGTGTTTGTGCAACGTACTGTCCAAATATAAGGGAAAGAATAAGAAGTACGATACCAATAGCTGAAGCCTCTCCTACACGTCCTGGGCGAATATAACGCATGTACACACCCATAAGTAGTGCAATTGGAATGGTCGCAGCAATCGTAAACATACCCCATGGACTACCAACTAGAGCTTTTACTACAACGAGTGCTAATACTGCTAATAATATAATCATAATACCGAGAATACCGATCATAGCAATAAGTCCAGTTTTAGGTCCGATTTCATCCTTAATAATTTCTCCAAGCGATTTTCCGTTACGACGAATAGATGCAAACAAAATGATAAAATCCTGTACTGCTCCTGCTACTACTACTCCGACAATAATCCAAATGGTCCCTGGTAAATATCCCATTTGTGCTGCAAGAATCGGGCCTACAAGAGGACCTGCACCTGCAATAGCTGCAAAGTGATGTCCAAATAACACCCATTTATTAGTCGGAACATAATCTTTCCCATCGTTTAAAAGCTCTGAAGGTGTTTTGCGATTATCATCTAATCCAAAGACCTTTTGTGAAATAAACTTACTATAGAAGCGATAAGCAACTGCATAAACAGAAACTGCTGCAACTAACAACCAAATCGCATTAACTGATTCCCCGCGACTTAATCCCAATACAGCAAATCCAGCAGCTCCTAGTGCGGATATAACTCCCCAAAGCAAAACCGACTTTAACCCTTTCACATGTATTCCCTCCTAAGTTTGTCATAGAGGGATTATACTAATTTTTCTGAACATTGTGTTGTATAACACCTTATGATGATTATTTTCTGTATTAACATGCGGTTTCTTTTTCATAAGTTGTTATACTTCTAAATTTTTCCGCAGTATTCGAATATAATTTCTACTAACAGGAATTGGTTCATCTGGAAAAATAGATGAATAAATATTGTATGTACCGTTATAGTATGGTCTCAGTTCCTTCACATAAATCAGATTCATTAAATAGCTTTTGTGTACTCGCAAAAAATGGTAAGACAATAGCTTCTGTTCTAAATCCTGTAATGTATAAGTAGAAAGATACATTTCTTCCTTCGTATGAATAGAAACTGTTTTATTTTCTTTATTTTTACTTATATATATAATTTCGCTCGGAGCAATATAGGAAATCCCTTCGTTCGTTTCAATTGGTAGCTTACGTAACGCTGAATACCGTTTTTGGTTATATTCCTTTTGAATCAAATCAATAAGGACAGTCATATCTTCCCGCGTAAGAGGCTGTAATAAATAATAAAATGCACGAATGCGAAACGCATCTAATGCATACCTTTCGTCATTCCCAATGAGAATGATATTTGTCTGAAGTTCTAGCTGCTGAATCAGCGTAGCAAGCTCTAATCCGTTTTCATTTGGTAATCCTATATCAATAAAAATAAACTCTGGATGGTAACGCTTGGCAAGCTTAATCGCATCTAGACCCCTTATTGCTTCTATTATCTCTACTTTTTCTAGATCACGAATGAATACGTTCTTCATGAATTGAAGTTGCTCTTCTTCACTAACAAGTAAGATTTTCATTTCTTCTAGACCACCCTAATGTTTTCTATACTGACGACGTCATACAACATATATTCTACTTAAAATGACATATTCCTTTACTAACATACCCAAAAAACGTTTTGTAATGAAAAACTCCTTTGGAAGGAAATTGATTCTAGCCAAAGGAGTTAAATACTTACGAAAAAATATATAATTTGCATACGAGTTGAGTTATACAAGCTCCTGCTGCTTCGTTTCCTTTCCAAGAAAAACGACAGCAAGTACTCCGATTACAATGCTAATGCAAAAAATAAAGAAAATGGTTGAAATTTGAACCTTAGCCGCGACCAAATAGCCAACTAACAACGGTCCTAAAATTCCACCAACTCGTCCAAACGAAGCAGCCATACCAGCACCAGTTCCGCGAACTGCAGTTGGATATTGCTCAGGTGTGTAGGCATATAATGCACCCCATGCACCAAGGTTGAAGAACGAAAGAAGAGCGCCAAAGGTTATAAGCATAGATAACGTAGTAGCTTGACCAAAGAAATAGGCACTAACCGCTGTTCCTAACAAATAGCTAACGAGTACAAACTTTCTACCTGTCCGTTCAATTAGCCATGCAGCACTAAAGTAGCCTGGAAGCTGTGCCAACGTCATCCATAGCACATATTCAAAGCTTTTAATTAATGTAAATCCCTTTAGAGTTAGCACACTCGGAAGCCATAAAAACATACCATAATACGAAAAGACTACAGTAAACCATAAAACCCAGAGCATAATAGTAGGACGCGTATAAGAGCCAGTCCAAACAACTTTTATCTTTTCCAGCCAAGGCTGCTTTTCAGCACTCGTGTGAAAACGAGGCGAGTCTGGTAAACGTAAACGTAAATATAAAGCGTAGAATGCAGGAATCGCACTCACTACCATCGCTGTCTTCCAGCCGTACACTGGTATGATAAAGTAGGCGATAAGCGCGGATACAATCCAGCCGCCAGCCCAGAAGCTTTCTAGTAAAACAACAATTCTACCACGATCTTTTGCTGGTACACTTTCCGATACTAATGTAGATGCTACCGGTAATTCTCCGCCAAGACCCATCCCAATAAAAAAGCGGATAAATAGAAATACTGCAAGTGTCGGTGCGAGTGCAGATACCCCACTTCCTACTGAAAATAGAAGCAATGTTATGAGGAAAATGACCTTACGACCTAGTTTATCTGCTAAAAGTCCAAATAATAGTGCACCCACGGCCATCCCAATTGAGTTCACACTTCCAATCCAGCCCATCTGCTGACTATTTAAATGCCATTCCTTCTGTAATGCTGTAATTACAAAAGAAAGCAATCCCACATCCATGGCGTCAAATAGCCAGCCGAAACCAGCTACACCAAGAAGCTTACGATTCGATGTGATACTTCCCATGCTCATTGTATCTTCTCCCCCTTAAATTATTTCATTGCAATGTTTCATTTACAATCCACGTTTCCTTTCATGTCAACCAAATGGAGCCCAATTTCTTCTTCATCTGTATGTTTTCCTATTCTTTAGCAGATTAGAATTTGTATACAGATATTTCGAAATAGATTGTATTTACTGATAATTCATCTTACTTCAGCACCTCTAATACAAAACAGTTCGACCCATTCCTACCCTAGTAATTCTTGCTTACCAATGTGAACTAACAATAATGTAGATCTGTCCAAAGACTTGTGAAAACACGCACAAACCTAAAATTAGCATAGCCCCCTCATTGCTTATTGCAACTATGCTAGGGCTATTGCTTTATTTACCGAGTATGAAATACAATTCACAGTTTTTCATTATATCATAGGATGAAACGTTACAAAATGCAAAATGAGTAAACATACTTCTTTACTCCTCTTCTAAAACTTACCCGTATATAAATCCTGATTAAACAAACATTTGAAAAAAGCAACTACAAGAGCTGCCTTTTCCTTACGATTTCCTTTTCTTCCGTGCACGTATTGCCTCTTGCAAAAATTCAATCAACACGATTTGTCTTCTCCAACGAGTCGGATTAGATATGAGTCTGTAAAACCATTCTAAATTAATGGCCTGCATCCATTTCGGGGCCCGCTTTACTTCCCCCGCCCATACATCAAAACTGCCTCCTACACCTACTGCAACTTTGGCTCCCATGCGGTGTTTATTACGCATAATGAACGTTTCCTGCCGCGGGAATCCCAGTGCAACAAGCAAAATATCCGGCTTTGCCTCCTGCACCTTCTGGATAATATCTTCCTCTTCCTCATCTCGAAAATAGCCATTATGATAACCTGAAATGATTACCCCTGGATACGTTTCGGATAAAACAGCAGCTGCCTTCTCGACCACATGCTGCTTTGCCCCGAGAAGATACAGCTTCACCGCATCTTCTTTTGTAAATTGCCCTAACCACTGATTCATCATATCAAAGCCGCCGACTCGTTCTGGAATCGGTTCTCCAAACCAGCCGCTTACCTTTACGACACCGATACCATCCGGTGTAATTAAATCTGCCTGTAGTAAGGATTCCTTAAATTGCGGATCTTTCTTCGCACACATTACAATTTCAGGATTGGCAGTTACAATATGAAAAGCCGTCTCACGTTCATAGAGTTGCTTTGAAATATAGTCAATTGTTTCCTGCATTTTCATAGAAGAAAAAGGAATTCCAAGTATATCAACTGTTTGTCTCATCATAGATATGCTGTCCTCTCTATTTATAAAAAATTTAACGTAGTAGGCTTTCATAACTTTCATACGTATCGCGGCTTAGCTTTTCGAGAGAAAAACGTGATGAAGCGTATTGATACATGTGTTCTCCCATTACAGCTAGTTCATGTCTTGTCAGATAAGCTTCCTCCAACGCAGCCGCCAAAGCATCGCTATCACCGGCCTTAATCACCCATCCATAGGATGAATTAGGAAGCAACTTATGCATATCTCCCACATCCGTTGCAATAAAAGGTACACGCTGATTGGCAGACTCTAACAATACAAGGGGAAAGCTTTCACTATAAGATGTTAGTAAGCTTATATTTGCTGTAGCATACAAACGATCGGTATCTCGGCGAAATCCTAAAAACAAAACAGTATCTGTTAATTCACGTTCCTTCACGATATCTTTTAGTTGTTGCTCGCTTGGTCCATCCCCAACGAGCAGAACCTTCAAGTTCGGAATATTCACCTTTTGCAAGGCATCAAGTAAAATTTCATGTCCTTTCACCGGATGTAACCTAGCAACTTGTATGACCGTAAAGCTGTCAGCTGGAATATGCAAATCTTCTTGCTTGTCATACGGAGTAGCTGGTTCCTGCGTATAATATATACCATTGTAAATCACCTTTATTTTTCCTGCAGGAAGACCTAGCGAAACGAGATTTTTCTTAAATCGTTCCGTAATCGCAAAGAATAAATCCACTTTTTTAAGAGCACGAAGATTCAGCTTCGTAAACAGCCAGCCTTTAAAGCCACGTTTCATGAAATCCAGTAGCGGATCACTATGTATAGTTGTGACCCATTTTGCATGAATGCGAGATTTCAATAAAGCTACAAAAAAGTTCGCACGTGCGCCGTGCGTATGAACAATATCATATTGATTGTCGTTGATGAAAGCTGTAAGTCTTCTAAGAACTGATAAGTCATAGCGTGATGCTTGCTTAAAAACATGAACGGTAATGCCAAGCTCTCTCGCTTCTTTCGAAATTTCTCCCTCTTCAAATACGGCCAGCTCTACTTCATTCATGGGTAGCTGCGACAAAAGTGAAAGAATATGTGTTTTTCCACCGCCAGTTTCTGCTCCCGCATTTACGTGTAATACCTTCATATGCAACTCTCCTTAGCAAAAAGAAAAGCTACCAACAAGGCTAGCTTTTCAAATTCAGAAATCCCGTTCATAAAGATGGCTCATCCTTGTTCGCTATCTGCCTTTACAAATAAATATGCCCATATAATTACAAAATAGATGCTGACGCCCGGAGCCGTTAGGACATGCCCTGCGGTGTACGCAATACCAAGGCCAAGTGCCATACCTACTACTAATAATGCGTAAGGCACAGTAGTAAGCTTTCTCCATTTCACAACAAATGTTCGAGCTATTTTCACACCATAATACACAAAAGGTAAGAGGATGAAGAAGAAACCAATATACCCAAAAGCATAAAATAAATCGTGAAAATCACGTTCAATCAACTTCGGTTCCGATTTAAAGTTTCCCCCATACCCCATACCAAAAAGTTTTTGTGCTGACGGTGCCTCTTTAAATTGATTTTTTTCCATATTTAAAAATATCTCACGACCGCTGAAAACAAGATCACCAACCTGATCCTTCGGCAAATCATCAGGAGATAGATTTTGCTCAGCTGCCTGTTTCTTATTTTGCTCCTCAATCAGTTTCATGTGTACTTTCGTATTATTTGCGATGGGGGAATATGGTGTATACAAAGCTACAGCCGCTAATAGAAGAGCTGCAACCCCCCCGTTCAATAACAATACCCTTCTGTTTTCTTTACGAAAGATGCTTTTTATGATGCAGAGCACTACTACGGTTCCTAATCCAAGCAAAATGGCACCAAATCCAACCTTTGTTCCGACTGCAAATAGGGAAAAGATTGAGAGAAGAGTAGGAATCCAAAACACAATATCCTTCGTACGCTTTGTTTTTTCTACTGAAAAAAGGAGAACAGCAGGAAAGCTAATGGCTAGAACAGCACCTAATTCATTGCCTGCATAAAACCATCCACGTGAACCTGTTTTAAAATATTCATAACTATTGAAATCCGTTGACGTTACAATGGAAAGCACCATAACGATATTTATAAGTACCGTTGCATACACAACATATGTAATTGCTTTGTCAATTTGTTTTCCTTTACGTAACCAGGATTGAAATAGAAGTATATAACATCCTAGCATGACAAAGGTATACAGTGTTTTTGCGACATACTTAATCTCTTCTCCAAATAATATAGGTGTTTTTACCATTTTATTAATGAAGAGACCAATCAAAAGCACAGCAGCTAACATCGCTAGATAATATAAGTAGTTACGCCCTTGCTTTTGCCGAGCTTGCAAAACAATATACAAAATTCCCAAAATCATTACAATGAAACGGGCAAATATGCCTACCGTTGCATTTGTTTTCAAAACAATGATACCAAATGATGTTATTAAATCTAGAATCGGTTGAAGAATAATAAATAGGAGTAAAAAGATTTCGAACCGACTCTCTAAAATATCCCAATTCTTTAGCATGCAGAGCCTCCTAAGATTATGTAAATTAAACGTTATAGCAAAAAATCTATAACGGTAACTTTATATAAATATAAGTTTACATTCAATTGATTCGTGTAGTAAATGTAGTAACCAATCGCCAGACTGCAAGATTCCTTTCACATTATAGCATACTTCAAAAGGTGGCTCCGGTTTATTTCAAGAGTAAGGAACACAGAAGAAAAAGGAGCCTCTCCTATAGAAAGACTCCTTTTTCCATGCGTACATAATTACTTATATGTGGTCTACTTATTTCCACTGGGCAATTTTATCAACAGGAAGACGATACGAAATATGACCACCTGTACTTGCTTTGCCAATTGAAATTAGCATAACCGGAACGTAGCGATCTTTCTCTAAGCCAAAGGCCTCCGCAATTTTCTCTTTATCATATCCACCTATTGGACATGTATCGTATCCATGAGCCCGTGCTACAAGCATTAATTGCATAGACACTAGACCGCCATCGATTAATACATTATTCTTATTTACTTCATCTTCTAAGGATGCAAAGTAAGCCGTAATCCCTGCCATTTGTTGTTCTTTTATCTCTTTAGACATATATCCAAGTTCAACAGCTTTACTAAATATTTCTTCGCCATTTTCAAAATTGTTTAAATCTCCAAATACCGCAATCATAGCAGAAGATGTTTGCACTTGCGATTGGTTAAAACGAGCAAGCTCACTAAGAGTTTTCTTTCCTTCTTCGCTTTCAATGACAAGGAAGCGCCACGGTTGCATATTTACGGAAGAAGGTGCAAGCGTTGCTTCTTCAAGTATTTCTGTCATCTCTTCTTTACTAATTTTTACGGATGTATCATAGTGGCGAATAGAACGACGTCCTGTTATTATTTCATTAAAGTCATTTACTTTTGTTGTTTGCATTTCTGTATTCTCCTCTAATATATTAAGATTTTTCTTCAATTTCACTCGTGTTTTGTTGCATACGTTTTAGCATATAAAACAATATTTGAAGTTCCTCTTCGTTAAAATCTTTCAGCATACTAGCGACGAAACTGTCTCTCTCATTCTTATAGGATACAACTTCTTCGTAACCAATATCAGTGAGGCGAACGAGCGTTACTCGATTGTCGTCGGTACTTTTACGACGAGAAACTTTCCCAGCTGCTTCAAGTTGCTTTACATGTCTCGTAATAGCTGCACTATCAATGTTTATCTCTTTTTGGAGAATAGTCTGACTGATCTCACCATGTTTATAAAGATAGGATAACAATGCCAGACGAGATTGACTTATTCCTGTACACCGTTCGAATTTCGGACTAATTTGATTGTTAAGATCTCGCAATAAATATAGGATTTGCGATTGCATAGAACATGAATAATTCAAATAATACCTCCATTCATCTTACGAAACAAATTCATTGACCTATCAATAATTGACGCATCAACTAATATACTATAACATTTTTAAAAAGGCAAGTCCTTAGCAATTCATCCGTCTGAAAGAGTAGCTCATTTTGTTTTCCCCATCTTTTACATGGAAAAGGTTTTTTCATAAAGTTAGGTATGATATAGTTAATTTGAGCAGGAGCGTCTTTACCTGAATGAATCTTGAAGAATAAAAAGAGGTACCTGTTATGTCAAATTTAAATGAAAAATTACAAACTGGATGGATGTACGTAAAGAAAGTGTTCGCTCATATGCAGGCGCAAGGGATTTCAACCACGTTCCGTAAAGTTCAAAAGCGCGTAAAAACGCAGTGGAACATGATGAAAGGTACCCATCAAAGCGATCAACGTGTGAGAGCTATATATGAAGAGGTTCTTGCCTCCTATAACAGCGGCGCAATAAAGGGTGTTGCCATTATCAGTTCAGGTATGGAATTCGACGAACTGTATAACCAACGTACCATTAACTTTGCAAAATATTTAGCCAAGCGAAAGTATGGTGTTCTATACATTACATGGCAATACGATGAAATGGAGGAGCAAGAGAAAAGCTTCCAGCATGTATATTCTAACTTATACCAAATTCCTTTATATCCTTATGTATATAGTAAAAAAGAACTATCCATTTTTAGTCCTATAAAAACAAAAGTATTTATTAGTACCTTTCCTGCGAAAACATTCTATTCCATGCTTCCATTACTGAAGGAGCAGGGCTTTCAAATTGAGTATGATATTATGGACGAATGGGAAGAGTTTTTCAAAACGGGAGAAGCATCTTGGTATCAACGTAGTGTGGAGGAAGCATTCATTACTGAAGCAGATGTTGTATCTGCCGTATCCTCCCCACTTCGCCAAAAGTATTCCCATATTCGAGGGGATATTCTAGTCGTAGGAAATGGATATGATGAAAACATATCGAAGCATCCGAACATTTCCAACAAAACCAAACGTGCAGATGGCCTTATTCATATTGGCTATTTTGGTCATATGACACCTTCTTGGTTTGATTGGGACTTATTGTTCCACTTAGCTAAGCAATCTGATATTCACATTCATTTGATAGGTCATGGCGCACCGGAAACTATTCTAAAGAAGGTTGAGAGAATACCGAATATTACTTTCTACGGAAAAGTCCATCCAGGTGAACTTCATGAATATGCAAGAATGTGGCATGTCGGAATCATTCCGTTTAAGAAAAGTAAATTATCCGAAGCCGTCGATCCAATTAAGATATATGAATACTTATATTTTGGATTACCTACCGTTTCAACTGGCATTCCACATATCGGTACATATCCATATGTCTATCATTGTGAAACGTTCGAGCAAGCAGAGCAAACCATTCGGTCGATATATGATGAAATAGGTACAATGGATCACGAAGCGTTGCAATCTTTCTTAGCAGAGACAACTTGGACGAAACAATTCCAAAAAATCGAAAATGAACTAAATAGACGAAAGTAAAAAACGGTCCAAGATGGATCGTTTTTTATTATGAAACGCTCTCCCATTCCGTATAAACCATTTCTAATAAGTCATGAAACAATGATTGTTATTTCCCTGACTTTGTTGTATATTTTGTCTGTTATAAAGATTGAAACAAAGAAGGGATCGGGAGAATGGTTTTAATTAATATATTTGTCTTCATCGGCATCGTTGCATCGGCTATTTCTGGCACATTAGTGGGGATGAAGAAAAGAATGGATTGGTTCGGCGTTATTTTTCTAGCAGTCGCAACCGCAGTTGGTGGCGGGATTATTCGTGATATTTTGATCGGACATTTACCTCCTGATGCGTTTATTAAGCCTGTCTACTTTTTCGTAAGCGGTATTACAGCCCTCATTACTTGTTTATTTTACGAACGAATTTCCAAACTCCAAAATGTGATTATGCTTTCGGATGCAGTCGGTCTCGGCGTATTTACGGCGGTCGGGGCAAATGCAGCCATTACAAGCCAAATTCACGGTTCATTTCTCGTTGTGTCTATGGGCGTTATCACGGGGATTGGCGGCGGAATTTTACGTGACGTCTTTGCAAAGGATATTCCGTATGTATTTCGAAAGGAAGTATACGCTGTCGCATCGATTGTAGGTGCCTTTAGCTTTCTCATAACCTATGACAAAGTCCCTCATATTTTGTCCTTATATATATGTTTATTCGTAACCTTTATCGTTCGGGTCGTTTCCTACATGCGAAACGTTCATTTCCCAGTCACTCGCATGAAATTGCATGTAAGGAGCATTCCAAAAGAACATAGCAAGAGTTCTTAAAAAAAGTATGACTAACAAAATTGCAATGAAAATGACAACAAGCATCCGGGTACCTATACTCGGATGCTTGTTTCGTGATGATTCACACTATTTTCTACTTGCATTTAATAGAAAAAGAGCATGTTTTACTTTAATTTTAGTTTTGCAAGTGCATCGGCTAACGCGGTGTTAATTGGTTCGTCATCTTGCTTCTTTAAATATTGATTTACATCGCGTTTTGTTGCACTACTGTTCTTCGTTTTACTCGTACGTACTTTAAAGGCTGAAAGCTTTTCGCGGTAGCCACAGCTACATGCAAAAATTTGCCCTTCTCCTTCGCCGCGTAGCTCCATCTTTTTATGGCAATTTGGGCATCTTGCGTTCGATACTCTTGCTAACATTTTACGATGGCCACATTCGCGGTCTTGGCAAACGAGCATGCGTCCCTTTTTCCCATTTACCTCAAGCATCGGCTTTCCGCAGTCCGGGCATCTCGTAGTCGATACATTATCATGTTTAAATTTATGAGTACTATTTTTAATTTCATAAACCGCTGACTTCGTGTAGTCACGAATTTCTTTCATAAATACATTCTTTGAAATAGCTCCCTTGGCAATGGCTTCTAGTTTTTTCTCCCATTCTGCTGTGAGTGCGGGAGATTTCAGCCCTTCTGGTACGAGTTCTAATAGCTGCTTTCCTTTAGATGTAATGTAAATATGCTTTCCTTTTTTCTCAATTAAGAAGCTGTGGAATAGCTTTTCAATAATATCAGCGCGTGTTGCTACCGTTCCAAGTCCGCCTGTTTTTCCGATTGTAGCAATTAAATCCTTGCTTTCATTCTTCATATAACTAGCTGGATTTTCCATTGCAGTAAGCAGCGTTCCTTCATTGAAAGGTTCAGGCGGTTTCGTTTCTCCCTTTGTTTGCACAACGTTTAAAATCGGAATTACTTCGCCCTGCGTTACTTGCGGAAGGACTTGCTCAGATCCATCACTCTTTTCCTCATCATCAAAGTGATTGTCATATACTTCCTTCCATCCTTGTGCTAGTACGGTTTTTCCCTTTGCGATAAAGGTTTCGCTTCCGATTGCAGCCGTCACCGTTACTTGTTCATATTCAAATGCGGGGGAGAGAACGGCCAAAAAGCGCTTCACAACTAAATCATAAATTTTTCGTTCCTTATCGCTTAATGAGCTTAATAAAACCGTTTCCTCAGTTGGAATAATCGCATGATGATCGGATACTTTGCTATTATCAACGAACGATTTATTCGCTTGAATCGGCTTTTGCAAGAGTTTAAAGGCAATTCTTGCATAAGGCTTTACATTAACTGCTGCAATGCGGTCCTTTAATGTATCGACCATATCCGTTGAAAGGAAACGAGAATCTGTCCGCGGATAGGTTAACACTTTATACTGTTCATATAGCTTTTGCATGATGGATAAGGTTTCTTTCGCTGAAAATCCAAAAATACGATTGGCGTCCCGCTGTAATTCAGTTAAATCATATAGATGAGGCGCATAGACTTTCTTATGTGCCTTCTTCACATCGACGATTTTCGCCTGTTGATTGCGAACGGCTCTAAGTACTACGTCACATTGTTCCTTGGAGAAGGTGCGAACGTCCTTCGTTTTTGCATCCTGCCAAATAAACTTGATGGTTTTTCCCATTGCAGCAACGCCGTAAAATGGCTTTGGCTTGAAATTTTTAATTTCTTCTTCGCGCTTTGCAATCATACCAACTGTCGGAGTTTGCACGCGACCGCATGATAGCTGTGCATTATGCTTACATGTGAGAGCACGCGTTGCATTTAATCCAACAAACCAATCTGCTTCGGCACGCGCTACGGCAGATAGATATAAATTTTCGTATTCTTTTCCATCACGCAATTTTCGAAAGCCTTCTTGAATGGCTTTATCTGTTACCGAAGAAATCCAAAGGCGACGAAGTGGCTTCTTCACTTGTGCTTTTTCCAATATCCATCTTGCAACAAGTTCTCCTTCTCGTCCTGCATCTGTTGCGATGACGACATCCTTCACATCCTTACGAAGCAGCTGTGCCTTTACCGCGTGAAATTGCTTACTCGTTTGCTTCATGACAACAAGCTTTAGAGTAGATGGAAGCATCGGCAAATCTTCTATTCTCCATGATTTATATTTATCATCATAGCTCTCGGGGTCCGCTAAGGTAACCAAATGTCCAAGCGCCCATGTCACAATATACGTATCGCCTTCTAAATATCCATTTCCTTTTTTACTACATTTCAATACCCGCGCAATATCGCGGGCTACTGATGGCTTTTCCGCCAGTACAACTGTTTTACTCATCGAAACATCCTTTCCTCTATCCTTACCTAATCTAGGTTCACATTTCTTGCTATCAAAGTAAATGTTTTCGGTAAGCCGATATCATGAATTTTATGATTCGGTTCCTCTTCTAATATTTCTATCATTAATCCTTCCTGCCCTACGGCAGTCATGAGCTCGCCCATTGTCCATCTGCGCTGCACGACCTTTTCCAAGGATTCCTTCTTTTCATCCGCTACATGCTTCGTAAAGGCAACGTTGCCACTTTCAACTGCTGGGTTAAAATAATTTCCGACTACATTATGCTTTTTTCCAGTTGATGTGATCAGCTTCGTAGAAATCGGATGAAATTCATGGAGAATAAATCTTCCGCCTGGACAAAGCAACATCTTTACAACTTGGAGGAGTGGCTTTAAATCGATAAAATAATGAAGCACGCCAAGCTCCATTAATACAATATCATACTCTGCTAGTTTTACTTTATTCGGCAACGAAAGAACGTCTGACACAATGTACGAAAAAGGTGCTTCCGCTTCCTTAGAAATTGCCGTTGCAAAAGCCTGATTCTCTAGTGAAAAATCAGCGACCGTTACCTCTGCCCCGAGCAAGGATAGAGCGGCTGCTTTCACCCCATTTGACCCCATCAAATGCATGACTTTCTTACCTTCTATATCGTTCATATATTTATAGAATGGATAGAGGCGCCACTCGGGATTCTCTTTAATTTTCTTGGCAATGCTACTTGGCTCCCCGTACCGATGCACAAGCGCCTCATAATTGTTCTGATTCCATGCACGCTCATTTTGCGCAGTTAGAAGTTGCTGCTGACGTAACAGCGCTTCATGGATCCTTTCACTATATGCAGTTTGCGGAAAATATAAATAGGCATAAAGAGAATGACAAGGGAATACTACGTCTTGATACGTTACGTCCATCCGGTACGGATTCGTGCGCACAGTTGTATTAAAATGACAGTAGATAATCACCTTGACATCGTCCATGCGAAACTGAAAGCGTGCTTCAAGCTTCGTACGCTCTATTTCCGATGGGGCGTAAACATCAAAATGCTCACGCACAGAAGAGAACACGTCCCACTGTACTTCGATCGTTACCGGAAAGGGTTCATTCATAGTAACGCCCTGCAGCATAAGAGATACTTCTTTTGTAAACATATAGGGAATATGATATTTTTCAAGTGTATGATGTAATTCCTTACAAATGGATTCAATTTTTTCATGGTTCATGTTGCATCCTCCTAAGGAGTATTCCGGTAATAAGGGAGCCATTTTTCTTTTATATACGAGAGACCATAGCCGAACAAAATCGCAAAGGACGGCAGCAGGAAGGAACGATATCTTGTCTGAATTTCTATAGATAGATGAATAGCTGCGTATCCAAGAATAAGGAACACGAGCATAAGAACAGGATCTTTCTGGTTTCTTCTTCGCGTAGCAAACGAGCCGAGTCCTGCAAATAAAAGTATACTACTATATAACAGACGTTCATATGTAAAGAGCCATTCTTTCAGCCTTGGATAGTCTAAGCCCTCCATACTCCAGTAAAGGGACGCATCATTTCCGCCCCACAAAATTTTAAACTTTTCTACTAGTAACCTTGCAACTTGAGTCGTATCGGTAAGCCTTTGTGAAATCAGTTGCCACTCCGCCTCGTTTCGCTCTGGTCCAATAGGATACTGGGCGACATATTTCTCATCCTCGGCCGAATATTGACCATTCGTTTTTACATTTAAGCCAACTACAAATTTCCAATATGGTTCACGGCTCGTCAACGGATACTTCGTTACACCCGCAAACTGTAAGGAATAGCTTACTAGATTATGCAGGGCAAAGAATACGATGACAATAGCAAGTAATCTACTTACAATTGCTTTGCGGTGAACCTTTTCTATCATAAGCAGCAATGCTACATAGCAGCCAATACTTAGTAAAACAACGCTACCAATCGGTCGTATCATATCGCCAAGCGCTAGGAATATACCGGCATACAGCCAAACGCGTGGTTTAATTATTCCATATTCAATAATTACATACAACCCAGCATATATGAAGAAAATGGCCATATGTTCATTGGTTAATACTGAGCACATAATGATGGCAGGTGGATAAACTGCATACAGAAGTGCAGCCATTCTTCCTGCTGATTCATGGAACTTCCTTGCGATTCCGTAGATAAGAAAGACTGTTCCCGAACTATATATGATATTTAGGATTTTGAGCAAAAGAACATGATCACCAAATAGCTTGATGATACCTGCTTCATACATCGTAAAGCCAATTTGATAGACCCAAGCGCTAAAATAGGGATTGCTACTAAAGCTAAAGTCTGCTGAAGCCGCCTGTCTAGCTGCAGTATACATTTCGGCAAAATCGGATGAAATGGTCGTTGGTATACATAATACCCACGCAAGGCGGACAACGGTTGCAAGTCCAAGTATGACCCAGACATAAGAACGTGATGACATTCGTGTCATAGCCACGACTATGGCACCTATTCCAACAGCCATACAAATTGCAGCGACTGCAATAAGTGCCATAAATAAAACGTCTCGTTTCTGACCAACGAGAGAGGAAAAATCAAGCAGCGTACTTAAAAAGGCAGCTAGGAAAAAGACGATCGCTAGCACATATATTATTTTCATTGCAATCGATGCAGGTTTATTCATGTCCTCTGTCTCCTAAGCTATATATGGGTAGAATGGCAGAAAAAAGTATAATAAGTAGGCTTCTTCTAAAAAGAGTAACAGAAAAAGGACCGTTCTCGCAAACCATGATTTTCAAAACGTGTGAGATCGGTCCTTTTCTTATCCTTTCTATTTTGAAACTGTCATCGGCACCGGCCCGTGCGCGCGAAGAGAAACGAGCGGCTCAGTCGCAATCATTTCATCCACAATCGATAGATTCGCGGTTTGCATCACAACGGCAAGAATGAGAACAGCCTCCATCATCGCAAATTGACTGCCGATGCAGCCGCGCGAACCTGCTCCAAATGGAAAATACGCATAGTTTGGAATAGCTTCCTTTCGTTCTTTCGAAAAACGCTCCGGTACAAATTCCTCGGACTGCTCAAAGAAGTGGGGATTACGATGAACCGCATACGGACTAATGAGAAAGGTCGACCCTTTCGAAAATGGAACCCCTGCTATTTCTACATCTTCGATTGCCTCTCGCAAAATAATCCACGCCGGCGGGTAGAGGCGCAATGTTTCTTGTACAATTTGACTACTATACGTAAGCTTTGGCACATCTTCGAAGGTAGGCAAGCGGCCGCCCAGTACGCTGGAAAGCTCCTGCTTCAGCTTCTCTACCTCCTGCGGATGCTTCGCGAGTAGCACGAGTGTCCATGTGAGTGCATTGGCCGTTGTTTCATGCCCAGCAATCAAAAAGGTTACGACTTGATCACGAATTTCCTGCTTAGTAAGAGGCATTCCATCATCATGCGTAGATTGCATAAGCATATGTAGCATATGATCCTCGTCCTGCTTCGCCGCCTCCTCCATAAGCCAATCGGCTAGTGCATGCAATTCCTTAACCGCTTGATTGCCCTTCCTGTTTTTTTCCGTAGGCAGCTTGTCTACAATCGGGAACGGAGATAGAAGGGTCGCTGCTGTTTTTTCAATAATCGCATTTACCGCCTCTGCGATGCCTGCTGACTTTTCCTTCATATCAACCCCAAACATTGTCTTTGTAATGATTCGCAGCGTCAGGTTCATCATATCCGTATGAATGGGTATACGTTCTCCGTCCTGCCAAGTATCAACAAGCTCCTTCGCATACTTCACCGCAACTTCAGCGTAAGAAGCTATCTTCTTTTTGTGGAAGGCTGGCTGCACGAGTTTTCGCTGTCTTTGATGCTCATCCCCCTCGCTCGTCAAAACCCCATTTCCAAGCGTTTTGCTAAACGTCTTTGCTGATGCCCCTTTTATAAATGCTTGCTCCTTCGTTGTTAATATTTCTTTCACCGCTTCCGGAGAATGGACAATATACGAAACATTTTTTCCCCTTGGATTAATAGCGACCATATCACCTAATGTATGTGTATCATAAAGAAAAGTAAGTGGATCTTTACGAAAGCGAATATACTTTTTAACTTGCAAACCTTCCATTTGCGCCATTTTCGTCATATGATCATCCCTCTTTTTTCTCTGAAAATTAAATTGTGCATACTCTTTATTATAAAGAGCCCCCCTACCTAACACACATAAAACGCCTCGAAAATGAGGATTCATTGGGTTCTTACATGCAATTTACGAAAAGAACGATAACCTTGTCTTTTCAGTACCTGCTAACTCCGATATAATCAAAAAGGGGATGAAGCTCCCCCTTTTATTGTTAAACATAGAAAGCTATCTCATACGAAATAACCGGAAATAACCCGTTATCCAAATACAAAGAAAAAGGTGCATAAGGAATGAGTATTTTAACTGTTAGCAATTTAACACACGGCTTTGGTGACCGTGCTATTTTCAATAACGTATCCTTTCGTTTATTAAAAGGAGAACATATTGGTTTAGTCGGCGCAAATGGCGAAGGAAAATCAACCTTTATGAACATTATTACAGGTAAGCTTGAGCCCGATGAAGGAAAAGTAGAATGGTCCAAGCAAGTACGCGTTGGCTATTTGGATCAACATACCGTTCTAGAAAAAGGCATGACCATTCGCACCGTACTGCAAGGTGCCTTTCAGTACTTATTTGAAATTGAGGAAGAAATGAATCAAATGTATGTGAAAATGGGCGAAGCTACTCCCGAGGAGCTAGAGAAGCTGCTGGAGGAAGTCGGCGTCCTGCAAGATATGCTTACAAACCACGATTTCTATATTATTGATTCCAAAGTAGAAGAAACAGCACGTGGACTTGGCTTAGATGATATTGGTCTCGAACGCGACGTGCATGATTTAAGCGGTGGGCAGCGTACGAAAGTGTTGCTTGCAAAGCTACTCCTTGAAAAACCAGATATTCTTCTTCTCGATGAACCGACTAACTATTTGGATGAAAAGCATATCGAATGGTTAAAACGCTATTTACAAGAATATGAAAATGCCTTTATTTTAATTTCACATGATATTCCGTTCCTCAACAGTGTAATCAATTTAATCTATCATATGGCAAATCAAGAATTAAATCGCTACGTCGGTGATTATGATAATTTCGTAGCTGTCTACGAAGTAAAGAAGCAACAGCTAGAATCACAATATAAAAGGCAGCAGCAAGAAATTTCAGAGTTAAAAGATTTCGTAGCGCGCAACAAGGCACGTGTATCTACGCGAAACATGGCGATGTCACGGCAGAAGAAGCTGGACAAAATGGATATTATCGAATTGGAAAAGGAAAAACCAAAGCCAGAATTTCGCTTTAAAGAAGCCAGAACGGCAGGAAAGCTTATTTTCGAAACAAAGGATCTTGTCATCGGCTATGATGCACCGCTCTCTAGACCACTTACGCTTAGCATGGAACGCGGGCAAAAGATTGCCTTAGTCGGTGCAAACGGAATAGGGAAAACAACATTACTAAAAAGTATTCTTGGAGAAATTCAGCCGATTTCCGGCTCCGTACAGCTCGGTGATTACTTAGAGGTTGGCTATTTTGAACAAGAAATCAAACAAGAAAACCACAATACATGTATAGAAGAAGTATGGAATGCCTTCCCATCCTTTACACAATATGAAGTACGATCCTCGCTAGCAAAATGTGGTCTAACGCAAAAGCATATCGAAAGTAAAATCGAGGTACTAAGCGGCGGAGAAAAGGCTAAGGTTCGCCTTTGTAAACTCATCAACAAACAGACCAATGTCCTCGTATTTGATGAACCAACCAACCACTTAGACATTGATGCAAAGGAGGAGCTAAAGCGTGCACTACAAGCGTATAAAGGGACTATCCTGCTTATATCCCATGAACCGGAGTTTTATGAAGGCCTCGTAACAGATGTTTGGAACTGTGAGACGTGGACAACGAAAGTATTGTAATTTCGTTCCATTCGAAAGCGGGCACCGTGAAAACCATATCACTATAAGGAGGTCACTGAAAAAGTACTATATTTCAGTGACCTCTTTTCATAAGCACAAAGCTACTGGCTTCGACAGGATCGCCCCCCTCTCTTTCATTCCGCCGACTTTTTCGTTTTAAAAAAAAGTTTCCTATTTTGCTAGACTTCTTGGAATAGGGACAAGCACCCCCTTCGTATATATAAATCAAAAGAGGTGGTGGACAAGATGGAAATGATGTTTCATATAACAAATGGAAATGCTAAGATTGTGATTACGATTCTCTTATTTCTATTTTTACTCGTATTTTATTTACTTGCCTGCAGATGGAGAAAGCTAAAGAAACCTTTTCTGATTGTGGCAACTCTATGTAATGCTGCCTATATTGCATGGAGAGGATTCGAAACCATACCATATTTTAATACGCTTACACTTGTTCTAGGTTGTTTGTTATTTGCTGCTGAATGTATCGATTTCTTTCAATCGATTACCTATCGTCTTACCTTTTTAAAAGAATATAAGCTTCCCTTTAAAAGTATGGATTTATTCCGCTCTCCACCTACCGTGGATGTACTAATTAGTACGTTCAATGAACCGGTTGATGTACTAAGAAAAACAGTGGCAGGCTGTAGAAGCTTACAATATCCAGCTGATAAACTTGCCATTTACATATGCGATGATGGAAACCGTGAGGAAGTAAGGCTACTAGCAGAAGAATTTGATGTCGGCTATCTGACCCGTGAATCGAACGAACATGCCAAAGCAGGGAATTTAAATAATGCGATGAAGCTGACGAGCGGAGAATTTATTATGCTTTTAGATGCAGACATGATTCCGAAAAGTTACTTTCTGCGAAGAACAATTGGATATTTAACAAATAAAAAAGTAGCTTTTGTACAAACACCACAAGTATTCTACAACTCAGATCCCTTTCAAAACAACTTGAAATATTTTCGAAATATCCCAAACGAACAAGATTTTTTTATGCGCTTCATTCAAGCCGGACGGGCCTCCTTTAATGTCGTTCTTCACGTAGGAACCAATGCGGTTTTTCGAAGATCTGCTCTTGAAAGTATTGGCGGATTTCCTACAGGTAGTATTACAGAAGACCTAGCAACTGGCATCATCCTCCAAGCAAAAGGGTATGAAACGGTTTTGGTAAACGAGCCGCTGGTATTCGGCATGAGCACCGATACATTCGGGGATTTAGTCAAACAGCGAAAACGCTGGGCCCGGGGAAATATTCAAGTTCTGAAAAAATGGGGACCTCTTAAACTAAAAGGATTATCCATCCCACAGCGGTTGATCTATTTTAGCGGTATTCTCTATTGGTTTTGCGGACTGCAAAAGCTCATGTTTATTATTGCACCGATTGTCTTTCTTCTTACCGGCGTCCCTTTCGTGGCTACCAATATCTATGACTTATTATTATTTGCACTACCTTCTATTACATCGTCCTTCCTTGTTTTTAAATTTCTTTCAAACAACAACCGAACCTTATACTGGGCTAATATCTATGAAGTTGCACTAGCCCCTTATCTCGCCATTGCTGCATTTGCTGAGCTATTGTTCAACAAGCAACTTGACTTTAACGTAACATCCAAAGAAAAGAAAATCGATTCCCAATACTTTCATTTCACTCTCGCACTTCCGCATCTACTCTTATTCTTTTCATCCATTGCTGCCATCATTTTTGGCCTATACAATCTATACTTCAATCTATATTCATACAGTAGCATTATCGTCAACTTAATTTGGTGCTGCTATAACATTGTTGGTATTTTCGTCAGCATACTTATTTGTGTGGAAAGGCCAAAGCCAGAAGATGAAGAAAACATCCAAATGCAAAATGCCTTTGTATGGATTCGAAGTCTTTCCTCCCATAATAAATCAACATTTAATATCCATGAAATGTCCACGAATCAAGTTCTATTATACAAAAATGATTTTTTCCGAAATGATGCATTTAAACTAGGGGACGTAATTGAAATATCCAATCCTGAGCTTTCTGGTGTACGGGGAGTAGTAGATGATATTTATGAACAAGACAATCGTCTCTTCTTTAAGGTACTCTTTCAATCCTTAAAGAAAACAGAATTTATGAAAGTCATACAATATGTGTTTGACCATTCCAGAGGCTATACGATTATCGACCAAGAATATATTAGTAAGTATTAACAAGAACGAGAACTATTTTCTCGTTCTTGTTCAAACATTAGATTCGTTCTTGTCGTTTCACAATCATATACACTGGAATTCCTATTACCGTAATCAAAATACCAACAACGGCATAGAGGGTACTCGTAATAAGGGTACTAATGATAATATAGATTCCCCCGACAATTCCAATGATAGGAATAAGCGGATAGAGTGGTACTTGATAAGGACGCTCGATTTGCTTAAACTTATGCCGCAAAATAAATACGCCTGCGACTGTCATAACAAAGAAGATCCACATAACAAATACAGCTAAATTCGTTAACGTTTCGAATGACCCGCTAGCAAGATAAAGAAATGCCAATACTCCTTCTAGTATGAAAATATTTACAGGTGTTTGAAACGTCCTATGTATACGACTAAACACAGAAGAAAAAGGAAACAGCCCATCTTTGCTCATGGCATACGGGACTCTCACACCGGTCATAATATATCCATTTAACGCTCCAATAATAGAAATCATAATGCCCGCCGCAATAAATCCCGCTCCGGCGTTACCAAATAAATAAACGGCAGCATCAGAAGCAGCTTTATGAGAAGTTACTACCTCATTCATTGACATAACTTGAATAATCGCCACATTCACCAGTAAATAAATCGCGATAATCAGTGTTAATCCAAGAATAATTGATCTAGGTAAATCCGTTTTCGGACGCTTTAACTCTCCGGCCATATTGCTCACATTTACCCAGCCATCATAGGCCCAAAGCGTTCCGAGAATAGCAGCTCCAAAACCCGCTGCATGAAATGTCGTCTGCGGAGCTGATGCTAAGCTATGTGCCTGTCCCTTAAGCAAGCCGAAGAATATAATAACAACGATTGGAACAAGTTTCGCAAATGTTGTAATGATTTGCATGCGGCTGCCTAGCTTTGTCGAGATCGTATTAATTAACATGACAAAAATGATCATACACGCCGCTACCATCTTTTGCTGAAGCTCAGACATCGGGATAAAATAAGTAGCCTGCGTAGCAAACACAATGGCAAGTGCAGCAATAATCCCAGGTGTATAGACAAGCGTTTGTACCCATCCGTACAAGAATGCCCATTTTTCATTATAGAGCTCCTTTAAATACACAAACACACCGCCCGTTTTCGGAATGGCTGCACCTATTTCAGCCACCGTTAGAGCGGATGCCATAGTGACAATACCGCCTACTATCCAAGCCGCCATCCCCATCCAAGCCGAACCTGCTTGTCCAAACACAGGGGATGCTTTAAAAAATATGCCTGAACCAATTACAATCCCCATCACAACTGTAATGGCTTCTAATAAGCCAAGCTCCTTTTTAAGATGAGCATTCTCACTTTGATTCTCATTTATTTTCAAATAGATCAGTCCTTTTCTAAGATGTGCATATTCTATCTTACCAAAATTCTTAGCTATTTATCGCAAATTTAGAAAAGGCAAAAAACCACTCTTTACAAAAATGAGAATGGTTTCTAATAGAAAAAAAATCCTAGATGAAAAATATGAAACTTGAAATGTATAAAAAGGCTTTGTCTCAAAAATGACAAAGCCTTTTTATTCCAAGCAAGAGTACCCTATTATATTATTGAACTTCCATGCGTAAATCGCCAGCCTTAGCCCAGCCAACTGCTTTAATCACGTAATGCAAACCAATCGTAATCGCTGCAGGAATAAGAATACCTGTTGTGAGATATACCATAAATCCATACATTCCTTGTGTTGCTAGAATATTTAATGGTGCAATAAATGAGTTTAATCCAAGTCCAGCTAATTCGTAAGAAACTTGAAAATGAAATCCAAGTGTTGCAATTGGTGCACTAACAACGGCTGCGACAAATGGTGGAATAACAAGCAATGGATTTTTCACTAAATTCGGAAATTGTACTTTTGGTGTAACAACAAATTGTGCAAGAAAACCACCCATGTCATTTTCACGTAATGACATAATCGTAAATCCTACAAATTGAACCGTACAGCCAATTAAAGCCGCTGCGCTAGAAACTGGATCTAATTGAAGTGCAATAGCAAGCGCTGCTGATGATGCAGGTGACATAAGGAAGATGCTCCATACAAGTGCAATAACCATAGATGCGATCAGTGGTGAACCGTGTACAGAAGTGGTAATTTCTTTACTAATCCATTGAAGAAATGGGGTGGTAACGGCTGCAAGACCAACACCAACAATCCCCCCCACAAAAATAGCTGCTACTGGAATCGCCATCATATCAAGTTTTGTACGTCCCACTAAGCGTTTACCAACCCAAACCGTAACGAGTGCTGTTAATACCGCACTAATAGGTTGTCCAGATACAAGTGCAACCGATCCATTTGCCAATACATGCGCTGCATTTCCGCCCACCGTACTCGTAACCATTGCGCTGTAGATAATTAATGTATTTCCCCCTAATTGATAGGCAATCCCTGCTCCGATAGCTGGTGCTAGCAGTGCCTTTGCAACTGCTCCAATCATAATAAAGGAATCCCAGCCTACAAACTTACCAAACGTCTGGCACAACAAACCAATTCCAAGTGTAACCAAAACGGCATTCGCAATCCCTGCAGATGCCTTATACATACGATCAATAAAATATTCTTTCATAATCTCTATACTCCCCTTTATGAATACTTTGTCTATTTTCTCTTTTGACAAATAAAAAACCCTTCCGTTTCAGGATGGGCGCTTTGTTTATTGCTTGAGCGCCTCTTGTTATAAACGGCAATGGGACTCAAACAATTCCATTATTTTATCAATGGATGTTTCAGTCCTCTAGCATAATAAACAAATTATATAAGTATAGGTATTCTTTATATATCCCATCTTATTTTCCTCATTTCATATTGTTTTTTTGTTAGTTTAGCACCAATATTCAGAATACGCAAATAATTCTTTTATTTTCTTAAAAATAAAAACACCTCGTTTTTTATTTATTAAAAAACGAGATGCTTGAAAAGGGCTATTACTCTATTAAATTCTGAACCTGTTCAAATTATGCAAACCAATTGTGATGGGTAAACGTCCATGCCCCGACAAATGCTAATATGGCAAATAAACCAAGAACAATATGTTGCATCCTCTTTGGTAATACGACCGCGATAAGTCCGTATATCGGGAACACGACACTTACATAACGAAATGTACTGTAGAACGGGACACCCCGCGTATTAAACGAAAATGCAAGTATCACATTCGCAACCGTAAATAGGATAACTCCCCATCTCTCCCACGGGACATTAATACGAATGCTCCAAATTTTAAATAGGCCTATATAAACAAACAGCATACTAACAAGCCATAATCCTTGTCTTCCGTCTCGTATATCTGCAAAGATTGTCCCAAAAAACCCTTGCACCATTTGTATCCAAGGCCATTCCCAGTAATGATCCCAATTCACCTTCTGCGTAGTCGAAAAAATGATGGGGTCTTTATACGTGATATATAAATAGAACATATAGCTAAGCAAACCAACAGCCGTACTCAATCCCCACACTACAGATTTTATAGCCGTCTTCCAATCTTGCTTACGTAGCGACATGAAAAAAAGAATGAGCGGAAAAACTCCGAATATTAAGGCGGTAGCTCGGGTGGTTGTTAACAGAGCAGCAAATAAGCACGCATAGATCCATTTCCCTTTTATCGCCATATGAAGAGAAGCAAGAGAAAACAGAACAGTCCATAGCTCAGTATAAAGTGTTGTGTAATAAAATGCACATGGATTTAATGCAAACAACCAAATACCCATCCTTATTTGCTCATCGGTCATATTCATTCGTTTAAAAAATTCTTGGAGTAAATACATACAAATAAGAAAAGCAATCGCCGTTATAAATAGAACGACATACACATTATTTACAGCTTTTAATAGTAGAGGTACAAACGGGAAAAATGCGGTTGATGTCGTTGTTTGGTACCCTTTATGAGCAATTTGTAAATACCAAAGACTATCCCATTGCAGCCATGTATCCGCCCTCGCATTAAAAGCCATCGGAATATTCTCTGTATTTTTGTAGTATGGCAACAATGTTCCAAGCAAAATAATAAGATAATGCACAAAAAATGGTACAAGTAAAGGGACCCTTTTACGAGTTGCAGAATTATCATGCTTCTGCAACAGGATGTTGTCAATCATCGTTTCACTCCTTATACTAGTCAAAAATAATTATTTATTTGCTTATAGTAAACCTAACATTTCTAATCCGTGCTTCACACCGTCTTCTTCTACTGATTTCGTTACCATATTGGCATGGGCTTGGACTTCCTTGTTTGCATTTCCCATAGCTACCCCCATACCAACAGCAGATAGCATCTCTACATCATTTAATCCATCTCCAAATGCTACAGCTTCATCAGGCGCAACTCCTATTTTCTTTAGCATTTTCTCAATACCTGTTGCCTTCGTTCCATTAGAAAGATTCACATCACACGTACGCATACCCGGCTGACTCCATCTTCTAAAGTATAATTCAGGAATGGTTTGCTGGTATGCACGTTCTTCATTTATTTCACAATGAAGAAACAGCTGATAAATATCCTTTTCTAACCAAAATGAGGTGGAAGCCTGCTTCGGTTTATACGTGTCATTTCGAAACGCCTCTTGTACATAGGGATGTTCAGTTTGTGACACACGAAATTCTGATCCTGCAAGATATGTGAGTGGATGGTTATTTTCATCCGATTGTATATTCAATTTTTCAAGCACATTTTTCTTAATCGGCGCCTGGTGGATAACTTTTCCTTCGTGAAGGACGAAATTACCATTAAAGAAAATCAATGAATCAATACCTAATTGTTTTACAACGGACTCAGCAAAGTACGGTGCACGTCCTGTTGCAATGATGACATGGAGATTTTTTTCTTTTAAACGTTGAACAGCCTGCTGCGTTGCTGCTGACATACTTCTGTCATGCGGTACAAGCGTGCCATCAATGTCTAAAAAAACAGCCTTGTAACTCATACTGAAATTCCTCCCTTTGTGCATGATTCGCTATATGAATAAATTTTCTAACTTAATCCATATCTATTTTTTTAGAAACGAATCTGTTTACGTAAATCTAAGCAACATTTCTATTCTAACATACCGCTCATCATACAAGATATAAATATCGCTTCCACTTTTATAGGATACAATACCTACTAATCAAACGTTTGATTAGCTTAGGCATATACAAAAAAACTACGGAAGATACCGTAGTTTTTTGTATACAGGCTACTCTATAAGTAAATCTCTCTTACACCAATAAATCCTTTTTCTGATACACACTATACATCGTAATACCTAATATCCCAATAATAATGCATGTGAGTGCTAAGAATACTGGCTGAAATGTACCGCCGTACATAAGCGTTTTTGCTTCGAAATATTTAAACGGCGTTACATATTGTAAAAATTCTAGCTTACTATTGATTTCAATTGCCCGAGATAGTAGAAATGTAACGAGCAAAATACCTGTTGAAAGAGAAGAAGCATATTTCGGATGCTTACTGAATACCGCTGCACTTGCACCAATACTGACAAACAGTAGCTGAATCAATAACATACCTATCATTAACTTAGCAATATCTCCATTCACTACCTCCCCGTTCCGATACGGGGCAATAAAAACAATAGACGAGAAAAAAGTAACAAGATTGAGAATGACAATATTTACAATAGCTGCTGCTAACTTCGATGTTAAAATCATTGCTCTGGAAACAGGTTTTACGAATAAAAATTCTGCAGTTTTATCTTCTTCTTCTTTTGTAATAATTGTTCCCCCAAGTAAAGATGCATGGATTGTTGTCATAAGCAATAAATAAATGAATAACATGCCGTAATATCCGCTTACCTTCGATAAATCAAAGTAATTCAAATTAAACATGACCTGCAGAGCCTTAGGCATTTGCGCCACTAAGTCATTGATTGACCCCGTCGAAGATGAATAGCCTGCATATTTTCCCATACTTGCTGCCATCATGGCGATCATTCCGATACACCAAATGAGAAGTGATTTCCGATTTGCTCTCATTTCTCTCCAAAATAAATTCATCACGAAAGCCCTCCTTATTAACATATAAGTACGTAACAATCTATGCAGAATGGATATCTTTTTTTGAATAGATAATATAGCTAGCACTTATCGCAACGACAATAAACCCAAGAGCTACTAGCACATATGATGTTTCGTATGAAGAATGCTGACTAATATACGTCGTGTTAAAATACTGAAAAGGTGTTATATACCGCATATCACGATCTCCGATAACAGAACTGAACATACTTATAAAGAAAAAAGTAAATACTGTTCCTAATGAAACGGAAATAACAGATTTAATCTTTGAAACGACAACAGATACAAAAACGCCTAGTGCTAGAAACATAAGCTGAACGAATAATAATGATGCTGAAATCATTAAAAATACAGTCATATTAAACTCTTCTAATTTTACGAAGGATGCAAGTATAGTTGCACATAGAACATACACCACATTCGTAATAAGAATAGACGTTACTGCGGCTAATAGTTTAGCAGTTATAATGGACGAACGGGTTATCGGCTTCGTTAAGAGAAAATCAGCCGTTTTTTCACGTACTTCCTTCGACAGTATTGATGTTCCTAGATTCATCGCCTGAATTGCTCCGCAAAGGAGTATATACACGAAAATATAGGAGTAGAAGCTGACAAGAGAAGCAAAGTCCATTCCCGAAAGCCCAAGCGCCTTTTTAACAGGTTCCGGATAGCCTTGCAATAACTTCTGCATATCAGCCGCATCGTGATAAAAACTAGGATATAAAGATAAGAATAAAGCAAGAAACGCAACTAATGTAATGGTCCAAATGACTGTTGACTTTCGATAAGCCTTCCATTCGTGCCAGTAGACATTCATAACGTCTCCTCCTCTTTTTCATAGAAATGTAAGAAGATTTCTTCTAAACTTGGTTCTTCAATCCATACATTTCTTATCTCCATTTCAGCAATTTTCTTCATAATTGGATTGATATTTCCTTTAAACAGAAAGCTAATGAAATGATCCTCTTGTACAAGTTTCGTTACCCCCGGAACTTCAAATTGCTTTCCATCCTGATCCGATACCGTTTCTATCTTTATTTTTTTGTAAGTATCTTGTTTTAACGTACTCATTTTCTCTACTTCTATAATTTTACCTTCTTTAATAATAGCTACTCGGTCACACAGCTTTTGTACCTCGCTAAGTATATGGGAGGAAAACAGAATAGTTGTACCTTTCTTATTTTCCCCTTTCAGTAAATCAAAAAATTTCTGTTGCATAAGGGGATCTAGGCCACCCGTCGGTTCATCTAGTATAATTAACTTCGGCTCATGAAGTAGACCTTGTACGATACCGACTTTTTTCTTATTTCCATAGGAAAGATCATCAATCTTTTTTGTAAGGTCAAGTTCCATAATGGCAGCTAATTCTTTGATTCGCTTGCTACAATCTTTTTTATAAAAACTTGCTGAGTAGTTTAATAAATCAATTACCTTCATGTTGTCGTAATAAAATACTTCCGATGGTAAATATCCAATATTCTTTGCAATTTCGGGAGCGTCTTTCACACTATCCTTACCAAAAATCGTAGCACTTCCGCTCGTTGGATGAATGAGTCCGAGCAAAGTTCGAATCGTTGTTGATTTACCAGCCCCATTCGGGCCAATAAATCCAAATATTTCTCCTTCTTCCACATGAAAGCTGACATCCTCGATTCCTCTTGCCTTACCATAACTTTTCGTTAGTCCATTCAGTTCGATGACATTCATAAGACAACCTCCCTACTCTTTGTAAATGACTTTTTGTAGCATAGTCGTGTACACATCAGCCTCAGCAAATATACGATCATAATCAATCATCTTGGACGGTGCTTCCTTTATTTTTGCAAGCTCAGCAGTGCTAAATCCATCAAAGGTCCACATAATGATGTTCATCGCCTTTTCTAAATCAACTCCTTCTTTGAACCTAGATATATCGATTCCATCAAAAAGCCTTGAATAGCTAGCCTCACTCATCTCTCTCGTTCGGTCCGCTACGTATTCCTTACTAACCGCAGATGAATCTACACTTGCATTCTTTAAAAATTCCATCATATCTGGATATTTGCCGAGGAGTACCAATTTAAATTTCATAATGTCGCGCACTCTTGCAAAAATATCCGTTTGTTCAAAATCAACGTGATCGTATAGCTCTCTTACACTCTTTTCAGCGCAATAATCAAACACAAATAAGTACAACTGTTGTTTATTTTTAAAGTAATGAAAGAGTAGCCCCTTAGAAATCCCCGCTTCTTTTACGATTTCATTCGTCGAAGCAAGGTCATATCCCTTATACGCAAATTCCTTTATCGCCGCATTTAATATGCGTTCCTGCTTTTCTGGATCCAGATTTCTAAATTTCGTAAGCATCTCATCCATATTTCACCAAGCTCTCTTTGACCAATTTGGTCAATTTCATTATATTTCCATTGACTACTTCAGTCAATTACCACAGTATGTCTAACTGTTTCAATTTTGTGAATGTTACTCTTCGCAGAAAGTCATCCTAACATAGAGCCCCTATTCGTATATGCTGTTTGTATTCCATTAACATGTTAAAATATACCTATACTTTTTAAATGGAGATGAAAGAAAATGAAAAGCGAATTAATAGAGAGATTTACTTCCTATGTGAAAGTAGACACACAATCCAATGAAAATAATGAAGTCTGTCCTTCTACACCTGGACAACTGTTACTTGCCAACATGCTAGTGGACGAATTAAAAGAAATTGGTATGCAAGAAGTAACAATCGATGAAAATGGGTATGTGATGGCAACTCTTCCTTCAAACACGGATAAAGATGTAATGACCATTGGATTTTTAGCTCATGTTGATACCGCAACTGATTTTACTGGTACAAATGTGAACCCACAAATCACCCAGAATTATGATGGAAAAGATATTGTCTTACATAAAGAGCAAGGCATTATCTTATCAACAGAGCACTTCCCAGAGCTTGCAAATTATAAAGGCCATACATTAATAACAACAGATGGAACGACTTTACTTGGTGCTGATGACAAATCTGGCATTACGATCATCATGACAGCAATGAATTATCTAATACAACATCCAGAAATCAAACACGGTAAAATCCGCGTTGCCTTTACACCGGATGAAGAAATTGGCAGAGGACCGCATAAATTCGATGTGGAAGCCTTTAACGCTCAGGTTGCCTATACCGTTGATGGCGGCCCGCTCGGTGAACTCGAATATGAAAACTTTAACGCAGCTTCTGCAAAAATTACGATAAAAGGAAAGAATGTTCACCCAGGTACAGCCAAAGGAAAAATGATCAACTCTACAAAAATTGCAATGGAACTAAACAGCAAACTTCCAGCAGAGGAAAGTCCTGAAGCAACGGAAGGCTATGAAGGGTTCTATCACTTGCTCTCCATCAACGGAGATGTAGAGGAAACAAAACTTTACTACATCATCCGCGATTTTGACAAAGAGCAATTTGAAGCAAGAAAGATGCAGATGCAAGCCATTGTAAATGAACTAAAGCAAAAATACGGAGAAGACCGCATTCTACTTGAACTCAAAGACCAATATTACAACATGAAGGAAAAAGTAGAACCGGTAATAGAAATTATCGACATTGCGTCAGAAGCAATGAAAAACTTAGGCATTACGCCGAACATCCGTCCAATTCGCGGTGGAACAGATGGTGCACAGCTTTCTTATATGGGACTTCCTACGCCAAATATCTTTACAGGCGGCGAAAACTTCCATGGTCGATACGAATACATTTCCGTTGATACGATGGAAAAAGCAACGAACGTTGTGATGGAAATTGCACAATTGTTTGAAAAACGTGCATAACCAATCAAAATAAAACGAAGCTAGCTCGTATTTGGGCTAGCTTCATTTATCACGCAAGACTATATATGCTATAATGAACAAACAATTGAATACCACAATTAACGGAGGCAATATGCTAACTTTTGAAGAAAAACTTGCTATTATTACATCGTTCCCTGAATTAAAACGCAAAGACGTTTCACTCGGACGAATTAATTTTCATTATGAAGAAAGTACATCAGATAAGAAGAACGTTGTCTATCATCTCCATCCAAACGGAAATGGCTTTGTCTACGCAGAACATATTCATGGCTTTGCAACCAATGATAAAGGTTTTGTAAACATTCGCGATTTTTCTAAAGAGGAACTTCACTCTGTCATAGAAAGATCCATTCGTGGCCTATCCAAATCTACTACTACCGGAGAGCATACTGAAGAACATCAATCAGAAGAATGGGTGAACGGCGAAGGTCATACGCTAATCCTCATAGAAGAAGAGGATATGTGGAATGTCTATGCTGGAGATCTGCTGGACGGTACTTTTGTCTCTTATAACCAAGCACTCGGCTATTTGGATGAAGAGGGATTTAAACGCCGCTCATAATTGCTAGAATATATGTAACAAAAAAGGATTGTTCCTTGAAGGAACGACCCTTTTTTCTTTTACATCTTTTGAATAAATACAACCTTAAGATAATTTCCCTCTTTATATTCCCTTATGGTTTTAAAATCAGCTGGCAATGAAAATTCTTCTAAAACTTTATACGTAGTACCTGTTTCATGAAAGGCCGTATCGATAAATTCCTTGAAGGTATGCATGCCAAAGGTACTAGCATTTGTAGATGCCACAATGATTCCTTTATCAGCCGTAATAGCAATCGTTTCTTTTAATAAATTCGTATAATCCTTCGCTGCACTAAATGTATATTTCTTCGATTTTGCAAAGCTAGGCGGATCAAGAATAACCATATCAAAAGATAACTTTTTGCGAGCAGCATACTTAAAGTAATGGAATACATCTTCTACGATAATATCCTGCGCCTCATAGTCGATCTCATTAATACTAAATTGTTCAATTGTTTTCGCTAAGCTACGGTTTGCTAAATCAACGCTCGTCGTTTTTGTCGCACCACCAAGCGCAGCAAACACAGAAAATGCGCCCGTATACGAGAACATATTTAACACCGTTTTTCCGCTCGCATACTTATCTCGAATCGTCCGTCTCACATCCCGTTGATCAAGAAACACCCCAACCATCGCTCCATCATTTAAGTAAACGGCAAAGCGTACGCCATTTTCTTTCACGATAAGAGGAAACTGCCCTCTTTCACCTGTAACAAAATCATCATCATTAACATATTGGCCCTTCGTATCAAACCGCTTCTTTTCATAAATCCCCTTGTATTCTACGATGTTTTGCAAGGACTGTAGTACATCTTCTTTAAACGTATAAATCCCCTTGCTATACCAACTCATGACATAATAGCCATCATAATAATCAATGATAAGACCACCAATTCCGTCGCCTTCTCCATTAAATACACGAAATGCTGTCGTCTGTTCATCCTTATAAAAGGCGGCGCGATGCTGAATTGCTTTTCGTAATTTTTCTTCAACAAACGTTTGATTAATTAATTCGGACTCATTTTCCGTCAAAACCCAGCCTAATCCCTTGTTTTGCTTCCCATAATATCCTTTTGCCAGAAACTTCTTTTTCTCATCCACCAAACGAAGAATTTCTCCTTCTTCTAGAAGAGCATGACTATTTACAAATGCATCCTTCGTCAGCAACGGATAGCCTCGTTTTATTTTATTACCATAATTTGATTTAATAAGTACAGTTTTTTCATTTCTCATTTCGTTCATCCATTCTGTTAGGGTATGTATATTCTATGCGTTTCCTTTTATGTAAACGATAACGGTCTGATTGGTTTTCGTACTTCAATCATATTACTGTGGTGGATTGGATAAGTCAATTTCCATCAGATTTTCGTTTTCTTGTCATCCATTGTACCCACTTATCAGCTACTTCACTAATTCCTGCCCCTATGAAATAAGTATTTCCATTTATAAAAGGCGCCTTCATAGAGGGAATTTCCCTACTAAACAATAAACATCCTGTGAAGGTATCACAGGATGTTTATTGTTTAGTAGGGTAAATAGTTGTTTATTAGATCAATCCAAGATCCTTGCGTGGGTTTCCTACCATATTTTTCGGATTTACAATCTTATCGAAGTCTTCTGCTTTTACGTATCCGCTGTCAATCGCGGCTTGACGAAGTGTTGTATTTTCTTCAAATGCTTTGTGCGCAATAGCAGAAGCCTTGTCATAACCAATTGCTGGGCTTAGTGCCGTTACAAGCATAAGTGATTCGCCAACATATTTATCAATCATTTTCTTATCAAGCGTTAGGTCTTTAATGCTGTAATTACAGAATTTCTCGCATGCATCACCGAGGATTTGGCTCGAATGCAACACATTCTTAATGATGATTGGCCTCATTGTATTCAGTTCAAAGTGACCCTGTGTTCCAGCAAACGCCACTGTGTTGTCGTTCCCAATAACCTGAATACATACCATGATCAATGCCTCCTCCTGAGTTGGATTCACTTTGCCAGGCATGATTGAAGACCCAGGTTCATTGGCAGGCATATTTAATTCGTGGATACCAGCCCTTGGCCCACAGCCAAGCCAACGGATGTCGTTTGCGATTTTCATTATTGATACAGCAAGTGTACGCACCGCTGCACTAGCGTTCACCATTGCATCAAGGGAGCCTTGAGCAGCGAATTTATTTGGAGCTGTCACAAAGGGATGATTAGTAAGTCGGGCAATCTCATCCGCGATACCAGGGCCGAAATCTGGTGGGGTGTTAATTCCTGTTCCCACTGCAGTTCCGCCGGCAGCCAGCTTGTATAATCCATCTAGAGAGGCTTTGACAAGCTGTAACGAATCCTTAAGTTGGGTAACGTAACCAGACCATTCCTGACCAACAGTAAGAGGAGTAGCGTCTTGAAGATGTGTACGTCCAATTTTGACGATTTCGACCCATTGGACAGCCTTATCCCACATCGTGTCAATGAGAGCTTCTACATTTGGAATAAGGTGATTAACAAATTCTAGCACCGTCGCAATATGCATTGCAGTCTGAAACGTATCGTTTGAAGATTGCGACATATTTACATGATCATTTGGGTGGATAGGATCTTTCGTCCCTAAAGTTCCACCTGCCAACTGGATTGCACGGTTTGCAATCACCTCGTTCACATTCATATTCGTCTGTGTACCCGAACCAGTCTGCCATACATACAATGGAAATTCATTATCAAGTTGACCTGTTATCACCTCATCAGCAACTTGAATAATGAGTTCTGCCTCCTCTGACTGTAGATTACCTGAATTAGAATTGACAATGGCTGCAGCTTTCTTCACATATCCATAAGCTCGGTACACCGCCTTTGGCATACGGTCATCACCTATAGAAAAGTGAAGCAATGACCGTTCAGTTTGTGCACCCCACAAGTGGTCTGCTGGCACCATCACCTTACCCATTGAATCAGCCTCAATGCGGTATGTTCCTCCTTCTACCAAATCGCCTACATCATGATTTATAATATTTCTTTCCTTATCTTCATTGTATTTCAACAGGATTCCGCCTTTCCTACCCATCATGATTAACCGGTCCATCCATAAGGATCGTATGATTTTACATAACAGGTTCCAAATAGGATTATTGTTCCACACAATCTTTGGAACTATTATAATGTAATGTTAAATAATCGAATTTATTTCTCTTACTCCATAAAAGCCAAAGGTGTATTGAGTTTTCAATTCATGGGAAGTTGCTGAACTATATAAGATTAGGTAGAATTCGCACGGGAGAAATGAAGAAAATAAATAGCCACCTTTTCTAAGAAAAGGTGGCTACATTTAGTAACAGATTGCCTCAATAATACATACTTTCAGAAAAACCGCATTTCTGGCATACCCTCATAATAGAAGTTTCCATAAATATATGATTACAGTTCTCCTGCATGGTATGGACTTTTTCTTGCATATCACGAATGCTATTTTGCATGATTTCTATTTCTCTTTTTATTTTCTGTATTTCTTTCAAACTACTGTTATCGATAAATTTTTGATCCATCGCTAACAAATTCCTTTGCTTTTTGTTTCATTCCTTCTTCTGCTTCCCCCTCAGAACCTTCCCAATCCATTCCTCGAATGTCATGAGAAATTCTCATCGAGCAAAACTTTGGTCCGCACATGGAGCAAAAATGAGCTGTTTTTGCTCCTTCAGCTGGAAGCGTTTCGTCATGGTATTCTCTTGCACGTTCTGGATCGAGGGATAAGTTAAATTGATCGTTCCATCGAAATTCAAAGCGTGCTTTCGATAAAGCATTGTCTCGGTCCATAGCACCCGGATGTCCCTTTGCTAAATCAGCAGCATGAGCAGCAATTTTGTAAGTAATGACGCCTTCCCGAACATCATCTTTATTTGGCAATCCGAGATGCTCTTTTGGCGTTACGTAACAAAGCATTGCTGTTCCAAACCAACCAATCATTGCAGCGCCGATGGCTGATGTAATGTGGTCATATCCTGGTGCGATATCAGTTGTTAACGGTCCTAATGTATAAAACGGTGCTTCTTGACAGATTTCAAGCTGCTTATCCATATTTTCTTTAATCTTATGCATGGGCACATGACCTGGACCTTCAATCATAACCTGTACATCATGCTTCCATGCGATTTTCGTTAACTCTCCTAACGTTTCAAGCTCAGCAAATTGTGCTTCATCATTGGCATCAGCTAATGATCCTGGTCGTAATCCATCTCCAAGTGAAACAGAAATATCGTATTGTTTTAAGATTTCACATATTTCTTCAAAATGTGTGTATAGGAAGTTTTCTTGATGATGCGCTAGACACCACTGTGCCAAAATGGAACCACCGCGGGATACAATCCCTGTTGTGCGTTTTGCAGTTAACGGAACATAGCGTAACAAAACCCCAGCATGAATCGTAAAGTAATCGACGCCTTGTTCCGCCTGTTCAATTAATGTATCTCGGTATACATCCCATGTTAAATCCTCTGCTACGCCATTTACTTTTTCAAGTGCCTGATAAATAGGTACTGTACCAACCGGAACAGGAGCATTGCGAACAATCCACTCTCTCGTTGTATGAATATTTTTACCTGTTGATAGATCCATAATCGTATCTGCGCCCCATCTTGTAGCCCACGTCATTTTCTCAACCTCTTGCTCGATTGAGGAACTAACAGCAGAATTCCCAATGTTCGCATTTATTTTGACTAGAAAATTACGTCCAATAATCATTGGCTCACTTTCTGGGTGATTAATATTTGCTGGTATAATGGCTCGTCCCTTTGCTACCTCATCCCGAACAAACTCCGGATCCATATTTTCACGAATCGCAATGTACTCCATTTCAGAGGTAATCACGCCTTGCTTTGCGTAATGCATTTGCGTTACATTTTGCCCTTCTTTTGCCCGTAGCGGTGCTGTCGTTCGATTTGGAAACCATTCAAGATTTGCACGAATATCATCTTCTGTGTATCCGTTATCTACAGGTTTGATTTCTCTCCCTGCACACGTCTGTACATCATTACGTTCCAAAATCCATTGTTTGCGTAATTTCGGAAGTCCTTTTCTAATGTCAACATCACAATCTATGTCTGTGTAAGGACCGCTCGTATCATATACACGAACAGGAGCATTTTCTTCTTCCCCGAAGGACGTAACCGTCTGGCTTAACTCAATTTCCCTCATAGGAACTTGAATATCTCCTCTGGAACCTTCCACGTACACTTTCTTACTTCCCATAAACTGTGATTTTAATTCTACGTTTACATCTTGCTTCTGCATGTAACTTCCTCCTTAAAATGGCTTTGTGACCTAGGAGCTACAGCATAGTTTCTCCGCTTGATTGAGTGGCAATCAAGTAAAGGAAAGACAATAAAATAAGGTTCTGTATACACAGAACCTGATTCATCGTCAAAAAGTAGTGGCGTGCTGAACAAAAGAAGACGCCTTCGTACTACTTCCCTACGCTGGTATGATCCAGATCAGGTTCAAAGGGTCAAAGAATTTACGCATTCTTTTCTCAGTCCAAGCAATTGGGCACCCCTAGTAGAGCTTTACGTATTACTATTAAGTTTGCATGTAAAACATATCATAATTTTCAGAAAAAGGAAATAGTATTTTCAACATAAACAATATGAATAACTTTTTAACATAAGGAAAAAGTTGTTCTACGTATACATCCATACTAAACCTCAAAAACTAGACTGATTTCTATATCCGATATACAAGGAGGCAACAAGTTTGAACAATCAACGAGCAAAACAGATTGCATCTTCACCCATTATGGCAAACGTTACCTTTGATGGAATTCCCGTTTATATCCAGGAAGTAAATGATAATTCCATGGCTCGGATCTATCCTCTACATGAGCCAGATGCAGAGCAAAGTGTCCCGGTAAGCAGCTTGGTAGAGCACTAAATAGCAAAAGGACCATTCTACTATCGTAGAATGGTCCTTCTCTATACGTTACTGATCTTTAAATGATTAATAATTTAACTCTACATTTCCATATTTAAATCCGCAAAGACAGTGAGTGGTTTACTTCCCAATGAATTCTTGTGACCAATAGTCTTGACTTGACGAATGACCAACACCAATCTTTGTGTAGTTCACATTTAAAATGTTAGCACGGTGACCTGTGCTGTTCATCCAAGCTTGTACAACTTCCTCTGCGGAGCGTTGTCCTTTTGCAAGATTTTCACCAGCATGAGAATACGTAATCCCAAATATTTTCATCATATCAAAAGGTGACCCATACGTTGGGCTGGTATGCGAAAAGTAATTTTTATTAAGCATGTCATTTGATTTCTCTTGAGCCATACTGGCCAATGTAGTATCCAGTTGAAGATCAGGAAGTCCATTTTTACGTCGCTGATCATTTGTTAATTGAACAACCTTCGCCTCCATACTATCAACTGCAGCATTAGAAGGTGTCGGTGGTGTCTGGCTCGGCGTTGGTGCTTTTGGTGCTATAGCATTTCCTTGATTTTGACATGGACATAATCCTGTATTCGAACCACTTTGAGGAGAATAGGCAACTGGAACTGGTGTTATATATCCTCCACCTGTGTTAGAGCGCATGTATTCATGCTTTGGTACATTATCACCATCAATACCTGGACGTGCCAACTCATTTCTAGGCATATTTTGTCGATTGTCGGCTGCATTGTTCATTCCAGTGTTTGCATTATATCCACAGCCACTTACCCCAAGTACAAAAATAGAAAGAACCGCAATTTTTGAAAAAAAACAAAAACTCCTCACTAAATCCCTCCTTCATCGTGAACTATTTTCACTTTTATTATTTGCTATAGCGAAGAAGAGATTCTAGGTAAGTGGCTCCTAAATTGGAAATGATGTATGCAAATCAATCAAAGAATAGCCTACAGGAATGGGGAAATAATAGAAGAGAAAACAAGGTGTTACTCTGTCTGTTCCAAAATGCATTTGGCTGCCTCTCCTGTAGTTACAAACACATTCATATAACCGCCGCGGAGCGCTCCGATCATTCCTGATACTTTTTTAAGGGATTCTGCAACACCAATGGAATAACGCGTCCGTTTTAATTTAGCAAGGTCAATTGTAATTGTTCGGTCAGATATTCCAGTATGGACTAGCACTCCATCTTTACCATAATTACAGGTACATCATACATTTGTAAAAGTAAAAATGATTGTTAAGTGAAATACGAGAAGCCTCCCACTAGAGGAGGCTTCTCGTATTACTATAAATCATAAAAATACGTATTCCCCTTGTCCAATTGCAATTGTTTTTTCTTTCAGATCATACGATTCTGTACGAAACAACAATTTTGTTAACTGGTTAGCATCACCTTGTTTAAAAATAAAGGACTTGTCGCCAATAGCAAGTGTTACAGAAGTTTCATCGGACTCTATAACAGCTAGCCCAAATAGCGCCTGCCAATGCGCTGCGACTGCTGATGGATCTGATACGTAGAAAACACCACTTTGAATGGTTGTATTCCCAGCTGGATGAGACTGAATAATACCACTTTTCGTAAGACTTTCCAACCGCTCCTCATCAGTACCCTTCCATTGAATCACAAAGGGATAAGTAAGACCCTGATAATCTCCGGCAATCGTAAACATGCGCCACTGTATAAGTTGTCCATGCGTGTCCAAACGCTTTCCGTCAATAATGGGTGATAAGGTTAACCCTTTTGCTTGTAAGGAAGCAGCGGTATCATCAATATCATCCGTTCGAATGGCAACGCGGCTAAGCACTTCATGTGCTGGCAACAAGGTAACCGAATCTTTAACAACAAGGTTTGATGCATCAGCATTCTTCGCTAACTCACGGTCTTCAATTCCTAAAAATTCAATGTAGGACAATCCAAAATAACTAAGTGCATTATATGTGCCCCATTGCTTATGAGAGCCGCCTTGGAACGCAATTAATCCATTATTATGAAACGTTTCAATGGCGTTGTCCAAGTCATTTACATAATGAACGGTATGATCCCAATTTACGGTTGTCATTTATTATCCCTTCCTAATTCAGTTGTTCGTTTAACAGCCGCTAAAACACTTCGCTGCAACCCAGCTGCAAAGTCGCTATTGTTTAACTCGTATAGTGCATGAATACCTACGCCCCCTGCCGAATTATTAATATCTAATAATTGTCTAGGGTGGAGGCCGGTTTGCTTCAGCATAGCAGCGGAACCGGCAACATTCTCAAGCGCTACTTGCCACGCTTGCTCTCTTGGCAAGCCTGCAAGTACACCTGCGTCAGCCAATGATTCAATAAAGTAATATACGTAATTCGGTCCCGCAACACCAAAGCCAGTGAAAATATCAATAAGTGACTCGTCAAGATATTGCACTTTCCCGAATCCATTTAGGAAATCATCTACCTGATCTTTCGTAGCATAGGCATTCAATGCTGCCCCGCTATAACCGAAACCGGTATCCGTTAAAGTATTGGGGATAATTCGAATAATGGGCCGTTTAGCACCGAAAAAATGGGCAAGCTTTTCAATCGTCACACCAGCAACAATTGATAAAACTGCTGCACTTGGCGCGGCGAACTTTTGAACCACTTCACCAATAGCGCTTAAATTATCCTGAGGGCGAACAGCGATGACAATTAGATCAGCCTCAGCAACAGCAGCTTCTTGCCCCGCATGTGCTTGAATTCCATATGTCTCACTTAAAAACTGCATACGTTTTTCATTGATATCTATCACACTAATGTGTTGTGCGGATACAGCCTGGTTGTTCACAACAGCACGGATTATCGCTTCGGCCATTTGCCCGCCACCGATAAAATGGATTTTCACTGTCAACTCAATCATCCCTTACTATTTTTTATCAACCAAAATGAACCCATCATATTTTGGCTGAGATTTGATATAGTCTTCAAACTCTTTTGATTCATAAGCTGCTTTTACATCTTTTGCCCATTGGGTATTTTCGTCCTTCTTATTAACTGATACAATAATTCGATGTTGTTTTGGTGTATTTTCAATTTTCAATGCATCCGTAATTTTCTTTCCTGCATTTGCAATATAGTTTCCGTTTACTACACCATAGTCTACATCTTGAAGAGAAACTAAAATTTGAGCTGGATCCAGAACTTTGAATGAGATTTTATACTTCCCTGGTTCTACACTGTTTAAGCTGAACGTTGTTGTTCCTGCATCCGCTTTTACTTTCACCCAACCAAGTTCTTCTAAAATTCGGACTGCACGTTCTTGGTTTACTGGATCATTTGGAACCGCCACTGTTGTACCATCTTGCACTTCACTAAGAGACTTATGCTTTGTAGAATAAAGACCTTGTGGGGCACTTGGAACAAATGTGATTCCAGTCATATTCATATCTAATTGCTTATTAATGCCTTCCATATAAGCAGTACTTTGAAACACACTAGCGTCAATAGAGCCTTCCTTCATAGCTGGATTCACCTGCATATTTTGAGAAAATGTCTTAACATTCACTTTGTAACCTTGCTTCTCTAGAATTGGCAATATACCTTTACGGAACTGCTCTTCATATGTTCCAACTCCAAAACCTACTGTGAGGGTTTTCTTTTCCTCTGTACCTTTATCTTTTCCGCATGCTGTTAGTACTAATACAAGTCCAATTAATATAATAAGGAATAACTTCTTCATCACTTCGTCTCCTTTTTAAATACAGAATTGTGAAATTGTTGCAGGGCTTCGTCTGTTACATTGAGAACTATAAGATCATATGGTCTAGAAAATTCGTGAAACATTGCTTCATTTAAACATAATCTATCAAATCAGATAAACCCTATGTAAAAGGTATATCGTCAAATAAAAAGACTAGAATAACTGTATACGTTTAATTGCATGGAAAGTTAATTCATTCTAAATTTTACAATTTTTCAGAATATTAGTTTGTGTAAAAATTCTTGTTCCTTTTTTTTCAAGTTAGTCTTTTTTACACAGAAACCGACGCTATACTACACCGTAAAAAGATGTTCTTTACTCCCGCATAAGTTCGTCAATCATTTCCTCTCTGTATATTAAAACCAAGTTATATAATTGGATTAATAGGATAATAGCACGTCTAAAATGAATCGTCAATCAAAAAATTCACGTAATATATTATATTAGAATTATATTTAATTTTCATTCAATTTATAAATAAGGGTATATTAAACAAAAATGTCATTCCCTATTTTTCTAAATATTTCTATGGTAAAAAAAGTATAATGAAATTAAAAATTGGTTAAAAATTTTAAACTGTAATTGATAATTCACCTTTTTTATACAAAGTGTCGAGCATAGCTTAAAATGACTTCAAGTAGGTTATATCGATTTATTCTATATTCATTTTCCAGAGGAATTCACCCCAAAAGATGAAGCATTTGGCACATGAATGGACTAAAAGATGAAGAGAAAATACGATCCATAAATCGATAAATTCGTGAAATTGCTAATGCAAAAAAACGTTGAGGTGTCTCAATATCGTGCTTGCTTAGTATGTAACACAGGATTCCGTTACTGTATTCATTTCTGACGCTAAACAACCAGAACAGGTGAAAAAAACTTACAAAATTTAGATATACGCCTAACTGTCAATGAAATAGAAATACTCGATAATATTTTTTTAATATAGTAAAAATATTAAATTATCTTTTTTTCTCTGCAATTGTTAAAAAAGAAGAAAGGACTCAAAGGGGGTTAAACCAATCCATTTTGAGTCCTACATGATTTTATTATGTATGTTCTGTATTATTCATCTATATCTGAACCCACTCGCTTAATCTGATTTTATGCACGGGTATGAAAACAAAAAAAACCAGAATCTTTGTCCTGGTCTCATCTTATCTGTTTAGCTGGTCGGCCGACTAAATCACGTAAAAATATATGCAAAGAAAATGTGCAAGACTTCCGAGTAATACAAATATATGAAAAATTTCATGAAATCCAATATAGGAGGATTTCATCCACCATTTAGGTTTAACTGCATAAATAACGCCGCCAATAATGTAAAACACCCCGCCTAGTAGCAATAAAAAGATACCACTTGCACTCATCTTCTCTCCAAGAGGGCCAATAAAAAACGCAATAATACATCCCATAGCTATATAAATAACTGTCGATAGCCATCTTGGACAATTAAACCAAAACATCTTAAAAAGGATTCCGCTAATCGCAATCGCAGACATGATCCAAAACAGGAGAGTTCCTATTCCGTCACGTAAGGTTATTAAACAAAAAGGGGCATAGGTTCCAGCAATAAGGACAAATATCATAGAATGATCTAACCTTCTAAAAAAGTAAATAACACGATCCTTTGCAATAACCGAATGGTATGTCGTAGAAGCAGCATATAGCAGCAACATTCCCACACCAAACAATATAACTGAAACAATAGCAGAAGGTGATGGCATCATAAACGAAGCCTTCACAATCATGACAACAAGAGCAACAATCGAAAAAATGACACCAGCTAAATGTGTTAATGCATTAACGGGTTCTCTGACATAAGCATTCACAATAACAGCTCCTCACATATCATCATGTAGTTTTAATAACTACATAAAATTATATAGGTATTAGTTTTCGTAGTCAACATTTACAAACAAAACGTTTTGTAATACCATTAAAATGATTGCTAGTATAATTAAACTTGGTTATGTGTACTTAACAAAAACACCAGATAGAAATGAGGATATACATGGAACTTAAAAATACAATGGACTCCTTACATGTAGATGAAATTATCAAACTAGAACATATTCCGAATGTTGATTTATATGTAGATCAAGTTGTGCAGCTATTTGAAAATAGCTATAAGCAGACAACTCGGAATGAAGAGGAAAAAGTACTTACAAAAACAATGATTAACAATTATGCAAAGGGAAAATTATTTTTTCCTATAAAAAATAAAAAATACTCGAAGGAACATATCATTCTCATTAGCTTCATTCACCAATTAAAGGGAGCCCTTTCCATTAATGATATTAAAAGCTTACTCGACGAACTAAATCAAAAACAAATGAGTGATGAGGATTTTGACCTAGATGCTCTCTATAATAGTTACCTAACGCTCACAGAAAAAAACGTAGCAAGCTTTAAACATGATATACAAAACAAACTAGAGGAAGTAAAAGAAGAAGCGGTAGCATGTAAAGATGAAAAGCTAGACCAATTTTTATTAATAAGCTCCTTCGTCACGATAAGTAATTTGTATCGACGGTTAGCAGAAAAACTCGTAGATGAAATGAATGATGCTACGAAAACAAAGTAGCATTATTCATTAAACTTTACAAGCTTGACTCAGACTTACTCTTTTTTCTTAAGGCTCTGTTATAGTTTGATGTTGATATTATAAAAAAACTGTACTTCCAATATTTATGGAAGTACAGTTTCTGGTGCTGAAGAATTTTATTTGAGAATAAGTATTTATTACACCACTGGTTTACTAACGTTATCTATTTTGATTTTATTGGTCCGCATAGCTTTGGACCATAAAAATGCGGAATGCACAACAAGAACAGAGATGAGTACATAATTATAAATTGAAGAGCCATCAATTTGTGCCGTTATAATAAAAAAGTTGTTCAAACCGTGAAAAATAATAGCGATAATAATTGATTGATTGTTCACTATTAACAAGGAAAGAACCATCCCTATAAAGAAAGCATAGGTGATTTGCAATAATGTGTTCTCAATAGATTGTCCACCAAGAAGTTGTAAGGAATGAGTTAGAGCAAAAAGGAAACTTGATGTGAGAACTGCAACCTTGAACCCCTTTGAAATCAGAATATCAATCATAAATCCTCGGAAAACCATCTCCTCAATGAAAGCAACAATGAGAATTTGCGTTCCTAATACCAGTAATAACTCGGTTACAGATGTGACGCGTACTCCTCCATTACCAATTAATAATATCGCTAATACTATCAACATCGGAGACCAGAGTAGGATGTTATTCTTATCTAAACGAAGACTATCCTTAGAAATGAAGTTCCGCCATTTTTTCGTTTTTGTAAGGTAAAAGTAAATTCCTATCGCCAATGGTAAAAGACCAATATATTGCATAAATGTGTTTGAAGGATTTTTGATTGTTGCATAAGCTCCGTTTACAGTAAAAAAGAAGATAATTAATAACTCTAACCCTAAGATTTTCAGTAATAACTTAAAAATATTTCCCATTTCCTCACCCTTTCGTCTTGATATTGTATTTCATAACCATCTCATTTAAAATTCTACTACTTTCACCATGTAGCACAATACATGTGTTATTTTTTTCATGCCAAACAAAGAAAAATCGTACCATTATATCCGAAAAGGTACGATTTTTCTTTGTTTGATTTAAGATGTAAGAAGGGATCTATTATCTTAATACGAGATAGCTCGTTCGTCTTGCGTGGACCAATTGCTATAAAAATCATTCTTACTCATGGAAGCATTCTTTTCACCTGTCCAAGGATCATTATAATATATGTTATTGGCATCAAATCCCGTTAAGGTAATCGCATGTACCGAAAATCCGTGCATCGTCATCCAAGCTACAACAGGATGATTTTTCATTAGCTGACTCTCTACATCTTGACCCGTTAAATTAACAGCGCTACCTGCATATTTTCTCACCAGATTCATTAAGGCTGGCGGATAAATGGTCCATCCATTCCCATAAGGATCTCCTACATACCCTTGATTTGGATCATCTGAGCGAGGCATTTCATTCGCAAGCTGCACCTTGTCAACATTTGCACCTGCATATTGCAGCATCATCGTTACGGCTGTAATTTCACAGCCCGCAACTAGGTCACGCTGCGGATTATTAAAATCACGCTGTGTGATAATCGGTACATTAAGCAATGGATACAATGCCCCCATGCTGATTGCTCTACTATCCATCCAACCTGCCTGACCGTTATAATCAAATTGATACCATGTTACTCCGTTTAAGTTAATCACTGTGGTTAAATGAAGATTTTTATACATAAAGTTGGCAGCTGAACCAACATAATGAGCATTTTGCAGCCCATACGGCACGGTCCATACCGCATTATTACTGGCATTGCTTACATGTCCTATATTATCGATGATTTGAACATTCGTAGCATTTGAAATGGCACGTGAATCGATCCAACCAATCGTTTGATTATCGATCATAAAATAATACCAATGCACACCGTCTTTATCCAAGCTTCGAATAATATGAATGGGATGATTGACATAATCACTTGCACCACCAACATAGTTTGCACCATTTTCCCCGTAAGGTGCTGTCCATATGGCATTACCATTTGTATCTCCAAGTAGTGCCAATCTATTTTCATTAGTAACATTTGTTACATTTGAATACACACTTGCATCAATCCAGCCAATCACTTGATCTCCGAGCTTGATTTTATTCCATAAGGTCGTTCCTTTGGTGATACTTCTTATAACGGTTATCGGTTGATAGCTAAACTCATCTGTAAGGCCAAGAAAAGTAGCACCGTATTCCCCATAAGGCACACTCCAAATGCCATCACCTTTTGTAGATGCTCCTATTACTGCCGTATGATTCTCTTCTTTTACATTTCCAATATCAGACAAAGACGAGCCACTATCAATCCAGCCTAACAGACGCCCATCCTTTTGAATTTGATACCATAAAACATTACCTCGTTGCAAAGTCTTCACAACCTGTACATTTTCAAAGGCGTAGTCATTCGTACTACCAACATACCTAGCCGCACTAATACCATAAGGTGTTGACCATATCCCATTATTATATGTACTTCCAATAGTTACTGAAAAACTTACAGCCTTAGCATCACCGGTATGATCTAACGCCCCGCTATCTAGCCAGCCCATTACCCTGCCACCTAGCGAAAACTGATACCATTGTACAGAACCATTTAGGGCACTCTTTGTAAGAACAAGATCTCCGTATGCATATGCATCGGTTGTATCTACATACTCTGCACCATCTACACCATACGGCAGAGACCAAATGCCATTTGTACCTGTAACACCCATAACAGCATTTTGATTTATATCTTTTATATCGGTCAAACTACTTAATACACGGCCATCTAACCATCCTATAACCGTACCATTTACAGAAAATTGATACCATTGTACTCCGTTTAATGACATTTTCTGAAATAGTTTGATATCTTTTCCCACATAATCATTCGTGGAACCGATGTACGATGCACCATCTAAGCCATAGGGAATAGACCAAATTCCATCACCTGCCGTTCTTCTTACCAGTTGATTTTCATCAATAGAATCTATAGTAGGAATAGAATCAACTGCTCGGCTATCAATCCATCCTACAGGCTTACCATTCACTTGTATGTAGTACCATTTAACATTCCCACTTGTAATAAGAGAAGTTATATGAACAATTGTCCCTTTATATAAACTTACATCACCTAAGTATGTTGCAGCTGCCTCGCCATATGGTCGTGTCCAGATACCATGACCTGTTTTCGTACCGATTAGAGCATCGATACTAACGGCTTGCTCTTGTGCGGCTTGTGTAGTTTGTATAGTTGGAGCTGTTTGCACTGCTGCAGTATCAGTAGAAGTTGGATTATTACTATTTAACTTCACAACACTCTTCGATTCTTCTAACATACTATTATTAGTAATACTAGAGGAAATGGTAATTATACCACTAGCAGGCTTTGTTGCTAGCTTTAGAGAAAAATGACCATCCGATCCAATTACACTCTTATCTATAATCTGATTATTATCACCAAATAGCGTTACATTTGCATTCACTAATCCTGTTCCCGTAATAGTATCACTCGTTACAGGATCTACTTTCGGGTGTATGTCCTTCACAGAAGCATTTACATGTTCATTTGCAGCTGAATCCGAATGAACCGAAACAAGTTGTAAGGATCCCCCGGCAACTTGTTTGGGAATCGAGATTTTAAACGTACCATCCGGCCCAACCATACCTTCCCCGATTTTTATTCCATTAGCATTACTTACTTGTATTTGTAACCCAGCTGTATTATGTCCTACCAATACAGTTGTTTCATTCGTTACCATCCCATCTAAGGTAAGCGGAACCTTAACACCTTGTACGTTTGTACTCTGAACATTCTGGGTTGTTAAATCTATAACAGGCTGACTATCAGCCAGCGCCGGTGATGATAATACTACCATTGCACCCGTAACACCTAGTACCGATGCCACTGCTTTTCCACACCACTTTGAATTGATCCTCCTAGTATTCAAACGCTCATTCCCCTTGTAGAATTTTTACTTGCATCCTCTTATTCTATCAATATTTCTCTATATTTGTAATTATATTCCATAATGCATACATATAAAAGAAGAAAGTTCTTTCATAAGATCACTGATCACTGTCGAGAAGATATGTAAAAAATTGAATATTATTACCAATTATAATATATTTACTACAATTTTTCCTAAATAAATTCCAATTTTTATATAAAATTAATTCTACCTTAGTAAATTTTCAGAATTTAATTTACTTTTTTTAAGATTGGCTATTGTTATATAGTATAAAAGTATTCTATAATCTGTTATATAACAAATTTTCTAATAATTGTTAGGGGGCTATTTAATGAAGGAGATCTTAAAGGTAGTCGATGTAGAAACAATTGATACAAATGCAAATCTTAAAAATTATGATGAAACTGTAAAAGAAATGGATTGGAAACAGATTGAACAGCAGTTTACTTGGTCAAAAACAGGAAATGTTAACATGGTATATGAAGCGATTGATCGTCATGTCGATGAAGGAAAAGGAGATAAAAAAGCATTTATCTATTGTGACAGTCATCGTAATGAAGAATATACATTTTCTGATTTACGAACATTATCCTGCCAATTTGCCAATGGACTTCGCTCAAATGGAGTTGAAAAAGGCGATCGGGTCTTTATTTTCATGCCACGTAGTCCCGAATTATATATTGCAATGTTAGGTATCTTAAGAATTGGGGCCATTGCAGGGCCAATGTTCGAAGCATTTATGGAAGAAGCAATTAAAGATAGATTACTAGATAGCGGAGCAAAGGCAGTTGTTACCACACCTGAACTTTTAAGGAGAATTCCCGTTCAGGATTTACCAGATTTACAACATGTCATTTTGGTTGGAGCCGATGAAACAACAGCAGATTATCAACTTTTATACCAAGATCTATTAAAAAGTTCCGATGAATATGTAATCGAATGGGTTGACCGTGAGGATGGCATGTTGCTGATCTATACTTCCGGTTCTACAGGAAAACCTAAAGGCGTGTTGCAAGTTCATGATGCTATGATTCATCAGTATGTAGCGGGTAAATGGGTATATGATTTGAAAGAAGACGATGTATATTGGTGTACAGCAGACCCTGGTTGGGTTACTGGTACATCAGCCGGAATGTGGTCTCCTTGGTTAAATGGGGTAACAAATGTACTACGTGGCGGACGATTTGACGCGGATGAATGGTTTGCTACGATAGAGAAATATAAAGTAACGGTATGGTTTAGTGCACCGACCGCTTTCCGTTTACTTATGAGAAATGGAAATGAACTTCCTAGCAAATATGATTTATCCAGCCTTCGTCACATTTTATCAGCTGGTGAACCATTAAATCCGGAAGTAATCCGTTGGGGACTTGAAACATTACATTTACGTATTCATGATAATTGGTGGATGACAGAAACAGGATCTTCGATTTGTGCGAATTTCCGTTGTAATCCAATACGTCCAGGATCAATGGGAAAACCGTTACCGGGAATTGAGGTTAGTGTTATTGATAATAACGGAAATGAGCTTCCACCTAACCATATGGGGAATCTTGCTATTAAACCAAAATGGCCTGCGATGGTTCGAACAATTTGGAACAATCCGGCACGTTATGAACAATACTTCTTACATGGATGGTTTGTAACAGGCGACTCCGCTTATAAGGATGAGGACGGATACTTTTGGTTCGAGGGACGGGTAGATGATGTTATTAACACGTCCGGAGAACGCGTTGGCCCGTTTGAAGTAGAAAGCAAGCTTGTTGAGCATCCTGCCATTGTAGAGGCCGGTGTTATCGGTGTACCTGACCCTGTGCGTGGTGAAGTAATCAAAGCCTTCATTACTTTACATGATGGCTATACGGAAAGCCCAGAATTATTAGAAGATATCCGGAATTTCGTAAAAACAAAGCTTGCTGCTCACGCAGCACCTCGTATCTTTGAAGTACGTAAGACGATCCCAAAGACACGATCAGGAAAAATCATGCGCCGCGTTCTAAAAGCATGGGAGCTTGGACTTCCAACAGGTGATTTATCTACTATGGAAGATTGATTCTCCTATTTTAAAAGGTCAAGGGCCCGAGACTAGAAAATGGGGACTTAAAGAATTCTATATTTGTTTAACTTTTATAAAAACTTGCAGACCCACGTAATGGAGAACGACGTTTGGCACTGTTTTCCATTACGTGGATTGCTAGCGTTCATCGATAATTGGATTAGGTAAGTGTTCCATTATTTGTTGGCTTTCTGCTATACAGATTGCTCTGACTGTATCCCCTTTACCGGTTCCGTTATTTCTTCAAGTTTACGAGCTTGGTAACCCTTGGCGCCAATGAATAGTGAAACAAGTAGACCCAATAAGCAGGCAATCAATCCTACCATAAATCCATTGTGCAGAGCTGATTCCATTGCATTACGTATAAATTCCAAGACTACAGGAGGAAGTTTGTCTTTCGCCTGCATCAATACTTCTGGCTTTGCCATTTGAGCTACTTGATCTTGGGGTAGATGAGAGACCTTAATAAATTCTGTCATTTTGTCCTTCAGATTACTATTAACAATCGTTGCTGTAATGGCTGCCCCCATAACCCCTCCAATACTGCGCCAGAAGCCAACAACAGAAGAGGCAATCCCTATATATTTCGAATCTACAGATTGGGCCATTGCATTTTGGGATACACTCATAAGCGGTCCGAGCACGAACAAGCCAAGAACGACCATAACGACCGTCACGATAAAATTATTCGTGTTATGAGTGATTGTGCTTAACATGTAAGCTGCAACTACTCCCATTCCCATCGAGAAAGCCATTATGGTTCTGAATGAAACCTTAGTAGACACAAACCCTCCTAAAATAGCTCCAATCATAATAGGGAACATAAGAGGTGTTAGTACACTGTTAGAGTTCGCATTCCCCATTACTGCTACAGACAGAATTGGGAGATACGTGATTGCGGAGAACATAATTGCCCCTTGGCAAAACACGACGAAACTTGTTCCTGATACAATTTTGTTCTTAAAAATGCCTAGTGGAAGAACAGGTTCCTTCGCTTTTGACTCAACAAATAAGAAGGACGCAATGCATATCCCTGAGAACAAAAACAAGCCTATAATTTCAGTCGAACTCCAGGGGTAATCCTTTCCACCCCACTCAAGAGCAAGTAGCAAGGAAACGGTAGAAAGAATCAAAAGAAGCGTACCAAGATAATCAACCTTAGGTTTCGTTTCAGAACGAGACTCTTTCAATGAGAACATCAGGACAAGGAATGATAAAATTCCAAATGGAAGATTGACATAGAAACACCATCTCCAGCCGAGCCAAGCGGTTTCCGAAATCCACGTTCCAATTTGAGGCCCTAAGACCGAGGAAATCCCGAAAATACCCGCAAATACCCCAGACATCTTTGCGGCTTGTTTAGGGTCTGTGGAAACAGCATAAATGATTGTAAATGAAATCGGGAATAGTGCTCCAGATCCTACCCCTTGAATCACTCGGTACACAATCAACTGATCAATCGTCTGTGCCGTTCCGCAGAGGGACGAACCGAGCAAAAACAAGCCGACCCCTATCAAATAAAACAGCTTGCGTCCGAACAAGTCGCTCATTTTACCAAAAATCAGCATTGTGCTAGTAGTTGCAAGCATGTATGCTGTAAATACCCAGCTCATCTTGTCAAATCCGCCGATATCTTTAATAACCTGGTTAATGCTAGCAGATACGATGGTGTTATCTAGGGAAGACATAAACAAACCTAAAGCCATCGCCACGATGACTAAAGTCATCTTACTGTTTTCGTTAGCGGTCACACAAAACAACTCCTCAATATTTGGATTTAGTCATCAGTAAAACGAGAAGTGCTACTAGCTAATAAAACAGTACTTTGAAAGATAGCTATTTGTCAATAATTTACTTCTTATTACTTTCTTTGTAATAGAAAATCCATTATCGTGTATTTTACACTGCATTGCTAACGACTTTTCTGAATTCCTGCTTTCGTATAATTCCTGCAATTGTTAAGCTTTTCTCTCTTCTTGTCTAGCTATAAACTTGATTCGTTTTGCTGCATTCCCTTTCATCAGTAAACTTTTAACATCGATCTCAGCCGTTATTACGCCTAATAAAACCATGCTGGCGCCTATGTATCCCTTCACACTGAATAGTTCACCCGCAAATGCAAATGCAAATAATGCTGCAAAAACAGGTTCTAATGAAAAAATCAGACCTATATGAGTTGGTGTCGTATACTTTTGTGCAGTGGTTTGCACGATAAACCCAACTGCACAGCCTGCACAACGTAAACCTATAATGAATCATAGTAGATGAACAAATTCAATTTGATAGCTTCATTAAAAACGCCGATTCTTCCCGTATTAAGGAAAAATCGGCGTTTGGATTGTAATTGTATATTCTTCCATTTTGTTTATTATCTCTTCAAATCTTGCTGTTTGTTCTTTCTTATCAAACGGTAAATGATATAGATTAAAATCAAAATAATGATTGAAAGACCAATAATAAAATACCATGTATAGTCTTTTTTGATGTCAACAGCTGCTTTATTAAGATCCTTCGCGTCTTTAGCGGGAATCACAAACTCTTTCTCCCAATTCCAGTTCTGTTTACCTGTATCGGCATATAATTTTAACGTATATTTTCCTGGACTTAGCTCCTTGTTTTTCCAGTCAATAGCAAAATCCATATTAGAGTTTGGTGCCATTTTATAGTCTTTTACATTAACTTGATTTACCTCTTTACCATTCGAGTTAAAAACGTTTGCCTTTAAAGTGAGATGATCGACAATAACCGGTGCGCTATTTTGTATATTTGCAATAATGGCAGTATGATAATTAACCAAACCTGGTTTTACTGATTTCAATTGAAGATTTGGGTTTACATCTATATTCGTTTCAATCAATTTCAAGCCTATTACGTATGCAAACTTATTAGAAATTTGTCCTTTTGTCGCTTGCTCGGCACCTGCATGCTTCTCAAAATAAATCCCACCAAGAATAATACCGTCAAATTCCGCTTCTGGCATTTCAAGTTGAATCGGTACAATTTGAGATTTTTTTGCAGGTACTCTAACCGTCATTTTTTCAATAGAAGCAACTTTTGTAATGGGAATCTTTAGACTTTCGTCGACATTTGTTTCGATATTCGTATAATCAATTAATCCATTTCTATTCGTATTTGGATTTGTAATATGGATATCAATATCAATATCCTCATTTCCTTTATTATAAATTTCAACTTGAATCACTTGTTTTTGCTTAGGCTTCATTAATAAATCAAAATAGGTCTGATTCTTATCAACCTGATTTTCAGGTATAATTGCTCGAACTGAATAACCAACATCCTCTGCATTCACTACTGCCATTGGTATGTCCAAAATAACGAATATGATGATTGCCAAAATATACGTCATATTTTTAAATAGTTTCATCGCATTGTACCTCACAATCGTGCTAATTTATCACAGAGGACAGAAAAGCCCTAACAGATAGAGTGTTCATTCCTACATGAATAAGTCTCAAATAATAGGATAGACCTTATTATTCGAGACTTATTTACGCAAATTTTCCTCATGGGGTGTCTAATAGTGTCCATGTCAATGTTGAAGTATATGCTTCGGGTACCATAATACCCCCTGGAACATGTAAGGTAACGCTATCATTCGTAACGGGGGTGCCTTGAGTTGGTAGCCAACTTGTGTTCCATGTACCACGGCCCTCGCCTGTTTGTGCCGAAACAACCGTAACAGTTCCAGTGACCCCATCTGTTGTTAATACAAAAGGGGCTGTTGTTGGTTTAATATAATTGAGGCTTGAAGTAGAGTCTCCATTACTGAAATTTATGGTTGCCCCGTTCAATGTACTGGCAGAGGGTGTACTAGTAAATGGACTAGCACTTACTGTTACATGCCATCCAGTGGCATTGTTAATGCTACGCTCGTCAGTTACTTGAACCCCGGGGGTAAGATTTGTAGATTCGTAAATTTTATCAGTTAAAGATGAATCCTGTGCGCCGAAACCTAAATCTGAAACAGAGTCAAGGCTTAGTGCACCGACAGGATCTGCATTAAATTGGACTGTCGCTGCAGATGTTGTTGCTGCTAAAGCTCCTTGTGTGTAGATGGGTAAGAATAGAATTGGTATTGCTGCTATAAATATCGATCTTGATAATTTCATAAAAACTCCCTCCTCTTTTTATGAAAAAGCAATCATTATTTCTTAGTGTTATGGTGCATTTTCTAAAGTCCAATTAATAGTGGTAGAATACGCACCATCTGTCCGAGCATCGAAAAGACCCGCAGAAGACATTTTAATTAATATTCCTTCATTTTCTCCCCACTGGACTGTTGTGTCTTGTCCTACTCCAGTAGTTCCTTCATAAATAAGTACCTGATCTTTTAAATAATTAACATTGTTACTGATTACATACACAAGAGCATTGGGGTCAAGTGTATACCCATTATTTGACGTCAAAGGTTGCGTTTCTTTCGCTTTTATGACCCATTTAGACCCTTGTCCTCGTGTATCTCGAACAACAATCGACCAATTGGATATTTCCCTCAAAATTGTAACTTCCTGCGGTTTTATTGTTGTATTTTGAAATCGTATTTCACTTGGAACCGTAAATTCAAGAATTACTCCAATTACAGTTATTGAAGCTTTTCCACTTTCAATTCCTGCTACAGTCTGTGTTGCCGTAATCGTTGTCCCCGCATCTTGTGCTGGAATTGTAATACTGTAGGATCCTCCTGCATCTACTAGCCCTTGATAGTTCCCACCCGGAGTGATTATATTTACTGTTGCTCCTGCTTCCCCTGTCCCTGATACCACTGTATCAACGTCACTCACGGTATTAATTGTTGGAGGTGGTGGTAATACATCCGTTCCCATTGTATAGAGAGAACCTTCACTTGCTAATACAGTTAAATCAATAAGTGCATCCTTCGCTGCTAATCCATAAAACTCCAGTTTTCCATCAGGACTTGGTGGTAATTTAGCAACGTCTAAAGCGCTTAGCTTAATCGTCAGCGTAACAGTAACTGTTGCGCCAAGGGAAAGATTGAGCCCAGCATTTCGTACACCGGTTACAGTTCCATCGACAGCATTTAGTGTCAATAAACTGCCATCAATAGTATCGTTAGTTGAACCTAAAAGCCATGTCTCTTCAAAATCAATCCATGCATTTTGTTTAAAACGAGGATCATCCAAAATAAATCTCAATTCTTGCGGCAGTTGATAAACAAATCTTTCCGTGTTAAGTACGCCTAAATTTAGTAGTGGGCTTCCGGTGATTACCAAAGAAAGATTTCCAGTACTAGAATTATAGGAACCATTCAAAGTTTGGTTTTCTAAAATTCCAACATTAGCAACCGCCAAAGCTCGTTGATATCCCATAATTGGAAATATTGTCCCATCTAATTTCGGGGTATTTAATACCATTGCAGGCGTGAGAACAATGATAATTACAAACGCAATCATAAGTAAGAGTTGTATCGCTTTTTTTATAAAGTAAAGTGTATGCAACTACACCCCTCCTTTATAAAGCAGATTAGATTATTAAGTACTAACAATCTACATATTAACTTTACACCTTTTTAATATTTTTGTAATATTACGACTGAAACTGTCATAATATTTTTAATATTATTTTAGAGATTCATTCATATTTTCGACAATATTTGCAGAATTTTGACTTCTTACTATATTTCTTTTTCTACTTAAAGACTCTGGTACTTATTCTAAAAGGAAATAACCCTAGCTTCTCGAAAGAAGGTAGGGCATACTTGTACTGCATTTTACATATAATTCCTATTTTTTATACAGAGGTGGCTTTCCTCTCAAAAAGAAAGGCCTAGACGGAAAATTCCACTTCATAGGGCTTTTTAATCTAAGAATATTCGTTCATCAAATGCCGAGTATCATAGTCTTCTGTTACTTTTGGATTGTAACTACCTTTAGCCGGCATGAGAGAAGGATGGTTAATGATTAATAGCCATTCGTCCGAGGGGGCTATCCTCGTCAATGATGTCTTGTATATCAAATACCGAGATTGGAAACATTGGGAAACCAAAGACATATGGAGTAATTTCATATAGTTGAAAATAGATAACAAGCACTTTGTCTGCAATGTAAAATTCTTGATTGGTCCGAATGGCTGTGAAACTATTGAGAAGCTGGATATCACGTTGTTTGATTTGCGTATGAATTGAGAGTGAAAGTCTTTTGACATAATCACTTCCAAGCTTAAACAAGTCTTTCAGTTCACAAACCTTACCCTTTTTTAGGTCAAATGTTAAAGACTTTATATACGTCATACCATGGGCAGCATGGTGGTGATACGTATAATTGGAGAGTAATAGGCTTACTACCTGGCGTTGGTCGTTTTTGATTTCATATAACCCTATCATTTCCTCCACTGTTTCCTTCATATTCCCAATTTGTTGATTGATGAGTTGCTGGGTTTGGCAGGCAATCGTCTGATTCATTGATTTTTCCAATTCCTGATTCTGCATACCAATTACTTGGGGATAAAAGACTGTTTTATTCGGTCCGTTGCTGATTTTAACCGTCTTAATACTTACGGAGAATGAATTAGACATACTTAACCATCCTTTAATATTTTATACTCATTGTATTCTTGAAAGAGGTAGGTGTATGCCAAGGGCAAAAGCGTGGAGTAATCCATAGGAAGGACCAATAAGCTATTTAAACGAAAACGGTGGCCTCCATTTTATGAAGGCTGCCAGTTCTTTAGGCTCGCAGCTTTGCGTCACCATCTTTCAATGGTTTTACCTTTTTCATTTGGCATAAAATTCACTCATACTTACATGTATTTTTGAAGAATAGGGGCAGGAACATTATTTTTTTTCATTACGTACCATGCACCGTCAGTAATTTGTCGGTCATTTCTCGTATCTAAAAAATGGATGCAAGAACACTCCCCCGCACCCTAAAAATCTATTTATATTAATTAGAGAAAATTTTCCTACTTATTAAATTGATGAATAAGCTGGATAGCAACTGGACCAAGGATAACAATAAAGAGACTCGGAAAGATAAAAAACACTAAAGGGAACAAGATTTTGATAGGAGCCTTCATGGCAGTTTCTTCTGCTTTTTGACGTCTGCGGTCCCTGACATCCACAGTAAGAATGCGAAGCACCTGCACCATTCCGACACCTAGCTTCTCCGCTCGCAATACACTATTGATAAAGGAGGAAACTTCCTCTACATCCAAACGATCTCGTACGCCCATTAATGCTTCTTTGCGGGTTAGGCCCAGCCGCAATTCCTCAAGGCAGCGACGGAATTCCTTGGCGAGTACACCATCTTGTTTTCCGATTACTTTACTTAGCGCAGAATCAAAACCTAAGCCTGCTTCAAGACTTACCGATAATAAATCAACGAAATCCGGTAATTCCTTCGACGCACGTTTTTTACGCTCTACCATTTTCATTTTTATGTAATAGCGCGGTAAAACAATACCAATCACTGATCCTATGAATGGAAAAATAATTAATGACGTACCTTGAAAGCCTAGTAATAATCCATAAAAAAGGAGTACAAGAGGCATTCCAATCAGAAAAGCCAACTGAACCATTCGATAATCGGCTGATTTCATGTGAAAAGGATTACCTGCTTGAACTAATTGCTTATCCAGCTTTTCTGCTTGTTTGCTTGGCAATCGTTTGGACAAACTTTTTTTTGCTTCCATCCAGAGAGGCAAGAAAACACGGTGTCGAAAGGATTCCTTATTCCTTTTCTCTTCGAGATCTGCATGATTTGTTTCATTCTCACCTAGTAAATGCTCCATTCGATGCTTTACTTGATTCTTTTTGTCCATTGGAATGAACAGCACTCCAAATACAAAGAAGAAAATGGCGAAAAAAAAGGCTGTATATAGCATATTACTACACCTCTATTTTAATAATCTTTTGAATCAGCAAAAATCCTAATATACCCGATCCAAGTGCAGCAGACAATAGCACGATGCCAATCTTATCTGTAAAAAATAGTCCGATATAAGAAGGCTGGATCATATATAATAATGTACCTAAGGCAAATGGAAGGATTCCAATCACAACCCCCGACATCCTACCTTGAGCAGTGAGTGTCTTAATTTGAGCTTGGATTTTTTGTCTTTCTCGAATCGTATCAACTATAATGCTCAAAACGGTTGCCAAATTCCCGCCAACCTGTCTTTGTATCAAAATTGCCTGGATCATTATATCCAGATCCTTGCTGGGCACTCTTTCATATAAATGATGAAGAGTATCTTCCATACCAATTCCATATTGCATTTCTTTAAGTACGATTTCCATTTCTTTATTCATCGGATAAGAAGATTCCTCTGCTACAGATTTTAATGCTTGATTAAAACTATAACCTGCTCGCATCGAACTAATAATCGTTGTAATCATATCCTGCAGCTGATCATTAAATTTACGAATCCGTTTGTTTCTTTTAAAACTCAATAATAACTTTGGATACAAGAACCCTGCAGTAAACCCAATCGCTACAACCAATAGCTGGCCCGTGATTAAATAAAGAATTCCGCCGAAAATGATTCCAAAAAGCCAACGAAATACTACATATTCCCCTGACGACCAACTAGCCCCGGCACTTTCGAGCAGCTGCTCTACTTTTACATTGGTTTTCCTTTTATTCATTAGCTTTTTCATTCGATTGTTGTACATTTTTATCATGTTCTTTATGCTAATGATTTTCTGCTTTTTCCCTTGCTTCACGTCTAGTTTTTCTGGTTGAGGATCCTCGATTAAATAAAAATGCAAACGTTTTTCCAATTGTTTGTTTTTTTGTGCAAATAGCTGAAGTAAGAAGAAAAAATGGAAGAAAACAAGCAATGAAAATAATAGAAAATAGTATATATTTATGGTAAACACGCAAATCATCCCTCCTCTTTTTCAAAGAAAACAGATGAAGGTATATGGATTCCGGCATTTTCTAACCGATCATAAAAAGCAGGGCGCACTCCTGTTGGTACAAGCTTCCCAATGATTTTCCCATCTTCATCCAGACCCCTCTGCTCGAAAACAAAAATGTCCTGGAGAACAATAATATCGCCCTCCATTCCCTGCACCTCGGTGATATTCGTTATTTTACGGGAACCGTCCTTTAACCGAGATTGTTGAACAATCAGATCAAGTGCCCCAGCGATTTGTTCGCGAATCGCTCGAATGGGCAGGTCCACTCCTGCCATCAACACCATTGTTTCTAATCGGGAGATCATATCACGTGGACTATTAGAGTGACCGGTAGCCAAAGAACCATCATGACCCGTGTTCATTGCCTGAAGCATATCCAATGCTTCTGCTCCCCGAACCTCCCCAATAACAATACGCTCTGGTCTCATCCGTAATGAGTTACGAACTAAATCGCGTATAGTAATGGCACCTTTGCCTTCAATATTAGGAGGTCTTGTTTCAAGTGAAACGACATGTTCTTGGCTAAGCTGTAATTCCGCTGCATCCTCTATTGTTATGATCCGCTCGTCATTTGGAATAAAGGAGGATAATACATTTAATGTTGTTGTTTTTCCGGAGCCGGTACCTCCGCTTACAAATATGTTTAACCTTGCTTTGACACATGCCTCGATAAATGCTGACATTTCTTCTGTTAGTGTGCCAAAATGAATTAAATTCGATATTGTAAACGGATCTTTAGCAAATTTCCGAATGGTTACAGTCGGACCATTTAGTGCTAGAGGGGGCACTATAGCATTTACCCGTGAACCATCTGGCAAGCGCGCATCAACCATCGGGCTGCTCTCATCAATCCGTCTGCCTAACGGGGCAACAATTTTTTCAATCATATTCATGACATGCTCGTTGTCTCTAAATGTGATTTCCGTTATTTCTAGCTTTCCTTTTCGTTCTGCGTATACTTGGGTTGGACCATTTACCATGATTTCACTCACATCAGGATCTGCTAACAAAGGATTAATTGGGCCAAAGCCCGTAATATCATTTACTAACTCATTAATGACCAGCCGGCGGTCAACACTCCCTTGCAATGCTTCATCATCCTGAATAATTTCGATTGCCATTCCATCAAGTTTAGAATTGATTTCCTCCTTGCTATCATACTCGAACCCTTCTAAAATCCTTTTCTGTAATTCTTCTTTTAGCTTTTGGTTCTTTTCATTTATTGGGGCACTGCTAGTAGGCATACTACTATTCAACTTCGTTTTTAACGTTTTTTCCGTTGCCTTTTCTTTTTGCTCTTTTTCTAGTTTTACGTTTATTCCTTGTCTTTCGGATATAGGCTGCTTTTCCTGCTTCGATTGATTTGTATCACTAATACAGCCACTTTTATTCTTATCTGATCGCTTACTTAGGGAAGTTCCCTCATCGACTGCATGTTTCTTTTGTGGAAAAGACTCCATTCCATCCTGCTTTTCCTCTATTCTTTCGTGCGGCGTACTGCTGCTTTGCTCTCCTACCGCTGAAGAACCATTAGTTTTTGCTTTCATTTTTTCTAATAGTCCCATTCCTACTCTCTCCTTTTTTGCCTATTTGCTGATAGCATCTTTTCCAGTATTGTCTTTTTTTTTGGCATTGCCATTGGCTCATTCGAATCTAGATGCTCAGCAACTTTAAATATTGCTTTGGAAAGATCACAGCTTGGTTGATTAATAACAAAAGGAATTCCAAGATTTAACGATTTTGAAGCTACCTGAAAATTATTTGGAATAAAGTAGAGATGTTCAATTTGTAAAATTTGCGGTACTTGGTCTGCTTGAATGACACTTTCCATTGTAGATCGATTTAAAACGACTTTAACCTTTTCATGCATTTCCAAAGTTTGAAGGATTTGCAGCATTCGTTTCGTGTTTTTAATAGAAATTAGTTCCAGTGTCGTTAAGAGAAGGATTACATCTGCTTTTTCGATTAACGTGAGCGTTTGGTCATTTATTCCGACCCCAGTATCGACAATAAGATAGTGATAATCCTCTAGAATGAATTGCGATACTTTGTCGATAATTTCCGGCGTAATTAAATCAGCCAATTCCGGTCTTTTCGGGGCTGACAAAACACGGACACCACTTGTATGTTTGTACATATAATTATTTAAACTGAACGAATCTAATATCTCCATCCTTTCAGCAACATCACTGATAGAAAAGGAAGATTCAAGATCCATGGCTACATTTACATCTCCGAATTGGAAGTCACCGTCCATTAATGCAATCTGCAACTTTTTTTTGTATAAAGCAATCGCGAGATTAACAGCTAAAGTTGTTTTACCCACTCCGCCTTTTGCACTGCAAATGACAACCATTTTTCCTTTCCGGCTTTGTTTCTGTATACCCGGAGCTACCATTTACGACCCCTCCACTTTTGTTTCAGCAGTTTTCATCTTGCTATGTAAAACATAATTAAGAACCCCTTTTCTTGCAGCTTTAATCAAATTTACTGCGTCCTTCTGCTGAACCTCAACTGTTATTGAATCATACTCGACGGATGCATCTGTTGTTTTCATTTGTTTTCCAACTGCCAAAACCCTTACATTTTCCTGTAAAACCATTGTATCAGCACGCTTTGTAGTATCTCCATCCAAGGAAGGTCCTGTATAAACAATATCAATCGTATCTTCAGGCTTAATCATATTTGCAACTGTTTCTATTTTCCCTCCTGGAATGGTTACTGCCCGATCATCGCTTTTAAGCTTCCCTGCTATTGTAGTGGCTGCCTCTAATGATTGAAGATGGTGTTTTAAAATCACTTCATCTGTTGCAATATCGTCTGCTGAATATTGTCCAATGATACCTGAGGCGTCCTGAACTGCATCGGCATTAACACTCTTTGCAGGGATATTTATTTTCTTCAGCATTTTGGCTGTAATTTGCTGATCCTTTTTAATAGGTACAGCTGCTGCGACAACAGATTTCATCTGGCCGGACTGCTGTGATAATTGATTCGTATATTGATAAAAAAGAAGTGTTGCCAACCCAGCCATGACGATTGAAATCAAAAATATTGTCTTTTTTTTCATCTAACATTCTCCTATTCCACTAGCCGGGCCATATATGCTCCTCTGTTTAGACTTCCAGCTTCATATGTTCCGATATCGACGCGTTCAATAAATTCTCCATTAATAGATGTATCCTTGGAGCTCATTGGATCTAGTAAATAAAAAAAGGCAAACCCGGTTACGGTGATACTATCTATTACTTGACCATTTGAACTATTTGTTTTATAGACAATAACAGGAACGATTCGATCACAATTTCGAACCGTAATATCCCCACTGGGATTCGGGCATTTATTGATACGATAATTGACGCTATCCTGTGTTTCACCTGCGATATTTCCTGTTTGCGTAGGCACAACATCACCGACTGAAACAATCTTGTCATAGCCGTATTTTAATGTATCTCCATAAGTACGCGCACCAGGACCTGCCAGTGCTAAAATTCCAAAATTCCCGGTCGACGAATCTCCTGCACCAACTTTAAGTGAAACGGTTTGACCATATGTAATTGCTGTGGATTCGTCAATACCCAGAGGGATAACACCAAGTAATCTACCAATTGGATCAAGCTTTGCCGTGGCACTTTCTTGCACCGTCATGCTATTAAAGCCTAAAATTTTAGCAAATAGTAAAGGTACTGCTTTTTTTAATGAAACCCGAACTTGCTGGTCCATTGTAATTTGGAGATTTTGTAAGCTAGATTGTTCTTGATAAGACGATAGAATGGTACCTACGACATCTTGTACTCGTGCAGGATCCCCATTAGGCAGCTCTTGGGCACCGGACAATGCAGCGGTCGTTGCTATTTTTTTCAAGTCACTCTTTTCCTTGTAAACCATACCAATATCGACAACAAGTCCAACCATGCCAAAGATCAATACCATCGAAAATGCAAAAAGGACGATTATATTTCCTTTTTCACTTCGCAATAAAGAAATGGTTCCTTTTTTTATTGTTGCTAAGTCCCTTTGATCCATCTTCTTTTCCTCCTTATTTTTAATCTACACGTATTGTGGATTGTGTCTGAAGGTTGTAAGGAGATAGAAATTGGTCAAATACCGGCGTGATGTCAGCCATCGGATAAGATAAAGTAACTGTCGTATAGCTCCCGGATATACGTGAAGCTTGATCAGGAGTAATAGTAATTCTAATATTGGCCGGATGACGTACTGTCGATTGATTTTGTACATATTGAATGATGTCGGCATCCGTTTTGCCGAGGCCTGCCAGGCGGGAGGCTTCTTGTGCAGTCATGTTTAAGCTCAAATAAGTAAAGAGCACAAAGCCAAGATTAATCATACCAACCAGCATTAGTAAAAAGATGGGAACAATAAGTGCAAATTCCACAAGTGACTGCCCATGCTCCTGCTTGGCAAGCTTTACAAATTTTTTACCATAACACCACTCTCCCTTCGAGGAAAAAGGCGAAAATGGCACCTGCTGCAATGGCCACCCCGTAAGGATATGTGACTTGTCTATTAAACAGGTACGACATTTGTTGCTTGTTTTTTATCCCGTACAGAAAGAGCGTAACTTTTTTTAACATCCCTTTTCCAACTGCAATGATGATTAGCGCAATGAGTCCTCCGATGACTCCCATATAAATCCCGGTATAAATTACAAATACCCATCCTTTAAAAGCCCCTACTAATGCAAGAAGTTTTACATCTCCTGCTCCTATCCCGCCCAGAAAAAAAGGAACGATCAATAATCCTAACCCTGTAAAAAACCCAATAAGGGAAACGTACAATCCTTCTACACCGTTAAAAATGAGGTGAGTAAAAATAGCGACTAGCAGGACAGGGTAAATAACCCTATTGTATATTTTTCTGCTTTTAAGATCTGTATACACCGATATCACAAGCGTCATGATTAATAGTAGATTAAGGAACATATACATATCTCCTATGTTAAAAAATGGACTTTTTTAAAATAGCTCTGCAACAACATGTCGCAGAGCTTTTATCATATCTATCTAATTCGGTACTATTTTTCAATTAAAGAAACATTCATTAAGGATTTACTTGACTATTTACATTTTCAAACAATTTAGTAATTTTTGGACCAAATACGAGTAATACTGTTACTACTCCCGCTGCAATCAAGCCTAAAATTAATCCATACTCGGTCATACCTTGTCCTTCTTCTTCTAAAAATAACTCTTTTAACTTTTTCATCATGTTTACTTCCCCCTTACTTTTATTTTAGTAGTTTTACGATTTGTCCTCTTTGAATGCTGTTTAACCGGATGCTACCACTCTCTAATTCAATAACTGAAGTAGCCGTTGAAAACTTTTTTCCTATTTTTCCAGGCTGCAGATGTTCTTCCATTCCAACAATTCTCCAATCTTTGTCGATATACAGGACATCAATTGGAAATTTCATAAAAAACGTATGGATTGCATTACAAGGATAAAGATAAAGACCGGAACCCGAGGATAATTCCTGCCTAAACATCAAACCTTTTAACCTTTTAAAAAAGGTATTCGCAGATTCGATCGATTCGGCAATGTTTTGAGCATTCTCTAGGTTGACCAATCGCAAACTACCACCACCTCCTTAAAATAAAAACAACCCCGCCATCTACCGAAGCGGGGGTGAAAAAACATGCTTAAATCCACACAAATATTGCGTGCGCCCATCTTTCGGTAGCTGGCTGACATTGCGATTTACGCTTTAGTCCCTATAGCTTTGCGTCACTGGTTTTCACCAGGTTTGCCATTATCGAGATTTTGCATTTTTTTAAACAAAACCGATAATCTATTAATTTAATTAAATTATATGAATTATATATAAGCATGTCTACACATTTACACAATTTTTATATTTGTTTTCTTATTTATTTTCTTATTTTTTGATTTTATAAAAATTACTTAGGCCTTCATTACCATAAAATCTATTCTTAAAATCGATAAAAATTTATTGTAAATCGATAAATAACTTGTTAAAATCAAAAGAAAAAATACATAAGTGAGGTGCTTTTTATGAAACCAGAAACACTATTTTTAAAGTTAGTTGTTATTCTTTTGGGTTTTCCAGTTCTTGCTTTGTGCATATTTTTGGTACCTGAGTTAGCTACTATTGCAGCAAAATTACTTCCAGAGGTTGATTATATAAAATACCCGGTTTCTTTCATTTTTGATGCATCAGCAATACCTTTTTACTTTGCTTTATATCAGGCTTTCAAACTTTTGCTCTATATTGACAAAAATAAAGCCTTTTCCGAATTATCTGTTATAGCCTTAAAGAAAATAAAACACTGCGCCATCACAATCAGCATCTTGCATGTGCTAGTCTTGCCGCTCTTCTATCTCTTTGCGGATAAAGATGATGCCCCGGGTGTCATTTTTATCGGATTGGTTGTTCCTTTTGCTTCAGTGGTGATTGCAGTCTTTGCTGCTGTTCTTCAAAAGCTATTAAAAAATGCCATTGATATAAAATCAGAAAATGATTTAACGATATGAGGTGAAAATAATGGCAATTATAATCAATATTGATGTGATGTTGGCTAAAAGGAAAATGAGCGTAACGGAACTTTCAGAGAAGGTTGGAATCACAATGGCAAATCTTTCTATATTGAAAAATGGTAAAGCAAAAGCGATTCGATTAACCACTTTAGAGGCAATTTGCAAGGCTTTAGAATGTCAGCCTGGGGATATTTTGGAATACAAAGGCGACGAAGACAATCAAAGGTAATAAAGTTTGGTTAATAAACATTGTAAAGGAAAGTAGAACTTAATAGGACAATGATTAGAGGAGGTATAAATTTGAACATGAACAATTTGATTATTGAAAATATTGTAAACCCCCATGAGCTGGAGAGAATGTTTAGAAAAGACCCAAAAGCTTTTAAAAATTCATTCTCGCAAGCTTGGGAGCAAAACCCTGATTCGCAGGTTCTTTCCGTTTGGTATGAAAGATTGCATTTTAAGGAGACGACAACTACAAAAAAACCTTCCTTGCTTCAGAATGGTTTCATATTTATGTGCATTTTAGCCATTCTATCCGGGATAAGCGCTAGGATCATTTTCCATTTTGTCGAACAGCAAGCAATTGCTCCAATTAACCTTGCTTTCAGTATTCTTCCCTTTATTGCAGCCTATTTTGTATACAAAAATCGTCCCCCAAAAAACGTTCTTTATACCCTTTTCGTGTTGTTCCTAATCTCCGGGTTTTATCTTAATATGCTACCATTAAATAATAAAGACAGTATTATCCTTGTTTATTTACACCTTCCCATATTCTTATGGGGATTGACAGGGCTTGCATTTACAGGAAATGAATATTCAAAAGGCAGCACAAGATTAGCCTATCTTAAATTTAATTTGGAATTTTGCATACTATACGCCAGCATGGCAATTAGCGGAATGCTGCTAGCAGCATTGACCATGCAGTTATTTAGCTTTGTTGGCTTGAATATAAAAGACTTCTATTTTAGAAATGTCATTTTATTTGGTGCTGCCGGACTCGCTGTTGTGGCTACCCACCTTGTATCAAGCAATCTAAAACTTGCTAAGAATATTACACCATATTTAGCAAAAATTTTTAGTCCTCTTGTCCTAGCTACATTGTTGGTTTATCTTATAACGATTATTTGGGTCGGAAAAAACCCATTCTTGGACCGCAATTTCCTTATATCCTTCAACGGAATACTCCTTGGTGTATTGACCATCACCATATTTTCCATAACTGAAAGTGACACAGACGAGGAAAAGAACATTTCAGATTATATAAACTTTACCCTAATTGTTCTTGCCCTTATTATTGACAGTGTGGCTTTGTCAGCCATAGTGTTCAGACTTTCTTCTTATGGGATAACGCCCAACAGACTTGCTGTTTTAGGTGTAAACATACTTATCTGGGCAAATCTTATTTGGATCATGCTCTCCTATTTACGCTTTCTCCAAAACAAAACTGGACCTTTTGCCATCCAAGATGCCATCACTAAGTATTTACCGGTCTACGGACTTTGGGCAGCTTTCGTTACATTTACCTTTCCTTTCATTTTTAAATAGAAAGGCTCTATTTATGTAACAAAAGCATAGTCTCCTACTCAGTAATTTAAACAAGCCAATATACCAAGCTTTATACATAACTTGGTATATTGGCTTATTATATTTTTGTAACTAACACCTCATTTACTTATGGTACGGTTCACCGTAGTGTATCTAAATGAGGTTTTTGCATTAAGTGTTGAAAAGTAAACTAGCTGTTTTTATTATTTCACTTTGTTCAATTGTCCATAACTCTTTTAAATTATAAAGTAATACTCCCATACCCTGAATTTCTAATTTGGAGGGATTTACATCCGTTATTCCCAACAAAACTTCCCCACCAGAATTTATTAGACCTTTATTATACAAATCATAAATTTCATTTAATAATGAAATCAGAGGAAATCCTGAAATACCTGTACCTCTAAAATCGCTTGTTCTTAATGATAATGCATCCTTCATTACAATCATACGTAGAATACATAATTGCCTATAAGTTAATTCAGTAGATATTTTAATTAATTGATTTGCTTGCTCTTTGCTGATTGATTCATCGAATGCGATATTAGCAAGCATGTTTCCGTAGTATTTTAATTTCTTTTCCTCGTGCTCCCTTTGGGCTGAAAATATTACTCCTTCAATAACTTCATCTGCGTCCGAACGGTCTGATTGGTCTAAATCAAAGAAATCATCATTTCGTAATTCCTTACCAGTAGATAAGTTATCTCTTATTTTTTCTAGCGCATATGTTGATGTTGCACCTACCTTTTTACTTTCTCTTTTAGATAAGACTCTCCCTTGAATCTCTTCACCTAATTTCGTGAAAGCCTTTTCGGCAACAAGTCCCCCCATTGCACCTATTACTGTACCGGCTGGACCCGCTATAGTTGTACCAATTATTGCTCCTGTTGAAGCACCCGTAATTTCTGCCCCTGATTCAATTAAGAACTTAATTATCTTGTTAGCCATTATATCCTCTTCTCATATGAATTATTTATATCCTAATTCTAAATTTATTGAGCTAAATTGGGGTTGAAGGCTTAAAATAAGTTTTACCTTTAGCATGGGGATAATCTCCGAACAACCATGATTCAGGTCTATCTATCATTACTTTATAAAGAATTTGACCATAAAACATTGCCGCAAGTTTATCATTTTCTTTACAGGACTTCCAAATTGGTTCATAAATAGTCCCCCTTGATACATTAAACAAACGGATTAAAAATTACATTTTACTTCATTACATACATTTACAAACTCAGGCACTTTCATCAGATAATTACACTCTTCTTTCTTTGTATTAAATACTTAACTACCCAATATTCAACTGTATTTGTATTGTATCAATCTCTCGTTTTTTTGACCTAAAATTCTAAACCTTTTAAAAGATCTATAATGGATATTAAGCTATCTATTAACAAAAAGAAGAACTAGCTTATTTAATCTAGTTAATTTTCATTCAATAATTGTACCGTCTTCAAAAACTTTAACGAAAAATAGATTCCCATTTCCACCTGCTTGTTGCATAGACTTCGACTTTAAGAAAACTTGGTAGTATTTCTTTCCGTTCTCTTCCTTAACATCTGTAGAATAACTATACAATGTATCACCATTACTATCATCATATTTCTTTTTGGCGTATGAAACAGCTTGCTCTCCTGTAAATGCTACCTGTTGTTGCTGTTGCTGTTGTTTTTGTTTTACTGCGTCAGCCACCTTAGCCTCTTCTTCTTTTTTCTTAGCTTCAGCTGCTGCTTTGTCTGATTCTACTTTTGCTACTTCTTGATCTATTGCAGTAATCATTTCAGTTGCCTTTTGATTAATCGCTTTAAGATAATCTTTATCTTTTGTTTCTGTCACAATAGTATTCAATATATCCTTTGCCTCTGCATACTTTTGATTGCCCTTTAATTCGTCAGCTTTTGCTAATTGATTATTATATTGGTCTTGTTTTTGTTTTTGAGCTACTAGAGCTTCCCTTGCATCTTTTGCTTGCATTTTCAAAGTATCAGAACCACCACTTGTTTTCTCTACTTGTTCAAATGATTTAATTGCATCGTCTACTTTTGAATCTGATTGGCTCTTAATAGCCTGTACCATTTCTTTAGTTTGTTCATATAAAGTTTTTGTATCTTTATCATCTTTTTTCTCATCCAATGCTAATTGAAATGATGCTAACGCTTTATCATATTCCTTGCTTGCTATAGCTAATTTTCCTTGTTCTACTGCCTTATTAAAAGTGTCATTACTACATCCTGTTATAAAAAGTAGTACGATTCCTAAAAGAACAACTAATTTTTTCATTTTTTCTCCCCTATTTCCATAGAATAATCCTTGCTGACAACAAATATTACTTAGTATTGCATTATAACAATGCATATATTAATATTAGCAAAATATAACAATATAACAACCAATATTTCACTATTAAACAAGTTTTTACAGTACTTGACGTATTTAACTATTATTCAAAAGTTCTATTTAGCGTACATAGTTAATTCTTTATATAATTATTCCAAATGCATCGTTAAAAATAAAAATAACGATGCACTCAGATATATTAAACACTTACCCTACTTCTAAGATACTGGATTCTACAATTTCTACTAGAATACTCACTCCAATCCCAACTCCAACACCTAATAGGAAATATCCCATTTTTTCACCTCATTTTTAGTATCGTAGATCAAATCTATCTTTTCTTCTTTGCCGAAAAATAAGCTGTTATCCCAAAAATCACACCTGCTGTAAATAATTCAATTGGAGTCAAACCACCTCACCCCCTTTTCATAGATTGATATATATACAAAAAGAAGAAGGGCAATCATCCTCATCAGATGATTGCCCTTCTTTCTTTATACCTAAATGCTTTACTACTGCATGATTCAATTGTAGAGATATTTTATTGATTTTAAATCAGCTACATTCATTTGGGTATTCCCACTACATGTTCTAAAGTAAAAATCAACCAGCCTTGAATTTAAATATAAAAACAAGCCTTTTACAAAGCCCCGATTGTTTCAATATCCTGAACCTGTTAACTCTGTTAAATAAAAGCATTCTTTATTACAACTGTATCTTATAAACCTAGTCCTCCATCCAATCTCTGTGAGCAGGATTATTGGGATCTAATATAATACCTTGTTCATCATATGGTAGTGGTTGTATATTTTTAAACATTTCATCAAAATGATTTAATCGAGCACCTAATGCTCTGTTAATGCGTTGTGTTTCTTCTGTTGTTAATTCTTTGACTAATGATGATCTATATCTCTTACTAGGCGCATAAGAAAATCGCGACTTTTTAAGAGCAACATTGCGCATTTTTCTTCTCCTCCTCATTTTCATCCCCTCACAATCAGATAAGTGGTAATAGTTTATGTAATGACCTAAATAACATTAATGTCCTACTAGTAGTTTAGTTATGTAAGACCAATGGGCCAAATGTTCTCCTATTAGCACAGCCAGACCTGCCAGTATTCCTCCTACGGTGGCTCCAATCCATGTAGCTAATTGTAATCTTCGTTCAAAAGACTTTCCTCTTGTTATAGACATTACATATAAATGAGTCGAATATATAATAATCAAGCAGCATAGAACGATTATCCAATTATCCAAAAAATATCTCCTCCTACTAATAGAATAGTTTCTTCTATTGTATAATAGAAAGAATTACAGGATTTACAGATAAGTAAAATCTCTAGTTCTTTGTATAGTGGTAATAAATCACATCAGCTTCTCACCCCCTTTCATAGATCGATATATATACAAAAAGAAGAAGGGCAATCATCCTTATGTATAATTGCCCTTCTTTTTTTATGCCTAATTGCTTTCTATTGCATTAAGCCTAAATTGTTTTTAATAATCTAAACCCATTAATTCTATTAAAAGCAGCCTATATAACAACTATATTTTATAAACCTAATCTTCAATCCAATCTCTATCTGAAGCATTGTTTGGATCGAGAATATATTGACCTTTTTCGTTAACTGGAAGTACTCTGGAATCTTTTAATAATTCCTTTAAGTTAAATGCATCCGCAATCATAGCATTCATTTCTTGTGTTCGTATTACTGATGAAACAGAACGTTGCGCTTTTCGATTTAAATAAGATGGAAGAATAGGTTTTCTAACTACCTTCTTGCGCATTTTCCTTCTCTTCCTCATTTCTATCACCACACCATGAAAACTTTTAAATATGTATATAAAATCTGACTAATATAAAAGCGATAATAGACATTACGGAACCAAGAGGAACACCAACTTTAGTTGCTAAATCTAATCGTCGTTCTAATGGCTTCCCTTTCGTAATGATAATCACGTATATGATTGAAATAAACATGACTGAAGTTATTAGAATAACGATTTCCATCAAAGTCAAATCATATCTCCCCCTACAACATACAGTTTCTTGGAAATATAAAATTAAATACATAACATGTACTTTATTTGGAGAAGCGAGTATAAATAAGGGAAAGGACAACCATGTTTTTACTTAAAACATTCATACCATATTCAGATTACTTGTATCCTTTGTTCTCACATAAATAATTTTTACCACTTTCAAAAGGTGGACACAAAATTTCTGTTGTGTATGTGTGATTGTTTGGCTACTATCAATCTAGAAGCTCTTCCTTTAAACTTACCCATTGCCACGTAACCAAAGAAGAAAATCCTCAACGACCCAGTCAGGATATTTTTTACATTCGTCTGTAGTGTAAGATCTCACATGAAGCCCACTATTTAGATACCACCTATTTGCGATAGCATCTTTAGCTACTGTATGTGTACAATCACTTACAATGTTGAGCACGGCAGCTTTCCCATCTAGAATGACCAAATAATCCGGCTCTCGCTTATATGAACCCAACACGGCCCTACAATTTGGAAAGAATAGAACCCCAGCCTTTTTAAGTGGTTCAAAAAGAAGGACCTCTCCCATAGACCGAAAAATAACGCCGTCTACCAGATACATCGGATTATTAGAAGACACAAAGCTAGCATTATTAGTTTTTTGGTTATCAACAAGCACTTTTTTAGCGTCATTACTACAATACTGGAATATTCTATTATGACCACTAAAGCCTTTCATTTTATCTGCATAAATTTCTACATTATTTACCCTTTCTTGACATAGGTCTTGTTCAGACCATTCATTTTGCTCTGCCCATTCATTTTGCTCTGTCCATTCATTTTGCTCTGCCCATTCATTTTGCTCTGTCCATTCATTTTGCTCTGTCCATTCATTTTGCTCTGTCCATTCATTTTGCTCTGTCCATTCATTTTGCTCTGTCCATTCATTTTGCTCTGTCCATTCATTTTGCTCTGTCCATTCATTTTGCTCTGTCCATTCATTTTGCTCTGTCCATTCATTTTGCTCTGTCCATTCATTTTGCTCTGTCCATTCATTTTGCTCTGTCCATTCATTTTGCTCTGTCCATTCATTTTGCTCTGTCCATTCATTTTGCTCTGTCCATTCATTTTGCTCTGTCCATTCATTTTGCTCTGTCCATTCATTTTGCTCTGTCCATTCATTTTGCTCTGTCCATTCATTTTGCTCTGTCCATTCATTTTGCTCTGTCCATTCATTTTGCTCTGTCCATTCATTTTGCTCTGTCCATTCATTTTGCTCTGTCCATTCATTTTGCTCTGTCCATTCATTTTGCTCTGTCCATTCATTTTGCTCTGTCCATTCATTTTGCTCTGTCCATTCATTTTGCTCTGTCCATTCATTTTGCTCTGTCCATTCATTTTGCTCTGTCCATTCATTTTGCTCTGTCCATTCATTTTGCTCTGTCCATTCATTTTGCTCTGTCCATTCATTTTGCTCTGTCCATTCATTTTGCTCTGTCCATTCATTTTGCTCTGTCCATTCATTTTGCTCTGTCCATTCATTTTGCTCTGTCCATTCATTTTGCTCTGTCCATTCATTTTGCTCTGTCCATTCATTTTGCTCTGTCCATTCATTTTGCTCTGTCCATTCATTTTGCTCTGTCCATTCATTTTGCTCTGTCCATTCATTTTGCTCTGTCCATTCATTTTGCTCTGTCCATTCATTTTGCTCTGCCCATTGATTCATGGAATGAGCGCCTGTATTGAATAGATTTTCATTATTCATTTCTCCCACTCCCTTTCGATTTTCTACTTCTATCTTTAGAAAGTTTATATTCTCTTTGACAACTTTGGTGAACCGTAGGATATCCTTTTTGAGAATTTGCTAACTGATAGCGACTTGGATTACTAATATACTGTCCACAATGTGCACATTTCAGAACAGAATGATGTGTATTTAAATACTCTATAAAGTTGTAGTATAAACAGCATTCAAAGTCTTTAAAATCTGGTGCTATAACTTGGACTATCTTATATCCCTCTAGTAATTGTGGTTGAATAGAAAACCGAATTTTCTTTAATATTTCATTTAATCTTTCAGTTTTTTCTGGGGCTACCATATTAATGAACTTAACTATTCCTGTTTGCTGCCGACTAATTTCAGCCGTCTGAATAAAACTATCGATAAAAGAGCGAATCTCCAACTGGAATGGAATTAATTTAGAACGATATTTCATAATTACGCTTTTACAATCTAAGTTCATTTTCTCATCATTATCTAACTGATTATGTATAAATTCAAACATCCTTATATTGTACCAATCACCAGGAAATGCAACATTAAGAGAGTATTTCGGTTCCCAACTTTCTAGAAAATTGTTAAGTTCTTCATCGTTATTAAAATCTAGACTAGCGAATTCTATTGCAAACCACTTCCTTGGAATCCCTTGTTTCATTTCCCCATTGTCTTCGAATACAGACATGTTATAACCCCTTTCATATATCGATAAGATAATTGTAGAGCAAATACACTTCCATAGTAAGTGGAATTCGGGGTGGAAAATCAACTTTTTTAGGGTTTACCTTTATCAATTTACTGGATCGGTTAGTTCATAGTCATTAAATCATGAAAACTCTACAGCAAAGGAATTCCTATTTACCAATACATCGTATAAACAAAAAGTAATGTTTTCTACATAGAATTAATCTACCTTTTCTTCACTCTGATAAAAGCAGGCTGTAATCCCCAAAAATACCCCTGCTGTAAATAATTCAATTTGGAAACACACCACCTTTTATAGACCGATATATAGAAAAAGAAAAAGAGCAATCATCCTCATCAAATGATTGCCCTTCTTTCTTATAAGCCAAATGCCTTCTACTGTATTTTATAAACCTATGGTTATCTTTCGATTACTAGACTTATTCATCCATCCAATCTCTATGAGCAGGATTATTTGGATCTACTATCACACTACCGTTTTCATCAACTGGTAATGGTGTTGCATGTTTCAACATGTCATGAAGATTATCTAACTGTGAAGCTAAAGCACGTTTTGCAGCAAAGCTTTTCATCAATTGCTTTTGCTTATGCTATTAAGCGTTTTAGATTGTTTAGTCCTTCTGATGGTTCAGAAGGTCCAGTTACCCAATTTAAAAAAGCTTGTCTTTCTTCTTCTGTATCAAACACAAATACAGTTGATCTCTTCATGAACATTTTATATCACCTATCTTCGCATATTTAGTATTATCGTATCATTTACCTAGCTTATAAGTTAATATATATACAAAATGAAGAAGGGCAATCATCCTCATCAGATGATTGCCCTTCTTTCTTTATATCTAAATGCTTAACTACTGCGTTATTCAACTGTATTTGTATTTTATCAATCTTTCGGTTCTTTGAGATTGTTATTTGTTTAATCAATAATCATAATAGCGGTTTTCTCTGTTCCTTTGTAATAGTCTTTTTATAGCTATCAACAAAATTATTCATAACATTTTTGACAAGTTCAAATGATATGTTTTGCCTACTATCCCCCTTTAGTTGGGATTCTATGGGAACCAAACGTTCATCTAATAATTCCTCTTCCAGCTTTTTAAGCGGTCTACTAATAATAATTAATTCTTCTTAATTATTCTATAGAAAAAGTTTGTTGTAGCATAAAAACCTCATTTACTTATGGTACGGTTCACCCCGATTAATCCGATAAGCCCGGTACACCTGCTCCAGCAAAATCAATCGCATCAATTGGTGCGGAAACGTCATTTTTGAAAAAGATAGCTTCTCATTCGCCCGCTTTAATACGTCTTTACTAAGTCCAAGTGATCCGCCGATGACAAAGGTTATTTTGCTTGTCCCATATGTAGCGAGTTTGTCGATGGTTTCGGCGAGTTCTTCTGATGATTTCATGCTTCCTTCGATTGCTAGGGCGATGACATATGCGTCATCCGCGATTTTTTCTAGAATTCGTGTGCCTTCTTTTTCTTTTACGATTTCCATTTCTGCTTCGCTTAGGTTTTCTGGTGCTTTTTCATCAGATATCTCAAGTAAATCCATTTTTGCATATGCAGATAAACGTTTTTTATACTCATCAATTCCTTGTTTTAGGTATTTTTCTTTTAACTTTCCAACTGATACAATTGTGATATTCACAACACATTCACCTCTTTACAAACATCTTATCCACAGAAGTTATCAACATATCCACAGATTTCATCCACATATTGTGTAGGAATTTATGTTCGGCACCATATCTATTCCACGTTTTTTACGATATTCACAGCTTTTCACCTAGTTATCCACACTGTGAAGAATTTCTTTTCTTTCTGCTATACCCAGAAAAAAACAGGAGAGATAGCTCTCCTGTGAATTAGTAATTCCCGCTTTCCAGTGTAACCGTAATGGACTCCTGCTTTGTCCCTCTGTAGAAGGTCAGCCCCATTTTATCACCTATCTTCTTTTTGTACAGTAGCGTTCGAAATTCAGTGATATTATGAACGGGTTGTCCGTCTACGGCAACAATTACGTCATATTCCTTCATTCCACCCGTTACAGCTGGCGAAGGGCTTCGCATATCTAACACAGCCACACCATAGGTAACCGAGTCAGGCAATTGCAATGTCTTCTTCCAATAGTAACCGGGTATTTCATCAAGCGAGCGCAATTCTACTCCTAAATAAGGTCGCTGCACTTTACCCGTTTTCTGTAGTTCATCAATAATCGGGATAGCCCTTGTGATCGGAATAGCGAGTCCAATTCCTTCGACAGATTTTGCAGCAATTTTCATACTATTGATACCAATGAGTTGCCCGGCTGCGTTGATAAGGGCTCCTCCACTATTCCCCGGATTAATGGCGGCATCCGTCTGAAGTACCTCGACTTGCCAATCATAGTGACCGTCTTTATCTAAGTCCACAGGGACAATGCGTTCATTGGCAGAAATAATACCTTGCGTAACGGTTCCTGAAAAATCAAGCCCAAGTGGATTACCAATTGCAATTGCAGGCTCTCCGCGCTTTACCGTATTGCTATCGCCTAGCTCGATTACTTTGCTTGCATACTTTTCATCCATTTGCAGTACCGCTAAGTCCATTACAATATCGCTACCTAGCAGCGTAACAGGTACTTTCTTCCCATCACTTAAACTTACTTCAATTCGGGTTGCTCCGTCTACTACATGATGATTGGTAACAACGTAGGCATTGCCATTTTCTTTTTTATAAATCACTCCAGAACCAGTTCCTGCCTCTGCATCGCTTTCAGAAAAGCTATCATGCTGAATATTAATGACACCGACAACGGCATCTGATGATTTATCAACTGCATCGACAAAGCCGGATCGGATGTCTACATTCACACCATTTTGGGATTTCGGAGCCGCGGCAAGGTTACGATACTCACTCGCTTCCGTTTGCCCATTTTCTTGAATCCACCCCATACGTGTAAACGTAGGTACCATGAAGGCAAACAATGTTGCACCTAACAGTAATCCGGCAACCCCAGAGAATATAACCTTTTTCTGTAGAAATCGGTTTCCAGTTCGCTCATTTGAATCATCTTCTTCAAAGAAAGACATATGGTTTCACCTATCCTTTTCGCAAACATTTTTCTTATTGTTTACGAAAAGGATAGATTATACGTATTGAATTTTTGTCGGTACATTTGGATCTGTATCATGAAGGTAAAATTCATGTCCCACTGGCAAACCTTGTGATTCTAATACTTGTGAGACGGCCATTTGCGCCAGCTCTTTCATATTATTATCTTTACTTAAATGTGCCAAGTACACATGCTTTGTATCATCAGTAATCACATCCGACATGGCAAGAGCTGCATCTTCGTTCGAAACATGCCCGACATCACTTAGTATTCTTCGTTTAATATTCCAAGGATAATGGCCCATCCGAAGCATTTCTACGTCGTGATTGCTTTCAAAAACAAACACATTGGCTCCTTTAATAACACCCTTCATTCGATCACTTACATATCCTGTATCGGTAATCAGCGCTAATTTTCTACCTTCATGATGAAAGGTATAAAACATTGGTTCTGCCGCATCATGAGATACTCCAAACGATTCTACTTCAATATCGCCGAATGATTGAACTGTTCCTGTTGAAAAAATGAATTTCTGTTCCATAGGAATGGTGCCAATATGGGATTCCATCGCTTTCCATGTTTTTTCATTGGCATAAATGGGTAGCTTATATTTACGTGCTACAACACCCAATCCCTTAATATGATCACTGTGCTCATGCGTTACTAAAATTCCGGAAATATCAGAAAGACTAGCTTGTACTTGGTTCATTAGTGCTTCTGTCTGCTTTCCGCTCAGTCCCACATCTACTAATAACTTTTGTTTGTCGGTTCCTACATATAAAATATTGCCTGAACTTCCGCTAGCAAGAATGCTAAATTGTAAACTCATTTTACTTCACTCCATTGCGTGCCGTCCTTACCATTTTTAATGACTTGTCCCTCAATTGCATTAACAAAATAATCACTTTCGTTGTTTACAACAAAGTGCCAGGTTGGTGCAATTACTTGAACACCTAAGGATGAAGGGATGACGACTGTATAGTATCCGATTTCTACCTTTGTTATTTTACTTCCCGCTGCTATTTGGTTTTTTAGGTATAATGTTTCCAGGGCTTTTGCAGAAGTAATGATATCCTCCTGTGTATTAGACCCTCCCATATCCGTTACATCACTTAGCATCGTTTGTGTATATGAAACAATTTCATTTTTATCATTTAAATCCACGACTAATGCTGCATTTTTATTATAAAATATATTCTTCGTTTGATATTGCTGAAAAAAGTATATTTTCTTTTCTTTTTCATCTGTATTCCAATACTTATACTTTGCACCATCTATCACATACGTCCGAAGAAACTCATCAAAATAATATCCTTTATCATTTTTCGGCAAAACTATAGGATCTTTGAATTTACTAATAATTGTATTGGAGTCACTTAAAGTAGCATATTGGTTTTTTAATGTACGCAGTTCCTCTTCTTTGAATTCTCTGCTTTTACCGGTAATATACGATTCTTTTGTCGGCTCCTTTGGTAAATTGGTGTAGGTAATTTTATCAGCTTCTAACCGATCATCTAAAGAAGTAACTGCCATCAGCTCCCACTGATTGCTCGTTCGTTTTTGAATAAATTGAACGAGGAGGACCAGATCTAGGACAAAAAATGTAAGAATGAAAATTATCTTAATTTTGCTCCAATCCAACTAAAGCTCCTCCTCCATTGTTCTGGTTCCAATCTAATTTTTTATACGTGTTCCCATATGAAATGATCCATATCGGTTCTAAACGTACTGCACTTACTTGAACATTATTCGTGTTCGATTCCGGGTTCATTTCATAACCAATTTGTATGTTGGTAATTTGATTCATATTTGCATCTTTCATTTTTTCTAAAAGAGAAATAACGGACGTTCCAGATGGTAATTCTGTTTTTTCATACTCCCCACGAAATGATAGCTTAAATAAGGGACGATTATATAGACTCGGCTCCTCATTTCCCCATACTTGCTGCAAAGTTGCCATTCCACTTGAGCTGAAAACGGGATAACTATTATCTGCATACAAACGAAACGTTGTTTTCCCTTCCCTTGCATTCATTGAATAAAAGTGATACGTATCTGACCATCCACCATGATTATTCGTGTAGTCAATACTCTTTTGAACAAGTGTGCCATCATCATATATCGTATTTGTTATGGAAGGGTTCATATAGGTAAGCATTTGTGTCCCTTTTGAAATCCTCATCAGCCGCGTTCCGTCTGTGTACGAATCCTCAATTTCGGATGTGTCCTTCTTTACGTATCGCGTATCATTAAATAATGAATCTCGAAATACATCTTCTTGTAATTTCGAGGTCACATAGAGCATGCGCGGCATTTCCACATTTTCCTTTGGCAAAAATATCGCATGGTTTTCATTAGTTGCATACTCCGTGTATTCTATTCCTGATTTTAATACGTATTGATCTCGTAAATTTTCTAAATCCTTTACAGAAATATTCTTTAAGGTCATTTCATATATCTTTTGTGTATCGTAAGAAACGAAATACGTCTTTATGTCATCATCATGCATACCCTGAAATGAAATAACAATTCGATCAAAGCTATAATCACTTACGTTTTTTTCTTTTATCGTTTGAACTTTTTTAATCGTATCAAACGGTATTTCAGTTGGAAACACAATTTCTAATTTATCCTTACCATGTACAAAGGAAAGAAATGCGTTCTTATCGACTTTTGTTGAAATATCTTTAAAATCCTGAAATTCTCCTTTTTCTAACGCATTATACATCGCATTAACATAAGCACTCTGTTCTGTTGCAATATGTGTATTTTCTTTATGATACAGAATACGATAAGGAGCGATTAGATTTGCAATTTCCTTTTTCGTCATAGTGGGAACATCTTGAATATATTTTTGACTTTGTACAGCATTTAATGGTGGTTTGATTGTCCACAAACTATAGGTTAAAAACAAACTGATAACTACTAAATTAATAAGAATAGTGGTTTTGAAGGTTTCCGTATTCATCCCCAGTCATCCTCATTTTCATTTTCTTTATCGATTAAAAGTGTGAAATAAATTGTCGTTCCTTTTCCTTCTTCACTCTTGGCCCAAATTTTACCCCCATGTGCCTCAATCATTTCTTTCGCTATAGCAAGGCCAAGACCTGTTCCACCCATTTTTCTTGATCGCGCTTTATCAACGCGATAAAACCGNCCTCAATCATTTCTTTCGCTATAGCAAGGCCAAGACCTGTTCCACCCATTTTTCTTGATCGCGCTTTATCAACGCGATAAAACCGATCAAAAATTTTATCTACATTTTCCTTTGGAATACCCATTCCTTGATCACTAATGCTGACTTCTAGCAAATCACCACGTTCACGAAGACGGTAGGTAACTGTTCCACCTTCTGGTGAGTATTTTAAGGCATTCGAAATAATGTTATACAATACCTGTGTAATTTTATCCTCGTCGATTTTAAGAAAACGTTCCTTTTTAGAAAACGCTCGCTTAAAGCTTACATTTTGATCCTTAGCCATTTCAAAGCGATCGATAATATTACTAAAGAATTCGGTAAAGTCAACCCAATCCTTCATAAGAACATATTCAGCGCTATCCATCTTGGAAAGCTGTAGAAGATCATTAACGAGTCGAATCATTCGTTCTGTTTCATCCTGTGCGACGGATAGAAAATTAGGGGCAATATTCGGATCCATCCACGCTCCGTCACTTAGCGCTTCTAAATAGCTGCGCATGGTCGTAAGTGGGGTTCGCAATTCGTGTGAAACATTTGCAACGAATTCTCTTCGTTCCCCGTTGATTTGCTCTTGTTCTGTGACATCATATAAAACGGCAATTAACCCGTTTGCCTTCCCCGTTTCCTTTTGAATAACAGAAAAGCTCGCACGTAGCATATACGTTTCATCTCGTGTACTAAAGTCTAGTAGAACCGAATCTGGCTCTTCAAATAAATTATCTAATGTATATTCATCTTGAATACCTAGTATTTCTAAAATGGGTTGATCCAAAGCTGTTTCACGTGAAACATTCAGCATTTTTTCGGCGGGATCATTTAACAAAATAATATATCCATTTCGATCCGTAGCAATAACACCATCGGTCATATGAGATAGTACTGAGGTAAGTTTTCGTCGTTCACTCTCTGTTGAAGACCGCGCTTGCTGTAATTTTTTTGACAAGTTATTAAAGGCTAGTGTAAGCTGTCCAATTTCATCATATCCATACACTTTAACTTTTCGTGAAAAATTTCCTCTTGCCATTTCTAATGCCTGTTTGCGCATTTCGGAAATCGGTCTTGTAATTGTCTGTGCTAGAAAAATTCCAAGGAAAGCTGTGACTAGCAAAGCAATTACTGTACCGGTAGCAAAAATTTGATTGATATCTTTCATCTGAGCGTATACGCCTTCCATTGATGAAATCGAATAGATAACACCTTTTGTGCTTCCATTAACTTTCACAGGAACAGCTTTTACGTACATACGTTGCCCAGTTGTAGGGTCTACTTCAATTCGTTCATCCTCAGCACCGGAAATAAAGGTTCTCTTCACAAGTGGTTCTGTTGTTTTCTTTCCTTCAATTCCTTGATTATTCTGGTCTGAGGTCGCCACAACGCGACTATTTTCATCTATAAAACGCACTTCCTTTACTTCATCCTTAGCGTTAGAGCTAAATTCCATCGTCAGTTTTTTTATAGCAACATCAATAGAATCAGATTTATCTCGTTCTTTCGTAAACTCTTGCTCTAAATTATAGGCTAATAAATCAGCTCGTTTTGTAATGGAAGACTGAAAATTTTTGACTAATTTATCTTCTAACTGTTTTACGAAATAAATTCCTATAATTTGCATGGCAAGCAAGATGAGGAGCATATAAATTAAAACAAATTTTAAATGGATAGATTGAAAAAATCCTACCTTCTTCATACGTTACTCCTGTTCAGGGTCACGAAGATAATACCCTACGCCTCTTCGTGTAACAATTAATGTAGGATGACTCGGATTATCTTCAATTTTTTCACGTAGCCGGCGCACGGTTACATCCACGGTACGTACATCTCCGAAATAATCATATCCCCATACGGTTTGAAGGAGATGCTCGCGCGTCATAACTTGTCCCAAGTGATTTGCTAAATAATGTAGCAATTCAAATTCACGGTGTGTGAGTTCAATGTTTTCTTCTCGTTTTGTAACACTGTATGCGTTCGGGTTAATAACAATTGTCCCAATTGTTATTTCAGATGTTTCTTCTTTTTCCGCTCCGGCTCCTTGCTGATGTCTTCTCAGGTTTGCTTTCACACGAGCCAACAGTTCACGGGTACTGAATGGTTTCGTAACATAATCATCCGCACCAAGCTCAAGACCAAGAACTTTATCAATTTCTGAATCCTTAGCCGTTAGCATTATAATCGGCATCTCATAGTTTTTTCTTACTTCGCGGCATACTTCTAAACCGTCTTTACCAGGTAACATAATATCTAAAAGAACCATGTCAGGTTGTTCGCTCTCTATTTTTTCGATTGCTTCTTCTCCGTCGTACGCAACAATAATTTCAAATCCTTCTTTTTCTAGATTAAACTTTAAAATATCAGCAATTGGCTTTTCATCATCGACGACCAAGATTTTTTTTCCCATCATATATTCATTCCTCCAAAAGAGAATTTCATGCCTTTTATAGAAAAACCTCTAGCTTCTGCTAGAGGCGGTCTTACTCTATATTCTAAAAGATACAACGATATTTGTAAAATGGAAATCATTTTCCTATTCAACAAACATATACAGTTCAAATCACCGCAGCACCTATATGAAAAATGAAAAAGGATGCTAAGTGGGCCCACCTAGCATCCTTTTAAAGTGGCTCGGGACGGAATCGAACCGCCGACACGAGGATTTTCAGTCCTCTGCTCTACCGACTGAGCTACCGAGCCAAACTATCTATGTAAAACCACCTATGTGGTAAAACAAAATGGCGGTTCCGACCGGGGTCGAACCGGCGATCTCCTGCGTGACAGGCAGGCATGTTAACCACTACACCACGAAACCAATGACCCGTACGGGAATCGAACCCGTGATACCGCCGTGAAAGGGCGGTGTCTTAACCGCTTGACCAACGGGCCAAATACTTGGTGAGCCATGAAGGACTTGAACCTTCGACCCTCTGATTAAAAGTCAGATGCTCTACCACTGAGCTAATGGCTCATACACGTCATATTCTTTTATGACGACAAGAATTATAATATCACATCTCAATAAGTTATTGCAAGTATTAATATTATTTATTTTCCCATCAAAAAAGAACCCATCTTACAATGGGTTCTTTCGTTTTTACTATAGCTGTTTTTTCCTTACATTTCAATATTAATTTTCGTATACGTTACGAATAATATTTGTTTGGTTACGATCTGGTCCAACTGAGAACATGGATAATTGAATTCCAGTTAGTGCAGATAAACGTTCTACATAATGTCTCGCATTAGCTGGAAGATCATCGAAACTCTTCACACCTGTAATATCTTCTGTCCAGCCTTCGAATTCTTCATAAACTGGTTCACATTCAGATAAAATGCGGAAGCTTGCAGGAAATTCTTCAATAATTTCGCCTTTGTGCTTATAAGCAACACAAATTTTTACTACTGGAAGACCTGTTAACACATCGATAGAATTTAAGCTTAAATCTGTAATCCCACTAATGCGACGTGCGTGTCTTACAACTACGCTATCAAACCATCCAACACGGCGAGGTCTGCCTGTAACTGTTCCGTATTCACGACCAACTTCACGAATTTGTTGTCCTGTTTCATCCATCAATTCTGTTGGGAACGGGCCATCTCCAACGCGACTTGTATATGCTTTACATACGCCCACTACACGGCTTATTTTATTTGGTCCAATACCACAACCAATTGTTACACCACCCGCAACTGGGTTAGAAGACGTAACGAATGGATATGTACCTTGATCTATATCAAGCATAGATCCCTGTGCCCCTTCAAATAACACTTTACGTCCTGCATCGATTGCATCGTTCAATATAACAGAAGTATCTGTTACATATTGTTTCACTTGTTGTCCATACTCATAATATTCTTCAAAAATATCTTCAATCTTGAAGCCTTCTGCACCATATATTTTTTCAAATAAACAATTTTTCTCTTCAAGATTTCTTTTAAGTTTTGCATAAAAATCATCGCGATCTAGTAGGTCAGCAAAACGGATGCCGATACGTCCAACTTTATCCATATACGCTGGTCCAATTCCTTTTTTCGTCGTTCCGATCTTGTCATCGCCTTTACTTGCTTCTTCTAGCTCATCTTGCTTTAAATGATACGGTAAAATAACATGTGCACGATTACTAATACGTAAATTATCTATGCTAAATCCGAAGTTACGAATATTTGTAAGTTCTTCCACTAATGCCTTTGGATTTACAACCATTCCATTACCAATTACACAGATTTTGTCACTGTAGAAAATGCCAGAAGGAACTGATTGGAGCTTATAACGCTTTCCATTCAGCACAATTGTATGACCTGCGTTATTTCCACCTTGATAACGAGCAACTACTTCTGCATGCTCTGAAAGAAAGTCTGTAATTTTACCCTTTCCTTCGTCTCCCCACTGTGTACCTACAACTACTACTGAAGACATTCCTAGCACCTCCGCTATTTTCAAACGAACTCAAACAATATCATTTTATCAAACCGAGAAGAGAAGTCAACATAAATACGAACATTTATTTAAATATTTTTATTTTTTGTTCGTGAACGAAAGATTTATTTTCTAAGAAAGCGATTTTATAATTATTGTTTTCATAAAAAAAGGAACATGTCCTAGTATGCAACATGTTCCTTCTTTTCAAACCAACAAATGAAACAAACCACATAAATCTTCTTGTTATGCGCCTGGCTCTTCCATTCTACGTTCCATATTTACGAATTTGTTATATTCTTTAACAAATGCAAGTTCAACGGTACCGACTGGGCCATTCCGCTGCTTTGCAATGATGATTTCAATGATATCCTTTTTTTCAGTTTCCTTATCGTAGTAATCATCCCGATATAAAAAGGCGACAATATCTGCGTCTTGCTCAATACTTCCTGATTCACGAATGTCTGACATCATCGGCCGCTTATCTTGACGTGATTCAACACCCCGTGATAACTGAGATAGTGCAATGACCGGAATTTCTAATTCACGAGCAAGTGCTTTTAAGGACCGAGAAATATCAGATACTTCTTGTTGCCGATTTTCTCCTCGATTGCCGCTACCTTGAATGAGCTGCAGATAATCAATGAGAATCATGCTTAATCCGCTTTCTTGCTTTAATCGTCGGCATTTTGCACGGACTTCGCTTACCCGAATACCCGGTGTATCATCAATATATATACCAGCGTTTGATAAGCTTCCCATTGCCATCGTGAGCTTTGCCCAATCCTCAGCAGTTAAGTCCCCTGTACGCAAACGCTGCGCATTAATATTGCCTTCTGCACAGAGCATACGCATGACCAGCTGCTCTGCTCCCATTTCTAAGCTGAATATGGCTACACTCTCATCTGTTTTGGTTGCTACATTTTGTGCAATATTTAAAGCGAATGCAGTTTTCCCAACCGATGGCCGTGCAGCTACAATGATCAAATCGTTTTTTTGGAAGCCCGCTGTCATTCGATCTAGCTCTGTAAACCCAGTTGGAATCCCCGTTACATCGCCTTTACGATTATGAAGCAATTCAATCTTATCGTATGTGGCGACGAGCACATCCTTTATATTTTGAAAGCCTTTGGTATTCTTTTTTTGTGATACTTCTAGTATTTTGCGCTCTGCTTCATTGAGTAAGTCCTCGACTTCATCCTCACGGGAATATCCATCCGTTGCGATTGTCGTGGCCGTTCGAATAAGTCTACGTAAAATAGACTTTTCTTCAATAATGTGAGCATAATATTCTACGTTTGCTGCTGTTGGAACAGAGTTTGCGAGCTCCGCTAAATACGAAACACCACCAACTTCATCTAATACGTTTTGGTCAGCTAATTCTGAAGTAACCGTAACAAGATCAACCGGCTTTCCTTTATCAAAAAGTGTCAGAATCGCTTGAAACACTTTTTGATGCGCAGCACGATAAAAGTCTTCAACAGAAAGTATTTCAAATGCTACTGTTAAAGCTTCTTGCTCCAGAAACATTGCTCCTAATACAGCCTGCTCTGCTTCAATATTTTGCGGAGGGGTGCGATCAGCAAATACGTCCGTCATAACCACTTCCTCCTCTCACGCAAATGTAGTCAATTCTAACAGATGGTAGACTTCCTTTACTATTTCGCTTTCTTTTATTGCTCGTCAACATGAACCTTTAACGTTGCCGTTACCTTCGGATGTAGTTTCGCTACGATATTCATAACCCCTAACGAACGAATGCTGTCTTCCATTTCAAGTTTACGTTTATCAATTTTAATACCATGAGCTTTTTGCAATTCTTCAGCAATTTGTTTGCTTGAAATGGAGCCGAATAAGCGACCGCCTTCTCCAGATTTTGCTTTTAATTCTACCGTAATGGCTTCAATCTTTTCTTTTAAATCCTGGCTATGTTTTAATTCAAGCTCTGCTTCTTTTTCTTCTTTGCGTTTTTGAGCTTCTAATACATTTACGTTTGAGTTTGTAGCTTCAATCGCCAACCCTTGCTTTACTAAAAAATTTTGGGCATAACCATCTGCTACATTCTTTACTTCACCCTTTTTTCCTTTTCCCTTAACATCTTTCAAAAAAATAACTTTCATGAACTTTTACCTCCTTGAATATACTCATCAATCACACGGTGCAATCTTTGTTCTGCCTCCGCAATCGTGATTTCCTGTATTTGTGTGGCTGCATTTGTTAAATGTCCGCCTCCACCTAAATTTTCCATAATAATTTGCACATTTATTTGACCAAGTGAGCGAGCACTGATGCCAATCATTCGCTCACCCCTTTTTGCAATGACGAATGAAGCAACTACATTCGTTAAAGAAAGAAGCGTGTCTGCCACTTGCGCAATGTGGACTTGATCATAGATTTCATTTTCCGCAGCCTTTGTAATGGCGATACCATTTTTATACATGTATGCATGTTGAATCGTTCTAGCAATTCGCAAATAATGATTCATATCTTCTCTTAATAGTTCCTGTACGAGTATCGTATCTGCTCCGTGTGAACGAAGAAAGGAAGCAGCATCGAATGTACGGGCACCTGTTCGAAATGTAAAGCTTTTTGTATCCACTATTATACCAGCTAGAAGTGCCGTAGCTTCCAACATATTCATTTTTAATCGATTTGGCTGATATTCTAGCAGTTCGGTTACTAACTCTGCTGTAGAAGAAGCATACGGCTCCATATATACTAGAATCGGGTCTACTATGAACTCTTCTGCCCGGCGATGGTGATCAATTACCACTACGTTCTCAGCAGAGTGAAGGAGGCGTTCCTCCATAACCATAGATGGCTTATGTGTATCAACTATGACAAGAAGAGATTCCTTCGAAGCAAGTTCTAGAGCCTGATCCCTACTAATAAAGCGTGACCACAAATCTTCATTTTTCTTAATTTCAGTGATAAGATGCTTTACGCCTTTGTCGAGCCCATTTTCATCGATTACAATATATCCGTCACGATCATTAATTTCAGCGACCTTTAATATACCAATCGCAGCACCAATTGCATCCATATCAGGGAGCTTATGTCCCATAATAATGACATTATTACTCTCTAGCACCAAATTTTTCAGAGCATGTGAAATGACTCGTGCGCGCACTCTCGTACGCTTTTCAACTGGGTTTGTTTTACCACCGTAGAATTTGACCTTACCTGCCGCTTGTTTTATGGCGACTTGGTCTCCTCCTCTTCCTAGTGCTAAATCAAGCCCTGATTGAGCAATACTTCCTAGCTCCGGCAGAAGAATGGCTCCTGATCCTAATCCAATACTTAGCGTTAGTGGTATATTTTTCTTAGATGTTTCTTCCCTAACCTGATCTAAAATATCAAATTTACTCTTTTCAAGCTGCACAAGTATGCTTTCGTTTAATACTGCGAAATATCGTTCTGATGAAACACGCTTTAAATACAGTCCATATTTTAACGCCCAAGCGTTTAATAAGGAAGTGACGTGACTTGTAATAGTTATGCGAACTTGATCATCTAAACCTTGTGTAACCTCATCGTAATTATCTAGCACAATGACAGCTAGGACCGTTCTTTGTTCCTCATACATTTTCTCAATTTGTGTTTGCTCTGTCACATCAAAAAAATAAACGAGTTTTTCCTCACGACGAACAAAAATACGAAATTTTCGTTTGTTTAAATTAATTATATCTTCATCCGTCTCTCCTTTTACACGGAGAAGTAGTGTTTCTGATAAGTCGTATAAATGCCAACCAGAAAGTAGTTGATATCCAAAGCACGATGATAAATACGGATTTGCCCAATCGACTATATACTCTTTGTTGTAAAGTAAAATTCCAATTGGCATTTGGTTTAATGCCTCATCGTTTACTTTTTTGACTCTAGAAATCATGCTAGATGTATATTGTCTTAAATGTTTACGGAAAAGTAGTTCAAACTTCACTAAAAAGAAAATGACGAAACAAAAAATGACAAAAGCCAGAATCCCGACTATCCAGTTGTGATACGTAAGTACAGTAATGGTAACGAGAGTCAAGAACGCTAACGAATAAATAGGATATAGAAACTTCTGTTTCTTATAAAATTCTGGCATACGTTCAACTCCTATAAGATAACTTGCCCCAAGCTACAGCTTCATTCCCTACTTTATTACTATTTCAATCGATTTCGCAAAGAAAAACCTAAATCAATTATACCCAAGAAACTCACAAGAGAAAATAAGAACGGTATAAAGATTGATAATACAACCACAACTATCGGAATGAACTTTGGATATTCTTTTTTATAGCAGTAAAGGAACAGAAATGAAAAACCTTGAATAGTCATAATAATCGGCAGGATGAGATTTAAATTAAGGATAGCTATATATAAGTAGGAGCCTTCTTGTACTTGTATAAACATTGCTACAACTAGAAAGAGAACATAGTAGTAGAGTACACTTTTGGGCATTTGAATTTCACGAAATAATGGCCACGGTTGCACTTCAAACCGTAACCGCTTTAATATCGGCGTAGCAATAATAAGCGTTAGCCAGGACATCATAAAGGATCCCATAATGACTAGGGACGGGAGTGCATAACCCATAATTTTCGGCAGTTGCTTCATTTGCGCAAGCTGATTTTCATTTATTTGCATTCCCGTAGCCCGCATAAATTGTTCTGAAAATGCAATAGATTGCGTAATGAGCTCCTGCGATTGTTGAATAAAATTATATGAAAAAAAAGTAACACTAATGATATAAAGAGCTACCAAATTTATAGTATAAATGAGCGCTCCTGCGACTAGGAGTTGCAAGGCTCTCTTTTTATGCTTATACATAATTCCAAGAACAATGCCTGTCGTACCAAACATAATAGCCGTTGAAATCGTAAGTAAGGAGCTCACTACAATCGACAATAGAGATGCTGCTACTAAGAGAATCAACGAATATTTCCATTCATGTCTCATCGCAAAAATAAGAAAAGGAATTGGAAGCGTAAAGGGAAGAATAATGCCAACAATCGGCATATAAAGTGTTGCAAGAAGTAAAACAATATACAATGCAAGAAGAACGGCACCTTCAGTAATCCACCTAATATTTTTCATTGTTTTCCCTCATCTTTCAATCATAAACTATAAAATGACCATCCTTATTTTCATTTTAACTATGAATAGTATGGAAGCTATCTAATAAAGAGCATAGTAAAATGCACAGTAGAGATATTTCCCTACTGTGCATTTTCACAGTTCTTATTCTGCCACATATGGTAAAAGTGCCATTTGACGAGAACGTTTAATTGCAATTGTTAATCTACGTTGGTATTTAGCGCTAGTACCAGTTACACGACGAGGTAAAATCTTACCGCGTTCAGAAACGAAACGTTTAAGAAGTTCTACATCTTTATAGTCAATGTGTGTAATACCGTTAGAAGTAAAGTAACATACTTTACGACGTTTTGCGCGACCGCCTTTACGTCCAGGAGCCATCATAATCCCTCCATTCTTATATTATAAACGTTAAAATGGTAGGTCATCATCCGAAATATCGATTGGTTGACCTGCATTTGCAAAAGGATCATCGTTTTTAGCATTTCCCGATTTAGAGTTGCTAGACGATCCAAATGGGTTGTTTTGTGGTCCTTGGTTTCCATAATCGGAACCAGCAGGTTGAGAATTGTACGATCCACGTTGATCACTACTAGACTTCGTATCCAAAAATTGCACGCTTTCTGCAACAATTTCTGTTACATATACACGCTTACCATCTTGTCCCTCATAGTTGCGAGTTTGAACACGGCCATCAACACCAGCAAGGCTGCCTTTTTTTAAATAGTTCGCTACGTTTTCAGCTTGCTTTCGCCATACAACACAGTTAATAAAATCAGCTGTGCGTTCGCCTTGTTGATTCGAAAATGGTCGATTTACTGCTAATGTAAAAGTAGCTACTGCGACTCCATTTGGTGTATAACGTAAGTCTGGATCTTTCGTCAATCGCCCAACGAGTATAACGCGATTCATCAACCGAACCCACTCCCCTTATATATTCATTAATCTTATTCTTCTTCTTTTACAACAATATGACGGATAATATCTTCACTGATCTTAGCTAAACGATCGAATTCTTGAACTGCAGGAGCTTCAGAATTGATTTTTAGAATCATGTAGATACCATCATGGAAATCGTTAATTTCATAAGCTAAGCGGCGCTTACCCCATTCCTTAACGTTAGTAATTTCCGCACCATTGTCAGTTAACACGTTAGAGAAACGTTCAACTAAAGCTTTTTTAGCTTCATCTTCAATGTTTGGACGGATGATATACATAACTTCATACTTTTTCATCACAGTCACCTCCTTTTGGACTAAACGGCCCAATTAATGGGCAAGGAGCAATTTATCAATTACTCACGAGATTAAATTATAGCATAGTCATATACTAGAAGCAACTTTATTCTAATACAAAAAAGAAAATGACTCAAAACAAGAAAATACCTCTTTGTTTACGTCATTTTCCCAAAATGTTTCTAACATTCTTTTATTATTTGTATGTTAAATATTATTTTACATATACAATCATACTCTTACACGTTAAAGCGGAAATGCATAACGTCGCCATCTTGTACGACATAATCTTTTCCTTCTAAACGAACCCGACCTGCTTCTCTAGCTGCATTCATAGAGCCATTTTGCAGCAAATCCTCGTATGAAACAGTTTCTGCCCGAATAAAACCACGTTCAAAATCGGTATGAATAACCCCCGCACATTGTGGTGCCTTCATTCCCTTTTTAAAGGTCCAAGCACGAACTTCTTGAACACCTGCAGTGAAATAGGTAGCAAGACCGAGAAGGTGATAAGTAGCACGAATTAATTGATCTAGTCCAGATTCTTCAATGCCAAGCTCCTGTAAGAATACTTTCTTTTCATCTTCTTCTAGCTCTGAAATTTCTGCCTCTATTTTTGCGCATACTACGATTACTTCCGCATTATCTATAGCTGCAAATTCACGTACTCGTTTAACATATTCATTATCAGAAGGGTCCATCACATCGTCTTCACCTACGTTTGCAACGTATAACATTGGCTTAATCGTTAATAGGTGAAGCGTTTTAACAAGCTTCATTTCTTCTTCAGTAAATTCTACTGTACGAGCAGGTTGACTGTTTTCAAACGCATCCTTTAATCGTTCTAAAATGCTAAACTCTGCTACCGCATCCTTATCCTTTTGCCTAGCAAGTTTTCCGACACGTTCTATACGTTTTTCTATCGTCTCATAATCTGCTAAAACTAATTCTAGATTAATGGTTTCGATATCAGAAATAGGATCTACTTTCCCTGATACATGCGTTATATTTTCATCTTCAAAACAGCGAACAACTTGGCAAATCGCATCAACCTGACGAATATGTGATAAAAATTTATTACCTAGCCCTTCGCCTTTGCTTGCTCCTTTTACAATACCAGCAATATCAGTAAATTCAAAAACGGTCGGCACTGTCTTTTTCGGTTGTACAAGCTCCGTTAATTTATTTAAACGTGAATCCGGAACTTCAACAATACCTACGTTCGGATCTATGGTACAGAACGGATAGTTTGCAGACTCTGCACCTGCTTGCGTAATTGCGTTAAACAGCGTTGATTTCCCTACATTTGGTAAACCAACGATACCAGCTGTTAATCCCATCCTCACTCACTCCTAAATGAAAGCATCTATCACGATATGTCTTTCCAAAGTCATGGTAAATAATCCAACTCATCCATACTTCTTTATTGACATATGAGGGCTACGACATGATTTCAATCTAATTCGCACCTTCGTGAAAAAGCTAAACGTATTTGTAATCTTTCATCATTATAGATAGTAACTACTTACTTGACAAGTGAAAGCAAGAAACATTAGAAAAGCATAGACATGGCTTACTCTTCACTTTCATGTTTCACTAGAATTTTTTTCATCTTTCTTTCAAAATCCCGTCGTGGTATGAGTACGGAATGTCCGCATCCCTCGCACTTAATTCGTATATCCATTCCCATTCTAATGATTTTCCACCGATTGGTTCCACAGGGATGTACCTTTTTCATTTCTACAATATCATTTAGTGCAAACACTTTTTCTGCCATACAAATGTCACCTCTTACAGTCAATTTGCTTTTTGACTTTCTGCTTCTTGACGATTATACAAAATCATGTGAGGATATGGAATTTCAATGCCCTCTTCATCAAGTCGAAGCTTAATTTCCTTGCGAAGTGCTCTCCCTACTACAAAATGTTGCATAGGATGAACCTCAGCAACAATACGCATAACAACATCAGATGCACCCAAATTTTGAATTCCCAGCAGTTCTGGTCGTTTTACCATTTGCTCGTAACGCATTGGAAGCTCATCAAGTAATGATTCCAATACACGCTCTACATGATGAATATTACTATCATATGAAATACTAACATCAACAAACGCTACGCTATTACTTAAAGAGTAATTGGTTACTTCCTTAATTCCACCATTCGGTAGAATATGAAGCTCACCCGTCCAACTTTTTATTTTTGTAGTCCGTAATCCAATTTCTTGTACAACGCCTTCGAATCTACCAAGCTTTACGTAGTCCCCCACAGAAAATTGATCCTCTAACAAAATGAAAAAACCAGTAATAACATCTCGAACTAAGTTTTGAGCACCAAACCCGATTGCTAACCCAATTACGCCCGCTCCAGCTAAAATCCCTCTCGTTTCAATTCCCAGTATACCTAATATCATAATAATAACTACGAAATATACGACATATGTAATGATATTTTGTAGCAGTCTGGCAACAGTGGTTGTTCTTCTTTTAGACATAGAAAGTGGAGACTTTGCGTTTATTTTAAAAGCATTTCGGATAATTGCTTTTCCAACTCGTACAGTAATGTTTGCTGCCAGAAGAATAAAGATAATTTTCACAACACCTATTGAAAAATTAATCCAAATTTTTGTATCTAATAAGAAACTCACTAGCTGATTATAGGTAGTCTCAAACCAACTCATTACGTAATCTCTCCTTAGTTTTTGAACATTTCATTTTATAATTGTAACAGAAATTTTTAATTCTTCTGTACTAAAATAGTTTGCATTTTTATATTTTCATCCTTATTTGAAGTATAAAAAGTCTGGATTCCCGATATAATGATACTATTCTATAAAGGGATGGATGTTTGTGAGCGTAGGATCATTTCGTTTTACCTTTCCGTTTCTTGATAAGCAGTCCCATTCACTATATTATGACGAACAAGATGTGAGTGATCGACTTAGCAAAACGTTAGATGAATTTGTTCCTTCCGAACTACTAGAACCTATTGTTTTAGTTTGTATTGGAAGCGATCGTTCCACTGGTGATTCGTTAGGCCCCTTAGTCGGTTCAAAGTTAATTGAAAGACAGATGGAAAATTTCCATCTATATGGCACGCTTGAGAAACCCGTCCATGCTTTAAATTTAGAAGAAACCTTGCTACATATAACAAAGCGGCACACCAATCCATTTATTATAGCGATTGATGCCTGTTTAGGTAAAGCCCAGCATGTTGGTAGTATCTCTATTGGGAAAGGGCCTTGCAAACCAGGCGCAGCAATGAATAAAAGCCTTCCATCCGTAGGAAACCTACACATCCATGGCATCGTTAATATCCATGGATTTATGGAGTTTTTTGTTCTCCAAAATACAAGATTACATTTAGTTATGAAAATGGCACATGTCATTGCTACAAGTATTCAAAAAACGGACTATGCTATTTCTCTTCGAAAAAAAAGGAAAGAGATGATTCAAAAGGAGTAAAATAATTACTCATTGAGTCACCTCTTTCTAGCATGTCTCATCCTTATATTACTCGCCTGCTAATACATCTAAAATACGTTGTAAATCTTCCTTATTAAAAAAGTCGATTTCAATTTTACCTTTGTTGTCCTTCTCTTTAATTTTTACAGCTGTCCCAAATCGTTCACGTAAAACAGTTTCTTGCTCTACATAATAAATATTCTGTTCTCTTTTTACCTTTTTTGTTTCACGTGGAACATTTTGATTCATTTGCTGTATTAATTGTTCCAATTGTCGAACATTTAAACTTTCCTTTTGAATACGGCTAATAACAGCTTGTAATTTAGATTGATCCTTTAAACTCAAGAGTGTTCGCCCATGTCCCATTGAAAGTTTTCCTTCTGAGATAAAATCCTGAACGTATGTAGGAAGAGAGAGTAGACGGATATGATTGGCGATATGTGGTCTACTTTTTGCTAATCGTTTTGCGAGTTGTTCTTGTGTGAGCTTAAGTTCCTCCATAAGCTTCTGATAAGCATGTGCTTCTTCAATTGGAGAAAGGTCTTCACGTTGCAGATTTTCTAATAGTGCTAATTCCATCATTTGTTGATCATTTAATCCACGAACAACTGCTGGAATATTTTCAAGTTCTGCTTCCTTTGCTGCTCGAAATCTGCGTTCCCCTACGACAATTTCATATCCTTTGATACTCTTCCGAACAATAATAGGTTGTAAAATACCATGTTCTTTGATTGAGTCCGTTAATTCTTGAATGGCTTCGTTCGAAAAATATTTACGAGGTTGATAGGGATTTGGACGAATTTGGTTCAATTCTATGTCTTGGACAATTTCCTCTTCTTTTGCCTCTAAATCAGGGAAAAGTGCTTGAATTCCTTTACCTAGTCCTTTAGCCACCTGCAATCACTTCCTTCGCTAAATCTAAGTATACTTCAGCACCCTTGGACTTAGCATCATATAGCAAAATTGGTTTTCCGTGACTTGGTGCTTCACTTAGGCGAATATTTCTAGGAATAATGGAACGATATACTTTATCTCTGAAATACTTTTTCACTTCATCAATAACCTGAAGTCCCAAATTTGTTCTTGCATCTAGCATTGTTAATAGTACACCTTGAATTGCTAAATTCTTATTTAAGTGTTTTTGAACAAGTCGTACCGTATTTAAAAGCTGGCTTAATCCTTCTAGGGCGTAGTATTCACATTGTACAGGAATAATAACCGAATCAGAAGCAGTAAGTGCATTAATCGTTATTAATCCGAGAGATGGAGGACAGTCAATTAAAATATAGTCATATTCATCACGAATTGGCTGAAGAGCTCTTTTGAGACGCACTTCACGAGAAATTGTCGGGACTAGCTCTATTTCTGCTCCCGCCAATTGAATCGTTGCAGGAATCACAAATAAGTCCTTCATGACAGTTGGCTTGATGATATCACGTACATCCTCATCTTCAACAAGTATATTATATACACACTGCTTTAATTCAGATTTTTCGAGTCCGACTCCTGTTGTAGCATTTCCCTGCGCGTCAATATCTACAAGTAGAACCTTCTTCCCTAGTTGTGCTAAGCATGCTCCTAAATTAACGGCGGTGGTTGTCTTTCCAACTCCACCTTTTTGATTGGCAATCGAAATAATTTTACCCATGGTAACACCTACCTTCAACTTTCTCCCCTACGAGTATGATGTAAGCCCATTGTATCATGAATATGAGTATTTTCCGTTGTATTCTGTATAAAACTTCAAAATTTCCAATTAAAAATCATGAAAAGCTAGAAACTTTCCATGATAGGATCATCCTCATCAACAGAAAATAACTTCTGTCATACATTTCAATAAAATATAATCGATACGTAAGCCTATTACGTATCGAAAAAAAGCCCCTTCTATTAAGAAGAGGTCGATAGAGAATGAAACTAGCTTTTTTTCGGAATTTTTATCGTAATTTGATAGTATTCTTCATACTCTTGTTCCTCGGAATCAACCTTTAATCCGCTATCTTCAACCATTTGTAGCGATTGGCGAATCGTATTCATTGCAATTCGCATATCTCGACTTACGGCCTTACGTTTTTGTTTCGGCTTAGGATTACTTGGCTGTAAAACTTTTGCAACACGTTCTTCGGTTTGCTTTACGTTTAAATGAAAATCTAATATGTCTTGAAGAATTTTCAGCTGTGATTCTTCTTGTTTTAAGGGTATAAGTGCACGAGCATGTCGTTCGGTTATTGATTTATCTAATAATGCTTCTTTAACTCGTTCTGGAAGCTTTAAAAGACGAAGTTTATTAGCAACCGTAGATTGTCCCTTACCAAGACGTTGCGCAAGAGCTTCTTGGGTTAAATTATGTAAATCTAATAATTTTTGATATGCCATTGCCTCTTCTATGGCAGATAGTTCTTCCCGCTGCAAATTTTCTATCAGTGCTACAGAAGCTGTCTCCGTATCGTTCATATTTCTAATTATAGCAGGTATTGTTTCCCAACCCAACTTTGAAACTGCACGAAATCTTCTTTCACCAGCAATGATTTCATACCGATTTTCTTCATACATTCGCACTACAATAGGTTGAATCATTCCATGCGTTCGAATTGTTAAAGCTAGTTCATCAATACGAGCATCGTTAAATACAGTTCTTGGTTGATATTGATTGGGAATAATATTTTCTATTGGAATTTGAACGACTTCATCACGGAGTATGTCTTTATTTTCATCTTGCCCTAGTAAATCGTCCTTATCTCCCAAGCCAAGCAGACGAGAAAATGTATGTTTCATACTACTCCACCACCTCCTATTGAATACTAAACAAGAAATGTTCCACGTGAAACATTAGGGCGCTACTTATACTATTCCATCATAATTCGAATAAGATTTACTTTTCAATAGGCAATTTATTTGGCATACCGGGTTTACGTGGATATTTCTTTGGCGTTTTTCTACATTTTTCAATAATGATGATGTTTCGCTCACTTTCTTCAATTGGTAATTGGAAGGTACTACTATCACGAATTTCCCCTCCAAGAACTTGTATGGCATGTTTGCCTGCTTCCAATTCTTCTTTAGCTGCAGCACCTTTCATGGCAATAAATGTGCCACCTACTTTTACCAAAGGAAGGCAAAGCTCACTCAAAACAGACAAACGTGCTACAGCTCTAGCTGTTACAATATCAAATGATTCACGTATACCTTCTTTTCTACCAAATGTTTCTGCCCGGTCATGATAAAAGGCAACATTCTCTAGTTCAAGTGATGATGCTAAATAATTTAAAAACGTAATTCGTTTTTGTAAGGAGTCAACAATGGTAATTCGCAGCTGCGGAAAACAGATTTTTAAGGGGATGCTAGGAAACCCAGCACCTGCTCCTACGTCACAAAGGGAAAGAGGTTTAGATAAATCATAATAAAAGGCAGCTGTAATGGAATCAAAAAAATGCTTCAAATACACTTCATCTTTTTCAGTGATAGCAGTTAGATTCATTTTTTCGTTCCACTCTACTAACAGTTGGTAGTAGATTTCAAATTGATTAAGCTGCAGAGGAGAAAGGAAAATCCCTTTCTCCTCTAACATCGATTGGAAAAGTTGCATGTTCATCTCTTTATATCTCCTACCTGTTTATTGATTAGATACTCTAGCAATTTTTCCTTGTTCTAAATAAACAAGTAAAATTGAGATGTCAGCAGGATTTACTCCCGAAATACGAGATGCCTGACCAACAGACAAGGGTCGTACTGCCTGTAATTTTTGACGAGCTTCTGTTGCAATACCTGTGATAGCTTCATAATCAATATTCGAAGGAATTTTTTTATTCTCCATTCGTTTCATACGTTCCACTTGTTGTAACGATTTTTCAATATAACCTTCGTATTTAATTTGAATTTCAACTTGCTCCGTGATTTCATCCTCGATTGGCTCTTCACTAGGAATAATTGCGTTGATATGTGCGTATGTCATTTCTGGTCTTCGTAGTAAATCACTTGCACGAATACCATCCTTCAGCTCACTTCCGCCTGCGTTTCGAATAAGTTCTTGTACTTCTGGTGTTGGCTTAATAATTGTTGAGGAAAGGCGAGCTTTTTCTTTTTCAATTCTTTCCTTTTTTGCCATAAAACGTTCATAACGTTCATCTGAAATCATCCCAATTTCATGACCAATTTCCGTTAAACGTAAATCAGCATTGTCATGACGAAGTAACAAACGATATTCGGCGCGAGATGTAAGAAGTCGGTAAGGTTCATTCGTTCCTTTTGTCACCAAATCATCTATTAAAACGCCAATGTAGGCATCAGAACGATCTAAGATTACTTCTTTTTTACCTAACGCCCGGCAACCAGCATTAATACCAGCCATAATACCTTGACCTGCCGCTTCTTCATATCCAGAAGTTCCGTTAATTTGACCTGCCGTATATAAATTTTGAACTTTTTTTGTTTCTAGTGTAGGCCAAAGCTGCGTTGGTACCATTGCATCATATTCAATGGCATATCCTGTTCGCATCATTTCCACATTTTCAAGACCTGCGATTGTTTTTAAAATTTCACGTTGGACATCTTCAGGCAGACTTGTAGATAATCCTTGTACATAAACTTCCTTCGTATTTCTACCTTCTGGTTCTAAAAATAGCTGATGTCTCGGTTTGTCGTGAAAACGAACAATTTTATCTTCAATAGATGGGCAATACCGTGGACCTCTACCTTTTATCATACCAGAAAACATAGGAGACCGATGAAGATTTGCGTCAATTAAACGATGTGTTTCTTCGCTTGTATAAGTGAGCCAGCATGGAATTTGATCCATCAAAAATGTTGTTGTTTCAAATGAAAATGCACGTGGAACATCATCACCCGGCTGTATTTCTGTTTTGCTATAATCGATTGTATGTCCATTTACACGTGGGGGGGTACCAGTTTTAAAGCGCACTAATTCAAAGCCTAGTTCTTCTAAGTGTTGTGAAAGTTTAACTGCAGGCTGTTGGTTGTTAGGACCACTTGAATATTTTAAATCCCCAATAATTACTTCACCACGAAGGTAAGTACCAGTAGTGACTACAACAGTTTTGGATTTGTAAACAGCACCCGTATGTGTAATGACTCCCTTACATTGCCCCTCTTCTACAATAAGACGCTCTACCATACCTTGGCGAAGTGTCATATTAGGTGTATTTTCAATTGTATTTTTCATTTCATGCTGATACGCAAATTTATCGGCCTGTGCCCGAAGCGCACGAACAGCTGGCCCTTTCCCTGTATTTAACATTCTCATTTGAATGTAGGTTTTATCAATGTTGCGTCCCATTTCTCCGCCCAACGCATCAATTTCACGAACAACAATTCCCTTAGCCGGACCTCCAACAGAAGGATTACATGGCATAAATGCGACCATATCCAAATTTATTGTTAATAATAATGTTTTGGCTCCCATACGTGCAGCAGCAAGTCCTGCTTCGCAGCCAGCATGACCTGCACCTACAACGATGACGTCAAATGAACCAGCTTCATATTCCATTTTGAATTCCTCCCTTTACGTTATTTTCCTAAACAAAACTGAGAAAATAACTGGTCAAGTAAACTATCTTGTACGGTGTCTCCTATAATTTCACCAAGTATCTCCCATGTTCTCGTAACATCGATTTGCACTAAATCAATGGGAATCCCACTTTGTATGGCTTCTATCGCATCCGTAATTGTTCTTTCGGCCTGTTGTAACAGTCCAATATGTCTGCTATTTGAAACGTATGTTAAATCCTCTGACTCCATCTTTCCTTCAAAGAAAGCTGCGGCTATTGCCTGTTCTAGCTCAGTAATCCCTTTTTCTTCAAGAAGAGAGGTTGCAATAATTGGAGCATCTGCAGATAATTCCTGTACACGGTTTAAATCAATTTGTCTGGGTAAATCGGTTTTATTTACGATAACAATGCTTTCTTTTCCTTTAATAGCAGCAAACAACTCCACATCCTCTAGCGAGAGTGGCTCATTTTGATTAAGAACAAGCAAGATTAAATCCGCCTTCTGCAACACATCCTTAGATCGTTGCACCCCAATTTTCTCAACAATATCCTTTGTTTCCCTAATACCTGCAGTATCTATTAAACGGAGAGGTACTCCTAATACGTTCACATATTCTTCAATTATATCACGGGTTGTGCCCGCAATATCAGTCACGATTGCTTTCTTTTCTTGAATAAGACTATTTAAAAGAGAAGATTTCCCTACATTGGGACGTCCTATAATGGCAGTAGCAATTCCTTCTCGTAAAATCTTCCCTTGTTTTGCCGTTTCTAACAGTTTACGAATTTCTGCTCGAACTGCTTCTGTTTTTGTAAGCAGTACGTCGTGCGTCATTTGCTCTACATCATCATACTCTGGATAGTCAATATTTACTTCAACATGCGCAACTGTTTCAATTAATTGTTGCCGTAAATTCTGAATGAGCTTTGATAAGCGTCCTTCTATTTGATTCATAGCAACATTCATCGCACGGTCAGTTTTTGCACGAATCAAATCCATGACCGCTTCTGCTTGAGATAAATCAATGCGCCCGTTTAAAAAAGCACGCTTCGTAAATTCACCAGGCTCTGCAAGTCTTACTCCTTGCGCTAAAATAAGCTGCAAGACACGATTTACTGATACAAGACCACCGTGACAATTCACTTCTACTACATCTTCTCGTGTAAATGTTTTTGGCGCGCGCATTATTGAAACCATAACTTCTTCAACGGTGACATTTGTATGTGGATCCACGATATGTCCATACTTGATTGTATGGGACTGTGCCTCTAATAAGTCTGATCCTTTAAATATCTGATTCACCTTCGCAATCGCTTCTTCTCCGCTCACCCGTACTATAGCAATGGCTCCTTCGCCAAGTGCCGTACTAATTGCTGCTATCGTATCCAGTTCCATTTCATTTCACCTCACTACCTCTTTTAAACTTCCTCATTGTACGTTTTCGTACTTTGTCTATGTTAAGTTTATTTTTATCCACTAAAAAAATAGCATACCATACTGATGACTTCTAAAAAAGAATATTAACTTAATATATTATATCCTGATGATATCTTCTGTAAACTTATCCACTGTGGATAAGTCACTGTCCTATTTTCCTTCTACTTTTCCACAAAAAATGGAATAAAAAAATCGTTACCTAAATAGAAAGGTAACGATTTTTACATTTTTTAACAAATAAATTTTTTTCCTTTTCATCTAACACTGCAATAATTCATGTAGCAGAGTTCCTAGCCTGCTAAACCTATTTAAACTGCTAATTCAACCGTTTATCAATGCAGTCATTTTTTAGAGCTCTCAACTTGAGCAGTTTGCGGTGTAGGACCTTTAATGAAATAGGTTTGAGCAATACTTACAATATTCCCAACGACCCAATATAAAGAAAGTGCAGACGGGAATTGGATAGCGAAAATAACAATCATAATTGGCATCAGCCAAAGCATCATTGCCATTTGCGGATTGTTTTGTCCTGTCATAGCCATTTTTTGCTGAATAAATGTAGTGACACCAGCTAAAATCGGTAAGATGTAAAAAGGATCAGGACTTCCTAAACCAAACCATAAGAAACTGTGCTGTTTAATTTCTGCCGTACGCATAATAGCGTGGTAAAAAGCAAATAAAACTGGCATTTGAATAAAAATTGGTAAACATCCTGCAAGAGGATTTACACCATTTTGTTGATACAATTTCATCGTTTCTTGTTGCAGTTTTTGTTGGGTAGCTTGATCTTTACTACTATGTTTTTCACGTAACTTTACCATTTCTGGCTGCAACGCCTGCATTGCTTTCGTGCTTTTCGTTTGTTTAATCATAAGCGGCAGCAAGGCAGTACGGATGATTAACGTTACAATAATAATCGATAATCCATAATTATTGTTAAAGAGATTCGCAAAAAATGTAAGAACTTGAGAAAGCGGATATACAAAGTACTGATTCCAAATACCAGTGCTTTCTGGTGTAATCGGCTGGTTAACTTGATTACAGCCGCTGACAACAGCCACAAGTGCGATCATCATGACCAGAAAAGTAATTTTCTTTTTCACGTACCATTTCCTCCCTTAATAGTATGTCCTATCATTGTATTTCTTCCTTCTTCTGCTCTTGCCATGACAGTTTAATGCCAGATTTACGAAGTACGTGGGATAAACTACTCTTAAATTGCTCGTACGTCATTTCTACACAAGGCTTCCTTGCTATTATAACAAAATCCTTTTCAGAATCTATGCAATCTTTGTACTCCGTAAATACTTGTCGTATCATTCTCTTCGTTTTATTACGCACAACAGCATTTCCTAACTTTTTGCTTACTGAAAGTCCGATACGAAAATGTTCTTGACCTGGTTTATGTAAAGAATACATTACAAATTGGCGGTTCGCATTCGATACTCCTAATTTAAATACTTTTTGAAACTCCTCGTTTTTTTTTATACGGTTTTTTTTCTTCATCTGTTTAACACTCCTGTATATCGCCAGTGGAAAGGATACATTATTAGAAAAAAGACCACTGAACGATCAGTGGCCTACGCAGATAATACTTTTCTTCCCTTGCGGCGACGTGCTGCAAGAACTCTACGGCCGTTTTTAGTACTCATACGGCTGCGAAAACCATGTACTTTGCTGCGCTTACGTGTATTTGGTTGATACGTACGTTTCATGTATATGACACCTCCCTGAGGAATAACTGTTAAAGACAGTCTAATAAATTATAGTTAATATACCCTCTAAATGTCAATGCCCCAATATACTTTTCTTTATTATTTCACGCATCCACAAGCTTTTACTCAATATTCTATACTCATGTGGATAATAAAAAAAGGAAAATTAAATAATCCACAGATATTTTTTGATTTTTACACAAAAGACCCCCCTGTTGATAAAATATTGGTATGAAATGTTCTTTTTGTGGATAACTTTACGAAACAAATTGATATTACACTCTTTTTTTGATATCATATTTGTGTTTTCACCTTCGGACAAGTTTTCCACAGTCTGTTGTTATCCACAACCTGTGCATAACATGTGGACATATTTTTTCACATGTGAATAACAACTTGTCCACATGCATGGTATTTTGTCGATACATGTATTCCATGTTATATTGCAATACTTTCATTTTTTCTTACTTTGAATATTTATTCATATATGTTCTGTACAAAACTTGTACAAAGTTCGGACCCATTATAGAAAGAAGGAGGTACCTCTTTGGAAAATATAGATGACTTATGGGATCAGACTTTACAACAGCTCCAAAAAAAGGTGAGTAAGCCTAGCTTCGAAACTTGGTTAAAATCTACAAAAGCTTATTCTCTTAAAAAAAATGATTTAACCATAACCGCTCCGAACGAATTTGCCAGAGACTGGCTCGAATCTCATTATTCTGAATTAATTTCAGAAACGTTATATCATGTCACAGGAGAAGAACTTGATGTTCGCTTTATTATTCCACAAAGTCAGACAGAAGAAGACTTTGACTATACACCGCCCAATCGACGGAAGATCAACAACGATGAACCGAACCAGTTTAAGCCAAGTATGCTAAACCCCAAATACACATTCGATACATTTGTAATTGGATCAGGCAATCGCTTTGCGCATGCGGCATCGTTAGCTGTTGCAGAAGCACCTGCTAAAGCATACAATCCACTATTTATTTATGGTGGTGTTGGCCTAGGGAAAACACATCTCATGCATGCAATCGGTCACTATGTTATAGAGCATAATCCGAATGCAAAGGTTGTATACTTATCATCTGAAAAATTTACAAATGAATTTATTAATAGTATTCGGGATAACAAAGCAGTTGATTTTCGAAATAAATATCGTAATGTTGATGTTCTCTTAATTGACGATATTCAATTTCTAGCTGGAAAAGAACAAACACAAGAAGAATTTTTCCATACCTTTAACGCCCTTCATGAAGAAAGTAAGCAAATTGTCATTTCCAGTGATCGTGCGCCGAAAGAAATACCAACACTGGAAGATCGGCTGCGTTCTCGTTTCGAATGGGGGCTCATTACAGATATTACACCTCCAGATTTAGAAACGCGGATTGCGATATTGCGAAAAAAAGCACGAGCTGAAGGTTTGGATATCCCGAATGAAGTGATGTTGTATATTGCTAATCAAATTGATAGCAACATTCGTGAGCTAGAAGGTGCTCTTATACGAGTGGTAGCCTATTCTTCTTTAATTAATAAAGATATTAATGCCGATCTTGCGGCAGAGGCATTAAAAGATATTATTCCAAATTCAAAACCAAAGGTCATTTACATTAATGATATTCAAAAGGTAGTTGGGCAAGTTTTTCAAATAAAGCTAGAGGATTTTAAAGCAAAAAAACGAACAAAGTCAGTAGCGTTCCCTCGACAAGTTGCTATGTACTTGTCAAGAGAGCTAACGGATTCCTCTCTTCCTAAAATCGGAGAAGAATTTGGGGGAAGAGATCATACTACTGTCATCCATGCTCACGAAAAAATTTCTCGACTTGCCAAAACGGATGTGCAGTTACAAAAGCAAATTGAAGAAATCTGTGAGATTTTGAAGCAATAGAATAATGTGAATAAAAGTTTACTATTTACTCACAGTCTATCCACATGTTGATAGACTGTTTTTTCCTTACTAAAATGGACTTATCCACATATCCACAAGTATTACTACTATTACTACTATTTTTTATTATTATTTAATTAAATATATTCCATACGCAGGAGGTATTTTTATCATGCATTTTATCATTCAAAAAGAACAGCTTGTTAAAGGTGTTCAAGATGTAATGAAAGCTGTATCTGTCCGAACAACCATTCCGATTTTAACGGGGATTAAAATTGTTGCAAACAGTGAAGGTGTCACCTTAACAGGAAGTGATTCTGATATTTCAATTGAATCTTTCATCCCTACTGAAGAAAATGGAAATGAAATTGTACAAATAATTCAACCTGGCAGCATCGTATTACAGGCAAAATATTTTAGTGAGATTGTAAAGAAATTACCAAAGGATACCGTCGAAATAAAAGTAGAAAATCATTTTTCAACGCAAATTAAATCAGGAAAGTCAGAATTTAATTTAAATGGTTCCGATCCCGAAGAATATCCACTTCTTCCTCAACTGGAAGAAAATCAAGTTTTTATGCTCCCTACTGATTTGTTAAAGCATATGATTCGTCAAACCGTATTTGCAGTTTCTACATCTGAAACCAGACCTATCTTGACAGGTGTAAACTGGAGTGTGTATAACAACGAATTGACTTGCGTTGCTACAGATAGTCACCGACTTGCCCTTCGCAAAGCAACTATTTCCGGAAGTTCACTTTCTGCATCCTTTCAAGCGAATGTTGTTATACCCGGGAAAAGTTTGAACGAGCTTAGCAAAATATTAGATGACACCGAAGAAACTGTAGATATCATTATTACGGAATATCAAGTGTTATTTAGAACTAAGCATTTGCTATTTTACTCACGTCTGTTGGAAGGAAACTATCCTGATACATCACGACTTATTCCATCTGAAACCAAAACAGACATTTTGATCAATACAAGAGAATTTCTTCAAGCTATAGATCGTGCTTCTTTACTTGCAAGAGATGGTAGAAATAATGTCGTTAAGCTTTCTACACTTGAAGACAATCAAATTGAAATTTCATCTAATTCGCCTGAAATTGGGAAAGTTGTAGAAGAAGTAAACTGCGAAAGCATTGAAGGGGAAGAATTAAAAATTTCTTTTAGTGCAAAATATATGATGGACGCACTAAAAGTACTTGATAGTACAGAAATAAAAACAAGTTTTACAGGGGCTATGCGACCGTTTTTAATACGTTCTTTAGATAATGACAGCATAGTCCAATTAATATTACCTGTGCGAACATATTAATTACTTTATCGAACTCGCGCAGTTTTACACTTGGAAGTAGTAATATGCTATATGAATGGACCGATTACAGAATGATGAGACATCATGCTTCTTGTAACGGTCCATTTCGTCTGTCAGTTTTTTATCCTGTATAATTTGCTTCTAAATTGATAAAAAATGAAATTGTATACCCAATCATTGTTGATACGTATTTTTTTTAGTACAATGAAAGAATGAACACTTTTAGAAAGTGAGCGATTTTTATGAAAATTATTTCAATTTCTACAGAGTATATTACGCTTGGACAGTTTTTAAAGCTCGCTGATCTAGTAAATACAGGAGGAGCATCTCGTTGGTTTTTACAAGAACATGAAGTGTTTATAAACGGCGAACCTGATAATAGACGAGGAAGAAAGCTTTATAACAACGATACGGTTGAAGTTCCATCATTCGGAACATTCCAAGTGAAGGCGAAGTAAGGGAGGCATCCCTTTGTATATTGAGGAGCTAGCTCTACTAAATTTTCGAAACTATAAGGAACTTGCACTCTCTTTTGAAGATAAAGTAAATGTTATTATCGGGGAGAATGCACAGGGCAAGACAAATTTAATTGAATCGATTTTCGTATTAGCCATGGCAAAATCTCATCGAACCTCAAATGACAGAGAGCTTATCAAATGGGACGCAGAGTATGGTAAAATAAAAGGGAAGCTTCAAAAACGAAACACATCCCTCACCCTAGAGCTTATGCTCTCCAAAAAAGGAAAAAGGGCTAAAGTAAATGAATTAGAACAATCCAAACTAAGCCAATACATCGGAGAGATGAATGTTGTCATGTTCGCTCCGGAGGATTTGAACTTAGTAAAAGGAAGTCCACAAGTTCGAAGGCGCTTTATCGATATGGAACTGGGACAAATTGCACCTGTCTATTTATACGAATTAAGCCAATATCAAAAAGTGTTAATTCAACGTAATCACTTATTGAAAAAGATGCAAGGGGAAAGTAAACACAATGAAACAATGTTAGATGTGTTTACCATTCAGTTGGTTGAGCATGGAGCGAAAATATTACTTAAGAGATTTGAATTTCTTCGTATGCTACAAGAATGGGCTGCCCCCATACATAACGGCATTAGTAGAGGGTTAGAAGAACTTCGAATTGCGTATAAACCGAGTATAAATGTATCAGAATCCATGGATTTGTCGAAAATAAAAGAAGAATACTATGATGCGTTTCAAACGATTAAAAAGCGTGAATTATTTCGTGGTGCAACTTTAATTGGTCCTCATCGCGATGACTTACATTTCTTCGTCAATGAAAAAAACGTGCAGATTTATGGTTCGCAAGGCCAACAGCGAACGACAGCACTTTCCCTTAAATTAGCTGAAATTGAATTGATCCACTCTGAAGTACACGAATACCCTATTCTCTTACTGGACGATGTATTATCGGAATTAGATGATTATCGTCAATCTCATTTATTAAACACAATACAAGGTAAAGTTCAAACTTTCGTAACGACAACTAGTGTTGATGGCGTTGAACATCAAACACTCAAACAAGCAAAGACAATTCAAGTAACAAATGGAATAGTCATTGATTAAGTCATGATTAATTTCTTCCGTTAAATGGAAAAGTGGGTGATTTTTGTGACAATGGAACAAAAGAAAATACAAGAAGATGCATATGATGAAAGTCAAATTCAAGTATTAGAAGGACTAGAAGCTGTTAGAAAACGTCCAGGTATGTACATTGGTACTACAAGCGCGAAAGGTCTTCACCATCTTGTATGGGAAATCGTAGATAATAGTATCGATGAGGCGCTTGCTGGCTATTGCAATGAAATTAACGTATTTATTGAAGAAGATAACAGTATTACAGTAAAGGATAATGGTCGTGGTATTCCTGTAGGTATTCAAGAAAAAGTTGGACGTCCTGCGGTTGAAGTTATCATGACAGTTCTTCATGCAGGTGGTAAGTTTGGCGGAGGCGGATATAAAGTGTCTGGCGGCTTGCACGGAGTAGGTGCGTCTGTTGTAAATGCTTTATCTGAAGTATTAGAAGTATATGTGTATCGTGAAGGAAACATACATTATCAAAAGTTTCAACGTGGTATTCCAGTCGGTGATTTGGCTGTAGTTGGTGAAACAGAATTGACCGGTACAACTACACATTTTAAACCGGATGCTGAAATTTTCACTGAAACAACTGAATATGATTTTGATACGTTAGCAAATAGATTGCGTGAACTCGCATTTTTAAATCGTGGTCTACGTATTACAATCGAAGATCGTAGAGAAAACAAGCAAAAGAGAGAATTTCACTTTGAAGGTGGAATTAAATCTTATGTAGAACACTTAAATCGCTCAAAAGAGGTAGTTCATGAAGAGCCAGTCTATGTAGAAGGTATGCGTGACGACATTTATGTTGAAGTTGCCTTACAATACAACGAAGGCTACGTAAGTAATATTTTATCTTTCACAAACAACATTCATACGTATGAAGGCGGTACACATGAAGTAGGATTTAAGACGTCTTTAACACGTGTAATTAATGATTATGCAAGAAAGAGCGGTATTTTCAAAGATGGAAATAGTAATTTAATTGGAGAAGACGTGCGTGAAGGGTTAACAGCTATTGTTTCCATCAAACATCCAGATCCTCAGTTTGAAGGACAAACGAAAACGAAGCTTGGCAATAGCGAGGCTAGAACAATAACGGAATCCGTTTTCTCAGAAACATTTGAAAAATTCCTTCTTGAAAATCCGGATATAGCTCGAAAGATTATCGATAAAGGTATGATGGCTACCCGTGCACGTGTAGCTGCAAAAAAAGCTCGTGAATTAACGAGACGAAAGAATGCCTTGGAAATTTCAAGTTTGCCTGGTAAACTTGCAGATTGTTCTTCAAAGGACCCATCTATCAGTGAAATTTATATTGTTGAAGGTGATTCTGCCGGTGGTTCAGCAAAACAAGGACGTGAACGACATTTCCAAGCAATTCTTCCGCTGAAAGGAAAAATTATCAACGTAGAAAAAGCTCGCCTTGATAAAATCCTTTCCAATAACGAAATTCGAGCGATTGTAACTGCAATTGGAACGGGAATTGGAGAAGAATTTGATATTGAAAAAGCAAGATATCATAAAATTATTATCATGACTGATGCCGATGTGGATGGTTCACATATCCGAACTTTATTATTAACGTTCTTTTATCGTTATATGCGTAAAATTATTGAACATGGCTATGTGTACATCGCACAACCACCATTATATAAAGTGCAGCAAGGTAAGAAAATATTATATGCTTACAATGATAAAGATTTAGAGAAAATTTATAAGGAAATACCTGCACAGCCAAAACCAAGCATTCAGCGTTATAAAGGTCTTGGAGAAATGAACCCAGCACAGCTGTGGGAAACGACAATGGACCCAGAAGCACGTTTGCTTCTTCAAGTAAATCTACAAGATGCGATTGAAGTCGACGAAACATTTGAAATGTTAATGGGTGATAAAGTAGAACCACGTCGTAACTTCATTCAGGAAAATGCGAGATACGTTAAAAACTTAGATATTTAATTTGCAACTTTGTTGCTTTTAATTTGTACGGAAATGTAAGAGGAGGCGCTAGTTGATGTCAGATAACGAGCAACAAGCCCAGATTCGAGATATAAATATTAGTCATGAAATGCGATCATCATTTTTAGATTATGCGATGAGTGTCATTGTTTCTCGGGCCCTACCAGATGTACGGGATGGATTAAAGCCAGTACATCGAAGAATACTGTATGCAATGAATGATTTAGGGATTGTATCTGATAAACCACATAAAAAATCAGCTCGTATTGTTGGAGAAGTAATTGGTAAGTATCATCCTCATGGTGATGCAGCTGTATATGCTACGATGGTACGTATGGCACAAGACTTTAACCAACGGTATATGCTTATTGATGGTCACGGTAACTTTGGATCTGTAGATGGTGACTTCGCTGCTGCTATGCGTTATACAGAAGCAAGAATGTCCAAGATATCTATGGAGCTATTACGTGACATCTCCAAAAATACGATTGATTATCAAGATAACTATGATGGTTCTGAAAAAGAGCCGATTGTTTTACCAGCAAGATTTCCAAATCTTCTTGTCAATGGTGCTACTGGAATTGCGGTTGGGATGGCAACGAATATTCCGCCTCATCAACTTGGAGAAATTATTGACGGAGTATTAGCACTTAGCAAAAACCCTGATATTACAATTGAAGAGTTAATGGAATATATTCCCGGACCGGATTTCCCTACTGCTGGTCAAATAATTGGGAAAAGTGGGATTCGTCGTGCTTTTGAAACAGGACGAGGATCTATCCTAATTCGCGGGAAAGTATCGATAGAAGAACGAGGTAACGGAAAACAATCGATTATTGTTACAGAATTACCTTATCAAGTAAATAAAGCAAGACTCATAGAGAAAATTGCTGAGCTTGTTCGTGAGAAGAGAATTGAAGGAATCACAGATTTACGAGATGAATCGGATCGTAGCGGTATGCACATTGTAATGGAAGTACGGAGAGATGCAAATGCAAATGTGCTTCTAAACAATTTATATAAACATACTGCATTGCAAACAAGCTTTGGAATTAACATGCTTTCACTTGTTGACGGCGAGCCAAAAGTTTTAAATTTAAAACAATGCTTATACTATTACTTAGAGCATCAGAAAGTAGTTATTCGAAGACGAACTGCTTTTGAACTTGATAAAGCAGAAGCTCGTGCCCACATTTTAGAGGGGTTACGCATTGCTCTTGATCATTTGGATCAGGTTATAGCCTTAATTCGTGGTTCAAGAACAGCAGAAATAGCACGCAATGGCTTAATTGAAACATTTGAATTAAGTGAAAAGCAAGCTCAAGCTATTTTAGATATGCGTTTGCAACGTTTAACAGGTTTAGAACGTGAAAAAATTGAAGAAGAATACGCAGAATTAGAGAAATTGATTGCTGAATTAAAAGCTATTCTAGCAAGCGAAGAAAAAGTACTAGAAATTATTCGTACAGAATTACTGGAAGTTAAAGAACGCTTCAATGATGTACGAAGAACTGAAATTGTCCCTGGTGGATTTGGATTCATTGAGGACGAAGATTTAATTCCAGAACAAAATATCGTCATTTCCTTAACGCATAACGGATATATTAAAAGACTTCCAACTTCAACCTATAGAAGTCAAAATAGAAATGGTCGCGGCGTTCAAGGTATGGGAACACATGAGGATGATTTTGTAGAACATTTACTAACTACGTCTACTCATAATCATATTTTGTTCTTTACGAATAAAGGAAAAGTATATCGCATTAAAGGGTATGAAATTCCAGAGTATAGTAGAACCGCAAAAGGACTTCCTATTATCAATTTGTTAGAAGTTGAAAAAGATGAATGGATCAATGCTATGATTCCAATTCAAGAATTCTCTGATGATGATTATTTATTCTTCTCTACAAAGCAAGGAATTGCAAAGCGGACGCCGCTCTCATCTTTTGCCAATATCCGTAATAATGGATTAATTGCGATTTCGCTTAGAGAAGATGATGAACTCATTTCCGTTCGATTAACGACGGGAGATAAAGATATTATTGTTGGAACTAGCGATGGGTTGCTTATACGCTTCAACGAACAAGATGTTCGCAGTATGGGTAGAACTGCTGCTGGTGTGAAGGCGATCAAGTTGAATGATGATGACCAAGTTGTTGGAACGGAAATTGCCGAAGAAGATGTAGATGTTTTAATTGTTACAAAAAATGGATTCGGTAAACGTACACCAATTGAAGAATATCGTATTCAGAGTCGCGGCGGAAAAGGATTGAAAACTTGTAATGTAAATGACAAAAACGGGAAGTTAGTTGCTGTAAAGTCTGTAAAGGGCGAAGAAGATATTATGCTTATTACAGTGGCGGGTGTTCTAATTCGTATACCTGTTGAGCAAATTTCTCGTATGGGTCGAAATACGCAAGGGGTACGTCTTATTAGTTTGAAAGAAAATGAAGAAGTGGCAACTGTTACAAAGGCGCAGCGCGAAGATGCAATTGAGGTAGATCAAGAAGAAGAGTAGGAGTATCCTCTCTAATTTTAATACAAATAGGTTTCTATACAGATTTATGTATAGAGACCTATTTTTTTCGTTTCTTTAAGAGGATAGCATAGGTGAGAAAGTGTAAGTAGAAAATGAAAGACTATTCTAAGGAAATCTATATTTTATTTGAAATTCTATACGAAATAAGTTGCATTTCACATTAGAAGTCTTTATAATAGGTCAAGTCAACAAGTCAGCTAGATATAAATCACAAAAAAAAGTTGACGATATTATGACAATGTGTTATATTATTAAAGTCGCTGAAACGCGATATTGAACTTTGAAAACTAAACAAAACAACAAACGTCAGTTTTATTTTTTATAGCTTAGACAAACTTTAACTTTTATGGAGAGTTTGATCCTGGCTCAGGATGAACGCTGGCGGCGTGCCTAATACATGCAAGTCGAGCGAACCC
>NZ_JBGJZM010000003.1:0-234561 GCF_042610425.1 Ectobacillus soli
TCACACCCGTTCCCATACCGAACACGGAAGTTAAGCTCTTTTGCGCCGATGGTAGTTGGGACTTTGTCCCTGTGAGAGTAGGACGTCGCTAGGCAAAAAAAGCTACTCGTCAAATTGACGAGTGGTTTTTTTTTTATGTCTATTTTTAAAGAAATGTATAGCGTTGATGGTTCATATGAGAAAAGGAATGCTTGTTTGTAAAATGGACAACCATTAAACCAGAAACCAGTCAAATGAGAAAGCAGGCACACTACAAACGAAAGCTATTGGACGAATTAGGGAGTAATAGGAATGATCCTACTAATAATAGGTGGGGTACTACTGGTCTGTACATACACAAACATAAAGAAAAAATCTTGTGGAACTTTCCGTCAGTTTAGGAGAAAATACGGTTCCTTCTGATTTTATCTAATAAATTTAGAGTCTGTTTTTAATAAAACAGGCTCCTTATTTGTTTATTCATCATATAATTATCTTTTATCCTAGCTCATCAAAGTAGGTGTCAGCGAAATAGACATCTTTATTAGCGGAAAATTAACTTTATCGAGTACTCGCAAATACAGACTATGATGCTACATGCACAATTCTTTTCGTGTTTATTAAGAGAGTTTATTTAAGAAAGTACTATCAAACTTCTGTTGTTGTTTGTTCCATTTCAAGCTTAAGGGCATACGCTTTTTGAATCAAACAAATAAATGGTTCCACATATTCTGGATCAAACTGTAGACCTGCACAATCGCGAAGCTCCTGTATAGCTTCTGTTAAGGTTTTTGTTTTTTGATACGGTCGTTCCGTGGTCATGGCATCAAATGAATCAACAATCGATAAAATGCGAGCAAGCTTTGGTATTTTATATTCCTTTAAGCCATATGGATACCCTTTTCCATCGAATCTTTCATGATGAAGTTCAATGATAGGAAGAAGATCATCGAAATTTTTGTTTGTCGAAATAATTTCTTTTCCCCATATGGTATGTTTTTTCATGATTTCCCATTCGTGAGGATCTAATTTTCCTTTTTTATTAATAATATCCCGTGGAATTTCTAGCTTTCCAATATCGTGAACCAATGCACCTAAAATAAATGTTTTGCGCTCTGCGTCAGTTAAATCAAGCTCGCTACTAAAATCAACAGCATATTTGTATACACGTTTGCTATGACGATACGTATAAACATCCTTAGAAAGAAAGATACTGAGCTTTTGTTCCATTTCATGCAATTCTTTTTCAAAGGACACGGTTTTTTTCACTGAATTCACGAGTTTATCATCGGCAATATGTATCATGTTTTTCCCTTGCTCTTTCGCATTGTACATCGCAATGTCTGCACGTTTTAACAATTCTTGAGAATCGTATAAATCTTTATTATATTCTGAAATCCCAGCTGAGAATGATAAGCAATGATAAGGAAGACGTTCAACACCATCAAAATATGTATCATTTAACTTTTTACGAAGACGATCAATAAAGAAAGTAGCCGGTTTAATTGACGTATTCTGCATCAAAATCGTAAATTCCTCACCACCATACCGTGCAACAAAGTAATCATGTTTCTTGCACTCAGATTCAAGAAATGAACCAAAAAATTGTAACAGAGCATCTCCTTGCAAATGTCCATAAAAATCATTGTATTTTTTAAAATCATCGATATCAAGAATAGCAAGACTTAATGGTTGATTTAAAGCATTAGCGGCTTTCACCTTTTCCTCTAATGTGTCTTTAAAATAGCCATGATTGCTAAGGCCTGTAAGAAAATCAATGTTAGCTCTTTTGTTAGCTTTTTGATATAACGTAAAATGCTGTCGAAATGCGATTGATAATAATATCAATACACTAACAAATATAAAATATCCAAATAGCCCTAATGAAGAAGCAGTAGCTATTAAAATAATAGAAAATAATAAAGTACTAAGATATAGAGCTAAACTCTCTCCAAACATTAATGAAATAATCGCTTTCACTTTTTCTTTTGTTAGAAATACAAAATAGATAACGATTAAGAATGTGTTAATAATAAAGTATGAAAAAAAAGCAAATATTGTTGGAATTATGTAGATATTGCTGTATTTACCGATATCACCTCCGATAGCCAGATAAATATGATAGGAGCTTATCATCATGATACTATACATACTGAGATTAAAAATGTGTTTATACCATTCTAATTTTCTATTTATCAACATATGTGAGAAAAATGATAGAAAAATTAGATTTAATGAAAAACTTAATCCAAGAAGAAAACATGTTGCGATAAATATTGCTGAATCAAGACATATAGCATTTCCTTTTGGAGGTAACTGAATTGTGTAATAACTAATCAGAATCACACAAACACTCAAAATTATTTTTAAATATAACTGATTTGTAGAGAATAAAGTATGAATTGAAAAAATAAGATTTAATGCTATACCGATGGTAGAAACGAGAAAAATATAAAGACTAACGGGGGATTTTATACTATTCATAGTTATTTTTAACGCTCACTCTCATTAGTTAAATATGTTAAAGGAAACTAAATAGTAAACAAGAATGAAACAGCAGTATGCGATAATCCTATTTTAATTGGCAAAGTAAAATGTAGCAACCAATTATTCTGGATTAATATGACATACTGCTATCACTTGATTTTTTTAGTGTTATCCTATTAACCTAATCGCCACCCTGAAGTTAAAGCAACAATAAGAGACCCTAAAATAATAGCGTTAAAAAAAATACGACTTGTTAGTACTTTTTTCATGTAGTTTCACCTCCTTTAACGAAATGAGTTCGGTGTTTTGTTACCATAAGCCATTGGACAAAGATAAAGATACCGATATTCATAATAACGTCACCAATACTGATTGCTTGCATTTTTGGATAAGGATGCGTGATTGGTATAATGTCGCCTAAAAAACCAAGGTGCGTATTAGCTGTTAAAACTTGATGTTTGGCATACATGCCGCCATTTTTTATATATTCAGCATTTACTGGATCAATCATATACGCTACATCTAAAGAAACGGGCATTCTTCCACCATTAATTGCCATGACTAGAAAATTTAAAAATACGCCAAGTAAAATTAGCTTGAATCCTTTATAGTTCCGATTTAAATACAAAAATATAAGTCCTAATACATAAATAAAGATGTAAATATAATTGCTTAAAAATAGAAGAGTGGGAAAACGGTTTTGAAATATAAAAATCAGTATTTCTAATACGAATAGAATTGGAAAGATTAACCCGCCTTTAATTCGTAAGTTTGCTAACTCCTTTAGGTTGCCTCTTCTTATAAAACCTACAATGATTGAGATAATCATTCCATCAAGTACCATAGTAATTTCCATCCATTCTGTAAATTCGAATATTAAACTTGAACAATAAAAAGGACATAATAGCGAAATGAGTAGTATATTAGCGAATGTTGACGTATAAATAATACTTATATGATACTCGTATGATGGTTTTTCTGTCAATATATTCTAATGTAAATATTATCTTAATATAAATAAATTTCCTGTTGGAATTTATAGGGTGCAATGGATTGTCAAATTTGTGAAATACGAATGATTTTGTTGTTTGTTTCTGTAAACGTTCGATTTTCATTGACACTCCTTATATGAATTTGATATTATAACGATGGATAATTTAAATACGAACACCTCATATAATAGCGGGAATATGGCTCGCAAGTTTCTACCTAATGACCGTAAATCGTTGGACTATGAGGGAAAGTTACTCAGCTTATGTTCGTTTGTGCGAGAGTAGTATGCCTGAGTAGAATACTTTCCCTAAGTATGGGGTTGTGTTCTGCTTGGGCATTTTTTATAGGACAGGAGGTATGGACAGTGCCAGTAGTCGGAGTTGTTATGGGAAGTACATCGGATTGGGAAACGATGAAACATGCGTGTGATGTGTTGGATGAGCTTGCTATTCCTTACGAGAAAAAGGTTGTTTCAGCACATCGTACACCGGATTATATGTTTGAATATGCTGAAACTGCTCGTGATAGAGGGTTGAAGGTAATTATTGCTGGGGCAGGAGGCGCGGCGCATTTGCCTGGTATGATTGCAGCCAAAACGACGCTACCTGTTATCGGTGTTCCTGTTCAGTCGAAAGCATTAAATGGGCTCGATTCTTTATTGTCAATTGTACAAATGCCAGGTGGTGTCCCAGTTGCTACAGTTGCAATTGGAAAGGCTGGGGCTGTCAATGCTGGCTTACTAGCTGCTGAAATGCTAGGGGCTTTCGATGATACGATTTATAATGCGTTAGAAAAGCGACGTGACGAAATGAAACGAAAAGTATTAGAGGACAGTGAACTATGAAGAAGAAGATGATTATTCCTGGTCAGACGATTGGGATTATCGGTGGCGGTCAGCTTGGTAGAATGATGGCTCTTTCTGCTAAAGAGATGGGGTTTCGCATTGCTGTGCTAGATCCAACACCTAATTCTCCTTGTGCACAGGTAGCAGACATTGAAATCGTTGCTGCCTATAATGATAGAAAGGCAATCGAGGAGCTAGCCAACGTCAGTGACGTGATCACATATGAATTTGAAAATATTGATTATGACTGTTTGCAGTGGATTGAGGAGCATGCGTATTTGCCTCAAGGTAGCCACTTGCTACATGTAACGCAAAACCGATATACCGAGAAAAATGCGATTATGAATGCGGGTATTCCTGTTGCGGCATTTCGTCTTATTCAGGAAGAGGAAGATTTACTCCGGGGTATTCAAGACTTTTCCTATCCTTGTGTGTTAAAGACCACCACAGGGGGCTATGATGGGAAAGGGCAGGTTGTACTCCGTAGTGAAGAAGATTTAGTTGAAGCAAAGCAGCTTATCGCAGAGCGTGAATGTATTTTAGAAGACTGGGTTCCATTTGAGAAAGAAGTTTCTGTGATTGTAGTAAGAGGGATTGATGGTAAGACAAGCGTATTTCCGGTAGCGGAAAATATCCATGTTGAAAATATCCTGCATTCATCTATTGTTCCTGCTCGTATTTCCGACGAGGTTCAATTGCAGGCTGTTTTGTGCGCGGAAACGCTTGCGAATGAGCTTGACTTAATCGGGATTTTAGCGGTTGAGATGTTTGTAACGCAGGATCAGCGCATTTTTGTCAATGAATTAGCGCCTAGACCGCATAATACAGGTCATTATACGATGGATGCTTGTGAGACAAGTCAATTTCAACAGCATATCCTTGCTATTTGCGGATGGCCACTTGGAGAAACTTCTTTGTTAAAACCGGTTGTCATGTTTAACATTTTAGGAGAACATATAGAAGAAGTCTTTCATAAGATTGACCAATTTTCATCATGCAAGTTGCATGTGTACGGAAAGGCAGAGGCTAAGGTCAAACGGAAGATGGGTCACCTTAATATTCTAGCGCAAGACACAAACGAAGCTATGGACAAAGCACGTTCACTTCGCATTTGGGAACGCGAAGAACAATGGTTGGAGGGAAAACGATGATTAATCGCTATACACGCCCAGAAATGGGAGCAATTTGGACAGAAGAAAATAAATTTAACGCTTGGCTAGAAGTAGAAATTCTTGCTTGCGAAGCTTGGTCTGAGCTTGGAGATATTCCGAAAGAAGATGTGAAGAAACTTCGAGAGAAAGCTTCATTTGATATTAACCGCATTTATGAAATTGAAAAAGATACGCGCCATGATGTAGTCGCATTTACAAGAGCCGTTTCGGAAACACTAGGTGACGAACGGAAATGGGTACACTATGGATTAACTTCAACTGATGTGGTAGATACTGCATTATCATTTTTACTTAAGCAAGCGAATGATATTTTATTAAAAGATATTACTGCTTTTATCGAAGTGTTAAAGAATAAGGCGAACGAGCATAAGTATACGGTAATGATGGGTCGTACGCACGGTGTACATGCAGAGCCAACGACATTTGGTTTAAAGTTAGCACTTTGGTATGAAGAGATGAGACGGAACCTAGAGCGCTTCAAGCAAGCCGCTGATGGCGTTCGCGTTGGTAAGATGTCTGGTGCTGTTGGTACGTATGCCAATATTGATCCTTCTATCGAAGCATATGTGTGTGAAAAGCTTGGACTTGAAGCTTCTCCTATTTCTACACAAACGTTGCAACGTGATCGTCATGCACATTATATGGCAACACTTGCTTTAATTGCGACATCCATTGAAAAAATGGCTGTTGAAATTCGTGGATTGCAAAAGAGTGAAACACGCGAAGTGGAAGAATTCTTTGCAAAAGGACAAAAAGGATCTTCTGCAATGCCTCATAAACGTAACCCAATCGGTTCAGAAAATATGGTTGGTATGGCACGTTTGATTCGCGGTTTTATGCAAACAGCATATGAAAATGTTCCACTTTGGCATGAACGTGATATTTCCCATTCCTCTGCAGAACGTGTGATATTACCAGATGCTACGATTGCGCTTAACTATATGTTGAATCGCTTTGCAAATATCGTGAAGAATTTAACGGTCTTCCCTGAAAATATGAAACGTAATATGACTCGTACATTTGGACTTATTTATTCACAACGCGTTATGCTTTCCTTAATCAACAAAGGAATGGTACGTGAGGCAGCATATGACACCGTTCAACCGAAAGCAATGGAAGCATGGGACAAGCAAGTTCAGTTTAAAGAGCTTGTGGAAGCCGATGAAACCATTACGAGCAAGCTGTCCCAAGAAGAAATTGACGAATGCTTTAACTATGAACACCATCTTCGTCATGTAGATACGATTTTCAAACGACTTGGCTTAAACTAATCATTTAAATAAGGCACAGACTGAAACTCTGTGCCTTTCATGTAATCAGAGGATTCATAATTATTAAAAAAACCAGGGGGCTTATAACATGCAAAAGCTAGAGCAGTTATATGAAGGAAAAGCAAAAATTATGTACCGTACAGAACAAGAAGATGTCGTATGGGTTCAATATAAAGATAGTGCTACAGCTTTTAATGGTGAAAAGAAAGCGACAATTGCTGGTAAAGGACATTTAAATAATGAAATTACTACGCTTCTTTTTACTAAGCTGAAGGATGCAGGCATTCCTAGCCACTTTATTGAAAAAATTTCTGATACAGAGCAGCTTGTAAAGAAAGTAACGATCGTTCCTCTTGAAGTGGTTGTTCGTAATATAATTGCTGGAAGCTTTGCAAAGCGTCTTGGACTTGAAGAAGGAGCTCCATTAGAAGCTCCGATTGTAGAGTTTTATTATAAAGATGATGACCTTGGCGATCCTCTTGTAACAGAAGATCATATTCGCGTTTTAAATGTTGCAACGCCGCAACAATTAGAACAACTTCGTACGTTAGCATTAGGTGTGAATGAAGTATTGAAGAAACATTTTGCAAGCTGCAAGATCAGATTAGTAGACTTCAAATTAGAATTCGGGATAACAAAGGAAGGCGAATTATTACTTGCCGATGAAATCTCTCCAGATACTTGTCGCTTATGGGATGAAGAAACGAATGAAAAATTTGATAAAGATGTATTCCGCAGAGACCTTGGAAACTTGACGGACGCTTATAAGGAAATCTTAAAACGATTAGGGGGAGTTTCACATGTATAAAGTAAAGGTATATGTAACACTTCGTGAGAGCGTATTAGATCCACAAGGAACAGCAGTGAAGAATGCGTTGCATAGTTTATCCTTTACTTCAGTACAGGATGTACGAATCGGAAAATATATGGAAGTTGTAATTGATGACAAAAATGCTGATGTGGATAGCATGGTGAAAGAAATGTGCGAAAAATTATTAGCAAACGTTGTTATTGAAGACTACCGATATGAAATCGAGGAGGTAGTTACGCAGTGAAATTTGCCGTAATCGTTTTTCCAGGATCAAATTGTGATGTAGATATGTATCATGCGATTCAAGATGAACTAGGCGAAGAAGTGGAGTATGTTTGGCATGATGAAACGAGTTTAGATGGGTACGATGCAATCCTTCTTCCAGGTGGATTTTCGTATGGCGATTATCTTCGTTGCGGAGCTATTTCACGGTTTTCAAACGTCATGAATGCAGTCATCGAAGCTGCAAATGCAGGAAAGCCAGTCCTTGGTGTATGTAATGGCTTTCAAATTTTAGTCGAAGCAGGCCTTTTGCCTGGAGCTTTAATGCGAAATGAAAATTTAAAGTTTATGTGTCGTACAGTAGAATTGCGTGTTGAAAATACGTCGCTCTTTACATCTGAATATGAAGTGGGAGAGATTATTCAAATTCCAATTGCTCACGGCGAAGGAAACTATTATTGTGATGAACAAACATTGAAAACACTTGAAGAAAATCATCAAATTGCGTTCCGTTATGTGGATAACCCAAATGGAAGCATTTCAGATATTGCAGGAATTACGAATGAACGAGGTAATGTTCTCGGCATGATGCCGCATCCAGAACGTGCTGTTGATGTGCTTTTAGGCGGAGATGACGGATTGAAAGTATTTCGATCAATTTTAAAAGCTTGGAGGGAAACACATAATGTTACAGCATGAGCCGAGTCCGGAGCAAATTCAAGAACAAAAACTCTACGCACAGATGGGGCTTTCAGACGAAGAGTTTGAAATGGTAAAGAATATAATTGGTCGTCAACCGAACTATACGGAAACTGGATTGTTCTCTGTAATGTGGTCTGAGCATTGTAGCTATAAGAATTCGAAACCAGTGCTTCGCAAGTTCCCAACTTCAGGCGAACGCGTTTTACAAGGACCGGGTGAAGGTGCTGGTATCGTTGATATTGGCGATCAACAAGCGGTTGTATTTAAAATTGAAAGTCATAACCATCCATCAGCAATTGAACCCTATCAAGGAGCTGCAACTGGTGTAGGTGGAATTATTCGCGATGTATTTTCCATGGGTGCTCGTCCCATTGCTATATTAGATTCTTTACGCTTCGGAGAACTTACTTCCCCGCGCGTGAAATATTTATTTGAAGAAGTCGTTGCTGGTATCGCAGGATACGGAAACTGCATTGGAATTCCAACTGTAGGGGGAGAAGTACAATTCGATCCATGCTATGAAGGAAATCCGTTGGTTAATGCGATGTGCGTAGGCCTTATTAACCATAGTGATATTAAAAAAGGACAGGCGCACGGCGAAGGTAATACGGTTATGTACGTAGGTGCTTCTACGGGACGCGATGGAATCCATGGTGCTACATTTGCTTCAGAGGAACTATCTACTGAATCTGAATCAAAGCGTCCTGCAGTACAAGTAGGGGATCCATTTATGGAGAAACTATTATTAGAAGCCTGTCTTGAACTTGTTCATTTTGACTCTCTTGTCGGTATTCAGGACATGGGAGCAGCGGGATTAACATCTTCAGCTGCAGAGATGGCAAGTAAAGCTGGTATGGGACTTGAAATGTATTTGGATGATGTACCTCAGCGCGAAACAGGTATGACAGCGTATGAAATGATGCTTTCTGAATCGCAGGAACGTATGCTAATCGTTGTTAAGAAAGGCCGCGAACAAGAAATTGTTGATTTGTTTGAGAAATACGATTTAGCGGCAGTTGCAATTGGAAAAGTAACAAATGATAAAATGCTGCGTCTGTTCCATAAAGGAGAAAAGGTGGCAGAGGTTCCGGTAGATGCACTTGCAGAGGAAGCTCCTGTTTATCATAAGCCTTCTAAAGAGCCAGCTTACTTTGCTAAGTTCCAAGGAATGACGATTGAAACTCCAAACGTAAAAGATTATAAAGAAACATTACTTGCTCTTTTAAGTCAATCTACGATTGCAAGCAAAGAGTGGATTTATGATCAATACGATTATCAAGTACGTACGAATACAGTTGTTATGCCAGGATCGGATGCTGCTGTTGTACGTGTTCGTGGTACAAAGAAGGCACTTGCCATGACAACGGACTGTAATTCTCGTTATATTTACTTAAATCCAGAAGAAGGCGGAAAAATTGCTGTAGCAGAGGCTGCACGTAATATCGTATGTTCTGGTGCTGAGCCACTAGCCATTACGGACTGCTTAAACTTCGGAAATCCAGAAAAACCAGAAATTTTCTGGCAGATTGAAAAATCCGCTGATGGTATGAGCGAAGCATGTATAGAACTTGGAACACCGGTTATTGGTGGAAATGTCTCTCTTTATAATGAACGAAGCGGTGAAGCTATTTATCCAACACCAACAGTTGGTATGGTCGGACTTGTTCATGATATCGCACATGTGACAACACAAGAGTTTAAACAAGCTGGCGATCTTATTTATGTAATCGGTGAAGCGAAAGAAGAATTTGGTGGTAGTGAATTGCAAAAAATGGTTGATGGCAGAATTTCAGGCCCATCCCCTAGCATAGATTTAAAAGTGGAAGCAACAAGACAACAGCAATTGCTTGCAGCGATTCAAACAGGTCTCGTTCAATCTGCACATGATATTGCAGAAGGCGGATTTGCTGTAGCGATTGCAGAATCACTGATTGGTGCTAAGGCACTTGGTGCAGCAGTTCAGGTAAAGGGCGAAGCAGTAACAGAATTATTTGCCGAGTCACAATCTCGCTTTGTTGTATCTGTTAAAGCTGAAAACAAAGAAGCATTTGAAAAAGTCGTAGAAGCAAACCTTATTGGCGAAGTTACAAATGCTGCTAAACTTACGATTACAAAGGGTGAAAAAATTCTTGTAGATGTATTCGTAAATGAAATGGTAGATGCTTGGAAAGGAGCTATTCCATGCTTGCTGAAATAAAAGGCTTGAATGAAGAATGTGGTGTGTTTGGGATTTGGGGTCATCATAATGCTCCACAACTTACGTATTATGGATTGCATAGTTTGCAACACCGTGGTCAAGAAGGAGCAGGAATTGTTGTTAATGATGGGAAAAAACTACAAGGACATAAGGGCCTTGGGTTAATTACCGAAGTATTCTCTCATGGAGAGCTTGAGAAACTAGGCGGAGATTCTGCTATTGGCCATGTTCGTTATGCGACAGCAGGAGGCGGAGGTTATGAAAATGTACAGCCCCTTCTCTTCCGTTCTCTGACAGGGAGCCTCGCGCTTGCACATAACGGGAATCTTGTTAATGCAAATAAAATAAAATTAGAACTTGAATTGCAAGGCAGTATTTTTCAAACAACATCGGATACGGAAGTACTTGCGCACTTATTAAAGCGTCATAGTGAATTTCCATTAGTAGAACGAGTAAAGGTTGCGCTAAATAAATTACAAGGTGCATACGCATTCCTTATCATGACTGATCATGAGATGATTGCAGCCCTTGATCCAAATGGATTTCGTCCTCTTGTACTTGGTAAATTAGATGATGCTTATGTTGTTGCTTCTGAAACATGTGCGTTAGATATCGTTGGAGCGACGTATATTCGCGATGTAGAACCGGGTGAAATGCTGGCTATATCAGATGAAGGTATAGAAGCTCATCGGTTTGCAGAACCGAAAAAGCATACAATTTGTAGTATGGAATATATATATTTTTCACGTCCGGATAGCAACATTGATGGTATTAATGTACATGCAGCACGGAAAAGTATGGGGAAACAACTAGCGAAAGAAGCGCCAGTTGAAGCAGATGTAGTAACAGGAGTACCGGATTCCAGTATTTCAGCTGCAATTGGCTTTGCAGAAGCTTCTGGTATTCCGTATGAACTTGGAATGATTAAAAATCGCTATGTTGGACGTACGTTCATTCAACCATCTCAGGAACTTCGTGAGCGTGGAGTGAAAATGAAACTTTCTCCTGTACGCGGTATTGTTGAGGGGAAACGCGTTGTGATGATCGACGATTCCATCGTGCGTGGTACTACAAGCCGTCGTATTGTGCAAATGCTTCGCGATGCAGGGGCATCAGAAGTGCATGTTCGCATAGCGTCACCGCCAATTGTAAATCCTTGCTATTACGGCATTGATACTTCAACGCGTGAAGAACTTATCGCATCTAAGCATTCTGTTGAAGAAATTCGGGAAATCATTGGTGCAGACTCCCTTTCATTTTTAAGTGAAGAAGGACTTGAAGAAGTAATTGGAAGCCAGCAGTCGAGTGAATGTCGTGGGCAGTGTATGGCTTGCTTTAATGGAAAATATCCGACACCAACATACGAGGATGAACTCGTACATCAAAAGGACTAACAGACAGGTTTGACTTGAAAAGAGGAGAACTTCCCTTTTTAAGTCATTTCCTGTGTTTATATATAAGATATTTGGGATGATGATCTGGCCTGCTACAAAGAGAGAAAATGCTTTTGAGTAGTATTAGGTAGGTCATGTCCGTTTTCTTAATAGAAAGGAGATAAACCATAATGGCAGATGCGTATAAGCAAGCAGGAGTGGATATTGAGGCAGGATACGAAGCGGTTTCCCGCATGAAAAAGCACGTTCAGAAGACGATGCGTAAAGAGGTGCTTGGGGGACTCGGAAGCTTCGGAGGTATGTTCGATCTTTCTGCTTTTAAGCATGAAGAGCCAGTGCTCGTTTCAGGAACGGATGGGGTAGGAACGAAGCTAATGGTTGCTTTTATGATGGACAAGCACGATACCATTGGTATTGATGCGGTTGCAATGTGTGTCAATGATATCGTTGCACAAGGCGCTGAGCCGTTATTCTTCTTAGATTATATTGCGTGCGGGAAGGCTGATCCTGCTCGTATTGAGAGTATTGTTAAAGGGGTAGCAGATGGATGCCAGCAAGCAGGCTGTTCGTTAATCGGCGGAGAAACAGCTGAAATGCCAGGTATGTACGCAGAAAATGAATATGATCTTGCTGGATTTACAGTAGGGATTGTGGATAAGAAAAAACTTATCACCGGACAACATATTGCAAATGGAGATGTGCTCATTGGTCTTGCATCAAGCGGCATTCATAGCAATGGATATTCGCTAGTACGTAAAATTCTTCTTGAAGACGGAAAGCTCTCTTTACAGGAAGTCTATGGTTCTTTAGAAACAATCTTAGGTGAAGAATTGCTTCGTCCTACAAAGATTTATGTGAAATCTGTTTTGGAAGTATTAAAGAAGGTTGAAGTTAAGGGCATTGCTCATATAACAGGCGGAGGCTTCATTGAAAATATTCCACGTATGTTGCCAGAAGGCATCGGGGCTGAAATTGACTATGGTTCATGGCCAATCCTACCAATCTTTGACTTGCTACAAGAAACAGGAAAGCTAAATCGCATGGACATGTTCAACATTTTCAACATGGGAATTGGAATGGTCCTTGCTGTTAAAGAGGCAGATCTTGCAGTAGCTATGGACGTGCTTGCATCACAAGGAGAAAAGGCTTATGTGATTGGTAGAGCAATAAATGGCGAAGGTGTAACGTTTGGCGGGGGTCAGGTAGAATGAACCGATTAGCAGTATTTGCATCTGGTACCGGATCTAACTTTCAAGCGATTGTCGATGCAATTGAGGCGGGCAAGCTGGACGCACAAATACGGTTGCTTGTATGTGATAAACCTGGGGCAAAAGTAGTAGAACGGGCAATGGCACATAACATTCCGATGTTTGTATTTAATCCGAAAAGCTACCCCGGCAAGATAGCATTCGAGACAGAAGTAATCGAACAACTTCGTAAGTATGAAGTAGATTGGGTTATTCTCGCAGGGTATATGCGTCTGATTGGCGATACATTACTTGGTGCTTACGGCGGGAATATTGTGAACATTCATCCGTCTTTACTTCCTAATTTTCCAGGTAAGGATGCGATTGGCCAAGCAATTGCAGCAGGCGCAGCTACTACGGGTGTGACGATTCACTATGTCGATGAAGGCATGGACACTGGTCCGATTATAGCGCAACAAGCGGTTACAGTAGATAATGATGATACGCATGATAGCTTACAGAAAAAGATTCAGCAAGTAGAGCATCAACTATATATCGAAACGATTTCAAATCTAGTAACAGGGGCGATAAAACGATGAAAAAGCGTGCGTTAGTAAGTGTATCAGATAAAACAGGGATTGTGGAATTTGTAAAGGGTCTTAAGGAACAAGGAATCGAAGTTATTTCAACAGGCGGTACACATAAATTACTTCAACAAAACGGCGTAGATGTAATTGGAATTTCTGAAGTAACAGGATTTCCTGAAATTATGGATGGTCGTGTGAAAACTCTTCATCCTTCTATTCATGGTGGTTTGCTTGCAGTACGTGATAACGAAACACATATGGCGCAAATGAAGGAACTAGGCATTGAACCAATTGATTTCGTAGTCGTGAATTTATATCCATTTAAAGAAACGATTTCAAAGCCAGATGTTGCCTTTGAAGATGCAATTGAAAACATTGATATCGGCGGACCTACGATGATTCGTTCTGCTGCGAAAAATCATGAATATGTATCCGTCATCGTTGATCCAAAAGACTATGAAATCGTACTAGCGGAATTGAAAGAAAACGGAGAAGTATCAAAAGAGCAAAAACGCAAACTAGCAGCGAAGGTATTCCGTCATACAGCAGCGTATGATGCCCTTATTTCCGAATACTTAACGAAGCAAGTAGGAGAAGAAAGCCCAGAAACGGTTACGCTAACGTTTGAAAAGAAACAAGACCTACGCTACGGAGAAAATCCGCATCAAAAGGCAACGTTCTACAAGAGTCCATTTAAAGTGACTTCTTCGATCGCGTATGCAGAGCAATTACACGGGAAAGAACTATCTTACAATAATATTAACGATGCAAATGCTGCGCTAGATATCGTGAAGGAATTTGCAGAGCCAGCAGTCGTAGCAGTTAAGCATATGAATCCATGTGGCGTTGGCACGGGAAAAGACATTTTTGAAGCGTACGAACGCGCCTATTCCGCAGATCCTGTTTCTATTTTCGGAGGAATCATTGCTACAAATCGTGAAGTAGACAAAGCAACAGCAGAAAAAATGCATGAAATTTTCTTAGAAATTGTCATGGCACCTTCTTTCACTCAAGAAGCAATTGAAGTGTTAACAAGCAAGAAAAACCTTCGTCTTCTTACAGTGGATTTAGAAAAGGGAGAAGTAAACCGTAAATTCACTTCCGTTCGTGGTGGTTTATTAATGCAGGACGAGGATGCAGTTTCTCTTGAAGATGCAACGGTTACATATCCTACGAAGCGTCAACCAACTGAAAAAGAATGGGAAGATTTAAAGCTTGCTTGGAAAGTAGTAAAGCATGTGAAGTCTAATGCAATTGTACTAGCTAAAGATCAAATGACAATTGGCGTAGGTGCAGGTCAAATGAACCGCGTTGGTTCTGCAAACATTGCGATTACGCAAGCGGGTGAAAAGGCAGAAGGCTCTGCTCTTGCATCGGATGCATTCTTCCCAATGCCTGATACAGTAGAAGCAGCTGCAAAAGCAGGAATTACAGCAATTATTCAACCGGGCGGAAGTATTCGCGACGAGGATTCCATTAAGAAAGCCGACGAATATAACATTGCGATGGTGTTCACGGGAGTGCGCCACTTCAAGCACTAAGGAGGAAGATGCATGAACGTATTAGTAATTGGACGGGGTGGCCGGGAGCATGCGTTAGCTTGGAAGCTAGCGCAGTCCCCTCAAGTTTCGACTGTATATGTAGCGCCGGGAAATGAAGGAATGGCGGATGTAGCAACGCTCGTTTCCATTGATGAACTCGATTTTACTGCATTAGTCGCATTTGCGAAGGAGAACGAAATTGGACTTACAGTAGTTGGTCCTGAAGTTCCACTAACTGCAGGTATTGTTAATCACTTTGAGGAAAACGGACTTCGTATTTTCGGACCTCGTGCGGAAGCTGCGATCATTGAAGGCAGCAAGGCGTTTACGAAGGAACTTATGAAGAAGTATGACATTCCGACAGCAGCATATGATACGTTTACGGAATATGAGGCAGCGGCGAACTATGTGAAAAAGGTCGGAGCACCGATTGTTATTAAAGCGGATGGCCTAGCTGCTGGAAAAGGCGTTGTCGTTGCGATGACAGAAGAAGAGGCGCTTGCAGCGGTTTACGATATGCTACAAGATGCTAAATTCGGAGACGCAAGTAAGAAGGTTGTTATCGAAGAATTTCTAGATGGACAAGAATTTTCTTTAATGGCTTTTGTAAAAGGTACAACGGTGTATCCAATGGTCATTTCACAAGACCATAAGCGTGCGTATGACGGAGATAAAGGACCGAATACAGGCGGAATGGGTGCTTATTCTCCTGTCCCACAAATTCCGCAGGAGGTTGTGGACGTTGCGGTTGAAACGATTCTTCATCCCGTTTCACAAGCGATGGTTAAGGAAAATCGTTCGTTTACAGGTATTTTATATGCCGGTCTTATTTTAACAGCATCTGGTCCGAAGGTTATTGAATTTAATGCCCGCTTCGGGGATCCAGAAACGGAAGTGGTGTTACCGCGCCTAGAAAACGATCTAGTGGAAGTGATGACAGCTGTTCTTGACGAAAAGCCGTTATCTTTACAATGGTCAGGTGAAGCGGTAGTAGGCGTATTTCTTGCATCAAAAGGATACCCAGAAGCTTATGAGAAAGGGTATACGATTAACTTTGGTGAATACAGTGAACAAGCACTTATTTTTCATGCTGGAACGAAAATGAAGGATGGTGTCTTTGTAAATAATGGAGGACGCGTTCTATTTGTAGCAAGCCGTGGCAAAGATTTGGCGTCAGCGAAAGAGCAAGTATATAAAGAATTACAACATATTAAAAGTGATGGGTTGTTTTACCGCTCCGATATTGGACAAAAAGCAATCGACTTTATTGAAAGAAATGATGGCTAGCATTGTGCTAGCCATTTTTTTCTCATCATAATCCCAAAATGTCTGATGCAATCTTTGCTTCTATTTTATCATCCGAAGCATCGAAATGCTGGGAAGATGGGTTGGCATCTTTTTTTTCATAGGCAGTATCTGAATGCTCATTCGAGGATTCGTGTTCAGTAGGCTTTTTCATCATATTCATATAACGGCTTAACTTCCATGCTTCTGTGATGGGACAGAAACGTACAATTCCCTCTGCAACTTTCATAGCCCCTAAACCGATTGCAATCTTGGACATTAGACACCAAGGCTTACGCACTAATCTTGCCGTGGCAAAGCTCAGCATTGCGAAGCCGATTGTAATGCGGATGAGGGCATTTAATGTGCCAATGTTTGGTTTCAACACGGTAACCAGCTCCTTCTTAGACGTAACATGTGAAATAGAAATTCTATTTCATTATGTATTGTCTCACTTCAAATTTCTCTCTATACCATCCAACTTTTAGCCACTTTAACAGTTAAAAATCTGGTTTTTTCGCAAAAAATCAACGGGGTTTTACAAAGTGAAATGAGCATAGGTACACTGGAAATATACATTTCACCTGTTCGTTAATCCACAATTCTTTGGTATAATGTAATAATGCACAATGTAAGAAAGAGGTGTGTCCATGTACGATATACATGAATGGAAACATGTGTTTAAGCTTGACCCTAATAAAGAGTTAGGCGATCAGGAGTTAGAACAAATTTGTGAGTCTGGAACGGATGCTGTGATCGTAGGCGGAAGTGATGGAATAACATTAGATAATGTATTACATATGCTCGCAGGCATTCGTAGATATAGTGTTCCTTGTGTGCTAGAAGTATCGAATTTAGAGTCTTTAACACCAGGGTTTGATTACTATTACATACCTTCTGTTTTGAACAGTCAGAACCCGGAATGGATTACAGGACTTCATCAAAAAGCATTGAAAGAATTTGGAGATGTCATGAACTGGGAAGAAATTTTGATGGAAGGGTATTGCGTATGTAACCCTGATTCGAAGGTAGCAAAGCTAACTGAAGCAAATTGTGAGCTTGATGAAAGCGATGTAGTGGCGTATGCACATCTTGCAGATAAGCTACTTCATCTTCCTATTTTTTATTTAGAATATAGTGGAATGTACGGAGATCTAAATATTGTGAAGCAAGTGAAACAGAACTTAGAACATGCACGGCTTTATTACGGTGGTGGAATTGAAACGGCTGAGCAGGCAATTGAAATGGCTCAGTATGCAGATACGATTGTCATCGGGAATTTAGTATATGATAACATCAAAGAAGCATTAAAAACAGTACGAGCAGTAAAAGGGAAGTAAGGAAGGTGACAAGATGAACAACATTGAAAACATGCTTGCTGGCTTAAATACAGAGCAGCAGAATGCAGTCAAACTAACTGAGGGCCCACTATTAATCATGGCTGGAGCAGGAAGTGGGAAGACGCGGGTATTAACGCATCGTATTGCGTATTTACTGCAAGAGAAAGGAATAGCTCCGTGGAATATTGTAGCCATTACCTTTACGAATAAAGCAGCTCGTGAAATGAGAGAAAGAATTGATAAGCTTGTTGGGGCGGATGCCAATGATGTATGGATTTCAACCTTCCACTCCATGTGTGTACGTATATTACGACGTGATATTGACCGTATCGGGATGAACCGTAACTTTACGATTCTTGATAGTAGTGACCAGCTTTCTGTTATGAAGACAATCGTGAAAGAGCGTAATATTGATCCGAAAAAATTTGATCCACGCGCGCTAATAGGAAGTATTAGCAGTGCAAAGAATGAATTAATTTCACCCAAGCAATTTGCGAAAGAAGCCTCTGCTGATCCGTATGAGCAGTTGGTGAGTGATGTCTACGACGAATATCAAAATCGATTGCGAAAAAACAGTTCTCTTGATTTTGACGATCTCATTATGACGACTATTCAATTGTTTGAACGGGTGCCGGAAGTATTAGAGTTTTACCAACGTAAATTTCAATACATTCATGTGGATGAATATCAAGATACAAACAAAGCACAATATATACTAATCAAGATGCTTGCGCAGCGACTTAAGAATTTATGTGTAGTGGGCGATTCCGATCAATCGATTTATCGTTGGCGCGGGGCAGATATTACCAATATCCTTTCCTTTGAAAAGGATTATCCGAATGCAAAAATGATTATGCTAGAACAAAATTATCGTTCCACAAAAAATATACTACAAGCAGCAAACGCCGTAATCGGATACAACAGCAATCGGAAGCCAAAGCAACTATGGACGGAAAATGAAACAGGACGAACGATTTCCTATTATCGTGCTGTGACGGAACAAGACGAAGGGTATTTTATTGCAAAAAAAATAAGCGAGCAAGTGGCAGCAGGTAAACATAAGTATGATGACTATGCCATATTATACCGGACAAATGCGCAATCTCGTGTAATAGAAGAAGTACTGCTGAAATCAAATATTCCGTACAAAATGATCGGTGGAACGAAATTCTACGACCGGAAAGAAATTAAAGATATTTTAGCGTATCTTCGTTTTATTTCAAATCCAGACGATGAAATTAGCTTTAGACGAATTATAAATGTACCAAAACGCGGAATTGGAGCATCTTCAATTGATAAAATCATAAATTACGGAACAGAACAAAATCTTCCCTTATCTGAAGTACTATCGCAAATTGACTTCGCTGGTTTAAGTGGAAGGATCACGGCTGCCGTAACACAATTTCATGAACAAACATCAGGCTGGATTCAAATGAGTGATTACGTATCTGTTACCGAACTGGTTGAAGAAGTGCTAGATAAGACTGGATACCGGGAAATGTTAAAAAATGAACGATCATTAGAAGCACAATCCCGTTTAGAAAACTTGGACGAATTTTTATCCGTTACACGAAGCTTTGAAGATACAAGTGAAGATAAAAGTCTAGTTTCCTTCTTAACAGATCTTGCTCTAGTAGCAGATATTGATAAACTGGATGAGGAAACAACGCAAGAAGAAGTATTGCTTATGACCATGCATGCTGCAAAGGGACTTGAGTTTCCTGTTGTATTTATTGCGGGAGCTGAGGAGGGTATTTTTCCACATCTTCGTTCTCTTATGGACGAAAATGAAATGGAAGAAGAACGACGTCTTGCGTATGTTGCTATTACACGTGCTGAGGAAGAACTATATGTGACCAACGCACAAATGCGTACGCTTTACGGAAAAACAAATATGAATCCAGAATCCCGCTTTATATCAGAAATTCCCGCTAATTTAGTAGAGCCGCTTCACCATGTTCCGCAAAAGAAAAAAACAGCTGTGACATCTGCTAAATCTTCTAAATCTAGTCGCATTATTCAAACGCCGTATAAAACGACAGGCGGGGAGCAATTGGGCTGGCAAGTAGGAGACAAAGCGTCGCACAAAATTTGGGGCATCGGTACGGTTGTGAGTGTAAAAGGGGAAAATGAGGGAATGGAGCTAGATATTGCATTTCCTAGTCCAACCGGAATCAAACGATTATTAGCAAAGTTTGCGCCGATTTCAAAAGTGTGAGGAAAGGATGAGACGATGTCAAACGAAGTGATAAGGGAACGCATCGAAGAGCTACGAGGTATAATAAATAAACTAAATCACGAATATTACGTTTTAGACAATCCATCTGTTTCGGATGCCGAATATGATCGTTATATGCAAGAGCTAATACGTCTAGAAGGAGAACATCCTGAGTTTATATCTGATGAGTCACCAACGGTTCGTATTGGGGGACATGCGTTAGACATGTTTGAAAAGGTCACGCATACTTCCCCGATGCTAAGTCTTGGTAATGCTTTTAATGAAGCAGATATTCGCGACTTTGATCGTAAGGTACGCCAAGGAACTGGCAGAGAAAATGTTAGATATGTCTGTGAGCTAAAGATTGACGGGCTAGCTGTTTCCCTTCATTATGAAGAGGGAAAGTTCGTACAAGGCGCAACCCGCGGAGATGGTGTAATCGGAGAGGATATTACAAGCAATATTAAGACAATTAAGGCGATTCCACTTCGCCTGCATCAACCGCTCTCGTTAGAAGCACGAGGCGAGGCATATATGCCCAAGAAGTCGTTTGCAAGAGTGAATCGTGAAAAAGAAGAACAGGGCGAAATGTTATTTGCTAATCCGCGTAACGCCGCAGCAGGTTCATTACGTCAGCTTGATCCAAAAATAACAGCAAAAAGACATCTCTCCTTTTTTGTTTATGCGATGGCGGGGCTAGAAGGGCAGCCGATTGCTTCTCATAGCGAAGCACTGAACTTCTTTGGTGAACTAGGGTTTAAAACGAATCCTCATCGCAGAGTTTGCGAAACAATCGAGGATGTACTTGCCTATGTAGAGGAATGGCAGGAAAAGCGCCCGACACTTGATTATGAAATAGATGGCATTGTCATTAAAGTAGATGAGATAGAATTACAAAATATACTCGGAACAACTGTGAAAAGTCCGCGCTGGGCAATAGCATATAAATTTCCAGCCGAAGAGGTTGTAACGAAGTTAGTAAGTATTGAATTAAATGTAGGTCGTACAGGTGTTGTCACGCCGACTGCAAACCTAGAACCTGTTCGCGTCGCCGGAACGATTGTGCGCCGTGCTTCTCTCCATAACGAAGATCTTATCCGTGAAAAGGACATTCGCATTGGTGATTTTGTTGTAGTGAAAAAGGCGGGAGATATTATTCCAGAAGTCGTGCATCCGTTGGTAGAGCGTAGAACGGGGACTGAACAAGAATTTCATATGCCGTCCCATTGCCCAGAATGTAAGGATGAACTGGTGAGATTGGAGGGAGAAGTTGCCCTGCGCTGCTTAAATCCTGCTTGTCCGGCACAAATTCGGGAAGGATTCATTCATTTCGTTTCGAGGGATGCGATGAATATTGACGGACTTGGGGAACGCGTTATTACACAGTTATACGAAGAGAAGCTTGTGCATACTGTTGCTGATATTTACACGTTAACGAAGGAGCAATTGCTCGCATTAGAACGATTTGGTGAGAAATCGGCCACGAATTTACTCGCTGCTATTCAATCGTCGAAACAAAACTCCCTAGAGAAGCTTCTTTTTGGTCTTGGTATTCGCCACGTAGGAGCGAAAGCAGCACGTACGTTAGCCCTTCATTTCGAAACAATGGAACACTTACGACAAGCTACCGTAGAAGAATTGACTATTATCAATGAAATTGGAGAAAAAATGGCGAGTTCGATCGTTGCCTATTTTGCAAACGAAGAGGTTCATCACCTACTAGCGAAGCTCCAAGAGTATGGTGTTACGATGACTTATAAAGGTGCAACATTATCAGAAGTAGAGACAGTTGACTCTTACTTTTCTGGTAAATCCATTGTCCTAACAGGCAAGTTAGCAACGATGGGACGAAGCGAAGCAAAGAAAGAAATTGAAGCACGAGGCGGTAATGTAGTAGGCAGCGTAAGTAAAAATACAGATTTAGTGATCGTCGGAGAAGCAGCTGGATCAAAGCTTGCACAAGCAGAAAAATTTAGTATTGAGATTTGGGATGAAGATAGATTTACTATGGAGTTAAAAAAATAGAGGTGCGAACGAAAAATGAAAAAACTAGTAGTGCTACTAATAAGTCTCGGTCTTACTCTTACCGGATGTAGTTCGAGTTTGCAGAAGAATGGACAGACTACGCAACAGTCAACGCAAACGAAGGATAATTCTATCGTTCCGAAATATTCTATTTCGGATCAATATTACAAGACGATTCTCCCTTTTAAAGCTGGAGCAGCGCGGGGATTAGTGTTACAAGGATTAAATACTCGCTTGGATGTGGATGAGTATGAATCAGGTCTTATGCGTATTGCACAAAACACGTTTAATACAAAGGATTACTATTTTCAAGAAGGACAATATTTAGATTCAACGGTCACACAGCAGTTATTACTCCGTAAACGAACTGATTCACAGCAGAAGGATGCCGAGGCTAAGGCGGCGCCAACAAGTGGAAAAAGTAGTAGTATACCGAATATCGGTCTAAACCCAGTCTATGACCCAAATGCAGCAGGCACAACGGATCAAAAAAACACAAAAAGCCCGATCTACCTTGCAAATATTTTAGAACATGATTTTATGACAAAGGATAGTAGTGGAAATGCAAAATTAGGCGGCATTGTCATCGGACTTGCGATGAACAGTGTTTACTATACCAATCTTCCCGATAATGAAGGCGGCTATCCTCGTGAGTATGAGATTCCGCTTCAAGATGCGATTACGCAAGGAAAACAAATGGCACAATCTGTCTTGGATACGTTATATAAAAAAAGTACAGATGCGAAGAATGTTCCAATTACGATTGCAATCTATCGTCAGCAAACAAAATCGTCCCTTGTTCCAGGCAATTATGTTACGTATGTTAATTTAGATAAGGGACAGACGAGAGTAGACGGCTGGAAGGATGTTAACGAGAAATACTATTTGTTCCCATCTACGCAGGCTTCTAACGATGTTAGAGAAGATGCAACAAGACTTTTAAATTTTAAAACGAGTATTTCTGATTATTTTCCAAATAACTTTACAGCTGTTGTTGGAAAAGGGTTTTACAAGGATAATCAGTTGAAGAGTTTGGATTTAGATATTCCCGTTCAATTTAATGGAAAAGCAGAGGTAATAGGATTCACACAATATGTTGCAAGTCTTGTGATGGATCAATTTCCAAACTATATTAAAGTACAAGTGAATATTCATTCCGTTGATAAGCCAGAGGCTATTATCGTTCGTGATGTGAACCAAGATAAACCAACCGTTCAAGTTTTTGATTAAGGATTGGCTGTTTCCTTTGTTTGAGGGAACAGCCTTTTACATATTTTACAATTGAATAGAGGGAAAGTGAGTATGGAGCATCTGAGTATAGAAATCATATTATTCCTTATGGCATTTGGGTTTTTAGCATCATTTATTGATTCGGTTGTCGGGGGAGGCGGACTTATTTCAATTCCCGCTTTGCTTTTTCTTGGATTACCCCCTTCTGCTGCGATTGCAACGAATAAGCTTGCAGCAACAATGGGTTCCTTAACGAGTACGGTGTACTTTATACGCCAAAAGAAGGTAGATATGCGTATTATGAAACGGTTGCTACCGTATACGATAGCCGGAGCTTTTGTCGGTGCTTTGGTTGTACGATTTATATCATCAGAAATATTACGACCACTTGTATTAGTATTACTCGTCATGGTAGCCCTCTACATTTTTATAAAAAAAGATTGGGGATCGACTTCTACCTATCGTGGTTTAACGAAAGGAAAACGAGTTCTGTTTCTAGCCATTATTTTGGCAATCGGTTTCTATGACGGTTTCTTCGGTCCTGGAACGGGTTCTTTTCTTATTTTCGCTTTTTTAATGATTGGGTTTGATTTTATTCATGCGGCTGCGAGTGGTCGTATGTTAAATTTCGCTAGCAATATCACAGCATTGATTACATTTCTATTTTTAGGTGCCATCCATTTTGAATATGGTATAATAATGGGTCTTTCGATGGTTATTGGTGCATTTGCTGGAACGAAATTCGCAGTGAACAAAGGTGTAGGCTATGTACGGATTTTATTTCTTATCGTCACGGTTTTATTAATTGGAAAAAATGTTGTGGAGTATTTTCATTTAATACAATAGTCTTAATGCAGGAGAAAAGGGGAGCTTATGCTGCCCTTTTTTAATTATATGGAGTCGGGTATTTGCTTCCATTTGTTTCCTAACACAGGCGGGGTATATTGCTTCATTTGTTGTAATAGTTCTGCTGCATTATCAGCTGATACCATAAGATCTAAATGGTTAGGATTCATAAATTCTTCCGTTACCGCATGCTTTGTCATGGCAAGTAAAGGGTTGTAGTAGCCTTCGATGTTGTAGAGTCCAATCGGTTTTTTATGAATACCAATTTGAGCCCAGCAAAGCGATTCAAACAGCTCTTCCAGCGTACCATATCCTCCTGGAAGCGCAACAAAGCCATCGGCCATTTCATTCATCGTTGCCTTACGTTCGTGCATATCATTTACTTCGATAAGCTGTGATATATGTGGATGAACCATTTCACCGATAAATAGTCCCTTTGGCATAATTCCAATAACAGTACCCCCAAGATCGAGTACGGTGTTCGCTAGTTCTCCCATTAAGCCTATGCGGGACCCACCATAAATTAATTGTAAGTCTTGCTTAACAATCTCCTCGCCAAGCAGTCTTGCATGCTCTTTATATTGCGAGCGGATTCCTAGATTCGAGCCTGCATATACACAAATATTCTTCATGCTTTCACCCCAGTACATAAATACCATACAGTCGTATCGTACCGCATATTGTTTGGAACGTAAAGAGAATAGCTGACATACCTAAGAAGTGATAATTTCTAGTATGACATAAAGGATTCTATACTATATTGTTTGAATATTAATAATATACAAAATAATGTAAAAATACCGCTATTTTAAAAAAGGAGGCTTTATTCTATGGTAGTAGCTTATAAACATGAGCCGTTTACTGATTTCAAAATAGGTAGCAATAAACTTGCGTTTGAAGAAGGATTACAAAAAGTAAATTCCTATCTTGGTCAGCAATATCCGCTTCGAATTGGTGAGACACAGATTATGACGGATGAAAAAATTGTTTCAAGAAATCCTGCAAATCGAGAAGAAATTATCGGTTATGTTTCTAAAGCAAGCCGGGAGCTGGCTGAGAAGGCGATGAAGGTGGCAGATGAGACATTCCAGACGTGGCGAAAGTCGAAAGCTGATATGCGTGCTGATATTCTATTTCGCGCGGCAGCGATAATTAGAAGAAGAAAGCATGAGTTTTCCGCCCTCTTAGTGAAGGAAGCGGGAAAGCCATGGAATGAAGCGGACGGAGATACTGCGGAGGCAATTGATTTTCTTGAGTACTATGGACGTCAAATGCTCACGATTAAAGATGGTATACAAGTGCAAAGCCGTGCATCTGAGAATAATCGGTTTACCTATATTCCACTTGGAGTGGGTGTGATTATTTCTCCGTGGAATTTTCCACTTGCTATTATGGTTGGAACGACGGTAGCAGCTATAGTGGCTGGGAATACAGTTGTATTAAAACCTGCTAGTGCTACGCCTGTAATTGCTGCAAAATTTGCTGAAGTATTAGAAGAAGCAGGACTTCCAGCAGGCGTTCTCAATTTTTTACCTGGAAGTGGAAGTGATGTAGGAGATTATTTAGTCGATCACCCTCGAACACGCTTTATTAGCTTTACTGGATCGAAAGAGGTGGGATTACGTATTTATGAGCGAGCTTCCAAAGTACATCCTGGTCAGATCTGGTTAAAACGAGTGATTGCTGAGATGGGAGGTAAGGATACGATTATTGTAGATAAAGAAGCTGATTTAGAATTAGCTGCTCGTTCGATTGCGGCTTCATCGTTCGGATTTGCAGGACAGAAATGTTCGGCCTGTTCGCGGGCGATTGTTGTAGAAGATGTGTATGATGTTGTATTAGAACGAACAATTGAGTTAACGAAGGAATGGCAGCTGGGAAATCCGGAAGACAGCAGTATAAATATTGGACCGGTGATTGATCAAAATGCGTACGAAAAAATTATGAGTTATATTCAAGTAGGAAAAGAAGAGGGCACGATAAAGCTAGGAGGAGAGGGAGATAATCAGATAGGATGGTTTATCAAGCCAACGATTATTGCTGATGTTCCAGAAGATGCTCGTGTTATGAAGGAAGAAATTTTCGGACCGGTCGTTGCGTTTTGTAAGGCAACTGATTTTGATCATGCGCTTGCCATCGCAAATAATACGGAATATGGATTAACAGGAGCAGTTATTACAAACAATCGGGCTCATATGGAACAAGCACGTGAAGATTTTTATGTAGGTAATTTATATTTTAACCGAGGTTGTACAGGCGCTATTGTAGGGTATCAGCCGTTTGGAGGTTTTAATATGTCTGGTACAGACTCGAAGGCAGGAGGCCCAGATTACTTGCTTCTTCATATGCAAGGAAAAACGACATCCGAAATGTTATAAAAGGATATGGATAGAAAAAACAGAGAGAAGCATACATTCTCTCTGTTTCGATATTCAATAGGATTTAATGAGTGTAAGATCACTAGCATTTACGTATACGCTACTATATTGCGGATCATCGGATACTAACTCATACATGGTGCCTGCTGGTGTTTGTATCGTATTTTTAATGGCTGCGATGATTTCATGGTTTGTTAAGTAGGCCTTTTGCCCTGCTAGATTTTGCACGAGCTGTACGCCTGCTGAAATCTTACCTAGCTGATAAGAATGAAGGTTGCGATCTCCATACATGCCATCGATTTTATGCATGACAGATGAGATTTCATTTGACCAGTTGCTATCGCTTGCATAATACACATTCATACCCCGTGCTTTATCGCCTAAAAAGTCCCCATTATAGAAGAGAGAATTAGGAGTTAAATAGTTTTTATCAATATACTGTGCACAATAGTCAATGCCTTGTTGCAACGTAGAGAAGGATGCGGCTCCTCCGTATGGATTGTAATCAACTGCTTGGAATCCGAATAGATTGTTTTTATCTTTTGCAATGCTGCTTGTTCCCCATCCTGATTCTATAATCGCATGAGCTAATAGATAGCTTACATTGATATGATATTTATTTGCTGCATCAATAAAGTATTGCCCTGTTCCGACTAGAGGACTGTCTGGACGGTTTGCTTTTATAAATTGATTGAGCTCATCAGCGCTATAGTTAGCTGAAATACGAAGCGGTACGTATTGGAAGTATTGATAGCTATCTTGCCCTCCGATAGAGGTACGATCAAAGGCTTCATATTGTACGCCTTGTATTAATTGAGTCGGTGCATAGCCAACGCCATAGGAATAGTAATTGCTGCTGCTAGCATCGTATAAATTGTAAATGAGATTACTATTGTTTACAGTGTAATACGATGTAGGAGAATGAAGCATGCCAGGGAAGAGCGTTACATCTTGCAAAGTCACATAGCCTTTCATACCATCTAGCGTGACATAGATGAGTGATCCTACTGCTTTTTCAAATTTTAAATCCGTGTTTGCTGCTACGTAGGTAAGTTTTTGGTTAGTTACGCGGTCGTAAATGTTTACAACGCCGTTTGTTCGTACAAAGCCATTTTTCATATCAATAACTTGTCCGTTCCGTGTTACGTAGCTATCTGCTTGAGTAGTAGATAACAAGGTTTCCGCATTCGTTTGGTTGTCTTGTAGGATGGTACTAGTAGATGTGACAACGGCGTAGGAAACGTCTGATGTACTTTGATTTAAATAGCCGGTTGATACGTATGCATACGAGCCATTGTATTGAATTTTGGCCCATCCATTTTCTGAGCTTATTGTTTGGACAGTTTGGCCTTTGTTCAGCTTACCAATGATATTGCCATTAATCGATGGTGTATCCCGCACGTTTAATATGGAAGCCGTTACAGTTGTCGTTTGTTCCTGCGCTAAAGGCTTAATGGATAGCGCGGGAATGTATCCTTCTTTGTTATTAAACGAGATTTTTATCCAATCCCCGCTTTGTTCTATTATTCCGATGCTACTACCTTTGCTTACTGTACCTAGTGAGGTTGAGGAATATGAGGCATTTTCCCGAACGTCTATCTGCGGTACGGTTATCGTTGCTGTAGAAATGACAGCAGGATTTGAACCACCAACTAAGATTGGTGTGCTAGGCGTAGCAGGAGTATCCGCAAGTTTTAAGAAAGCCAAGGAAACAAAAGCATCTTTGCCGTTAAAGGAAATTTTAGCCCATCCGTTACTAGAGCTAAGAACAGAAACGGATTGACCTTGAATCAAAGATCCTACAATACTACTAGAAGTAGAAGCATCCGAGCGAACATTCAAGTGATCGGCATTAACAGTAGCGATCTGTGTTTGAACCGGAGCTGGAACCGGAGTACTCGGAGCCGGCGAATTAGCGGCAGAGTCCGCAAGTTTTAAGAAAGCCAAGGAAACGAAAGCGTCTTTGCCGTTAAAGGAAATTTTAGCCCATCCGTTACTAGAGCTAAGAACAGAAACGGATTGACCTTGAATCAAAGATCCTACAATACTACTAGAAGTAGAAGCATCCGAGCGAACATTCAAGTGATCGGCATTAACAGTAGCGATCTGTGTTTGAACCGGAGCTGGAACCGGAGTACTCGGAGCCGGCGAATTAGCGGCAGAGTCCGCAAGTTTTAAGAAAGCCAAGGAAACGAAAGCGTCTTTGCCGTTAAAGGAAATTTTAGCCCATCCGTTACTAGAGCTAAGAACAGAAACGGATTGACCTTGAATCAAAGATCCTACAATACTACTAGAAGTAGAAGCATCCGAGCGAACATTCAAGTGATCGGCATTAACAGTAGCGATCTGTGTTTGAACCGGAGCTGGAACCGGAGTACTCGGAGCCGGCGAATTAGCGGCAGAGTCCGCAAGTTTTAAGAAAGCCAAGGAAACGAAAGCGTCTTTGCCGTTAAAGGAAATTTTAGCCCATCCGTTACTAGAGCTAAGAACAGAAACGGATTGACCTTGAATCAAAGATCCTACAATACTACTAGAAGTAGAAGCATCCGAGCGAACATTCAAGTGATCGGCATTAACAGTAGCGATCTGTGTTTGAACCGGAGCTGGAGCTGGAACCGGAGTACTCGGGGCCGGCGAATTAGCGGCAGAATCCGCCAGTTTTAAGAAAGCCAAGGAAACAAAAGCATCTTTGCCGTTAAAGGAAATTTTAGCCCATCCGTTACTAGAGCTAAGAACGGAAACAGATTGTCCTTGAACTAAAGATCCTAGAATACTACTAGAAGTAGAAGCGTCCGAGCGAACATTTAATTTATCGGCATTGACGGTAGCTGCCTGCGTTTGAACCGGAGCTGGGGCAGGAGCACTCGGAGCCGGTGAACTAGTAGAAGAATCCGCAAGTTTTAAGAAAGCCAAGGAAACGAAAGCGTCTTTGTCGTTAAAAGAAATTTTAGCCCATCCGTTACTAGAACTAAGAACGGAAACAGATTGTCCTTGAACTAAAGATCCTAGAATACTACTAGAAGTAGAAGCGCTAGAGCGAACATTTAATTTATCAGCATTGACGGTAGCTGCTTGTGTTTGAGCCGGAGCAGGAGCAGGAGTACTCGGAGTCGGTGAACTAGCGGAAGAATCCGCAAGTTTTAAGAAAGCCAAGGAAACGAAAGCGTCTTTGCCGTTAAAAGAAATTTTGGCCCATCCGTTACTAGAGCTAAGAACAGAAACAGATTGACCTTGAATAAGAGATCCTACGATACTACTAGAAGTAGAAGCATCCGAGCGAACATTAAGTTTATCAGCATTGACGGTAGCTGCTTGTGTTTGAGCCGGAGCTGGAGCAGGAGCAGGAGTACTCGGAGCCGGTGAACTAGCGGAAGAATCCGCAAGCTTTAAGAAAGCCAAGGAAACGAAAGCGTCTTTGCCGTTAAAAGAAATTTTAGCCCATCCGTTACTAGAGCTAAGAACGGAAACAGATTGTCCTTGAACTAAAGATCCTAGAATACTACTAGAAGTAGAAGCGCTAGAGCGAACATTTAATTTATCAGCATTGACGGTAGCTGCTTGTGTTTGAGCCGGAGCAGGAGCAGGAGTACTCGGAGTCGGTGAACTAGCGGAAGAATCCGCAAGTTTTAAGAAAGCCAAGGAAACGAAAGCATCTTTGCCGTTAAAGGAAATTTTAGCCCATCCGTTACTAGAGCTAAGAACGGAAACAGATTGTCCTTGAACTAAAGATCCTAGAATACTACTAGAAGTAGAAGCGCTAGAGCGAACATTTAATTTATCAGCATTGACGGTAGCTGCTTGTGTTTGAGCCGGTGCACTCGGAGCCGCTGGGCTAGCAAGTCTAACATAATCGAGCGAAATATAAGCATCCTTGCCGTTAAAGGAAATCTTGGCCCATCCATTGTTTTGATTTACGATAGAAACAGATTGCCCTTGAACGAGCGTGCCGAGAATCGTACTTGTTGTGGATGGTGCTGAGCGAACATTTAAATGTAAGGTGGTAACAATGCCTTGCTGCATGGCTGAATCAGTTGCTGCATATGTGTTTGTGGCTACAACAGCTAAGCCACTTGCGACTAGTGAGCTAACGAGTAGAGTATTTGTTGATGCATTCATTGCAAAAGGATACAAGCCTAGCTTATATCCATTCCCCCCTTTATAAACACAAATTTGAAATGGGTATGAAATAGAATCTGTATGTAGATACATGTATGATTGTAGAACGTAGTAGAAGAAAGAACTATTTTCGTATTTGTTCAATTAAAAAAATAAAAATCACAGAACCCTAATATAATAGGAAAAGAATGTTATCTAAACATGTAAAAGGCAAGGTATATATAATTTTATCTATACCTATCGTAGCATATTATGGAAAATAATTAAATTTATATATTGTGAAAAATATATAAAAAATATATAAAAATAAAAGGAAAAGTATCCTGGCTATTTCTACTAAAGCGCTTTCCGTTTCTGCTAACTTTCCGTTTATATCCTATCTGTGAGTGGTATAATGAATGATGGTGCAACCGTTCTATTTTTTGACTATTCGAACAAAATAACAATAGCAACTTTGTTGTCCCTATGAAAAAACCGACCATTCTTGCTACATGTCTTGCTTGTATACAAGAAAGTCTGGTATCATCAATATTATTGTATAATAGAACGAAATATGTATGGAGGTGTCTGAACGTGTCGAGAATTTCTGTTGATACTGTAAAGCACGTTGCTCATTTAGCACGTCTTACGTTTACTGAAGAAGAGGCTGAAAAGCTATCTAAAGAACTTGATGCTATTATTGGATTTGCTGAGCAATTAAATGAATTAAATACTGACGATGTAAAGCCAACATTCCACGTGTTAGATATGAAAAATGTTATGCGTGAAGATGTACCACAACCAGGATTACCAATTGAAGATGTATTAAAGAATGCACCGGATCATAAAAACAATCAAGTCCGTGTGCCAGCGATTATAGAATAGAGGAGGGGAATGTACTGTGTCATTATTTGACTATTCTGTATCAGAATTACATAAAAAATTACATAGTAAAGAAATTTCTGTTACTGATTTGGTAGATGAGTCGTACAATCGCATTGCCAAGGTAGAGGATAAAGTTAGTTCATTTATCACATTAGATGAAGAAAACGCACGTGCAAAAGCAAAAGAACTTGATGAAAAACTTGGCAAGACTGATGAAAAAGGTCTGCTTTTTGGTATGCCAATAGGTGTGAAGGATAATATCGTGACGAAGAATCTTCGTACGACGTGTGCTAGTAAAATACTAGCAAATTTTGATCCTATTTATGATGCAACTGTTGTACAAAAGCTAACACAAGCTGAAACCATTACAATCGGTAAGCTAAATATGGACGAATTTGCAATGGGTTCTTCCAATGAAAACTCTAGCTTCTTCCCTACGAAGAATCCTTGGAATACTGCCTATGTACCAGGTGGATCTAGCGGTGGTTCTGCTGCTTCTGTTGCAGCTGGAGAAGTATTATTTTCACTTGGATCTGATACAGGTGGTTCAATTCGTCAACCAGCATCTTTCTGCGGAGTAGTTGGATTAAAACCTACATACGGCCGTGTATCACGTTTTGGTCTTGTAGCATTTGCATCTTCACTTGATCAAATTGGTCCGATTACACGTAATGTGGAAGATAATGCATACTTGCTTCAAGCAATTTCTGGCTTAGATCAAAATGATTCTACCTCTGCAAATGTGCCGGTAGGAGATTATGTATCTGCTTTAACAGGAGATGTAAAAGGGCTTCGCATTGCAGTTCCGAAAGAATATCTCGGAGAAGGTGTTGGCGAAGAAGCACGTCAATCTGTTCGAAATGCACTAAAAGTATTAGAAGGACTTGGCGCAACATGGGAAGAAGTATCGCTTCCACATTCTAAATACGCACTTGCAACGTATTACCTACTATCATCATCAGAAGCTTCTGCAAATCTTGCTCGCTTCGACGGAGTGAGATACGGATATCGTACAGACAATGCGACAAACCTATTGGAACTTTACAAAAATACGCGTAGCGAAGGTTTTGGCGATGAAGTAAAACGTCGTATTATGCTTGGTACCTTTGCTCTTAGCTCTGGTTATTATGATGCTTATTATAAACAAGCACAAAAGGCTCGTACATTAATTAAACAAGACTTTGATAATGTATTTGCTAACTATGATGTGATTATCGGACCAACAACACCAACACCTGCATTTAAAGTAGGCGAAATTATTGATGATCCATTAACGATGTATGCAAATGATATTTTAACCATTCCAGTAAACCTTGCAGGTGTTCCAGGAATCTCTGTTCCATGTGGTTTCGCAGAAAATGGTCTGCCACTTGGCTTGCAAATTATCGGTAAATATTTTGACGAGGCAACGATTTATCGCACTGCACATGCATTTGAACAAGCAACTGACTATCATAAGCAAAAACCACAATTATAAGGGAGGCGAAACGAGATGAATTTTGAAACAGTTATTGGTTTAGAAGTCCATGTAGAATTAAAAACAAAAACAAAGATGTTCTCAGCAAGTCCTAATCTCTTCGGTGCGCCCCCAAATACACAAACGAGCGTTATTGATTTAGGCTATCCAGGGGTACTTCCTGTCATTAATAAGGAAGCAGTAGATTTTGGTATGAAGGCTGCCATGGCGTTAAACTGTGAAATTGCAACGGATACGAAATTTGATCGTAAAAACTATTTCTATCCTGATAATCCGAAAGCTTATCAAATCTCACAATTTGATCAGCCAATCGGCGAACACGGCTGGATTGAAATCGAAGTCGGTGGCAACAAAAAACGTATTGGGATTACTCGTATTCACTTAGAAGAAGACGCTGGTAAATTGACTCATGCAGCGGGTAATCATTCCCTTGTCGATTTCAACCGTCAAGGAACACCACTAATTGAAATCGTATCTGAACCAGATATCCGTACACCAGAAGAAGCTTATGCTTATTTGGAAAAATTAAAGTCCATTATTCAATATACAGGTGTATCTGATTGTAAAATGGAAGAAGGATCTCTTCGCTGTGATGCGAATATTTCGATTCGTCCTGTAGGCCAAGAAGAATTCGGTACGAAAACAGAATTGAAAAATTTAAATTCCTTTGCCTTCGTTCAAAAGGGATTAGAGTTTGAAGAAGAACGTCAAGAGCAAGTCTTGCTTTCTGGCGGTATTATTGAACAAGAAACACGTCGCTATGATGAAACAACCAAGTCAACGATTCTTATGCGTGTAAAGGAAGGCTCTGACGACTATCGTTACTTCCCAGAACCAGATTTAGTTGAACTTTCGATTGATGAAGCATGGAAAGAACGTGTTCGTGCAACGATTCCAGAACTTCCAGATGTTCGTAAGAAACGGTATGTCGAAGAACTTGGACTTCCTGAATATGATGCGAAGGTTCTTACGCTTACGAAAGAAATGTCTGATTTCTTTGAAGCAACCGTTACGGAAGGTGCAGATGCGAAGCTTGCTTCTAACTGGTTAATGGGCGAAGTATCTGGTTATATGAATAAGAATCAAAAAGAGCTTCATGATCTTGCATTAACACCAGAAAGCTTAGCAAAAATGATAAAGCTTATTGAAAATGGCACAATTTCTTCGAAGATTGCGAAGAAAGTATTTGCTGAATTGGTGGAAAAAGGCGGAAATCCAGAAGCAATCATTAAGGAAAAAGGTCTTGTTCAAATTTCCGATGAAGCAACGCTTCGAAAATTTGTCACAGATGTTCTAGATAAAAACGAACAATCCATTGAAGACTACAAGAACGGGAAAGACCGTGCAGTTGGCTTCTTAGTTGGACAAATTATGAAAGCAACAAAAGGACAAGCGAATCCGCAGCTTGTAAATAAGATTTTATTAGAAGAAATAAACAAGCGGTAAAAAAAGTCACAAACCATAATATGCATCTTACAAGGGTGAACAGAGGGAGAAATATCTCTTTTCTGTTCACCCTTTTTGACTAATCAAACGTTTAATTAACTTCCTTGTAGTTGCAAAATTGCTTTGATAATGATAAATGTATGTATAAAGGATCTTTTTTCTAAATTAAGGGTGATGAAGAAAATGAAACGTGCACGAGTAATTTATAACCCAACTTCAGGACGAGAATTATTTAAACGGTATTTGCCAGATGTCCTTCACAAATTAGAACAAGCAGGTTATGAAACATCTTGTCATGCTACAACGGGTGAAGGAGATGCAACCAAAGCTGCTAGGGAAGCTGCAAAGCGTGGCTTTGATGTTGTCATTGCAGCAGGCGGAGATGGTACATTAAATGAAGTTGTAAATGGACTAGTGGGACCAGGAAAACGTCCGAAATTTGGAATTCTTCCAGTAGGAACAACAAATGATTTTGCTAGAGCCATTGGCGTATCCCGTTCCATTGAAGAAGCAACCGATATCATATGTCAAGGACATTCCATCCCCCTTGATATTGGACGTGCAAATGATAAATACTTTATCAATATTGCGGGTGGAGGACGAATTACGGAAGTAACATATGAAGTGCCAAGTAAGCTTAAAACAATGCTTGGGCAGCTTGCTTATTATTTAAAGGGAATTGAGATGCTTCCGTCTCTACATCCTACATACGTTGAAATTGAATATGATGGCAAGGTGCTCTGCGAAGAAATTACACTCTTCTTAATTACGAATACAAACTCAGTCGGAGGATTCGAAAAACTCGCCCCAGAAGCTTCCATTAATGACGGGATGTTTGATTTACTTATATTAAAAAAAGGAACACTTGCAGATCTCATTAAAGCGGCTTCACAAGCAGTTCGCGGTGAGCATCTGAACAATCCACAAATTCTTTATACACAGGCGAACCGTATAAAAGTAAATACACCAGATAAATTAATGATTAATTTAGACGGTGAATACGGAGGCGATACGCCAATGGAATTTGAGAATTTGTATCATTATTTGGATGTATTTATCCCGCGTGAAGTAAAGACGTAAAGTGAAAAGGGATTGTCACAAGACGTATGCGTCTTTGTGACAATCCCTTTTCACTTTATTTATTCTCTTGTATGTTTTCTGTAAATTGATTCATGGTCATAATAGGAGTAATATCGAATCGGTTAATAACATATTTCTCATTGGGCTCGCCTTTTTCAATAAATTTCCCTTTTTTCGTAGTTACAGCATAGTCATAATATTTCTTAGTAAGTTCTACGATATTGTCATTATAATATCCAACTGGATAAGCGATAGCAATAACTGGTTTTCCTGTTACTTGGGCAATTCTATCCTTTGATTCTCGTAGCTCCTGTTCCGCATTTGGTACATAAGGTAAATTTGCATGATTGACTGTATGGGATTGAATTGAGAATACGCCAGAGTCAGACATCATTTTTATTTCGTCCGTTGATAAGTATCCAGGTTTCCCAAAGAATCCGGGTAACACATAAGCAGTCGCTGTAGGTTGAAAATGATCATCCTTCAGCTTTTGAAAAATGTAAAATGCATTTAAATTGTCTTTCATACCGTCATCAAATGTGACAAAAATAGGCTTGTTAACTTTGTTAATATCATTCCATCGTTCGAATGTTAGCAACGTATATCCATTTTCTTTTAAATATTTCATTTGTGCTTCAAAGGCACTAGGTGAAACGAATAACCCTCTAATTCCTTGTCCGTGATATTCATCAATCCCGTGATACATTAAAAAAGGAACACTTTGCTGAAAAATTATAGCTGAATGTACGAGAGGAATTTTAGTACCATCAGATGTAACGCCAGTTGCTTCAATCTGATATTCGCCTCGTTTCCAATCAAACGACTCCAAAGAGAAAGGCAAAGCAAATTGATTAGCAGTATCTTTAGAAGAAAAAACTTTCCCGCTACCTTCGCCGTCTGCTACGCGCCAAATTCGATATTGTACTTCTGAAAAGGAATCCCGTAATTGTTTTGTATAGATAGTGGTTTGTTTCGATTCGTAATTAATAGAGTCCCAGGTTATAAGTCCTTGTGAAGTGGGAATAGGATTACTTACCTGCTTCGCAACCGCCTTAGGAGCAGAAGCAATTGAATGAATCGCTGATGAACAGCCAGTGGTAATAACAGAGGCAAGAAGCAGTACAGACACATATTTCATTATCATTTTATTCTTCATCCCTTTATATATAATTCCACTTGTCATCATACCACCCTATACCAAACAATAAATAAAGTTTGCAAGATCATTATATTTTCTTAAAAAATTTACATTCGATTTACAATGAAATAGGAAATAGAATGGGTAGGTTTTGCTATTATTCTTGTATCACATTGATAAAACGATTCATCGACATGGTTGGTGTAATATAGATCCGTTCTATTAAGTAGCGTTCATTCGGTAATCCTTTTTGAATAAACTGTCCATCATCTGATGTGACGGCAAAATCATAATAATTTTTTGCAATCCCGACGACTTTATCATTATATACACCAGTGGGATAGGAGAGAGAAACAACTGCCTTTCCCGTTACATCTGAAATTTTTCTAGAGGAATCTTGAAGTTCTTGTTCAAGATTGGGTACTTTTGTTAGAAAGTCATGCGTATCGGAATGAGATCCAAACGAGATAATCCCTGAGTCAGACATCGACTTTATATCATTTGCAGATAGGTATCCATCCTTATCAATTAAGGCAGAAATAACATAAAAAGTTGCTGCAGGTTGAAAGGAAGCATCCTTTAGTTTTTTCAGTACGTTATATGCATTTAGGTTATCCTTCATTCCATCATCAAAAGTAAGGAAAATAGGTTTGTTTACGCGGTTTCGTTCACTCCATCGTTCAAAGGTAAGCAGAGTGTATCCGTTATCTTTTAAGTACTGCACATGCGATTCGAATTGAGCAGGTGGAACAAATAAGCTTTTAAATCCCACCCCGCGGTAGTCATCAATGCCGTGATACATTAACATTGGAATTTTCTGCTCAAATGTGATCGTAGAATAAGCGAGTGGTGTATTCGAACCATCTGCTTTTACACCTACTGTTTGAATTTGATATTCCCCGCGTTTGTAGTCAAATATTTGCAAAGAAAAAGGGAGTGAAAAGTGATTAGAAGTATCTTTAGATGAAAAATGACGAGCGCTACTTGGACCATCTGCGATACGCCAAATCATGTATTGCACTTCTGTAAAGGTATCTTGGAGATTTTTCATATAGAGTGTCGTTTGTGTTGATTTGTAAGTAATAGCATCCCATGTAATGAGACCTTGCGCGGATGGAGTAGTTGCTTTTTTTACAACAGGTGTTTGTGTAGGGACTTCGCTAGTTGCGTGTTTTGATTGCTGAGATGTGAAGGAGCATCCGGTAAGTGATAAGAGTGTAAGTAGGAGAACTAGTGCATATTTCATTCGCTTCATTCCTTTGTTTGAAATTGATTTCAATATACCATAATGCTTTAAGGTAGGGAATGGTTTTTATGAACAATCAATGAAGACTAGCCCGCTTGAATAAAGCGGGCTAGCTAGAATGATGGTTACTGACTGCATGTGGTTGCAATAGATTAGCAAATTGCTCGATAGTCGTTGAATATTGAACAAACTGGCGTGGCATGGTGTAATATTCGTCCGGTGCTCCTTTTTCAATAAAGAGTCCGTGGCGAACGGTTACAGCAAATTGATAATATTTCATAGCCTGCTGCATGATATCCTTATTATAGTGACCGTATGGATAGGCAAAGGCCATGACGGGCTTTCCTGTCATTGCTTCTATTACATCCTTTGACTTTTCTAATTCTTCCTGAATATTTTTTACTTCGGGCAAATCAGGATGATACATCGTATGCGATTGAATGGAAAAGAAACCTGATTGTGACATATCCCGTAGCTGATCAGCTGTTAATCGATGATGCTTACCAACAAAACCAGCGATGACAAATATAGTACCGGACGGTCTAAAATGATCGCTTTTCATCTTTTTGAAAATTTCATAGGCATTTATATTGTTTTCATAGCCATCATCAAAGGTGATGCATACTGGCTTGTTAACTGTGTTTATTTCATTCCATCTATCAAACGTTAAAGGGGTATAGTTATGTTCTTTTAAATAGCGAATCTGCGCCTCGAAGTTTGCGGGAGAAACATATAGTTCCTCTAAGCCACTTCCCTTAAATTCCGCAATCGAATGATACATTAAAATAGGAACGTATTGCTGAAACGTTACAGTTGATTTGGCAATTGTGATCATTGGCTTCTTTTTCTTTACTCTTACTGCTTCTATCTCATATTGGCCTCGCTGTGATTCAAATTGCTTGGTAGCAAGTACTAAGGAAAAGTTTGACTGTTTGTCAGTAGACGTAAAGGTTTTAGCGCTTGAAGGACCATCCGCAGTGCGCCAAACCCGGTACATGACTTCATCTGTTCTAGCCGGCGTATGTACAAGGGAGAGCGTGACTGAAGATGCATCTCCTATTGGTTGATCATGAATAATTTCGGTTTTCGGGGCGGCTAATGTAGGAGAAGATAGGAAAAGAATGAACATCATAAACAGAACAGCAATTCTCATAAAATCCCTTCTTTCATAAACATACGGATAGTGTTCCACATTTTAGGAATTTCTTGCATGCTTCGAAAAGAAAAATAGAGGACTTGTAAGAAGGTGTTCCAGCAAGTATGATAATGACAATAAAGTGAAACTTCCCTCAGTGGGGGCACTGAAAAAGGTATCACTCTCTTACATACCTAGAGAAAGTACCTTATTTCTTTGCCTAACCAATAACGGAACTTGTAGTAATTTCTTTACTCATAGATACTAGATTGCTGCCCTCGATAGTGGATCATGCGTTTCAACGGGAACATAAACAGGGCATTGATTACCGCCTCGAGCGAAAATCAAGATAGCCGGTCATCAATCGACTGCTTTAGTTACTGTTTCGAGTGAAAATCATAGTTGCCGGTCATCAATCAACTGGTTTTGGTTACTTACTGCCCACAAAGAGTGGGATAAAATGTAGATTCAGGAGGAGAAGTCATGGAAAAAAACAAAGTAACATTTGCATCAATCGATGAATACATCTTGCAGTTTCCCCCTGACGTACAAGAGAAGTTATTCAAGCTGAGACAGGTAATTAAAGAATGCGCACCCGAAGCAGAAGAAAAGATTAGTTATCAAATGCCGACCTTCGCATACTACGGAAACCTCGTATACTTTGCGGCATACAAAAAGCATATCGGTTTTTACCCAACTTCAAGCGGTATTACTGCGTTTGGGCAGAAGTTATCTTCCTATAAAAGCTCCAAAGGAACCGTACAGTTTCCCATTGATCAGCCGCTACCTTATGAATTAATCAAACAAATTGTTTTATTTCGCGTTGCTGAAAATCGTAGGAAAGCAGAAAAGAAAAGATAAGCGGCTTCGCGGAAATAGCGACTGTTTTGTGAACAAAGATGTCTATTTCTGGTCGCTGTATTGCTTTGTTTTTTTCCCTACCCCTCCATCTTTCTACCACATTTTTTTCGGTAAACATTATAGAAAATCCAACAATTAAAATAGCATGATTGTAGCCTTGAACATATGGGAACGATTTCTTATATAGGTTACAATTTCATTCTTAACTAGGAAAGGAACAGACTATGACAGCATACATCGCAGAAGTATTTGCCACCGCACTCATGGTGATATTAGGAAACGGCGTTGTGGCCAATGTACATTTAAAAGGTGCAAAGGGACATAAGAACGGCTGGATGGTCATCTCCACGGGGTGGGGATTTGCCGTCATGATGCCAGCCGTCATTTTCGGAGGAATTAGCGGAAATCATATTAATCCAGCATTCACGCTTGGACTTGCGTTAAATGGTGAATTTCCGTGGGAGAAAGTAGGTCCGTATATTTTGGCGCAGTTGATTGGTGCATTCCTTGGCGCTATTATTGTATGGATTATGTACAAGCCATTCATGGATGATACGGAAGATCAAGTCGACATACTCGGTTGCTTCGGTTCTGTCGCGGCTTACAAACGCTCCAATTTGAACGCCTTTTTGACTGAATTTATTGGTACATTTATTCTCGTTTTTGGTGCCTTAGGAATCGTTCACTCTCCGCTAATGGGGCAGGATAAATTCACGGCCCACATCGCAATCGGCTTCCTAGTATGGGCGCTCGTTCTTTCCGTTGGGGGTCCAACTGGCCCAGCCTTAAACCCAGCCCGCGACATTATGCCACGTCTAGCACATGCACTCCTGCCGATCAAGGGCAAAGGAAGCTCAGACTGGAAATATGCCTGGGTACCTGTAGTTGCTCCGATCTTAGGATCGATTTTAGGGGTGTTTACGTATATACATTTGTTTAAATAAGAGTGGAACGGACCGGTGGTGAACATCGGTCTTTTTTATTTTTTCACGAAGGTGGTGAGTACGTAAGGGAGAGGATTGTGCCTGCAGGAGTGTAAAAACAGCTGGGGAGGGAAGAAAAGGGAGAGAATTGTGCCTGTGGGAGTGGAAAAACGGACGGGGCGGGAAGAAAAGGGAGAGGATTGTGCCCGTGAACGAGGGAAAAGAGGGTTTGCAAGAACGAAAGGGAGTGAATCGTTCCCGTAAACATGGAAAAACAGCTGTAGCGGGAACGAACTGACCTCCAAAGCATCTATCATATGTTCCTGCAGACGATAAAAGGTACTACCTGCATGTTTTTTAACAGAATGAATTGGTGCTGTAGGATTTCCAATTCCCTGCTAATGGCCCAAGAACTTACCTGTCTTTCAGAAGTGCAGCAAATTGCTCCATCGTTGTGGAATGATGGATACGAATGCGTTGCTGCAGAAGAAGTTCATTTGGTTTTCCACGTTCTTCGAAGTATCCGGGCTTTGTAGTTGTAGCGAATTTGTAATATTTCTTTGCTACCTCAACAACCTTGTCGTTTACGTGACCAAACGGGTAGGATAAAGCAATCACAGGTTTTCCTGTAATGGATTCAATTTGTTCCTTAGCACCTTTCAGCTCTGCCTCAGGATTGGGCAGAGTTGGAAGATCAGCATGAGAAAGAGTGTGAGATTGAATCGAGAATATTCCAGAGTTCACCATCTCTTTGATCTCGTCATGTGATAGCCAAGAAGAACCAACAGTGTCTGCGATAACATAAGCAGTTGCTTTCGGGGTAAAGGAGGAATCCTTTAATTTGGTTAGAACAATGAATGCATTCTTATTGTTTTTCATTCCATCATCAAATGTAACAAAAATAGGCTTATTCACTTCAAATCGTTTATTCCATTGTTCGAATGTTAACAACGTATATCCATTTTCTTTTAAGTACTGCATTTGCTTTTCAAATTGGGCTGGCGATACAAATAAATCTTTAATCCCCACACCATGATAGTCATCAATTGCATGGTACATCAAAATAGGAATCTCATGAGAAAACGTAATGGTATCTTGTCCAAGGAGGATAGGAGTACCTTCTTGTTTGGTTCCGTAAGCTTCAATTGTATATTCTCCGCGCTTATTCATAAAATCTTTTGTATCAAATACAAGCGAAAACTGGTTCGATCTATCCGAAGAGGAGATGGACTTCTTATTACTAGTTCCATCAGCCGTTCTCCATATGAAATAGCTAATTTCCTTCCAATTTCCTGTAGGATTTTTAATAGATACGGTAGCAGAAGTAGAGTCAAATGTAAGGGGAGAATAGGTAATTCTATTTTTGGAAAGATCACCTGGATATACGTGATAGGCAGATGCGGAAGGAATAGCAAAGAATATACTGAGTAGAAAAGTAAAGATAACGAAGGCCCTTTTCATTTCTAGTTGTTCATCTCCTTTAAGTAGTTTGATGTAAGGTTGGATATAAAGATACATGTATTGTTCCTAATTTTTTATTTTTCTTGCATGTTCCTGATGAACGACCAATAGGAAAATCAAGACAAGATATGGTACAATGAAACGCAGCAAATCCGAAAAAAAGAGGGTAAATACATGACACCACCAGTTCAAAAGAATGAATATATAGATGTAGTATTTGAAGACATTACGCATGAGGGAGCCGGCGTTGCGAAAGTAGACGGCTATCCAATTTTCGTACCAGACGCATTAACAGGTGAACAGGCACAAATTAAAGTCATCAAGGTCAACAAAAACTTCGCATTTGGCCGATTGATCGAACTAAAAACAGAAAGTCCGTTCCGCCAAGAGCCTCCTTGCCCGGTCTATAAAGAGTGCGGTGGTTGCCAAATCCAGCACATGACCTATGAAGGCCAATTAAAAATGAAGGAAAAACAAGTGAAAGACGTTATGCAGCGTATCGGCAAGCTAACGGACATAATCGTTCATCCTGTGCTCGGCATGGAAGAGCCATGGAGCTATCGCAACAAAGCTCAAGTACCAATTGGAGAAAGTGAAGCCGGATTAATCGCCGGATTTTATAAAAAAGGAACGCACGACATCATCGATATGGACAAGTGCCTCATCCAAATGCAGCAAAATGACGAGCTCGTCCAGCAAGTAAAAGAAATCTGCAACAAATACGGCGTCCGCGCTTACGATGAACAAACGCATAAAGGAACGCTGCGCCATGTCATGGCACGCTACGGCAAGGTATCGGGCGAAATTATGATCGTCTTCATTACAAGAACCGCCCATCTATCGCGCCGTGATGAAATCATAAACGAGCTTGTCACAACTTTCCCGCACATCACATCCATCGTGCAAAACGTAAACGACAAGCGCACAAACGTTATTTTCGGAGACAAAACAACCGTCCTATACGGCTCTGAATCCATCCGTGACTCCATTGGAAACGTGCAATTTGCTATTTCCGCGAGATCGTTCTACCAGGTCAACCCAGTACAAACGAAAGTACTCTACGAAAAAGCACTCGAGTACGCAGGGTTAAATGGTGAAGAGACGGTCATTGATGCCTACTGCGGCATCGGTACGATATCCTTATTTTTAGCGCAAAAAGCAAAGAAAGTATACGGCGTTGAAATCGTGAAAGAAGCGATTGAAGATGCGAACCGCAATGCCGAATTAAATGGGATTACGAATGTAGAATTTGCTGTTGGTGAAGCAGAGAAAGTTATACCTGAGTGGTACAAGCAAGGTATTACTGCAGATGTGATTGTTGTTGATCCGCCGCGAAAAGGCTGTGACCAAGCGCTACTGGATACGATCATCGCAATGAAACCAAAGCGAGTGGTGTATGTTTCTTGTAATCCGGGAACGCTGGCAAGAGATTTGCGGATCTTGGAGGATGGAGGATTTAGGACAGAAGAGATTCAGCCGGTGGATATGTTTCCGCAGACTACTCATGTGGAGTGCGTCTCGCAACTCATATTAAAGAAAGGCAACTAACACATGGGCGTTGCCTCTTTTCGTATCTTGAAGATGATTAACTTTCTGCTCTTTTCATGTATAGTTAGAGTGATTCATAATGATGAAGCACGAACTGTAATGACTGTATAAGATGGAAGGGGACATAAAATGAGAAGGATTATTTTATCGACAGAGAGTGGAGCGGATTTACCAAAAGATTTAGCTGACAAACATGCAGTTCAAGTAGTCCCAATGCATGTTATCATGGACAGACAAGATTATTTAGATGGTTCGTTACCCGTAAACGATATTTATGAATATTATGAGCGTACAAAAAAAATACCGTCTACAACTTCTACAAATGCTTATGAGTATCAGGATTTTTTTTCGAAAATAAAAGTGGATTTTCCTGATTGTGTCATTATTCATATTGGTTATACGTCTAAGGCATCTTCTTCCTTTCAAAATGCGCTAATTGCAGCGGAAGATTTTGAGGATCTTTTTCTAATTGACGCTTTGAACGTTACAGGTGGATTAACCGCAATTGTGATGTATGCTGTTACCATGTTAGAGAAAGAACCTACGATTGAACCTGTTCGCTTAATAGAAAAAATAGAATCAAAGGTTCCTAAATCAAGGCTGGCTTTCATTCCCGGCAGCTTAGAATTTTTAAGAGCGGGTGGACGAGTAAGTAATATTGCTTATCTCGGAGGGGCTTTGTTAAAAATAAAACCATGCATTGAATTAATTGAAGGAAACCTTGTTTCAACTAAAAAATATCGTGGGAATATGAGCGGAGTTGCAGAAAAACTCATGCAAGATTATTTAAATCAATACAACATTGATAGAGAACAACTTTATTTTCTATACTCAATCGGACTCAATGAAAGTATCAAACAACGGATGGATGAAATCGCAAAAGAAACTGGTTTTGAAAATGTAAAATGGATTCAGGCGGGTGCTATGATTTCTACTCACTCTGGACCTGGGGGCTTCGGGATTGTAGGGTTAGAATTGTAGGAACGTTCTAAAATGTCCCAGGGATGCTTAGACTTTTTACAACAATTAGGTGTGATTCTAAATATAGATAGACTTTCAATGTACTCAAAAAATGAAAACTTAATTTGAAAGGTATACACTGCTACATAACGTGTCTGCGATCACCACTCAAGCCATGTGGAGTGTGTGACGCAACTTGGTTTAAAGTAAGGCAACTAACTATTAGGGAGTTGCCTATTTACTTTTTTGATATCCAATTTACAACGAAGTAGTATAAGATTAAATGTGCCGGTGGTTTTGTTGTGACTGAATTAGGATTATCTGCATCAATGGTGTAAGCAGCAATAATATAGCATATTTTTGTAGTTTGAGTAGGTAGGGTTATAAAAGTAAAAGCAGGGAAACTCTAAATACAATTACTATCACTTTCATAAAAAGGTACAGGTCGAGGAAGAGGTAAGGATTGAAATAAGATAGATTGGTATGAAGATCTCTGTTACTTTAGAGTACAGGCACTAATTTAAAAAAAATAGGAGGTTTATTGTGGAGAATAACGATATATTAATTCGCTTGAGATATGCAATGGAAATAAAAAATAAAGAAATGGCAGAGATATTTAAACTTGGCGGTGTGGATGTAACAGTACCAGAAGTAATCAAAATTCTCACAAAATCAGATGATGATGCTGAAAGTGACGATCAAATAAAATGTAACAACAGTATGTTAGATTCATTTTTAAATGGTTTTATTATTTTTAAAAGAGGAAAACAAGAGCCCAAACCAGGACAGCCTGATACGCCAGAGCCATCTATAAAGAAAAGTCCAAACGTTAATAATCTCCTGTTAAAGAAAGTAAAAATAGCATTAGCATTAACTACTGAGGATACGCTGGATATATTCGAAAAAGCAGGAATCACGGTTTCAAAAGGAGAACTCGGCGCTTTCTTAAGAAAAGAAGGGCATAAGAATTATAAAGAGTGCGGAGATAAATACGCTAGGAATTTCTTAAAAGGGTTGGCTCTCAAATACAGAGGATAATGCATGAAAGAATCATACAGGTGATGAGATGATACATACCTACTTAGGGGAGACAATCCGTTTTGAGATCAAGTACAAAAATCGTAATCGTACATCTATAGGAATTACGATAGATAGTTATGGAAATGTGGAGGTCCAGGCTCCGAAAGGGACATCTGATGATAGAGTACTTCAGTTAGTAGAGGAAAAATGGAATCTTATTCAGCAAAAATTATTAGAAGTGAAGGGTAGGCTGCTTGGACCGCAGAAAAAGGTCTATGAGTATGGTGAGAGTTTTCTTTATTTAGGAAACAATTATCCCATACAAATCTTTCAAGATATAAATATAACGCAAGAACATGTAGTGTTTAAAGAAGAAAAGCTACATATTTATGTAAAGCAGCTTGACACTGAAAAAATAAAACAAACTTTAAAACGATTTTATTACCAGCAATGTAGGTTTTTAGTGGAGAAGAGCATATCCTCCTATCAAAGCAACTTCAAAACAAAACCACGTTCTTTTCGTATCTCGGATAGCAAAAATACTTGGGGAACCTGTGATTCAAAACGGCAGTTAACATTCAATTGGAGACTGGCAATGGCACCACGGGAAGTAATCGACTATGTAGTCGTTCACGAAATGTGCCATATGGTTCATCTTAACCACGACCGATCCTTCTGGCGTCTTGTTGGAAAAATAATGCCTGATTATAAGGAAAAGGAAAGCTGGTTGACTTTATCGAGTTGGAAAATGACTGTTTAGCAATTACCCGTTACACAATGTAAATGTAACAAAAAAATAAAATGAGAATGGTACCTTTCTCTTTACACAAAGTATTTTTGAGAGGTACCTTTTTATTACTAACAGTTAATCATTGCGGGAAGGATCAAGTCACCAAAAGCATCTGTTAAGTAACTAGGATTAAATTCGCATTTTTGCGAATGGGATTCAATAAATCCTTTTGCTCACCCGTGACCTGATAATTCATATTTGAATTGTATACGTATCTCCCTCCCTATTAGTAATCACAAAACCCCTTCAATGCCTCAAGATCCTTTATTTTAAACGTAGATAAGTGAAAATCAATTATCCCCTCATCCCTCATTTGGCATATTTCCCTCGACATTGATGGTCTTGATACATTTAGGAAATCAGCGAGTTCGTTTCGTTTTAAGGATAAGATAATCGTGTTGCTTTTTGTTTTTTGGTATTGTTCCAATAAGTAGGCACAGATTTTTCCGCGTATACTTTTGATTGAAAGGTATTCTACTTTCTTGTTCATCATTATAGATTTATCTGATATTATTTTCATAAAATTATGGAGCATGGAGGTATGCCAAGTGCAATTGTTTGCGCATCGATTGATAAGGTCAGCATGTGTAAGAAATAAAACCTTACATGATGTTTGGACTCGTACGGATACCGGCCATGTTTTATGACTTGAGAATACGAGCATTTCCCCAAATAAATCCCCTTTTTTAACGACGGTCATAATGACCCTGTTTCCAACGGCGTTTTCTTTCACAATCGTTGCTTCGCCTTCTAAAATCAGGCCAAATTTGTCGATTGATTCACCGACCGTTACAATCGTTTCGTTTTTGCCATAGCTTTGTATTTGGGGAGTTAAGCATTGTAAGAGGGAAACCATTTCGTTCTTTTCTATTCCATGAAATAAAGGTAAGTTGTCAGGTATATCTAAATAGACATTTTTCATGTTAATATCATTCCTTTTGTATCTCCAGATACCGAATTGAATTCATAGATACAATATAATAATGACACAGAAAGAACAAATAAAATAGCAAAACAGGAGGTATTTCATGTCAAATATGTTTTGTTTTCAATGCCAAGAAACTGCTAAAGGAACAGGATGTACGATACAAGGTGTGTGTGGGAAAACGGCAGATGTTGCAAATACGCAGGATTTATTGGTTTATGTAACGAAGGGATTAGCAATCATTAGTATGGAAGCAAGAAAAGTTGGGATTATGGATGCTAATGTCGACAAATATGTAACGGAAAATTTATTTTCGACCATCACGAATGTAAATTTTGATAGAGAAGCACTTTTAGATCGAGTAAAAGAAACGTTATCATTAAGAGAAGAGTTAAAAGCGAAAGTTTTAAAAGCTGGTGTACAGGTTTGGGAAGCGAATGGTGATAGTAGTTTCTTTAAGAAATTATTTGGAATGAAAGCAAACGAAGTAGGTATCCCAGATGCTGCGGTATGGTCAGCTGTCAATAGTAGTGAGTTTGATGCGAAGGCGGAACAGGTTGGCGTATTGGCAACTGAAAACGAAGATATAAGAAGCTTAAGAGAACTGATCGTATATGGGCTGAAAGGTTTAACAGCATATATGAAGCATGCGATGAACTTAGGATATAATGATGCTGACGTTCATGGATTTATAGTAAAAGCGTTAGCTGCTACATTGGACGATTCCTTATCCGCAGATGATTTAGTTGCGCTTGCATTAGAGGCAGGAAGATATGGTGTAACGGGTATGGCTTTACTTGATAAAGCGAATACAGAATCATATGGACATCCTGAAATTACGAAGGTGGACATTGGGGTAAGAAACAATCCCGGAATCTTAATTTCTGGTCACGATTTAAAAGATCTTGAGATGCTACTTGAGCAAACAGAAGGAACTGGCGTAGATGTGTATACACATGGTGAGATGCTTGCGGGGCAATATTACCCAGCCTTTAAGAAGAATGCTCACTTTGCAGGAAACTATGGAAACGCATGGTGGAAACAAGGAGAAGAGTTTGAACAGTTTAATGGAGTTATTCTCATGACTACAAACTGTGTCGTTCCTCCAAAAGATTCATATAAGAATCGATTATTTACAACAGGAGCAACAGGTGTATCCGGATGTAAGCATATTGAGGAAGAAGAAAACGGAAATAAGGATTTCTCAGAATTAATTGCTATGGCTAAAAAGTGCCAAGCTCCAACTGAAATAGAAACGGGAGAAATTGTGGGTGGATTTGCTCATAATCAAGTAATGGCTCTTGCTGATCAGGTTGTAGATGCTGTTCAAACAGGTGCAATAAAGAGATTCTTTGTAATGGCTGGTTGCGACGGTAGAGTGAAATCAAGAAGCTACTATACGGAATTTGCAGAAAAACTTCCACAAGATACTGTTATCTTAACTGCAGGATGTGCAAAATACAAATATAATAAATTAGAACTTGGCGATATCGGTGGAATCCCAAGAGTACTGGATGCAGGACAATGTAATGATTCCTATTCACTAGTTGTTATTGCATTAAAGCTTCAGGAAGTATTTGGATTGGATGATGTGAATAAACTTCCAATATCCTATAATATAGCATGGTATGAACAAAAAGCTGTAATCGTATTATTATCATTATTATATCTAGGCGTTAAGAACATCCACTTAGGACCAACACTTCCAGCTTTCCTTTCACCAAATGTGGCGAAAGTGCTAGTAGAGAACTTTGGAATAGCAGGAATGGGAACGGTTGATGAAGATATAGAATTGTTTTTAGGAGAATTAGCTTAATTTCTACATTTATTCGATTGGGATGTTTAGAAGGTCTCTAAACGAAAAAAGAAGCTGGATAAAAACGTTTCGTTTTATCCAGCTTCTTTCATTTAAGGGTAATTATCAGTTATTTTCGCATTTTTTTACTTCTTAACAGGGCACGTTTTAATCCCAAAGATAGCGTATAGCGGACAAAAACCAAAGGCTGCAGTTAGAATCGGAACTAAGCCTAGTAATCCTATATATTTCAAGTTGCTTGGAATGATGAATAAAAGACTTAATAAGACCACACCAATGATATAGCGAATTACCTTATCCGTACTTCCCACGTTTTTCATGCAAAGCCCTCCTCTTATAGTAGGTTTCCTATGCATCTAGCATAGCCCTATTTAAGAAAAGGTTCCGTGACAAAGTCACATTCCTGCGATTTTCTTTAATCCTTCTATATCTCTCACGATAATTTTACCGCGTGCTAAATGTACTATATTTTTCTTTTCAAAATCTTTCAGAAGTCTACTAATCACTTCTCGTGCTGTTCCTAATTCAATTGCTATTTTTTCATGGGTTATGTCTAGTTTTTCTTCGCGTTCATGGTGATTTAGATTATGGAGGATAAAATGAGCAAGTCGTTCGTCCATGTTTTTGAACACAACTTCATCAATTAATAGCATGACCTCTTGTAATCTAGTCGAGATCGTATGAAAAATGAATTGCTGACAAGCTGGTTCTTGTGCAAACAGCTCTTGATAAAAGGAAGCAGGAATAACTCCGAGGGTAGCTCCTTCTTCCACCTCTGCCATTGCGGGATACTGTAAGTTTCCCATAATACAGGATACACTTAAAACGCACGTTTCCCCATTTCTCAGTCGATATAAAGTCATTTCTTTTCCTTCCGGTGAAAGCTTGTATACGCGTATGATTCCATCAAGAACAAACACCAAATTGGTACAAGCAGTTCCTTCTTCAAGAATCCTTGTCCCTGCAGGATAAGAATCAATTTGAATCGTTTGTATAAACTTTTTTAGCATGACCGGCTTGAGTTTCGTTAAAAACGGGAAACTAGTTTTAAGCTCAGCTAAAGAGTCTCCATCGCTCACGTTTCTTCGCTCCTCATCTATTTAAAAAATATGTATGTATAGAACTATTGTACACCAGGTTCTAGGCTTAGAAAGCTAAGGGGTGTGCAAGTTGCAGTTAGGAAACCGTACCGTGTATAATGAGCGTAATAGCAATAGTCAATATTTGGCAGTCATTCTGAGGAAAACATATATTAGGGAGGCTGAAAAATGGAAGAAAATACAAACTCAACCATTACAGTAGAAGCAACCGTTCATGCGTCAGTAGAAAAGGTTTGGACATATTGGACAGAGCCAGAATATATTAAACAATGGAGTCATGCTTCAGACGATTGGCACACAACACATGCAGAAAATGATTTGCGGGTCGGCGGCAAATTTTCAAGCAGAATGGAAGCAAAAGATGGAAGTTTCGGATTTGACTTTGGTGGAACCTATGATGAGGTGCAACTACACCAGTTCATTTCGTATACCCTTGGCGATGGGAGAAAGGTAAGCATTACGTTTGAAGCAATCGGAAATGAAACGAAGGTAGTGGAAGAGTTTGAAGCAGAAGCCGCCAATTCTATTGAAATGCAGCAAAGCGGTTGGCAGGCTATTTTAGATAACTTTAAGAAACGGGTAGAATCGTAAGGACGAAACGCAATAGGGTAAAGCAGTTGATTCAGTCGAGTTATCGGGGTGTGCATGGTGCACCTCGATTTTTTTGTGGGGAAAACGTGGATAGATAGCTAGAAGGAATGTAAACGTAGACTAACATTTTTTGTAACATCTGGTTGGTAGAATATTCAGATAAGCGAAGTATACTGAAGACAAGGGGTGTGAAAAGTATGATTTGTATGAATCTGAAAGCCTTACGAAAACTTAGCAAGTATACGCAAGAGGAAGTTGCAGATAAAATCAATGTTTCGAGACAAGCCGTTGCGAAATGGGAAAGCGGAGAAACGGTACCGGATATAAATAATTGTTTAGCTTTGGCAAAGCTATTTGGTGTGACATTGGATGATCTTGTGAATTATAAGGATGATCGGGGTGGACTTGGGATTCGGCCGATAGGGAAACACATATTTGGGACGGTGAAGGTGGGAGAACGTGGGCAAATTGTGATTCCCAAAAAAGCGAGAGAGATATTTGAAATTCCTCCAGGAGATAGCTTACTCGTTCTGGGCGATGAGGCACAAGGGATTGCAATTGTAAAAAACGAGGAGTTCCTGCAGTTTGCAAAGGAAATTTTTCAGGCACAGGAATATGAGGGGGAAGAAAAATGATTGCCATCCAAACTACGAATTTGACAAAGAGATACAAGGATAAAACCGTTGTAGATTCTCTCAATCTTTCAATTGAACAAGGTGAGCTGTTTGCACTGCTTGGCGTGAACGGAGCAGGAAAAACGACTACGATTAAGATGTTAACTTGCCTAAATAGTCCAACATCTGGTGATGCAACGCTATTTGGAGACAATATTGTTTCCAATCCTCTCGCAGTAAAAGAAAAGATTAATGTGTCACCACAGGAAACGGCTGTAGCTCGTAATTTATCTGTAAAAGAAAATCTAGCATTAATTGCGCAAATACACGGGTTCGACAAGAAGGCGGTCAATCATAAAGTCGAGGAGATGCTTACAACGTTTGGACTTACGGAAGTGTCCAAAGCTAAAGCAAAAACGTTATCGGGAGGAATGCAAAGACGTCTTAGTATTGCGATGGCCCTTATTTCGAACCCGCAAATCCTTTTCCTAGATGAACCAACTCTCGGATTGGATGTGTTAGCAAGACGGGAACTATGGGCTGCGATTGAAAAGTTGAAAGGAAGTATGACTATTATTCTTACAACCCATTATATGGAGGAAGCAGAAGCCCTTTCGGACCGTATCGGGGTCATGGTGAAAGGAAGATTAAAAGCAGTTGGAACAGCAGCAGAATTGATGGCAAAGACGAGTACGAAAACACTTGAGGATGCCTTTGTTTTACTAGCAACTGAAGAGGAGGGAGAACGATGAAATCATTTATTCTTGCAGTGCGTAACGGGAAGGAGATTCTGAGAGATCCTTTGAATTTGGCATTTGGGATAGGCTTTCCGTTGATCATATTATTTCTACTATCTGCCATACAAGCGAATATTCCTGTTAGTTTGTTTGTCATTGATAAACTCATTCCTGGCATAGCTGTTTTCGGTCTTTCTTTCATCTCACTTTTCTCTGGAATGCTACTAGCGAAAGATCGAAGCACATCATTTTTAATGCGATTGTTCACGGCTCCGCTTTCTGCTTCCAATTATATTATGGGGTACTCACTCCCGTTACTACCAATAGCTATTATTCAAATGGTCATCTGCTATATTGCTGCCTTTTTTTTAGGATTACCGGTCAATGCAAATGTTTTGCTTTCCTTGATTGTGCTCATACCTGCAGCTGTGTTTTTTATCGGAATCGGACTGTTGGCGGGTAGTATATTTAATGATAAGCAGGTCGGTAGCATATGCGGAGCACTTTTAACGAACCTGAGCGCATGGCTTAGCGGCACCTGGTTTGATTTGAATCTGGTCGGTGGCTGGTTCAAATCAATTTCCTACGCACTTCCGTTTGCTCATGCCGTAGATGCGGGTAGAGCCGCTATTTCTGGAGACTATGCATCAATTTTACCGCACCTTTGGTGGGTCATTGGCTACGCAGTTATCATCATGATCGTTGCCATTTTCACCTTTAAGAAAAAAATGAATGGAGAAACCGAGTAAATAGAAATACTGGTAACCTTTCGTGCGGGCATTTTGTTGCTGCTCGCAAGCTTTTTTTACGAGAACGGGCAAAAACGGAGTCCTTTTGTTACTGTTTGCAGGCTTTTTTCTCGAGAACGGGCAAAAACGGGGCCCTTTTGTTACCGCTCCTAAGTTTTTTTCCCGTGAGTGGGTACAAACGGAGTCCTTTTGTTACCACCCGCAAGCTTTTTCCCCGCGAGCGGGCATAAATGGAGTTCTTCTGTTATACACGATTCTCCCCCCTATTTCATCATCCCACTTAAAGGCTTCAAACCAATATAATCCAAGGCTTGATTTACATGATGGATGTCGTATATTTGTTTTTCTACGCAGAACTGAATGACTAAATCAAACGTATCACTATCGGATAAGGAGTAACCGGCTGCGCTTAAGAGGCTATCTATTTCTTCCTCGTCTAATTCGAGGGCTAAGGCGAGAGCAATGGCGGTATTTTTCCCGATGTTGTAGTCCGGATTGGAGCGAATTTTCGAAAAATGCCTGCGATCAATCCATGCCTTTTTGTAGATTTCGGTGTCACTAGTTCCTTTGTTATCGATAAAGGAAAACAATACCTCGTTAAAGGTTGGCATGCGTTTCTTGTTAATGTAATCTTCTAGTTCGATCGTTTGCATGCTTTCAGATAAATCAGGGAGAACGATTTCTTCTGCGTAAACTTCAAGAAACACCTCATTCTTATAGAAGTCTACATATTCCTGCAATTCTGTTAAAAGTGTTGTCGTAAGCAATGGAGTTCCTCCCAATTGTCGCTTGGTAGGCGACCAAATAATGGATGAAATTAGCTATTATTATAGCATAAAGACTAGGAGGCGATGATTTGTATGAATAACAATTTAACAGAGATTATTTTTTTACTTGATAGAAGTGGGTCAATGGGAGGACTAGAAACGGAGACGATTGATGGGTTCAATGCGTTTATCGAGAATCAGAGACAACTAGATGGAAAAACTATTGTCACAGCGATCTTATTCGATGATGCGTATGAAATCGTATGGAATGGTGTCGATGCCAGTGAAATAAAGCTGACGGATAAGCAGTATTATGTAAGGGGTATGACTGCGTTTCTCGATGCAGTGGGGAAGACAATCGTTGACGTAGGTCGCAGGCTATCAAAAACAAATGAAGAGGAAAGACCCGGCAAAGTAATTGTGGTCATAACAACGGATGGGATGGAGAATGCTAGCCATGAATTTACGTATAGTAAAGTGAAGGAGCTTGTCAAAAATCAGCAGGAGAAGTATAACTGGGAATTCATCTTTCTTGGTGCTAATATGGATGCCACGCAAGAAGCGAATAACATTGGAATTGCGCGTGAGGATGCGTACAGTTTTGAAGCTACAAAAGACGGTCTAAATGAGATGTACAATGAAATATGCGAGGCAGTGTTTGATAAAAGGCAGTGTTAAAACCAGGAAGGATTTTTCGAGTTTGTATATAAGAAATCCTATTCAAAGACTTGACAGAACGTTCACAAAATAGTAACATTTTCACCAGAAAAGTAGTTTAAAAGACTTCTATCACTTTAGCATCTAGTCAATACATGCGTACTTGATTACGTGAAAAAGTCACAGATATAGAGGCCGAAACGAAGGTAATTGAAAACAAACATCCTTATGTAAGCAATAAGGATTAGAACTGCATATATGGTAGGTAGACTTTTTAAAAACCCAATTTAGGTTAGTAAACAGTAAGCCGACATTTTCATGGTGTGATGGTTGTTAGAGCCGTTACGCTTGTGAAAGTGTCGGCTTTTCGTTTTTTTACAGCTAAAAATACTAGATATTTCATTATCAATGAGGAGGAAAGCGAAATGGTAAGTGCGTTACCGGTTGTGTTTTTTTTCGTATTAGCTTTATCTGTGCTTAGTGCCATTCTTCTATTATATCCAAAAGTTCCGTTGCAATATGTTCGCGTTCATGTCGGCATCCTTGCCTTGCCGCCTCTTGTTGCTTTGTTTGCACTTGTGATGGCGAAGGGAAGTATGGTCTTTGGTCCTTGGCGTTTTGATTCCTTATCATGGCTGGTGGCGTTGTTTGTTCTTACGATCGGTTTAATTGTGCAGCGCTACTCGGTTCGTTATTTATTTGGGGATCGGTACTACCGAAAGTATTTTGCTTTGTTGACGTTTACGACAGTTGCTGATTCTGTTGCATGGCTCAGCGACGACGTTCGTCTGTTGCTTCTTTGTTGGGGCGCTACCCTTTTCGGATTGACGTTGCTTATTCGTTTAAAGAAGGAATGGGGCGTTGCAAGATTGGCTGGATTGGTGACGGGGCGCTTGTTTGCGGTTAGCTGGATGGCACTGCTACTTGCTGTGATTTGGTTAACAATGGCTACGGGGCACCATCAACTTTCCCTTATTTTAGAGAAAGATAGTCTTGCAAAAGTAGCTTCTTGGCAACGAACCGGCATGAACTTACTTCTACTTGTTGCAGTTATGATTCCTGCTGCCCAGTGGCCGTTTCAGCGCTGGTTATTAGATTCTGTCGTAACACCGACTCCTATATCCGCTGTCATGCATGCAGGTATCGTGAATGCGGGTGGGATTCTATTGACGCGCTTCTCTCCGTTGTTTAACGGGGATGTAGCGCAAGTCATCCTTCTTCTTATAGCTAGTATTTCTGTATTAATTGGAACGGGAATCATGCTTGTTCATGTTGATTACAAAAGACAGCTCGTTGGCTCAACGATTGCACAAATGGGGTTTATGTTAATCCAGTGCGCATTAGGGGCCTATTTAGCAGCAATTATTCATGCGGTTTTACATGGGTTGTTTAAATCCACTCTATTCTTACAGGCAGGCTCTGCTGCGCAGCGTAAAGATTCGATCCCTCAGGTAACGCAGTCCATCTCCGTTGTATGGATTGTTGTTGGAGGAGCCTTGGGACTTTTGATGGGAATCGGGTTCTGGCTTACTGCTCCTGTAGAGACGTATCAATTGATTAGTGCTTTTATTTTAGGATGGTCCGTATTGGTTGCATGGGCACAGCTGCTTGCTCTAGCTTCAAGTTTCATCGAACGAATTGTAGGGCTGGTACTTTTTACGGGCACATCTTTTGTATTCTTTCTTATTCATAAGGCTTTTTATAACTTGTTACATGAAACGATTTCTGTCAGCGTACAGCCTCCAACTTTGCTAGCGGTTATCCTTCTTTTACTTTTGCTAGTCGCAAGTGGAGTAGGAGTATGGTTTAAGCATAATCGGTCATCGAAACCATTCTCTATTTTATATCTTTGGCTTGTCCGTTTCGGAGAATCGAAACATGATTTGGTTGAAAGTCATCCGCGATATTTGACGCAATTACTGACTCGAGGAGGAAATGTAAGATGAATCCAATGGTAGCAAATCTGTTACAAGCAGAAAAAGTATCTGAATATCTTACTATACATGATTTGGTGGAGGCTGCGAGCAACGTAATTGTACCACTTGGCCCCATTCAGGCATTTGCCGCACGGAGTCCTTGGGCTAACTTAGAACAGAAAACTTTTGAACAGGTCGCACGCCGTCTTAAGGATGTGGCTGATGTAGATATATATCCGAATGAATCGATGATAGCGGCGGCACGTAACCGAGGAGAGATTCGACTCGATCTTCTACAAATGAGAGTACGGCGCTGGCTTGATTCTCAGGCCATCGACTTGCCACGTAAGGTAGTAGAGCAGTATTGCTTGGCTGCGCTTACGAAAGAGCAGTCAAATGCTGATTTATTCAATACTTCTGAATTGCAAAGTTTGGCAAAAAAGCTTAGTCGCTTTAGCTCGATAACTCCGAATAAACAAACAGTGCGAACGGTAAGCCAACGGTTGACACAGTTATCAGATAATCGGGAGGAAAAAAAGCTAAACCGACATCTTATCAAATGGTGCAAGCTGTATCTTGGAGAGTCGCAAGCAGTTTGGATGATGCCAAATCGTGAAAAAGGCTTCTATCAAGCATGGCGGTCATTAATTGAATTTGATCCTGCACTTAATCATGATGTCCGTAAGCAATTTAAGGACTGGCCTGAAGACGCAGAACAGGCATTAGAAGAATCACTTTCGCTCCTTGAAATTCCTTATTCTGATACACAGGAGTATTTGGAGGCCCATTTGCTTGCGTTGCCAGGCTGGGCAGGAATGATGAAATGGCGCACTCAGGAAGCAACCGGGGAACAATCGTTATTAACAGAGTATTTGGCTGTTCGAGTTTCTATGGAATGGGCTTTCGTGAATTCCTATCTTCCAGTGCCTCCGCAAGAAAGGGATACGGTACAGCTCGAGTCTTTAGTAGCATCTTGGGCATACTGGGGAAATCTACCGCTTGATGCATGGGCACCGTTATCCGTTTCAGAGCGGAAAGCCCGTCTAACGTTAGCATATCGTTTTGATGAAATGGTTCGTCGTAAACTGTGGCTAGAGGCGTGGGAAGAAACGTACGAAAATCAACTGAAGAATCAGTTTACTTGTAAACAGCCAGCCATTGAAATGGCAAAAGTTCCAACAGCGCAATTTGCTTTTTGTATTGATGTACGCTCTGAACTTTTCCGCCGAAAGTTAGAACAAGCAGGCCCGTTTGAAACGTTTGGAACGGCAGGCTTCTTTGGTTTACCGATTGAAACGAATGAGCTCGGTTGTAAGCATAATCACAGTTCCTTACCCGTTATGTTTCAACCAAAGTACAAAGTTAAAGAAGCAGCATCGGCTTCTGCTATGCAGCAATACCAGGAGCGCGGGCAAGCGGTTCATTCTCTTAGCAATTCGTTTTTGACATTAAAACATAATCTGATGGCAAGCTTATTGTTACCTGAGGTGAGTGGCCCTTGGCTTAGCTTACAAACCTTGGCTCGTAGCTTTGTTCCGCGAAGTACAGGCTATGCCTTCCGTAAATTTCGCAAATCCTGGCTTCGAAAGCCGACCACTGAATTGTCTCTTGGCCGTATGCATACATCTGAAACGGAACTGCCGGTGGGATTTTCAGATGAAGAGCAAGTGTACTATGCGCACAATGCCCTGAAAATGATGGGACTTACCGATCATTTTGCTCCGATTGTTGTCATTTGTGGTCATGGAAGTCATAGTACGAATAACCCGTATGCTTCTTCCCTGGACTGCGGTGCTTGCGGGGGCGCGTCAAGCGGATTTAATGCGCGGGTGCTCGCAGCGTTATGCAATCTACCCAACGTAAGAAAGTCGCTTGCGGCAGATGGGATTATCATTCCAAAAGATACCGTTTTTGCAGCTGCAGAGCACATTACTTCAGTGGATGAATTACGTTGGCTATATGTGCCGGAATTATCAGAAGCAGCCGAGGAAGCATTTGCTGCTATTCAAACTGCATTGCCAAAAGTGAGTGAGAAAGCGAGTATCGAACGATTGGAACAGTTGCCGAATGTCAGCTCTACTTATAAGAATCCAAAGGAAGAGGTATACCGCCATGCTGAAGATTGGAGCGAAATCCGACCAGAATGGGGTCTTGCCAATAACGCTACGTTTATCATTGGAGATCGAAAACTTACAAAAGACACCTCTTTAGAGGGAAGAGCGTTTCTGCATAACTATAACTGGAAAAATGATAAGAACGGTACAATTCTTTCGGGTATTATCGCAGGGCCAGCAAAAGTGGCCCAGTGGATTAACCTTCAGTACTATTCTTCAACTGTCGCCCCTCATTACTATGGGAGTGGAAATAAAGCAACGCAGACGGTGACAGGCGGCATCGGTGTGATGCAAGGCAATGCTAGCGACTTATTATCAGGACTTTCTTGGCAATCTGTCATGCAATCTGATCAAGAAGCCTATCATACCCCTATACGTTTACTTGTGGTTATCCAAGCACCAAAGGAGTATGTAAAACGATTACTCGAGCAGGATCAAGCATTTCACCAAAAGGTTCGAAACGGATGGCTTCGACTAGCATCAATAGACCAAGAAGGAAACTGGGAAAGTTGGTCGTCGTAATGAGATCTGTCTACTTTGCTTACCAGCTCGTTTAAAGCTAAAATACAAGGGAACATCACATTCTCTCGTATAAATAACTTTAGTAAAGGAAAAGGATCATAATGAATAAATCAAAAGGGACGCTCGAGGCTGAAATAAGTAAGGCTTTAACACATTGGGAAAAACATTATCTAGGACGTGGTTCCGTTTCTGTTAAATCAGATATTTTACGGGATATGGTTATAGTTTCGTTACAAGGTATATTAACTCCCGCTGAATATTCTGTTTGTAAAGATAAAGATGGCTTGTTATCAGTGAAAGAAAGCCGAAATAGCTTAGTAGAATCAGGAGAAGATGATTTAAAGGAAATTATATTTTCAATTACAAATCAAGAAGTAGTAAGTTTTCACACCGATATTAGTACACGTACTGGCGAAAGAGTCATGGTCTTTAAGCTTTCGGATGATTTGCAAACCAATTTAGAGACATGTGAGATACCTTCATAATAAGTAATGAGGTGAATGTGATGTGGAAAGATGAAAAGAAAAATGTGTTAGTTGTGATGGGAATGGAGCAGGAACATTTCATTCAACCTATCAATCCAGAAAATAGTATTGTATTACATCGATATAGCCCCTTCGTTATTCATCCTTTCGACGATTTAATGAGGGACATCATCCTTGCAGTTTACGAGGAAAATATTGAGGAAATCGTTGTAGTTGAAACGAAAGAGGAGAATAACGAGGATATCTTTTATAAACTATATAAACAGAAAGGAAAGAAAATCCAAACGTTGGATTATCTTTTTAGAAATAATCCGAATCTTCCTGAGGAAAGTTTACGTGAATGGTTGGCAGGAGGCAAAGTATTACCAGATAACCAGCATAATGCAGATGTGATTCGCAATCATCCTTTAATACCATCTACTATTAAGGTCACAGAATTATGGATCGATACGGAACTACCTGAAAATCAAAAGAAAATCATAAACCTCTAACGTTTCATTTATATATATTTGCCTGATGAAATAAAAAAGAGAATTTTTCTTACTCTTAAAGAAAAATTCTCTTTTTTATGTAATGAAACTGAATCTTCACAGACAGAGAATTTATCCTGTGATAACATGAATTAATATTTATTATTATTCTGTCAAATTAGCAAACTAGATAACGTGATTTCAAGAGAGGAGTAGATTTGTATGGGGTTCGTTCTACTTGATCGTGTTAAAAATACTAGGAATGTGCTACGAAAGCATATTATTGAAACGATTTTAAATGAGTTTGATGGGCTGTGCATGCAGCTGGATCATGAAAAGCGAAGCATCAAATATAAAGAAATGATGGAAAGTCCGTTTCGTTTTTTCCGGGGGAGCGCATATTTGTTTTATTACGATATGACGAAAATTCCATTTTCCTATCATACGCCAGATGATAAACCGACATGGATTCAGGGCGACCTACATATGGAGAATTTCGGTGCGTTTCAGAATGAACAAGGGAACATTGTGTATGATGTAAATGACTTCGATGAGGGCTATATTGGTTCGTATTTATATGATGTGCTACGGATGTCGGTGAGCATTGCCTTATTTTGCGATGCACAAGGCTTTAGCGAAAAAGAGCAAAGACAGAGAATCATCACGTATCTTACTTCTTATTATGGGCAGCTGAAACGGTTTGCTAAGGATAAGGATGATCCGTTCTCGCTCATGTTCACGGAAGACAATACGAAGGGACCCGTGCGCAAGGTGTTAAAAAAATTAGGAAAAAGGCAGCGGGATCATCTCTTGCAGGATATTACGTATATCAATGAGGAACAAAAGCGAGTGTTCGCTTGGTCGGATGAAATCCAGCCGGTAGACGAACGAGAGCATGCGACGCTTGTGTCATTATTTGATGCCTATTTTCATTCACTAGATGCGGAAGACAAGCGGGACCGTTCCTTTTATACGATAAAGGATATTGCGCGGAAGCATGGTACGGGTACAGCCTCCATTGGACTCGATCGTTTCTATGTTTTGATCGAGGGAGGAAAGGAATCACACGGAATTGATGATTTAGTGCTAGAAGTAAAGGAAGTACGTACGCCGATACCTGCTTACTTTTTACCGTACCGTGAGCTATTTTGGGAAAAATATGAGCACCAAGGTCACCGCGTCGTTGCCACGCAAAAAGCGATGCACCATGCAGAGGATCCATACTTAGGCTATTTCACAATTGACGATCGCTATTTCTATGTGCGGGAACGATCTCCATACAAAAAGAAAGTAAAAGCGAATTTGTTGCAAGCGACTGAGGATGTGGATGTAACACTTGAAAGCATGGGAAAGATTACAGCAAAAATTCATGCCCGTGCTGATTCCGATTCCCAAACCGATTTGTTCTCCCACGATAGCGAGATAGAAATTTTGAAAGCAATCGGAAATGAATTTGACACCTTCTGTGCTCAAATTGTTTTTACAGCAATGACCTATAAGGAACAGGTGAAAATGGATTATGGATTATTTTGTAAGTGGGTGGGAGAGGAGTTTGGGGAAGTAGAGGAGAATGTTTGAAAGGTAGAAAACGAAGATGCTGATACGTCATTATGAATAGATGGAGGGTGTTTATGCAAAAAATCATACCACATTTATGGTTTGATCATCAGGCGGAAGAGGCAGTGAGTTTCTATACATCTATTTTTCAAAATTCAAGTATTCTGCGTGAATCTCGTTATGGTGAAGCAGGAGCAAAGGTGTCCGGAGTGGCTGAAGGAACAATCATGAACATGACGTTTCAGCTTGCTGGGCAAGAATTTATGGCGTTAAACGGCGGGCCGTATTTCACTTTCACGCCTGCTCTATCATTTTTTGTAAACGGAGATACCGAGGAAGAAATAAACGAAAATTGGGAGAAACTCACCCCAGGCGGAACTATTTTGATGGAACTGGATACGTATCCGTTTAGTGAAAAATTCGGATGGGTGCAGGATAAATTCGGTATTTCATGGCAATTGAATCTCGCTAGTCGCAAACAAAAGATTGCTCCATTTCTCATGTTTGCCGGCCAGCAACATGGAAAAGCCGAAGAAGCAATCAATCAATACATTTCCTTGTTCCCTAATTCGGGTATAAATGAAATTGAATATAACGAGGATGCTGAAGGAACGGTAAAACGCGCCGCATTCACACTTGGTGGGCAGGAATTCATGGCCATTGACGGTGGCAACGAACACTCCTTCACATTTACGGAAGCAATCTCTTTATTCGTTAACTGCACGACGCAGGAAGAAGTAGACATGTTATGGGAAAAGCTTTCTGAAGGAGGGGAACAAGGACAATGCGGCTGGCTGAAAGACAAGCATGGCGTATCATGGCAAATCGTTCCGACTGCCTTAGGTGAAATGTTGAATGATTCTGATCCCGTAAAATCAAAACGAGTCATCGAGGCAATGCTGAGAATGAAGAAGATTGAGATTGCGGGATTGCGAGAGGCTTATGAAGGTTCATAAACAAGAATAGAGTAAAATAGCACCTACAACTCGTGTAGGTGCTATTTTTTGATAATTATGACTACGATCATTATCCGAGGGAAAAGATTCCCGCTCATAACGAGGGTACTGAAAAAGCATGGACTTTGAAAAATAGGTGCGATGATAACTACTCGTGCGGACATTTTGTTCCCGCCCGTAAGCCTTTTCCCGAGAGTGGGTACAGAATTGGTACTTCTGTAGAACTGACGCTTTTTTACAATGAAAAAAGTATAAATCATGTTGCTGAAAAAATATCGATAGTTTTTTGTGTGAGAAAAGTGTATCTTCAATTATGGTGCTATCTGTTTCATAGAAAGATCTTAAAACTCCGGCAGTTCACTTAAGTTATTTTCCTTCACTCCATCTGGTTCGCTTCGTAAAATGTCTCGGCCGTATTTATGGAAGACATCGACATTTGCTAAGTTTCCTGCCTTGGCTTCGGAGAGTGCTGTTGGGTAATCCAGTTCCCGGCCTCGGCTCGTCTTGACGGCAATAATATTGTCAGTGTCATTTTTTCTTACTGCGATGATTTCTTCTACTTCAGTCTGTCCAACTTTATTGGGAATAGGGGTATCTTGATGCTTGTATTGTTCATAGGCTTTTTCGAATGAGTCCAATCTTATCACCTCCTATCCTTAAATTGAACAAGTCTTTATGGAAATATGTGTGAACGAATACATAACTTTGAGATGTATAGTAGCTTACAACTGAAATGAGACAAATATTCCGTCTTGGAATCGCAAAGGATTTATAATCTGCTTATATAAAGGAAAAGGTAAGGGTATTACATTAGGAAATTTTAGGGTTGTTCGATTTGTTATGAACAGATGCATCATGTCGTACTACGATTAGCTATTATTATTGCAACAGGAGGAGACAACATTGTTAAACAAGGGATTAAAGAGAGGACTTGAAGCACGGCATATCGAGATGATTGCCTTGGGTGGTACCATTGGTGTGGGATTATTTATGGGATCAGCCAGTACGATTAAATGGACAGGGCCATCTGTGATGCTAGCTTATGCTGTCGCTGGACTTTTTATATTTTTTATCATGCGTTCGATGGGAGAAATGCTTTATGTAGAGCCTACCACCGGTTCGTTTGCAACCTTTGCTCATAAGTATATTCATCCTTTAGCGGGTTATTTGACGGCGTGGAGTTATTGGTTTCAATGGGTTGTTGTAGGAATGGCTGAAATCACTGCTCTTGGAATATACATGAATTATTGGTTTCCTCATTTGCCCCATTGGATACCAGGTCTTATCGCAATGATCATTCTGGGCCTTGCTAATCTAGTCTCTGTCAAATTTTACGGAGAATTTGAATTCTGGTTTGCAATTATTAAAGTTGTAACGATTGTCATTATGATTCTAGCAGGGTTGGGTCTCATCTTCTTCGGTATTGGAAATCATGGTTATGCGATTGGGTTATCCAATCTTTGGGTTAATGGTGGCTTTTTCACAGGTGGGTGGAAAGGATTTTTCTTTGCTCTTTCCCTTGTGGTAGGAGCTTATCAAGGAGTTGAACTCGTTGGCATTACAGCTGGTGAAGCGAAAAATCCTACGCAGACTTTAACAAAAGCGATTAAAAATATCATCTGGCGTATTTTAATCTTTTATATTGGAGCAATCTTTATTATTGTTACTGTCTATCCTTGGAATCAACTAGGAACTCTTGGTAGCCCGTTTGTCTCTACCTTCGCTAAAGTGGGCATTACTGCAGCAGCAGGTATTATTAATTTTGTAGTCATTACAGCGGCGCTATCGGGGTCCAACAGTGGGATTTACAGTTCGGGGCGGATGCTTTATACGTTAGCAATGAATGGTCAAGCTCCTAAACGGTTTGCGAAAGTTTCGAAAAACGGAGTTCCAGTAAACTGCATTTTGGCCACTTTTGTTGGGTTAGGGATTGGTGTAATCTTGAACTATTTTGCTCCTCCAGAACTTTTTCTTTATGTATACAGTTCCAGTGTACTTCCTGGAATGATTCCATGGTTTGTCCTAATTATTAGCGAACTTAGCTTTAGAAAGGTACATGCTGCTGAAATGAATCACCACCCGTTTAAAATGCCTTTTGCTCCATACAGCAATTATGCTACGATTGTATTTTTGCTCGTTGTGCTTGTGGGAATGTGGTTGAATCCTAGTACACGTATCTCTCTTATTGTTGGGCTATCTTTTCTAGCTATTGTCGTAGTAAGTTTTTACCTTTTCAAAATGGAAAAACGAGTACCGCTAGAGAATAGGAAGGATGATAGGATAGTAAAACAGTAAGAACCCGTATACTTTTTCGATAAAAAAAGTGAAAACAGGGCTGTCTCAGAAGTAAGAGACAGCCCTTATTGCTATAGGGAGTGGATGTAAAGGGATCTACTAAAGCATGATTGTTGAATGTGAACGAATAATCGGTGATGATGACTGAGGAATGTTCTTTGATAGGATCAGTCATTTGAAAGTATTCAGGCATTGGCAAAATCCAGCGATACTAAATTTAGGTCACCTTCCGGAAGCAGTTAGAGAAAAGTTTTTAATTATTAGGTCTATGATTGATTCTTTTCCCATAAGGCATCAAGTTCTGGGAGGAGGAGAACACTTTCCTGTTCATTCGGATCGGTTCGAGCAATTAGGGCAGTACAGGATTCAGATTCACTTGGATTATAAGGAAGATGGGGCATGCCTGCTGGAATGTATAGAAAGTCTCCCTTTTCTAGATTCATATGTTGCTCAAGTTTCTCTCCATACCACATGGAAGATTTGCCTTGGAGCATATAGATAGCTGTCTCATGGTCTTGATGAAGATGTGCTGTTGCTCGTTTGCCAGGAGGAATTGTTAGTAGATGCATGCAGATTCCTTTCGAACCAACACTTTCTTTTGAGATGGCTTCAGCGTAATCAAACCCCTGTTTGCCATGGTATGTTCGGGATGAACGAATGAGCCTGCAAGCGTGTTCTGAATTCATTTGAGGTCCCTCCAGTCTAATTAGGATAGAACAACATCAGTTTGTTCCCAACCTATCCATATTCAGGAAAGAGAAAATTCATTCGTAATGGATTGCTAGTAAAAAAATAAATATAATTGTCAAAGCTGTAGCATGCCTCTTTCTCGAGACGAACAATGCAAGCAAAAAAAGGGGCTTGCTCTATAAAGTTGTGTATTGACAACCTTGATAGAGCAAGCTCTCTTGTTAAAGCTAAAGCTGGGGGAGTGTCACTTTATGTAAGTTACATTTCTCCATTTCCATAGTTAAGTTGCCATAAAATGCCGAATTTATCCGTTACTTGACCATAGTATTTGCTCCAGAATGTTTCTTGAAGCTCCATACCTACCGTGCCGCCTTCTTTCAGTTTATGAAAGTAAGATTTAATTTCATCCATGTTCTCACTCGCAATTGAAAGGCTAATATTGTTTCCTGCTACAAAAGGCGTACCAGGGAAGACATCAGAAAACATTACATTGCTTCCACTTATCGTTAGGCGTGCATGCATGACTAGATGTTTTGCTTCATCCGGAAGAGGAAATTTCGGGTCGCTTGGCGCTTCTCCAAAGGTCATAATTTGTGGTTTTTCCGTTTCGAAAACCTGTGCGTAATACTCTACTGCTTCACGACAGTTTCCATTAAAATTCAGATATGCTTCAACAGCCATTTGATTCACTCCTTAGTTTTATTGGTAAAGATTAGAAACTTTATTTTTATCATATCCAATAAACCAAAAAAAACCAAGTGACTTATTGTAAAGAAAGAATGATCTAAATTAAGATATAAAATATATAACATAGTGTTTTATATTGCTTTAAGGAGAACAAAACGGTTACTATCACTAGAATATTGTATAATAAAAAAGATTGGCTAACTATAGTATAGGTTATAAGTAAACGGAGTGAATACATGAGCAGTTCAAAAGGTAAGAGTGGAACAGGTAGAGGGACGGACAAAAAAGGCTGGAATAGATGGCAGGCAAAAGGAAAGAAAATAAAAAGTGCCAAGCCCTACACAAGCAAAGGTATTAAAAAAAACAAAGAACAAGAATAAACAAAGAGCTGGTTTGGATGACAATGTGTCAATCAAGCTGGCTTTTATTTGTGAGATGGAGTTTTAATGAAAACTGCTTAGTAGGCGGTAAAATGTACAGATCCTTAGCCTTAATTAGTGCCCGTAAACGAAGAAAACCAAGCGCAGCGGTAAGCAAAGCCTCCGATTGAAGCCCGCAAACGGAGAAACCCCCGCGCGCAGCGGTAAGCAAAGCCGTGGATTGAAGCCCACAAACGGAGAAACCCGCGCGCAGCGGTAAGCAAAGCCGTGGATTGAAGCCCGCAAACGGAGAAACCCGCGCGCAGCGGTAAGCAAAGCCTCCGATTGAAGCCCGCAAACGGAGAAACCTGAGCGCAGCGGTAAGCAAAGCCCCCGATTGAAGCCCGTAAACGAAGGAAGCCAAGCGCAGCGGACACCAAAGCCCTCAATTGAAGCCCGCTAACGAAGAAATCCGCCTATAGCAGTAACCAAAGCGACCCTACTCTCTGAAAAAACGATCATATCTTTCCCCCCGTCCCCCTATTTTTGTATAATCAACCTATCAACTATTGTAGAGGTGTACGAATTCGATGAAACCAACGGTCTTACTTGTCGATGATGATGAGAACATTCGCATGATTGAAGAGCTTTATTTAAAAAAGGAAGGATTCCAAACGGTTATGGCTTGTGATGGGGAGGAAGCGCTTCGCGTGCTGGATAGGGAGAAGATTGATTGTGCTGTTATTGATATTATGATGCCGCGAATGGATGGCTGGCAGCTTTGTAAAGAGATTAAGGCGTATTATGAGATTCCTGTTTTAATGGTTACCGCTTTGAATCAGGCGGAAGATACGATTAAAGGATTCCAAATTGGGACAGATGATTATATGGCAAAGCCGTTTCATCCGATGGAACTTGTGATGCGGGTGAAGGCTATCTTAAAACGATATCATATTTCTGATGAAGGGAGCTTATCCCTAAAGGATATTCTCATTGATAGCAATCGGTATGAGGTGCGATTGGGGGATGAGGCGGTGACGCTTCCGATTAAACAATTTGAACTGCTCTATACATTGGCAGCTCATCCTGGAAAAATTTTTACACGCGATGAATTGATTGAGAAAATTTGGGGCTTCGATTATGAAGGGGACGATCGAACGGTAGATACGCATATAACACGACTTCGTAAGCATTTGAAAGAATTTGAGCATCTCCTACAAATTGTGACAGTCAGAGGACTCGGTTATAAGGTAGAACTAGTATGATCAAATCCATTTATGTGAAAAATGTCATCTATTATTTTCTCGTTATTATTGTGTCGCTATTTGCTTCATTTTTGCTTACCTCCTTTCTATTTCAAAAACAAGAAGTACAGCGGTATGAGGAGCAATTACTTGCATTAGGAAAAAATAGTGTGCAGTTGTATCAAAACTTGGACGCTGATGCTTTTCAAGACTATGTGAAAAGTATTTCCTTCTTTCAGATGGTGGTTTACATCTATGATCAGCATGGAAATATCGTTCTGCAATCGAATACAGAGCCGCCCGAGTGGACTCAAAAAATAGTCAGTGACGTTGTGGAGGGTTCAGTATATCGAAATGTAACGAGTCCACGAACCGAAGCAGTCGGCATCCCCTTTTTACATAAGAATGAACATTATGCGCTATTTATAAGGCCTAGTTTTAAAGAAAGAGTGAATCAGACAAGAGATATTCTACTAACAGCGCTCGTAACAGCTTTTGTTGTAGGTATTATATTGATTGTGTTAACGACAAGATTCCTAATCCGTCCAATTGTTATGATGACGCATGCGACAAGAGAACTTGCGAAGGGGAACTTTAAAGTTCGGCTGAATATTACAAGTAAAGATGAAATTGGCGAGCTCGCAACTAGCTTTAATTTTATGGTGGAAGAATTAGATAAAACGGAGCAAATGAGAAAGGACTTTGTTGCGAATGTGTCCCATGAAATACAATCTCCGCTCACCGTTATTAAAGGGATGTCGACGGCATTAAAGGATGATCTGGTCGATCCGAGTGAGGTAAAACGGTATCTTGGTGTAATGGAGCAAGAGAGTGAACGGTTATCGAATTTAACGAAACAATTGTTGCAGCTTTCCGTGTTAGAGGCGAAGAAAACTGTCCTCCATACTAGCCAATACCGTTTGGATTCTCAATTACGGAATCAGCTTGCCGGTATGCAGCCGCTTTGGATGGAGAAACAACTTAAAATCCAGATCGACCTTCCGAAGCTTGAAATTGTTGCGGACCAAAATCTGATGAGTCAGGTTTGGATTAATTTATTTTCCAATTCAATTAAGTACAATTGTCCAAACGGTATGATCACAATTACTGGGCAGGAGATGCAGGATGAACTTGAAATTGTCATAGCTAATACAGGTAACGGAATTCCTGCAGAAGACCTTCCGAGAATTTTTGAACGATTTTATAAAGTAGACAAATCGCATACACGTACGACAAATAGCTATGGGCTTGGACTTGCACTAGTGAAACGGATTATTATTCTGCATAACGGGAACATTTCTGCTATGAGTACGATTGGGGAAGAGACAACCTTTTTCATTCGTTTACCAAAACATACGAGCTGATGATTATGTCACATTCATGACACATACCTTTTGTATCCTTAGGATATTACGAGCTAGAAGGAGTGTTATGAGTGAGCAAACTATTGCATATAAGCTTGAAGAACACCGTGGCTGTTCTAATCTTGGTTATTCTCGTTATTAGTAGTGGTTGGTATGCTACGAACAAAATTAAAGTCGAAACATTTCCGAATATGTCATTTCCCGCTTTATTTGTACAAGCTACTTATATGAATCATTCGGCAAGTGAACTGGAGGATCAGTTAACCAATCCGCTGGAAGATTCGATTAAGCAACAAAGGGGTTACGATACATTAACGAGTACATCCAGCAATAATACAGCTAATATATCGATTATGTATCCATTCGGTACAGATATGGATAAACAAAAAACAAAGCTAGATGAAGCTGTTAGTAAGGTGAAAGTTCCAGATGGGGCTAAGGTTGAAGTAAAGAAAATTGACACGGGTGCACAGGCTGTCTATGAGGTGGCTCTTTCTGCAAAGGATTCGAGTCAAGATACGCAAAAGGCAATTGAAGACAATCTTGTACCTGCACTAGAAAAACAAGAAGGTGTTGGAACTGTAACGGTTCAAGGTACGAAAACGCATAAGATTTCAATTGAAGTGGATCAAGACAAAGCGAAAGAATACGGAATTTCGCTGCAAACAATTAAGAGTGCGATTCAAGCGAAAAACTATAAAGTTTCTCTTGGACAGGTCAAACAAGACGGAACGAATATTCCACTTGATTTGGAAGGATCCACAGCAAGTTCAGATGATATAAAGAATATTGAAATTTCAGGTGGACAATCGAGCCAGCAAGCAACTACGTCGGCAACGCAAGGTGGATCAGGACAAGCAGCAGGATTAGTGATGGGAGCAACGCAAACAGCAGGGTCTGCTAGTCAAACAACCGGACCTACTATAGCAGCAGAAAAGGTAAAGCTTTCTGATATTGCAACTGTTAAAGACGCAACGGATCAGACGGAAATTTCCAGGTTTAATGGGAAAGAAAGCTTCTTAATTTCTGTTACAAAGACACAAGATGCAAATACGGCACAAGTTGTAAAGTTGGTAAAGGATAAAATCACTGAATTCCAAAAGAGCAATAATGTGACTTCTTATACCGTGCAAGACCAAGGAAAAGATGTAAATGAATCTATTTCTTCTCTTCTAAAAGAAGGCGGCTATGGTATATTATTTGCTGTCATTATCATTCTACTTTTCTTACGGAATGTACGTGCAACAGTGATTGCAATGATTTCGTTACCATTATCCATTTTGGCAACAATAAGCTTATTGCAGCAAACAGATTATACCCTCAATATTATGACCCTTGGCGGTATGGCGATTGCAGTTGGACGGATTATTGATGATAGTATTGTAGTTATTGAAAATATATTCCGTTGGCGACAAGAAAAAGGCGACGAACTCAGTATGAAGCAGACAGCTTTTTATGCAACGAAAGAAGTGATGCGAGCTGTTACAGGTTCTACACTTACGACGCTTGTTGTGTTCGTACCGATTGCGTTTGTATCGGGAATGATTGGTCAAATCTTTAGACCATTTGCTCTAGCAGTTGTATTTTCAATTGCTGTTTCATTACTAGTTGCGTTGTTGGTAATACCGATTTTAGGAAGTATGTTCTTTAAAAGGGTGAAACCTGCAAAGAAAGAAGGTAAACTTGTTCATTGGTATGAATCTTTACTTCGCGTATCATTGCGGAGAAAATGGGTAGTAGTCTTGTTATCCGTTCTGTTATTAGTTGGTTCACTATCCATGATTCCAAAGCTAGGCGTTTCCTTCTTGCCATCAAGTGCATCAACAGCTCTGCAAGCTGAAATAGATGTACCAAACTCAGTAAATGTGAATCAAATGGACGATATTGCAAAGCAAACGGAATCGTATTTGAAAGATCAAAAGGAAATTAAATATAGTCAAGTGTCAATTGGTCTATCCAATGACCGTGCCATGTTCATGGGTGGAAGTAGCAAAAATAAAATCACCTTTGCCATTCAGTTAAATGATAAGGAAAATGCAGATTCATATATTAGTAAATATCAAAAAAATATTGATAGTCTTTCTAAGGAAAAAAATAAAGATGCTACTGTAACTGTAACTGAAAGTCAACAAGGCGGTGTTTCAACAGGAAATAACATTGATATTCAGTTATACAGTTCTGATATGAATAAGCTTACAGATGCATCCAATACAATTGTGAAAATGCTAGAGAAAAATGATAAATTGAAAAATATATCTAGTAATGTAAGTGACGGACAAACGAAATGGAAGCTTGCTATAAATGATGATGGCAACAAAGCGGGCGTTTCGTATACTACACTTATGCAAGCAGTGAACGAATATTTATCAACTGTATCCGTTGGTCAATATGAAGTAAATGGTACAAAGCAAGAGGTTACCATTAATTACAATAAACAAATAACATCAAAAGATGATATTAAGAATATTGAAGTAACTACACAAAAAGGTAAGAAAACGGTTGGAGATGTCGCGGACTTAACGGAAGTACAAGTTCCTTCGACACTATATCATGATGACGGCAAGCCGCTTGTGAAGATTTCTGCAGTGGTAAAAGGAAACGATACTGCCAAAGTATCACAAAGTGTACAACAAGATGTGAAATCACTTTCATTACCAAGCGGCGTGGATGTAAAATTCGGCGGTGGTTTAAAAATGATTAGTGATGGTTTCTCTAGTATGGGACTTGCTATGGGGGCAGCCATTGGGTTTGTGTTCCTAGTACTAAGCTTTACATTTGGCGGCATATTGACACCGATTGTAATTCTATCTTCACTTATCTTCATTCCGGTCGGGGCGCTAGGTGGGTTATTAATTAGTGGACAATCCCTTTCTATGAGTGCCTTAATTGGTTTGTTAATGCTAATTGGTATAGTAGTTTCTAACGCAGTCGTTCTACTAGATCGCGTGGAAACGAATCGAAAGCATGGAATGGAATTAGTTGAATCGATCGTGGAAGCAGCAAAGACTCGCTTACGTCCGATTTTAATGACGGCATTTGCGACAGTTTTTGCCCTAGTACCACTTGCCTTGTCAACTTCAACAAATGGTTTGATCTCCAAGGGACTAGCGGTTACGGTAATTGGTGGTTTAACAACCTCCACACTTCTAACGCTAATCTTTGTACCTGTGCTATATGCGATGGTTGGTAAATTTAGAAAGAATCTATCTGATGATTTGTAAAATGTAAAGAAAAGGCCGTTTTCCAGTATGATGGAAAGCGGTCTTTTTTTGTATGAGAGTGGAGGGGAAAGAGAACGGATTGGTGCCCGTGAAAGAGGAAAAATCAAAATAGCGGTACGAAAGGTAAGCTTTGATGCCCGCACAAGGAAGAAAAGGTGTGTAGCGGTAAGCAAAGCCCCGGATTGAAGCCCGTAAACGGAGAAACTCGCGCGCAGCGGACACCAAAGCCCCGGATTAATGACCGTAAATGAAGAACTCTGCCCCTTGCGGTAACTAATCTCCTCCGTAAAAAAGAAAAACCCGCAAAGCGGGTATCCAAACATCAGATTCAGTATTGTTCCTTCTCCCTGCGAAGTCCTATCTTAAATGTCTGATCAAATGATTCATGCTGAATGGTAGTTGGACGGAATTTTAGTGCTTTAAATATGATTTGCACGCAGAAGCCGATTGCAAAAGCGGATAGAATGGTTCCAGCGCCGAGCATGCCCCCAAGTTGCCAGCCTACAAGGGCAGCTAGTAGTTCGATGATGGCGCGGCATACCCCAATTGGCAGCTTCGTGATGCGAGTTAGCGCGACCATGAGGCTATCTCTGGGACCTGCTCCAAATGCGGAGCCGATGTAAAAATAGGAGCCGAAAGCGATGATAAATAGGCCAAGAATCATCATGAACGATCCGATGACAAAATTACTTGCAGTTGGAATGACATGTAGGTTAAGAATGCTATCCATAAAGACACCGATGAGTACCATGTTCAACACGGTACCGAGTCCAAGCTTCTCCCTTAGTAACACGGCAAGAATTCCTATGATTACGCCGACAACGATGGAAGCGACTCCAATGCTCATTCCAGTTGTTTGCGCTAGCCCAACATGAAACACATCCCACGGCGCATATCCAATATGAGCATTAATTGTAACAACAATTCCTAATGCGTATAAAAAAAGACCCCAAATCAATTTCAACAGACGGATAGAAAATAGGCTCATCATCAATCTCCCTTTTTTTATAATGTATGACTAAAAACGCGGAAAACTATATAATTGTATGACAAACAATTCTTGGGGGAACAATTAGTAGAATAATGAGAAAATTTGAAGTATCTTTATTATATATACATTTCTGATGATTTCAATAGATGATTGTTTGTCATACATTTAAGGGGGGCGAAAGATGTGGAATCCCAAAGTCATTGATACAGATCATGTGCTGTATGTTGCGATTGCGGATGCGATTGAGAGGGATATTTATCTTGGTGTTTTGAAACCAAATGAAAAAATGCCACCTCAGCGTTCTCTTGCCAAAGTCATCGGAGTGAACCTCACTACGATTTCGAGAGCGTATAAGGAAGCTGAGAAGCGAGGGCTTATTTCGGGAACGGTTGGAAGCGGAACGTATGTGTTACCAATCAATAAGAAAGAATTTGCGCTGCCAGATATTTTAAAGAAGGACGAGGAAATCATTGAGCTAGGGCTTGTCGGCTCTGTTAAGATTGAGGGCGATGCGATCTCCAAGCATTTATCGGAGATAGCGGAGGATTCTATGCTAGATACGCTATTAGATTATGGACCGTGTCAAGGTATACAAAGACATAGGGAAGCTGCCGCAAGGTGGATGAAGCAATACGGAATGAAGGAGGATCCAGATCATGTAGTACTTTGTTCCGGGGCAATGCATGCCATTTCCTGCTGTTTGCTAGGGTTGTTTGCTCCTGGAGACCGAATCGCAGTCGATGTGCTCACCTTTACCGGATTTAAAAATGCGGCAAAGATGAACCATATGAAGTTAGAGCCAGTTGCCATGGATGAGGAGGGGATGATACCAGAAAGCTTGGAAAGTTTGTGCGAAAGAGTTCAAGTGAAAGGGATTTATCTCATGCCAAATATGCAAAATCCGACCGCTACAGCGATGTCAGCTGAAAGAAAGAATACTATTGCAGCGATTATTCGCAAGTACAATCTCATCTTAATAGAAGACGATATTTATAACTTTACTAATACACAGGAGCAGACAGCACTTAGTTCTCTCGTTCCGGAGCAAGGCATCTTTATTTGTAGTATTTCGAAGTTGTTATTCCCAGGGCTTCGCGTTGCATTTGCAATTGTACCAGATCGTTACTTGTATAAATTTACGAATGCCGTTACGAATACGATATGGATGGCTTCACCGCTAAGCTGTGAAATTATAACACGTTTCATTGAGAGCGGTGCAGCTAGAGATATGACGATGAAAAAAAGGAGGGTCATTGCCCGCAGACTAGCACTTGCGAAGGAAATTTTGAGCGGCTATTCTTTTCAGACAGTAGATAGTAGCATGTTTTTGTGGCTTACGTTACCAGACGGGTGGACGGATGCAGAGTTTGAACATATCGCACTTCTTCATAAAGTGAGAGTGATAGCTGCGAATAAGTTTTCTGTAGGAAATCATGAGGTGCCCCGTGCAGTTAGAATTTCATTAAACTCAGTAGAGAGCGATGAACAGTTAACGAAAGGATTGCATATTCTTGTGCGTATGCTGAAGCAAGATCCGATGCTATCTGTTCCGATTCTATAGAAAAAAAGAGAATGGTTCTTCTCCAATATGGAGAGAAGCATTCTCTTTTTTAGTTTTTGAATTATAAACATTGAAGCATCGTGCGTTGTCCCTTGAGTTCATTATTTACTCGAAACATGATTGTATTGTAAACTTCAAATTTATAAACCTGTAGCAAAGGGTTCGTTACGGTTTGTTGTTTGAAGAAAAGATCAATTCGTTTGTGAACATAACGCATGATTTGCTCTTTATAAAATAATTTTTTCTGACTGATTTTTTCTCGAATGTCGTCAGTCATGGAGAAGACGAATTCTAGAACGGACAGGTCCAATACACCGCAGTATTCATACATAGTCATCATGTGTACCTCCTTCATCCGTAAAGTTTCTGTAAATAAATTTACGTTAGCTTTACAATTTACGCTTTTATTGTATTATATTTTTTTAAAAAAGCAATGGAAATGATTTGTGAAAGGAGTGACTTTTTTATAGAAATAAAAACAGATAATTTTTCCTAAAATTCTGAAGATTTAAAAGAAAAACTATCTGTTATATGAGGTTACATATTATACACATTGAAATAGAATATGGTGCTCCTTCAGCTCTTTATTTAACTTAAACATGATGGTGTTATATAACTCAGATTTATATACTTGCAGCAGTGCACCTTTTAGAGGTTGATGCCGCAAGAAAAGAGCAATGCGTTTTTGTAAATAGCGGGTTATTTGTTCTCGATAAAACAATTTTCTCTGTGTAATCTTTTCTTGTATGTCTTCTATGATTGCAAAGGTGAATTGGAGTATCGCTACATCCAAGACGCTGCAGTATTCATAGATTTTCATATTCGCTCCCTCCTTTGGTTGTAAATCTCGCATTGGTGTATTTACTAAAAATTTACAATAGGTTGCTATTATTTTAATCTATTCTATGAAAAAATCAATGCTTATGACAAAATAAGTCAATTTATTAATTTTGTGGGAGAAAATATGACAGAGGAAAAAGCGTTCTTCGTTACGTAAAAGTAGTCGGATGCAGTCCAGCTTTTTTTGCTAGTATTCTCCTATCTTATACACTATACTGTTAATTACAGTATAGTGTATAAGATAGGAGATGCTGATTTGGTTGCTAAGAAAGGACAAGGCTATCGTCATTTACCTGCATTTATTCTGTTAGCTCTTGCACAGAAGTCGATGCATGGAGGAGCTATTTACACGTTTTTATGTGAAAGCTTGCCGGCCCTTCATACAGATAGCGGAGCAGTCTATCGATGTTTGCAAGAAATGGAGAAAAACGGGGCTGTTACATCGGTATGGGATACGAGCGGAGCGGGTCCAGCTAAGAAAATATATGAGATGACGCCATTTGGCTGGGGAAAGTTAGAGGAATGTAAACAAGATATTGAAATGAGAATGACAAATTTCATTTACTTTCTTCAGACGTACGAAAAAGTGCGAAAGGCGAAGGAAGAATAGAATGTCATAAACGAGGAGAAAACGATGAAACAGGAATTCTATAAAAAAATTTATTCGGTACGAGAGTTTTATATTGCTCTCTATAAAGGATTCAGAACTATGCCTTTTATGATCAAAGCGAAAAAAAATAAGGAAATTTCGATGGAATTTAGAGAACGTATTATGCTTGCGGTTACAGAAGTGAATGGGTGTGAAGTTTGTTCCTATGCGCATACGAAGATTGCGTTAGAGCAGGGGATGAGCAAGGAAGAGATTCAATTGCTTTTATCAGGAGGGAAGGATCATGTTCCTGAAGAGGAAGCGCCTGCTTTGTTTTTTGCACAGCATTATGCAGATATGAGAGGCAATCCATCTAAGGAATCGTGGCAACAAATCGTGAATATGTATGGGGAAACAAAGGCCTTCGGGATTTTAGGTGCCATTCGGGCTATTATGATTGGGAATGTGTACGGAATTCCTTTAAGTGCATTTCGTAGCCGCCTCCGCGGAAAACCAATTCAAAAAAGCAATTTAGCATACGAACTTACCATGATAGTAAGCATTTTCTTATTGTTGCCGATTGCTCTTATTCATAGTTTCTTATCAGATTTATTTCGAGTTCCGCTTATATAAAAAAACGAGCAAGACCTATTCAAATAGGCCTTGCTGATTGGTAAAGGCAGTAAACACTTGGCGCTTCTTCACATGATGGCGCGCTTCGGTCGTTAAGAGTTTGGATAATACACGGACTGCATCGATGATATGCGGTCCTTTGTTTAGCATGACGCATTCTGCGCGGTGTCCCATTGCAGCGTCTGTTATTTCTGCGCGGGCTGGTACGCCTTGCTTAGCGAGACTTTCGAGTACTTGCGTTGCCCAAATAACGGGAATGTGAGCAGCGTCGCACATGCATAGAATATCCTCTTGTACGATGGACATATTCTCAAAACCAACCTCTACAGCAAGGTCACCGCGTGCAATCATAATACCGAAGGAGTCGAAATTTAATCCAGCGAGAAGGATGCGGGATAGATTGTGAATGGCTTCTGCGGTTTCAATTTTCGCAACGACAGCTAAATCGGTTCGATTTAGTTTTTCTAATGCACTGTGCAGATCTTCTAAATCTTGAGGAGAATGGACAAAGGATAAGCCGACCGTATCTGCGTGCCCCGTGACAAATTGTAGGTCCTCTAAATCCTGTTCGGTAAGAGCGGGTAAATCGAGTAACGTGTCAGGGAAGTTTAACCCCTTCTCTTCTTTTACTTTTCCAGATTTAATAACGGGGGAGATAATTTCTAATTCAACCCGTTCTTCATTTGTATGAATGACAATTCCGCCAATCTTCCCATCATCAATAAAAATTCTATCTCCAATTTGCACATTTTTTAATGCTTCAGGGAGCATGGCGGCAACTCCGGCTGGTCCTTGCTCAGATGCGGGATGTCCGAGCTTGGATGGTTCTCGGTATAGATAGAGTAAGTCTCCTTTTTGAACGCTAATTTGTACAGGTTTTGGCACGAGATCGCGTACTTTAAATACGTTGCCACTCGGCGTGGTAATTTTCATTTCATCGCTAAAGTAACAGGATTTCTCTGTTAATACGCGAATTTTGGTTGGATTGATAATCTCCATAACACGCAAGGAACGCTTGCGTCCTCTTGTATCGGTAAAGTGAAGTTCCTCCCCGATGTGCAAGGATTTAAAGCTGCTCTTGCTTGATACAGCGAGCACAAATTTTGCTGTATCAGCTTTGTCATCTAGTTTGTCCGTGTGGGCAGCATGCAAATCGATATAGCCTTCGACGACACTCTTTTTGTTTCCATACATATCTTTTAAAATTGAGATTTTAAGGGGGCGTATTTCCTTTTGAAATTGGTTAATCCGAATTTTTGGACCGCCTAAATCCATATATATTCTACAAATTTGGTCTCCGTATAATCCTTCATTGTGTAGCTTTTCTTCAGCGCGGCGCAGCATTTGGATGAGTAATTTCCATTCTTTTTTCGTATCATGTGCACAGTTAATCCGAGCAATGTCCATGCCATGAAGCAGTAATTCCTCAATCATTTCTGGTGTGCCTAACATCGATACATCAAGTGTTACCATGATATTTGTACTTCGATCATGTACGGTCGTTCCGAGTACGTGGGCAGCTCGATCCGTTGATAATTTACTAGCCTCGATCCAGTTCGGCTGGTAGATGTTCGTCGGTTCCATTTCACTGATTCCTAAATGGCCAAGTACTTTTTCCATATGGGAAAAGACATGACTTTCAAGTCGTCCGAGTGAGGAAAGACCTTCCGCTGCTAAGTGATTTTGTAATTCATGTATGTCGTATTCACGAAGAGCGGCATAGGCAAGCAAATTATCCCGGCTTACTTCACCATCATTCGTTTGCATTGGAAAATGATCACGGGCATGCAGAGTTTTTTCCTTAATTAATTGATACAACTCAAATAATTCTTTGGTAGCGTTTTCATTTATTTCATCATCATACGATTGAATTGAAATGTTCATGGCAATTGCTCCTTCCCCAAAGTCCTCTTGCTACCTTGACCATACCACCTTTTACAGACAGAATAAATGCCAATTCTGTTAACATTATGTTATTTCCTACTTTACGTAGTATTACGATGAATCGATACCATTTTGTCGAGAATTTGAAACAAAAGGTATTGGATTAGTGAGATTTATAATAATAAATGTAGGGAATCTACTAATTGCTTCGGATTATGGTTGGACATATGAAGCCTGGTCATTTTGTGCATACTTCCCCTGGTCAAATACATCCTTCTTTGTTATGTGTGAAAGAGAGTTGTAAGTTTGTTAGAAGTAAATATGCTTTATGTTGTTAAATATATCGATATATGTAATAATAATCTAAATATTGTTTTATTATGGAAAAATGTTTCAAACATAAAGCCGGTAATCACATGTATTTTTGGCTCGCTATTTAATTTAAAACAGGAGATGGGGTGTAGGGTACTATAAAAATAGTAGGATTCTTGATTGAACAAAGGTTTTGTCGGGGGATATGTTTTGTTTTTTTGCATCGGAACTTAAAATGATTCTCTTAATATCCTATAATACCAATTTTTAAAAACGCTTACAAAAAATATATCTTGGCATTTATGAGGAGGGTTTAATAATGACGCAATCCATTGAGCGTGCAGAAACACGTCGCATTACGGGTAATATCTTTAAAGGTTCTGTTGGAAATCTCATTGAATGGTACGATTGGTACGTCTATTCTGCTTTTGCTGTGTATTTCTCAGCAGAGTTCTTTCCGAAGGGAGACCCGACGACTCAATTACTTAATACAGCGGCGATTTTTGCCGTCGGTTTCTTGATGCGCCCAATAGGAAGTCTGCTGATGGGAAGATATGCGGATCGTTATGGACGCCGTGCTGCACTTACGCTCTCGATTACGATCATGGCGGGTGGTTCCTTAATTATTGCTTGTATTCCGGGTTATAGTACCATTGGTATGTGGGCTCCCATTGTATTAGTTCTTGCACGTTTGCTTCAAGGATTGTCGTTAGGTGGAGAGTATGGAACCTCAGCGACCTATCTGTCTGAGATGGCGAGTAGTGGTAGACGTGGGTTCTATTCAAGCTTCCAGTACGTTACACTTGTTGCTGGACAGTTAATAGCACTTGGTGTTCAGATTGTCCTTCAGCAATTACTCAGCGAGCCTGATATGAAATCATGGGGGTGGAGAATTCCCTTTGTAATCGGTGCACTTGGTGCATTGGCTGTATTGTGGTTACGCCGGACGATGGACGAATCGGAGCAATTCACCAAAATGGGTTCAGAAAGCCGAGCAAACGCTGGGACGATCAGGGCTTTGATGAAACATCCAAAAGCAGTGCTGACAGTTGTCGGACTAACGCTCGGAGGAACCGTTGCTTTTTATACGTATACTACATATCTACAGAAATTTATGGTAAATACTGTTGGACTTAACAAGGGGATTGTTAGTTGGATCAACTTCATTGCCTTGTTAGTATTTGTTGTAATTCAACCACTAGCTGGCATGTTGTCTGATAAAATTGGTCGTAGACCGTTATTGCTTAGTTTTGGTATATTTGGAACGTTACTGACGGTACCTCTCTTTTTAACCATGCAACATACGAAAAATCCTATTTTTGCTTTTTTGCTCATGATGGTAGGTCTGATTATTGTAACTGGTTATACTTCCATTAATGCGATTGTAAAGGCGGAGCTCTTTCCAACTGAAATTCGTGCCCTTGGTGTTGGATTTCCTTATGGGCTCACTGTTGCGGTGTTCGGTGGGACGGCGGAGTTCATTGCGTTGTGGCTGAAGAGCATTGGAGCTGAGTCGATTTTCTTCTTTTATGTAGCTGCCTGTATTGCGGTGAGCTTCATCGTATATTGGCGTATGGGCGAGTCTTCGAAGATTTCCCTCATTGAAGCTGAGCTTGACGCTGAACATGCACTAGCTGCTAGTGAGAAAATAAGAACGAGTAAAGTGGAATAAGTATCCATGAAAATAGGGCAAGTATTCTTTTCAACATCTTGAAAAGAATACTTGCCTTTTTATATTGCCTTTTGTAAGATGGGTGAAAATAAAATCTGGGAAAGAAGGCATACCCTTGAAAGTTGTCATTGCAATTGATTCGTTTAAAGGAAGTATTTCATCTGTGCAAGCTGGACAGGCAATTTCTTTAGGTATTACAGATGTGTATCCAGATGCAGATCTGGTTGCAGTGCCGATGGCGGATGGCGGAGAAGGGACGGTTGCAGCACTTGTGTATGCGTTGCAAGGGGAAATAGTGACGACTGAGGTGACAGGACCGCTCGGTGAGAGAAGACAAGCTGTTTATGGAATTGTCCGTGATAATACGGCGGTAATTGAGGTGGCGCAGGCGTGCGGTTTGCCCCTCGTTCCGCGAGAAAAGCGCAATCCACTTGAAACGACAACGTACGGAGTAGGGGAACTAATCTGTGATGCAATAAAGAGAGGATGTCGACATTTTGTAATTGGACTTGGGGGGAGCGCCACGAATGATGCAGGGGTTGGCATGCTGCAGGCACTCGGATTTTCGTTTCGAAATGCAAGCGGGAATGAGGTTGGATTTGGAGGAAAAGAGCTGCAGTCCATTCAAACAATTTCGGTAGAAGAAGCTCTTCCTGCACTTCGTGATTGCACGTTTCAAGTGGCCTGTGATGTAACCAATCCACTTTACGGAAAGAAGGGGGCTGCTTATGTCTTTGCACCGCAAAAAGGAGCATCGCCTAAGATGGTGGAACAACTAGATGCAGGTCTGATGAATGTTGCAAAGGTGGTTGAAACAACACTCCATCAAAATGTACAAGTGCCAGGAGCAGGAGCGGCCGGAGGATTAGGCGCGGCATTTTCCTTCTTTTTACATGGTACGCTAGAGTCTGGCATACAAGTCATGCTAGAGATAACCAAGCTAGCAACACATATGCAGGGTGCAGATTTTGTGATTACAGGAGAAGGAAAGATGGATGCACAAACGGAAATGGGAAAGGTTCCGCAAGGTGTTGCACGGCTAGCAAGCAAGTTCGGCGTGCCTGTGATTGGATTGGCAGGAGCCATTTCGGGTGACTTATCTCGCCTAGGACTCACGGCCTATTTTTCGATTACTCCTGCTCCGTTGTCACTACAATCTGCAATGGATGAAGTAGAAACATTTCAAAATTTGCGCACAACAACGAGACAAATATTTTCCTTAGTAAATGAATTAAAACATTGATACATTTTCCTTAGTAAATGAATTAAAACATTGATACATAACGGGCATGCCAGTAATCTTTCGTTTGGATACGTTTTTTTGGTCTTTCTACCTTTTTTGACTTACCGTGTATGGTGAATCCTGTATTTTTCGTCTACAATGGAAGTAGCAGTAGTTAAGGAGGGATTCATTTGGATAACCAAAACAAAGAACTTCTAGCTGCTTCCCCAGAAGAGCATGTAGAGCTAATTGTGAAAGAAGAAGAGCTTGCAAAGCTGAATAAGGAAGCAGATTTATATGTGCAAAAGTTGAACAGTGAACGTAATGTTGATATTTCGAATGTGTTGACACAGCTAGCAGCGCTTGGTGATAAAGAACAACGTGAAGCAGGAGAGACGTTAACTGCTCTGAAACAGCCAGTTGTTGCAATGATGAATGGGAAGAATGATGAAATACCGAACACATTGCTTGAACTGCGTAAAGCGGTTTCTCAGCTAGATCCAAATCCCATGCATGCATCTGGATTCAAACGTGTGATGAATAAAATGCTTCGTAAAAACCCATTAGAAGCCTATATGATTAAATATCAATCTATTGATAAACAAATTGAAGCGATTATTAAATCCTTGTTAGTCGGACGAGATAATTTGCAAGAAGATAGTGTTGGTCTGCAGGTACTAAAGGAACGGTCAATCCAAAAGATAGAAGCGCTTGATAGGCAGGTGTATCTTGGTAAGAGACTATCCGAAATGCTAGAAGAGGAGCGACAAAAGCCAGAACGTAGCAAGGATGTAGTGCTTATTAACGAAGCACTTGAAAAAATTCTCGTTCGTACTCGTAACATGCAACAAGCAAAGAGTATTCTTTTGCAGTCTATTGCATCGATTGATATTATAAAGAAAAATAATGAGAAATTGATAGAAGCGATTCGAAATGCCGTTTCCATGACACAAAATGTCGTTACGATTTCAGCTTCCATACAGCTTGCTCTTGCTAATCAGCGTAAGAGTATTGACGCTGTAAATGCAACGAATGAAGCGATTGAAACGATGATTCTTAGCAATTCTCGTGCCTTGAAGCAAAATACAGAGGAAACGACACGTCTGCTTGAAAATCCAGCGATTGGAATGGACAAGTTGCGTGAGTCGTTTGATAATATTTTCGCTGCCTTGCAGGCTTCAGAAGAGTCTTCAGAACGGATTATTCAATCAAGTAAGACATTTGTGAAAGAAATTGATACATTTAATGATGAAATGAAGAAGAAATTAATTCCGTATGTAACAAAGTAATAACGGTGTGAGAAAGGCTTGGAGGTGATTAAATGAGTATATTGGGAGTATTATTCACGATTATTTGGATTTTAGTTGCCATTGGTTTGAGTGCTGTTGTTGCGGCTATTGTTCTAGGTCGAAAGGTATATTATTCGTGGAAGAAGCCCTACAAAAGAGCGACGGAATCGTTGCAACGCGTTTCCAATTCGACGATTCCTTTTTTGAATGAGTTTACGCGTAATTCGCTTTTTCGTCAGTGGATGCAATCAAATGGTATGCGAGATGTAGCAACGCTAACCGTTCTATTTAGTGCAAGCGATGATGCAACAAAAGGATATATCATATCCTCCCTTTCAAAGGATGAGCAGAAGAAGCTTCATAGTATTGTTCGCCATAAACGAAGCTTTACGAAAGAGGATGTAGAAAATACAGTTTCTGTTTTGCGTGACTATATGGAAGAAGAATATTATCATCCTACCAAGAAACATGATCTTTCCTTCTATCGTATCTTTTTCTATGATGAATACGATGCAGTGCTTTCAGAAATTCAACATTATAAAAAGGTAGTAAACATAACATTGCAGCACACCATTGATGAAATTGTCACATCGGTGATGCAAAGTATCCCGTATTACCGTGCTAATAAAATGTACGAGCAGCAGCATAAATATGAAATGTTTTTAACTAAAGATCTTCCTAGTATGTTAGAGCTTATATCCCAGCTTCCTCCCGCACAGCGGCTTGGAAAAGAGCAGGAATTAGCAGTGTTCTTGAAGGAATTTCAAGAAACATTACAGCAGGAAGAACAAAGCATATACGAATCGGTCGAAGACGCATTAAACGTAAAGATTCGTACAGCAAGAGAGAAATTGTATCAAAATTAGTCTATTGTTTTTTTGCGAAACAACCAATGCCCAAAGCCTCTCATCTCTGCCATATGGAAAATCGTTTCCATATGGCAGAGATGAGAGGTTTTTTTATTTCCTTACGTGATACCTATTTTCCTATAAGTCCCATCATACCCCTACTAAACAGCCTGAAACTATAATGCCTTTTATTTGTAAAATTTATATAGTATTTACAAAACTATTAAAATACAAAAAGGTGAACCAAGTATAATCAATTTGTAAGATTTACAAAAATAAGAAGGAGAGTGAGAAAATGGGTAAGACGTTTTGGAATAAATTTGCAGCAATTCTATTAGCTGCGTTCGTATTCGCATTGAATACAATTTCATTTGTACCACCAGCATCAGCAAATAGCAGTACTGTAGCAACAAATGTAGGACAAGCTGCTTTAACAGGGAAGAAAGTGCTATTTGATAATACACACGGCCAAACGGCAGGAGCAGCAGACTGGGTAATAGACGGTGCCTTTTCAGATTTTTCGGACGGTTTAAAAGCGGACGGATATACTGTAGAACAATTGGACCGTCAAATCCCGTACACGTTTGGAGAACAAGCGGTTACGTACGACAAACTGAAGAATTACGATGTATTTATCATCGGTGAAGCAAACACTCCGTATAAACAATCTGAGCAAGATGCGATGCTTCAATATGTACAAAACGGGGGAAGTATTTTCTTTATTGCAGACCATTACAATGCAGACCGAAATAAAAATCGTTGGGATGCATCTGAAGTAATGAATGGGTTTCGCCGCGGTGCGTATACCAACCCTACTCAAGGAATGACGACAGAGGAAGCAAGTTCTCCAGCTATGCAAGGATTGACAAGTTCGGATTGGCTTGGATCAAATTTTGGTATTCGTTTTCGTTACAATGCAATCGGTGATGTAAATGCTACAGATGTAGTGACAGCTGATCAATCGTTCGGCATTACACAAGGTGTCAGTGCAGTTGCCATGCATGCAGGTTCTACACTTGCCATTTTAGATCCGCAAAAAGCAAAAGGAATCGTGTACATACAAACAGGCGTTCCTGCATGGGCAAATGCGGTAGACCAAGGTGTATATGATGGCGGAGGCCGCGTTGAAGGTGCGTTTGCCGCTATATCGAAAGTTGGCCTAGGAAAGGCTGCGTTTATCGGAGATTCTTCACCTGTGGAAGATGCTACACCGAAGTATTTACGTGAAGATAATGGGAAGGCGAAAACAACATATGATGGCTTTAAAGAAGTAGATGACGCAAGATTTTTAGTACAAACGGTAGATTGGCTTTCTCAGAAGGAAAGTTATACGAACTTTTCTCAAGTACAAGGTTTGCAATTAGATGAACCGACTAAGCTACTTCCGATGGAAGATCCAGCTTCTTCAACAGAGCCACAACCGGAACCATGGGCTGCGCCGGACCCTGGATATAAGTGGTACGATCCTTCTACGTTTAAGGCAGGATCATACGGTTCCACGACGAAACCGAGCAGTAATCCTGTGTATAAATTCGTTCATCAAACAACATTACCGAGCCAACAAGAATTTAAAATCCGTGTAACGGTAGATCATCTGCTACCAGGACAGTCGCAAGGGAGCTTAAAAGCAGGTATATATCTACCAGGCGGAGAGCAAATTGCGCAATTTCAAAATGCTGATGGTACATGGTCAACTTACGGGTATAGTTCTGATTTTACACTTACTGCAGATGCTACTGGCCATGCATCGACGGAATTAACGGTAAAAATTAAACCAGGAAAGCAAGGAGCGGCGAATTTACGATTGAAGCAGGGCTCAAACAATGTAATTACGGAAAGTGTAACAATTGCAAATGTTACAGCGGAGACATTACCAGAGGATTCGATACCTGTACCAACGCCTGTTTCGATTCTAACAGCTAGACAAGCTGCAGATGATACGCTTGTTACAGTGGAAGGTGTTATTACTTCAGAGCCTGGTGTATTTGGTGGACAAGGTTTTTATTTACAAGACGATGCCGCAGGGATTTACGTATATCAAAATACAGCGGGTCTTCATAAAGGTGACCGAATTTCTATTAGTGCTATCAAAACAACATATAATGGGGAAGTCGAGCTTAGCAATCCAGTTGTATTAAAGAAGGTAGGTACATCTGCTCTGCCACAACCAGAGGTACAAGCGGCCATTAATAATGAAAATCAGGGGCGCCTTATAAAAATTGAAAATGTAGTGATTCATAATATTGTCTCTGCTTCTCCATCAGGCTCATTTGAATTTGATGCAGTCGGACAAAATGGAACAATACATGTTCGGGTTGATGGTAGAACGGGCATATCTCAGTCTGCATTCCAACAACAATATCCAGAGGGAAGCTGGGTAAACATTACCGGAATTTCTTCAATTTTTAAAGGAATGTATCAGTTAAAACCGTTAGAATATGCAAATTTTGAATTGGCAGATACAATTGCTCCTGTTACAACAGCGGTTGTAGATGGTGTCTACGGCGAAAATCAGTATAATACGAAAGACGTAACAGTAACGTTTACTGCAAGTGATGAAAATGGTTCCGGAGTGGAAAAAACAGAATATCGAGTAGACGGTGGAGATTGGATTACAGTAGATGGGCCAGTTATCATTTCTGAGGAAGGGAAGCACAGCATTGAGTATCGTTCCGTTGATAGGGCTGGAAATGTAGAGGACAGCAAAGTACTGCCGATATGGATCGATAAGTTGGCACCGGCTATTACAATGGATGGGGTAACGTCATTCTATCAAACCGATGCATCTATCCCTGTTACTGTAAAAGTTGAGGATTCCATAAGTGGTGTAAAAACAGTTATATACACACTAGATGATCATGTTATTGATAGTTTAGATGCTGTTTCGCCATTATCCTTGTTAGTAGGATCGCACGTGTTCACCGTCAATGTAGAAGATAATGCAGGAAATAAAGCAAGCCAGACATTTACGTTAGAAAATAAAATCGATATTTTTCACTTAAGTGAGTTAGTGTCAATTGGCTTTAACTATAATGATATTCAAAAGCAAGGAACTGTATCAAGCCTTCTAGCAAAAGTAGAAGGAATTAAGCAGGCACCTACGAAACAAGCACAATTGAATAAATTACAAGCATTAGAAAATGAAATTAGAGCCCAATTTGGAAAGTCAATATCTCCTAGTTTTGCTTTACTACTTATCATGGATATACAGAGCATTCGTACGCAGTTATAATTAAGTAAAAGGGTGTCTCCAAAAGTCAAACATAAACGACATTTTGGAGACATCCTCTTTTTTTATGTCTAGTTTTCTCTTATTATCTGATGACTATCGCCTAGAATTTCTCTTTAAAAAATTATATTTTTTTAACAAAAATACTAAATAAACCTAATTTATAGAAAAGTATAATCAATTTGTAAGATTTACAAAAATGAGAAGGAGAGTGAAAAAATGTTTAAATTGTTCCGCAATAAATTTGCAGCTAGCGTATTAGCCGTGTTTGTATTCGCACTTAGTACGATTGCATTAGTTCCGCCATCTGCACCAGGAAATGCTGCTTTATCACCAATTACACACAGCCAAGCAGCCACATTACCAGGGACAGGAAAAGCTGTGTTATTTGACAATACGCACGGGCAAACTGCAGGAGCAGCTGATTGGGTAATAGACGGTGCTTTTTCAGATTTTTCGGATGGCTTAAAGGCGGACGGATATACTGTGGAACAATTGGACCGTCAAATCCCGTACACGTTTGGGGAACAAGCAGTTACGTACGACAAACTGAAGAATTACGATGTGTTTATCATCGGTGAAGCAAATATTCCGTATAAACAATCTGAGCAAGATGCGATGCTTCAATATGTACAAAACGGGGGAAGTATTTTCTTTATCGCGGACCATTACAATGCGGACCGAAATAAAAATCGCTGGGATTCATCTGAAGTAATGAACGGATATCGACGCGGTGCGTATACGAACCCAGCGAAAGGAATGACGACAGAGGAAGCAAGTTCACCAGCTATGCAAGGATTGACAAGTTCGGATTGGCTTGGTTCGAATTTTGGGATTCGTTTTCGTTACAATGCAATCGGTGATGTAAATGCTACCGATGTAGTGACAACTGATCAATCGTTTGGCATTACACAAGGTGTCAGTGCAGTTGCCATGCATGCAGGTTCTACACTTGCAATTTTAGATCCACAAAAGGCAAAAGGAATTGTGTACTTACCAACTGGTGTCTCTGCATGGGCAAATGCGGTAGACCAGGGTGTGTATAATGGAGGGGGCCGCGCAGAAGGTGCGTTTGCCGCTATATCGAAAGTGGGACTTGGGAAGGCTGCATTTATTGGAGACTCTTCACCAGTGGAGGATGCGACTCCGAAATATTTACGTGAAGAAACTGGAAGTGCAAAAACGACTTATGATGGATATAAAGAAGTAAATGATTCAAAACTCTTAGTACAAACGGTAGAATGGCTTTCAAACAAGGAAAGTTATACGAACTTTACTCAAGTTTCGGGTTTACAGCTAGACAATCCGACGAGTCTTCTTTCATCAGAAGATCCAGCATCTTCAACGGAACCACAGCCAGAACCATGGGCCGCGCCAGCTGCAGGCTATAAATGGTATGATCCGACAACCTTTAAACTAGGATCATATGGATATACGACCCCGCCTGTGCCTAGCGGTCAGCCAGTCTACAATTTTGTTCATCAGGCTACGTTGCCAAGTGTACAAGTATTTCAAATTCGCGTAACAGCAGATAACTTTACACCAGGTCAGCTACTTTCGAATTTAAAAGTAGGTATTTACTTATCAACCGGAGAGCAAATTGCACGATTTAAAAATCCGGATGGAACATGGTCAGCTTACGGGTATAGTCCTATTTTCACATTAACACCTGATGCTACTGGTCATGCCTCTAAAGATTTAACAGTACAAATTAAACCAGGAAATACGGGAGCAGCCAACTTACGCTTAAAACAAGGAACTACCAACGTTATTACGGAAAGTGTTACGCTTGCAGATGTTCCAGCAGTACCACTACCGTAATAATACAAGTATATTCAATCATAACAATACACTCTTAAAACAAAACCTTCTAAGCGCTAGCATAGAAGGTTTTGTTTTTTAGTTGAAAGATACGTTTCTTATACTTCTCTAGATTTTGATAAAAATTGATAGATAGCTGAAAAATCCTTTTTACCAAGACCGTCTTGCTTAGCAAGAGCAAACACTTCTTTCGTTGCATTGGTTAAAGGAAGAGCAATCCCACCTTCGAAGGCAGACTGTGCTGCAAGATGTAAATCTTTTTGAATATGTTCCAGCGGGAAATCTGCTTCGTAATCTCCTGTTACTAGTTTATTCTGCTTTGCTTGTAGGAACGGAGCGGTTGTTGGTCCATTTAAGAGAGTTTGTACAACATGCTCTTTTTCGAGACCCAGAGATTCCCCGAGCGTAACGGCTTCTGCAAATGCGACCATGGACTGGGCAAGCATGAGGTTTATGACTAGTTTCATAGACGATTCCATCCCTATAGGTCCTTGATATTGTGTAGTTGTTCCCATCGCCTCTAGCATCGGTTGAATTTCTTCTACGTCTTCTTTGTTCCCACCAACTAAAAATATAAGCTCACCCTTTTCCGCGGGCATTTTCGTACCAGCTACGGGTGCATCTAGAAAGCGAATGTTACGACTTGCAGCTTCATGTGCCATCTGTTTTGAAAAGGTAGGGGATACAGTGCTGCAATCGGCCCAAAGTTTTCCTTCACTAAGACTGTGCAAGAATCCATCTTCTCCTAATGCAAGTGACTCAACGACTTGAGGATTTGCAAGCATTGTAAACAATACATCGGCTTGCTTGGCAACTGCTAGTGGTGAGTCCGCCCAGATTGCACCTTTTTCAAGAAGTGATGCAGCCTTTTCCTTTGTTCGATTGTAGATGACGAGTGAAAATCCCTTATCTAACAAGTTAGTAGCCATCCGACTCCCCATAATTCCTAAGCCAATAAAACCAATCATCATTTCCACCTCATTTTAGTAGTATGTTCCCTTTTTATTATCTACATTGGGATAGAGGAAATCCAATTATAATGCTTTCCTATTTACAGGTAATGGAATATGTATTATTATCATTATTGAGAATGATAATAATAACATCGCTAAAATATGAAAAATTGAGGTGATGGTGATGAATGAAAAGGCAAAGCTTATTTTACATCCTGCTCGTATGCAAATCATTCAAACTCTTGCGGGAGATAGGCATCGAACGGTGCAACAAATGAGTGAGGCTTTATCTGAAATTCCGAAGGCTACTTTATATCGGCATTTAAACAAGCTTGTGCAAGGCGGGGTCGTGGAAGTTGTAGCACAGCATCAGGTCCGCGGTACGATTGAAAAAGTATATAGACTTGCAAAAGAGGGGCATAGTCTTTCGATGGAGGAATTTGAACAGAGCTCGAAAGAAGAAAAGATGACAACGTTTATGCAGTTTGTAGGAACCTTAATTGACGGCTTTGGAAACTATGTGAGTCAGGATGAAATCGATTTAGTTAGAGACGGCGTTATGTTTCGGCAGGTTCCGATATATATGAATGACGAAGAATTTACTGGGCTTTTACAGGAAGTAAGCAGTGCCTACAGTAAGGTGCTGCAAAACCAACGAACAAATGATAGAAGAATGCGAACGATATCCACCATTATTATTCCGGAACCAAAAAAAGGAGAGGACCTATAATGCGTATAAAAGCCAATAGTAAAAAATGTAACACATATTTTACGCAAATGGGACGATGAAATGGATGCACTTATGTTGCTTAAGGTATATCGTAAGCAACCAATAAATGAAGAATTTTGCAGTATTTTATAACATGGTTAGAAAAATATAAGGGGGAATAACAATGGTAAGTCAGACGGCTATATCAGGTTTAGTGTTCCAAGCGTTGATTGCAATTTTAATTCCAATTTTAGCATTTGTATATCTCAAGAGAACGTATTCTATTTCATATCGCCCTATTGTTGTTGGGGTAATGGTATTTATCGCTTTTTCACAAGTTTTTGAAACTGCTTTAAATGCATACATTTTAAATGTAAATCCAACGACATCTGTCATTAAAAATTATCCGTATTTGTATGCGTTATACGGAGCATTAGCAGCGGGTGTATTTGAGGAAATTGGCCGTTATGCAGGGTTTATGTTGCTATTAAGAGAGAATCGTGAACGCAAAGATGGCTTAGCGTATGGTCTTGGTCATGGAGGCATTGAAGCTCTTCTTATTGGTGTCATGAGTAGTGTCCAAAGTATCGTAATTGCAAATCTTATTAATTCTGGGCAATTTGAGGCTATGTATGGCAAAAGCGCATCTGCTGAAATGATTGCTGCAGTAAAAAATAGTTTAGTAACTCTTACCTTTACTGATGGGGTACTTGGCGGAGTAGAACGAATTGCCGCATTTATGATACAAGTGGCTTTATCCTTACTCGTGCTATATGCAATCAATTCGAAGAAATTCCAGTACGTAGGGCTTGCTATCTTGATTCATGCTGCAGTTGATTACGTAGCTGTGTTTCACAGAATCGCTGGACTGAATCTCTTCATTGTAGAAGCATTTATACTAGTGGTAGCTGCTGTAGCTTTTCTCTATATACGAAAGACGAAAGAATCGTGGACACAAAACTAAGAGAAAAGGACCGTTTTTACGAGACGGTCCTTTTCTTTATCTTGCATGAACTTTATTTAAAAATTGAAGAGTACGGGGATTTTTTGTATTAGTAAAAATATCTTCCGCCGTTCCACGCTCTACAACGACTCCTTGGTCCATGAAAATAACTTGATCTGCTACATCACGTGCAAATCTCATTTCATGGGTGACAACGACCATCGTCATTCCTTCTTTCGCTAAATTCTTCATAACTTTTAGCACTTCGCCCACGAGTTCCGGATCAAGGGCTGAGGTCGGCTCATCAAATAGAAGTACATCCGGATCCATTGCCATCGCGCGTGCGATACCAATGCGTTGTTGCTGTCCGCCAGAGAGTTGATGCGGATACATATCAGCACGATCCTGTAAACCGACTTTTTCCAGTAGATACATGGCTTTTTTGTGTGCTTCTTCTTTCGAACGTTTCAGCACGACAAGCTGGCCTTCCATTATATTTTGCAGTGCAGTTAGATGGGGGAAGAGATTATAGCCTTGAAAAACCATTCCTGTTTTCTTTCGAAAATCAGTTACTTCTTTGTGTGACAGCTTCTTTTTTGTATTGAAATCGATTGCGGTGCTTCCTATCTTTAACATTCCTTCGTCCGGTATTTCAAGTAAGTTGAGGCAACGTAATAACGTCGTTTTACCGGAACCAGAAGGTCCAATGATAACAGTTGTTGTGCCTTTCCCAGCTGTTACATCGATTCCCTTTAGCACGTTTAGATCACCAAAGCTTTTGTGTAGTTGTTGCACTTGAATCATTGTATTTCCTCCTTCTCACTCATCTTGCTACGCCTCGATCAAATCGATTTTCTAGCTTCGATTGGAAATAAGAAAGCACTGTACTGAAAATCAAATAAATGAACGCAACTTCTATATATAGCCATAGAGGCTCGTACGTATTAGCAGCAATTTGCTGCCCCTTTTGGAACAGTTCAGTTACCGTAATTGTAGCAGCGAGGGAAGTATCCTTAACAAGTGAAATGAAAGAGTTTCCTAGGGGCGGAATGGAAACTCGAACCGCTTGCGGCAAAATAATACGCTGCATTGCCTGAAATTTTGTCATGCCAATCGAATAAGCAGCTTCCCATTGTCCTTTCGGGATGGAAAGAATGGCGGCGCGTATAATTTCTGAGCTATATGCACCTACGTTTAAGGTAAAGCCGATGACAGCTGCTGTGAATGGATCTAGCGTTAAGCCAAGACTTGGCAGACCGTAGAAAAGAATGAACAACTGTACAAGTAATGGAGTTCCGCGGAATATCCATACGTAAAACTTAGCTACGATAACGAGAGGCTTATTGCTAGATAAACGGGCAAGTGCTGTGCAAAATGCTAGCAATGTGCCTAATACAAATGTAATGAGTGTTAATGGAATCGTAAAATACAAACCAGCTTTTAAAATAGGGAAAAAGGAATCGCTGAGGATTCCTATTATTCTTTGATCGATCATATATGCTTCATCCCTTTACTTCGATACGTCCGTACCGAACCATTTTTGAGATATTTTTAAATACGTTCCGTCATTTTTCATATCGGCAAGAGCTTTATTAACGGCTTTCACTAAATCATCGTTATTTTTACGGAATAAGAAGGCATTGCTTGTTGCATTTGCTTCTTCATATACGGTTTTAACCTTTACATCAGGACGTTGTTTTTTCAAATCTAAGAATGATAGACTATCATTTAATGTTGCATCTACGCGGCCAGATGTAATTAAATCAATCGATTGATTAAATCCATCTACAACTGTGTTTGTTGCGCCGTGATCTTCTGCGATTTTACGGAAGTTACTATCTAATGATTGAGCTACTTTTTTCCCTTTTAAATCATCTAACGACTTGATTGTCGTATTATCTTCTCCAACGATGAGAACAGACTTAGATACAATGTAAGGATCAGACATATCATATTTTTGCTGGCGGTCAGGACGAACGGCAACTTCATTTGCAACCATGTCGTAACGTTTTGCGTCAAGACCGGCGATCATGCCGTCCCATTTTGTTTCAATAAATTTAGGTTTAATATTTAAACGTTTGAAAACTTCTTGTGTGATTTCAATGTCAAAGCCTGTTAATGTACCTGATTTATCATGAAATGTAAATGGTGCGTAAGTTCCTTCTGTACCGATTGTGATTTCACCTTTAGCTTTAATTTGCTCGTATAAGCTGTTTGATGCCGTAGCAGTTTTGTCGTCTTTTTTTGTACCGCATGCTGCAAGAGCAAGTACTAATGATAAAGCAAGAAATAAAGTAAGTAGTCTTTTCATTTATAATCCCCCACTAATTTTATAGGATTTATTTGTTTTATAAAATGCTTTCTTAGAATAATGCAAGTATCGGGAAAAGTCAATGAAAAAAAACCTTCCCGTAATGGGAAGGTTAGGAAGAAATTGGATTCGATAATAAAAGTAGCGATTTCGATAATAAAAGAAAGGAAATCGATAATAAATTCGCCATTTCGATAATAAATGATTTGTAGAATAAAAGAACCCCCAGCTAAACTGCGCTTTGCAGGGGTTCTTATTCAAATAACGGGAACGATAATGCCATCAACTACTGCTTGTTCAAGCGTTTCTTTCGTCAGAGAAGCCTTTTCCGCTTCAGTTGGTGTAAATGGATTTGCTTTTTGCAAAGCTAAAAAAGAATATAATGCGTCTTTCTCTAAATATTTGTAGAGGTAGTCATGATAAATGCCTTTAGTAGATACGTAGCACCAAGGAGCGAGCTTGTACATTTGCTCTTTCGTCACAGCATGCTGACTCAAATCCTCCGTTCTGCATGTAGCGGAAGTAATAAGTTTTTCATAGGTAGCTAGATTTTCATCGTAATTATATGTTTTGTTTAAATAGTGGTGCACCTTTTGTATATCGACTTGCTCCTGCAAGAGAGCTAGGACGGCAGAAACAGCCGCTTCGATATCTCCGTAATCAACTTTTGTCACATAATAGCCATCGTCTACGATCGACCGCTGCGCTCCAACATTTGAAACGACGGCAGGAGTACCGCAGGCAATTGACTCAATTTGCACATAACCGAATGCCTCAATGAAATTTCCAATGCACATTGTTACATCAGCAGCGGAATAAATGCCTGGCATTTCATGGCCTGGAAGCCATGGATAATACACAATCGAATCCCGAATGCCGAGCGTTTCTGCATGTAAAAGGAGAGAATCATAAAAAGCGGCTGTTTCAGGAGAAACGTTCACATCAAAGTGCTTTGGCATAAGCAACTTGATGTTTTGCTGCCCCAGATCCTTAAGCCGTGCTACGACTTCGAATGATTGATAGATTCCTTTACCGGGGTCTGGGCGGTGTGGAAAGAGGATGACGGTATCTTCTTCCAAAATGCCAAGTCGTTGTCGCCAGTCCGTTTCTACTGGATGATATATAGTTAAATCAATGCCATTTTTTACGACCGTTAATATATCATCGATGCAGGGAAGGACGCGTCCCACTGTATGTTTTACACTTTCATATGTATAGTCGCAAGCGACAATAAAGCGATCTCGGTTCGTATGAAAGGCGGAAATTAACGCTTCAGGATAGACGAAATTTTTTAACGATGTGACGGTTGGAATACCTTTGTGCAAATAGCCATAATCCATCTGTCCGTCATGAATATAGAACACATCATGCTCCTTTGCGTAATTACGAATTAATTCATACGAATGGGCTAGATGAAATGGATGGGTATCGTATGGAATTGGAAATGTTTCTTTAAATCGTAAAATAGGTAAAACCGTTACCCGTTCACATAAATCAAATGGTTCACTGTTATCGCTGCGATAATTCGTTAAAACGGTAACGGTATGCCCTTTCTTGGAAAAGTAAAATAAAAGCTCACGCAAATGACGTTGCGAGCCACCCATAGAAACATCCTTCATGATGGTAGCCATTGAAAAAACAAGAATTTTCATGACGAGAAGTCCTCTCTTAACTTAAAAATAGTGAATATGCATCTCTGGCTTTTATAGCAGTAACAAAGAACCGCCTATCATCGGAAAAAGTACCATAGCCGTTTTTAAAATACGGGCTGGAACCCGCTTTGTAAATTTTGCGCCGATGTAGGAGCCAAGCATCGTTCCAAAGACTACCTCTGCAAGGAGCTGTAGATTTAAATACCCTAAATGATAATAGCCAGTTCCGCCTGCTATCGCAATGAGAATAATGACAAGCATGGTCGTTCCTGCTGATTTTCGTACCGACATACCTAAAATAGCCATTAAGCCAATTTGGATAAATGGAGTCGATCCAATGCCGAATAAACCAGACAAAGCGCCCGTTACCAATCCGATGCCACAAGCTGATACGAGGAACCGAATTCCAGTTATATGTGCGGTTCTTTCATCATCAATCGATTTTTTACGAGACACGATGAACATGCGAAGCCAAAGGACAATCCCCGATAAATATAACATTCCTGCTGTCATAAACTTTAATTCACTCGCAGGTATATAAACAGAAAATTTTGAGCTAAACCATGCACCAATAGCTCCAAATATACCGATGATAATCCCTTGCTTTAAGGAAACATTCCCTTCACGGTAGTGGCTCACTGCTCCTGACAGAGATGAAAATATCATCGCAACAAGTGCGGTTCCTAATGCGATATGAATAGGAATGCCAAACAATACTAATATTGAGATAATAAATCCCGAACCGCCTGCGCCGACAAATCCTAAAAGAAGTCCTACTAAAAACATGGTAGCGATTATTTCTACAACCATCTATCATTCCTCTTTCCAACAATTACATTATGATATTCATAATTAAAGCATTCAATCCTGCTTAAGTGCAAATTCATAAATAGATTTTCGTATCTTTGTTTACGTTAATAGTATAATAAAAAATAGGAATCATGTATGAAAGTTAGTTCCCGTATTTTTGCTATTGATAGTAAACTATTTATATCGATAGAATGAATGGGAGCAGTTACCTCGAAAGGAGAAATAACAATTGAGTAAATATTGGAATCAGTTAGTGAAAGAGTTACAGCCTTATGTTCCAGGAGAACAACCACAAAATAAAAAATATATTAAGTTGAATACAAACGAGAATCCGTATCCTCCATCCCCTAAGGTGATAGAAGCAATTCAGCAGAAAGCAAACGAGGATTTGCGTTTGTATCCTGATCCGAACTGTAATGAATTAAGAGAAAAGCTGGCGGAATATTATCAAGTGCAGAAAGAGCAAATTTTTGTTGGAAATGGGTCAGATGAAATATTAGCCTTTTCGTTTCAAACTTTTTTTGAACCAGGGCGTCCTATTTTGTTTCCGGATATTTCGTACAGCTTTTATAAAGTATATGCCAACTTGTTTCGCTTACAATATACACTTGTCCCACTAGATGAGGAGTTCAATATGCCAATTGAGCCTTTTAAATCTAAGAATGGCGGCATCATTTTTCCAAATCCGAATGCACCGACAGGAAAGGGATTGTCAGCACAATTCATTCGAGAGATTCTTGATGCGAATCCGGAAAATGTAGTTATTGTGGATGAGGCCTATGTTGATTTTGGAGCGGAGTCCATGATCCAATATGTTAATGAATATCCGAATTTGCTTGTCATTCAAACGTTCTCAAAATCACGTTCTTTAGCAGGTCTTCGAGTCGGGTATGCCATTGGTCACCCTGACTTGATAGAAGGGTTGCAACGCGTAAAAAATAGCTTTAATTCATACACGCTTGATCGACTTGCGATTTCTGGAGCGGTAGCAGCCCTTTCTGATCGATCTTATTATGAAGAAATAACAAATGCTATTATTCATACGCGAAATGATGTTGTAGACAAACTACTGTCACTCGGATTTTCTGTTACTGAATCACGTTCAAACTTTGTTTTTATTAGCCATCCTGAAGTACATGCCAGTGTATTGTATGCAAAACTAAAAGAAGCCGGAGTTTTGGTTCGTTATTTTAATCAACCAAGGATTGATAATTTTCTACGTGTAACAATTGGATTAGAAAATGAAATGGAAGTATTCTTGCGTGCATTGAAGAATATTTTAACAAAATAAACCACTTTTAAAAAACATAACAATATAGAATTACGTTTGGAAAATAAGAGCCAATTCTTTACTTAAGTAAAGAATTGGCTTGTTTGTTTTTATTCAAGACAGGAAGTTATAGTATGGATTATATCTTTTTGAAAGATGTGAACGAATATAAAGTGACACGTTTTTCCTATATTTGTCGATTATTGTAAGTATTCTCCTAATTATATTTGGATTATTTTGTAAAATACTATGCTATAATACAAGACATTACATGATTAATAGGAGGTATGATAGAGATGATGATGGATACACAGTTATTGTTGCCGCTAATGATGGAGAGAGCTGAGAAGTTTTTTCCGAAGAAAGAGGTTGTATCACGTACGCATTCGACGGTTCAAACATTTACCTACCTTGAAATTGCTAAGCGTACGCGTAGACTTGCAAGCGTTTTAACAAAATTAGGGGTACAAAAAGGAGACAAAATTGGTACATTAGCATGGAATCATCATCGCCATTTAGAAGCATACTTTGCTATTCCAAGCATTGGTGCCGTTTTACATACGGTTAATCTTCGACTATCACCACAGCATATTTCTTACATCATTAACCACGCAGAAGATCGATTTATATTTGTTGATGAGGATATGGTTCCAGTATTGGAGCAAATCCAACACGAACTCACACATGTACAAGCCTTCATCATTATGACAGACCAACCAGACATTCCTCAAACTAGTTTATTTCCTGTATACCACTATGAACAGCTTCTAGAAGAAGGCGACGAAGCCTTTCCATTTGTAAAAGATTTAAATGAATCAGAACCAGCCGGTATGTGCTATACATCCGCAACAACTGGACTTCCGAAAGGTGTAATCTATACGCATCGTAGTATTACGTTGCATAGTTATGCTCTTGGTCTTGCAGATGGAGGGAACTTATCCGAAGCAGATGTCTGCATGCCGGTTGTTCCAATGTTCCATGTAAATGCATGGGGATTGCCATTTGCTTGTACATGGTTTGGAACGAAGCTTGTTCTACCAGGGCCACATTTTAATGCTGTAGTGCTAGCAGATTTGATAGAAAAAGAGAAAGTAACGGTAACAGCAGGTGTTCCAACGATTTGGAGCGATGTTTTACAAGAAGTAGAAAAAAATCCACGAGATATTAGTAGTCTTAAGAGTATATGGTCAGGTGGTTCGGCAGCTCCAAAGAATATGATTCAGACGTATGAAGAAAAATATAAGATTGACTTCCGACAAATTTATGGGATGACAGAATCAAGTCCGGCTGTTGTCTTTAATCGATTCAAGTCATATCAAAATAATTTAAATCAAGAAGAATATTATGAACTCCGTTCTCGTCAAGGCTGCGTTATTCCAGGTGTAGAAATGAAAGTGATTAGTTCAGAAGGCGAAGTGAAATGGAACGGAGTAGATATGGGAGAACTTTGCGTACGTGGTCCATGGATTGCGGGTAGCTATTATAAGGATGAAAGATCAGAAGATTCAATGAAAGATGGTTGGTATCATACAGGCGATGTTGTAACGGTCGATGAAGAAGGGTCTATCAAAATTGCTGACCGTACTAAGGACTTAATTAAAAGCGGAGGAGAATGGATTTCTTCTATTGACTTAGAAAATTCATTAATGACGCATGAGGCTGTGCTAGAAGCATCTGTTATTGCTGTTCCACATGTAAAATGGCAAGAACGCCCTATTGCTTGCGTTGTTCTCAAAGAGTCCCATAAAGAGTCTGTATCAAAAGATGAATTATATGCATTCCTCACACCGCAATTTGCAAAATGGTGGTTACCGGATGATATTATTTTTATGGATGAAATTCCGAAAACATCCGTTGGAAAGTTTTTAAAACGAGCACTTCGCGATCAATTGAAAAGTTATTTGATCAAAGCATAAATAGAATAGGTTAAATTAAATCCCTCTCAAAGAGATACTTCTGTCTATTGAGAGGGATTTTTCAGTATAATGAAAGGTAAAAAGGAGCTTTTCGAAAATGAAACCAGCTATAGAGGCCCTGCAAGATTTTAAGAAACAAAATAAAAATAGAGGTAGGTTGCTCGTTCACTGCCCCGATCAACCGGGTATTGTTTCTAGTATTTCAAAATTTTTATTTGAATACGATGCAAATATTATTGAATCTAGCCAGTATTCAACAAATCCAGAAGGCGGCATGTTTTTTCTCCGCATTGAATTTGAATGTCCAAATCTGCAAGAAAAAGCGATAAAGCTTGAACAAGAGTTTCTACCAATTGCTACGCAGTTTCAAATGAAATGGAAATTTACATACGTTCATACACTAAAAAAAATGGCTATTTTTGTTTCGAAAGAGCTTCATTGCTTGCGTGAACTTCTATGGGATTGGCAGAATGGTGACTTAATGACAGACATAGCTGTTGTGATTAGTAATCATGAGGATGCACGTGAGGTTGTGGAACTTTTACATATCCCGTTTTATCACATACCTGCTTCTAAGGAAAATAGAGCGGAAGTCGAACTAAAGCAGCAGCAGCTTCTTAAAGAATATGAAATCGATACGGTCGTATTGGCTAGATATATGCAAATTTTAACACCCACATTTGTAGCCACTCATCCAAATGAAATTATTAATATACATCATTCGTTTTTACCTGCATTTGTTGGGGCAAAACCATATGAACGTGCGTTTACACGAGGGGTAAAACTCATCGGGGCCACCTCACACTATGTAACAAATGATTTGGATGAAGGACCGATTATCGAGCAAGATATTAAACGAGTGAATCACCGCGATGGAGTAGAAGACCTAAAGAAAATCGGACGTGCCATCGAACGAAGTGTGTTGTCGAGAGCGGTGAAATGGCATTTAGAAGACCGCGTGATTGTGCATGAGAATAAGACAATTGTATTTGCGTGATGCAAAAAAAAATCAACTCACGGCTTACTGAAGGAAGCCGTAGCTAATAAAGCGAATGATTGATGCCCGTAAAGGATGAGAAAGATGTGTAGTGGTAATCAAAGCCCCGCATTGGTTACTGGAAAGAGAGAAAAACTTCAATAGCGGTAATCAAATCGTCCCTACCCCCCTATCCGTGATATAGTAAAGCCATTAACAAACAAACGGGTGATACAATGGAGTCTATCATTTCAATTTCAGTTCGTTCATTAGTAGAGTATGTATATCGGAGCGGGAGTATTGATGCTGGTTTTCGGACGAGTTCGTCTCTTCATGAGGGGACGAGAGTGCATCAGAAAATCCAGCGTACGTATGAGGAGCTGGATCAGAAGGAATGTTTTTTAGAAATCGATATGGCGTGTGAAAATCTTCCGTTTCATGTGGAAGGGCGATGCGATGGTCTGTTGTTTCGCGGGCAGGATGTAGTAATTGATGAGATTAAGTCTACGTCTGGGGATCTATCAGTTCTTGAAGAAAATTCGTATCCGGTTCACTGGGCGCAGGCGAAATGGTATGCCTATATGTATGCGACTGCGAAAAACGTAGAGCAGATGGTTGTACAATTAACGTATGTGCAGGTTCCGAGCGAAGAGCAGAAGAGCTTTCGACAGGTGTTGTCACACGATGAATTGGAAATGTTTGCAAAGAAAGTGCTGCAGCAGTATGCCCCGTATGGTGAATTGCTTCGCAAGCACCGAGCAAGGAGAACGAGTAGCATCCAGGCGTTAGCTTTTCCGTTTCCTACGTACCGACAAGGGCAACGAAAATTTGCTAGTGCTGTTTATAAGACGATTGTAGATGAGAAAAATATTCTTGCCAAGGCACCTACCGGCATTGGAAAAACGATATCTACAACCTTTCCAGTAGTAAAGGCGATGGGAGAGGGGCTTATTCAGCGCTTGTTCTATGTGACTGCGAAAACGACAACACGTACTGCAGCTGAAGAAGCATGTAAGCTTATGAAAGATCATGGTCTTATCCTACATGCTGTAACCCTTACAGCAAAGGATAAAATTTGTTTTAAGGAAGAAACGAGATGTCAAAAGGATTATTGTGAGTATGCAAATGGCTACTATGATCGAATCAATGAAGCAATTCTTGATGTTTTAGAGAACGAAACAATTATGGATCGTAATGTGATCGAACGGTATGCTAAGAAACATACGGTATGTCCGTTTGAATTTTCCGTGGATCTTGCGTATGCAGCGGATGCGGTGATTTGTGATTACAATTATATCTATGATCCTCGCGTTTCATTCAAACGTTTGTTTGAAGAGCAGAAGCGACAAAGTGTTCTTCTCGTTGACGAGTCACACAATCTTGTGGACCGGGCGAGAGAGATGTTTTCAGCAGAACTGTACAAATCCTTATTTTTAGAGCTAAAGCGTAAATACAAGGGAACAAATGACACGATATATAAAATTGCTCACAAACTCAATCAACATTTTATCGCACTACGAAAAAAAATCAGGGAACAAAAGCAAGTGGTAGAGAAAGAGCAGAATACAGAAATTCTTGCTTTATTAGAAGAATTTATTGTAGCAGCTGAGCAGGCGCTTCTGCATGCCACTGGCGAGGAACAAGCATTACTAGATTCCTTTTTTGCAGCGCAAAGTTATGTTCGCATCAGTAAGCTATATGATGAACGATTTGTCACGTATGTGGAATGCACTGGGAACGAGGTTCATTTGAAAATGTTTTGCTTAGATCCATCCTACTTATTGAATCAAGTTGCCAAAGGGTATCGTGCAAGCATCTATTTTTCTGCAACGTTAACTCCACTTTCTTATTTTCATCGGATGCTAGGGTGCAAGGAAGAGGATTATACGCTTTCTGTACCTTCCCCTTTTGCAAAGGAGCAGTTGGACGTGTTTGTGCAAGCTTTGTCAACGCGGTATCATGACCGCGACTATACGAAATCACATATTGTTCGTATGCTTAGAAATTTGCTTGCATCCAAGCCTCAAAACACCCTTATATTTTTCCCATCCTATCAATATTTGCAGGCAGTGTATACACAGTTTGCAGAAGAAGATTCAGAATTTGTAACCATTGTCCAGTCTACATCTATGAAGGAAGAGGAGAGAGATGAATTTTTAGAAAGGTTTCAGCCGAGTTTAGATAAGCCGGTCGTTGGATTTGCTGTATTAGGTGGAGTGTTTTCAGAAGGGATTGATTTAAAGGGGGATCGTCTTAATACGGTTGTCGTTGTTGGTGTTGGCTTGCCGCAGCTCTGTTTAGAAAGAGAAATCATAAAACAATATTTCCATACTACTGGCGCAAATGGATACAATTACTCCTATGTATATCCCGGGATGAACAAAGTGCAGCAAGCAGGCGGAAGACTGATTCGAACGGAGCAAGATACCGGCACTATCGTACTTGTAGATGATCGTTTCTTGAAAGAACCCTATGTATCGTTGCTGCCTGAGGAATGGCAGTCGTTTACCGTTATTTCGTAACGTTTCTACTCTGTAAAGTGCAGTTTGTTTGGTGTTCAAGTGGTATTGCTATACAATACGAAGTAGGATTGTTTTTTGGATAAATGAGAAAAATGGGGTGGAAGCATGAGCGAAACAGAACAAACTAGAGAGCTTGCAACCTTCGCAGGCGGTTGTTTTTGGTGCATGGTTAAACCGTTTGATGAAATAGATGGTATTATAAAAATCGTGTCTGGCTATACAGGTGGTCACAAGGAAAATCCAACATACAAGGAAGTATGTTCGGAAACAACAGGACACTACGAGGCTGTACAAATTACATTTGATCCGAGCCGGATGTCTTATGACGAGCTTCTTGAGATGTATTGGCGTCAAATCGATCCAACTGATGCGGGAGGTCAATTTCACGACCGTGGTGAATCATATCAAACCGTAATTTTCTACCATAATGAAGAACAACGTCAGAAGGCAGAAGCTTCTAAAATTGCGCTAGCGGAAAGCAGCCGTTTTCAAAAACCGATTGCAACGAAAATCCTCCCAGCAAAGCCTTTTTATGAGGCAGAAGATTATCATCAAGACTACTATAAGAAAAATCCATTTCGCTATGGCTTATATCGAAAAGGATCAGGCCGAGATGCGTTTATAAAGAAGCATTGGGAGTTAAATAAAGAGCATTTAAAAAGTAAACTTACTGAAATGCAGTATAATGTTACACAAGAAAACGGAACGGAGCCTCCTTTTCAAAATGAATTTTGGAACGAACACAGAGAAGGTTTATATGTAGAAATCATTTCAGGTGAACCGTTATTTAGCTCACGAGATAAATTTGATAGCGGATGTGGATGGCCAAGTTTCACCAAGCCGGTTATGGATGCAAGTGTCAAGGAAAACATGGATATCAGTCATAGAATGGTCCGTACGGAAGTGCGTAGTAAAGAAGGAGATTCGCATCTCGGTCATGTATTTGAAGATGGACCAAAGGACCGAGGCGGACTTCGCTATTGCATTAATTCTGCTGCCCTTCGCTTCATTCCAAAAGAAGAGTTAGAAAAAGAAGGATACGGGGATTTTCTCATTTTATTTAAATAATGAAAGCGTGAGGCCGAGATGATAATCTCGGCTTTTTATATAGGAAGATGTCACGTTTGTGGCATCTTTTTTAGTAATGAAATTTCTAATCTAAAAGTCATGAAATAGACGGATAAAGTCATGACTCCTTGCACTATGTAACAGGGTCTCTTTTTTATATCATACAGTAAGAAAGAGAGAAGGGGAGAGATACAATGAGCAAGGAGGAAATGCGGGCAATTATCGAAAGACGGTTAGCTGAGGCATCAATGGATGATAAAAACCGAGTAATTTCGTTATATGAGGATTTGTATGAAACAGCTTTAGCGAAGGGGAAGGAAGAAGAAGAGATTATGAAGGAACTGGGGTTACAAGTGGTGGCAGTGCCGAAACAGCCTCCTTCGCTAGCGAAAAAAATAGGAATTGGTATGGGATTATTTCTCTTTAATGTGATGGTTGCACTCGTTCCAGCCATTATGTTGGTATCCATTTATCTTTCCCTTTGGACCGTAGCGGTAGCTTGCATAATTGGTGCTGTGACTTTGCTTATTTCTCTTTTTTTCATTCATGACATGGATATTATGCAATCTCTTTTTATCTCGATGCTTATGAGTGGCTTAGGCATGTTGCTAGTTGTTGCACTCATTTTTATAGGAGAATTATTGTATAGAGGTGTTCGACTCTATTTTGGATTCCATATGAAAATGATGAGAGGAGAATAAAGATGATAAAACAGATAGTGATTGCGGCGGGAATTTTAGTAGGTGTTGGTGCAGTTGGATTAGCTTTAACAGGTGGTATAAACAAAGGAATGAACCTTACACAAACAACAAATCTATTTGATCAAAGAAAATCAATAGATGGTGCGATGATTACGCAAATAAAGACAAATGTTAGTTCGGCGGATGTTCATATCGTACCAGGGAATTCAGATAAAGTGGAGGCTCATTATTACGGAAAGGGAAATAAATCGGCTGTGGATGCCATGAGATTTGATGTGGAACAAAAAGGAGAAGAGGTCATCATTACTGTAATGCCAAATAGTTTTACTTGGTTTCTAAATATGGATGCACAGCTTGATGTATCACTTCCTGAGAAACAATATAAGCAACTTCATAGTTCCACATCTAGTGGAACCTTGCAGATAGAACGATTGAAATTTGATAACGTGCAGGCAGACACTTCATCTGGAAACATTGAGATTTCAGATGTTACGAGTAGTAGCATGAGTTTGCACTCCTCTTCTGGTAATGTAAATGGAAAGAATGTTACGGGTGACATAAAAAGTGATGTGAGTTCGGGTAATACGACCTTTACACTTAGTACATTACAGCAAAATATGGATATTCATTCTTCAAGTGGAAATGTGAAAGTTGATCTAGCGCAAGAACCTACGACTATGCGTATGGATTACGAGGGAAGCTCTGGCGTGGGGAATGTGGCATTATCCATGAATTATGATATAAAGTCTGAAAAAAAGATTAAAGGTCAAATGGGAGACGGAAAGTATATCGTAAAGGTGCGAATAAGTTCAGGTGATTTTTCTCTTACTACAAAATAATAGCTGAAGAACCCGTGGCTTCGTTACATAGTGCAATTTATGGATCCCTTTCGAAGGGCTATCAAATAATCCGTTTCGCACCAACATACATTCGTTTCCAATAGGAATGAAAGGGAGAAATCATAACCATTTTTCCTTCTTGGTACGTATGAAGTAAATTGGTTCCTCCTATATAAATGGCAACATGTCCAATATTTTCGATTCCCGATTTGTCTTGCCTTTGCTTCGTTTTAAAAAATATGAGATCACCAGCCTGTATTTTCCAAAGGGGAACCGATTGTCCCTTTTGAAATTGTTGCCTGGAACTTCTAGGAAGTAGAATCCCATTTGCTCCAAATACATATTGCGTAAATGAACTGCAGTCGAAGGTATCCGCTTGAAAAGCGGGAGCATTTCGTAAGTAAGGTGTACCTAAATATAATAATCCAGTCAAAACGATCCGATTCATTTATATAAACCTCCCGTATTATCTTATTCAGAGAGAGGGTAATAGGAGTGGGGTAATGTAGAAAAACGTCAAAAAATAAGATGCATAGGGAAAACTTATCATCTTATTGCTGAAAAATATTCCTTAATATGTCTATTTCCACGGAAATAATACAAAAAACTGCAGTATTATCTTTTCTATTCATACTTTGCATGGCTTTATCTCATACTAAGGTGAATCTTCTAGCAAAGGAGTGAACATGATGGGAAGAGGAAAGTCGTTTCATCATAAGAAGAAAGGACACGCACCGCAAATGCCAAAAGATAGTTTTCTCGAGAAAGATGTAGAGAAGAATAATTTGGAGGATTTGCCGGACGTTGTGACGATCGAAACATACAAGAATAGCTTAAGAAAAGGATAAAGTCACTGCCTGAAAAGGGGGCCACTGAAGAAGCACCATGTTTCAGTGGCCTCATTCATGAGTTAGGAAGGGAACAATATAGTGGGATTGTGCCCGAAAACAAGAGAAAAGCGGAATAGCGGTAAAAAAAGAGCCCGGATTGTGCCCGGAAACAAGAGAAAAGCGGAATAGCGGTAAAAAAAGAGCCCGGATTGTGCCCGGAAACAAGAGAAAAGCGGAATAGCGGTAAAAAAAGAGCCCAGATTATGTCCGAAAACAAGAGAAAAGCAGAATAGCGGTAACAAAAAGAGCATAGATTGCACCACAAAGAGAAGGTTCCGTCGCATCTATTATCGAAGTCCGTGCTTTGTTTGACAGAAACCAACCTTGGGAGCCTTATTTATTAATTTCTTGGACTCTTCCTACTTGTCCGTCTTGTAGACGCACTTTAATGCCATGCGGATGAAATGAGGAGTTAGTAAGAATATCTTTTACAATTCCGCTTGTTAGCTTCCCGGTTCGTTGGTCTTGCTTGAGGACGATTTGAACAGAAAGACCAGGAGTAATATCTTTTCGGTTTTGTCCGTTCATTTACATTCCTGTCTTTCTACGTTGATTATTTGGTTTTTTTGTGCGCTGACTTGACATGCTTTTCGTCTTTTGGGAACCCTGTAGGCTAGCTTTTGTATTGCCTTGGTTTTGCTTTTTGCTTTCCAATCGTTGCTTCATGATTTCCTGTAAGCTGACTTTCTTACCTTGTTCGTTATGATCTGTATTTGACATAAAGTGTAATCTCCTTCAAAGATATGATAGAGGATAATTATAATATAAAATGTGATATAAAGCTATTTGAGGAGAAAAATACAACAAATAGATAGTAAGGAAGGACGTATTCCGGAATAACGGAATTTTCCAGAATAGTGGAAGAAAACATTGTTTTTTTCCGCTATTCTGGAATTTTTTTTGTGAATAATACTTAAAACGAATGCTTTCATTGTATTTATATTCCATATTTACAAATAAATTTAAAGGAAAAAGATGTTTATTTTTTCAATTTAGAAAATGTGGCATACTACTTGCTTTATTAACGGGCGGGAGTACTTACATACATAGAGAGGAGAGTAGTGTGTTTAATAATATGCAAACGGTTACTTCTTTGCAAATATTCATTTACTATTCTGGTTCATAAAGGGGGATTCTTGTGGAAATAGTCATTATATTACTTGCTCTTAGTCTGTTAATGTTCGTAGCGTATCGAGGGTTTTCCGTTATTTTATTTGCTCCGATTTGTGCGCTTTTTGCAGTTTTATTAACGAATCCTGAATTTGTTCTTCCGTTCTTTTCTAATGTGTTCATGGAGAAGATGGTTGGATTTATTAAATCCTATTTTCCAATTTTCTTACTCGGTGCGATCTTCGGTAAGGTAGTGGAAATGTCGGGTATAGCAGAATCAATTGCAAAAACCATTGTGCAACTAGTGGGTACAAAGCGTGCTATTTTGGCCATTGTATTAATGGGAGCCATTTTAACATATAGTGGTGTGAGCTTATTCGTTGTTGTGTTTGCTGTGTATCCATTTGCAGTGAATCTGTTTCGGGAAGGTAATATACCGAAACGTCTAATTCCAGGAACGATTGCTTTAGGTGCATTTACTTTTACGATGGATGCACTGCCTGGGACACCACAAATTCAAAACGTAATTCCGACTACATTTTTTAAAACGAATATTTATGCTGCTCCAACTTTAGGGATCATAGGAGCCGTTTTTGTTCTTAGTTTAGGATTATGGTATTTGGAATCTCGTCGTAAAAAAGCTGAGAAGATGGGTGAAGGGTATTACGGATTTGAGGGAGCGGAAATTGCTGCTTCTCAGGAAGCAGCCGTTCAAACCGAGCCATCCCTTTCACCTTCCACACAAACGAGCGTGGTCCGTCAGGTTTTTGCGTTTGTACCGCTTATACTAGTGGGCGTAATGAATAAGATATTTACCGTCTATCTTCCGATATGGTATCCGAAGGGATTTAACTTTGAGGCTATTGGACTGAAAGCCTTTGGAAAAGTTGATATTTCTGCTGTCGGAGCTATTTGGTCTTTAGAAATGGCGTTGTTAATTGGGATTATCACAACGATTTTGTATAACTGGAAGCAGATTAAGGTTGATTTCCAAACGGGTATTAACGCAAGTATTGCTGGCGCCTTGCTAGCGGCTATGAATACGGGTGCTGAGTATGGATTTGGAGGAGTCATCTCATCTCTTCCAGGATTCAGTGTCATCAGTAAGGGAATCGGGGGAACCTTTACGAATCCGCTCGTTAACGGAGCTGTTACGACTACCGTTCTAGCTGGTGTTACGGGATCTGCTTCAGGTGGTATGGGGATTGCACTTAGTGCGATGTCTGAAAAATATTTACAGGCTATTCAGACCTTTCATATTCCACCTGAAGTAATGCACCGCGTAATTTCGATGGCTTCAGGCGGTATGGATACACTTCCGCACAACGGAGCGGTTATTACACTGCTTGCGGTAACCGGTTTAACACATCGTCAGTCGTACCGTGATATTTTCGCCATTACCATCTTTAAAACATTAGCAGTTTTCTTTATCATCGCTGTGCATAGCATCACAGGGATTGTATAAATTTTGGATAAGAGATTAGTAGAGTAGTAGAGGGGAGAATGTGAGATGAAACAAAGTAAGGTTATGGAATCCTTTCAAGAAGCGGTAGCAGATATACAGGACGGCGCAACAATCATTGTCGGGGGCTTTGGATTATGTGGTATTCCAGAAAAAGCAATTTTGGCATTACGTGAACAAGGCACGAAGGATTTAACTGTTGTAAGTAATAATTGCGGAGTAGATGATTGGGGATTGGGTTTGCTTTTAGCAAATCGCCAAATTAAGAAGATGATTTCCTCTTATGTAGGTGAAAATAAAATTTTTGAAAAGCAATTTTTAAGTGGAGAGTTAGAAGTGGAGCTTGTCCCGCAAGGAACACTCGCTGAGCGTATTCGTGCAGGCGGTGCGGGTATTCCAGGCTTTTATACGGCGACGGGGGTAGGGACTCCTATTGCCGAGGGGAAAGAACATAAACAATTTGATGGCCGTACTTATATATTGGAACGTGGAATTGTTGGCGACTTTGCCCTTGTGAAAGCATGGAAGGCAGACCCGCTTGGTAATCTCGTATATCGGAAAGCAGCACGAAATTTTAATCCAATGGCAGCTACTGCTGGAAAAATTACGATTGCAGAAGTTGAAGAAGTGGTTTCGATTGGCGAGCTTGACCCAGATGAGATACATACGCCTGGTATATATGTACAGCGAGTACTGCGTGGAACTAATTATGAAAAACGTATTGAAAGACGTACAGTCATACAAGCATAGGAGGTATGGAAATGAAGGACGTAAGAATACAAATTGTAAAGCGTGCAGTGAAAGAAATTCAGGATGGGATGAATGTGAATTTAGGAATTGGAATGCCGACATTGGTAGCCAATGAAATTCCGCCGCAGTATGAGGTTCTTTTGCAATCTGAAAATGGGTTACTTGGCATTGGACCGTATCCGTCTGCGGGATTAGAGGATGCCGATTTAATTAATGCGGGAAAAGAAACAGTAACGGCTGTTCTAGGAGCTTCTTTCTTTGATAGTGCTGAGTCATTTGCCATGATTCGCGGGGGGCATATTGATCTGGCGATATTGGGAGGAATGGAGGTTTCCGAAACTGGAGATCTGGCAAATTGGATGATACCAGGGAAAATGGTAAAGGGAATGGGCGGTGCCATGGACCTTGTGAATGGGGCTAAGCGAATTGTTGTCATTATGGAGCATATTAACAAACACGGAGAATCAAAGATTAAGAGGGAGTGCACATTGCCTTTAACTGGAAAACAGGTCGTACATAGACTCATAACCGATCTTGCCGTTTTTGATTTTACACAAGAAGGAATGGTTTTAGTAGAAACATCAGAAGGGGTAACAGTAGAAGAAGTAATGAACAAAACAGAAGCAAGCTTTTTTATCAGCCCCAATGTACAAATAGGTGTTTCGGTATCATAAGGAGGGATTATGATTTGGCTACATTAGAAAATCAAGTGGCACTGGTTACAGGAGCTGCAAGTGGAATTGGATTAGAAATTGCCCGTTCATTTTCAAAGGAAGGGGCAAGCATTGTTATTGTTGATTTAAATAAGGAAGCAGCAGAAAATGCTGCACAATCGATTCGCGAGGAAGGTGGAAACGCGATTGCGGTTGCTTGTGATGTAACGAATGAAGAAAACGTAAAGGAAAGCTTCGAAGCAGCATTGCTTGAATTTGGTAGATTAGATATTCTTGTAAACAATGCCGGTCTTCAGTATGTATCTCCAATCGAGGAATTTCCAACACAGAAATTTGAATTGCTTATTAAAGTGATGTTAACAGCCTCCTTTATTGGTATTAAGCAAGCTTTTCCGATTTTTAAAGCTAAGGGGTACGGTCGCGTCATTAATATGGCATCCATAAATGGATTAGTCGGATTTGCAGGAAAAGCAGCCTATAATAGCGCAAAGCACGGTGTCATTGGGTTGACAAAGGTAGCCGCTTTAGAGGGAGCAGCCCACGGCATTACCGTGAATGCGCTTTGCCCAGGATATGTTAATACACCTCTTGTGCAAAATCAATTGTCAGATTTAGCGAAAACAAGAAATGTACCACTAGAAGAAGTTCTTGAACAAGTTATTTATCCGCTAGTCCCTCAAAGAAGACTTCTTTCCGTCCAAGAAGTAGCAGATTATGCCGTGTTTTTAGCCAGTGAGAAAGGAAAAGGCATAACGGGGCAAGCAGTTGTGATCGATGGTGGCTATGTCGCACAATAAGAAGTAAGGAGATGATACGTAGGTATCATCTCCTTACTTTTTTTGTTATTATTGTAGTATGATGTATTAAATTGAAATAATGTTCTTTAGCGTATGAAGGGAATGAGAAGCGTGCATACCCAAAATCTGTTTCCTTATGAATGGCTTGAAGAAGTATTGAATGTTGCAGCGGAATGGATTGTTGTTGTTGATATAAAGGGAATGATTCGATACATAAATACCGCATATTGTGATTATTTACAAACGACGGTTGAAGATGCACTTGGCAGAGATGTACAAGATGTAATTGAAAATACGAGAATGCATATCGTCATGAAAACGGGTAAATCTGAAGAGGCGTCCATTCATTCTATTAAAGGAAAAGAAATGATTGCGAATCGCTATCCTTTAATTGTGAAAGGAGAACTCGTCGGTGCAGTTGGTACGGTTATGTTTCGCAACTCTGAAGATTGGATGAACTACTCTGAAAAAGTACAACCTATTTTAGAAGAATTAAAGTATTATAAAAACCGTTTGCAAAAAGAGTTACAAAGTAAATATAGTTTTGATGATTTAATTGGAGAGCATGCATTGTTTCGAGAGACAAAACGGCTCGCCCAGCGCGTTGCTGGTAGTCAGTCTGTAGTTCTACTAGTAGGAGAATCGGGAACAGGAAAAGAGTTATTTGCTCATGCCATACATGGAACCAGTCCGCGAAGTTCGTTTTCGCTCGTTCGTGTGAATTGTGCCTCCATTCCGGAGAATCTTCTCGAATCTGAACTATTCGGTTACGTGGACGGAGCTTTCACAGGCGCACGCAAAGGTGGAAAAAAAGGAAAGTTTGAGTTAGCGCATAGAGGTACTATTTTTCTAGATGAAATTGGAGATATGCCACTCTCCATGCAAAGTAAGCTCCTTCGCGTTTTACAAGAAAGAGAAATTGAAAAAATAGGTGGACAAGCTCCCATTTCAATTGATGTTCGAATTATCGTTGCCACACATCGAAATCTCGAACAAATGGTGGAAAATGGAACATTTCGACGAGATTTATACTATCGATTACATGTTATGAAAATTGAAATTCCTCCCTTGCGTGAACGGAGAACGGATATTGAACGAGTAGCTAAAGCCTTGTTACAAAAGTTAGAACGTACGTTTAACCGGCATGCTATTGTCTTGTCAGATGAAGTAGTTGCAAAATTAAAGGGACATTCTTGGCCAGGTAACGTGCGTGAATTAGAAAATGTATTAGAACGGGCCGTCAATGTGCTTGATGAAAATGTTATTCGGTTGTCCCATTTACCACTTTATTTGGTCGATAAACCTAGTCAGTTGTACGAAACACCAGAGCAAGAAACCGAGATAAAGCCGTTAAAACAAAGGTTAATGGACGCAGAGAAGTGTGCAGTGCGACATGCCCTGCAGCAGGCGAAGGGAAATAAACAATTGGCAGCGAAGCTTCTTCGTATTGGAAAAACAAGTTTCTATGAAAAATGTAAACGATATGAGATTGACTAGAATTGGTCATATAGGTATGATTCGATTATGAGCTCATATGTATAAGAAAGGATTTACTAATGAGCGAAGAACAAATCAAGTTTAATAGAAGGTTCTATAGAGTAGCAGTTCTATTTATGCTAATCGTAATGGTGAGTGGTATTGTAGACAGACTGGAATGACAAGATGCCAGTTGTAAACATCTTCATTCACTTTTTTTGTTGCATGCTATCTGTTTTTTTATTACTTAAGCCTATTAAAAGCTACTATAGACAAGCTTTTCTATTTTGATTTCAAATCCATTTTATATCCACAGTAACTTCACTGAATTAAAGCGAGTGTCGTAAATATTTTGAAAAATATGATTGAAATGATGCCATATGGGGTGATAGAGCTATGAAGATTGAAAACATCTTATTATCAGGTAAAATACGAGAGGATATGGAACGTATTATCTGCAAAAAGGGGATAAAAAAACAGTTCCGATTTGTGTCTGAAGAAGATCTAACAACCGAGGATTTCAAATGGGCGGATGCCTTTGTTGGATTTCGTCCCACACCGCAATTTGATCTTTCTTCTTTAAAATGGGTACATGCATTAGGCGCAGGTGTAGACAGTTTCTTATTCAACCAACAATGGAAGGAAGACGTTCTTCTTACTCGGACCATTTGCTCCTTTGGAAATCGAATTAGCGAATACTGTTTAAGCTATTTGTTGCGTGATTTACAAGCCCATATGTCGTTTGAGAGCGCACAACAACAAAAACGCTGGGATGTGCAAGAGCCGGTCATGCTTGCCTCACAAACAGTTGTTATATTCGGAACAGGAGTTATTGGACAAGAAATCGCAAGAACGTTATCCTTTTTCGGCGTAAAGGTTATTGGAGTTTCCCGAACGGGTATGGAAGCTCCGTATTTTCAACAAATCGTTTCCTTACGTGAATTAGATCAAATGCTTCCAAGTGCAGATTGGGTTATTACGACTCTTCCGCTTACGCAAGATACCTATCACTACTTTTCTTATTCTTTCTTTAGCAAACTTCGTCAGGCAGGATTTATCAATGTAGGTCGGGGGAAAACAGTGGAGGATAGCGCTCTTTTGGAGGCGCTTGAAAATGGTCATGTACGGCATGCTATTCTGGACGTGTTCACGAATGAGCCGCTACCAGAACAATCACCCTTTTGGCGACATCCGTGTGTTACAATCACACCCCATATTTCAGCAGTGACTTCACCGAAAGAAGCGGTTGAGTGTTTTCTAGAAACACTCAACCGTTTAGAGAAAGAGGAGCCCCTTCTAAACCGAGTAACGATACAAGCGGGATATTAATTGAAGTCATTCGAATAAGTATCTCTCCTTTTGCAATACACTATAAGTAGTGGAAAGGGAGGGGTTTTTTTATGCTTTCAATAGCAGAATTAGTACGAGCCCGCGCGGGAATGGAGGGTATTGTTCATACTACACCTATTGATTATTCCAAAACATTCAGTCAGATTTCAAACAATGATGTGTACATAAAACTTGAAAATTTACAAAAAACAGGATCATTTAAAGTGCGAGGGTCCTTTAATAAATTAATGTCGATACCGAAAGAAAAGCTACAAAGGGGCATTATTGCAGCTTCAGCAGGAAATCATGCCCAAGGGGTTGCTTATTCTAGCAGTATATTACATGTTCCTTGTACAATCGTCATGCCAAAAGGAGCCTCATTAAGTAAAATACAAGCAACAAGGCAGTATGGAGCAGATGTCATTCTTCACGGAGATTCGGTAGATGAAGCACTTTCATATGCAAAGGAACTACAGAAACAAACGGGATATGTCTTTATTCACCCGTTTGATGATGAGGCGGTAATTGCTGGTCAGGGAACGCTAGGTTTAGAGTTAATGCAACAAATTCCAGATATAGACGCAGTTTTCTGTCCAGTAGGTGGAGGTGGTCTTATCGCAGGAGTTGCTCTTGCGGTTAAAGAACTTAATCCTAGCATTCAAGTATTTGGGGTACAAACAATGGCATGCCCGAGTATGAAACAATCGTTACTTGCCAATAAGGTGGTATCTGTGAAGATGTCGCCAACAATGGCAGATGGTATTGCTGTGAAACGGCCAGGCGATATAACCTTTGAACTTATTAGAAGGTATGTAGATGATATTGTATGTGTTGATGAAATGGAAATTGCACGGTCCATGCTACTATTAATGGAACGTAACAAGCTTCTTGTAGAGGGGGCAGGAGCGAGTTCGCTTGCAGCCTTGCTTTATCACAAAACATCGCTCACAGAAAAAAAGGTAGTTGCGATTTTAAGTGGGGGAAATGTAGATATAAATTTTGTATCGCGAATTATAGAGTATGGTATGGCAGAGGCAGGTCGATTTGTTCAATTCTCTACAATGATTCGCGACAAGCCTGGAGAATTGGAGAAAATATTACAAGTTATCGCAGCAATGGAGGGAAACGTTTTAGAAGTTACTCATCAACGTATCGGAAGACATGTTCTACCAGGGTATGCTGAATTACAAATTTCGTTGGAAACAAATGATAAAAAGCATATTAAAAAAATTATGGGTCAATTAGAAAAGGAAGGATTAGCTACTAAATTCATACAATAAATCAAAACGAAAGAACAAGAAAAGCCCATGTTCTTTCGTTTTTTTGCTGTTTTTGAAAACGGATTCAAGTAAGTTATGATATAATGGACAACAAATACCGAAGATTCTGAAAAAATTTTAAATAAATGTATTGTAAAATATAAAATAGATAGTCTATAATAAAATCATGTTAGATAATATAACGGGAAAACGGGAGGTTTCATATCATGACACAGCTATATGTAACTGGAACTACTGAAGGTTCTATTGTTGATGAAATTAAAGAAATCATTGAATCGAAGAGCGTTGAGCTTCTTCATTTGCAATTTGTAGATATGGAAGGGATTTTAAAACAAGTAACCGTAACAGTTGAACAATTAGATGATGTAGTAGAAGGTAAGGTTATGTTTGATGGTTCTTCTATTGCAGGTTTCTCTCCAATTAATCGTTCAGATTTATATTTAGAACCAGATTTAACTACATTTGCAGTTCTTCCTTGGTCTGTAGAAGAAGGATATGCTGAAGCTCGTTTTATCTGTAGTGCGAAAAACCCAGATGGTACTTCATTTGATGGTGACACTCGTAACGTACTACAACGTACGGTCGACAAGGCTGCTGAAAAAGGATATACAATTTCTGTCGGACCTGAACTAGAATTCTTCTTATTTAAAACAGACGATAATGGTAAAGCAACTACTATTACACAAGATAACGGTGATTATTTCGAAACGTCTCCTAAAGACCTTGGTGCACGCGTTCGTTTAGAAATTTTCCGTGCACTAAAAGCTATGGGCTTCACTATTGAAGCTTCTCACCATGAAGTGGCAATTGGCCAACATGAAATTGGCTTCAAATATGCAGATGTACTAGGTGCAGCTGATAAAGCAACAACATATAAATGGGTTGTTAAAACAATTGCAAGCCAATTTGGCTTACATGCTACGTTTATGCCAAAACCGGTATTTGGTATTAATGGTTCTGGAATGCACGTTAACATGTCTTTCTTTAAAGACGGAGAAAATGCATTCTTTGATCCAAGTGATGAAGCACAATTATCAAAAGATGCATATGCATTTATCGCAGGTGTATTAACAAATGTAAAGAGCTTTGTAGCCGTAACAAATCCACTAGTAAACTCTTACAAACGTCTTGTACCTGGTTATGAAGCACCTTGCTACATTGCATGGTCAGCATCTAACCGTTCTGCTTTAATTCGTATCCCTGCTAAACGCGGCGTAGCTACTCGTGTTGAACTTCGTTGCCCAGATCCATCTGCAAATCCATATCTTGCATATGCAGTAGTTGCAGCTGCCGGCCTAGACGGAATTGAAAAAGGTTTAACAGCTCCAGCAGCAATTGATGCAGATATCTTCCACATGAGCACTGAAAAACGTGAAGAACTTGGTATTGATAATTTACCAGGAAGCTTAGAAGGTGCGATTGCAGCACTTGAAGCTGGTGATATTGGTAAAGCAACTCTAGGTGAACACGTATACAACGAATACGTAGCAGCTAAAAAAGCTGAGTGGGATAGCTACAGAACTTCTGTACACACTTGGGAACTTGAACAATATCAAGAAAAATTCTAATAGTACTAGAATTAGAAGGACGTCCTGCTTGCAGGGCGTCCTTCTTCTATAATCACAGAATCATATTTTCTTGAATTTTTCTGAACATGCGAGTAAAATTTACTAGAAAGTTAGAAAATGAGTTATTATCGTGTTCCTTGTGATTCGGGAATGAAGGAAAATAGATTCGGGAGCCTATGGAAGTAGGCTGAGAGTACGACTATTCTGTCGTAGACCGCTTGAACCTGTTGGATAATGCCAGCGTAGGGATTGTGAATTGAACCTATTCAAAACACTTTGCATACGCAGAGTGTTTTTTACGTTGGTAAAAAAGTGTAGAAGGGATGAAGAAGAATGGATGTAGCAAAAATAGCAATGATTCTAACCAAAGTACGTGAGGTAAATCCACTCGTACACAATATTACGAATATCGTAGTGGCAAACTTTTCTGCAAATGGTCTACTTGCACTCGGAGCATCTCCGTTTATGGCAGATGCAAAAGAAGAGGTTGCAGATATTGCAAGAATGGCGGGTAGTATTGTTTTAAATATGGGAACAATCAATGCAAATATGGTGGAAGTTATGCTAATGGCCGGGAAGGCAGCAAATGAAGCGAATACACCTGTTATTTTCGATCCAGTTGGCGCAGGAGCAACGCCGTACCGCACAGAAACAGCACGACTTCTAGCAAAAGAACTAGACCTTGCCGTTATACGCGGAAATGCAGCCGAAATCGCAAATGTAATTGGAGAGAAATGGGAGATTAAAGGCGTTGACGCCGGAGAAGGCGATTTAAATATTGTGGAATTAGCAGAAAAGGCTGCGAAGCAATTGCATACAACGGTTGCGATTACTGGTAAACTAGATGTTGTGTCGAATGGTACAGAAACGTATACTATTGAAAATGGACACTCAATCTTAACAAAAGTAACAGGAACGGGTTGCTTACTTACTGCTGTTGTTGGAGCATTTGCAGCAGTGGAACAAGATTATGTTGCAGCAGCGATTGCAGCTCTTACTAGTTATGAGGTAGCAGCTGAGTTGGCGCTAGCTAAATCAGGGGAAGTTCCTGGAAGCTTTCAAATTGAATTTCTAAATCAGTTGGCTCTTGTTGAACCGGCTGACGTGATAAAATACGGTAACATTAAGTAAGGAGGATGCCAAATGGTATACAGAGCATTAACCATTGCAGGGTCTGATAGCGGCGGCGGTGCTGGAATACAAGCGGATTTAAAGACATTTCAGGAGTTAAAGGTATTCGGAATGTCTGCTATAACAGCTGTAACAGCACAAAATACACTTGGTGTGCAAGGAGTATATCCAATGTTGCCATCTGCAGTAGCTGAGCAGATTGAATCGGTTGCAAGTGATATTGGAGTCGATGCTGTAAAAACGGGGATGTTGTTCGATAGCAGCATTATTCATACTGTTGCAGAGAAGATTCGTAAGTTTGGCTGGGAGCAGGTTGTTGTTGATCCAGTTATGATTGCAAAAGGGGGAGCCCCATTATTGCAGCAAGAAGCGATGAAGGCACTAAAGGAAGAATTGTTGCCGCTTGCAAAGGTAGTCACACCAAATATCCCCGAAGCCGAGGCAATAACGGGAATAACAATCAATACGATGGAAGAGCGTCAGCTAGCCGCAAGAAAGCTCTTTGAGTTGGGTGTAAAGTATGTTGTCATCAAGGGCGGACACGATGATATAGAAGATGAAGCGATTGATTTACTATTCGATGGTACTTCGTTTACCTACTTTACAAGTAAGAAGATCGAGACAAAGCACACGCACGGTACAGGATGTACATTCGCGGCGGCAGTTGCTGCAAGTCTTGCACAAGGTAAAACGGTTGAGGAAGCCGTCCAAGTAGCAAAGGATTTCATTCAGGCTGCCATAGAAAAAAATCTTGGTCTTGGCCACGGTCATGGTCCAACGAATCATTGGGCCTACAAGGAAGGTAAGTAGAATGACACGAGTACATGCGAATACAATCCGGAATATGATGCAAGTCTACTTTATTGCTGGAAGTACGAACTGTAAATCCAATCTGATACAAGTAGTTGAGCAAGCGATCCAAGGCGGTATTACCATGTTTCAGTTTCGAGAAAAAGGTAACGGAGCTGTAATAGGTGAGGAAAAGGTTCGGCTTGCCAAAGAGGTACAAGCATTATGCAAAGCAAACGATGTTCCTTTTATCGTAAATGACGATGTGGATTTGGCTCTTGCAATTGATGCGGATGGTGTTCATATTGGACAAACAGACGAAGAAGCAGACAATGTTCGAAAAAAAATTGGCGATAAGATACTAGGTGTTTCTGTACACAGCTTAGAGGAGGCTCACCGCGCCGTTGCAAGTGGAGCTGATTACTTTGGAGTGGGGCCTATCTTTCCGACAAACAGCAAGGATGATGCGGAGCCGGTGTGCGGAACTGAAGGATTGGAAATGATGCGAAAGAACGGATTCGATATTCCAATCGTTGGAATCGGTGGTATTCATGCAGGAAATGCAGGAGAAGTAATGGCAGCGGGTGCCGATGGTGTGTCTGTAATTTCTGCAATTAGCTTGGCGGATTCCCCGTATGAGGCGACGAAGCAATTAGCGGATTCTATAAAGAAGTAGGACGGAAGAAAGAAGGGGCTGTCTCTATGCAGAGACGCCCCTTTTTCTATGTAAGTAAGAGAATAAATGAAATTCGTCTTCTTAGCTATCGTTTGTTATACTGTTGAAAAGGATTGTTAATTTGTTCCTTATGATGCCATTACATACAAATGGAGGTAGAGATATGTCAAACTTTCAAGAGAAAATAGAAAAATATGCAGAGCTTGCAGTTCGCGTTGGTGTGAACGTACAGCCTGGCCAGACGGTACTTGTCAATTCTCTTTTAGAGGCGGCGCCGTTTGCTCGTTTAGTTGCGAAACAAGCATATAAAGCAGGAGCGAAGCATGTATACATTGAGTGGAATGACGATGAGCTAACACGTATTAAATATGAGAATGCACCTGATGAAGCATTTACAGAATATCCAATGTGGAAGGCAAGAGGGCTGGAGGAACTTGTAGAAAATGGTGCTTGCATTCTTAATATATATACTCCTAATCCTGACCTACTAAGCGGAATAGAAGCCTCGCGTATTGCGGCTGCTAGTAAGGCAGCAAATACGGCACTTCAGAAGTACCGCGGTGCACTTATGGCTGATAAAGCATGTTGGTCTATTGTAACGGTTCCAACCAAAGCGTCTGCTGCAAAAATATTTCCAGATGTTTCTGTAGAAGAAGCAGAAGAAAAGCTATGGGAAGCCATTTTCCAAATTAATCGTATTGATCAAGAGAATCCAATTGCGGCGTGGAAGGAACATAATGAAACGCTAAAGAAAAAGGCAGCTTCTTTAACTGAAAAACAATACAAACAGCTTGTATACGAAGCGCCAGGAACAAATTTAACGGTTGAGCTAGCACATGACCATGTTTGGCTTGGTGGTGGTTCTGTAAGTCAAAGCGGTACGATTTTTAATCCGAATATGCCTACAGAAGAGGTTTTTACCATGCCTCACAAGGATGGCGTAAATGGTGTAGTAAGTAGTACGAAACCGTTAAATTATGCAGGGAATGTAATCAATAATTTCTCTTTAACATTTGAAAACGGTAAAGTTGTCGATTATAAAGCGGAGACAGGCTATGATACACTTAAACACTTATTAGAAACTGACGAAGGATCAAGTAGAATTGGAGAGGTAGCTCTCGTACCTCATCAATCACCCATTTCACAATCCGGTTTGATTTTTTATAACACCCTGTATGATGAAAATGCGTCAAATCATATCGCTCTCGGACAAGCGTATCCTGTTAATTTGAAAAATGGAACTACATTATCTGGAGATGAACTAGCACAGTATGGTTCGAACAGCAGCCTTGTGCATGAAGACTTTATGATAGGCTCGTCTGAAATGAACATTGACGGCATTACAAAAGACGGAAAGCGCGAACCAATCTTCCGCAATGGGAATTGGGCGCTTTAAATGAATTTAGAATTACCCTCCCGTGAAAATTTTTCACGGGTTTTTTTGTGTGCAAAAGTAGTTCCAATGCCTATTTCTCAAACGCAGATAAAGAAATAATATCTAAAAATGGTAAATAAATGGTAGGAATTTAACTCACACAAGAAGAAAATAGTACTAATACATTTTTTTATGATATGGGCGTGTTCGTAGTCAACATGGATTTTTACTAGTATAGGAGGGATGAAATGAGTGTGTGAAGGACTGTCTATGTAAAGTAAGGAGGAAGCTGTGTGCAAAGGGATATATGGAAATGGATTTTTCAAGAAATGCCAGAAGAAGATTTATATGAAATCGTTCAACATTGCAAAATTACGATTAAAGGGTTTCGAAAAATAGAATTAGCGATGATAAAGAATGTAAGAACAAAATGTGTGAAGGAATTATTACAACCACAAATGCTTATGCAGGCAAAGCAATTTCTTCAAAGTAAATCAGGTGAGACGCTTTCAAAGAATAAAGAGGAGCTCATAGATGCATGTAAAGACCAAAATCAAGCAGCCAACATTCTATCGGTGTTGTCAAGTTCTACAAATGAAGAACATATTCTCATTGCAGATGAAATATATAAAAAGATAGAAAAGGATATGCAAACGGTTACAAATGAAGAACGCAATCATAGTAGGGTACATCATATGCAAATTCTTATTGAACAATTTGAGGAAAAGATAAAAAAACAAGAGACAAAATATAATGAAATGGTTGATCAAGTTGCAAGCAAGTCACAGTATATACTGCAAAGAGATAAAGAAGTGAAAAAATATGAACGGGATGTAAAAAAATATAAACAAATCATTGAAGAAATGGCGAATAGGAAGAATGAATTCGAATATGAATTAACATTACAACAGCGTATCATTGCAAACCTACAAGAAGAGATAGAGAAAAAGGGGCAGGAGCATGAACATTATTGTAGTATCATTCGGCAATGCGAAGAAGAGATTCATAGATTGCAGATGGGTGTTGCAAATGAGATTGCTGCTGATCAGCAAGCAACATTAAAACCCTATATTGTGGTAGGAGATGTCCAGAAGAGAAAATTGTCCATGCATCCTTTTCTTTCATTAGATCAAGTGAAAGATTTTGGTACACATGCATTTGAAGATTATGAATTTGTATGCGTATTGCGGTTTTCGTTACCTCCATCTGTATTACGAAACGTGAAAAAATCACTTCGACCTGAGCAGTTAAAGGAGTTTTATACGCTTGAACAATTTATTCAATGGGAGAGAATGCGATGATGAAACAATGGGATTTCTGCTTGCTGGGAGTACTAGCCACGAATGAAGAGATTGAAAACGAATTTCGTAAATCAAAAAGTGTATTTGTAAATAGTCAGAATACCGTTCAATTTTGGATTAAGAAAGTTTCAACAAAGCCTAATCACTTAAATAGTGCATCCTTTTTTGCGTGTTATGCAACGGATTTGCAGCGATTCGGTTTCGATGATCAAGTAACATTGCTCGATTATGAAAGGGAAAGGGAATTACGGAGCTTTCTAGAAAATTACTTATTTGTATTTCGACCAGCAAAAAAAACGACTACTTCGCAAGATATATATTTAGCTAAAGAAACAGAATTAGTTCGAAAGTCAGATTCATTCCGAAATGGTGATCGGTTTGAACCTATTCCTGTATTTAGCGAAAAACAGCATGGCTATACGTTTCAAGAGTTTTGCAAACGATTAATCATGAAGAAGCATGTCGGAAAAATTGAAAAACTGTCCATCGATACGAATGAATCCCCGAGGTTTATTTTATGGAAGGATGATGAAGAAAAAACGTATGTCATTGGTCCTTTCATAAGTCATTCGTATGCACATGGTGGATTTTGTTTTCTACATGACACGATGCTGCGAATTGAATTGTTACCGGATGGTTGGAAGGATGATGTGTATGAGGTATCTGATTCATTAGCCTATATGAATATTCATTCTCATAGCAGTATGGAGGAACTTCTCAGCGAAGGACAAATGCTAGAGTCTATACTACCCGATGATGGAGGGAAGGAAGTGGCTGCTGCAGTCGTGGAGCGTGACATTCCGATTCCTCTATCGCAACTAGAAGAGGATTTGTTTGTTGAACATTTTATCGAATTGACAAGTCGGTCTGGATTACTCTATTCAGCGCAGGATTTAGTGAATTTTCATGCAGCAATGAAGACGTCTCATCTTGTCATTTTACAAGGGATGAGCGGAATTGGAAAATCACGACTTATTCACGCATACGCAGATGCTCTTGGTATTCATAATGAACAGCAGACACTTTTTATCCCTGTGCGTCCATCGTGGACAGATGACTCAGATGTAATTGGCTACGTTGACTTTGCAAATATGATCTATCGTCCAAGTGATACGAAGCTTCTCAACGTGTTAATTGATGCGGCTAAAGAAGAAAATCGTACGTCGAAACTTTATATCATTGCGTTCGATGAAATGAATTTAGCACGAGTAGAGCATTATTTTTCACAGTTTTTGTCTGTTTTAGAGATGGAGAAGCAAGAACGTATTCTTCGATTGTATAACGAAAATGTGGCAAATAAGCTATATAATGCTTCACAATATCCACCTTGCATTCCGATTGGTGACAATGTTATGTTCGTTGGCACGGTAAATGTGGATGAATCAACCTATCATTTTTCTGATAAGGTGCTAGACCGGGCAAATGTAATCACGCTTGAGGTTGTAAAATATTCTACTTTCATAGGGGTTGAGAAAGAAAATCCAACTTTCTATTCGAATAAGAGAGTGGATTATCATTCGTACCGGAAATTTGGTCGGTCTTCTTCCGCTATTCCTCTGAGTGAAGATGAACTGCAATGGTTATGGGATGTACACGAGTCGATGCATGATATCGATGCCAGAGCAGGCATTGGGCCGAGAATTGTTAGACAGGTAGATGCTTACGTTCGAAATGTGCCAAATACAAACTATGTGACACGGGCAGATGCCCTAGATTTTCAATTCGTACAGCGCGTGCTAACGAAAATAAGGGGTTCAGAGGAGGTATGGAAATCGTTCATCGGTACGTATGATGAGCAAAGCGAGGAAGTAGTCAATTCGAAGCTATTACAAATTCTACAGCGTTATGATCATTTATCCCCATTTATAAAGTCCAGACAAGCGGTTAAACAAAAAGCAAAAGAGTTGAAGTACTATGGCTATGTATACTAATCATGTTCCGTTCACTCTACAATTGGAGCAGCAGGGCCGCCGCGTTGTCGAAACCGTTTTGTTTGCTAGGCAGGAGGGGGATATTACAGAAGATACATGCATCGTAATTCGCGAAAATATTGATGTACATGTGCTATTTCAGAGTGAAAACGAGACGTGCAGACTCTATATAGAGGGATTAGACTGGACCATAAATAAAGGCGAAATGGAAGATGATAACCCATCATATATTCTACCATCTGCACAGAAAAGGCTTCTTTTCTCCTATGATCAATTTCCACTTATACCTGGGGATTATTGCATTCGGGTTGTTTGCGGGGTGTCGTATTATACAATGTTGCGTGTACTTCCAAAACAAATCACAACAGGCCAGCTACAAATCATGAAGGAGGAAATTGAGAGCTTCTTAAAAGGATTAGCATATGAAATGGTTCAAGCTCCAAGCTTACAGCTATCACACTCCTATATAACAAACTATAGTATGATAGAAATTCATATGAAACAGGTACTTTCTGCATTAAGCGATTTAGTTACGCATGTGAATTATTCAGTAAAAAAGGATTATGCACTTGTTCCTATTTCGAAAGTACGTACGATGGATGCGAAAACAATCCTATATCAGTTAACTTACCCAAGGAGAAGTCAGGAAAGAAAAGTACCCATAACTATGTGTGAGTATAATTTACCAGAAAACCGTTATCTAAAGAAGATGGTATTGTTTCTTCATCGAGAATTACTTCAAATGAAACGCGTGGGTGAAGAATACTTGGAAGTGATGCAACCTTCAGAAGATATGAAAGAAGAGATTCAATATCTTACTTCATCATTATATGGAATAAACAGGATTCTACAACTATTGTATACGATTCAAACAACCGCTTGGTTTTCAGAAATTGAGGAGTGTACTACATCTATATTGCCACATCGTCTTCATTCTGATGCCAGATATCGAGCTGTTTTCCAGTTGTATCAGAAGTGGAAGAAGAATCAGGATGTCTTAAAGCAAGATCAGATGCGTTGGAAACGAACAGATAAGTTGTATGAAATTTGGGGATTTATTCAATTTTTACAGATTCTTACGAAAACGATGTGCTATCAACCTGTCGATGGATGGCTCTATTCCGAAGATAGAGAAAGACAAGGTGGATTACAAACGCTTGAAGGGAATACAAGGATTGTATTATGTAAAGATGCTATGACCATCCATCTTTTCTACGAAGGGGAAATACCATTAGATGCTGCAGACACGTCGCATGACCATCCACTCTATACAGAAAGCACAAGTAATCGTCCTGACATGCGTATGGACATTTATTTGGATACAACCTATATGGGAAGTCTCTTGTTTGATTTTAAATATCGGCCACTTCACCACATCTGGGATGTTACGAGAGTGAAGCATAAAACAATAACAATGCGCAAGCTGTCGCAATATGTGCTATCTTGTAAATCTAATTATCTGTTTGGAATAAGAGAGGCAAGATACGTTCGCCCTGTACATGAAGTATGGGCAATCCATCCAAATGTCCATAAAGAGTATCCAGCATCTAAAAAGCTAGAAAATCACGATCTTCGCATTGTCCAACTCAGTCCAACATACAGCAGTGAACATATTGCGGAAAATTTGACAATGGCAATTACAGAATTAATTAGTAAACAAAGTATATTATCGGTATTAACCGTTTAAACTATCTGCCCCTTCGTAAAATTGAGAAGGGGTATTTTCGACTATTTTTTGATAAAAATTTCTGCTCTGTTCTAAGATTTTCGCCGTTCTTTTTCTGTCCATTCATAGTCGTAATATGGTAACATTTTCAATATAGAGTGAATGATAGAGAATAGTAAGGAGCATTACATGAAAAAGGTAGCAATCTTAGTATTTATAGTAGCCCTTTTATCTGTCTCTGCTTGTAGCATTGGAGAGTATGATAAAGAAGTTCATACAGCGATAGGAGCATTGAAAGATGATCAGTATGGAAATGCGCTTACTCACTTAACAAAGGCGCAAAAGGCAAGTCCGACAGTGGAAGTCATTACATATATTGATGAAACGAAACGGATGCAAAGCAGTGTGCAAGCAATTGAGCAAGGAGATTACGCAGATGCCAAAATGTACGCGAATCAACTCGTAGATGCTAAAGATTCTTCTGAAATTACAGTCATATTGAAGGAAAAGGCAAGTGCTATTATTAACAAAGTAAATCAGTGGGATACACAGCAACATGAAATGACAAATCAACTTCAGAAGGCACAATCTTTAGCGAATGAAAAGAAATACGACGAAGCAGAAACTATTCTGAAACAACTTTCTGATACTACCTCGCAAAGTGAACAAATTAAGGCATTGGCAAAACAAGCAAATCAACTATGGAAAGAAGTGGACCAGGAAAAAAGAAGCAAACAATCGACACCGGTGTCTCCAGCAAGTCCGAGTGGGAATCAACCACTAACCAAGTCACAGGCTGAAGATGCCGTTCGCGCTTATTTGAAAATACCCGCTAATTCCAGTTATATTGCCGAATATGATCAAACAAATGATAAGGGGCTTTATGTAATTCACGTGTATGAACAAGTACATGATGCAAGTCTTGGCCATGGTGCGACAATTGGATATTATATTGTAGATCCTAGTACAGGCAATGTTTCTCTTTCTAATGAATAAGACTATACAAGCGAGTATCAATTTTTCAATTAACATGATGATTGTATGATAAACTTGTGTAAAAATAGAACTATACTATGATCTTATTCATAAGGGGAGAATATTTGTGCAACCGGGGGAAGATACACGCATACAAATAATAGTTGAACAAGCCATCGAATTATTTTCTACGAAAGGATATGACATAACACTTGATGAGCTTGTTGATCGTTCGGGGATTTCAAAAACAGTAATTTTGAACTATTTTAAGTCAAAGGAAGACATCTTACAGTTTATTAGCAGACAGCAAATTCACTCGATTCAAGAGCATATTCGTAGGTTGCAAAATCAGATGGGGTTGCTAACACCGACCATTATTCAATTATTCGTGGATTTTTCAAATGATATCCAGAATAGTCAAACACTTATGCAAACATTATTTCAATCCTCACTTAGGAATCCCACGTTTCGTCAAAATCAATATGAAGCAGTGGGCCTGATTAATGATGTATTAGAAGATTTATTTGAAAGAGGACAAAAGTCTGGAGAGCTTACTACTTTACTATCTGCCTATACTATGGCACAGCTAGCAAGTCAACAATACTTCGGAATTCTGCTTAACTGGTGTATGAGTAGTGAAAATTATTGTCTTCAGGACCGTGTGAAAGTCTCATTTGGCATGTTATTTAATGGATTGTTGAATAGATACTAGATGAAAAAAGCTTCTCCTCGGAGAAGCTTTTTTCTGTAACATGTTACATTGTTTTGGCTGACGAGGAGAATTCTGTATGCTCAGGGATACGAGTTAATATAAAGCCACCAATTATGAAGAGGATTACAATGCTTAGTACGCCTGCATTCGTTTTTCCTGTTGCTTGTGCGGTTATACCAACAAGCAAGGGTCCCATAATCGCCGCAAATTTACCAAAAATATTATAAAATCCGAAAAATTCATTGGAGGATTCTCGGGGGATGATACGGGCAAAGTAAGAACGACTTAATGCTTGAATCCCCCCTTGGGAGCTTGCGACTAGCATTGCAAGAATCCAAAAATCGAGTGTGGTTTTCAAGAAGTAGGCGTAGGTACAAATAAAAATATACATCCCAATCCCTACAAAGAGCATCATTTTTCCTGAAAATATTTCGGCCAATCTTCCGTATAAAAGTGAAAAAGGTCCCGCTATAATTTGTGTAGCAAACAAAATGATAAGTAAGTTTGTACTGCTAATACCTAGGTCGGTTCCGTAAGCAGTAGACATCGTTATAATCGTGTCTACTCCGTCAATGTAGAAGAAGTAGGCGAGTAAAAATAAGAAGACGATTCGGTGCTTTTTGACATTGCGAAAGGTTTGGAATAAACGTTTAAAGCTTTGTCTTACTGAATTTTGTTCCCGTTCGATATAATAGGTTTGCTCAACGTTACGGAGCATGGGAATGGTGAAAAGTCCCCACCAAAGAGCTGTAATGGCAAATGCCATTTGGCTAGCAACGGTAACGGAGAAGGGAAGCACTTGATTTTGTGCAAGTATAATTAGGGCAATAGCGATAATGAATGGAATGGTGCTACCAATGTAGCCGAAAGCAAAACCTCTTGCTGATGTACGATTCATTCTTTCATCGGTTGTGACATCTACTAGAAATGCATCATAAAAAATATTAGCACCTGCAAATCCAATGACCGTTAACATGTAACAGATAAGCAGAAGTAGCCATTGACTATTAGGAACAATTGCAAGCATTGCTGTGAAAATAATGCCAAGTGCAAAGAAAAACGTAAAGAATCGCTTCTTAAAGTCTCGGTAGTCAGCGATAGATCCTAAAATTGGTGCTAGCAAGGAAATAAGAAAGGTAGCAAATGAATTTGCATAGCCCCAGTATGCCGTAGATGTTGCCGCGGCTACTCCTGCTTCCTTTGCAGCCGCTTTAAAATAAATGGGAAACACGGCTGTTGTTATAATCAGTGAATAGGAAGAGTTTGCCCAATCGTAAAAAATCCAGCTTTTTTCTTTTTTTGTTATCCCTGTCATTTGATAATCCTCCCTATTTTTCTACCGTAATTGTACACAATGTAATCTGGTAAAAATGGGTGATGAATAAAATTTAATACATACTTTACAAATTATTGTCGTTGTAGCAATTCATCAACACAAGCTCCGTCTGTTTCGCCTAAATCTAAGCCGAGAAGGGAAGCAATCGTTGGGCCTTCATCGATGAGGCGCATAAAGGGAATAACAGCGCCGGTGCGAATTCCTTTTCCAACAGCCATAAATACGGTTGTATAGCTATCCTTTGTAGGAGAATAGCCGTGTGTAGCCAGGGTATATTTTTTATCAGCCTTGGTGTCTTCGGGTGTAATTCGTAATTTATATGGTCCAATCCAATCTTCTAGAAAATAATAACCTTTCTTTGCTTCTAGCATGAATAGGCATGTACCATCTGCTCCTCGTTTTCTTGCTTCCTCTCCGCTTATGACAAATTCAATGCCGCTAGATGGATCAGCAAGTAACTGTTCTATAATTTGTGAAATTTTCATTTTTGTTTCATGATCGTGTTTATCTTTCATATATATATATGCTGAACCATCACAGCTATTGCAATATGCCTTCCAGTCTGTTACATGTCCTTTTGCATCGACTGTAATGAGATTGTGTTTATGAAGCAGTACGTTTAGTTGTAATGCATTAGCTTCGTCTAAAGCGCTATGATCACCTAATGCGATAATAGTACTGTCATCTGTTAGGTTGCTTTCTTTTAGTGCATGCATTAATTGCCCAAGTCGGTTATCATGACGATGAATGGCATCGATTGCTTGCTTGGAAGAGAATCCATGCATATGACGCTGCGTATCCAAATCGGTGAAATGAACGAACATCACATTTGGCTTTTTTGATTTAATTGTATGAACAGCTGAGGCAAGAACGAAATCATCTAGTTCTGGTTGATTCAATCCGTTTCGAAAATGACCAAATCGTCGATTCATATCCAATTGGTAGAAGGGGCTTCCATTTAGAAGAGAGACAAGAATTTGATTGTGCCAAGGGCGATTGGAAACAATTTCAGGCATATTATAATCTATATTTGCTTTCGCTGTGACGGGCCATAGAAGAGAAGCCGTTGTAAGACCCGCTCGCTTTGACTCATCATAGATGGTCGTTCCTTGGATGTGACTCCGGTGCCAATGCCAATCGGGAGATAAGCGTCCTGGCTGTAATAATGTATTACTAGTAATACCGTGCCGTGACGGATAATTACCGGTTACAATTGTTGCATGAGACGGATATGTAACAGAAGGATAGATAGCTTCTACCTTATCGGCATATGCTCCTTTTTGAAGGAGTGTACGAAAATGAGGAAGCTCCTGCAAAAGTGGAAAATCCAATGTAGACAGACAATCAAATGAAATAATAAGTAGATGTTTTGTTGCAGGTTGCATAATAAAAAAACCCCCATACTTGTAAACTAGTAAGATTGTAATACGATATGAAGAGGAAAAGTATGCATTTACAAATTTTTCACATAAACATATAAAGTTTACCATTTAGCAATCGATTCTCTACACATTAATGAGAAAGGAAATTTTTCTAATCTTACTACTATGAAGTAACTGGATAAAAATTTAGAAGAGAGACTATAGGAGTCTCTCTTCTAACATTACTTTATTAATGTTCCAAGCTCTTCTGTAATGGCTTGCATTTCGCTAATGCTAAATGTTTCGCGCTTCATAACATGGTTATAAATATCTAGTAAATCTTCATACATTTCCGTATTAAAATTTTCTGGACGCACTGCACCTGCATTTACCATACGAAGCTTTTCTTTAATAGCTTCCACCATATAGGCGATATTTTCTGTTGATTGTACCGTTAAATCCAATGGAATTTCCTCCTCCAATGTGAACTAATTCTATATTATCACCTTTTCGACAATATATTGTAACGATTTCTACCGTTGCTTCCTAGTTAATACGATAAAATAACAAATAGTGGGAGATAAAAAATATCCACTGCATAACATAAAGTTTCCCCGTATACTAGGTGTAACGAACTTTAATAAAGGGGAGAATGAAAATGATTCATGTTTTGTTTGTATGTCTTGGAAACATTTGTCGTTCGCCTATGGCAGAAGCAATTTTTCGAGAGTTACTTGTTAAGAATGAGTTGCAAGAAAAAATTGCAGTAGATTCAGCTGGAACGGGTAACTGGCATATTGGAGAGGCACCGCATATTGGAACGCAAAAAATATTAACAGAAAACGCAATTTCCTATGAAGGAATTACTGCACGCCAAGTAGAAGAAAGTGATTTAACAAAGTTCCATTATATTATCGTAATGGATGCAAATAATTTACAAGACGTTCAACTTTTCGGCCAACCTAGAGGTTACGTAGGACGACTATCGGACTTCGTTCCAAATGAAAATTGGAAGGACGTGCCCGATCCTTACTTTACCGGAAATTTTCAGGAAGTATACGACCTCGTAACAGAAGGATGTAAGCACCTATTAGCTCATATTAGAAAAGAGCAAGGAATCTAATTTTATGGAGAGGGTGAAGAGAAATGGCAAAGAAAGAGACAGACAAGAAGAATACATTTGCGCGTAACATTACAATTGGTGTAGTGGCTGGTACAGTTGTAACATTATTCAAGAAAGAAAATCGTGAGAAATTAGTTGGAAAAGCTCGTGAAGCTAAAGAAAAAATATGGAATCTTCGTGAGCAAGCAGTGCCAATGAAGGAACGTGTGAAAGAAACCGTTCAAGATATTCGTGCAAAGGGTAGTCAATTAACTGACAAGGCAGTCGTGAATGAAAAAATTGAATCCATAAAAAAAATAACGCCACTCGTAATCGAAACCTTACAGGAATCACGGGACATTTTTAATAAAAAGAAACAAGAGTTGAAGGAAAAAGAAGATGCAAAGCGGAAAGAAGAGGAACTTCTTGCTGCACAGGCTGAAGCATCGGCAACTACTGATCAAGAGGTACTAACCGAAGGAGAGACCAAACCTGAGGAAGGGCAAGTAGTGGAGGCTTTAGTAGAAGGAACAGAACAAGTACATGGAACAATTGCATTAGAGAAAAAAGAAGAAGCTGGCGGGGATAAAAAGTAAGAAGTAGGTGAGCATATTGTACGCCGGTAGGAAAATAAATAAGATAGTTACATTTTTCATTGGATTGTATGGACGAACAAAAAAAGATGATGTGGCGGGTCTGGCTTCCCAGCTCGCTTATTTTTTCTTATTGTCGCTTTTTCCAGCGCTTGTTTTTTTATTAACAATTGTCGGTTACCTTCCGTTGGAATCCCAAGATATTCTCTTGTTTTTAAAGCAATATATACCGTCTGATGCTATGAAGGTAATTGAGACGAATGTAACGAAAATTGTACAAAATCAAAATGGTGGATTGTTGTCATTTGGTTTATTAGGTACGCTTTGGGCGGCGTCTAATGGAATTAATTCTATTATGTATGCCTTTAATCGTGCGTATGATAGGAAAGAAACGCGCCCATTTTACATAACAAGAGCAATTTCGATTGTATTAACCATCGCGATGGTATTTATCATTATGTTTGCACTTGCTTTGCCTGTGTTTGGAAAATTAATCGGTTCTGCTATTTATGAGGTGTTACAATTACCCGGGAGTTTTTTAGAAATATGGGGTACGCTGCGGCTTGTTCTTAGCTTTTTTGTATTATTTTTCGTCTTTGCCTTTCTTTATAAGTTTGCCCCTAACCGAAAGCTGCATCCGAAAGAGGTTATGCCCGGAGCAGCGTTTGCATCAGTTGGATGGGTTGTTGTTTCCTATTTGTTTGCATTTTATGTGGAGAGATTCGGGAATTATGCGAGTACTTATGGCAGCTTAGGAGGTATTATTGTTCTCATGCTTTGGTTTTATTTCACAGCATGGGTCATATTACTTGGAGGAGAGCTAAATGCCATGATTTATAGTGGACGCCATACAGGTAGTGATTACCATACTAAAACGAAGGATTGATTCCCATACTAGTAATGAAAAGGGGGGTCATTTCATGAGTAAAAACTTACATGGAAATGCGAAAAATGATAAAAATCAACGCAAGCAGCACAGTAGCTCACAGCCAAAGCACAAAACGAGTAGCAGTGCAAATGGTTCTAACGACTATCATTAACAAAAAGAGACTCCAGAGGAAATGTCCTTCTGGAGTCTCTTTTTTTGCTATTCATTTGCTTTTAATAAACGTAAGCCATTTAAAATGACAAGAATGGTGCTTCCTTCATGCCCAATTACTCCGTATGGAAGAGCTAATAATTGTAGGAAGTTTGAGCATATGAGTAAGGCAATTACAGTTAGTGAGAAAATAACATTTTGTTTCACGATCACATTCATGCGTTTTGATAAACGAATGGCTTGTGCTAAACGTGTAAGTTCATTTTTCATTAGAACAACATCGGCTGTTTCAAGTGCAACGTCCGTGCCTTCTCCCATTGCAATACCAATACTTGCCGTTGCCAGTGCAGGCGCGTCATTAATACCGTCACCAACCATCGCAACTGTTCCATACTTTTCTTTTAGTTCTTTAATTACTTCAACTTTCGTCTCAGGAAGACATGATCCATAATACTCAGAAATGTTACCTTCTGCAGCGATTGCCTTTGCTGTTTGTTCGTTATCCCCAGTAATCATTACAGATTTAACACCAAGATCACTTAATTTTTTAATTGCTACTAACGTTTCTTGCCGAAGAATATCCTTTAAAGCGATTAAACCAACAATGCCTTGTTCATCGCTCATATATACGATTGTTTTTCCATCATCTGCAAGACGGGATGCAATTCCACCAGCAAATGTAGAAGCATCTTCCCCAACGAAAGCAGGTTTCCCGATTTTATAGGCAGTAGCATGAACAACTCCCTTTAGTCCAAATCCAGTTACATCTTCTACTTTTTCGGGTTTGATCAGGGTCACACCGTACTTCTCTTTCGCAAATTTCACAATGGCCTCAGCTAAAGGATGGGTCGAATGGCTTTCAATAGAGGCCATTACTTGAATCATTTCAGCCTCAGTAATTCCTTCGCGAACAAATATGTCGGTTACTACAGGACGTCCTTGCGTTAATGTTCCTGTTTTATCAAAGGCAATCGCTTTTAAAGAAGCGAGACGTTCTAAGTGAACACCGCCTTTAAATAAAATGCCATGTCTGGCACCGTTTGAAATAGCAGAAAGACTAGCAGGGGTTATGGAAGCAACGAGAGCACAAGGTGATGCAACCACTAGTAATATCATTGCGCGGTACAAGGTTTCATTCCAGCCCCAGCCAAGAGCATAGTGGGGAACGAACATCATTAATGCAACTACAGCTAATACAGCTTTTACATAAGTTCCTTCAAACTTTTCAATGAAAAGCTGAGAAGGAGATTTTTCACTTTGGGCACTTTGTACCATACGAATAATCTTTTGAAATAAAGTTTGGTCACTGCTTTTCGTGATTTTTATTTCAATTGCTCCGCGCATATTTACTGTTCCTGCAAATACATTATCATTTACTTTTTTTTCATTCGGAATAGGTTCTCCTGTAATGGCAGCTTCATCTATATTTGTTTCACCGAGAATGATAATACCGTCTGCAGGAATTCGTTCGCCTGGTTTCACGAGAATAATGTCTTCGATTAGTAAGTCTTTCACAGCTACTCGTTCTTCTGTACCATTTGAAATACGAAGTGCTTCTTCTGGCTGCAAATCGAGAAGGGCTGAGATTTCTTTTTTGCTTTTGTTCATCGTGTATGTTTCCATCGCACCGCTAAGGGCGAATATAAAAATTAAGATGGAACCCTCTGCCCAGTAGCCAATAATAGCGGAACCAACAGCAGCGAAAATCATTAGCATTTCTACATTTAAATCCTTATCCTCAATCGTTTTTGTAATTCCTTCTTTTGCTTTTGCATATCCTCCAATAATAAATGCAAGTACAAAGAATGCAACAGAAACGGTATTTGCTCCTTGTTTATCTAATAGCCAGCCAATAAGAATGAAAACACCAGAAGATAGAGCGAAAATAAGGTCGTAATGATTCTTAAACGTTTCTATAACTGAAGATTTGTTAGTATTCTCTTCTTTTTGAACAAGTGATTTTGCTTGATTGCTCATTTGTATTATCCCCTTTCCTTATTCTAATGAGAAAAAGAATCAAAATCGGCACCCCTAAAAAACACGAAAGCTGCCATCCAGATGGATAGCAGCACAATAAATCAGTTCATGAGGTATTCGATTTATATTTTCTTATACTGTGATTATATCATGAATTATCATGACTACAATAGGGGAAAACTGGTATGATTATTTTCTTAGTGAGTTGCGGACAGTAATTTGTAGAAATTTCGCTAAATCTGGATGGTAGTCTAAGTTGTAATATGGGATAAGAACAGATAAGATAAACACAGTATCCTTTTTTAGTTAAATGATTTGATACATCGGATTATGGATGGAACGATTGTATTTTTTAAAATAGGAGAGTGTAATACGATAGAATGGAATATCATATAATGGAATTTATTGTGCATTATGGATATGCGGGCTTAATTTTGATACTGGCCGGAGGTGTTGTTGGGTTACCAGTTCCTGATGAACTACTTCTTACATTTGTTGGATATAATGTTTCACAAGGGTTTATGACATACGTTAGCGCAGTTTTATGTGGTCTAATAGGGGCTATGCTTGGGATTACGCTCAGTTACTTATTAGGGAAGCAATTTGGTCTACCTTTACTTCAAAAACTTGGCCCTAAATTTGGAATTACGGATAAAAGAATTCAACGCACGCAGTTATTATTTGATAAATATGGTCCATTTCTTTTAATCATCGGTTATTTTCTACCTGGTGTTCGTCATTTGACTGCGTATTTTGCCGGTATTTCATCGCTAGGCTTCCGGCGATTTTGTACCTATGCATATGGAGGGGCATTCATTTGGGTGACGTTGTTTGTTACACTTGGACTAAAGCTAGGAGATAGCTGGCATACGGTTGTACGATATATTCATCATTATGGTGTTATGCTAACAATCACGCTTTGCTGCGTTGGAGCGTTAATGTGGGTATATGTACAGGCAATGAAAAATGCACGGGAAAGTTAAAATGAGTAAAAAAAAACAAGATTGGCATAGCCAATCTTGTTTTTTTTTATTTAGCAGCTGCAAGACCTGTGATTTCTGAAATTTTATCTGCAGGTTGTGCTTGACCGTCAATGGTTACGCTAACCTTTTGATTTGGATTTGCTGTAACAACCCATGCGTTCGGTAAGTAGCGAGATTTGAATTTTGTTGCTGGAACGTTAATAATATCTCCCATTGCATATAACGTAGCGGAAGCGCCGCCGTCCATTGCCATGGCATTGTATGCACCCTTTTCATATAATAAATCTTGACAATCTTTTATGGATGCACCAATACTGTGTGTTTGTCTTCCGTCAATGACTAGAAACATAAGTGTTCCATCTTTCTTTTGTGCCATGATGGTACGCGGACCATATCCCCAGCCACCGTTGCCGCTCGTAATCATTTTTTCGCCTTTTACGATCAATTGTGGCATAAATCCGGCAGCAGAGACTACACCTTTATTAATAAGTTGTTTAGCAGAGTAATCACCGGTAATCATTTCACCATATTTGGTTAATCCAGCAATAACGGTGTTTGAATTTTCATCTTTCGGGGTATTGATAATTTTACCATCTGCAATAACAATCCCAATTCCAACTGCACCGCCGCCAACACCTGTTTCATCAACAAATCCACTTGCATTTACAGCAGCCAATGCTTTTTCCCGTTGTGCCATTACATAAATCTTCTCACCGACATCTGCACCTTGTGTGCCTTGCTGATTAACAAGTTTCACATTAAGAGGGTTGCTTATAGTCATTAGCTTTCCTTCATAATAATGATCATCGAACTTTTGCTTCACTGTTTCAACGTTTATGGATAAAGGTAGTGATTTACGTCTATCAAGCTCTTTTTGTGATAAAGAGTTAACTGCATCATCACTATTAATCGTTTTCGGACTATAAATATTTTGCAGAATAGCATCTAATTCTGCTTTTGGTAATAATAACAATTGTGCATATTGTCGATGCTGTGAAGTAAGAATTGTTTCAGCAGCAATCGTTCGTAATTGATGACCATATGGTGTCGCAAATAAAATTACTAATCCACATATTATAATGCTTAATCCTGTTGTTAAAAGAATTTTCAGAGAAAGGATTAGCTTTCGTTTCATTCATAAATCTCCCTTCGTATCACACATAGCAATGATATTGCTACAAAATATAAGTATACAAATAAAACAAGTAATAGCAAGTTAAAAAATCACAAAAAAAATTGTATATAAATCATCTTCCTTTGTAGCTATGTATAAAAATTCATACCCACTCAAAAAGTATAATTCTTCATTGAATAGGAGTGTAGCTATTTTGGGATGAATGTAGAGCAAAATAAAACAAATTGGATAATAATACTATCTAAGTTTTTATACAATCTAAAGAATATAATATAGGTGCTTTCATAACTATTCAATTACAGATGTGTTAAAGTTTCATGTAGTTCTCCCCGTTTCATTGTAATATTTGTATTGTAGCGTATGATAAGAAGCTAATGATAAGGGCTATTTTTTGATACATTTGTAAAATAAAAAGGAGAAGGGCAATTTAATTGCACCTTCTCCTTTTTATTGAATATTCCCCTGCAGTATAACGATATTACTCTGCAATTTCTTCAAGTAGAAAATATGTTACGTTGTAGATATGCTCAACTTCCTCGTCTGTCATGTACGTCAACTCTTCACGTTGGATACCTCTTTGCTTTTGGATAAACTCGATCATGTTTTTACGTTCTTCTCTTCTCATTATAATTTCCCCTCTCTTATTGTTTTAATACAGTTTATTTAAGTTACGATTATTATATAACAGATAAAACAGTAAACACTACACTTTTTTTGAAAATTCGGAATTATTACAAGGGAATAACTTAGACAGGATGAGTTTTTATTTGTCTGTGCAGGAACTGCTCATTGGATGTCGTGTTTACTGAAGAAATCGATAAATGATGTTACTCTGCAATTTCTTCAAGTAGAAAATATGTTACGTTGTAGATGTGCTCAACTTCTTCATCTGTCATGAACGTTAATTCATCACGTTGGAACCCTCTTTGCTTTTGGATAAACTCAATCATGTTTTTACGCTCTTCTCTTTTCATCATTATTTCTCCTCTCCTTCTGTTTTAATACAGTTTATTTAAGTTGATATTATTATATAACAGATAAAACAAAAAGTGCTACACTTTTTTAAAAAAAATTACAAAATTTTTTAAAGAAGGAATTAATGAGGAATCATGTAATGGAAACAGGGGAGGAAATCCCCGCTGAATCCTTATAAACTAAGCTTTTCTGGAGTTCCTGCTTTCTCAGCTAAATAAATATGAACAGGAGTTATTTTTACTAGCACGTAGTTTGGATCATCTGGTCCTTGTAACCAGTGATGGAGCGCGTCATTCCAAAATTTGTGTTTCAAGGTTTCATTATCCTCCAGACTAGCTGTCCCTTCTATTTCAACGAAGGGTTCGTTCCAGCTGTTATTTGTACTGCCAACGAGAACATGAACATGATTATTTTTCTTAATATCTGTGACCTTCTTTGATTGACGATCGGCTGCTACGTAAAGTGTTACGTCCTCGTGAAAAAGCATCATGAAGCTACTATGCGGTTTATTATCACGAATGGTAGCCAGTACCCCTATTTGTTCTTGTGCTAGTACACGTAATACCTTTGTCTTTAAATCCATAGTTAGCACTCTCCTTCAACTTGGTTTCGTTCTTACTTTCTTCCAGAAGGATAGTTTTTAACCAAACTACAGAGAAATTTTACGAAATAAAGTGAACAATAATGATAAAATGAAGATTATCAATAGCAAGGAAAGGCTGGGAAAGAATGATAAATAAACTGTTTCTATTATTCGTAACATTTGGAATTCCACTATCAATTGTAGGTAACGTACTCCACTGGCCAGATACGATTATGTTTGGTGTATTCTGTCTTACAATTATTGCGATTGCAAGCTTTATGGGAAGAGCAACGGAAAGTTTGGCCATCGTATCAGGACCACGGATAGGTGGATTATTAAATGCAACGTTCGGAAATGCGGTTGAATTAATTATTTCCATTTTTTCTCTGAAAGCTGGATTAACGGAAGTGGTTCTTGCTTCTTTAACAGGCTCCGTGCTTGGAAACCTACTGCTCGTTGCAGGCTTATCCTTTTTTATTGGAGGATTAAAATACAAACGGCAATCCTTTAATGTATATGATGCCCGTCATAATTCAACACTGTTAATCTTTGCTGTGGTTGTTGCGTTTGTTATTCCTGAGGTGTTTTCACAAACTTTAAATGAGGGGAAAACATTAACGCTTAGTGTGGGCATTTCTATAATCTTAATTTTTCTATATCTAGCTGGTCTCTACTTTAGACTGGTTACACATCGAGGTGTGTATCAGCATCAAGAAGATGTGGCTATAGAGCACGAAACACCGGAGTGGGGTAAGAAAACAGCAATTGGTGTATTATTTGTTGCTACCCTTGCTGTTGCGTATGAATCAGAATCCCTTGTACATACATTTGAATCGGTAGCGAAAACATTCGGTTGGTCGGAACTATTCATCGGGATTATCATTGTAGCGATTGTTGGAAATGCAGCGGAGCATGCTTCTGCAGTATTGATGGCAATCAAAAACAAAGTAAATGTTGCAGTTGAAATTGCAATTGGTTCTACATTACAAGTTGCTATGTTCGTGGCACCAGTTCTCGTAATCGTGTCCATTTTGATGCAGCAGAACATGCCGCTTGTATTTACATTACCAGAATTGATTGCCATGATTACCGCTGTATTCTTAACAATTTCCATCTCAAATGATGGCGACACGAATTGGTTTGAAGGCGGAACGCTGTTAGCTGCTTATATCATTATGGGAATTGGTTTTTATCTACTATAAATAGGTGGGATTTTCTGTAGCAATGTAAAATATAATAGGTAGTAAATCAAGGGAGTTTAAGGAGAAACGAATGAGAATTACACGCTTCGTCTTTTTTGTAGTAGGGTTGCTTATATTGACGCTAGGGGTTAGCTTTACTTTGAAAGCTCATTTAGGAGCGGGTCCATGGGATGCATTGTCTGCGGGACAATCTCAAACGATTGGGTTTACGGTAGGAACATGGGTTATTATTAACGGAATCGTCTTACTGTTCGTAAACGCATTTTTATTAAAGAAAAGGCCAGAGTTTTTAGCGGCTATCACATTTTTTCTGATTGGGACGCTAATTGATTTTTGGTTATTACGGGTGTTTAACAGTTGGGATCCTAGTGACTTAAGCCAGCGCGCAATCATACTTATCATGGGTATTGTGCTAATTGCGGTAGGAGTTGCCATGTATATGCAATCGCATTATCCCGCGAATCCAATTGACAAGCTTATGCTTGCCCTGCAGGAGAGATTCCAGCTGCCATTAATGGCAGCAAAGACAATAGCAGAAGTTACAGCACTTATTTTGGCATTCCTAGTCAAGGGACCAGTAGGAGTTGGCTCGTTATTCATCGCGTTTTGCATTGGACCTATCATACATATTCTATTTCCCAGGATGAATCGCTTACTCATAATGGTTGGCTCTATTTTAAAATAGAGTCTTTTTTTTATGATTTTTTTGGCATAACGAAGCAAGGAGAAGAAAACAATAATTATGATACCTGATATGAAAAAGGAGATGTTTTATGAAACGCACAAAACATGTCATTATGTTTTTCCTTCTTTTGTTTAGTTTCTCGTTTCCGTTTACAGTGTATGGTAGTGAAAAGATTCCGTCCTCTGTAGTGGATATATCAAAGGAAAATACGTATCCGAATGCAACGCAAAATGTACCACGGCTGCAGCCAAGTGAGTTTGCTAGCGGTTTGCTGAAATCATCACCGATCCCTATTGAAAACCCGGATTTAATTCGGATGCTAAATGAAAGCTCAGTTGCAAATGCGCCGCTTGCGGTTGGGTATAAGGCTAGAATTTACTTAGGACAATGGCCGCTTCATTATGAATCCGCAGAAACTGTCGTGAACTGGGAATACCAACAAATAAACAAAAACTATGTCGATAATCGGGGAAACGGAAATTTTGTACAAATGACATATAACCAGGATATGCAGCGCATCGTACGTGGAGGATTATCTGCAAACGTGAAAAACGCCGATGAAGTGAAAAAAATGATGATGCTAAAGGCAATGGATAAAACGCATTTACCCCTTGCATTTCAAACAGTTGTTGGATACGGTACGAAAAATAGCCGTGTCTACAATCTACCACCAAACAACATCGGTTACCTCTATGCCTACGCACCATTTGTAAATGAAAAGGGGAAAATTACATTTGGAGAAGTTTTTCTTGTGTTAAAAGGAAACCAACGCAAACTTGTCATTGAAAACGTCACCTCACAAGGCATTGGAGCATGGATTCCAATACAGGACCGTCTATCATTTGGATTTTTGGCAACAACGAAACCGAGATGATACATAAAAAGATATAATTCCTTCTATTAGTTGAAGGAATTATATCTTTTTTGCTACCTACATATATGCTTGACCCGTTTCCAAACGAATCCCATACTAGTACTAATCATAGAAAATAGGGAGGAGAACAGGCATGAGTATGGCAAATGGCTTTGTGATTTCGACTAACAAAGAGTATCTTGACATCGATGTGATCTATCAGTACTTACACGACGAATCTTACTGGGCTAAGGGGATTCCTCGTTCCATTGTTGAAGAATCGATTGTGAATTCAGTCTGTTTCGGGGTGTATCAGGAGAAGGATGGAGCATACAAACAGGTGGGCTTCGCACGTATGACTACCGACTTAGCTACCTTTGCTTATATTGCTGATGTGTTCATTCTTACGGAGTTTCGGAAGTTGGGGTTAAGTAAAGCGTTAGTGCAAACGATGCTTGATTATCCAGGAATAAAGGATGTTCGAAAAATTCTATTAGGAACAAGGGATGCTCATGGCTTGTATCGTCAATTTGGATTTAAAGAAGTGGAAAATAAACAATTATATATGGAAGTAAAACGGAGACAATATAAATAGAAGAAGCAAAGTGAGTGAAAAACGATAGGTAAGTGAGGGACGTAATACTTTTGAAGAAAAGCGATCCAAAATCAAGCGAATACGATCGGAAAAGAGTGGGATGCGATCGGAAAAGGAGTACTTGCGATCTAAGTAAGGAAAGAAGAGAAGGCATTATTTTTTGAAGAAATGTGAGCCACTATGCCGTGACTTAGTATATAAGTAATTTCATCTATCCTTAAATAGAACAGCTGCAGAGTTATTGGCCTCTGCAGCTGTTTCCTTTTAGAAAGTTTTACAACAATGCTTTTTTCTCTAAAAAGTTTTCGTCTGGATAGTAGCTATTTTTCACAAGGATGTTTGGTCCAAGACATTTGACGGATGGACAATGACAACCAATGGATTTTGCTATTTCTGATTGTTGCCATGTTTCGTATGCTTCTTGCAGGGTGTGTGTTTCAATATTTCCGAGCACTGGAATGTCACCGAAGTCTGTTACGATGATATTCCCATCGAAAATGTTTATATTTAAGCGAGACCGGCCATCTGGATCATTACGAACCGTTACGTTTTTGCTTTCACGAAGCTTTCTAATGATTGCTTGGTCTTGTTTGTCTGTGCTACATGCATAAAATGGAAGGGTGCCAAATAGCATCCAAACCTTTTCGTCACGAATGTCAAGCAGGTGAGAAATGGCATCGCGAATTTCACCTTTTGTTAAGATTTCTAATTTGCTGGCAAAATCACTTGGATACATCGGATGTACTTCGTGACGTTTGCAACCCATTTCTTCTACAATTTGCTTATGAATATGTTCGATGTGCGGCAGTGTACGTTTATTTAGCATCGTTTCTGCTGAAACGAGTATACCTTCTTTTGCAAGTGCTTTACTATTTTCAATCATTCGGCGGAAGAGTTGTTCTCTTTGCGCGATGCTTGGCTTTTTCTCCATCATGGCAAAGCCGCCCTCTACGAAATCGTCAACTGTACCCCAGTTGTGTGAAATATGTAAAACATCTAAGTAAGGAATGATTTGCTCATACCGTGAAAGTTCAATTGTTAAGTTTGAATTGATTTGGGTACGTACGCCTCGTTCATGTGCATACCGTAAAAGTGGGACAACATATTCTTCTACCGATTTTTTTGATAGCATCGGTTCGCCACCTGTAATACTTAACGAGCGCAAGGTAGAAATTTCGTCTAAACGTTTTATCATTAAAGGGAGCGGCAAAGGATTCGGATCTTTCGGCTGTAGTGTGTAACCAACAGCACAATGCTCACATCTCATATTGCATAGGGTTGTAGTTGTAAACTCTATGTTCGTAAGCTTCGATTCTCCGTACTCTTCTACATCTAAATATGCTTCCCATGGATCATAAGAAGGAGTAATCGGTTTTTGTAGTGATATATTCATGTAAAAAACTCCCTTTTTTCGCTATTTCTACGAAAGTCAATAAAAATGCGATTACTTCAACAAACAAATAGTCTAACCTTTATCATAGAAGAAATTTTGCGTTTTATAAACCACTTTTCCAAAAAATTTTCAGGCACATCATGTTTCCTGTATAATAAAACTATTCAGACATAAAGGAGCGAATACTGTGGGAAATGCTGTTCATGATAAAGATTCACAATTACTATATTTGAAACAACGATTAAATATGTTTGTGGAAGTAATCGATACGATTGAACCGGAAGAAGTAGAAGTAGAAGATATAGATCGTTTACTACAAATGCTAGATGAACTGGAACATAAATGTGATCAGTTTAAAAAGGATGAGAAATAATAGACAACAGCTTCCTTTTGGTGGTTTCGTTTTAAATATGTACGGATTTCTATGTCTATATAGTTATACATTTTTAATATGATAGTAACCGAGAGAAACTCCTTCAATTTTTTATACAAGTAGGAGTATAATCAAGTTGTAAAATATTTCGTGAAATTGATAGCGTTCACATTGGGAGGGGTATAAACCTATGGAAAAACTGCAAGACAGTATATATCAGTTGATCGTAGAAACTTCAACACACTTACCAAAGGATGTAAGACGTGCACTTCAACGTGCAAAAGAACGTGAAAATGCCGGAACTCGTGCTTCTATGGCATTAGACACAATCACAAATAATATCGGCATGGCAGACGAAAATGTATCACCGATTTGCCAAGATACAGGTATGCCGACTTTCAAAATTAAAACACCAGTTGGCGTTAACCAACTAACGATTAAAAAAGATATTTATAAAGCGATTGAACTTGCAACGCAAAACGGAAAGCTACGTCCGAACTCTGTTGATTCTCTAACAGGTGAAAACTCTGGAAACAACATCGGAGAAGGAACACCGGTTATTAAGTTCGAACAATGGGAAAAAGATTACATCGACATTCGTCTTATTTTAAAAGGCGGCGGCTGCGAAAACAAAAATATTCAATACAGCCTACCAGCTGAACTTGAAGGTCTTGGCCGTGCTGGACGCGACCTTGATGGAATTCGTAAATGCTTAATGCACGCTGTGTATCAAGCACAAGGACAAGGCTGTAGTGCAGGTGTAATTGGCGTTGGAATCGGCGGCGATCGCACAACTGGCTATGAACTTGCAAAAACTCAATTATTCCGTTCATTAGACGATGAAAACCCAGTAGCAGAATTAAAAGAATTAGAAGACTATATTAATGAAAATGCAAACAAGCTTGGTATCGGTACTATGGGATTTGGCGGCGAAACAAGTTTACTTGGATGTAAAGTTGGCACAATCCACCGTATTCCTGCTAGCTTCTATGTTTCCGTTGCTTATAATTGTTGGGCATACCGCCGTTTAGGTATTAAGGCAAATGCAGAAACAGGCGAAATCATCGACTGGTTATATCAAGAAGGCGAAAATACATTAAAGCCAGTAGAAAAAGCTGAAAAAGAAGAAAAACGTGAGATCGTTCTGCAAGCTCCTATTACAGAAGACCAAATTCGTGACCTTCGTGTGGGAGACGTTGTTTCTATCTCAGGTATGATGTACACAGGCCGCGATGCTATGCATAAATATTTAATGACAAATGATGCTCCAGTAGATTTAAACGGACAAATCGTATACCACTGTGGTCCGGTTGTCATGAAGCATGGCGATAAATACGAAATCAAAGCAGCTGGTCCAACGACAAGTATTCGTGAAGAACCGTACCAAGGCGACATCATGAAGAAATTCGGCATTCGTGCTGTTATCGGAAAAGGCGGCATGGGCGCAAAAACATTAGCTGCTCTTAAAGAACACGGCGGCGTATACTTAAACGCAATCGGCGGAGCAGCACAATACTATGCTGAATGTATTAAAGAAGTTAAGGGTGTAGATCACCTTGAATTCGGGATTCCAGAAGCAATGTGGCACTTACAAGTTGAAAACTTCAAAGCAGTTGTAACAATGGACGCTCACGGCAACAGCTTACATGCTGATGTGGACAAGTCTTCTCTAGAAAAACTTGCTACATTTAAAGAACCTGTATTTAAATAATAGAACTAAGAAAAAGGTATCCTTCTCTTAATTAGAGGAGGATACCTTTTTTTCTTTGCTCTGTACATGATAGGATTCTTTATATGTATCGTAACTGCTAGATTGGTGACCGTTATACGGTAAAAGCAAGCAGGAGGGGAATCAATCCGCAGTGTTGGTGACTGCAGCATCCCAAAATAATGGTTGCCGGTCATCAACACAACAAGGGCACTGAATGATTGTTTCAGTGCCCCTGCCTAACTTTTTTGTTGCTTGTCTTACTCAGCTTCCCCAACAACCGTGAAACGTTCATTCACATGTTTAGGATTTTCAATTTCATCAACGATTGCGATAGCGAAGTCAGCATAGCTAATGTAACTTTCCCCTTTTGCGTTTACTAACAAATGATCTTTTCCTGCTTGATAAGATCCCGTTCTCTTTCCTTCTGGATCAAAGAAAGCAGAGGGGCTAACGAATGTCCATGTAATTCCTGTTGATTCTTGAAGTTCTTGCAAGTTACGACCTTGTCCGGTTGCGGTTGGTTTGAACATAGCAGGAAAATCAGGAGTATCCAGTACTTTCAATGTTTTTTCTGCGTCTACATAAAGACTTCCAGCACCGCCGACGACAATAACTTTTGTATTCGTACCTTTTCCTGCTTCAATTAGAGCGTGGCCTGCATCTACATGAGCTTGCTCCTCGCCTACCGGAGCGCCAAAAGCATTCACTACTACATCAAATTGCTTAACATCATCTGTAGTTAAATCAAAGATACTTTTTTCAATAACAGGTACACTTTTATCAGCAAGCTTAGATGCATCTCTTACGATAGCAGTTACCTGATGACCTCGCTCTACTGCTTCCGTTAAAATACGATTTCCTGCTTTTCCGTTTGCCCCAATAATTGCAATTTTCATGTATATCAACCTCCAAAATTTTAATTGTAACAATAATAGTTACATTTTGGCGATGAAAATCCCTTTACTGTAAGAGATCTTCTAGTATGTCAGTCAGTGTTTGGCTGGCTAATTCATTTTCCATGGCCTTCTGTGCCTCGCAAAATTTTTTCTCCAGTGTAGTTTGAATGTTTCGACCAACGACACAATTCGGATTGGGATTTTCATGCATCGAAAAGGTGGATTGATCTTCACTTTGAATCGCTCGGTAAATATCTAACAACGTAATAGCAGAAGGTTCCTTTGTTAATGTTACCCCGGGAATTCCTGCTTGTGACGTGAGCAGTCCAGCTTTTTTGAGCATACTACTGATGCGACGAATCACGACTGGATTTGTATTGACACTGCTTGCGATGAAATCAGAAGTTGCATTTGGTTGAATAGATGCTAATGCCAGAATATGAATTGCCACAGCAAATCGACTATTTTTCATATCATCACCACCATCTTGTAACTATTATAGTTACAATTAATATGAAATGTCAAACGATACATTTAACGAATGGAAAATTATGATTCGTATAAAATCTGCTTGGCTCACAAAAAATACGAGTAAAACGTCGAAAGGAGCACAACATGATGAAACGAATATGGATTTCCTTCGGCCTCGTACTCGCATTTCTTACAGCTAGTCTGCCTTGTGTGTTTGCTTATTCAAATGCAGCGAATCATTGGGGCGTTGCGCGTAACAAAAACGAAAATCCTCCTGATGCCGGAAAAAAATTCACAAATCTGATTGAAAAGTATGATGGATTTTATCTTGGAGATATAAAAAAGAAGGATATTTATCTTACTTTTGATAACGGTTATGAAAACGGCTATACGGAAAAAATTCTCGATGTATTAAAGGAAAAGAAAGTGCCAGCGACCTTTTTTATTACAGGTCAATACATTAAAGATCAGCCTGAACTGGTCAAACGTATGGTGAATGAGGGGCACATCATCGGTAATCATTCTTGGCATCACCCTGACTTAACGACGATCAGCGATGAAAAACTTCGCAGTGAAATTCAGCAAATTGAAACCGAAGTAAAGCAACTAACCGGACAAAAAGAAATGAAGTATCTCAGACCGCCACGCGGTATTTTTAGTGAACGAACTCTTGCTATTACAAAAGAAATGGGCTACTACAACGTCTTGTGGTCCCTAGCCTTTCTAGATTGGAAGGTCGACCAGCAGCGTGGCTGGCAATATTCATACGATTCGGTAATGAAACAAATTCATCCGGGCGCAGTTATATTGTTACATTCGATATCAAGTGACAATGCAGGCGCATTAGCTAAGATTATTGATGACCTTCGTACAAAAGGATATCAATTTAAAAACCTAGATGATTTAGTTGCACAGAAATTTGGAAAATGAGAAAAGAGCGTTAAGCAGAGTGGTGCTTAACGCTTTTTTTAGGCAGAATTTAGGTTTATTATTGAAAATGAAACATTTATTATCGAATACCGAATTTTATTATCGAAATGGGAGCATTTATTATCGAAACCCGTAAGTTTATTATCGAAACGAAAATCAAAACAAAGCCTACTATACGAGCTACAACGATTAATTATAGATGTTCAAATGAAAGTTTGAGGTGTACAAATGCTTATTGAATGTACAAAAAAATTATCTGATGCTATGAAAATAAAACCAGCGAATATTGTACCTATCAAGCGAAAACCATTTAATGAAGGTTAAGTGATCCAAGATCGTATTTTAATCACTTAACCTTCAGATTTCACCTTTCTTTTGTTTAGCAAAAGGGGTCATTTGCTTGGTTCATTCTTACCTAGTTTAGTCATGCACCAAGCATTGATACAAATTGTTATCCCTATGATAAGCAGAAGGGGAAAGATGACTTGGATATCCACAATGTTTTGTAGCATGCTTTTAAACCCCCAGGTAGCAGGTAATACTTTCCCGATGACTTCCATGGCATATGGAAGCATATTAGCTGGAAACATAATTCCCGATAGCATAACGGAAGGTAGGAATAAAAATTGGGATACCATTGTTAATTTTGTGCTTCTTTTTAAGAGTAGTCCCAATACGGTTCCCACCGATAAACTCGCCGTAATAAAAACTGCCAGAGACAGAAAGAATAACGGCAAATTGCTAGGGGTCTTTGCATGAAATGCGATAGGCGCTACAAAAAATATGATTAGGCTCATGATAAACAAATGAATAAATGCTGAGATGAAGTTATTGATAGCTGCCGTCCATAAAGGAATTCTCCCTACCTTGTATGCCTTGATTATTTCGCTTCCGTACATTTCTACTAGAGGTGACGGAGCACCAAGAAATGCACCCATCGTTACTCCAAATACAATCATTGACTCTAGGAGCGTTTCCTTTGCTATTGGATTAATCGAGGTAAATATGCCCCCCATAAATCCAAAGAATACAATTGGTACGACATAATACGTGAGCAATACCTCTCTCGTCCGCAAATCAAGCTTCCATTGAAGGACTACACCGTATAGAAATGCATTCATGCTTTTGCCTCCTTTGCAATATCCATAAATCGTTGTTCTAATGTCGCTCGTTCTATTTTTATATCAAGAACATCTGCTTGCTGCTTCTTTGCAATGGTAAGTAATTCAAGCAAGGCTTCGCCAATATTGTCTGTTTCAAACAAAGAATATCCTTGTTCTTCACCGTTATAATGACTCATGGATAGTTCCTGTATTTTTAAAGGGAAAGTTGTCTTTACATACATTCTGCTATGGTCTCCTCTATCACGAGTTAGCTCATTAGGTATACCCATATAGGCGATTTTACCATTTTTAAGAATTGCGATTCGATCGCATAGGCTCTCGACCTCAGCCATATCATGGCTTGCCATAATAATAGTTTTCCCCTTCTGCTTCAACTTGCGAATTTCTTCATGCAATAATACTCTGCCTTCTACATCGAGTCCTGCAGTTGGTTCATCAAGAAATAGAATGTCGTGATCTCCTATCATGGCAAGCACAATATGCAATCTTCTTTTCTGCCCCATGGACATTTCTTTGTACTGCTTGTTCTTTAATTCACTTATACCAAACGTATCCATTGCTGATACGTTCACAGGGACTTGATTCCACCTGCAAAACAATTGAATGGCTTCTATTGCTTTCATACTTGCAGGTAGTGAGGATGATTGCAGCTGAACACCAACTTTTCCGTCCACAACAATGCTTCCACTAGTAACGTTTCGAATTCCCTCGATACATTCCAAAGTCGTTGTTTTGCCTGCTCCATTTGTACCAAGAAATCCAAAAATTTCTCCGCGGTTGACAGTAAAGGATATGTCTTTAATTACAGGATTGGTTCCATAGGTTTTTACTAAATGGTCAATTTTAAGTGCAAAGCTCATTGTTTTCCCTCCATTTCCGGTAAGGTAATCAGTAAATTTTTTCCTTCCAATTCACTCACCTCCCATCTTTATTATGAATCATGATGTTACGTGATGAACAATCCTTTTTTTTATAAAAATTAGAACTTTTGGAGTTTTCTTACAAGTCCATACCTTTAAGGGGGAGTAACGGCTGGTTCATGGGTTGCTCTTTTTTCATTTGTTGGAATTTTACTAAACTTATTTGGTTTTACGAACTATCCCCCGAAAGCTTGGCCAAGTAGAAGACATCATCTTTGCAATTGGTGTTCTGGGCTGACATGAAAAAAATGGTGGTAATAACTAAGATCTATATTCTTTCCTGTAGGTAATAGCACAAATGTACAAGCAGTGGATGATAAAACTTCATAAAGATAGATTAGAAGTAATATCTACAGTCAGTGAAGATTAGCTTAAGCTTACTGATTGTAGAGTTGCTTCATGAAAAATTAAATTAATAAGGAGACGAAACAAATGCAAGCCTTAACTGGCAAAGAAATTAAGATGATCGATGTGAGCCATTATACAGGATCAGTTGATTGGCAAAAGGTCGCAGCTGCTGGATTTAAAGCTGCCTATATGAAGGTGACAGAAGGAATAAATTTTATTGATGAAACATTTGATGGTCATGTTAAATGGGCTACTACTTTTGGTATCGCTTGTGGAGCATATCATTTTGCGCGTCCGGAGATTAACCAGGACCCTATCGTGGAAGCAAACCATTTTTTAAATACGATTAGCGGACATAATTTTGAATTAATGCCTGTGTTAGATTATGAATCTCCTGCGAAGCAATATCCATTATCTCCTAAATTTATGAGTGAATGGGCGAGAAATTTCGTCAATTACGTTCAGCTAAAAACTGGACGAGCAGTGATAGTTTATACAGGGAAATGGTTTGTTGATATGTATGGAATTTATGGGATCAATGATCAACCGTTGTGGGCTTCCCGTTATGCGGATGTTCCGCCTGATGATTTTGGAGGCTGGAAACAATGGACAGCTTGGCAATACAGTGATTCAGAATATGTTGATGGAGCTGGTAATTGTGATGTAAGTTATGCAATATCTTTAGATGCGTTAAAAGGTGGTAACGTCTCTACCCAACCACAAGGGTCGTCTTCTCATCCGCTACAATTTAAGGTGAACGACGGAAGTGTTATTTTACCGCCTGACTGGAAAACCAACAATCTTGGTTATCTTACGATTACGGCTGATGTAGCAAATGTTCGTCAGGAGCCTAATCTAAATGGAAAGGTTCTTCGTACGGCATTGAAAGATTCTGGTCATGTATACCTTGATTGGAGCTATGACAGCCAACGTTTTTGGTACAAGGTTGCGGAGGATAACTGGGTAAGCGATAAGGATGCTTCTATTAATAAGGATGGTAAAACAAAAGGCGTCGTATGGGTAAGTGCAAATAGTGTAAATGTCCGCAAGGGTGCATCAAAAACGGATCCTATTGTAGAACAAATTACTAAAGTTGGTGCTTATGATGCCTGGTATCGTTATGGAGATTGGATATACGTGAATAACAACGGTCTAAAAGGTGGATGGATTTATTTTGATCCTGCCTATGTGAAATGGATTCGATAATTTAGAAAACAGCAATTTAATCCCGAAACCCCGTAATTTAATCCTAAAAACCAAAACTTAATCCCAAACTGTCACATTAGCACACTCAATACAATTTCACAACTGGTTCATGATATAATAGCCTCAATATGTAAAAAAGGGTGATCATGATGTGGAGCGCCACCGTTAGCCTAGAGAGTCCATATAATTTTGAACAAGTATTGCAGCGCTTATCTATAGATCCACTAAATATCATTGACATAAATGAACAGCTTGTCAAAGTTCCCATACGCTTGAACAATGAACAAGACGTAGTTACGATAAAAGCAACCGGAACATTTGAAAAACCGGCATTTCAGCTTTCTGGTACAATGAACACAGCTGAGGCAGAGGAGCGCATTCGCGAGATTTTCGGCTGGAACGTACAAATGGAACAGATGCTCACTCATTTTCGCTCAACTTCCTTGCGCCCTTTAAGTGAGCGCTATGCGTATACGCCGATTGTGTTAGATTTCGATCCATTTGCAAGCTTAGCAAGGTGCATCATTCATCAGCAGCTCAATTTGAAATTTGCTTTTACATTAACGCAGCGTTTTTATACGACATTTGGAACAAGTATGGACGGGGTTTGGTTTCCACCATCACCAGAACGCGTAGCAAACATTTCTGTTTCAGAGCTGCGTGAGCTTCAATTTAGTCAGCGGAAAGCGGAATATGTAATCGGGCTGGCAGAAAAAATAGTAGATGGAACGATCAACATCGGAGAATTGCGTCACCTTTCCAATGAAGAGATTGAGAAGAAGCTGCTGCCGCTGCGCGGAATCGGACCGTGGACCGTACAAAACTTTTTGCTATTTGGTCTTGGCCGAAAAAACTTGTTTCCAAAGGCAGATATTGGTCTGCAACGTGCCATCCAGCAGTTATTTAAATTAGAAACTAAACCAACTGATGAATTTATGGAACAGCTAAAGAACGAATGGGAGCCGTACGGAAGCTATGCATCCCTGTATCTTTGGCGCAGTATAGAGTAGGAGTTAAAATCATGAACGAAAAACAAAACGTAAGTCAATTACAAATGGGACAAACCTTCCCTGTTACTATAAAACGAATGGGGATTAACGGAGAAGGTGTCGGCTATTTCAAACGACAAGTCGTCTTTATACCAGGTGCACTGCCCGGAGAAGAAGTTGTCGCAGAAGTAACTAACATCAAACGAGGCTATGCCGAAGCAAAAATAAAGAAAATCCGCAAGAAGTCCCCGCAACGCGTATCGCCTATATGCCCGGTATTCGACCAATGCGGTGGATGTCAGCTTCAGCATATTTCGTACGAAGGACAACTAGAGAATAAACGAGATATTGTTGTCCAAGCCTTTGAAAAATATACAAACATACCGCCAGCAATCATTCGTCCGACCATCGGAATGGAAGATCCGTGGCATTATCGTAACAAAAGCCAGCTTCAAGTTGGCAAGGAAAAGGATCATCTCATTGCCGGCCTGTATACCATGAATACTCATCAGCTCGTAGATATATCTGACTGTCCCATTCAGCATTCAAGCACGAATGAAGTTACACAAAAGGTGAAGCGAATTTTAGAGCGGCTTGACATACCCGTTTACAACGAACGAAAAGGAACGGGAATCATCCGTACCATCGTTACTCGCGTTGCCCTGCAAACGGGAGAAATCCAGCTCGTTCTCATTACAAGTAAAAAAGAATTTCCGCGTAAGGACCAGCTCATGAAGCAAATCCAAACGGCACTACCACATGTAAAATCAATCATGCAAAACGTAAACGGGGAAAAAACATCCCTTATTTTTGGAGATGAAACCTTCCGCCTAGCAGGGAAAGAAGTTATTCAAGAAACACTTGGAGACTTGTCATTCGAACTTTCTGCAAGAGCATTCTTCCAGTTAAATCCTGTTCAAACGGTAAAGCTTTACAACGAAGCAAAAAAAGCAGCGCAGCTAACCGGCAAGGAAAAAATCGTTGACGCATACTGCGGTGTCGGAACAATCGGACTATGGCTTGCCCCGCAAGCAGCAGAAATTCGCGGTATGGACGTGATTGCAGAATCCATTGAGGATGCGAAGAAAAATGCCAAGAAACACGGATTCTCTAATGCGAAGTATGTAACTGGAAAAGCCGAACACTGGCTTCCAAAATGGGTGAAGGAAGGCTGGCAACCAGATGTTGTTGTAGTAGACCCACCACGAACGGGCTGTGACGATAAACTGCTCGATGCGATTTTACAAGTGAAACCGAAACGGATGGTGTATGTGTCTTGCAATCCTTCTACGTTAGCAAGAGATGTGAAACGGTTAGCGAAGTCGTATGAAGTGAAATATGTACAGCCGCTAGATATGTTTCCGCAGACGAGTCACGTAGAGTGTATCTCGCAACTCATTTTAAAAGAAGGCAACTAACCCTTGGGGTTGTTGCCTATTCTTGTTCTTCGAAAGGATTTAAGAAGTTGTAATGAAGAGCTTTATGTTGGCCTTTTATGCATTCCATTGATGATTTTATTTGGTGGGTTAGAGGAACTTGGCTGGCGATACATTTTGCAGACATCATTAGAAAAACAACTTCCTTTTGAAATTGCAACTTTACTTACAGCTTGTATTTGGGCAATATGGCATCTCCCCCTATTTTTCATTGAAGGGACAGTACAAAGCACCTGGAATTTTGGCTCATTTATCATTATGGTATTCGGAATGTCCTTTGCATTGGCAACTTTATTATATATAAGCAAAAGTATATGGCTATGCATTCTGTTTCACAGTATGGTAAATGCACTGACTTCATCATGGGTTATTGAGGATAGTATAGAGATAAAAGTTTGCACTACCATATCGATGATTATTTCATCGCTTCTGATTGTTAAGTGTTACAAAAGGAAAAAATCATACCATACATTTAGTAAGTGAGTGTAAACTTCATTTGTAAGTGTGTCGCAATTTCAAAAATAAAGAAGTAAATTTTTCAATGAACTAAGAAGGTTTACTCATGCACTATTTCACATTTTTTAGCAAATCTCATTGGGGTATGTATCCTTCTACTTATTTGATAAAACGTACTGATTATAAGTATAGCAACTATTTTTTACCACATGGGTAACTTTTGCTAAATCGTACATTTTAAAAAATGAAGTTACACAAATAATGAATAGTAAATAACTACACAACAACTCAATTGGGTTGTTTTTTTTGTTGACATAAAATATACCCTAGTGTTAGGGTATATTTATCCTGAAATTAGGATAAATAATATTAGGATAAAGGGAGAGAACTTTAATGGGTATTTTATCAATTATTCTTCAAGTTATATTAGGATTAGGATTTTTAATGTTTGGATTTATGAAGTTCGGATCAAAGCAAATGGTGGAAGGATTTAAGCATTTTGGGTATCCAGGATGGTTTAGAGTATTTACAGGATTAGTAGAAGTCATTTCGGCAGTTTTAGTGATTGCAGGTATCTGGAATGAGACATTGGCTGCTTGGGGTGGTTTATTCATTGTAGGAACGATGATCGGAGCCCTTATTACTCATATCAAAGTAAAAGATACTGTCAAAACAATGATGATGCCAATCCTTTTGTTAATTCTTGGATTAGTAGTATTGCTTATACATTTCGGATCCTTGCTTGGATAAAAACAAATTAACCTATAGGAGAGATACAAATGGAATTTAAAATTATTAAACCTCAGGATCAAGCGACCGGGCAGTTTGATGGCGGTAAAATAAAAGAGCAAAAACCGATTGGCTTTTCCGGAGAAGGATCATTAATAAATCGGTTAGGACCATTATTTTACTGGGCTTGGGGGCATTCTCAGGGACCTGCAGAAATTGGCCTACATCCACATCAAGGGTTTGAAATTATTACTTATGTGATAAAGGGAAAGGCGTATCATCGTGATACGCTTGGTACGGAAAGTGTTGTAGATGAAGGGGGAACCCAAATCATGCAAACAGGATCCGGTGTGTATCATGCAGAAGCATTTAAAGAGCCATCGGAAATTTTTCAAATCTGGTTTGAACCACATTTAAGTCAGGCAATAAAACGTACACCAACTTATTTACAATACAATTCTGAGGACTTTTCCGTAATAAATAAAGAAGATGTAACGATTAAGACAATACTAGGAAATGATTCACCATTGAAAATTGTGACAGATGCAGGGATGAGGGATATCTGTATTCCAAGTGGAGCGGTATATACCCATAGTCTTTCGCAAAATCGGACATTAGCTGGTTTAGCCATCAGAGGCGATGGAACTTTTTCATTAGACACGAATGCCCCAGCTCGTTTTGCACATAAAGATTTTGTTATCGTTCAATCAGGACAGGGCGGAGAAGTATCCATTCAAGCTTTAGATCAAGACCTTAGAATTTTCCTAATTGAAGTTCCGACTGAAGTTGAGTATCCTTTATACAGAAAACCAAGATAATCTAAATTGTAATGTTTTCAGTTATCGTAATAGGAGGTTCGTTGAATGTATCAAGGAGATGAACAAAGCCAGATTGATTTACGTCTTTTCCGCGTCTGGCTGAATGCTAGTAAAACTATTTTTGATCATGTGGTAAAAGATGTAGAAAGATACGGAATTAGTATAGAGAATTTTATGATTTTGGAACTTCTTTATAATAAGGGACCCCATACGATCCAAAAAATTAGCGAAAAATTGTCTATTCCTAGTGGAAGTATCACTTACGTTGTAGATAAGCTAGAAAAGAAAGAATTTGTAAAAAGAGAGCCAAGTCCAACAGATCGACGAGCTTCAAATGTAGTTATAACGGATAAAGGTCATAGTTTATTTAAAGAAATCTTTCCTCAACACGTGCAAGTAATATCCGAAAATTTATCCTATATAAGTAATGAGGAAAAAATACAGCTAACTGATCTTCTTAAAAGGATTGGACTTGGTGCAAGTCAGATGAAACAATAGCAAATTTTTGTGTAGGTGAGTTAGGGGAAGATTTCACATACTATCACGTTACTTCTGAGATGTGATTGAACCAGATGGACATGTAGACGCACAATGCTATTTTTGTAATGAGACGAGAAGTTTAGAGGAAATAAAAAAATTAGCTATTTAGAAATATCATCCCTTTATTTTTAATTGTAAAGGGACTTTTTAACGTAAAATTGTGAAACAGTTTACTGAAGGTAACAGGTAGCAAGAGTACAAGAATCGGATGCTACGGGAATCATTTTTTCTTAATGTGCTAACGAAGCAGTTTTGCTCTAACTTGCTGTATTCTTTAATTCAAATCTTATGATAAGATAGGTTAAAGTATCAATTCACCAATGGATTGAAGCATATTTGAGGAGTGGCAGATGTGATATGGAAACGTGTTGTCGGATGGCTATTGATTGTATGTATGGGAATAGCTATGCTGTATATGCTATTTGCTAATCAGGAAAAGAGACTTATAAGTGAGAATGCAAAAAATGGAATACTAGATTTAACAAATCTGCCTACTTCGATAAAAATACTTCCTCTTTCTGGTGAATGGAAATTCATTCCGAATGAGTTTGTTGATCCAACAAAGTTTTACCAGGATGCGCCTAATCAAGAGGTTCCTAAGGAATGGGATAATGATATACAATATGGCTCGTACCAGATATTAATTATCTTACCTAATCAATTTTCGGAAGTTGGGTTTCGTATTAGGAATATTTGGTCTGCCCACACGATTTATGTAAATGGTGACAAAATATATGAGGCTGGCCGTGTAGGGACATCCAAAGAAGGAATGGTTCCTAAGAATCCTGCTTATGAGGTTAGTGTAAAGCCAAAATCACCGAAACTTCTTGTGACCATTCATGTCTCCAATTTTTATAATGCAAGAGGGGGAATCGTATTTCCAATCGATTTTGGCGATGCTCTTGCAATCAATAAGGACTCTCAAAACGATCTTTCTATGGAACGGATAGGGATTTTTTTGTTCCTTCTCTTTAGTACGTTTCATTTAACGATTTTTTTACTTCGAACAAAAGAGGTTGCCTTTTTTTATAGTGGTTTATTTTTGCTTTGTTCAGCAGTATATCTGATGACAAGAGGGGAAACCAGATTATTACTTCGTAAGTTTCCAAATTTATCTTTTGATTTTTATTTTCGCTTGCAAGATTCGGTTACTTTTTTTGCCGTTATCCTCTTTCTATTATATATTCTTGCAATCATGCCAACTTTCATGAAGAAAAAATACCTTGTTCTTTTATTTTCTCCTCTTGTTATATATGGAGTATTGATTGTTTTGCTTCCGGCTCGATTATTATCAAACTTGCAATATGTATTTTTCTTTTATTCAGATATTCTATTGCTTGGTATTTTTACTCGGCTCATTGTCATAATATACAAAAAAAGTTGGCTGATTGCAAAAAACGAAATGGTTATCCTCTGTTTCATGCTTTTGTTTTTGTTTATGTTTGCAAGCAGCGGATCGTTTGATCAATTGTTTTTCTCTGGGCGTAATGTTTTCAATCGTCTCGGCTTTTTAGGGTATGTTATTTCAATGAATGTATTTTTATCCATTCGTCTCATCAATCGAACAGATGAAGCAGAGATTGCTGCAGAGCAAACAAAACGCGCCCTGAATAAAGCTACTGAAAATGAAATTTCCTTTTTGCAAACGCAAATTAAACCACATTTCTTATACAATGCGCTGAGTAATATTATTGCATTTTGCTATACAGACGGAGAACGAGCAGCTCACTTACTTTCGATGTTAAGTTCGTATTTACGGTATCTATTTCAATTTGGAAAAGAGGGGCATTCTACTTTATTACAACAGGAATTAGATATTATTGAAGCATATGTTGAGCTTGAGAAAGCTCGCTTTGGAGAAAGATTCTCTTATTCTTGCAAGATTGAGAATTCTATCGATTGTAGTCATATTGAAATTCCAAGTTTACTTATTCAGCCTCTTGTCGAGAATGCGATACGGCATGGTTTGTTTGAAAAAACCGGAACCGGATATGTTCAGCTCTTCATTTCGAAAAAAGACCAAATCCTTTATATTCAAGTAGTTGACGATGGTATCGGTATGTCTGAAAATCAACGAAAAGAATTAATGGAAGGTAGAATGATAAGAAGTGGTATAGGCTTTACAAATGTACTGCGCCGGGTTAGACAAATATCAAAAGGGGATTTTTCGGTACATTCAATAGAAGGGAAAGGAACAACAATCGAGTTAACGATTCCAATAAAGGAGATATAAATATGTGGCGAATCATGGTTGTTGAAGATGAGAAGTTAATATTAGAATTGCATACAAGATTATTGGAGAAACACGGTCCATTTCAAGTGATGGGTTCTTTTTCATTTCCTTTAGATGCACTAAAAGAGATTCCAGAGCATGAATTGGATGCACTTTTGCTAGATATTGAAATGCCAACTATGACAGGAATCGAGTTAGCGAAACAGTTGGTGGATACAGGAATCGATGTACCTGTTATCTTTTCAACAGCGTACTCCCAATATGCAGTAGATGCTTTTCGCGTTCAAGCACTGGATTATATTCTAAAGCCAATGACTCCAAGCACAGTGAAGCAGCTTGATGAGCGGTTAACGAAATATTATGGTATGCAGCAACGGAAAACAAAAGCAGAAAAACTGTATATTCAACTGTACGGAGATACGTTTGTCAAAATTGGGAATCGGGATGTGAAGTGGCCGACCCGTGTGACGGAAGAATTATTTTATTATTTTCTTATTCAGGAAGGAAAAATGTGCTCGAAGTGGCGGATTATTGACGCAATCTGGCCGAATCTAGATGAAAAACGTGCTCTTTCGAATTTGTATAATACGATTTATCGAATACGGCAGCTATTTGTAGAACTCGAGGTTCCAATTTTAATTAACCGTGTCAACGGCGGGTATCAAATGAATGCAAAGGAAAACATTGTAGTAGAAAACAATGAAAATAGACACGAAATGTTATTAGAATCAAAGGGATATTTATGGGCGTATAGCTTTGACAAAAAGTAATTTTATATCGTCCTATACCGTTATTTTGAGAGAATTTTGAGAGAAAGGAGATGGTAATTTTATAAGTAAAAAAGGGGATGATGGTGGAGTCTATGGATAACTCAAGTGAAAATTTCAAAGAAATTAAAATTCTGGAAAATAAAAAGAATATGAACGAATTAGATACAGACTGGTTGTATCTTATTTTTACAGCGAAGAGTATCGGGATAGAGAAAAGTGAAGTTAGAGAGTTCATTGAGAAGAATACATATGCTAGATAATGATTGATGTTAGATGAAATCAAAGCTAACAAACATAACTCATTTTATATAGGACCAATACGTAGTGGTTAAAGAAATCTAGTTACAAAAATACCTGTAAAGAGAGAATAAAACAGTGCTTTTTAAAATAAAACGAAATGAAACATATGGATAAAGGATGAGAAATACGGGAGAAATCCCAATTTTTTCATCCTTTATTTTTTTGTATAACTATTTGTCTAAATTAGGGCTTGGATTCAAGGAGTCTTCTCGTTCTTTTATGAATAATTATAGAAAAATTATGAATAAATGATAAAATAGTCCTCTTTTTCGATAGGAAGGGTTATTATTAAAGGGGATAAGATTGTTTTGAATTTTAATAGTGAAATATGTTTAGGAGGTCCTATGTGTACTTGGAGGGGGAACATTCATGGAGCAATATACAAAAAATCTTATATTTATTAAAAAATATAGTTGGAATTTAGCGATTCCTCTTTTGTTACTTATATTCGTTATTTTATTTAACCACCGTTTATATGGAATATTTGGAGCAAATAATTATGTGACGATGCATTTAATAATGGAAATCATAATTATTGTTACATGTTTTACGATCGCTATTCAAGCATGGCTCATTTTTCCATTTATTTTATCCAATGATCGGTTATATATCGGTTCCCTTTTTCTTGCATTAGGTCTTCTAGAAATCCTACATACTATTTCTTATAAAGGCATGCCCTTTTTTTTGGAGCAAAGCTCCTCGTATTCAGCTACATGGTTCTATATGATTGCTCGTTTGACACAGGTTGTTGGATTATTAATCATTTTCATGTTAAAGCCCAAAAAAGTCCATGCTTATCAGCGTTGGATTGCATATAGTCTAGCTTGTTTGTATGTCCTTGTTTGGTTGTTGATTATCTATGATCCATATCATCTGTTACCTGCTCTGGTCGTTGAAGGTGTGGGGACGACTGCATTAAAGAATGGAATGCAGTATGCGGCTATCACGATGCAATTTGTACTCATTTTTTATTTATTTAAAACGGTTGATATTAATCAAACCAGTAACATCATGATTATTCTGGCATCAGTATATTTAATACTTGGAGATTCAATGTTTACAATTTATAAAAGTGTGTATGATATTAGCAATTTCATTGGACACTTATTTCAATTAGTAGGGTTTTACTTTTTGATACGGGCTTTTTATTATTCATCTGTTGAAAAACCCTTTCAGGATTTAATCAGGGCTCAACATAAATTGGAAAGGTCAAAGAAAAAGCTGCATCATATGGCTTATCATGATGAATTAACAAAATTGCCAAATTATCGGTTTTTTACTGAAAAATTGAAGGATGAATTGAAAGTAGAGGGGACGAAAAAGGCAATTCTGATTATTAAGATTGATCGGCTCAAATCAGTACAAGATTCGCTCGGACATTCATTTGAATCCTTGATGTTACAAAAAATTGCGGATCGGTTGCGTGCATCTCTTCCTTCAGAACTATTTATAAGTAAGTTGAGAACAGGAGAATTTACGATTATTTTCGATTCGGTAGAAAATAAAGAGGACGTTATGAAGGTGTGTGACCGTATTCAAGAAGTAATGAAAGAACCTGTCCAGCTAAAGCACATATTGTTTAAAGTTACAATACATATTGGAATTTCTCTATATCCATGTAATGGAAATAACGAATTAGAACTATTAAAGCATGCTCAAATTGCTATGCGTGAAGCTCAAAAAGTATCACAACCATATTTGTTTTATCGTTCTGAAATGGAGCAGCAGTTTGAAGAAAAACTAGATCTTGAACGTGATTTGTATAATGCCCTTGATCAAGGGGAGTTCTATCTTGTATATCAGCCACAGGTTGATGTTAATACAGGTCGTATAGATTCTGTTGAGGCTTTACTTCGATGGAAGCATCCAGAAAAAGGGTGGATTTCTCCAGCTACATTCATCCCAATTGCAGAAGAAACAGGTCTTATTGTACCGATTGGGGAATGGGTATTGGAAACGGCTTGTAAACAAGCTAAACAGTGGCATGAAGAGGGGATCTCAAATATTCGAGTTGCTGTTAATTTATCAATCAGACAATTTTTTCAACAAAATTTAGTGAAGATGGTAGAGGATGTTCTGGCACACACAAATCTTTCCCCGTGCTATCTCGAATTGGAAATCACGGAAAGTATGACGATGGATACGAGCCATGCAATTGAACTGTTGCATGAGTTGAAGAGATTAGGAGTTAACATTGCGGTTGATGACTTTGGAACCGGCTATTCATCTATGTCTTATTTAAAGGATTTTCCGATTGACTGTTTGAAAATAGATCGTTCATTCGTTTGTAATGTTCAATCAAATAGCCATGATGCCGCTCTTATTTCTATGATTATTTCGATGGCAAAGCATCTTAGGTTGAAGGTTATTGCGGAAGGTGTAGAGGAAGTGGAACAGTTTTCCTTTTTAGCAAAACGGGATTGTGATACGATTCAAGGGTATTTGTTCAGTAAACCTCTTCCTCCTAAAGAAATATCAGCGAATTTCGGCAAAATACAAAATAATGTATATTCTATAACTGGAATTGGAGAATTAAGTTCAAATCACGGTATGAATGTGTAGAGGAATGGCACGTTGCTTAACTGGATAACTATTTTAAAATCGTTGACTTACATTAATATATACAGAAGGAGACCGAATGAATAATTACAAATTAATCATACAATATGATGGGAATCGTTATAAAGGCTGGCAACGGCTCGGCAGTGGCGAGAGTACCATTCAAGGGAAAATAGAGAATGTGTTATCTGAGTTAGTTGGTAGAGAGATTGAAATCATCGGCTGCAGTAGAACGGATGCAGGGGTACATGCACTTGCCCAAATTGCCAATTTTAAAGTAGAAGAAAATTTGACTGAAGCTGAAATCAAAAGTTACTTCCATCAATATCTGCCTCGCGATATTAGTGTTACAGAGGTTACATTAGTTCCGGAACGGTTTCATGCCCGGTATAACGCAAAGGCGAAGACCTATTTGTATAAGATTTGGAACGAAGATCATACAAATCCCTTTATGAGAAAATACAGCATGCATGTTGAGCAACAGCTAGATACCGAGCAAATGAAGAAGGCGTGTCAATATTTTCTTGGGGAGCATGACTTTACGGCCTTCTCCAATGCGAAGTCGAAGAAAAAATCGATGGTACGTCACATCAATTCCATTGAATTAGAAAGAAATGGCGGCTTTATCGATATTCGGGTGAGCGGAGATGGATTTCTGTATAATATGGTTAGAAAAATAGTCGGAACACTAATTCAAGTAGGACTTGGGGAAGTAAGTCCTGCAAATATACCAAGCATGCTGGAAGCAAAGGACCGAAGTTTAGTAAGTCTTCTAGCTGAGCCGGGTGGTCTCTATTTGGAACACATTGAGTATTAAAAAAGGGAAACTCTTGCGCTTGGAAAAGCAGGAGTCTTCTTTTTTTATACAAAAATAAGAAATGATCTAAAAGCCGCTACTTTTAGGTTAGCGAAATCGCTTCAAGTAGCACAAAGAAGAGGATTTATTGATAGTGACATCGAAATTCATTATGATTTGTTCACAAAATATAAAAAGAATTTCATACTAGTAGGAGAATGTAAATATGGCACATCATCACACGGAAAGTAAAGGACATCAGCATGGTCATGATCATCATCATGCAGGAAATTATGGCTTTGCATTTGGGGTTGGTATTGTCTTAAATACGCTTTTCATTATTGTGGAGGCTACGTACGGAATCCTAGGAGATTCTTTGGCATTGCTAGCTGATGCAGGACATAATTTAAGCGATGTTTTGGGGTTAATTGTGGCTTGGATCGCGGTTTGGCTCGGGAAGAAGGTACCTACTCCTAAGCGAACCTATGGATATAAGAGAAGTACGATTTTAGCGGCATTGTTTAATGCAGTTTTCTTGCTTATTGCCGTCGGTGCGATTGCATGGGAAGCAATTCAGCGCTTTTCCACTCCTGCCCCTGTTGCGGGTACAACGGTGATTATTGTAGCAGTCATTGGTATTATCATTAATACAATTACGGCTCTCCTGTTTATGTCAGGTGGAAAACAGGACTTAAACATACGAGGAGCCTTCTTACATATGGCTGGAGATGCATTGGTTTCTGTAGGGGTTGTCATTGCAGGATTTGTTATTCTTTGGACAGGGTGGCAATGGTTAGATCCACTTGTTAGCTTACTCATTGCGATTGTGATTTTAATTGGAACGTGGAGTCTGCTTAAGGAATCGCTTGATCTTTCTCTAGATGCTGTACCAGCTGGAATCGATGTGAAAGGCATTAAGACGTATTTGCAGAAGATACCTACGGTTACGGAGGTACACGATTTACATGTATGGGGAATGAGTACATCAGATGCTGCATTAACCGTCCATTTAATTCGTTCTGATTTAGAGGATAATGATCGTTTGCTGCAGCAAGTATGTAAGGAGCTACATGACCAATTTGGAATTGAGCATGCGACCATTCAAATTGAAACAGGAACCTATTCGTGTTCCTTAGCTCCTGAGGATTCTGTTTGATTGGAATAATGAATGTGTACTGGTCCCCTTAACCTCATTGGTTTGGGGGATTTTCTTGCTATTATATGTACAATTTATATTATAATAAAAGGAAAAAAAGAAGGTCGTTAGAAATGATACGTTTTACGAATGATTATAGTGAGGGTGCCCATCCAAAGGTTTTGGAAAAACTCATAGAGACAAATTTAGAGCAAACAATCGGATACGGAGAAGATCCTTATTGTGAAAAGGCTATTCAGCTTATTAAGGAAAAATGTATGCGTGAGGATGTAGATGTGCATTTTTTAGTTGGGGGAACGCAGACCAATTTAACATTTATATCAGCCGCTCTTCGTCCACATCAAGGGGCACTGAGTGCAGATACTGGGCATATTAACGGACATGAAAGTGGTGCGATTGAAGCAACCGGACATAAAGTATTAGCAATGCCCAACACAGATGGAAAAATAACCGCAGAGCAAGTTCAGCTAGCATATGAGGAACATATGGAGGACAGGGCCCACGAGCATCTCGTACAGCCAAAGCTAGTCTATGTATCCAATCCAACAGAGCTTGGGACAATCTATAGCAAGGCAGAGCTGACTGCCATTCATGACGTATGTAAGAAAAATGATCTCATTCTTTACTTAGACGGCGCTCGCTTAGGCTATGCTCTCGCAGCGGAAGATAATGATCTCGATCTACCGACCATCGCAGAACTTTGTGATGCCTTCTATATTGGTGGAACAAAGATAGGCGCATTGTTTGGAGAGGCACTTGTTATCCGGAATAAGGAAGTAAAGAAAGATTTTCGGTATATGCTAAAGCAAAAGGGCGGTATGCTTGCGAAAGGGAGATTGCTCGGCTTGCAATTTCTGGCGATGTTTGAGGATGACTTATATTTTTCTATGTCCAAGCATGCAAATGACATGGCTGCATTAATTAAAGAAGCGTGTGTAAACAAAGGCTATACGTTTCTGACAGAATCAACTACGAATCAGCAATTTCCGATTATCCCAAATAAAGAATTAGAAAGATTAAGTGCTCATTTTGCTTATACACTTTGGCAAAAAGTCGATTCTCATACTAGCGCAGTTCGTTTCTGTACAAGCTGGGCAACAGAGGCACGTGCAGTGCAGGAGCTGGTGAGGGAAATCGAGAAGGGGCAAGCGGTAACCAAAGAGGTGGATTGAAGCCTGTAAAGACAAAAAAGCAGGGAAAGCGGTAAGCAAAGAGGTAGATTGAAGCCTGTAAAGACAAAAAAGCAGGGAAAGCGGTAAGCAAAGAGGTAGATTAAAGCCCGCACAGAAAAAAAAGCAAGGAAAGCGGTAACCACAGAGGTAGATTGAAGCCTGTAAAGACAAAAAAGCAGGGAAAGCGGTAAGCAAAGAGGTAGATTGAAGCCTGTAAAGACAAAAAAGCAGGGAAAGCGGTAAGCAAAGAGGTAGATTGAAGCCCGCGAAGGAAAAAAAGCAGGGAAAGCGGTAAACAAAGAGGTAGATTGAAGCCCGCGAAGGAAAAAAAGCAGGGAAAGCGGTAAGCAAAGAGGCAGATTGAAGCCCGTAAAGGAAAAAAGGCGCCGAGAAGGCGTGTAATATGAGTAGGGCAACTTTTTACCGACATCTACAAAATGCAATAGCAAACTTTGCAGAAATGCTAAATAATAGGTGGATGTAGAGCGAATGGGCGGTACTGAAATAATATTTCAAAATATTGTAAAATATATACATTTGAGAAGAAATAATGTAATTTTTTCATTAAAAGCTTAAATTCTCTTTTCAATACCAGTAAGTTTTGGTATAGTGAAAACGTTATGGATCCTCTTCATGTAGAAGGTTTTTTCTGCATTAGGGAGTCCTTTTATTTTGTTTAGGAAGGCATGAATTATCTGTCTTTTTAGTTTTCCTTGATGTTTTGAAAGTTTTTCTGTAAAATGATGCTTATTTAATCTGATAGATGGAGGTTAGTGAATTGGGAAAAGCCTTAATTATTGGCGCTGGCGGTGTTGCTAGTGTTGTGGTTCATAAATGTTGTCAGAATTCTGAAGTTTTCGAAGAAATATGTATTGCAAGCAGAACAGTTTCAAAATGTGATGCTTTAAAAGATAAATTATCCGGTGGTCGCACAAAGATTCAAACAGCTCAGGTCGATGCTGATAAAACAGAAGAAGTAATTGAATTAATCAAGAGCTTCGGACCAGATGTTGTTATTAATGTTGCACTTCCTTATCAAGATTTAACGATTATGGATGCATGCCTTGCAACGGGTGTTCATTATGTGGATACAGCTAACTATGAGCCGCTTGATACGGCGAAATTTGAATATAAATGGCAATGGGCTTATAAAGAAAAATTTGAAAAAGCTGGGTTAACTGCTGTGCTCGGTAGCGGATTTGATCCGGGTGTGACAGGTGTATTCAGTGCATATGCTCTAAAACATTATTTTGATGAAATTCATTCCATTGATATTGTGGATGCGAATGCTGGAGATCATGGATATCCATTTGCAACAAACTTCAACCCAGAAATTAATATTCGTGAAATTACTGCAAACGGTAGCTACTACGAAGATGGTAAATTTATCGAAACGGAACCTCTATCAATTAAAAAAGTGTACGACCTTCCGGAAATCGGTCCGAAAGATATCTACCTTTTGCACCATGAAGAGTTAGAATCGTTAGCTCTTAACATAACAGGAATTAAGCGTATCCGATTCTGGATGACGTTCTCAGAAAAATACCTTACTCATTTACGTGTTCTTGAAAATGTTGGGATGACTTCAATTGAACCAATCATGTACGAAGGTAAGGAAATTGTTCCTCTTCAATTCTTAAAGGCTGTTCTTCCTGATCCGGCATCTCTTGGACCAAGAACAAAAGGAAAAACGAATATCGGCTGTATTTTCCAAGGAACGAAAGATGGAAAACCGAAAACTTACTATGTTTATAACGTTAGTGATCACCAAGAATGCTATAAAGAGGTCGGTTCACAAGCTATTTCCTATACAACAGGAGTACCTGCTATGATCGGTGCGATGTTAGTCATCAAGGGAATTTGGAAAAAACCAGGCGTATACAATGTAGAAGAATTTGATCCAGATCCATTTATGGAAGCATTGAATAAATTTGGACTACCTTGGCAAGAAGACTTTGCGCCAACATTAGTAGACTAGAGGTATAACGGATGAATCTAGATTTTCAAGCACTACCTTCACCTTGTTATGTTGTGGACGAAAGACTTCTTAAGAAAAATTTAGAGCTTATGAATTCGGTGCAGGAACGGACGGGCTGTAGTATTCTTCTTGCTCTAAAAGGATTCTCCATGTATTCTGTATTTCCTCTTGTTGGTCAGTATTTAAAGGGGATTACAGCAAGCTCACTCTTTGAAGCAAGACTGGGTTACGAAAAAATGGGGAAGGAAGTTCATGCTTTTGCTCCTGCCTATGTAGAACAGGAATTTGATGAGCTTCTATCCTACTGTGATCATATTGTATTTAATTCCTTTTCTCAGTGGAACAAATACAAAGAAAAAGTGCAGCAATCACCGAAAAAAATTGAATGCGGACTTCGAGTAAATCCTGAATATTCAGAGATTGAAGTACCACTTTACAATCCTTGCTCTCCGTATTCAAGATTTGGGGTAACGTTAGCGAACCTTAAACCAGAAGATTTAGATGGTATCGATGGAATTCATTTCCATACGATGTGTGAGCAAAATTCTGATACACTTGAACGTACAATCAAGGTAGTAGAAGAAAAGTTCGGCGAATATATGAAGAAAATGAAATGGATTAATTTTGGCGGTGGCCATCATATCACACGCCCGGATTATGATGTAGAAAAGCTTGTTCGTACGATTCAATATGTACAGGATAAGTTTGATGTGCAAGTATACTTAGAACCAGGCGAGGCAGTTGCCTTAAACACAGGATATCTTGTTGCGACGGTTGAAGATATCGTAAATAACGGTATGGATATTGCTATTTTGGATACTTCTGCAACATGTCATATGCCGGATGTCATTGAAATGCCGTATCGACCAAACATCATTGATGCGGGTAAGCCGAATGAATATGCGTATACGTACCGACTAGGCGGTCTTACATGCCTTGCCGGGGACGTAATCGGCGATTATTCCTTTAAAGAACCATTAAAACCAGGTGATAGACTCGTATTCTGTGACATGGCCCACTATACAATGGTAAAAAATCATATGTTTAACGGCGTTAATCTCCCTTCGATTGCTCGTTTTAATGAAGAAGAGGGAATTCAGGTTGTGAAACAATTTAAATACGAAGATTATGCATCTCGGTTGTCCTAAGGTTTTGTTATTTAGTAGTTTATAACTTAATTGTTATATGAAGCAAAAGCATGGCAAGCATTAGACATTACTTTCCTTTGTCTAAAGCTTACCATGCTTTATTTAATGAACATATAAATTTAAATGGCTTGTAATGTTTGCAGCAAATCAGCCTTTAAGTCCTCAATATGTTCTAATCCAACCTAATAGCGGATGAAAGTTGCTGGAATTCCAGCTGTTTTCATTTGTTCTTCGTTCATACCCCCTTCATTGCTAATGTATGTACAATTATGTATCGTTTATGCAATTACATGACAAGAATGTTTATCCCACCCAGCAGTGATATAAATAGCATGAGGAAGCTTATTGATCGACTCATAACCTATGGAAATGTGAATACATCTATTGTGTTAACATCTCCCGTGTCGTATTGGAGTGTTCTTCCTACGAATTTTAAGAGCAATGGTGAGGGACATTATCAAAAGTAAATGAGTTTTTTGTATTAAATCCTATAGAGACTAATGTAAAATAAGAATCATAAGATTGTATACTGAATACGATGAAGAATATTTACAGCTACCTAAACAGATTAAACCAAGTGATTGGGGTTATGCACATGGTAAGTGACCAAACGAGGTATTCCCGACTTGCAAATATAACAAAATTGATTAATATGAGGTTAGAATTAAGTGAAGTGCTAGAATATGTAACGACTGCCATATCTGAAGAAGTCGTCCAATGTGATGCAGTGGGTATTTTCTTGCCACAAGGAGATGGCACATTCAGAGGGGTTGCTGGAAAGCCAAAAAGTATTAATGGTGTTACTCTTGATTCACAGGTGATTGATCCTGAAATAGATAGGTTGGCAAAAGAAGTAATAGCAACCAATAGAACCATCTACATTCCTGATACCTCAAAGGATGATCGTCCCTATCCTGCATCAGTGCAAGCATTTCATATTAAATCTATTCTAGGTTTACCTATTTCATTTGAGCAAGAGCTTTATGGTTTGGTGTTTTTATTTGATTATGGAATTGCTATGAACTTGACAAAATCAGAAATTCAAAGTGTTGAGGCGTATGTAAATATGGTTGCAGTTGCCATTCGAAATGCCAAGCATTTAACACAAAAGGAAAAACTGATTTCAGAAAAGCAGCTGCTACTTGATGTGACTCGTGATCTTTCTATGTGTTCCACGATGCAAGAAAGTCTCCAAATCTGTTTTTTTTACTTAGGAAAGGTTTTGGATAATTTTAACATAATGGTTCACTTATTAGATCCTGTAGCAAATAGAAAGATTATACATGTCAATCCATATAAGGATAATGGCGAGACAAATGAAGATTGGGTAGAGACATGTTCTAAGATAAAAATTGACCAAAGTTATGATTTATTAATGAAACATATTATGAAAACAAAAAAATCCATCGTCATTCCAAATGTATATGCAGATGAAAGACCGAACCATGACATTTGTCGAAAATATCGGATAAAAGGCCTATTTATGATCCCGTTAGTTTCAATGGATGAGGTGTTAGGGATCATTTCAGTTGTTAATCTGGAAGGAACCGATCTTATTTACACGGAATCACAAATTCAGTTGGCGCAATCTATTGTGGAAGCCACGACTTCTACGTTATCTAGCTTGTTGTATATGAACCAACTTGAAACCATGATTGAAAAACGGACCAAGGAACTAACCATCGCCAATGAAAAAAATTTAAATGTAATTGAAAGTATTACAGATGGATTTATAGCTTTAAGTAAGGATTGGAGATTTACTTATTTAAATAAGAACCAATTTTTACCGACTCACAAAAAAGCAAAAGACGTTTTGGACAAAAATATATGGGAAACATTTCCTGAACTAGTGGATACAGTCTTATATAAGCAATACCATAAAGTTATGTTAGAACGGATACCAGTACATTTTGAATACCACTCTGATTATAATGATCATTGGTATGAAATTGTTTCGTACCCAGACGAAGAAGGAATATGTTGTCTTGTTAAGGATATAACGGAAACGAAGAAATATGAGAAAGAATTGAAACGGTTATCAGGGCTTGAGTTAATTGGACAAATGGCTGCAGGAATCAGTCATGAAATACGAAATCCGATGACAACAGTACGGGGATTTTTGCAGTTATTAAACGAAGAGGATGAATTTGAGAAGTACAAACATTACCTACATGTAATGATTGAAGAACTTGACCGTGCTAATTCTATCATTACCGAATTCCTTTCCATGAGTAATACAAGGACAACAGATTTACAGAAATTAGATTTAAATGCAATCATACATGATATGGCCCCATTAATTAAGGTTGATGCGTTTAACCAAAATAAAAATATAGAAATAGATACGAATGACATCCCGGAGTTACTTTTGAATCGGAATGAGATACGCCAATTATTAATCAACTTATACCGTAACGGTTTAGAAGCAATGTGTGAAGGAAAAGTTTTAACGATTAGAACGTACAAGGAAGATGATTGTGTGACTCTTGTGGTGCAAGATCAAGGAGAAGGAATTAAGCCTGAAGTATTAGAAAAATTAGGTACTCCGTTCTTCACTACAAAGGAAAAAGGGACGGGGTTAGGTTTAGGCGTAAGTTATGCTATAGCTGCCCGTCATAATGCGAAAATTGAAATTCAAACTGGACAAGCTGGCACTGCTTTTTTTGTTAAATTTAAACTGTAATCATGTGTCGTAGACTATCTAAATAAGAAATAAGCCCGAATCATGTACAAATCGTAGAGAGATATACATGATTTGGGCTTTTGTTTATGATGTTTTTATCCATTTTCCTGATTTCTTCATAATCTTTCCGTGATCTACAACCAATGTACCTTGGTTAAATGTCCCCATAATTTCACACGGGAAGGTATGTCCCATATAAAGACTATGTTTATGCTTAGCCTGAAAGTTTTCCTTTGTTACATGGAAAGGTTTCAACGAGACGATGGCAAGGTCCGCATCCATGCCAGTGCGAATTTCTCCTTTTCGAGAGGATAGACCGAAACGTTTGGCAGGTGCGGCGGCTGTCAAGTTTGCGATACTTGAAAAGGAAATATTATAGGATAGGGCAAGTTCAATCATTGCCATGAGAGAAAATTGTCCGCCACTGATTCCTCCCCATGCATGAAAGATATCGTGGGTTGCCGGATCTTTTAATTCATAGGGGCACGGGGAATGGTCGGAGGAAATCATATCAAATTTTCCTTCTAATAGATGCTCAATTAATCGGCGTTGCTCTGCTTCATCTCGTAAAGGCGGGGCGCATTTTGCAATTGCTCCTTTCTCTATAAGGTGCTCATGGTTAAATAGCAGATAGTGCGGGCAGGTTTCCACGGTCACATCAAGCCCGCGTTGCTTAGCAGCTTCTATTTTTTCGATTGCAGCATTACTGCTAATATGGACAAAGTGGAGGGGGCAGCCTGTAATTTCTGCATAGGTAAGAGCACGCTCTACTGCTTCTGCTTCTGCAATGACGGGTCTTGATTCTGCATAATCATCGCTACTAAGCAGACCATTTTTTTCTTTTTCATGTTTGAGCCATTCAGTTATAGCGGCACTCTCGGCATGCAAGGCTAAAATCTTTTTTAGAGAAGCAATTCTTTTCATCCCGCTAAGCAATGTATAATCATCGACAGCCTCAAATTCTTTATTGCCTGTTGGGGAGAGGAAGGCCTTGAAGCCAATTACACCTGCTTGTGCAAGCGGGGCTAAGTCTTCTTCATTCCCTGGCACAAGTCCGCCCCATAGTCCAAAATCTACTACTGATTTTTGTAATCCGATTTCTGCTTTTTCATGGAGCGCTTTTTCTGTAACAGTAGAAGGGATTCCGTTTAATGGCATATCAAAGTAAGTCGTACATCCGCCCGCTGCCATCATAGCAGAACCTGTTTCAAATCCTTCCCAATGCTCGCGTCCAGGTTCGCTGAAATGAACATGGACATCGATCATGCCAGGAAATACATACTGATCATCTGCTAGCCATTCGTAGTCTGCTAAGCCGTACAAATGATCGCTAATATTGACAATCACTCCATCTTTAATGCCGATATCTGCTTTTCTTACTTCATTTGGAAAGACAACCTGACCATTTTTAATAAGTACATCATATACAGACATATGGAACGCTCCTTCTTTCTTTTAAGCTTACAAAACAACGGTTTTGTGCGATTCTACGTTGTATACATCTAGTGCAGCTTGCAGCGCTTCGCCTACGTTGATTTTTACATTATGGCGAAGCAATACGGCTTCAAGAGCTCCGAGCAGGAAGAGAATATTCTCTTTGCGGCAGCTGAATCCCATCGTACCAATTCTCCATATTTTTCCTTGCAAGGGACCAAATGAGCTGGCTATTTCAATGCCGAATTCATGCAGAAGCATGTTTCTTACAGATTCTCCGTCTACCCCTGTAGGAATGGTAACACTCGTTACGGTAGGAAGCTTATGCAATCTGTTTCCGAACAAATGTAAGCCCATTGCTTCTATACCAGCAATTAGTGCGGTTTCATGGAGTTTATGCCGAGCAAAACGAGTATCTAATCCTTCCTCAAGGACAAGACGCAATCCTTCTCTGAGTGCATAGAGCATGGAGGTTGCTTCGGTATGATGGTTCAATCTTCTTGGACCCCAGTAATCCTGTAGCATACTTAAATCGAAATAATTGCTTATAATCGGTGGATGATTTGATAAGTGCTGGCGCTCCTCATCGGTTGCAATCCCACGTTCCACTTTTTTTCTTGCTAAAATGATTTTTTCAATTCGTTCATTATAAGTAATAGGTGCCATGCCAGAAGGGACAGACAAACATTTCTGCGTGCCTCCAATCAAGCCATCAATCATCCATTCATCTACTTTTACCTCAGTACCGCCAATGGAAGCGACGGCATCAACCACGAGCAAAATATCCAGCTCTCTGCATGCCGCGCCAATTTCTTGTAGGGGTTGCATGCAGCCGGTAGATGTTTCTCCGTGTACGATTGCTGTAATTTTAGGAGATATCTTTTTCATTTCATCAATTACGACTTGCGGATCAAATATTTCTCCCCATGGACATTCGATAGTGTGGACTTCGGCACCGTATCGTTCGCAAATTTCTACGAGTAAATGACCAAATCTACCGAAAATCGGAACGAAAACACGGTCACCAGGTTCGATGATGCTGCAAAGAATGGCTTCATTCCCAGATCGTGACGTTCCATCTACCGGAAACGCCCATTGATTTTTCGTTTGAAACACTTGGCGGAGCATGTCCATTACTTCATTCATAATGGTTGTAAAAGCTGGATCAAATTGTCCTAATATAGGTGTACTCATTGCCCGCAATACGCGAGGATCTACCTCTACAGGACCAGGGGTCATAATTGTGCGCATTGGTGTATAAAGTTCAGAATACGTCATGGTAGCATCCTCCTCTAGTAAGCTAGTTTATATAGCATTTCGGTTAGTACTTCTATTCCCGTTTGCAAATCAGCCACGCTTGTAAATTCTTTCGGGGAATGACTGATACCATCTTTACTTGGAATGAATAAGAGGGAGGTAGGACAAAACGTACCGAGAATTTGAGCGTCATGTCCCGCCCCGCTTATCATGTATTGAAACGGAATGTTCTTTTCACTTGTAATTGTTTTGGATAGAGCGGTCAAACTTGTGTTCATTTCAACAGGTTTTACATCAACGATTTTCGTAATAACAACGTCCATTTCTTCCTCGAATGCTATTCTTTGAAAATACGTTTCTATTTCATCATAGAATTGCCCTAGAACTTTTTCTTGATGATGCCGGATATCTAGGCTAAATTCTACTTCTCTGGCAATTACATTCGGCACATTTGGGGTTACTGTTATTTTTCCTACGGTTGCAACGAGATGCGGGTCCATTTCTTTTGCTTTCTTCGTAACATACGAAATGAAATCAGCTGCCATGCAAACAGCATCTTTTCGAAACGGCATCGGGGTCGTTCCTGCATGGTTGCTTTCGCCGCGAACAGTGATGGTAAAACGCCGTAGGCCGACAATATGAGTGACAAGACCTAATGTATGCTGGTTCCTTTCTAGAATCTGTCCTTGCTCAATATGAATTTCAATAAAATGATCAATATCCCGTCTGACAGGTGAGATGTATTGATCGGGATCAAATCCCGCATCCTTCATCGCATCTAAAAAGGATATTTGATCAGAATCCTTTAGGGAAGCGACATGATTTAAATTGTATTTTCCTGTTATGCTTCCCGATCCCCAAAACGCGAGAGGAAAACGGCTGCCTTCTTCTTCGCAAAACGAAACGACTTCTATTGTTTTTTGAGGAGCGCCGTATTGCTCAAATAAGTTCCGAACGGCCAGAAAGCTAGCTATAACACCGTAAGCACCGTCATACTTACCACCATCAACAACGGTATCAATATGGGAACCTGTTAGAATTGTTTTGGCAAGTTTATCCTTGCCTTCTAATCTTCCGAAAAGATTGCCAACACTATCGAAATACGTTTGAAATCCGCATGCTTCCATCTCTTGTTTGAGAGCATGTTGTGCTTTCATCCAAGTAGGGGAGTATAACAAACGAGTTACTCCGTCCGTTTCCGTTTTTCCAAAAGAGGAAAGCCACTCTATCATGGATGCAATGCTTCGCTTTTCTATCATTGATTCATCTGTTTGAATTGCCATATTCAATCCTTCCTTTCCGCTAGTTCGTTTCTGAGTAGAATGAAATAATACGTTTACTTTTGCCATGTTAACTCGTATAGGTTGTGCCTAATCCGAGTTGTTTTAATAGCTGCCTGTAGGCAACAGATGTTTTATCCGCTGCTATATGAACCTCTGCTTGTAGGTCAAGTGGTAATTCCTCTGGCTTTTGCGCTTCTACCATTTCACGGTCCTCATTAAAAATACGTAAATTAAATTCGTACGTAAATTCAATTGGCGCATCTTTATCAAAATTACGAGCCATCGGGGAAAACAGCCGCGTTTTCCGAGCAGAAATTGGACATGGCACATTTAAAATGTGCAGCTGACCATTGTTCGGAAAGTGAACAGTAAGACTTGCAGCAAGAGGGGGATAGATATCAAATACACGAAGCCATTTAAAATCAGGTGGTGCGAGATGCTCTGCACCTTTTGGATAATTGCTTACGGTACTTACATACTCTGCATGTAAGCCGTAATCTGTTTTTTCAACCTGATAGCTTGGAACAAAGGGATTATCCCTGCTGCCAAATGATTTATGATGAACCCAAGCAAAATGAGAAACATCTAAAAATCCTTCTATTTGCCGCCCAGCTGAGCCATCTATATCAATCGTAGGGGGAAGAATGTTCAGGTAGTTCTCGTCATCCCATGCATAGAGCGGTGGTATGGTTTCCTCCTCACCTGTTAAGGAAGTCCAAAGGAGCCCATATCGCAATGCTACTGGATAGATGGTAAGACATAATCGAGGTGAAATGTTAGCATCTGGATGGGCGGGAATGGATGTACAATTTCCGGTTGGTCCATAGCTAAACCCATGATAGGGACAGACGATATTGTCTCCTTCGACCCAGCCCATACTGAGTGGGGTCCCCCTGTGCAGGCAAAGATCCCGCGCCACTATTATTTTTTCATTTGCTTTGTAAACAACAAGGTCCACATCAAGCAGTTTAACTGCCAACGGTTTTTCCGAAATCTCATCAATCCGTGAAATGGGGTACCAATAGTTAGCTAGCACGGTCCAATCTTCTTTACTGAATGTGCAGTCTCGTGGAAAGGAAGTCTCTCTTTTTTTCTTTACAGGAAAACTGGTCTCAGTCATACGGATCCTCATCCTTTCTTTTTCCCTATTCGTTTCTATAAATCGTATCAATAATTAGAATGAAAACTACTCTTTTTGTTAGAAAATCTAACAATGATATTCATTTTTGTAAGAATGTACAATTTGTATTTGGAGATTTGTATGATTAGTGGAAAGGATTCGTTCTAATATTCTTAATTTTTAATTATGTTAAAATAGTGGTAGCTATTGTTAGAATGATTTGTAGGGGTGTTTTCATGAGAATATATGAACTTGTAACGATTCCGTTTTTAAAAGGAATGAATATAATTGCAGGAGAATCTGGGAAAAATCGAGAGGTTTTTCATGTAAATATGATGGATGCACCTGATATTATTCAGTATCTAAAGCCGAATGAATTACTTGTAACAACGGCATATCATTTTAAAGATAAACCAGAGCTTCTTACGAGTTTGGTACAATCGATGGCAAAGCAAGAATGTGCTGGGCTTGGCATTAAAACAAAACGGTTTTTACAGGAGATACCTGAAGAAGTGATTGGTTTAGCAAATCAATTAGACTTCCCCATTATTGAACTCCCTCCCCAGCTATCTCTTGGACAGATTGTTAATCAAACGTTAAGTATCATTCTTGATAAACGGGCCGATGAATTAACAAATGTGATGGAAATACATAAGCATTTCTCTAACCTCGTGATGAGTGGGGAAGGTATGCAGAAGTTGATAGAAAGCTTGTCTGAAACAATTTCCTGTCCCATCTCACTATTTAATCAATTTTTAAAGCCTATCTATTATTCACAATCATTTATAGAGTTTTTATCTGTAGTTAAAAAACATCAATCTCTCGGATTTAGCTTTTCAATGCCCAACACGACCTTCTTTTCTTTTTCTATTTTATCCAGTAAGTCCGCATATTCGGTGTTTCCCATTTACATTAGTGAAAAAAAGATTGGATTTCTAGCAATTCAGGGAGAAATTCAAAGCCGTGATTACATGACTACCTTAACGATTGAGCAGGCTACAAATGTTCTTTCATTTGCACTTTTAAAAGAAGATGCGTTAAAACAATATACGAGAAGAATACGAAACGATTTTTTCATCAATTTTACGAATGGTGCCTATTCTACATCGGAAGAAATTATAAATAGAGCGAAAGAATTTTCCTTAGAAAATGAAAATACATACATTTGTGTAGCGGGTATGCTTGATGAAAATGAAATTATAATGAGCTATACCAAGCATAAAATGAAAATGGATTTAATCTATGAATTTCTAGAAGAAGAACTCTCTGATTCTTTCATCCCCGTTTTCACAAAAGGGGAAATGTGTATCTTACTATACAAAATAAAGGAATCTGTAGCAGATGCGAACGCTTATATTTCTTCGTCTCTTCGGTATTTACAAATGAAGGTAGCTAGTTACTTTGGTTATACGATTTCATTTGGGGTTAGTAATATGTGCACGAATTTCTTGAATGTAAATGGTGCTTTAAAAGAAGCTACGGATGCACTTCAAGAAGGAAGACTTTCTAAAAAAACTACAGTGATTCAATTTTACCGAACGAAGGATATTATGGAGCTGCTTCGAACAATTCCTCAAGATGATCTAAAAAACTTTTGTTCATACGTATTGCAAAATTTTACAGACACGATTGAATCACAAACACTTCTACAAACACTGTCCGTATATTTAGAAACAAATTTTCAAATTTCAGAGACCGCTAAAAAATTATTTGTTCATCGAAATACAGTTATATATCGATTAGAAAAATGTGAAGAACTACTTGGGAGAAGTTTAAAAGATGGGGAAACCACGTTGCAAATACGAGTTGCTTTGCGTATTAAAACATTATTAGACATATAAATAATCTGCAAAAAGCTTGGCGATCATGTAATGATTGCCAAGCTTTTTTTGTAAATAGACCTTTCGCTTTATGCAAATTGCATAGTAAGCACCGCTGGAATTGGATGAAATTCTAATGACAATCATTTGAATATGGATTATTATGTTAATAATAATTACATTATTTGTAATGTTTTCTAACAAACAGGATGGCTGATGTGATATTTTGTATCAAAATAATATTGGGAGGGAGCTTTTCTATGACAACAGAGCACAATGGTCAATCGAAGGTGTTTTCTTTGGGGTTACAGCACGTTCTCGCGATGTATGCAGGTGCCATTTTAGTTCCATTAATCGTAGGTAAGGCATTGAAGTTTACTCCTGAACAGTTAGCTTACCTGATTGCTATTGATTTATTAACATGTGGAATTGCTACGCTACTCCAAGCGTGGAAAAATCGCTTTTTTGGAATTGGACTCCCTGTAGTTTTAGGAACTTCATTTGTAGCTGTTACTCCTATGATTTCAATTGGAACAACCTATGGAATTGCTGCTATATATGGATCTATTATTGCAGCAGGGTTATTCATTGTCGTATTCGCAGGATTATACGGAAAGCTTGTAGCTTTATTTCCACCTGTTGTAACCGGCTCTGTAGTAGTCATAATTGGATTATCGTTAGTACCTACAGGTATTAGAAATATGGGCGGAGGTGTAAATAGTCCTGATTTTGGATCGATACAAAATATCATTCTTTCGTTTGGTGTTTTACTTATCATTTTAATCCTAAATCGGTATTTGAAAGGATTTATGCAATCCATATCTGTATTAATTGGAATTATATTAGGAACAGTTGCAGCTTCTTTTATGGGGAAAATGAATTTTGCAGCTGTAGCAGGAGCCTCTTGGTTCCATATGCCCACTCCGTTTTATTTTGGTACACCAACCTTTGAAATTGTTCCAGTGTTAACAATGGTTCTAGTAGGAACCGTTATTCTTGTGGAATCAACAGGTGCATTTTTAGCACTTGAAAAAATATGTAATGTAGATTTAACGGAAAAGGATATTACGCGGGGATACCGCGCTGAGGGTTTGTCGTTTATATTAGGAGGAATATTTAACGCTTTTCCGTATAGCACATTCGCGCAAAATGTCGGTCTCGTGCAATTGACTGGAGTGAAAAAACGAAACGTTGTTGTATATGCTGGTTGTATTTTAATTGCTCTTGGATTGGTTCCAAAGATAGCTGCTCTTGCTACCCTTATTCCATCAGCAGTTTTAGGCGGTGCAACAGTTGTCATGTTTGGAATGGTTGTTTCCTCCGGAATAAAAATATTGACTGAAGTTGATTTTTCAAATAATAACAATCTTCTTGTAATTGCATGCTCTGTCTCATTAGGTTTGGGTGCGACAGTGGTTCCAGATTTATTCAAAGGACTGCCTGAGGCTATTCGAATTATTGTAGGAGATGGAATTATTACCGGAAGCATTACAGCTATCTTGTTAAACCTATTCCTTTCAAAACGAAGCACGAAAAAAGATGAAGTTATTTCAGATGATAAAAAACTGATGGCGTAAAGCTCATGTAGAGGTGATCTAAACCGTGATAACACTCCGTTCCTTAAATGAAACAAGTAACGATGAGTTTACAGCTATGCTAGGTGGTATATTTGAACATTCATCGTGGATTGCAGCCAAGGCAGCCATATCAAAACCCTTTACTTCGTTAGAGGAGTTGCATGCAGCGATGGTTGCCATTGTTAAGCATGCGACAAATGAGGAGAAGCTTTTGCTTATTCAAAAGCATCCAAATCTAGGGGAAAGGGTGGCAATGAGCAAGGATTCGAATGTAGAACAACAGGGAGCAGGGCTAAAGGAACTCACAGTAGAGGAATATAATCGTTTTCTTGCGCTTAACGAGAGGTACATGAAGAAGTTTGGCTTTCCCTTTATCCTAGCAGTCAAAGGGAAAGATAAACAGGATATTTATAAGGCGATGGAAACAAGAGTGAACCATTCACAACTAGTTGAGTTTGAGACGGCACTGTCGGAAATCTATAAAATTGCTTTCTTTCGTTTACAGGAAAAAATAATCTATTAGGGGGGACATTGCGATGAAAAATAAATCATCCGAACAAACACTTTGTTATGGGAAGGGAGATGTGTTCGCCTATCGAACGTATGTAAAACCGTTAATAGGTATACAGAACATACCAGAGTCCGATTTTTCGGGTAGGGGGAACATTCTATTTGGCTTAAATGTAAAGGTAGCGGTTTCCGGAAAACAATTCATTCCTTCGTTTACAGATGGAGATAATTCCATGGTTGTGGCAACAGATTCAATGAAGAATTTTATTCAAAGACACTTAGGCCGCTATGAGGGTTCTACGTCCGAGGGGTTTGTAGCATATGTAGCGGAGCAATTCTTAAAGACGTATTCGCATATTGAAAGCATTTCCATGATTGCAGAGGATGTCCCATTTGAACCTGTGACAGAAGCTTCATCGAAACAGTTGAAAACGAGCAATCTCGTTTTTAAGAGATCTCGAAATGAACGGGTCCAATCCCAAATTGAAATGACGCGTTCGGAGGATGGTACCGAGATTTTGAAGCAGAGTAGTGCGATTCTTGATTTGCAGTTAATTAAAGTAAGTGGGAATTCCTTTGTTGGCTTTATTCGTGATGAGTACACGACTTTACCTGAAGACGGAAATCGTCCGCTATTTATCTATTTGAATATTCATTGGGTGTATGAAGAAACAGAAGATGCATTTGGTAATAATCCGTTCAACTATGTTGCGGCGGAACAAATTAAAGATATTGCTTCTTCGACTTTTCATGAATTAGAAACACCTTCGATTCAAAATTTAATTTATGAGATTGGTAGCCGTATTCTAACGAGGTTCCCGCAATTATTAGAAGTAACATTTGAATCACAAAATCATACATGGGAAACGGTTGTGGAAGAAATACCTGGATCCATTGGAAAAGTTTATACGGAACCGCGACCACCTTATGGGTTCCAAGTATTCACTGTTACGAAAGAAAATATGAATTATGCAACGAATAGTGCTACGGAAGAGACGACACTTGGGTAAAAGGAGAGCTTATGTCAGGACTAACAACTCATGTTTTAGATATAGCGAGCGGTCAGCCAGCTATTCATGTAAAAATTGAACTTTATATGTTACGACTTCAAAAGCGGGAATGGCTGAAAACAGTAGTGACAAATGGAGACGGAAGACTTGATTTCCCTTTGCTTTTTTCAGAGGAAATGGCTGCATGCGAATACGAACTTGTTTTTTATATTGGTGATTATTTTAAAGGACTAGGGGTAAAGCTACTGGAACCACCTTTTCTAGATAAAGTTCCCGTTCGATTTGGCATTTCGGACCTTGCGTTTCATTATCATGTCCCGTTGTTGATCTCACCTTATGGGTATCAGGTTTATAGGGGAAGTTAAGAAAATCTATAATCATTTGCTAGTGAAGTAAAAAAACCACCTCAACTCCAAATTGGAAGCTGAGGTGGTTTCATTTATATCTATATGCTATTTTGTTACGCTACCCTTTTAGAACCATCTGAATCCGGTGAACTTGGGGATTTAGAGAATAGATGAATGTTATATTTTGCAAGTAAGCCATCAACGCCCCATTTTCCAGCATTCGCACCAGCTAATAAGATAAACATAGAAAGAAGCACTAACTGTGGATTTGTACTCGTTGTACCACTAAACATATAGGCAAAGTTCATAACCATTCCAAAGAATACAGCGGTTCTTGGTAAGAAACCAATAATAAGGCCTAATCCTACTAATAATTCTCCCCAAGGTACTAAGAAGTTAAATAATCCAACGTTAGGTATAGCAAAATGGGTAAGGAAGCTTGCCCACCAAGCTTGTACAGCAGGATGCGCACCAGTAGCATTCTTAATAGCTCCCTTTAAGAAAGCGTTTGCGTCAAATCCACCGGTTAGCTTTTCATATCCTGATGTAATAAATTCGTATCCTACATATAAACGAAATACCAATACTAAAATAGCTGCATACTTATTGTTGCGAAGAAATTGAAGAACCATAAGAGTACCCCCTGTAATAAGTTTAGTAAGGAATTTTTATATATTTCCTTCCTGTTAGTATGATACTATACATTTTTACGAGAAAGAGGTTCTAAATGTGACGATTTTATTGGTTTAGTTTGACAATAATTTGAACGGTAGAATTCACAAAATGCCCAGATAGATTCTTACTTGGCATTTGATTCTGCCAAGGACATATTACATGTTGTTTTGTGATTAGGAAACATAAACACCTTCCAGTTAACAAATACTGTTTATAAACAGTATTCATCTAGGAGGAATCAACTTGAGCAAAGGACTTTCCGTGTGGACGATGGCGATGATGGCGTTTGGTACGGTGATTGGTGGTTCGTTTTTTCTAGGAGTTTCGTTAGCTGTGCGAGAAGCAGGCCCTGCTGTAATCATTTCCTTTATCATTGGCGGTGCATTGGTTTATATGATTCTTTATTCACTTTCCGAACTGACTGTAGCAGATCCACAAACAGGATCCTTCCGGGCGTATGCAGAGCATGCTTTTGGCAGAGGTACAGGGTTTGTTGTTGGTTGGGTATATTGGACAGGGCTCGTTCTTGCAATGTCGAGTGAAGCGACGGCGGTCTCGATTTTTATAAAAGGATGGTTTCCTTCTCTTTCCCTGACTTTGATTGGTGCCGTCATAATCATCGGGGTAACTCTTCTGAATCTTATTGGAACGGAGCGTCTAGGTAAGTTAGAAAGTGCACTTGCTGCGATAAAGGTGTTTGCTATTGTGGGCTTCATTATTCTTGGCGTAGCATTAATTGCGGGCTGGAATCGAACAAGCATAGGTGCAGGCACTACTCTGAATGAGCCGCTGCTTCCAAATGGTATAAGTGGTATTGCCGGAAGTATGCTAATTGTAATGTTTATCTATGCAGGGTTTGAAGTGATTGGGCTTGCTGCATCTGAGGCAAGCAATCCGAAGGTTACCGTACCGCGGGCGATTCGTTTTACGGTATTTGGTTTAATCGGGCTGTATCTTGCATCTATTATGGTTTTGTTGCCCCTCGTTCAGGCAAGAAATCTAACAGGGGATGCAAGTCCATTTGTGGTAGCACTTACGAGCCATGGGTTCGGCTGGGCAGGGAATGTCATTACGATTGTGCTAGTGACTGCTATTTTGTCTACGATGATTGCTTCGACATTTGGACTGGCTAGAATGCTGCGTTCACTAGCGGCAGAAGGACATGCTCCTTCATGGTTAGAGGGAAGGGGAAATATACCATACAAGGGAATTCTCGTTTCAGGTGCAGCGATGCTTGCAGGACTTGGGCTCGGGCTACTACTTCCAAAACAGGTATATTTGTTTTTAGTGAGCGCAGGAGGGTTTTCGCTTTTATTTACATATATTGTGATCATTGCTTCCCACTTGAAGCTTCGAAAGAATAGACAGTGTACGGGAGAAACTATGTGCCAGGTACCAGGTTATCCTTTTGCCTCTTGGTTTACACTAATCAGTTTGGTTGCTATTGTAGCAAGTATGCCGCTAGTACCTGGGCAAGGAACAGGGCTAGTAGCGGGCCTAGCATTACTTGTTTTTTATACTACTGTATATGGAATCATGAAAGTCACAGCAGTAGAAAAAAGAAAACAACCATTTCGATTAGAGTCACTAAATATGGAGGCATCCGAAGAGATTTTACCAGAAATAAACGAAGAAAAGTATGAGAAGTAGTCATCTATTCTTTTTGTTTCGAAACCCAAATGAATTTGTTAGTATAGTAAGAAAACATGATGGGTATGGAAAGAGGAAGAAAAATGAATCATTTTGATGTTATACTCTTGGATTTAGATGGCACTATTTCGGATCCGAAAGTTGGAATTGTTACTTCTATTCAATATGCGTTACATAAGATGGGAATTACAGAGGGGGACACTAAAAAGCTAGAACTATTCATTGGCCCTCCTTTAAAGGAGTCATTTACTGAATTCTATGGATTTTCCGATGAGAAATGTAAGGAAGCAATAAGGTACTACAGGGAATATTTTACGAAGCAAGGTATGTTTGAAAATGAATTGTATCCAGGATTTCGAGAATTAGTAGAGGACATAAAGCAACAGGGGAAGAAAGTATTTGTAGCAACATCTAAGCCTACAGAGTTTGCGACCAGTATTCTTAAATATTTTCAAATGGATTCATTGTTTGATGATGTGATTGGAAGTAATTTAGATGGGACTCGTACTTCGAAGGCTGAAGTGATTGCACATATTATTCAAAAGTATCATTTGGACCCTGAATCTATTGTGATGATTGGAGATCGCAAATACGATATAGTAGGAGCAAACGAGAACCATATATCCTCGGTGGCGGTAACGTATGGGTTTGGTACGTTAGAAGAATTAACAGAAGCTACTCCATCATATATTGCAACCAGTGTTGCTGAATTACATATGCTTTTAGCATAAATATAAGAAAACACCTCCACTTTGGAAGTGGAGGTGCTTTCTTATATTTATATTCATTAGATTGTTTGTTAAGCTACTCTTTTTGTACCATCGGAATGTGGAGTATTTGGTGCGCTTGGGAATTTAGGGAATATATGAATATTATAATGGTTGAGTAAGCCATCAACGCCCCATTTTCCAGCATTTGCACCAGCTAATAAGATAAACATAGAAAGGATTACTAATTGCGGGTTTGTACTAACTGTGCCACTAAACAGATAAGCAAAGTTCATGACCATAGCAAAGAATACAGCAGTTTTTGGTAAGAAACCGATAATAAGTCCTAATCCTACTAATAATTCACCCCATGGTATTAAGAAATTAAATAATCCAACATTCGGTAGTGCAAAATGTGTGAGGAAGCTTGCCCACCAAGCCTGTACGGCAGGATGTGCGCCAGTAGCTTTCGCGATGCCGCCTTTTAAGAAACCGCTTGCATCAAAACCCCCAGTTAATTTTTCGTATCCAGATGTAATCCATTCGTATCCTACATATAAACGTAATACCAATATTAAAATAGCTGAATACTTATTGTTACGAAGGAATTGAACGACCATTTTCATACACCTCTTTTTTGAGATAGTGAAGAAGTTATGCTCTATCACTTCTTCCCTTTTAGTATATTCTAAAAAATAATGGTAGGATGTCCCATCTGTTACAATCATGTTGACAAAATGTTACAAATTATTGAAAAGCATTCTCAAAAGCAGATAGGCTGATTCATTTGTTCCGTTCACGGAAAAGTAAGAAACGTTCATTATGTAATAGAGTAGGAGATGGTACAGTTTAATTAAATAGTAGTAGATTCAAATAGGATGTTCAGACCAAGGTTCTTTACATAATCCGAATTATAAGAACGGAAAATAGATGGATACGTCCTTGTTCGACAAACTTAAATGAATGAAAAGGAGAGTTGATATGAAAACACTGATTCTATATGGATCTAAGCACGGCTGTACAGAACGGTGCAGTCTAAGCCTAGGTGAAAAGGTACATGGGGAAGTAACGATTGTAAATTATAATAACGAAACTGTACTTGATTTAACACCTTTTAAAACGATTATTATAGGAGGATCGGTATATGGGGGGACGATTCAACAAGAGATAAGTAGTTTTTGCCGAGAGAATCTCGCTGTGTTACTTACGAAACGAGTAGGACTCTTTCTTTGCTCTATGATGAAAGAGGAAAAAGCGCAGATTCAGCTTCAGGTAGCCTTTCCTTCCGTACTTGTAGCACACGCAGTAGCTGTAGAACAGTTTGGAGGAGAGATTCGGTGGAATAGTCTGAACTTAATGGAAAAGCTTATGGTGAAGATTGTTGCGAAAACAGAAATGAATCTTTCAAATGAAGAAATAGGAAACGATGTATCGACCGTTTCTGAGGATAAAATTATTTTATTTGCCGAGCGTATAAATGAAGACGGGGATTCTTCTTTACTTTCCCCTCAATAGCTCCGATATAATAGTAGTTATTGAGGGGAGCTTTCCCTTTACAGATCTTCTAAACGGGAAAGTTCACACGTAGGGCGTAGCCCGTCATTAGTTGTGGGAGTTTCAAAACTCTCATCTTGCATTAGCTGAACAAATAAGCCTGCATAATACGGATCCCACTGTGTTCCTTTTCCAGAATGAATAATGCTTAGCGCCTTATCGCAAGGCATTCCTTTACGGTAGGGACGATTGGATGTCATAGCATCATATGCATCGGCAACGGCCATTATTCTGCCAAATAGCGGTATATTATCTCCGCTCAGTCCTTCTGGATAGCCCTTCCCATCGTATCGTTCGTGATGATATTTTACACCTGGGAGGAGTGGTTTCAACTCAATTGGTAGATTAATTTGTTCTAATATGTGTGCGCCAATCACAGGATGCTGTTTAATTTGTTCGAACTCCTCGTCTGTAAGTTTTCCTTCCTTAAGTAACACTTCATCCTTAATTCCAATTTTCCCAATATCGTGAAGCATGGCGGATTTTCGCAGTAACTCAATTTGTAATGGATTTAAACGGGCTGCTTTCGCTAGTTTCACTGTATATTCAGCTACTCGAATCGAATGTCCAGCTGTATAGGGGTCACGTGCATCTAATGTGGCCGCAAATACGGTGAAGAAGCTTTCGATAAGCATATGTTTTTGATTATCTCGTTTCTGGATGCCTTGTATCATATTATTAAAGCCTGAAATAACATATGCAAATTCATCCGAATAGGTATTATCGATAGGCTGTAACTTCCCTCTTCTAACTTGTAAAATGTTTTGTTCTAATACATATATAGGTTTTTTTATATTTTCATATAATAGAATACTGCAAAGAGCAGACAAGGCTACGATTACAATAAGAATAATTATTGACCAACTCCAATACCCATCGAGGTTATCGGAAGTTTGCTGATTTAATTGCACAGTAGAGGCAAGCGTAAATAATAAGACCGGGAAAACGGCAATAAATGCAGAACTCAGTAAAAGCTTCTTTCGAATGCTTATGAATTCATGGTTATTAATTTCGAAATATTCATTATATAAATTTTTCGCTAGATGGTTAAGATGCTTGATTAGTGAATGAAGAATATGTTCTGTTAAAAAAAACTCAATTAAAGCATGGAGTGTAGCAACCAAAACAGCGCCTATACATGCTAACCCAATGTAATAATAGGGTAGGTGTAATTGACCAGTATACACAAAATAAAAGGCTAAAATAGATGCTGGAACGGATAGCCCAAACAAATGTGGAAGCAAAATGCGTCGTACGGTTAATGTTGGTAGCCGATGAGCAGTTGTAAAGGCCTTTTTGAGTATGTCTAGTGAAGGATTAGGACTTAGGAGAGCAATTTTAATCGGATTTATATGATGTTTATAGACAATATATTCGAGACTATACATCGATAACATGGAAACAAGCATAATGAACACCAAAATGTAACTTTCATTTTGTGTGAGATGAAGAGTATGAAAAATAAAGACACTGCCTACACCACCAACGGCGAGTAAAGTGCCTATGATGTAATTGAGTAGTAATTGTTTTTGTAATTTTTTAAAGAGTAACATAATCGTATGCCCCTGTCCCAAGATTATCCTTATAAAACGTAACATAAAAGATAAATCCTTGTATATATGAACAAATAAAAATTCACTATTTCCTCATAACAATATGGAATCTAATACAGTATATTAAGCTTAATATTCAGAATGTTCTAAAATCAAGGTGAGATTATCTTACATAAACTGATACAACATACATGTTATGGAATAAAATGTACCTATTAAACAAGAAACCATAGTGGAAATGGAGGTAAAGATGCCAATCTCGTTAACACAAGTAAGTGAAGTAAGTTCATTTATATGTGAAGTAATTTGAAGAGGAGGAAACTAATTTTGAAGCAGATGATTATCAAAAACGGAATTATTGTAACAGCTGCTGATGTATATAAGGCAGATATTCGCATTAATGGTGAAACGATTGTAGAAATTGCTGATACGATTCATCCGACCATGGAGGATGAAGTAATCTATGCGGATGGAAATTATGTTTTTCCTGGTGGGATTGATGTTCACACTCACTTAGCATGGCCATTTCAAAATACAGGAACTGCTGACGATTTTGAGAGTGGAACGAAAGCTGCGGCAGTTGGTGGGATTACAACTGTAATTAACTTTACAAGTCCGGGAAAAGATCAAACCCTCGTAGAAAACTTACATGAATGGAAGGACAAGGCGAAATTATCTGCTATTGATTACGGCTTCCATACTATTATAAATGGTTATAAGGACAGCTATTTGGAAGAGTTGCCGATATTGGCTAATGAAGAAGGTGTGACCTCCATTAAGCTATTTATGGCTTATAAGGGAGAGTTAATGGTTAATGATCTGGAAATGTATAAAATTATGAAGCGAGCAGGCGAGCTAGGAATTGTTACAAATGTACATGCTGAAAATGGCGACATTATTGACGAAATGGTTGCCGATAGCTTGGCTCAAGGGAAAACAGCACCTATTTATCATGCCTACACACGTCCCCCAGAACTTGAGGGAGAGGCAACAGGGCGCGCACTGTCAATTGCTGAGGTTGCGAAGGCACCTGTATACATTGTACATGTAACGTGTAAAGAAGCACTTGATCAAATTGAAAGAGCGAAGAAAAGAGGGGTACTTGCTTTTGGTGAGACATGTCCCCAGTACTTAGCATTAGACGAAAGTTACTTAGAACTTCCAGATTTTGAAGGAGCAAAATATGTATGTTCCCCGCCCCTACGAAAAAAGCATAATCAAGATGCTTTATGGACTGGTATTCAAACCGGAGTCCTTTCTACGCTAGCATCCGATCATTGTCCTTTCTTCTTTGATGGGCAGAAGTCATTGGGAAAGGAAAACTTTGCTAAAATTCCTAATGGAATTCCTGGACTGGAGGAAATATACTCAATTGCTTTCCAATATGGTGTTCAAGAAAAACGAATTTCTTTACAGAAGTTTGTAGAAATTACGAGTGCAGGACCTGCAAAAATATTTGGATTATATCCGAAAAAGGGAACAATAGCTATCGGAGCTGATGCGGATCTCGTCATTGTTGATCCAACACGAAGCAGAACGCTTAGTCAAAAAACACAGTATACAAACTGTGACTATAACTCCTATGAAGGAACGAAAATACAAGGTGTTCTTACGCATGTTCTATCTCGCGGAAAAATTGTTGCACATGAAGGAACCTTTACAGGTCAGGTAGGTCATGGAAAATACCAATATCGTAGAAAATTTAATGCTCCTTTAGAAGGAAAACCATTACAATTTGCAACTAGCACAAAGGAATAATAGAAGGTATCGCGAGAACATCATCCATATTGTAAACAGGGAGGAATTACTTTGAGTCTACTAGCCCATGATACGACTAAAATCGTTGAGAAAGACCCATCGCTTTATAATGAAGATTTAGCACCTGTTGCAAAAGAAAAAAGAAATTGGAATTGGGTTAACTATACGACTGTTTGGATGGGAATGGTTCATAATATCGTAGCCTACGAGACAGCAGGTAGTTTGATAGGACTAGGAATGAGTGTTTGGCAGGCACTTGCAACAGTAATAACAGCAAACATCGTTCTTATTGTAGCGATGTGGTTAAATGGGGTTGCTGGAGCGAAATATGGAACACCATTCCCTGTATTAGTCAGAGCATCATTTGGTTATAAGGGAGCACATATTCCTGTACTTATTCGTGCATTCGTTGCGATTTTCTGGTTCTCTGTTCAGGCGTATGCGGGAAGCAAAGCAGTTGGTGCTATTTTGGGTGTTTTGATACCAGGATGGAATTCACTTGAACAATACAATATTTTAGGATTAGGACTTAATGCGGCAATTGCAGTTGCACTTTTCTGGATTTTACATGCATACATTATTTCTCATGGTATGGAACGTGTTAAATTCTTCGAGCTTTGGGCAGGTCCATTAATTATTGTATTAGGTTTAGGACTTGTTATTTGGGCTATTACAGTATCTAAAGGGCTTGGACCATTATTTATGGAACCGTCCACTTTAACAGGTTCAAAGTTCTGGGAGATTTTCGCAATTTCTGTGACCGGACTTGTAGGAACTTGGGCTACATTAATTTTAAATATTCCTGACTTTACACGTTTTTCTCGTAGTCAGAAAGATCAAATGATTGGCCAGGCTATTGGATTACCCATTACGGCTATCATTTTTGCCATTATTAGTATTATCACGACTTCAGGAACAATCGTTGCATTTGGTAAACCAATTTGGGATCCAGTTGTTCTCTTACAACAATTCGGAAATCCATTGGTTCTAATTTTAGGTGCATTTGCACTTCTTATTGCTACTTTATCCGTTAACGTAGCTGCCAATGTTGTTTCGCCTGCATATGATCTTGTAAACTTGTTCCCTAAAAAGTTAACCTTCGTGAAGGCAGGGCTCATCTCGGTTGTAGCTGCAATCTTTTTCATGCCTTGGCTTTGGTTTGATAATGCAGATACAATCTTTAATGTTCTAGGAGCTATAGGCGGAGCACTAGGTCCGGTAGCAGGAATTATGATTGCGGATTTCTTCTTGGTACGCCGCAGTCAATATGATGTAAGGAGCTTATATAGTAAAACAGGTGAGTATACGTATAACAACGGTTGGAATCCACGAGCATTTGTTGCATTAGCTGTTGGCTTGCTTGTTTCCTTTATTGGATTAATCATTCCAGCGCTGCATGTCCTTTACACATACTCATGGTTTTTAGGAATTGGCTTTGGGTTTGCAACGTATACATTCCTAATGCGTACAGCTACTAGCGATATATCAATAGAAGAAAAATTAAATAATGTTCCGACACCTTAAGTAATACGTATGTGAGACAAAGGCATCTTGAAACTTAAGATGCCTTTCTTAGTATAGAAGAGATATGAAATTTATGACATGAAGGGGTGTTTGCATGCAACAGCAAAAGATTTTGATAAACGGGGAACGATTAAAGGATGAACTAGAGCGGTTTGCCGATTATGGTCGTACAAAAAATAATGGTGTGACGAGACTTGCTTTATCAGATGAAGATCGTCTTGTACGAGACTATTTTTGTTCTTGTTGTGAGGAACTAGGCATGGCCATTAAAGTGGATGATATGGGTTGTATCTATGCAACTCTTCCAGGAATAGAAGATGCGCCTCCTATTATGATGGGCTCGCATTTGGATTCAGTAAAAAAAGGCGGCCGATTTGATGGGGTTTTAGGTGTGGTAGCTGGTTTAGAAGTAGTGAGAACGATAGTGGAGCATAATATTAAGCCTAAGATTCCAATTACCATTATTGATTTTACGAACGAAGAAGGAGCTAGATTTGAACCTTCCATGATGGCTTCAGGAGTTATTTCAGGGAAATTTGAAAAAGATGTGATGATGAAAAAGACAGATCCTGAAGGTGTTACCTTTGAACAAGCTCTGCAAGCAAGTGGTTACGCAGGAGAGAGTGATAATCGTTTAAAGGATGCTACTGCCTATCTCGAGATGCATATTGAGCAAGGTCCAGTTCTAGAAGCGGAGTCTCTTTCTATTGGTGTAGTTGATTGTGTAGTTGGTATGGTCTGCTATGAAATTGAAATTACCGGAGAATCCGATCATGCTGGAACGACTCCAATGAGTATGAGAAAGGATGCACTCTTTACGGCAAATGATATTATAACGGAAATTCGTAGCAAGCTGAGTACACTTGATAAAGAATTGGTGTATACGATTGGCAGAATGAACGTTCTTCCTAATATCCATACCGTTATACCGAATAAGGTTATTTTCACGCTGGAAGCAAGACATAAAAATCCTGTGGTCATAAGCAAAGTGGAAGAAATGATAATAGGGCTGCAGAGCACGGAAGATTGTGACGTGAAAAAGACAAAGCTATGGGATAGAGAAACAGTTTGGTTTGACAAAGACATTTGCAATAGCTTAGAACAAGCAACTCAATCACTCGGTTATTCTTATAAACGGATGGCAAGCGGCGCAGGACATGATGCCCAGTTTATTGCAAGCTTCATTCCTTCAGCGATGCTATTTGTTCCAAGTATTAAAGGAAAAAGTCACTGTGAGGATGAGCTAACACTTTGGGAAGAGTGTGAAAAAGGAGTAAATGTATTGTTGGAAACCGTTCTAGCGTTGGAAGCATAATGGTTAGCTTATATTTGAATACTATCTCTGAGGGAAGGTCCTTGCACCTTCTCTTTTGTGTTGAAAATGGGGAACGTTAACGTAGCAAACCCAAGATCCGTTATTGAACCTTGGGTTTGTTCTTACACACGTTTTTCAAAATCGACTCGTTTATTTAACGTATACATAATCGGTACGCCGACAATCATCACAATAAATTCCCCAATTGCGGTTGTTAGCCATGTTAACAAAAATGGTAATTGTAAGGCTAAGTGAAGCTCGGCTGCGATGAGAAACATACTAAAGGTAAATACGATTGTATTAAAAATCATGCGCTTATATATGCTTTTGATGATGCGTGCCGATAAGATTGTAGTGAGAAGGGCAAGAATGGACTGTCCAACTCCAAAGATCAAGTCATATAGGGCCATGGGAGAAAAGAATAGATTGGTTAAAAAAACACCAAGGATAATTCCATACACATACTTTTTGTTAAATACAACGAGATGATTGAACATCTCAGAAATTCGAAATTGTATATTGGTAAATCCAAAAGGTTGAATGACTGCGGAAACCACGATATACAAAGCTGCAACAATTCCATTTCCAACAAGGGTTTTTAATTTCATTTTGCATTCTCTCCTTAGTTTTTTAGCGTGGGAGGGTTTCGAACCACGTTCAAGTAAACACTCGATTTTTAATATTAAAGGATGATGATTCAATTCGTCAATAAAAAAGTAAGCGAAAACAAGGACGACTCAATGAATGTACGTGGAGTCGTCCTTGTTTTCATTATAAATTTCTATGGAAGCTTTATATTATTTTTCTGCTTTCACACGATCCTTCAAGCATAGGAAAAAGAGGATAAAGCCTATGGAAAGAATAATATGTCCAATCCCAGCAATTCCAGCAATGGCAGCTCCTGTTGTTACACCCATAACTGTTAATGTACCATGCACACCCATAACCACAACGGTAATAATTAAACCAATATTATAAATATAATAGAACCAATTGAATAAATCGCTAGAAGATAATGAAAAACTCTTTTCAAATAATAAAACAAGTAAGAACATTAACATACCTAACACGAATAAATGTGTGTGTAGAATCGATAGCATTGTTTTTCCAGTAAAATTGAAGGAAACCGTAATTTGTCGATAGTAAAGGCCAGCAAGTAGCCCTAAAATGGCGTAAATAAAAGCGGTATTTAGAATTTTTTTCATTATGATTTTCCTTTCCCAGTTGGAATTTGTAAGAAACGATTACTCGCAAACTAGCAGATTTGGCATCATAAAATTTTTGTATTTCTAGCATACAGCTTCACTATACCTTACGCATATTTTATTAGTCAAGTTTTGAATAGTTACGATATTTATAATAATAGATACTATACAAATAAAATAAGGGAAGAAAATACCCTAGTATAGGCTGTTTTTTCGTCCATATGAAGAAGGGAATAAAGAATTACTATTGTATTATTATTCAGATTTCTGTATTATATTTCATATGAGATAGTTTTTAGGGGGATTGTCATGAAATATAAAGTATTTGTGGACGGACAAGAAGGAACAACCGGCCTAAAGATCCGTGAATATTTAGAAAAACGCGATGACCTTTCAATTCTTGAAATTGATGCGAGTAAGCGTAAAGATAAAGAAGCAAGAAAACTATTATTAAATGAAGCGGATATTGCGTTTCTCTGCCTACCAGATGAAGTGGCAAGAGAATCTGCTACGCTCGTTACAAATTCGCATACGAAAATTATTGATGCAAGTACTGCGTTTCGGACTAATGATAATTGGGTGTACGGCTTACCCGAATTACATAATAGAAGAGAGCAGATTGCCACATCGAAACGGGTATCGAATCCAGGCTGCCATGCAACAGCGTTCATTCTCTCGATGTCTCCTCTGGTGGAACAAGGGATTGTACCTCAAGATTATCCAATCTTTGCTCAGTCGATAACTGGATATAGCGGCGGTGGTAAAAAGCTGATTCAAACATATGAATCAGAGCAAAAGGAAGCATACAATAGTCCAAAGCATTATGCCCTTGCTTTGCATCATAAACATCTACCAGAAATGAAGAAAATAGTCGGCCTTTCCTATGATCCTATTTTTACACCAATCGTTGCGAATTATTATAAAGGGTTAGCCGTATCCATTGCACTGCATCCACGTATGCTTTCTAAAAAAATGGGGGCAAAGGAAATTCATGAATTTCTATCTTCTTACTATGAAGGTGAAAAATTTGTATCTGTCATGCCGTATGATAGTGCTGCAAACCTTGATAATGGCTTTTTCTCTATTACAGGATGTAATGATACAAACCGTAGTGAGATATTTGTATTTGGTGAAGAGGATCGTGTATTACTTCTATGTCGCCTCGATAATTTAGGAAAGGGTGCTTCAGGAGCAGCAATACAGAATATGAATATTATGCTTGGATTGGAAGAAGGACTCGGATTGATCTACTAAGACCTTATAAAAGAAGATGTTGCATTCTTTTCTTTTCCTTGTTACGGTAAAAGTAAGTTAGAAGAGAAAAGGATGAAAGAAGATGTACTTAACAATAGAAGAAGCTGCTGCATATCTCGATGTCCCGGAATCTGCTGTAGAAAGTCTAATCCTTCAAAAACGAATTCGCGCACTATTTGATGGCGAACAATATTTAATCTATAAGGAACAATTTAATGCACATTTTGAGCAGATGGAACGATATAAGATGCTGATTGAAGAAATCATGAACGAACCAATTCCTGAAGATATTGATGTGAAGGATGAAGATTAATCATGGAAATCACTAACTATGCATCACGAGGCCACTGAAAAAATATTTCAGTGGCCGTTTTTTTTAGGAAAATAAACGATTTAAATAGTAAAATTTGGTATAAATATAGAAAGACATATATAGACAACAAGTAAAAAATAGACAACAAGTAAAAAACATTGTAAACTACTATTAGCACTATTTTAATAAGTAAATAGTGCGGGTGTTTATATATTTCTTTATGAATGAAGAAAGCTTGGAACTTTACGTTTGTAAGCGTTACAATTTAGATGCTAGTAAATATTAGTAAATAGTGTAGAAAAATTTTCAGTTCATGTTGTAGAAATACACATGGAGGTAATTGTAGTAGAACAGTTGAACGAAGCGTGTGTTAATTCTATATAATCCCAAACAAACTTACAAAATGCCTCTGTAAGAAGATTATCATTAGGAATGAATATTGTAAAATTTTGGATATGTTATTGTGAAATCATGAAATGCATAGGCTCAAGAATCTATATCTGTACTATAACACACATTTTTTAATAAGGAAACTGTAATTTTTAATTATTGTGAAATTTTTTATCACTATTGTATTGATTTTATCCGAATACTATTTTGTGTATATTCGGTTAGAATAAATGAAAAATAGGAGAGAGAGGGGTTTCAACTATGGATATGAAAGATCGCATTCGTAGCAAAGAGTTACTTGACCGCATTGTATCACCGGAAGAAGCGGCATCATGGATTCAAGATGGAATGACATTAGGACTTAGCGGATTTACAAGAGCTGGAGATGCGAAAGCTGTTCCTCATGCGTTAGTTAAACGAGCAGAAAAAGAGTCTTTTAAAGTGAATGTATTCACAGGAGCATCATTAGGATGCGATACTGATAAAATGTTTGCAGAAGCTGGAATTATAAATAAACGTTTACCGTTTCAAGTGGATAAAACAATGCGTAAAAAAATTAACCAAGGTGATCTTTATTTTGTCGACCAACATTTATCTATAACAGCCGAGTTAATTAGAGCGCATGTGTTAAATAAAATAGATTTTGCAATTTTGGAAGCGGTTGCTATTACAGAAGATGGAATGATTATTCCATCAACAGCTGTTGGTAACAATGCAATATTTGCAGAGGATGCAAATAATATTATTGTTGAAATTAACATGGCACAACCCGCTTTATTAGAAGGGGTACATGATATATATTCACCAAAGGCACAAGGGGAACGCGGCCCAATTCCGCTTTCAAAAGTGGACGATCGAATTGGAACAAAAGGAATTCAAGTAGATCTTAATAAAATTAAGGGAATTGTTATTTCAGACCAACCTGATTCTGCTTCTTTAAATGTACCGCCAGATGAAGAAACACAAATCATGGCAAATCACTTAATGGATTTTTTACGAAAAGAAGTTAAAGAGGGACGTATGCCAGAAACTCTTGCACCGCTTCAATCCGGTATTGGAAGTGTTGCAAATGCTGTACTAGATGGATTTATCGAGTCAGAATTCAAAGATTTAGAAGTATACTCTGAGGTATTACAAGATGCTGTATTTAATTTAATTGATGCTGGTAAGGTGCGCTTTGCATCTTGTACCTCAATTACATTATCTCAAGAAAAAATGGATCAAGTATATAATAATTTTGAAAAATACCGTGATAAGATTGTAATAAGACCGCAAGAAATTTCAAACTCTCCTGAGGTTGTCCGTCGCATCGGTACAATTTCTATCAATACTGCATTAGAAGCTGACATTTACGGAAATGTAAATTCGACGCATGTATTAGGAACGAATATGATGAATGGTATTGGCGGATCAGGTGACTTTGCTCGTAATGCACGTCTTGGCATTTTCGTAACAAAATCAATTGCTAAAGGCGGAAAAATTTCTAGTATCGTACCGTTTGTTTCTCACGTAGATCATACAGAACATGATGTGGATGTCCTTGTAACTGAACAAGGATATGCTGACTTGCGTGGATTAGCACCAAGAGAACGTGTTGAATTAATTATTGAAAATTGTGTGCATCCAATGTATCGTGCACAACTAAGAGAATATTATTATGAAGCTCTTACTCGTGGTGGACAAACTCCACATGTGATCGAAAAGGCACTTTCTTGGCACGCAAACTTTGCTAAAAATGGAACAATGCTTTTAGAAAAAACGGAAAATGTTGAAGCATAAGTTTTCATATATCGCTGGTTAATTTTTAAAAAAGCTACATACATTACCTGTATGTAGCTTTTTTGTATATACATATAGCAAGTATCCTTGTACTTCAAAATGCTCATAGAAAATATTCGAAAAAAATTGTAAAATTATAAATAATAAATAAACCTATATAAAGTGAAGGGTGTGGACGATGAAAGGTTTTACGATAGAATCTTTATTAGATGTAATAAGTGAATTGCTTTCAGACGAAACATCAATAGCTGTAGCCAACACAAAAGAGTATGTATATTATCGTCCGAGCGATCGAATTAATCTGAAAATTAAGCCGGGTGATCTCGTAAAGCAAGGAACAATCACCTATAAAGCCTTAACTACAGGCGAGAAAATAGCTGAGTTTGTGAATCGTGATATATTTGGTGTACCTTACCAAGGACGGGCAGTCCCATTTTATTATGAAGGGGAGCTTGTAGGTTGTGTAACAACTATTTATCCAGCCTTAATTAATGGTAAATCATTTGTGACGGTGAAAGTAAACGATGGATATGTTCCTATATCGCTTCAAAAGGTAATTTATGTGGAAGCAAAGGATAGAAGGACATTTGTATATGCTGAACAGTGTGTAGGAACACATAAATATTCCCTGCAGGAGTTCGAGTATTTTCTGCCCAAAGATATCTTTATACGCTGTCATCGCTCCTTTATCGTAAATGTAAACTTTATTAAAGAGATTTTTCCGGATATTCATTCTACCTTTATGCTAGTAATGAAAAATGAAGTCAAAATTCCTGTGAGTCAAACTTATTCTAGTTATTTCCGAAAAATACTTGGATTTTGATGTTAATACTGTTTCGAACGTAAAAAACGTTCTTTATCCGTATTTTTACTAATTGTATCCGTATTGTTATAATACACGTATGATATCGGTTACAATAGATGAAAAACGGGAGAGAGGGATAAAAAATGGAATATCAAAATCGTATAAGAAATTCACATCTACTTGATCGTGTTGTTAGTGGTGCAGAAGCTGCTAGTTGGATTAAGAACGGTATGAGTGTTGGGTTTAGTGGATTTACCTCTTCAGGCGATCCAAAAGTAGTCCCTGTAGCCCTAGCAGAACAAGCAAAAAAATCAGGCGAGCCCTTTAAAATTAATGTGTTTACAGGAGCATCTGTTGGACCAGATATTGATACAGTTTTATCAGAAGCTGGTATCGTTGGTCTACGTCTCCCTTTCCAATCTGATAAAGTAATGCGTAAAGAAATAAATAAAGGAAATATTGAGTATTTGGATACTCATTTATCTGATACAGCAGATATGCTTCGAAATAAAATTATATCTGTAGACATCGCAGTCGTGGAAGCGCTTTCGATTACAGAGGAAGGCTATATCGTACCGACAACTTCTGGAGGAAATAGTTGTATTTTCGTAGAAAATGCTAAAGAAGTTATTGTTGAATTAAACATGGCTCAGTCTATTGAACTAGAAGGATTCCATGATGTATACAATCCAGGTCCAAACGAGGGACGTGGGCCGATTCCGATAACTGCAGTGGACCAAAGAATCGGTGATCCTTTTATCAAAGTAGATCCTGAAAAAATTAGAGGCATTGTAATAACAAATCAGCAAGATACACCGAAAAAGCTTGTTGAACCAGATGAAGAAACAAAGATGATTGCTAATCATTTAATTAATTTCTTACGCGAGGAAATAAAGTCTGAGAGATTACCAGAACCATTGCCACCACTTCAATCAGGAGTTGGCTCTGTTGCAAATGCAGTTTTCTATGGTTTCTTACATTCAGAGTTTCATGATTTGACGTTGTACTCTGAAGTATTACAGGATGCAGTAATTGACTGTATTGATGCTGGAAAGATTCGGTTTGCATCAGGCGGTGCCTTTACATTATCTCAAAAGAAAATGGATCATGTATTTAGTAATTTAGAAAAATATAAGGATAAAATTGTTTTGCGTCCGCAAGAGATATCAAATAATCCAGAAGTTGCACGACGACTTGGGTTAATCACGATAAATACAGCGCTTGAATTTGATATTTACGGAAATGTAAATTCTACTCATGTAATGGGTACAAATATGATGAACGGAATCGGTGGATCTGGAGACTTTACACGAAGTGGTCGTCTTACAATGTTTGTTACAAAGTCCATTGCAAAGGACGGTAAAATCTCAAGTGTTGTTCCATTTGCATCTCATATTGATCATATTGAACATGATGTAGACGTGTTAATTACCGAACAAGGTGTTGCTGATTTACGTGGATTGACTCCAAAACAACGTGCGCTTGTTATTATTGAAAACTGTGCGCATCCAATGTATCGTCCGCAATTATTAGAATACTTTAATGAGGCGGTATTCCGTGGAGGTCACACGCCACATGTATTAGAAAAAGCGTTTTCTTGGCATGTAAACTATGGTAAGAATGGTACAATGCTAGAGGAGAAAGCGGTTAACGTTGAAGCGTAAACTACTCTAATATAAATATTAAGAAGCTACACGTTATTTTACGTGTAGCTTCTTTCTTATAATCTAGCTAAATTACATTTTAATTCGATTTTTGCGAATGACTAGAAGGGAAGAAGCTTATACACAACGAATACTACTATTCTAATAGTTATTGTTTTCCTTTGAATCTTATCAATTACCAGGTAAGATTTTTTCATTTATATAAGAATACATTTATTTACAAAAATGTAGTTATCAAACTTGTATTACATTTGGTAGAATGAAGAATAAGGAAACATTTAGTTTGACTGGTTAGCGCTAACTTTTGATTTATATGTCAAAGGCGGTCGTGGATATCCATGCTTACGAAAGTTTTCCTTTAATAGATACTTTGTGAAAGGAGAATTCTATTTGCTTAATAGGATGAATTACGATAGTTACGTAATTATACAGCAAAGTATTTTAGACATGCTTAAGGATGGTGTATTTTGCCTTGATCTTAACGGGAATTTTACATTTATGAATAAGGAGGCAGAACGGCTTCTGAAAAGCAACAAAGAGGATCTCATTGGCAAAAGTATATTAAAGGTGAGTAAGGATGCAAAGAGGATATTTTTAAAGTACAACAACACTTTTGAAGAGCAAATGCATATTGAGTTTGAAGAATATTATCGTCCCTTTCGTACTTGGTTCAAAGTTCGAGCTTATCAAGTTCAAGGTTATATCGTGATTCAATTTCAGGATATAACGATGAATAAGAAATTGATTGAAGAAACTCTTTACCATCATAATGCTCTTTTTGAGTATCACCCAGATTTAGTGATGTTAATGAATTTGGAGGGAATGATACTCGACGTGAATCGTAAGTTTGTTGAGCTAACTGGATATACAGCAGATGAAATGGTTATGAACTCTTTTTTCTTGCTATGTAATGATGAACAAGCATCTCAATCTGTGCAAAAGGCCTCGCAAGGTGAAAGATTGAATGTGGAAATTTCTATAAAAAAGAAAGATGATATGTTGCTCGATGTGAATTTGTCACTTAATCCGGTTATTGCAAATAAAGAGATTATTGGTATTTATGGGATTGCGAAGGACTTGACAGAAGTGAAATTCTCAAAAACAGAGATTGCTCGTCTTACGGATTTAAACGAGCTCATTTTGAATTCAGTTGCAGAAGGGATATACGGAATTGATTTGAAAGGTAACATTATATTCTGGAATTCATCTGCTAGACGAATGACGGGTTTTGTTAAGGAAGAATTCAATAATCATTATCTTCATAATGGCAAAAATCAAACAGATGAAGATGGCTTAACGTCTTTTAATTGTTGTTTTCAAAACGAAACATCAATGCAGGTAGTAGAGGATATTTTCTGGAGAAAAGATGGTACTACGTTTCCGGTAGAATATGCGGCTACACCGATCTGCGAACAGGGTCAAACGGTAGGAACGGTAATTACATTTCGTGATATAAGTGAGCGAAAGAGTGCAGAGGATATGCTGAGACAATCAGAAAAATTATCCGCTGTTGGTCAGCTAGCTGCAGGAATCGCACATGAAATTCGGAATCCGCTCACATCTTTAAAAGGATTCTTGCAACTTATGAAGGCAAACAATAGTCATAAGGCAGAATACTATGAAATTATGAATTCTGAATTTAACCGTATAGAGTCGATTTTAAGTGAGCTATTAATGGTCGCCAAGCCGCAAGCTTCTACCTTTACTGTATGTTCCATGAATCAAATCATTCATGAAGTGACGACTCTCTTGGAAGCACAGGCGCTAATGAAAAATGTTCAGATTGTAAGTGAAGTAGAAGAAACGATTTTTGTATATTGCAATGGCAGTCAGTTGAAGCAGGTTTTTATAAATTTAATTAAAAATGCCATTGAAGCAATGAACAATGGTGGCATCATCTCAACTGTTGTAAAAAAACAAGAACAATATGCCATTATAAAAATTTGCGATCAAGGGAAAGGAATTCCAAAAGACAAGCTTGATCAGTTAGGACGACCCTTCTTTTCAACTAAGGAAAAAGGAACGGGACTTGGTCTGATGGTTACATACCAAATCATAGAAAACCATCGAGGGAAAATGGAAGTACAAAGTGAGAAGGATGTAGGGACGTGCTTTACAATTACGCTTCCTATCGGACGGGCATCCACTTTCTCGTAGTGTAACACGTGCATTTTGAAATGAACGAGCTCTTGCAAATTAGAAATCACTATATCACGTATGTTTATCTTGTTTTTGTAAAAAAATCTGACATAAAAACAAACAATGGAGGTCACTAGTCATATACTAAATGTAACAAAACAATTCAAAAAACTGATTCGTTTATCCTTACTTTTTAACGGAAGTAAGACCATAAGCGAATAAGCCAGTTATAACTTTATGCAAAGAAGCAGTACATCCCAAGGTGTAGTCTGGGTATGTCTTCTATAAAGTGATAAGTGGCTTTTTTGTGGAATAATTTTGTATATATTCTTCGTGAATGGTCAACAAAATTAAATGCCCAAGTGACCTAATGCATGTAGTTCATGGATACGTTTTTGTATGCTACAATGAAATGCATAGAAGAATGGATACAGGGGAGATTTAAGGGGGAAGTGTTCAATTTAATCTTCGATAGCCCATACAGAGGGATTACTTTGTAGCAGAATAATTCGCAAAGCTTGCTGCATCTTGGATACATAGAAGGGAAGAAAATAAATGAGAAAAGGTATTTTACTAACGATTATTACAGTATTTTTATTGTCTATTGTAGGATGTCAATCTGCACCAACAAAGCAGGATACGAGTGGGTTAACAAAGATCAGAGTCGTGTTGGACATGCTTCCTAACACCAATCATACGGGACTCTATGTAGCCAAAACGAAAGAATATTATAAAAACCAAGGCCTAGATGTAACTATTATTCAACGAGGGAAAAACGAGTCGGTTGAACAAATGTTAGCTTCTGGTAAGGCTGAATTTGGGATTAGCTCTCAACAAAATGTTACTACTTCCCGTGCAGATGAGGTGCCAGTAGTGTCGATTGCTACTATTATGCAGCATAATACAACGGCCTTTGCATCTTTAAAGAAAGATAATATTACATCACCCAAGGACTTCGAAGGAAAACGTTACGGCGGAGGGGGCACTCATGCTGAAGAAGCAACCATTGATGGCATTATGAAGCAATATAATGCTAATTATAAAAAAGTTAATAAAGTTCTCTTAGGTCAAACGGATTTTCTAAAATCAATTGGACGTGACGCAGATTTTGAATGGATTTATTACGGCTGGGACGGCATTGAAGCAAAACGTACAGGTGTTGAATTAAATACAATTATGCTAAAGGATTTAAATACAGTACTAGATACCTATAGTCCCGTTATTGTAACGAGTGAAACCAATGCGGATAAATATAAAGATGTCGTTACGAAATTTATGGCCGCAACTGCCCAGGGTTATGAGTTTGCTATTAAAAATCCGACTGAAGCTGCGGATATTTTAATTCAAAATGTACCAGACATTAACAAAGATCTTGTAAAAGAAAGTCAAAAGTGGGTAAGTACGAAATACCAAGATGACAGTCCGCAGTGGGGTGTGCAGAAGGAAAGTGTTTGGACAAATTATATGAATTTTTTAGTTGATAACCAAGTCATACGTTCACAAATCGAGGTAGACGAAGCATTTACCAACGATTTTCTACCGAAAGCAAAATAAGTAGATTATAAAGATATTTGCGCCTTTTTTCAGGAGGTACATACAAAAACCCACAGAGGTCAGCTAAACGACCTCGTGGGTTTTGTTTATGTAAAGGACTTTTGAGAAAGCTTTTTTATATCAAAACATGCTCCAATTTTCTTGTCGTGCTAGCATTTCTAGTAGCTTCACCCCGGCAACGCTGTTTCCTTTGTCATCTAAGGCAGGTCCGTATATACCAATGCCGGCTTGATTTTTTACCGATGCAAGAATACCACCAGCTACGCCGCTTTTTGCAGGAATGCCAACACGGATGGCAAATTCTCCGGAAGAATTGTACATACCACAAGTAACCATGAAGGTTTTGCATATTTTCGTAATGTGAGCAGGGATGAGTTGCTTTTTCGTAAAGTGATCATAGCCATCACTCGCAAATAATAATCCAATGCGTGCTAGGTCTATACAATTAATTAGAATGGCACATTGTTTTGTATATAATTCCATTAATTCTTCCACGCCGCATTCAATGATATTATTTTGTTTCATGTAGTAGCACAGAGAACGATTTAAATAGGCAGTTTCAAATTCGGAGCTTGCGATTTCATCCGAATAGGAAATGGATTTGTTGTCAGTAAGTTCTTTAACAAATTGTATGATGCGATCAAGTTTTTCCTTATTATTGTCTCCTGTAATCATGCTTGTTACTGCCAGTGCACCTGCGTTAATCATTGGGTTTAGCGGCTTAGAAGGATTTGTCGTTTCAAGTTTAATAATACTGTTGAATGGATCTCCAGTCGGTTCCATTCCTACTTTAGAAAACACATAGTCGCTACCTCTATCCATAAGTGCAAGCGCGAGCAGAATGACCTTCGAAACGCTTTGCAATGAAAAGAGTGTGCTTGCATTACCAGCCGTTATGATTTCTTGATTTGTTGTAATGATAGCAATTCCTAAATCATCCTGATTTGCACGATTGAGTGCGGGAATATAGGAGGCCAATTTTCCATTGGACGTATACGATTTTGCTTGTTTCAGTAATTGTTCGAGTTCGGTTGCTTCCATACATTGCATCATCTCATCGTTCCTCTCCTATCTACTCTACTTATACAGTAAACGATTATCAAAGGAGATGAAATGATTATTACTTCGTTTTGATATAAAAATTATACAATTTGAATTTTCATCAGATTCGTGGTACCAATTTTTTCAATAGGAACACCAGCTGTAATGATAATGGTATCACCATTTGCAACAAGTGTGGCTTTTTTTGCTTCTTCCACTGCACGTTGTATCATTTCATCTGTGGATGCTACAGGTTTTGTTAGAATTGCGGTGACGCCCCATATCAGTGATAGTTGTCTTTGGACCACTTCATCTGAAGTTATAGCGATAATGGGTGCTTTCGGACGATATTTCGAAATCATTCTTGCTGTGTACCCGCTTTTCGTCGGGGAAAGTATGGCGTTTATATTGAGTGATAGAGCTGCATGCGATACGGATTGTCCGATGGCTTCTGTGACTTGGGGTGTACTTGAATCCATCCGATTTCTTTGCTGTCTGTCATAATCAAGAGACGACTCGGTAGAAATAGAAATTCGGTTCATCGTTTGAACAGATTCAACTGGATAGAGTCCCACCGCAGTTTCACCAGAGAGCATAATCGCATCACTACCATCAAGAACTGCATTTGCCACATCAGATGCTTCTGCCCGCGTTGGTCTAGGATTCTTTTGCATGGAGTCTAGCATTTGTGTAGCTACTATAACAGGTTTGCCGACAGCGTTACACTTTTGAATTAACATCTTCTGTATAAGTGGTACTTCTTCTGCGGGCATTTGGATACCCATATCTCCTCTAGCAACCATCAACCCGTCAGCAACGTCTAGAATAGAGTCGATATGCTGCACCCCTTGCTTATTTTCTATTTTTGGAATAACACGAATGTTAGGTGCCTGATGTTCTTGTAAAATATGCTTAATATTTAGAACATCTGAGGCATCTCGAATATAAGAAGCTGCAATGAAATCTACATGCTGAGAGATACCAAATAGAATGTCTTGCATATCTTTTTCCGTTACACCGGGAAGACGGATGTCTATATCTGGAACATTCATGCCTTTATGATCTTTCAAGATTCCGCCGTGAATGACGGTTGTTTGTAGTTCTTGGTTTCTCTTGTCAACTACTTCTAATTCTAATAATCCATCGTCGAGTAGAAGGCGGGAGCCGATTGCTACATCATCATATAGTCCTTCGTATGTAATAGAAAAATGCTCTGCTGTGCCTAGCACCTTAGTCATAGAAACAATAACAGTTGAACCATCCTCTAACCGCGCTTCGCCCCCAGCAAACTCGTGTGTTCGAATTTTTGGTCCTTTGATATCTAATAAAATGGCAACCGTAATTCCGGTTTGTAACGAAGCAAGACGGATCATTTCAATACGTGCACGATGCTCTTCATAAGTACCATGGGAAAAATTTAGACGTGCCACATTCATGCCAGCTTGGATCAACTCTTTCAATTTTTCTAAGCTGCTACTAGCTGGTCCAATCGTACAAACAATTTTGGTTTTACGCATACTCATCACTCCTTAGTATGGAATACGGTTAGTTTGGGACAAATACTGCGTAGCTATCCAAAAAAGGATAACGTTATAAAAAAAGGCGTCATATAGTGTCCCTTTTCAAAGGGGGTATTAGATATTAAATAAAGTTTGAATATACTGCTAGTGGGAAAATAATATTCTTTCCCAATTTCATGAGTTGTACTTTATTTCTAGTATGAAAGCATGTACATGCTTTAACTACTAGTAAGGAGGAGAAAAAATGGGCTTTTCAATGAAGTATGATGTGATTCCTCAGTATTTAACGTCACCTAGTTTACGAAGATCAGGCCTCTTAATTCAAAAAGTTGTATTTATTGTCGCGCACGATACAGGAAATACGAATTCAACTGCAGCAGAAAATGTAAGCTACTATGAAAGTTCTCGCAATGAAATAAGTGCCTCTGCTCATTTATTTGTAGATGATAAACAAATCATAGAATGTATTCCGGCTTTGACTAATGCACCGGAAAAAGCGTGGCATGTGCGCTATGAAGTAACGGGTGATAATGAGCGCTTTGGTGTGGATGCAAATGATGCAGCAATTGGAGTGGAACTTTGCTTTTCAGATAATGGGTCAATCGATAACGAGGAGGCTTACAAGCGTTACGTGTGGGTTCTTGCATATATCTGCTATCGATTTGGGTTAGACCCTAGCACTAGTATTATAGGACATGAAGAACTTGACCCGTCGAGAAGAGAGGATCCGTCGAACGCATTGCGGTATACAGGACGTACTTTTTCTAATTTAGTACAAGACGTTGTGAATGAATTTAACGCATCAAGCGAAGGCGATAGTCCCGAACCAGTACCGCAGCCATCTCCAAATGGAATAGGAATTGCCACGGTTTTAGTTGATTCATTAAATGTTCGCACCGAGCCGAGCTTAAATGGCTCCATTGTGAAAGTGGTGAATAAGGGAGGAGCCTATATCGTATATAGCGAACAAAATGGCTGGTATAACGTAGGTGGAAATGAGTGGATTAGTGCAAAGCCTCAATACGTTACGTTTACACCTAATGGACAAACTATTCCACCTCCAGCACAGGTTACTTCCGGCATTGCCACAATCCTTGCTGATGCGTTAAATGTTCGTTCAGCCCCTAGCATAAATGGTAGTATCGTGAAGGTTGTATATAAAGGAGAAGCCTATCAAGTATATTATGAACAAAACGGTTGGTACAACGTAGGAGGAAATGAATGGATCAGTGCTAATAGCGCCTATGTTTCATTCGTTCCTAGTGGTACGAGTGCATCTCAACCCAATGTGACTGGGATAGCAACGATTCTTGTCCGTAATCTTAATGTACGAGCAACGCCAAATATGACAGGAAGAATTGTTAAAACAGTGAAAAAGGGAGAAAAGTATATTGTATTTAGTGAGCAAAATGGCTGGTACAACGTAGGAGGAAATGAATGGATTAATGCAAATCCGAGATATGTTAGCTTTCAGTCAAATTAAACGAGAAAGATGCGCCTTTGGTGCATCTTTCTCGTTTTAAAGATGGACATTCATTTGTGAAATCATTCACAAATGTGTCACATCTAAGAGTGTAATTACTTTGCTTCAAATAGTATGCTTATAATGAAACTTGTTATATCAAAAGTCTTGTCCCTTATGAATGGAATGGAGGAGATTCAGATGACTCAATTGATAGAAAAAGTACAAGATGCTTGGCAAAACTTTAAAGGTGCAACTTGGAAACGTGAAATTAATGTCCGTGATTTTATATTACAAAATATGAATGGCTACAACGGGGATGAATCATTCCTAACAGAAGCTACCGATGCAACGAAAACGTTGTGGGCGCAAGTATTGGGGCTTACTCAATTAGAAAGACTAAGTGAAGGCGTCTTAAATATGGATACTGAGATCGTATCAACGATTATCTCGCATAAACCTGGTTATTTAAATAAGGAATTAGAAACGATTGTTGGATTTCAAACTGATGAACCATGTAAGCGCTCTCTCCAACCGTTTGGCGGTATTCGTATGGCAGAGCAAGCATGCGAATCATATGGCTTTAAAGTGAGAGAGGATATAAGTCAAATTTTTCGAGATTGGCGAAAGACTCATAATCAAGGCGTATTTGATGTATATACAGCTGAAATGAAGGCAGCGCGAAAATCAGCTATTATTACAGGATTACCAGATGCGTATGGACGTGGACGTATTATCGGTGATTATCGCCGCGTTGCATTGTATGGTGTAGATCGTCTGATGGAAGAGAAGAAAAATGATTTCGAAAATACATCGAAAACAATGAGTGAGGAAGTTATTCGTCTTCGCGAGGAAATAGCTGAACAGTATCGGGCTCTGTCAGAACTTAAGAAAATGGCAGCTTCCTATGGATTTGATATTTCAAAACCTGCGACTACTGCTCGTGAGGCTTTTCAATGGCTATACTTTGCGTATCTTGCTGCTATTAAAGAGCAAAACGGGGCTGCTATGAGCTTAGGACGTACGTCAACATTCCTTGATATCTATGTAGAACGTGATTTACAAAACGGAACATTAACAGAAGAAGCAGCACAAGAGCTAGTCGATCATTTCATTATGAAGCTTCGTCTTGTGAAATTTGCAAGAACACCCGATTATAATGAACTATTTTCAGGTGATCCAACTTGGGTTACAGAATCCATTGGCGGTGTTGCTTTAGATGGACGTCCACTTGTTACGAAAAACTCATTCCGTTTTCTCCATACATTAACGAACTTAGGACCTGCTCCGGAACCTAACTTGACGGTGCTTTGGTCTACAAAATTACCGCAAGCATTTAAAAACTATTGTGCTCAGATGTCCATCAAGACATCAGCCATCCAGTATGAAAATGATGATGTAATGCGTGCTGAATATGGTGATGATTACGGGATTGCCTGCTGCGTATCCGCTATGCGAATTGGAAAGCAAATGCAATTTTTCGGGGCACGTGCGAATTTAGCGAAAGCACTTTTATATGCCATTAATGGTGGGAAAGATGAAAAACTAAAACAACAAATTGGACCAGAATATGCACCGATTACGGCAGAAGTACTGCAATACGAAGAGGTAATGAAGAAGTTTGACACGATGATGGATTGGCTAGCAGAATTATATATCAACACATTAAATGTTATTCATTACATGCACGATAAATATAGCTATGAACGGATTGAAATGGCTCTACATGACACAGACATTATTCGCACAATGGCAACAGGAATTGCAGGTCTATCTGTTGTAGCAGATTCTCTAAGTGCGATTAAATATGCAAAAGTGATGCCAATTCGCGACGAGAATGGCATTGCTGTGGATTTTGCAATTGAAGGAGAATTTCCTAAATACGGTAATAATGATGATCGTGTGGATAGTATTGCAATTGATATCGTAGAGCGCTTTATGAAGAAGCTTCGTAAACAAAAGACATATCGAGACTCTGTTCCAACCATGTCGATTTTGACCATTACGTCAAATGTTGTATATGGTAAAAAAACAGGAAATACTCCTGATGGTCGTCGTATGGGTGAAGCATTTGCACCAGGTGCAAATCCAATGCATGGCCGAGATACGAAGGGCGCACTGGCATCCTTACTTTCCGTTGCCAAGCTTCCTTATCATCATGCCTTGGACGGAATATCCAATACATTTTCAATTATTCCTAAGGCACTTGGAAAAGAAGAAAGTACGCAAATTGAAAATCTAGTAACCATGTTAGATGGTTATGCAAGAAAAGAAGGTCATCACTTAAATGTTAATGTATTTAATAGAGAAACACTTCTTGATGCCATGGATCATCCAGAAAAATATCCACAGCTAACGATACGTGTATCTGGCTATGCAGTTAACTTTATTAAATTAACACGCGAACAGCAAATAGAAGTAATCAATCGTACAATGCACGAATCCATGTAACGAAAGGGGCGTATATGATGAAAGGGCGCATTCATTCTATAGAATCATGCGGTACCGTTGATGGTCCAGGCATACGCTATGTGATTTTTCTGCAAGGATGTTTGCTGCGCTGTCAATATTGCCATAATGCCGATACATGGGAAATAGGAGCCGGTAAAGAAATATCTGTGGAAGAAATAATTGAAGATGTGAAATGTTATTTACCATTCCTAACGAAAGGCGGCATAACCGTTAGCGGTGGGGAGCCCCTTTTGCAGCTGGATTTCTTAATAGAGTTATTTAAACAATGTAAGGGGCTCGGCATCCATACAGCGATTGATACTTCCGGTGGATGCTATAGTGAAGAGATGCCATTTCAAGAAAAGCTCGGAGAATTAATGAACTATACCGATTTATTGTTACTTGACATTAAACACATTGATTCCCGTAGCCATCGTAAGCTTACGGGAAAACCAAATGAACATATCTTATCCTTTGCTCGTTATTTGTCACAGAGAAGAAAGCCTGTATGGATTCGGCATGTCCTCGTCCCTACGATTACGGATGGTGAAGAAAATCTGCGTAATCTAGCTACTTTTCTCACAACCCTAACAAATATAAAGAAGGTTGAGGTATTGCCATATCATAAACTTGGCGTATATAAGTGGAAAGCACTAGGTTTATCGTACCCACTAAACGGAATTGAACCACCTTCAGAAGAATGTGTTACTCGTGCGAGAAAAATTCTAACAGAAAACCTAATTCTTTTGAATTAGGTTTTTCTTGTGAGGAAGAATGCAGGCTGTGAAACTAGCTTGCCTGCTTTTCTTATGGAGAAGAGAAGTAGAATGGAGTATACTAAACAAGGTATTCTATATTTGTAAACGGAATAATAATTTTCTTTGCAAAGATGTAAAATTTATGGAAGTTGTTTTTAATGTTGCTTTTCTTCATGACATTAAAAACAGAAAGAGCTAGGAGTGAATTTGTTTGAGCAATAACCCCAAAGTGTTAATTTTTACTGCGCACTATGGTAACGGACATGCGCAGGTAGCAAAAACACTTGAACAGGCGTTTCATCAGAGAGGAATAAAACAAGTCATTGTGCGTGATTTATTTACAGAATCACACCCTGTTCTTACCGATATTACAAAATATCTATACTTAAAAAGTTATACAATTGGGAAGGATTTATACCGATTGTTTTATTACGGAGTAGAAAAGATTTATAATAAAAAATTTGCAAGATGGTATGCAAACTTTGGAAAAAGACGGCTTACTTCTATATTACATACTGAAAAGCCGGATATTATCATTAATACATTTCCTATTATCGCGGTTCCAGAATTAAAAAAGAAATCCGGTATAGACACTCCTGTTTATAATGTGTTAACCGATTTCTGCCTTCATAAAATTTGGGTACATCCATACGTGGATCATTATTTTGTCGCAACTGAATATGTAAAGGAATTGATTACAAATATAGGAATACCTCGTGAACAAATTACTACTACTGGGATACCAATCCGGCAAAACTTTGAAACTCTTACAGTACATCATAATTATTATGAAAAGTACGGGTTAAACCCATCCAAAAAAACATTGCTTATTTTGGCGGGGGCACATGGTGTCTTAGGGAACGTGAAGGAATTGTGTGAGCTATTTATGAAAGTGGATAATTTGCAGGTTGTTGTTATCTGCGGAAAAAATGAAGAATTGCGGAATGAGATTCAGCAATTGCAAGGAGATTCCATTAATGTTTTCGGATACGTGGAGCAAATTGACGAACTATTTCGTATTTCAACCTGTTTGATTACAAAGCCAGGTGGCATTACGCTAAGTGAGGTCGCTTCGTTGCAGGTTCCTGTTGTACTTTATCATCCAGTACCAGGACAAGAAAATGAAAATGCGGATTATTTTGAAGAAATGGGAGCAGCCGTAGTCGTTCGTGAAGAAGAAGATGTGTTTTTAAAAACAAATCAATTGCTAAAGGATGATTGGAAACTTGAGAAAATGCGCGATGCATTACGAAAGATCCACAATCCACAGGCAGCAATACAAGTTGTTTCTACTATCTTAGAAAAGCAAACACAACAACATATGGTGCTCGAACCGGTTAGATAAAAACCAGTATTCATTCAAAAGGCATCTTTTCCTTGCTAGGAAGAGATGCTTTTTGAATTGATTTCTTTTAGAAAGTTGCTCAGGTTATCCACAATTAATTCATGTCTAATTCATTAAAATCTCCCACTATTAACAATAATATCCACATTATCCACATAGTTTTAAATGATATCCACAATAAATCAGTAAATGATAATTTATATATCAAAATATATGTAGATAACTGTGAAGTTATTCACATTTTTTGTAAAAATTGTGGAAAAGAATATGAGAATGTGCATAACAAAAAAATGATACAAGGGGTAATCTCCTCGTATCATCTCGATCATAAGAAAAGGTTTCGTTTCCAGTACTAATAAATACCACCCGGCTTAAATCCAGCTTCTCGGTCGGCACGTTTAAATTCACGTTGATACAATACCTCTTGTGCAGCCGATAACTTATTTCTCATCTTTTCACGTTTCTTCTTATCCATTATGAATCACCTCAAGTAATTGGAATCATTATGTATCGTTTCCAATAGAGAGGTGTCATATACATTTAAGCTTCTTTTAAATGATGGGTTGTATCCATCAATACACTTTCACGCAATGTGTGTAGCGTGTATTGGTCCTTGGAAATTTCATATAAATCGAATGTATCTTCAGTTGCATTAATTTGCTCATAAACAGACTTTCTCGTTTCATTAGCAAGCGTGACGTACGGTAGTTTTTGTGCAGCCTTAATAGAACGTGTATTTACTTTCCGAATTCTCATAAAAATTGTTTCCATATTGAGCTCGTAAAAAACTTCATGGAAAAAAGAGTCTTTTGCCAATTTATTATATCCTTTGCCATGATAAGGCTGGCCAATCCATGTTCCTAAAAATCCAGCACCCTGTGCAATATCATATAATGTAATAGTGCCAATAGGATTGCCCCATTCATCCAAAATTGTTCTTGAAATAAGCTCCCCGCGGTCTTCTTCTTCAATCATTTGTTTTGTGACAAAGAGAAACTCCTCGTAGGAAGATACTTTATGACGAACAAAAGGAAAGACACTTGGGTGTACCATCAAATCATAAAGTGTAGAGCAGTCGTGTAGGTCACGTTTTTTTAACATTCTATATCCTCCTTTAATGAGGGTAGAAAGCTCACAAAAGTAAACCCACCCTCGAAATTTTTTAATGTTGCTTGAAAAAATTTCGGGGTGGGAATCGAACCCACTAGAACCAGTCTATCATACTGGTGGCGCACCATTTGCCTTCCCCATTGATCAATTGTAAAAATTGATTATGGTTGTATTTTCTTGTAATTTCATAATACTTTATCTTGTTAAAAAAATAAACTAGTTTATATTAATATTTTTGTAAATTATTTGACCATTTACCATCGTTATTGTGGGCTTTGCTAAGTAGTGAAATGGATGATGAGACCAAAGGACAATATCAGCATCCTTGCCTATTTCTAAGCTTCCAATTCGGTGATCCTGCTTTAGATTTCTAGCAGGATTAATGGTAATGGCACGGAGTGCATTGTCTTCCGATAAGCCCTCACGAACAGCAATAGCAGCGCATAAATTTAAGTATTGAATGGGTGTGTACGGATGGTCCGTCGTGATTGAAATATCAACTCCGACCTCATCTAGTTTAGCATATGTGCTCCATGACTTGTTTTTTAACTCCACTTTGGATTTTCTTGTGAACGTTGGGCCAACGCTTACTTGTAAGTTTCGTCCAGCCAGTTCTTCTGCAATTAGATGTCCTTCGGTACAGTGTTCAATACGTAAATCCAAATTAAATTCATCAGCTAACCGAATGGCAGTTAGAATGTCGTCTGCGCGGTGTGCATGAATGCGAACCGGAATTTCACGATTGAGAGCTTGTAAAATAGGCTTGATTCGAAAATCCGTTGATCTACCATATTGCTGTGCTTCGTAGAAGGTTTCGCGCAGCATACCCATAATACCCATTCTTGTAATGGATGCATCGCTTCCATTACTATGAACGCGTTTCGGATTTTCTCCGAGTGCAATTTTTAATCCGGCTGGCTCCTCGATGACCATATTTGAGATGTTTTTACCTGCAGTTTTCATCACACAGGTTGTTCCACCAATGACGTTTTGGCTTCCTGGCATAACGTGAACGGTAGTAATTCCATGTTTTATTGCATCATGAAATGCAATATCAAGCGGATATATGCCGTCAATCGAACGAATATGGGGAGTTAAGGCTTCGATTGTATCATTTGCATCATTTCCTGCCCAGCCTGTTCCTTCATCATATAAACCGAGATGCGTATGCACATCGATAAAGCCAGGAAACAAATACATGCCCATTCCATCAATAATTTGCATATCGCTGCTTGGTGTAATAGTGGGTTGAATTGCACGGATTTTACCATTTTCTACAAGAAGATCTCCATGTAATTTTTGTGCAGTGATGGGAAAAATAGTTGCGTTTTGGAATAATATTTTCATCGTAAACCCCTTAGCTACTTTAAAATTGTAGACAATGCTTCCTCAAGATTAGGATAAGTAAATGTAAACCCATGTTGCATGACTTTCTCTGGTAGTACACGCTGCCCTTCTAAAACAAGTATACTCATTTCACCAAGAATTAGTTTTAGTGCGAAGGATGGAACAGGAGTCCAGTGGGGTCGTTTCATTACTTTCCCAATTACCTTTCCAAATTCCTTCATCGTGAGGGGCTTAGGTGCCGTTACATTGATTGGCCCTTTTATTTGTTCATTTTCTAGGGCGAATACAATCATACGTGCAACGTCCTCTACATGAATCCATGAAACCCATTGCTTTCCAGATCCTATCGTTCCACCAGCAAAGAGACGGTAGGGAAGTGTCATACTCGGCAGAGCTCCTCCGTTGCCAAGAACGATTCCAAACCGAGTGAATACCGTGCGCATACCTAGATTCTCTGCCTGTTTTGCTTCCGCTTCCCATTTATCAACTGTCGTCGCTAGAAAGTCGTTACCTGCGTTACGATTATTCTCAGTAAAGGTTTCGGTAAGTGAGGTACCATAATACCCAATTGCGCTTGCGTTAATAAATACATGTGGCCGATTGCTTTGCTTGGAAAGCTGCTGCAAAAGTGCTTGTGTCGTAGTAACGCGACTACTTACAATTTGTTGTTTCTTTGTTTCTGTCCAGCGACCGCTATTAATTGGTTCACCAGCTAAATTGATGACAGCATCGACATATGGAATAGGCAATGTTTCATTTGTTGCTTGCCATTTTATATAGTATATATTAGATTGTTCTGTTGCTCTACTACTTCTTGTTAGGACGTATAGTGTATGTCCTTTGCTTGTCAAAAGTGAGCAAAGGGCTTTTCCAATGAAACCAGTGCCGCCAGAAATTAATATGTTCATGGCTATCACTCCCTATTATATATATGTTGATTCGTTGAAATTGAGATACGTGTGCTACAATAATTTAGAGTGAAGTTACAATGGGATAACCAAATTTAATATCCCAATTACGAGGTGAGCCAAATGGCTATGATTACAAAAATTCAAGTACAAAAATCATCGAAAGAGCGTTATAACATTTACATAGACAGGGGACATGGCGAAGAATTTGGCTTTGGTGTGGATGAGAGCACGCTTATCAAGCATGGACTTAAAAAGGGAATGGAAATAGATGAGCTAGCACTTGCCGATATTCTCTATGATGAAGAAGTACGCAAATGTTATTTACAGGCAATCGTATTTCTATCCTATCAAATGCGTACCAAACATGAGATAGAACAATATTTACGTAAGAAAGAGCTCGGCATGGCTGTAGTGCAGGAGGCGATCAACAAACTGCAGCAAGAAGGGTACGTGAATGATCAAGAATACGCCCTTGCTTACGTTCGAACGCAATGTAACGTTGGGAAGAAAGGGCCGATTGTCATTCGGCGAGAACTAGCTGAAAAAGGTGTTATGCAAGATGTTATTACTTCTAGTTTACATGAATACCCGGAGGATAAGCAAATTGAAAGTGCGGTTGCCTTATGTGAAAAAAAGCGGAAAACATTGAAGCAATTATCTGCCTTTCAAACGAAAAAAAAGCTTGAGGAAATGCTGATGAGAAAAGGATATCCATCTTCCATCATTGCCATTGTCACCAATGAGCAAGAAGAGCAAGACGACCGAGCAGAGTGGACAGCAGCTATGAAGCAAGGCAGAAAATTATTTGAAAAGTATAAAGATGATGATATGACAGGAAAAATAAAGATCAAGCAAAGCTTATACAGAAAAGGATTTAAGCTTGATTTAATTGAGCAAATCATTCAAGAGCTTTCGGAGGAATAACCTTTGTTAGTGTAGTACAATTATACCATTATCGGATTTTAAATTGCCTAACTTGGAGGAAAATCATATGGAAAAACGGTATAGTGAATTCTCGTACCATGAATTACAGGAAGAAATGGGAAAGTTGAAAGAAAAAGCGGTAAAAGCGGAACAGATGGGTATGATTAACGAGTACGAGGTGTTAATGCGTAAAATGGCAATGGCAAAGGCCTATACGATGGATCCCACTGAATTTGATGTGGGCGGCGTCTATGAAATTACAGACGAACCAGGTGTTCACTTTACAATTACATATTTTAAAGGTGTATTTGCATGGGGCTACCGTGAGGGTAAGCAAGAACAAGAAGAAGAGGCATTGCCAATTTCATTATTAAAAAAACCAGAGAAATAATTTTCTCTGGTTTTTGGTCCAATTAAAACTGCCGTTTTTTACACTCAGCTGCTAAAATAATCAAGGATTGTGTTTGCTGTGTTTGCCCATTGACTTGGGATTTAGCTCGTTTTGGACGGGTCCAGTTGTGACGAAATAGTTCAGAGCGTGGATCTAACCCATTGCGATAGCTCATGCGTAAGTCACCTCTTTGCTTTAATGTTAATCTTTATCTGCGCGCATACGTTCCTGAGGATGCGTTGCAATCGTACCATCAGGTCGTTTGGAAGAAAAACGTGCTTTTGCCTTTGGCGGACCGTCGATTTTACTGTTATTTTTCTTTTTAGAATATACTTCATTTTGCTTACCCAAGGAAAACCCCTCCTTAAGTTCTTTGATACGATGTATCAAGATTAGGATGTGCGGGAGCGTTAAGAACTATGTAAGTAATAGGGTGACAAACTTTGGCAAAGGAGCGTTGGCATGAATGATATTATAGAAAAACTGACCGTCCTTCTTATGGAAAAAAACGAAAAACTCTCATACGCACAAGGCCGAATATGGGTAGAATTGCTGTGGGGAGATTTTGAAGCTACCTATGCGCGGGCAGGCGTATATAACGGAGAAGAAATAACGGAAAAAATTGTGACGACATGGATTGAGAATCATGGGGCTCATCTTCATGAAATCGTTTCTAATAACCCGAAGTATAAGCATTTACTTAATCGGGATGATTATACAAAGCATTAATAGGCTGATTAAGTCATCTTCTTAACCAGCCTATTTTTAATCATACGAATATTAATCCGGTAATACATCCAACTTTTTACGTAGTTTTTCTTCGCTGAAAATCCATCCTGTATAGGAGCTCATGATGTTTAATTGTTTATCTAGCTGTACAATTGCAACAAACGGGTAATAGTTTTTACTGCGATACCGTAGATCAATAAACCTTACTTCGTAGCAATTAGTAAATTCGAATATATCCCAACGATAAACTGGAGAAAAGGAAAGAAAGGCTGAAATATTTGCATCCTTTCGTGCTGCTTGTATAATGTCAGTGTCAGGAAGAGGAACTCGTTCAAATTTGTCAAAGAGCAGAATATTACCGCGGTGAATGTGAGCTACATAATAGTACTGATCTGTTACAATGGCAAGATGATAGTGATAAAATCGCATTGTTGGTGAAATAATGACTTTTTCTACCTTATGAAATCTCTTCTTTACAATATTTTCAATATGTGTTCGCATCACAATGCGAACGATGTAATAGATAGCCATTGCAATGTAGGAAATGAGCGCTGACATTCCTTTATTTACACCGGCGGAAATGAAGGCAATTGCAATGACATGAATAAAGAAGATAACGGCATCAAATGTATTGATTACACCAAGAGCAAGCCATTTTCGTGTAAATGGTCGAAGTGCTTGTGTACCATAAGCATTAAATATATCCACAAACACGTGGAGAAATACAGCGAGAAATGACCAAAGTAGAAGATGATATAGGGAAACGTCTGAAAAACTAAAATGGACAAATAGTCCTACTAATAAAGACCAGAGAAGTACAAATGGAATGGAATGTGTAATCCCTCGATGATTACGGATATATTTCGCATTGTTTTGTAACTTCAAAACGGTGTCAATATCGGGAATATTTGAACCTACAATAGTTGCGAGCATAACTGCTTGCGGACCCAATGTAGTTTGCCCGATAACTGGATCAAGGGTGGCAAGTCCGCCTAATGTAATTCCCATTGCTAAATGAGTGGCTGTATCCACAAAATAACCTCCAATGAACCCAATTTTTAAAAACCGAAAGTATAGGTGTGTACAAAAAACCAAAGTTAGCCGTCTCTCTTTATTATAATAGTATTTAAATACAAAAACGAATGTTTTAAGTAGGAGGATCATTTTGCACGAGCATCTTGAAATGTTAGCCGAATTTAATAAAGAACAATTTCGAAATGATTTAATACAATGGTTTGAAACGGAGCAACGCGATTTACCTTGGCGAGAAAATAAAAATCCGTACCGAGTATGGGTTTCGGAAATTATGCTACAACAAACGCGCGTTGAAGCGGTAAAGCCGTACTATAACAATTTTATGAAGCAGTTCCCTACATTAGAAACGTTAGCAAATGCGGATGAAGAGAAGGTGCTAAAAGCGTGGGAAGGTCTCGGATATTATTCGCGAGTACGAAATCTACACGCTGCTGTGAAAGAAGTACAGACTCACTATAATGGTATTGTTCCAAACACAGCAGAGGAAATCGGTAAGCTAAAAGGGGTTGGCCCTTATACGCAAGGTGCCATTTTAAGCATTGCTTATGATGTTCCTGAGCCGGCTGTGGACGGAAATGTAATGCGTGTAATGTCTCGAATATTATCCATATGGGATGATATTGCTAAGCCTAAAACGCGAAAGCTCTTTGAAGCAATTATTCGAGAAGTAATATCCCACGAGAATCCATCCTATTTCAACCAAGGATTGATGGAGCTTGGAGCACTTATTTGTATTCCAAAAAATCCGTCCTGCTTGTTATGCCCCGTGAGGGCCCATTGCCGTGCATTTCACGAAGGAGTGCAGCAAGAGCTTCCTGTTAAAAGTAAAGCAAAGGAGCCGAAAGCAGTTCCAATTGTAGCAGGAATCGTTGTCGATAAAGAGGGAAGATATGTAATACACAAACGTCCGAGCTCAGGTTTGCTTGCAAATATGTGGGAATTTCCAAACATCGAGTTGCAAGAAGGAATAAGTAATCCTAAGCAACAGCTATCCTATTACTTGAAAGAAAAGTTTAGTATCAATGCAGACATAACGGAGTATGTAACGAACGTCTCCCATACATTTTCCCATCGCATCTGGGATATTACTGTCTATAAGGGAATGGTCTCCAATGTGAAAGAATCGGATACGCTAAGGCTGATTGACAAAGCAGACTTTTCTCAGTATACATTTTCCCAGTCTCATAAAAAAATGTATGAACAACTCGTTCTTACCGAATAGAACGGAAAGGCGTACCTCATATAAGAGAAGTACGCCTTTAATCATAGGAAACGTCTGTTCCGTGTGACCAATCAGCTTCATTTCGATGTAAGCCACCCCGATCTTTTATTTCCTTCACAATTTCTTTATAAATGGTCTGGCCCTCTGCATTTAAATAGGGTAGCATTTGCTGTAAGGAATGATGGAAATAGGTTAATTCTTCTTTATCCCATTTTTGCTTTGCAATCATAGATAGTTGTGTCATATCTCTTCCTACATACACGTTATATCGCCTCCTACCGCTTCCTTATCTTGCATAAATTGTCCGATTGTTATTCTTTACATCACCTAAATTTCCTAATTTTTTTTCGGATATTTGAAAAGGGAGTTGGTTACATTATCTTATGTGGAGGTGATAATGATGAATAACAACCAACCAAACAAAGTAGCATCTGGTGCCAGCATTCAAAAAACAAAACAACAAATTGCTAACTACGGGACAGAGTTTTCAACTGAAACTGATGTTCAAGAAGTGAAAAGTTTAAATTCAAAAGCTGAAGCAAGCAAATCAAAAGCTTCAGGAAAATATCAAAATCCACAGCAATAATGAAAACAGCACTCCTCTTCCATGGGAGTGCTGTTTTACATATATTTACTTTGTGTTTATCTTAGATGTCAGACTTTTGTTTTAAAATGTTCCTCTAACCGTTATAATAGGAGAAAACGCTACTTACGAGTAGTCTATTGTGATGAAGGAAGGGAGAAGCATGTGCATTCCCAAGGAAGGTGAAAAGGTACAAATACATAGTTATAAGCATGACGGAAACATTCATAGAATATGGGAAGAAACGACTATTTTAAAGTCAACAAAGGGAGTTATTATTGGAGCAAATGATCGAACATTTGTGACAGAATCAGATGGACGAACATGGGTAACAAGAGAACCAGCTGTTTGTTATTTTCATGGGAGCCATTGGTTTAATATAATCGGGATGTTGAGACAAGACGGGATCTATTATTATTGTAATTTAAGCTCACCTTTTGCCTATGATGCTGAGGCACTAAAGTATATTGATTATGATTTAGATATTAAGGTATATCCAGATATGACGTATGTTTTACTTGACGAGGATGAATATGAAATGCATCGTAAGCAGATGCAATATCCGGAAGCGATTCATACCAAACTTAAGCAAAATATGAATATTCTCATCCAATGGATTCACCAAAGAAAAGGCCCTTTTGCCCCAGATTTTGTTGATATTTGGTACGAGCGCTATTTAATGTATAGAGATTAGAGGCCTGCTGATCATATTCAGCAGGTTTCTTACCGCATAGGGGGAATGGTTGTTTGAACAGTATAAAACGATATTTACAGTTCGTTAAACCATATAAAGGGAAGATATTCGTAACGATTGTGATTGGAGTAATTAAGTTTGGTATTCCTTTGATTATACCATTTCTTTTAAAGTATTTAATTGATGATGTGATACATAGTAAGGATTCCATCCTGGTGCAAACGAATCACTTATTTATCGCCATGGGCATTGCCTTATTCATATTTGCCGTGCTAAGGCCACCAATAGAATATTATCGTCAATATTACGCACAACAGATTGGAAATCTAGTGTTGTATGATGTGAGAAAGCATTTGTTTGCACATTTACAAAAGCTAAGTTTACGATTTTATTCCAATACGAAAACAGGGGAAGTCATTTCACGTGTCATTAATGATGTAGAGCAGACAAAGGATTTTGTTATTACCGGTTTGATGAATGTATGGTTAGATATTGCTACGATTGGAATTGCAATAGCAGTTATGTTTTCTTTAAACGGAAAGCTTACCTTTATTTCACTGCTCGTTTTACCTATTTTCATGGTATCTGTAAAGTATTTTTTTGCCCGGCTACGTAAATTGACGCGAGCGCGCTCCCAAGCACTAGCAACGATGCAGGGTTATTTACATGAGCGAATTCAAGGAATTCAAGTCACTCGTAGCTTCGCTTTAGAGGAATATGAAAAAGAGCAGTTTGCAGGGAAGAATGGAGATTTTTTAAATAGAGCGTTGAAGCATACGAATTGGAATGCTAAGACGTTTGCATCTGTTAATACGTTAACGGATTTAGGTCCACTTATCGTAATTGGATTTGCCGCTTATTTAGTTATTCAAGGACAGCTTTCATTAGGATCGATGGTAGCCTTTGTAGGGTATATGGATAGTTTGTATAATCCGCTTCGTCGTCTTGTAAATTCATCAACTACACTGACTCAATCGCTTGCATCGATGGACCGGGTATTTGAGCTTTTTGATAAAACCTATGATGTGGAGAATAAACCGGATGCAAAGGTACGAAATAAGATGGAGGGGAAACTTTCCTTTGAAGATGTTTCATTTCGATATAATGAAAAAGATGCAGAAGTGTTACAACAAATCAATCTCACTATACAATCTGGTGAGAAGGTAGCGCTTGTTGGGCTAAGCGGTGGGGGAAAGTCATCGCTCGTCAGTTTAATTCCGCGTTTTTATGATGTAACGGATGGTGCTATTAAAATTGATGATATAGATGTAAGGGATTATGATTTAACTTGCTTACGAGGCCACATTGGTATTGTACTTCAGGATAATTTATTATTTAGTGATACGATTCGTTCCAATATTTTATATGGACGGCCAGAAGCTTCAGAGGAAGAAATTATTGAAGCAGCAAAAGCAGCACATGCGCATGAGTTCATTTTAAATCTTCCAAATGGATATGACACAATAGTTGGAGAACGTGGAATGAAGCTCTCAGGTGGACAGCGTCAGCGCATTGCTATTGCCCGTGTTTTCTTGAAAGATCCGTCTATGATTATACTAGATGAAGCAACATCTGCTCTGGATTTAGAAAATGAAAAATACATTCAAGAGTCACTTCAAGCGCTAACAACAGATCGAACTACGATTATTATTGCGCACCGTCTGTCAACGATCACACATGTTGATAAAATTGTTTATATAGAAGACGGAGAAATTAAAGAAATGGGAACCCATGATGAGTTGATGAATAAGCATGGATATTATTATAATTTATATCATATTCAAAATTTAGAATCGGTTTCTCCATAAATAAAAATCCCCCTGCTACTAGTAAGTAGCAGGGGGATTTTTAAATTCAGAATCATTCTGTAGATTCTGATGGATCTGCTTGTAGTTTCGTTGGAATAACCTCACGGAAGTGGCTTGCCACATCGTCTAACAAGGCAGAAACAATACTTACTTCTTCGTATTGTTCATGCTCGGTTAATACACGAATGTAATCAAGTAGCATTTCCGTAACGCCAGCTTTACCTTTTTCAGTAAGAGGTTGCATTGTTACCTTTGCACCTTTTGCAATACGATTTTGGAGCGCTTCGTCTGTTAGGCCCATTTCTGGTTGGTGACGAAGGTAGATAACGCCTCCAGTCATACCAGCGCAAATCCATGGACCTGGATCTCCCATTACAAGACCGCGTCCATTGGTCATATACTCAAATGCAAAGCCTTTAATATTGGCATGTACGGCAATATTTCCATATTCATGAGCTGGTAGTGGTTCGTGTAAGCGTCCGCCTACAATGATATCAGCTCCAGAAAGACGAATTCCTGCACGGGCATCCGCATTTCCTTGTACGTAAAGGGATCCTTTTTGTGCACCGTAGCCAAAACCTTTCCCAACAGAGCCATTATAAAACTTACCGTCTTTGCCTCTTGCCTTCATAATGTAAATGCCACCGCCAAGAGCTGTTTTACCGACTCCGTCTTGGCCACCGCCACTCACGTGAATGAAGATATTCTCGCTGTTGTATGCACCTAATCCGTTACCTGGAATAGATCCATTATATTTTAACGTAATTGGTTCAAGGTCAGGTGTACCTGCTAATTTCGAGCGAACACGGTAGCATGATTCCAGACTACCCATTACCCGTTGATCGACACCTACGGCTACGAGCTCTTTCGATTGAACAGCATATGGTACTGCATTTTCTTCTTTTACTTCAGGAAGATTTGGCGTGTATTGTTCTACATCTACAGCCAACATATTGGATAAATCCAATTGTTGTAAGCCACGAGCTTGGACAAGCAAGTCTGAACGACCTACAATTTCTTGTAAATTCGTATAGCCCAATTGACCAGTAAGACGTTTCAGTTCTTCGCCAAATGTAGAGAATAGTTGCGTTAATCCATCTACTGCAAGATCTAATTGTCTTGGTACAAAGCGACGAAGACCATGTTCTTTCGCTTGTGCTTCAGATTCGATTTGCGTTGCAATTCCGACGTGACATGTATCAAGATGACAGCCACGGCAAGTTGTACAGCCGATTGAAATCATGGAAAGTGTACCAAAGCCGATTCGGTTTGCACCTAGAAGAATAAGCTTTAATGCATCTGCTGCGCTTTTCATACCGCCGTCAGCCCAAATTTCTATTTTGTCACGCATTCCAGCTTCCAATAATGCATGATGTGCAGCCTTTACGCCGATTTCAATTGGCAATCCAACATGTTGAAGGGCGTGAATTCTGGCAGCACCTGTACCGCCATCAAAACCACTAATACCGATATAGTCAGCCCCAGCTTTTGCGACCCCAACGGCAATTGTACCGATATTTGGAACAACTGGAACTTTGACACTCACTTTTGCATGATTGTTAGCCGTTTTAATTTCCGTAACCATTTGGGCTAAGTCTTCAATTGAGTAAATGTCATGGTTGTTAGAAGGTGAAATTAAGTCGGAACCGATTGTTGCATTCCGTGCTTCAGCAATTTTTGCTGTTACCTTCGAACCAGGTAAGTGACCACCTTCACCAGGCTTTGCACCTTGCCCAATTTTAATTTCAATTAAGTTGGAAGAATTAAGTAGTTCAGCTGTAACACCGAAACGACCAGAAGCCACTTGTTGACCACGTGTCTTCGGATATTTACCAACCATATCTTTAATTTCGCCGCCTTCGCCGTTTAAGCTGATCATATTCAAACGGTCTGCAGCTTCAGCATATGCGCGGAAGGCAACTTCATTTTGAGATCCAAAGGACATGCTACTAATAATAAATGGCAGGTCGTGTTCTCCTACACGAATGCTAACCTGTTCAGATTGTACAGGTTGTGCAGCTGGTTTAAAGTCTAATACGTGACGAATCGAGATTGGCGTTTTTTGTTCTACTTCATTTAATTTTTCGCGATATTCGTCATAGCCATTGCCTCTTGCAACTTCGCCAATTGCTTTCCAAATACGAGGGAAGACGTGGAATGTTTTTCTCATTCTAGTTCCTTCCGTTGCATAATCAGCAGCACGTTTGATTGCATCTTCTTTTAGAAGTTCAAAGTTAAATGCAGTCTTTTCGGAACCAAGGAAGTTGACAATATTGAGAACATCTGCGATTTCTTTGTTTAAGCCGATGGCAGAGAAGAGACGTCCATAGCCGCGTAATTCATGAATACCAAGTGTACTAATAACTTTCTCAAGTCCTTTATTTAGGGCGTTATATAAATTCACGCAAGGCTTACTGTTTTCATCACTTACAGTTGCAAACATTAAATATGGACTAATCGCATCTGCACCTAAACCATATACAGTTACGAAATCATGTAAAGAGCGAATGGCACCTGAACGTAGCAGGATTGAACATTGTCTCCGCAAGTGTTCGTGTACAAGAGTTTGTTGCAATTTTCCGATGACAAGATGTGGATCAAGCCATAGATTTCCGTCTTTATGTGCAGCATCATCATCTACAATAAGAAGGGTAACACCTTTTCTCACAGCAGTAACAGCTTCATCAGCTAAACGTTGCAAAGCGTCTGCAATTGTTTCATCTTCTGTAAACGTTGCAGACATCTTGTATACAGTGTCATGCAGTGCAAAAAGATGAACGAGTTCTTCATACGTAATTTGTCCTGTTTCTTCTGCAACCATTTGGCCATTTTCGCCTTCTAGTAATACAGGAGAACGTAGTTCAACAATAAATGGTTTTTCTTGTTTTTCATGTAAAGAAGGACGTTTCCCGATAATTGTACGTGTTGAGAAATGTTCAATTTCACGGTCACGGTCAATCGCAGGGTTCGTTACGACTGCTACACTTTCTTTAATAAAGTCTGCGATATTTCTTCTCTCTCCATCTAATGCAGCAAGAGGGCCATCATGACCTAAAGAGCGAATTGGCTCAACACCTTTTTCTGCCATTTGTTCCATGAGTTGAATATTTTCACGGTCCCAACCAAAAGCAGCGTATTGGCGGTCTTCCACTTTTTCGTTAGAAGCAGCCTCATCAGTAAGAGTTGGTTTTGGTGGAGTCATATTCTTACGGTAGCCACTTGCGTTTATGCGATTACGTAATAGCTTATATACTTCTTCTTGGTAAGAAGCATACTCGTAAACTACCATATCGTCTGAATCGTTCCATCTTAAGCCAACCTTTTCACCAGGTGCTAATGCTTTCGGTTCTGCAATATATTCGCTTGGCGATACAACACCCGGTTCTGATGCGAATACGAAAGATGTTTCGGTTTGTACCATCCAAAGAGGACGAAGACCTAATGCATCAACACTGAAAACTGCTTCATCTTTATAGCGAGAAATAATCCCAGCAGGACCTTGTGCAAAATGTCCCCAGCCTTCCCGGATATATGCATATAAATCTTGTAGTTCTTCTTTATAATGTTTTATCTCATTAACAATTGGAGGGAAAAGAACGTCAAGTGCTTCAAACAAACTGTAGTCATAACGAGCAAGTAACGTTTCAATTGTTCGGTTTAAATCTTGTGAATCACTACCGCCTAACGTAAGCGGTACACTCATCATTTCTGCTTGATCACGAAGCTTTGCAATCGTATTAATTTCACCGTTATGACCTAACACACTAAATGGTTGTACCCGGAAAAAGTTAGAAAGTGTATTAGTTGAATAACGATTGTGTCCAAGAGCCATTGTAGAAGCAATGAGAGGATTAGTTAAATCATTATAATATGCTACAAGAGTATCCCCAGCTCCAAGTACTTTATAAACTGCATGATGTGCACTTAAGGAAGCTACATGAACTGCTTCGTTTTCTTCCAATAATATAGTTAAATTAAATAATTGCAGTTCAATATGTCCTTCTTCTTCAGTAGGAAGAAGAGCAATTTGCCAAAAAACAGGCTCTTCTGCTTTTGCAAGTGGACCAAGTGCATCCGTGTTTGTTACTGCATCCGTTTCATAAACAAGCTGAAAGCCAGCTTTCGTGAAGGAATCTTTAATTTCTGTACGAAGAGCCAGTGTGTCTACTTTCTTACTCAAAAAAAGATGTCCGACAATAAAATCAGGGCGGTCCACAAGAGAAGCTGAAATCTCTTTACGTGTTAGCTTTTCTTTCCATAGTTCTTTAGGTAGGTCAATGTGAATACCAATACCATCGCCTTCACCGTTAATAAACCCGGCACGATGATTCATCTTTACTAATGAATCTATACATAAATCAATATTTGCTTTAGTAGGACGGCGCTTTTTTTCCATAACAGAAACGATGCCGCAAGCATCATGCTCCGCTTGACGGAAATCGCGAAAAAGGGCTGGAGTCCAATTATTTGTTAAATTGTTGGCCATGGGGCCAGTCACCTCCACTCAAAGTTGGGAAATATAACTATTCGAAATTATTAGACTTTTTTGAACGTATAATGTCTAATTATAAAGAAAAAACGAAGGTTTTAACAAGTAAAATATAATAAGTTCGTTTCTTCATTTTTCATGGTATGAATAATTATACTATTAAACTTAAATTTATGAAATAGGGTGGAAGAAAAAAACAGAGGAAAATCCTCTGCCTGTTTCTTCCTTTTTAATGATTGGAAAGGATAGCTGCTAACTCTTTAAAAGCATAATCAACAGCTTTGATTGTGTCCTCTACATCTTGTCTCGTATGCTCTGTCGTTAGAAACCAAGCTTCATATTTAGATGGTGCAAGATTTACACCTTGCCGTAACATAAGTTTAAAAAACTTACCGAAAATTTCGCTGTCAGATTGCTTTGCATCTTCATAATTTTCAACAATTTTATTCGTAAAAAATACAGTTAAGGCACCTTTTACTCGATTGACCGTAATGGTTATATTATGCTCATTTGCTTTCGCTATGATTCCTTCTTCTAATAATTTTCCTAGTTCATCCAGTTTTTCATAAACCCCTTCTTGCTTAAGTACTTCTAAACATGCAATACCAGCTCGCATCGAAGCGGGATTTCCTGCCATTGTTCCGGCTTGGTAAGCAGGTCCGAGCGGTGCAACTTGTGCCATAATTTCTCTCTTACCTCCGTATGCACCAATTGGTAGTCCGCCGCCAATTATTTTACCAAGGGCTGTTAAATCCGGTGTTACACCTAGTAAATTTTGTGCTCCGCCGTACATAAAACGAAATCCTGTTATAACCTCATCGTAAATAACAAGTGCTCCAGCTTGATGGGTTAGGTCATTTACCTGTTGTAAAAATCCTTCATTTGGCATGACAATCCCGAAGTTACCGACAATTGGTTCCACTAATACACCAGCAACATCATCGCCCCATTTATCAAGTGCATCTTTAAATGCTTCAATATTATTGTAGGGAACGGTAATAATATCTTGTGCAACACTTTTTGGAATTCCAGCAGAATCCGGTGTACCAAGCGTAGAAGGACCTGAACCAGCAGCCACAAGCACAGAATCAAAGTGGCCGTGGTAACAGCCTGCAAACTTCATAATCTTCGTTCTTCCTGTGTATGCACGGGCAACACGAACGGTTGTCATAACTGCTTCTGTACCCGAGTTAACAAAACGAACTTTATCTAATGAAGGAATTGCTTCCTTTAATAATTTTGCGAATGTCACTTCATAAGGTGTTGGTGTCCCAAAGAGTACCCCATCTTCAGCAGCTTCTTGGATTGCTTTTGTTATATATGGATGCGCATGACCGGTAATAATCGGACCGTATGCGGCTAAATAATCAATATATTTATTATCGTCAACATCCCAAAAATATGCGCCTTTCCCACGTTTCATGGCAACGGGAGAACCGCCCCCAACAGCTTTAAACGAACGTGATGGACTGTTAACTCCGCCAACAATATGTTTTAGCGCCTCTGTATGTAATTGTTCTGAGTTTGTAAATTTCATTCGTATTCCACTCCTTATGGTAATAACTCATTGTGATAGCTTTCATTATTCAAGTGATAGAAAAAAGCAACTGTTGTCTCACTTTATTGTATCATGATTTATGGAATAGAGGATAAGACTTATTAGTTGTGAAGACCGTAATGGTTAGGTAAACTAATCGATGTAAAAATATGAAAATGAGGTACTTGCATGGAAACAATCATCGACGTAAAACAGTTACGAAAAGAATTCGTTTCTCACTCAAGCCGTTCTGGATTAAAAGGAGCATTTCGCGATTTATTTACACGTAACTACAAAGTTATACCGGCCGTAAATGATATTTCCTTTTCTGTTCAGAAAGGTGAAATGATGGGATACATTGGTGAAAACGGAGCAGGAAAATCGACAACGATAAAAATGCTAACGGGTATATTAACACCAACATCCGGACAAATCGTGGTCAATGGCATGAATCCGCATAAAGAAAGAGAAAAATTTGTTAGAACAATTGGGGTAGTATTTGGGCAACGTTCGCAGCTATGGTGGGATATTGCTGTACAAGAATCCTTTCGATTACTAAAGAAAGTATACGGTGTATCCGACAAGCAGTACAAAGAACATATGGAGCATGTGATAGAAACACTCGATATTGGTCCACTTCTTGATAAGCCTGTTCGTAAGCTCTCTCTTGGACAACGTATGCGATGCGAGCTAGCTGCAGCGCTCATACACAATCCTTCCCTTTTATTTTTAGATGAACCAACGATCGGATTGGATGTTCTTGTGAAGTTGAAAATAAGAGAATTTTTAAAAGAAATGAATGAAAGATATAAAACTACAATTTTATTAACAACACACGATATATCAGATATTGAGGCTTTATGCGATCGGGTTGTAATGTTAGATGAAGGGAACATTATGTATGATGGTTCGCTTGAAAAGCTCCGTTCCAATTGGGGCAAAGAAAAAATCATCCACTTTCAATTTACGAAGTCTGTTTCTAGTCTAGAATTAGCAACAGTTATGCCAGGGAGAGTTACATGGAAGCAAGAAGACGGAGATAATGTTTGGACAGCGAAAATACCGAATGAAGAAACGATGATCTCTGCTCTGATTTCACACGTAGTGCAAACATTCAAAATTAAAGATATAAGAATAGAGGAAGTATCAACCGAAGAAATTATTCGTAATATTTACGAAGAGGGTAATACGCATGGCTAAATATATAGAAATGATTCGTATACGATTTCTTATGATGCTTGCCTATCGAACCAATTATTATAGCGGAATTCTTATTTATACGATCAATATTGGAGCGTATTACTTTTTATGGGGAGCGATATATGGCGGGAAAGACAGTATCCAAGGATTATCGGTTGCACAAATGACGACTTATGTTGCAGTTGGTTGGATGGCACGGGCTTTTTATTTCAATAATATTGACCGTGAAATAGCAGAAGAAATTCGCGAAGGACGTGTGGCCATCGAAATGATTCGTCCGTATAGCTATCTTGGTATGAAGGTTATGCAAGGGCTTGGAGAAGGAATCTTTCGGTTTGCATTCTTTTCTATTCCGGGTATGATTCTTGTTTCGTTTTTGTTTTCCTTAACGATTACGTCACATACGCAAACGTGGTTTTCGTTTTTACTCTCTATTTTGTTTAGTTTCATTATTAACACGCAAATTAATTTGATTACTGGTATGATGACATTCTTCTTATTTAATAATGACGGCCTCATGTATGCAAAACGGGTTGCCATTGATCTATTTTCTGGACTTTTGCTTCCTATTAGCTTCTATCCACTTTGGGCTCAAAGCATAATGAATTTTTTCCCGTTTCAAGCGATTAGCTATATTCCAAGTATGATTTTTTCAGAAGGATTAACAGGACAAGCAGTCTGGAATGCCATAATGTTTCAAATTATATGGTCTGTTATACTCATTCTTCCAATCGTTTTCATGTGGAAATTGGCGAAAAAACGATTAATTGTGCAGGGAGGGTAAGCAGAATGATATATGTTCAATTATTGTTTCAATATGCCGGACAGTATATGAAAACAAAGCTACAGTATCGCGGAGATCTTCTCGTCGGTCTTCTGTCTGATATGATGATGCAAGCTGTAAACCTAATCTTTATACTGGTTGTATTTGGTCATACACAACTGTTACAGGGGTGGGTAAGAGAAGAAGTTATTTTTATCTATGGATTTTTCCTAGTACCATTCTCGATTTTTTCGGCCTTTTTTAATATTTGGGATTTTAATGATCGATATATAGTAAAAGGAGAAATGGACCGCATTTTAACGCGTCCTATTCATAGTTTGTTTCAAATTATTCTAGAGCGCATGGAGCTGGAATCATTTATTGGAGGCATTACAGGCATTCTTATTATGCTATATGCATCCATACAGCTTCATTTGATATTTCATTGGTACGATTTCATCCTATTTATAATAATGGCAATTGGCGGTGCGCTCGTATACGGCGGAATATTTGTTTCGCTAGCTAGTATTGGATTTTGGTCAGATGCGAGAAGCTCTATCATGCCGCTTATGTATAATATAGGAAACTACGGACGGTATCCCATTAATATTTATAATAAAATCATTCGATTTATATTAACTTGGGTATTGCCTTTTGCATTTGTAGGAGTGTATCCAGCTTCGTATTTTTTACATAAAAGCGAATGGAACTTCTATGCGTTTTTTACTCCTGTCATGGGAATCCTCTTCTTCTCCTTTGCTGTTTTTCTTTGGAACAAAGGTGTCAAGCGATATCGGGGTGCAGGTAACTGATATAATTCATTTGTCCATCTCATATAGATGATATGAGGTGGACAAACATGTGGATCATTGTGTTACTACTCGCTATTTTTGCTATTTTATATAGTATACGTAATCTATGGAAAACATCTGGGACGAACTCCTTTTTTTCTTTATCGAATCTTGTGCTGCTTAGTCTTGTCTATTTAACTGTATTGATCGCATTTGGATTAGGGTATTTCGTTTTAGAAGAAATTGGGTTTCTTGTTTTGAAAGAACACGGAAATGCTATTACGGTAAACCCTAGGGAAACGGTAGGGACTACCATGTACTTTAGTGCGATTACACTCTTTTCGGTTGGATATGGTGATATTACACCAATTGGTTTCGGGAGGTTTATTGCAGTTATAGAGGCACTAATTGGATATACCTTACCGTTTGCTTTTGTCGCCCGTATAGTTACAGAACATGATAAACGGGATTAAACATGGTATAGTTAAGAGTGGAGTAGACGAAGGAGAGGTTGTTAATATGGTTAAACTAGGAGAACTTGCACCAGATTTCACATTGCCAGCAAGTAGCGGACAACAGGTTACATTATCAGCTTTTCGGGGCAAAAATGTTGTAGTTTATTTTTATCCAAAGGATATGACGCCTGGATGTACGACACAAGCCTGTGATTTTCGCGATTCATTAGATTTATTCAATGATGAAAATACGATTATATTAGGAATTAATCGTGATACGATAGCGAAGCATGTAACATTTATTAATAAGAACAATTTGCCATTTCAGTTATTGTCAGACGAAGAACATGTAGTAACAGAACTATATGGTGCTTGGAAGTTAAAAAAGAATTTCGGTAAAGAATACATGGGAATTGAACGGTCTACCTTCGTTATTGATAAGGAAGGAAAACTTGTCAAAGAATGGCGCAAGGTAAAAGTGAAGGAACATGTTAAGGAAGTATTGGCTGTAATTAAAGAATTAGCATAGGGCTTCTTTAATTTACAGAAAGTGAGGCATTCGTCTATACCTAATGGATGTCTAAGTAATATGGTAAAGTGTAGGGCATACCTCCTCAGATGATAGCTTTTCACGTGCGAGACACTTCTCGCACTATTTTTTTGTGCAAAACGCAAACAACTATTTGAGGGGATAGTAAGTATTTGAAATGGATTCAATCCAGCAAAGAGATTTGCGGTAATGAAAGAGCAAGGATTGTTCCCAGAGAGGGAGAAAAAGGAAGTTTGCTTCTGTTTTTTGAAGCTGATACTTGTTTAGTTCCCTTTTCTAGGGGAAGCTCATTTTATACTTTAATAAGTTATTTGGAAATGCAGTATCCTTATAGTAGAAATATTGACAATAGGAAACATAAAGCTGTAAACTGATTGTAAATATTATAACGTAGTAATCTATATAGAATGGGGGTGCATGGCGGTGGTTAACGAAGAACTAAAAGAGGCATTAGAACTTTTAAAAGGTACAGGTGTACGTATGACTCCACAACGTCATGCTATTTTAGAGTATCTGGTTAGTTCGTTGTCGCACCCGACAGCTGATGAAATATATAAAGCGCTTGAAGATAAATTTCCGAATATGAGCGTTGCGACTGTATACAATAATTTACGTGTTTTTAAAGAAATTGGTCTTGTGAAGGAACTGACGTATGGTGATACTTCTAGTAGATTTGATTATGTGACGACGGATCATTATCATGTTATATGTGAAAAATGTGGGAAGATTGTTGACTTTCCTTATTCTGGTTTAGAAGAAATGGAACAAAAAGCATCCGAAGAAACGGGATTTATAATACGAAGTCATCGTATCGAATTGTATGGTGTTTGTCCGGAATGCAGCCATATGTTGAAAAATTAATGCGCGTTGTGCTAGAAACAAAGTTCCTTGGTTGACTTTAAAGGATGATTTCCTTTGTTAGTCAGCCTTTTTTATTTCGATTGCTGTAGGCCTCGTGAAGCTCTTTGCCGTCCCATGAAGCATCTAATGTAAGAGGTTGATGACAATGCATACACGCATCAGCCCGTCCAAGTATTTTGGTTGGTTTATTACATTCTGGGCAAAGGACTTGTACAGTTTTTGCTGAGAGCATACCAATCCAAAAATAAATGATGGTACTACCGATAATGGAAACAAAACCTACGATGATGAATAAGGACATAATAAGAGGGGAATTGCGGAAAAATACCCCCACATAGGAAATGAAGAGTCCAGCAAAAACAGATCCTAAAGCAAACGTCCGAATTTTATTGATTTTGCTACTGTATTTCACTCTCATTGGGCACACTCCCTTTTTACAAATCATACATTATATAATATATATTTCCAAACAAAAAAGAATGAGTAAAGTATAGAGTTTGATAAGAAAATAGAATGAGAAAAATATTGAAAAAGTAATTGACCTATAATTTATTACGTGATATATTATTAACCGTCGCTGATGCAAATCAGCAGCAAACAGTAAATTAAAAACATGTTGACACTGTTTTTGAAAGGTGCTAACATAAAGAAGTCGCTTTTGAGCGATAATGAGTTCTTTGAAAACTAAACAAAACATGAAACGTCAGTTTTATTTTTTTAAAGCTTAGACAAACTTTAACTTTTATGGAGAGTTTGATCCTGGCTCAGGAT
>NZ_JBGJZM010000004.1:0-164269 GCF_042610425.1 Ectobacillus soli
AAAGAGGTCACACCCGTTCCCATACCGAACACGGAAGTTAAGCTCTTTTGCGCCGATGGTAGTTGGGACTTTGTCCCTGTGAGAGTAGGACGTTGCCAGGCTTGCATTGTTCCGCAATAGCTCAGCGGTAGAGCAATCGGCTGTTAACCGATAGGTCGTAGGTTCGAATCCTACTTGCGGAGCCATTTTATGGAGAGCTGTCCGAGTGGCCGAAGGAGCACGATTGGAAATCGTGTATACGTCTAAAGCGTATCGAGGGTTCGAATCCCTCGCTCTCCGCCAGAGCCGGCCCGTTGGTCAAGCGGTTAAGACACCGCCCTTTCACGGCGGTATCACGGGTTCGATTCCCGTACGGGTCATCAATTTAAATATGGAGGATTAGCTCAGCTGGGAGAGCATCTGCCTTACAAGCAGAGGGTCGGCGGTTCGATCCCGTCATCCTCCACCATTGTATAACTTCTAAATTTTAATTTATCGTCGCGGGGTGGAGCAGTCCGGTAGCTCGTCGGGCTCATAACCCGAAGGTCGCAGGTTCAAATCCTGTCCCCGCAATCTGGTCCGGTAGTTCAGCTGGTTAGAATGCCTGCCTGTCACGCAGGAGGTCGCGGGTTCGAGTCCCGTCCGGACCGCCATTTGGCTCGGTAGCTCAGTCGGTAGAGCAGAGGACTGAAAATCCTCGTGTCGGCGGTTCGATTCCGTCCCGAGCCATAATCACAAAAAATAATTGCAATTCTAATGTACCAATCTTTTCTTTACTGGTTGAGATTTGGTCGACAAGTAGAAAAATCCTTATGATCTATAATCATTTTAAACTTGCCGGTTTAGCTCAATTGGTAGAGCAACTGACTTGTAATCAGTAGGTTGGGGGTTCAAGTCCTCTAGCCGGCACCATTTAATATGGAGGGGTAGCGAAGTGGCTAAACGCGGCGGACTGTAAATCCGCTCCCTCGGGTTCGGCAGTTCGAATCTGCCCCCCTCCACCATTTATAGGGGTATAGTTTAAAGGTAGAACAGAGGTCTCCAAAACCTCCAGTGTGGGTTCGATTCCTACTACCCCTGCCAATTATTATGGCGGTTGTGGCGAAGTGGTTAACGCATCGGATTGTGGTTCCGACATGCGTGGGTTCGATTCCCACCAGTCGCCCCATAATATTTTTTAAAAAGTGATTATGGTATAGAATACAAACATTCTTTATTGGGCTATAGCCAAGCGGTAAGGCAACGGACTTTGACTCCGTCATGCGTTGGTTCGAATCCAGCTAGCCCAGCCATAATACGGGCCATTAGCTCAGTTGGTAGAGCATCTGACTCTTAATCAGAGGGTCGAAGGTTCGAACCCTTCATGGCCCATCTTTGCGGAAGTAGTTCAGTGGTAGAATACAACCTTGCCAAGGTTGGGGTCGCGGGTTCGAATCCCGTCTTCCGCTTTTAATTTTAATAATATGGCGGCATAGCCAAGAGGTAAGGCAGAGGTCTGCAAAACCTTTATCACCGGTTCGATTCCGGTTGCCGCCTCCATATTATGCCGGTGTGGCGGAATTGGCAGACGCGCACGACTCAAAATCGTGTTCCTTCTGGAGTGTCGGTTCGACCCCGACCACCGGTATCATAAAACGTTGATATAACGCTGATTTACGTTGATTTAATACGTGAATTAGCGTTTTTTCGTTGTTTAAAAATAGTACGCAACGATAATTACGCACCTAGTCGTTTAGCACTTCGCACTATTCGTTGATCTACAAATTTTTTCAACGAAAGGAAGAGGTATAGATGGCAAGACGAAGCAATACGATTTCATTAAACTTAGAAGGGCAAAAGGCGATACATTCCGTTGATACATTTGAACAAGCGTTACACTTATTTTTACGAGATGATTGTATACTGCCAGTTCTAAAACGATATGTAACGGCAGGGCAAAGTGCCCACCGTTTCGATGCGTTGCTCGCCCAACAGCATTTGCTAGCCTATAATGTAAAAATCGCCAATCCGAAAGGACCATTTAGAAAGCCTGAACCAAAATCAGCTACATGTATTGGATCAGTAGGTTGTGCTACATCATAAATCGATACCGTATTGTTGCGCATATTGGCGATATACAAAGGACCATGAATTGGGTCAGGTGGGTAAAGCACTATTCCCTGAGGACCACTTAGCTCTCCGACTCCAAACCGTCTAACATGTATGGGGTCGCTAGGAGTAGTAATATCATAAATTTCTGCCGAACTGTTGATAAAATTGGACACATACAGAGTGTTGCCTTTGATTCCGAGTCCAGCAGGTCCATCTATCTCTCCTGAACCAAAGTTCCCTAAAGGTAAAGGATTCATAGCCCCTATAATTTCATAAATTTCAATCGTGTTACCCAATTGATTGGCTACGTAAAAAGTAATGTCTTTAACTGCTATTCCATTCGGTCCATTTAACTCCCCAGCACCAAACCTCCTTACATGTATAGGGTCACCAGGTAAAGTAATATCATACATTTCTGCTGTACTGTTATTAAAATTAGCGACAAACAGTGTAGTGCCTGTAATCGCAAGCCCAGCAGGTCCATCTACCTCACCTGAGCCAAAATCCATTACATGTATAGGATCAGTCGGGAAAGAAACATCATAAATGCTTATTAAATTATTGTTAAAATTTGAGACATAAAGCGTAGTGCCTGTAATCGCAAGTCCCGTAGGTCCATTCAACTGTCCAGCACCAAAAGCACGTAAAAATGCAGGACTTGTCGGATTGGTAATATCGAAGATTGATACCGTGTTCCCGTCACGATTTGATACATATAGAAATGCCGTTGGCGAGGTGGGGGCTGGCGCAATTGTGGCAATTAAATCCAATGTATTTTCAAACTTGAACTCAAGCAGCATTTCCTTTTTAATGATGTCACGTAGGGTTCTTTGGACACTAGCGTCAACAGCAAGAAGGTCGGTCACAGAAACAACGGCAGGAGAAAATGTGGTGTTTGTCGGGGGAGGCGTCCCCAGCACAAATTGAAGTTTTTCGGCTTCTGCGTTCATCAGATGAGCAAGCGCCAACTCTTCAAGTGCGATGGAAGATAATAGTAAGGGAACGGTCTGAGCAGTAGTAATTGAAATGGTGGGGGTAATATTCGGTATGCTTGGATTAGACAATATTATTCAACTCCTTAAATATTTTGAACTCATTAGTCTGTATAATTTACTCATTTAAACGTTTAGTGGACAGTACTCTTGTCCATGTTAAAGGAAAATAAAGGTTGTCATGTTACGATATAAGGACTGAGAAGGGGCTACCGTATCACAAAAGCAAACCCATGTGTTTATACGATGTGCCTGGTGATGGACGAACATGAACAACAAATCTCGAACCCTAAACGTCAGAGAATATTTGAACGGTTGAAAACTTGCGTGGAGCATACTATTAGGTACTACCATAATGCAACGAGTTGAAAATTCTTTTGTGGCATTCTAATAATCTCAATTTTGGAATATTATGTACAACAAATATTATAAATGATATACTATAAAACGTTCATATTGTCAGTTTAATTTTATACAATTTAGACGGTGGTCATGATAGTAAAGGATTCTTTGCCGAGGATCACTATGAAATAGATTTATGCCAAGAAGTATTAGATGACTAGTTTAATAGGAAATAAGAGGGGAATGAACTATGAAAAAGATGAAGAAATTGTGGGCGCTAATTATGGTTGTAGGACTATCAATCGGTGTCTTAGCAGGATGCTCAAATCCCAAAAATACCGTGCAAGAGTTTTTGACAGCAATACAAAAAGGGGACTTTGAAAAGGCAAGTACGTACGTTGAGAATAAAGACAATGGCTACCAGTTTGGCAAATTGAATGAGACTACAGATGGTATGGACGGAAAAGCAATATTCAATGCAATTGTAAAGAACTATAAATTCGAAAATCCAGTAGAAGTATCTAAGAGTAATGATACAGCGAAGGTTAAAGTGAAAGTTACATCCGTTGACATGTCTGTTGCGGTGACAAAGACAATTGGAGAAGTTATGCCTATGGCCTTTGCTAGTGCTTTTAGCCAAGATCAAACGCAGTCTAACAAGGCGATGCAGCAGATGACTGAATCAACTCTTATTAAGAACTTGTCTGATAAAGATGCAACAATGGCAACTCGTGAAGTTACGTTGAACTTGAAGAAGGATAAGGATGGAAACTACAAAATTGTCTCCGATGAAAATTTGCAAGAAGCATTGTTAGCAAACGCAAAAGCAGTGGATAAGATATTCGGTAAAAAATAATTTGGCCATAGTGGTATAAATGATTGTCTATCCTTTGGTTAGGACAACAGCAGATGCAAGGCAAGGTGATCCATCAAAAAAAGGGAAACACAGACATGTGAAAAAAAGAGAATATACAAGAAAACAAAAAGCCGCAGAACTCCTGCGGCTTTTCTTCTCTTTCTATAAAACCTTCCTCTTACCGAATTCCCACCATAAACTTCTGAACTTTCGGTGCGATAGCAAACAAAACAATTGATAAAACGATAGATGCTAGTCCAATAACACCAAAGTAGGTCATTTCATTTTCTGGTGTGTAGAATGCTGCGAGCTGTGCGTTGAGTGCTTGGGCAGCGGCGTCTGATAGGAACCATAGGCTCATCATTTGGGCTGAGAATGCTTCTGGTGCTAGTTTAGTTGTAGCGGATAGTCCTACTGGTGATAGGCATAATTCTCCGATTACGACAATGAAATAGCTTAGTACGAGCCATAATGGGTTTACGAGTGATTGTGTGCCTCCAAGCATGGCTGGAACGAGAATGACAACGTAGGACAAACCAGCAAATAATAATCCTAGTGAGAATTTTTGTGCGATGGTTGGTTGTTTGTCACCTAGTTTGACCCATAAATATCCAACTACTGGAGCAAATACTACGATGAACAATGGATTTAATGATTGGAACCAGGCAGGAGAAATATGAATTCCTGCAAAATCTAATTGTGTTTTTGTATCGGCGAAGTTGGCTAAAACGGTTGAGCCTTGTTCTTCAATGGACCAAAACATGACAGCGGCAAGGAAGAGGGGAATATAAGCAAGTACGTGTGAGCGCTCTTCCTTTGTCGTTTTTGGACTACGATACATCATAATGAAATATAGGGCTGGAATCACAAATCCTAGAATAGCGACGAGATTGATAAACGATTTAATCGTTAGCGTACCAGTCTGAATGGCGATGATAAGAAAAATAGCGAGAATCACGATAGCAATACCGAATTGTACGAAAACTCTTTTTCTTTCTTTCTCTGAAAGCGGGTTTGGAACAGTTGTACCAGCAAGACCAAGATTTTTCTTCTTTGTGAAAGAAAAGACTACTAATCCAAGGAACATACCTACCGCTGCAATCCCAAAGCCAAGATGGAAATTATAGCTTAATCCAACCGTTCCGACAACGAGCGGTGAAAAGAATGCACCGAGGTTAATGGCCATGTAAAAAATACTGAAGCCTGCATCTCTGCGGGCGTCTTTAATATCATACATTTCTCCTAATGTTGTAGAAATGTTTGGTTTTAATAGCCCCGTACCTAGAACAATTAACACCATTGAAACAAAGAACATCGCCATGCTTCCAGGGATGGCTAAAGCGATATGACCAAACATGATTAAGATGGCGCCGTAAAATACCGATTTTGATGCGCCGAATAAACGATCGGACAACCAGCCGCCGATAATTCCTGACATGTATACGAGAGATCCATACACAGATGCAATGGCAATTGCTGTCTGTTGGTCAATCCCTAATCCACCTTTTGAAACTTCATAGTACATATAGTACACAAGAAGAGCTTTCATTCCATAATAGGAAAATCTCTCCCAAAATTCTGTGAAAAAGAGTGTAAATAGTCCCTTAGGATGTCCAAAAAAGCCTCGTTGAGGGACACTTTCCACAATTTTCTGTTTATTTATAGATGACATAATACAATTCCTCCTTGAAAACAATATTACTATATTAATCTGATAGTTGTAACTTGTCAATCAAATCGATACTATCGCTGCTAAATGTAGATAAAATTTAAAGAAACTAATAATTATAAATAAATAAAATTTTCTTAATATAAAAATATAAATAAGTCGTTTATGTAGGAAAAGCGTGGAAAGAAAGGAAAGAATCCTCTATATGGTGTACAATGAATAGAAAAAATGGAGGATGTTAGAGGTATTTCAGTCAGAATACAGCATAAAAAATAGACCATCACTGAAATGGACGGTCTATTCCAAACTATGACTTAAAATATATTAGGCACTGTAATATTTCCATTACTGTTTATAAATTCAGCTAAACTTTTACTATGCTGTCTGTTTTCTATTCTTCTTGTAGCTCGTTCTATGGCAGTTTTGTGTAAGAACTTTTCTTCATTCGTTTCAGGAATGACGGTTGCTACTTCAGTTGGTTTACCGTCTTTTCCGATTGCAACAAAAGTAAGAAAGCTTGTTGCTGCAATTTTGTGTTCACCTGTCAGTAAGTTTTCAGCAGTAATTTTTACGAATACTTCCATAGAAGTTCTGCCTGTCCATGTTACATATGCTTCTAAGCAAACAGCATCGGCTTTTGTAATGGGATTTAAAAAGTCAACAGAGTCTGTGGATGCTGTCACCGTAAAATTTCTAGAATGTCTCGCAGCTGCTATAGAAGCAACGTCATCAATCATGTACATCAAGCGTCCACCAAATAAGGTATCATTATTGTTTGTATCATTTGGAAAAACACGACTTGTTTTAATAGATTTACTTTCTTTGCAATATTTAGGCTCCAATACATCTACACCTCTTTCTAATATAATGTAATATTAGAAAATTATAACATCTCTAATAATTATTTACAATATTTATGTTACTTAGCTATAGCATTTGTATGTTTAAGTAACAGATAATTAGTGATTTCTCTTTTTCATTGAAGGGTGCTCGATCTCAAAATGATCCAGAAGTGTGTTAACGACTACGGATACTTCAGCTATATGATTTGCTAATGTTTCAAGTTTCTCATTCGTATTGTGTGTTACAGAAGAAGTATCATCTGAATGGTTACTCACATTTTCAGCAATAGACGAAATATCGCTCAACTGACCGTGGACACGATGGCTAATGTCCTCTAAGTCTGCCCAAATACCTTTCATATTTTGATCTATCTTTTCCTTAATGCTCTCAAGATTTTGGTTTAGAATATTTACTTGGACTTTTGTTTGTTGTAAATTATCGTTTAACTCTTTCGTTGCGTTTTTAAAACGGTCAATAAACGCACTGCCTTGTAGCTCTAAGTACATATCTAATAGTTTTTCCGGTGTAATCGGATTGTTTCTTCCATCACCACGAATTTGATAGATTCCTTTGTTTGTACAATAAGGCTTATAGGGACCGCTCGGAATTTCGATTCGGTAAAACGGTTTGTCTGAATCTTCATTTTCTATAAATACTTCAACACCTACAGGAGGACGACATTCACCTGCTTTGGAGAGGAGCGTTAGTTTTTCTTTATCGCCAATTGGACATCCATAGATAGAACCATGCTGTTGTCCACTTGCATCTATTCCTTCATCGACGCCGACAAGAATCGTGCCTCCAACGGGAGAGTTTGCAAAAGCTACTAAATCTTCGGGTTTTATCCCCTTCATCTCTCGTTTAAAGTCAACATCGTATCCTTCTTCCTTACTTAATAAATGCATTGCTTTTTTACTTATAGAATGGGAATTGCCGGTCAATATAAATACCTCCTACGCGAGCGTCCTGCATTAAATATATGGTATCATATAGTTTTTTGACAGGTATAAATGTCTGATTCATTAATAAAAGGCCTTATTTCTATTCTATAATTGAAAATTAAAACGTCAATATTTCAAAAATATTTTGACATTTCTATTTTTTCAGTTTATAGTATATATCAATAACAGAATAAAACTTATCCAGAGCGGCGGAGGGACTGGCCCGATGAAGCCCGACAACCAGCATTTTTTTAGAGTGTAGTGGTGTCAATTCCAGCGGATTGCAAAATCGGATAGATAAGGGACGATAGCAAATTTTAATGCAATTTCATTGCTTATTAAAGTTAATTATGCTGCTTTCCTTATAGGAAGGCAGCTTTTTATTTTCAAAAAAATTGAATTTATTTCTCATCAAGAGAGGTTGAGGGACTGGCCCAATGAAACCTCGGCAACCTTCAGGGATATTTTTCTGAAAAGGTGCTAATTCCATCGCTTTGTTTAGTAAGAGGCGAAAGATGAGAGAGGGTAATCTTGCGTTTCTAGACCTCTTTCATCAGTTTTCAATGAAAGAGGTCTTTTTGTATACAAATTGAATTAGAAAAGGGGATATTATGATGAGTGAAAGAAAATTAAGCTTTGAAACATTACAAGTACATGCAGGTCAGGTTGTAGATCCAACTACAGGATCACGTGCTGTTCCTATTTATCAAACAACTTCCTATGTGTTTAATGATGCCGATCATGCAGCGAATTTATTCCAATTAAAAGAACCAGGAAACGTGTATTCAAGAATCATGAACCCAACGCAAGACGTGTTTGAAAAGAGAGTTGCAGAGCTAGAAGGCGGCGTAGCTGGACTTGCAACTGCATCTGGAATGGCAGCTATCTACTATTCCATCCTAAATGTTGCAAGTGCAGGGGATGAAATCGTAGCGGCAAGTACTTTATATGGTGGTACATATGAATTATTTCATTCAACACTTAAAAAAAGCGGAATCAATGTAACCTTTGTTGATCCAGATGATCCGGAAAACTTCAGAAATGCTATTACAGATAAGACAAAAGCACTGTACGCAGAAACAATCGGAAATCCGAAAATCAATGTATTAGATATCGAAGCAGTAGCAACCATTGCACATGAAAATAAGATTCCTCTTATCATTGACAATACGTTTGCAACGCCTTACCTTACACGCCCAATTGAATTTGGCGCGGACGTAGTTGTTCATTCTGCAACAAAATTCATCGGCGGACACGGAACGACAATCGGTGGAATCATCGTTGATGGTGGTACATTTGATTGGAGAGCAAGTGGTAAATTTCCTGACTTTACAACACCAGATAAAAGCTACAATGGTTTAATCTATGCAGATTTAGGTGCTCCGGCATACGCATTAAAGGCTAGAGTTCAATTGTTACGTAACACAGGTGCAGCACTAAGCCCGCAAAGTGCATTTAGCTTCCTTCAAGGTTTAGAATCGTTGTCACTACGCGTTGAAAGACATGTTGCCAATGCGAGAAAGGTAGTTGAATTCTTGAGTAATCATCCGAAAGTTGCATGGGTGAATTATCCGGAACTAGAAGGAAACCCATACAATGCATTAGCGAAAAAATATTTACCAAAAGGTGCAGGATCTATCTTTACATTTGGTATCAAAGGCGGAGCAGAAGCAGGAAAGAAATTTATTAATAGTGTTGAATTATTCTCACTTCTTGCAAATGTAGCGGATGCAAAATCGCTTGTTATTCACCCAGCAAGTACAACACATGCAGAGCTTACGGAAGAAGAGCAAAAAGCTGCTGGTGTTACTCCTGACTTAATTCGTCTTTCCATTGGTGTGGAAGGTATCGACGATATTATTTACGATCTACAACAAGCGCTTGAAAAAACAGTAGGGTAACAACTTATCTAGAGTGACATCGGCCATTCATTACTTTAGAATATACCCTTGTGTAAAGCGTCCTCACGTTTGTGAGGACGCTTTGTTTCGTTTTCTAAAATGACTTAAAAAAAGTCAAATGAAAGGAGGTAAAATAAGAGGTCTAGTAATCTCTTCAATATTACTTAACAACTTGTCTGCATATTTTGTATATTTCCTACAGATACCTAATTATAGTAACTTGATATATTTATCCCTTACATATAATTACGCATTGAATATAAATAGAAATGTACAAGTAATAATGTACAAATACAAAATGGAAATCTATGTATAGAATAAGAAGACTCAACGGTTTCCTTGAAAGGAGATTAATATTTTGTCTTTTCCAAATATCCCTAGTGTTACGCCGACGATTTCCCTTTCGACTAAACAGACAATTCCGTTGCTTTTGGCTTCCATTGCTTTTGAGGAATTAGCTCTAGCTCATATCATGAATGCGGAAGCAGAGAAGATTCAATTTGTTCTTGGAACATTACCTCCTCCTAAAACTACATTTTCTCCAGCAACTGTATCCATAACTAATCTTATTGATATTGATACAAGTGTTCAAAAAACTCTTCGTGATGTTATCAAGAAGGAAATGCTGCTGGAATTCAAATTTGAAAACGTACTAGATCTTATCGGAACATTACCAACATGTACGCCGGCAACAGCTTCTTTTAGCAATAACGCACCAATTACAAATATCGACCTCAGCAATACTATCCCATACCCATCAACGATTGACGTTGCAGGTTTACAAGGTTCTATTGCTAAAGTGACAGTTACTATTAATGACTTCTTCGATCCTAATAATACTTCACCATCACAATGTCATCTTACACTGTTAGTTGTCGCTCCTGACGGAACTGCAGTTCTTATCTTTGCGGAGGCAGGGAATAATAGTGGTAGTGGAGGTACTCCAAGCGCTACCTTTACAATTGACGATGATGCGGCAACGGTAATACCACAAAGCGGTCCAGTTCCTTCTGGTACGTTTAAACCAAGCGTCTATACTAACTTTAATTTAGATTCACCTGCACCACAAACAGCACCATATCCTACAACATTAAGCACATTTGTTGGTAAGGTTCCAAATGGTACATGGAGTCTTTTCGCATTTGATGAATTTGGCGGCCATGGAATGGAAATTCGTGGCGGTTGGGCATTAACGATTACTACTGCTTGTCTTTAGGTATTATCTTTAGAGAAAAAAGTTGCTCTAATATGAAATAGGATAAAGCTCAGATTTAGTAGATCTGAGCTTATTCAATTCCTTCGGTTCCTGAACGTATAGTAAAAATAAATGGAGCTTAAACAGTAACCAACTATTAAATTCTTCATCATTAAGATTTATTTACTAACCACACTTTAGAAGGGTCATTATTTTCCTTCCATTGATTAGGAGTCATAAAAAATTGTTTTCTTCTAGTTTCTAGATATAAAATACTTCCGATTGTTTCATCGATAATCTTGTAGTTCGGATGAACTTGTTTCAGTTTATTATTTATTTCACATAATAAATCCTTTGTCTTTAGGAGTCTCTCATCAAAATCCTCTTTGGAAATACGAGGTATTGCTTCTATTTGAGTATGAGGGCAAGTATGTTCGACAATATACAAAGTCTTTCTGAACAAAATCCCTTCTAAGTCCGCAATACGTTGTAGCATAGGAACAATATGAGCTTTAATGATTAATGCATCATCATTATTACATGTATTTTTAGTATTATATTTAATAGCAATCAATTCATCATGTACAGAATGCAAATACTTGTAAACAGAACGTTCCATATGGAAGATTGACCTTAAGGAAGATACATAGTTTTTTTCATCAAATAGATAGAACAACACCTTCCCCCCTTTACTCAAAAGAATATTTTTTATCTTGATGAGTGACATTCACAGCATAAACCATTTGGTATTAAGTCCAATACATTTTCAAACTTTTTTAATAATAGCCACTCTTTCATTAAGACGGTTTCAACAAATCTTGTTGCTTCTCTGTTGAATTGGAATATTTCACAGTTAGTGGGATCTGTTGGAAAATCCTTGCATTTTCCGACGAAAGCTTGCATTTTTTCGGCTTCAGCGTTCAAAAGATGTGATAAAGCAATTTCTTCTAATGCTATTGATTCCAATAAATCTATAACGATTTCGTTATGATCGGGGCGATGGGGCTCTGCGGGTATTGTTGGCATACTCAAGGTATTAGCACCCTCCTTTTTTCAATTTACTTTTTTATTTTATGTGCATCGCTTTTTTTTGTTACAAATGCCCTGTAAAAATATGAGCTTGTCTAAAGTATCGAATGTGTTACAATTTCCATTTATTATAAATTTAATCAGAAACATTTCATTCATGACTACATTAAAAAGTTTATTTTGAACATTTATATCGATATCAATAAGCTCCGATTATTAAACCACTGCCGAAATATATCTCCTTGAATATACCTTGGCTTTTGTCCATTTCATGTTTATACATGCACTCATATGATGATAATAGTTCAGAGGAAAGAAAAATTTTTACGAATTTACTAGCAAGGGGAGCTGATCGGGATATTTCAAATGAAACAACAGTTCAGGTGATCACTGATCCGAATAAAATGAGAATGGTAAATATCCCAAGTTGTATAGTAGCCCCAGAAACTTGTGACGATTAACAAGATGGAGTCGAAAACAGAAATTTAATGCTACATAGAAGGATATTTACTGTATTGTTTAAGTAACTCTATTTACGCTGCAGATTAATAAGCTCCAAAATATTTTCAAATTTGAATTGCAGTAACATTTCCTTTTTGATTACGTCCTGAAGAGTTTTTTGAACACTATTGTCTATTTCGAGCAGGTTGGATATAGACACAACTGGAGGAGAAAGTTTGGTCTGCGTGTGTAATGTTCCGAGAACAAATTGAATCTTTTCTGCTTCCGCATTCATGATGTGAGCTAGAGCCAACTCTTCAGTGGCAATAGAAGATAAAAGTAACTGTATAGCCTGTGAAGTAGTAATCGAGATAGTTGGTGTTATATTAGGTATATTTGGAAAAGACATCGTATCACCTCATTTTTTATTTAGTACTGTTTTAGTTTATTTTCACAGTACTAAGAATGATACAATTATTTTCCAGTACAAATTTTGTCCTCATAAATGTTTGCTTAGTTCAACTGCTATGAATGAAACAATCAACTTACTGTTTTAAATTTTTTTAACTATAGTTCATACAGATATGTACAGAGTTTCCCTTGTTGATACTTCAGTAGGTATTAAAGAAACCCTCTGTTCATCAGTCTTAATGTGGTGAACAGAAGGTAGGAAATTTTTAGATAGTAGAAATTAACATCCGATAGATAGTGGCAAATAATATCTTAGTAACAAGAGCTCTTGAAACTGAGATGATAGAAGTGTCTTAAGGTAATGGAGTGATCGATATTAATTCAAGGACATTGTCAAATTTAAACTGAAGTAGCATTTCCTTCTTGATTACATCACGAAGAGTTTTTTGAACACTTGTATCAATATCAATAAGATCAGTTATGGATACAGTTGTTTGAGAGAATGTAGTTTTAGGAGGAGGTAATGTTCCAAGAACAAATTGAATCTTTTCTGCTTCCGCATTCATGATGTGGGCAAGGGCTAATTCTTCAAATGCAATGGATGCCAAAAGTAATGGAATAGTTTGTTCTGTTTTAAGGGTAATAGTTGGCGTAACACTAGGGATATTTGGGAAAGACATTATATCACCTCACTTTCTTTCAGTTTCAATTACATTATATTGACAATTCTTATAAACGGCACGGCTTGTATGCCTATTTTTTATCACTCATTATTTTTAGGTATATTTATAGATAATATTGTAGTAATTAGGGTTTCATCATCACAGTCATCTGCTAATTGTCCGAAGAGGTCTTGGTTACTCATCTTTATCTTCCGCAAAGCATCTATAGGAGAAACGAATGATCTTGATAGTCTAGCAGCCTGTGCATAGCATTTTGCAGCTGATTCGATCTGTCCCAATTGTTCGAGACAGCATCCTTTATAATACAAAGCTTGAAAGCTACCAACTCCCTTTAAGGTGAGGTATTGTAAATTATCTTCACCCATTTCGAGGCAGTGATCAAACACTTCTATTGCTTCTTTGAACCATTTCTTGAAAAATAAGATTAACCCTTTATAAAAATGTAAATCTACATAATCTGGATAGAGCAACGTCACTTTTTCGATACTTGGCCATGCCCCGTCAATGCTCCCCGAACTAATTAATATAGCATACTTTAATCTATATAATAGAGAAGGAGGTGTGTTGAACTGTTTTAGAAAATCTAAAATGGCACGATTGATATAATCAAATGCCTTATCATATTGTTTTACACGGTAATATTCGCTTGCAATATGATAATGAATCCAAGGGTTTTGGTCTTTTTGTTCGAGTGCATCTTCTAGCATACTTAGATTACGTTCAAATTTCCGTTTACTTTTATTCACAGAATCCAAATACCCATAATGATATACTTTAATTGGTACTGTTTTGATTTCATTAACCTCTGACTCGGTAAGAACCTCCTTAACATTGAGCATTTCATGGATAGCGTACATAAATTTAAATCCTTTATGATTTTTGAAAAGTCGGGTGTGAGCCATATCGAACGTATTATTAGGATCTATATGGTCACCATAATAATTAACTAAGTGAATGGACAAAATATGGTCATGAGAATATAAAACGTCACGCAGCTTATATACATCAGAAGTATCTACCTCCTCATCTGCATCCAACCACATTATCCAGTCTCCTGTTGCGCGTTCCAATCCATAGTTGCGGGCAGCTGAAAAACTTCCGTTCCAGGGAAACTCGTACACCACTGCTCCAAATGATTTGCAGATTTCAACAGTTCGGTCTGATGACCCTGTATCGACAATAATAATTTCATCTACTACTCCTTTTATACTATTTAGGCAGTTCTCTATATACTTTTCTTCATCTTTTACGATCATACACAACGAAAGACTTCCAAACTCCATTATTTCTTTCCTCCTTATAAATCATTAAAAATCATTTCCTATAATATGAAGCTAATGTAACGAAAGTGATTTTTTGGAAACTTGTCCAATTTTGTTCCATATAATAAATGAATGAAATAAACCGCATTCACGTATGGGGAGGATACTGTTGAAGACAGAAAAACTTAAAATAAACTGGGTTGGTTCTCAATTTGTCGGTGATAGTCTCTCGATTGTAAACAAGAATATTTGCAGGTATTTTAGCAAAGAATCTATCAATCTAAGAAAGAAGATACCTAAGACAGAAGTATCATTTCTCCCATCTTTTAATGAAAAAAAGGAATATCTCCTTTTCCTGAACCTGACTTTACTATTGTTCATCAGTGGCCGCCCGATTGGTCGGTTCCAAAAAGCAGGCATTGGATTTGTTAGCCGCAAAGTAAAATATTATTGTTTCGAAAAAATTACTAGATTGTCTAAAATTTCTTCATGAAACACAAAAAGCCCCCCAAGAACCTGAAGGGTAGTTCAAAACTGGCGGTGTTTTCCGCATCCGCATCCACCTTGTTCATTCATAGTGTCCAAAAAAAGACAGCAATAAATGCTGCCTACAGTCTTTTTTCTTTTACAATAACTATAAGAACAAAACGAGGTGACGGAAGATGATGACGAGAAATCAAAATCACGAGCGAGAACAATTTGAGATGATTACAATTGATCAAGTAGTCCCACAAGAACATCTTGTACGAAAATTAGAAGCGGCGATAGATTTCTCTTTCATCTATCCCATGGTAGAAGACCTCTATTCATCAGTCGGACGGCCCAGTATTGATCCAGTAGTCTTAATTAAAATGACGTTTATTCAATATGTATTTGGCATTCGTTCCATGCGTCAAACGATCAAAGAAATTGAAACAAATGTGGCCTATCGTTGGTTTTTAGGATTTGGCTTTTATACAGAAATCCCTCACTTTTCAACCTTCGGTAAAAATTATGAACGTCGCTTTCAAGAGACAGATTTATTCGAACAGATTTTTTATAAGATCCTTAAAGAAATTGCGGATCAAGGGTTATTAAGGACGGACCATGTTTTCATTGATTCAACCCATGTGAAAGCGAGTGCGAATAAACGTAAGTTTGAAAAGAAAATAGTGCGAAAAGAAACACGTGCTTACGAGGCCAAACTTCAAGAAGAACTAAACCAAGATCGTGTGGATCATGGGAAAAAGCCTTTTCCTCCTGAGAAATTTGAAAAAGAAGAATGGAAAGAGATAAAAGAAAGTACCACGGATCCTGAGAGTGGGTACTATGTGAAAGACGAACGGACCAAACAGTTTGCTTATTCTTTTCATACAGCTGCGGATCGGTATGGTTTTATTTTAAGTGCGATGGTTACACCTGGAAATATTCACGACAGTCATATGCTTCAACCCCTAGTTGAGAAAATCATAGAAAAGGTGGCGAAACCTGTAGCGGTTGCCGCTGATGCTGCCTATAAAACACCTGCTATTACGAATTTCCTTATAGAAAATGAAATGACACCTGTTCTTCCCTACACGCGACCAAAAACAAAGGAAGGATTCATGAGAAAACAGGAATACGTTTATGATGAATATTATGATTGCTATATCTGTCCGCAAGGACAGATATTACCGTATTCTACAACGACGAAAGAAGGGTATCGTCAATACAAATCAAATCCTTCAAAATGTGAGAGTTGCCCATTGTTAGCTCAGTGTACGCAGAGTCAAATCCATCAAAAGCTGATTCAACGTCACATTTGGGAGAATTATATGGAAGAAGCCGATCATCTTCGTCATACAAATGAAGGGAAAGAAATTTATGCACGGCGGAAAGAGACGATTGAACGTGTCTTTGCCGATGCAAAAGAAAAGCATGGTATGCGTTGGACAACCTTAAGAGGTCTAAAAAAATTGTCCATGCAGGCGATGCTGACTTTTGCTGCCATAAATTTAAAGAAATTAGCGAACTGGACTTGGCAAGGTCAGGTGATGGCCTAAAGGAAGATACTCGAAGAGTAAAATCTCGATTCACTTGGGATAAAAGTACCCGAAATTCTATAAACATATCAAAAGGCATTTGGAATGAGACCATTCCAAATGCCTTTGTCGACAATCTGAAGACAGCAATAAATGCTGTCTCTTCTAGTTTATTAAAGGCTATCCTCGATTGAATGCGGTCAACAAGTTCCAAAACTTAAGTTTGCCAATGGTACTGGGATTGTTGCAATCAGTACAGGTATCCCATTGTTGGTTAAGGTTACCATAACTGTACCATTATTATTAATTCTGATATTAAAACCAACCATTTCCGAGAATCCATCAGATAGTAGATTTGCCGTACCAATAATGGTCACTCCTGTTGCGTCACATGCAATATTTGTAATGTCCGCTGCAGAAATATTAAGAACGAGATTGATAGGGGCAGGTAAACCAGGAACAACCAATGTTAAAGTGAAGAATGAACCGTTTGCTGTACAATTAGGACAAATGCTGAAATTTAGTGATCCTCCTAAAGTGGTGAAAACCGACCCGTTCAACGCAATCGAGATAGGTTCTAATGCAATGGGACCACCTAAAATAGCAACACTACAACCACATGTTGGACCTTCTGTACTAGAAGCGATTAAATCCAGAACGTTTTCAAACTTGAACTCTAACAGCATTTCCTTCTTAATTACATCACGAAGAGTTTTTTGAACACTTGTATCAATATCAATAAGATTAGTTATGGATACAGCTGGTGGAGAAAGTGTAGTTTTAGGAGGAGGTAATGTTCCGAGAACAAATTGAATCTTTTCTGCTTCCGCATTCATGATGTGGGCAAGGGCTAATTCTTCAAATGCAATGGATGCCAAAAGCAACGGAATTGTCTGTTTAGTCGAAAGGGAAATCGTTGGAGTAACACTAGGAATATTTGGGAAAGACATTATATCACCTCACTTTCTTTCAGTTTCAATTACATTATATTGACAAGCCTTAAAAACGGCACGGCTTGTATACTATTTTTCTATAACTTTCAATTCTATTATGAAGAACCGATAGCCAATCTTCTAATAAGTAGAGTTTCATCACATTCCCATCAAGGTAACAAGAAATGAAGCAACGGCATTTGTTTTCGTTCCTTATTGCGATTGCGCCATCAACAGGCTTGAAGTCTTCCATTCTTTCGCATACTGCTCTTCCTATTTTTGATAATCGTTTCCAATACGTGGGAGGAATTAGTTCTCTTTCATAAATAAATTCACCCTTCCTGTCTATCAAAATGGACAGGAAGGGTGAATTAGCTTAACATGATGGGGGTGGAATTTCTTCATCGAAATCTTTTGGTAATTCTCCGAAAATGTCTTGATGCTTTATCATCAGCTTACGGAGAGCGTCTATAGGAGCAACAAATGTTCTTGAAAGATTTGCAGCCATTGCATAAGACATCGCAGCTGCCTGAATTTGTCCGAGCTTTTCAAGACAACATCCTTTATAATACAAAGCCTGAAAGCTGCCGACTCCCTTTAAGGTTAGATGATGCAAATTCTCTTCTCCCATTTCAAGGCAGTGTTCAAATGTCTTCAATGCTTCTGTATACGATTCTTTGATGTATAGGATCAAGCCTTTATAAAAGTGTAAATCCACATAATCCGGATAGAGGGAAATCGCTCTTTCAATTCCGGGCCATGCACCGTCAATGCTCCCTGAACCGATCAATATCGAATACTTTAGCCTGTACAGCAAGGAAGGTGGTGTTTTTAGCTGCTGCAGGAAACCAATAATAGAACGATTGACATGATCGAATGCCTGGGCATATTGGTTTACACGGTAATATTCACTAGCAACATGATAATCTATCCAAGGACTGTGGTCTTTTTGTTTGAGTTCATCTTTTAACATTCCAAGATTACGTTCAAATTTCTTTTTATTTTCATTCGCAGCATCTAAATATCCGTAATGATATACTTTAATTGGAACAGTTTTGATGGGTTGACTATTGTCCGATGCTGTTAGAACTTCATTCACGTTAAGCGTTTCATGGATATTATTTATAAATTTAAAGCCTTTATGATTTCGGATAAGACGAGTATGAGCCATATTAAATGTTTTATTTGGATCTGGAAGTTCACCATAATAATTAATTAAATGAATGGACAGGAGATAGTCATCACAGTAGAGGGTATCACGCAATTTATAGACATCAGAAGAGTCTAACTCTTCGTCTGCATCCAACCATAATATCCAATCTCCTGTTGCACGATCCAATCCATAGTTACGGGCAGTTGAAAAGCTCCCATTCCAGGGAAAGTCGAACACCTGAGCCCCGAATGATTTACAGATTTCAACGGTTCGGTCTGAAGACCCTGTATCTACAATAATCATTTCGTCCACAACACCTTTTACACTCTTCAAGCAATTGCCAATATGATCCTCTTCATCTTTTACAATCATACACAACGACAGGCGGCGTAAATTCATCATTCCTTTCCTCCCTTATAACATTAGATTAAATCATCAGTTTCCATCATATGATTTCAACTAGGTAAAAGTGCATTTTTGGAAACTTATTCAGTCGTGGTCAATATAATAAAAAGGTGATGAAGAAATGACATAATCAAAATCGGGGAGGAGAGTGTTGAAAATAGGAACACTCAAGATAAACTGGGTCGGTCCTCAGTTTGCCGATTATAGTCTTGCAATCGTAAACCGATGTATTTGCAGATATCTTCAGCAAGATACTCAAATTGCTCTTAGAATAAAGATACCTGAGCAGGAAATTCCCCTTTGTCGATCGCTCACAGCAGCAGAAAAGGGGAGATTCCTGTATTTTCCTGAAGCGGATTTTACAATTGTTCATCAGTGGCCCCCCGATTGGACGACGCCAAAAAGCAGGTATTGGATTTGTATGCAGCCATGGGAATATGGTGCAATTCCTAGAGAATGGTATATACCAATGAAATATTGGGTAGATGAAATCTGGGTTTACAGTTTATATAACAAGGAAAGCTACGCACGCTGCGGCATTCCTGAAGATAAAATTCATGTGATTCCTCTTGGTGTAAACGAAAACGTATTTCATGATGATGTTGAACCTCTAAATCTAGAAACGACCTCCTTTCGGTTCCTCTTCGTCGGAGGAACAATTGGACGCAAAGGAATCGATATTTTGATTGAGGCTTATCTTAATGAATTTACTGCGGATGATGATGTTTGTTTATTCATTAAAGATAGCGGGACTCAGTCTTTTTATAAAGGAATAACACTTGAGAAAATGATTTTTGAAGCAATGTCTAATCCAAACAATCCGCGTATTGTATACATGGATAAGAAATTTACGGCTGCAGAGCTGGCAGGATTGTATAAAGCGTGCGATTGTTTGGTTCATCCATACAGGGGAGAAGGATTCGGTTTGCCCATTGCAGAAGCGATGGCCTGTGGTACTCCGGTCGTTGTACCAGATAAAGGATCATGCCTGGATTTTTGTAGCGAAGAAACAGCATTCTTTGTTTCATCAAAGGAGGTTGCTTTATCAGAGAAAAAAGTAAGTAATCTCGATACGGTAGATTATCCATGGTGGCTGTCGATTAATAGGAGTGATTTGCAGCAGGTAATGCGGTTTGCTTACGAGAATCGTGCATTGGTTAAGGAGAAAGGACAGAAAGCAAGCCATCAAATTTTATCCTCGTTTACCTGGAAAAAAAGTGCACAATCCGTTTCCAACAGAATAAACCAGTTAGCTCAGAAGGAACAGAATCCGAAACTATCTGATGAGGATATCACTAAAATGGAGCTGGAACATGGAAATGAACTGTATACTGAAAATCTTATCGAGAATGCATTAGAAATATATCTGAATATTTTATCCACATATCCCTCATCACTTCTAGCAAGGTATAATGTAGCAACTGTTTATATCGTACAAAAAAACTATATATCTGCGATTGAGCATCTGGCTTATATTGTCAACAACATGAATCAAGAAAAAAAGGACTTTCAGGAGAAAATCTGGTTCATGATAAAGAACTGCTATTCGGAAATAAGGTCTTTTAAATAGTAGATTACAACCATTCCTATTGAAGTGAAGCGGGTAGGCTCCATTCATAAACTGAGGTTCTATTTATGGAATCGAGTAAACTTTGATCACCTCCTAGATTTACGTGGCGAATTAGCTTCTACTTATTGAAACACGGGAATAATTTTTGGTGTTAAAGAGATGTATAAGAATACCATGCAGTATGTATCAGAAACAGACATGGATCAATTTAATTTTCTGAATTTTAAAAATCAAAAGAATATGAAGAGTGTGTAATGTTCTTGAAGATTTAATAGGAGGAGATACATTCGTATGAAAACAGCTCTCATTACTGGTATTACAGGGCAAGATGGTGCCTATTTAGCAAAATTCCTTCTGGATAAAGGCTATCGAGTAGTTGGTTTATTTCCACGCCGTAGCACCAACGCACCTTGGAGATTAACTTACTTGAAAATAGCCGATGAAGTTGAATACATGGAAGGTGATGTAACCGATCCCTCATCACTCGTAAGAGCTTTAAAATTGACAAAACCTGACGAAGTGTATCACTTGGCAGCACAAAGTTTTGTTGCCTCTTCGTGGAAGCAGCCAATTCTGACTGCACAGGTCACTGGTATGGGTGTTCTGTATATGTTGGAAGCAATTCGAGAGGTTGATCCTGGAATTAAAATGTATCAAGCTTCTTCAAGTGAAATGTTCGGTGGCATGATAGAGGATCCTAAACAAACAGAAGAAACCCGTTTTCATCCGAGAAGCCCTTATGGCGTATCTAAGGTTTTCGGTTACTGGATGACGAAAAATTACAGAGAAAGTTTCAATATGTTTACCTGTAATGGAATTCTGTTCAATCACGAATCACCGCTTAGAGGCATTGAGTTTGTCACGCGAAAAGTCACTGACGCTGTAGCTCGTATTGTTGCCGGACAGCAAAAAGAACTTCGTTTAGGAAATATCCATGCAAAACGGGATTGGGGGTATGCCGGGGATTATGTAGAAGCGATGTGGTTAATGCTCCAACATTCATCACCTGATGATTATGTAATTTCAACCGGAAGAACAGCAACAGTTGAAGAAATGTGTAAAATCGCCTTTAATTATGTGGGATTAAATTATCAAAATCATGTTGTTATCGATCCACAACTCTACCGTCCTGCAGAAGTGGATTTACTTCTTGGAAATCCGGCCAAGGCCAATAGCAAATTAGGCTGGAAGACTAAGACTAGTTTAGAACAATTGATCCAAATGATGGTTGACGCTGACCTGGAACGAGTTCAACAGTCGGGTACGCTCGAAGAAAAGTAAAGATTGCTTATATAAACCACACTAATATTCAAAGATGCCAGAATAGAAAAATTTATATTTCTTGATAGAGCGTAAGTTTCCAGCTCTTAGTTTAGAAGCAAAGCAAAACTCTCACTAATAAACTCTTGATGTACTGGGATCAATTATCTAAGAAAGGGGAGGTAGCTCTATGCCTCAAAGGGATCGTTTTTTACTAATCAAAGCTTGGGGGAATGGTTTCTGGTCAGATACGGCGCATGTCGTCGGCCAACTTTTGATCGCTGAACTAACAGACCGTATTCCGGTCATTTATTGGGGAGCCGATTCTTTATATGCTTCTGAGAGACCATTGATTAAAGACGCATTTACCATGTATTTTTTGCCTGTGTCAAATTATACTGTTGATCATCTAGCAAATGAAAATTATACTTTCTATCCATCGAGATGGAATCGTAGTAATTTACGCTTGCCAGGTACAAAAGATTTAGCAGATTTAGAAGATGCTGCTATAGCAAATGTTTTTAGTAGGTCTGAAAACGTAGTGGTAAGTAACGTACACATTTTTGTACATCACTTAATAAAATGGATTAAAGAAGATCATCCAGCATACGGTTTAGGGGTTTGGGATGTATACAGCTATCTTTACAAAAAATATCTCAAACTACAACCTTACCTATCTAATGAAATCGAAGATTTTTATCTTAAGAATATGAAAAATAAACACCCTATTTTAGGTGTGCATATTCGTGGCAGTGACAAAATTTCCGAATTTCCGCATTTATATCAGCTTAATAACTCATATCCTGCAGAAATTGATACCTATCTAAAAAATAACCCGACAGCCTCCATTTTTCTGCTAACAGATTCTGAGAGTATTTTGACAAAATATCAACAGCTATATGGTGATAAATTAATTTATACTAACTGCATACGAACACAAAACGATAATGTTTCTGTACATGCGGGTTTACCTTATCATGACAAAAAACAGAAAGGTATTGATGTCATTAAAGACTCTTATCTTGCCACGAAATGTGATCATTTTATTGGTGCCAGTTATTCTAATGTTTCTATGGCAATACAGGGTCTTAAAGTTTGGCCGGAAGGGACCATTAAGCTTATTCAGTATTGAGAATTGACATAATGTAATCACCTTATTCAGCAAATCATTGAAGTGATTTTATGGTTAGAATGTTGAGTAGCATAAATAATTAAATAAAAGGAAGAAATTTCGTGAACAAAAGTAATCGCTTTTTGCTAATTAAAGCTTGGGGAAGTGGCTTCTGGTCAGACATGGAGCACGTCGCTGGCCAACTCTTGATTGCTGAACTCACTGACCGTATTCCTGTTGTTTACTGGGGGGCTGATTCTTTATACGCTTCTGAGGACCCCTTGGTTAAAGACGCATTTACCATGTATTTTTTACCTGTGTCAAATTATTCCGTTGATCATCTCGTAAACGAAAACTATACTTACTATCCAACGAGATGGAATGGTGGTAATTTACGCTTGCCAGGTACAAAAGATTTAGCAGATTTAGAAGATGCCGCTATAGCAAATGTTTTTAGTAGATCTGAAAATGTAGTGGTAAGTAACGTACACATTTATGTAAACTATCTTACAAAATGGATTAAAAAAGGTCACCCGGCCTATGGTTTAGGTGTCAACGATATATACAGCTATCTTTATCGAAAATACTTCAAATTGCAACCTTATCTATCTGGCGAAATTGAAGATTTTTATCTTAAGAATATGAAAAATAAACACCCTGTTATAGGGGCGCATATTCGTGGTAGCGATAAAATTATTGAGTGCTCACAGTTAGATGATCTTAATAACTTATATCCACAAATAATTAATAATTATCTAAAAAATAATCCGACAGCTTCTATTTTTTTACTAACGGATTGTGAGAGCATTTTGTCAAGATATAAAGGGTTATATGGTAATAAATTAATTTATACTGAATGCATGCGAACATCTGATGATAATATTCCGGTGCATAGTGGTTTACCTCATTATAACAAAAGGAAAAAGGGAATTGATATTATTAAAGATACCTATCTCGCACTGGAATGTGATCAGTTTATTGGCAACAGTTATTCTAACGTTTCTCTAGCAGTCTTTCGACTTAAAGCTTGGCTGGAAGGGACAATTACACTTTTTTAAGTATCCTATTAAGCAGATGAGGAGGTATATGTATGGAACAGACGCTTGTCAGTATTATTACACCCTCCTATCTACAAGATAAGTTTATTCAAGAGACAATTGAAAGCATAAATTCCCAGAGCTATTCTAATTTGGAGCATATAGTGATTGACGGGGGCTCTACAGATCGAACCGTAGAAATTTTACAGTCATACGATTATTTAGGAGATCGTTTTCGCTGGGTATCGGAAAAAGATCGGGGGCAATCTCATGCTATTAATAAGGGGCTTGCTATGGCAAAGGGGGAAATTATAGGTTGGCTAAATTCTGATGATACTTATATGACTCTTGCGGTGGAAAAGGCAGTGTTAGCTCTGCAGCAAAATCCGCAATGGGGAATGGTATATGGACGAGCAAACTATACGGATGAACAGAATCAGGTAATCTATCCCTATCCTGTGGAGCCTTTCCAATTGAATCGGTTATACGAAACGTGTTTTATTTGTCAGCCAGCCACGTTTATTCGTAGAGAGGTATTTGATAGAGTAGGTGGAATAGATGAGAGTTTTCATTTTTGCATGGATTACGAATTATGGATGAGAATTTCCAAACACTATCCTATTGGTTTTATTGAAGATGTTCTAGCGACATCTAGAATGCATAAGGATAGTAAAACCATGACGCAATATCATAATGTCGGATTACCGGAAATCATCAGGGCAAGTATTAAAAATTATGGCTCTGTTTCGGATCATTGGCGGAATAACTATCTTCTTCATATATTATTGAAGGACCTGGAGTAATTTTAGCATGATCTATTACGTTCAGAAGGAAGGGGATAGATCATACTATGGCCAAAAAGGGATTTAGAGCGGAGTTTCTAATGAATATGACTTCGCTTTTTTTCGTTAACATTGGAACCGACATAACTGTATAGATGGCTCGAACAAAAAATAAAATAGCCGTTTTAGAAAGTAGCGCTCACTAAGGAATACATAACTTAGTAATTAAAGATTCTCAGCTAATATCATGTGATTAGATTAACAATTTACATGCGATGTAGATTGTCAGTATCAGTTTTCAAGGTTTACCTGATGTATTGGCAGAAAGTAGATTCAAATAATGATTCGGTCTTGGAATAATGGTTCAGTCCTAAACATATCTTATCATATCTTATAGTATTAGAGGTGAGATGCTTGGTACGGGAAATCATATGTAAAGAGCGTCTTCTTGCAATTATTATTTCGAAGAATTTTTTCAAACCAGGGATTCATTTTGTTACCCCTTACTATTTTTCTCAGCAGCTGGCCTTTTTGAATCACCCCTCAGGAACAATAATTCAGCCTCATGTACATCATTTGGTTCACCGAGAAGTTCAATATACACAAGAAGTGCTCTTTATAAAAAAAGGGAAGCTTCGAGTAGACTTTTACGATGAAGAGCAGAATTATCTGGAAAGTGTTCTGCTTACAGCAGGAGACACGATTCTGCTTGCAGCCGGAGGCCACGGATTCGAGGTGCTGGAAGACGCAGAAATAATCGAAGTAAAGCAAGGACCGTATGCCGAGTCAGAAGATAAAACAAGGTTTTCGGGAATTTCCTCTGAACAGACCATTCTGAAGGATGAACCATGAACAAGCCTGTCCCAGTTAATGAACCTCTATTGAATGGAAACGAAATAAACTATTTGATAGAAAGCATAAAGTCCGGATGGATTTCTAGTGAAGGCCCATTTGTGAAGCAATTCGAGCAAAAAATGGCTGCTTATGTTGGAAGGAAATATGCAATCGCTGTTTGTAACGGTACTGCTGCGCTTGAACTGGCTGTTGCTGCTTTGAAGTTGGACCAGGGAAGCGAAATTATCCTTCCTGCCTTTACAATCATATCTTGCGTTGCAGCAATTATACGCCGAGGATGTGTACCAGTATTGGTGGATAGCGATCCGGTTACATGGAATATGGATGTGAGACAAATCGAGATGAAAATCACCTCGAAAACAAAGGCGATTATGGTTGTTCATATTTATGGTCTTCCGGTCGATATGGATCCGGTGCTCCAGTTGGCAGAAAAATATCACTTGAAAGTGATAGAAGATGCGTCTGAGGCGATTGGGCAAACCTATAAAGGAAGATTTTGCGGCAACATGGGAGACATAAGTACATTTAGTTTTTATGCGAACAAGCATATCACGACTGGAGAAGGCGGGATGGTTTTAACGGACTCTGAGGAGCTGGCAGAGCATTGTTCCTTTATGCGTAATCTTTGTTTTAGTCCGAAGAATCGATTTGTACACGAAGAATTGGGGCATAACTTCCGTATGACAAATCTCCAGGCTGCGGTTGGTTTAGCCCAGCTAGAACAGATTGATAATATCATCCAACGCAAGCAAACAACTGGAAAGCACTATATGGCCTTGCTTTCGAATATTGGATGTTTTCAACTACCGCTAGAATTCAATAGTTATGCGGACAATATTTATTGGGTCTATGGAATTGTGCTGAAGGATGAGGTTCCTTTTGATGCAAATGAAATGATGAGGCGGCTGGAGCTAAAATATGTAGGAACACGTCCTTTTTTTTGGCCGATGCACGAGCAGCCGATATTCCGCCGAATGGGGCTATTTTCAAAGGAGTCCTATCCTGTTGCTGAAAGGCTTGCACGGAGGGGATTTTATATCCCGAGTGGCTTAGCGCTCACAGCCGAGCAAAGGATACTTGTTACGAATGCACTAAAAACAATTATAGGGGGGGAAGATATTCAATGAATGTCTTCGGCAACTCTTATTCCAAGTATTACAATTTATTATATCGGGATAAAAATTACACCGCGGAAGCAAACTTTGTGGATCAATGTATTCAACGTTATAATCCGGGAGCGACAACCGTAATTGATCTCGGTTGTGGTACAGGGAAGCATGCAAGTTTGCTTGCGCAGCAAGGATATCAAGTGCTAGGAGTGGATAGTAGTCAAGCCATGCTAGCTATTGCACAAAAGTCTGAAATTCCAGAATGTCTGCATTTTCAGCTTGGTGATCTACGTACTCTGAACTTACCAGAAGTCTTTGATGCTGCCATTTCTTTATTTCATGTCATGTGTTATTTTCATAAGAATGAAGATTTGCAGCTTGTCTTTCAAAATGTTTCTAAGCATCTTGGTAAGGGAGGAATATTTATTTTTGATTGCTGGTATGGTCCTGCTGTGCTTACCCAGCGTCCATCTGTTCGCCTTAAGGAATTGATAGACGATAATATAATCGTCACCCGAATTGCACAACCGTTCATATATGAAAATGAAAATGTAGTCGACGTTCATTATCATATATTCGTGAAAGATAAACATAAAGACACTGTTGAAGAAATTAAAGAGTCCCATCGGATTCGTTACCTGTTTGTGCCTGAGATCGAGTTAATGCTGAAAAGGGCTGGAATCCAGTTGGATGATTGCTTCGAATTTATGACAGGGCACCTTCCAGGATTTGAAACATGGAATGTATGTTATGTGGGTCGAAAATTATGAAAAAAATAAGATTGCTTCTAAGCTGTACACCTGAATATGGCGGTACCTACCAATATAATCTTAATATACTTGACGCTGTTGCCTCCTTTCCACTCGAACAATTCGAGGTTGTTATCCATTACATGCACCAATTTTGGGAGAAGGAGCTTAAGTCCTATTCATGCATGAAAGTGCATACTCCCACAATAGACCGATTGTTTGAGAACTACCCATGTGATTTATGGATCTTTCCGTCTCAAGAGAGCTTGGGTTATCAAAAACCTGTTCCCGTGCTTTCTACTATTCATGATTTAATGCATCGATATGAAAAAAGATTCCCAGAGGTATCAGAAAACGGTGAATATGAATCGCGGGAGGAGAGTTATCTAAATATTTGTAGGTATACAAAAGGTGTATTGGTAGACTCAGAAGTGGGAAAAAGGCATGTTCAGGAATGTTATGGGTTACCTGATGATCAAATTTTTATTTTACCTTACATCCCCCCCAAATATATTTATAAATATGAAACTATCTCTGATTTCGATGACAGATACAAGCTTCCTCCTAAATTTATTTTCTATCCAGCGCATTTTTGGCAACATAAAAATCACGTAGGGCTAATTTCTGCTATAGACCTGTTAAAAGAAGAACTTCCGGATCTTCACCTGGTTTTGGTCGGATCGAAGCACAATGGTTATGAAAAGGTTCTGCAATGTGTAGAAGAGCTGAATTTAGGAACGAACGTTCATTTGATTGGCCATGTTCCTAATCAAGATATTCCTGAATTTTACCGACGAGCACGAGCTATAGTGATGCCTACGTTTTTTGGTCCAACGAATATTCCATCATTGGAGGCATTTGTTATGGGATGTCCAGCAGCAACGTCATCTGTTTATGGAATTCCGGATCAGGTCGGTGATGCAGCTTTACTTTTTAATCCTGAATCCATAAATGAAATTGCGTATTGCGTAAAGCGGCTATGGACGGATGATAAGTTGTGTCGAAGTCTGGTGGAAAAAGGGAAAAAACGCGCTGCTCTTTGGGGAGAAGTACAGTTTAACAAGCGGTTGCTGGAAATTGTGGAACACATGACTACTTCATAGATAGGTGGAACATGGATTATGGATTCTAGAGAAATTTCTCTACATGGTTGGAACCATCGCTGTATACTACCGGATATAATAATTCGTTAACAAATTAAGGAGGGTCTTATGTTTCTGGGTTTTCTTCGCTATTTTTTTATAAGGATTAATTTAGTGCACTAAGTTGGAGAGGCTATGCTTACCAGCAAAGGTTTGTCTTGTCTCTTTACTTTTCAAACGCTTCCTCTCCCCATGGAATAGACCTTTTTGTTATATTGAAATATAAAGTCAAGCATATAATTAATATGTAACATTTTAACATCGAGAAGGGGACATTTTAAATATGGAAAATAATAAGAGTATAAATGAACTACTAAGAATTGTTGCAAGTATTGAAGGATGGTTGGACTACTCTGAACAATTTGCATTATTACATTTACCTTCACTGGTTGACCATCTATACGGAGATATAGTTGAAATCGGTTCATATAAAGGAAAGAGTACAATTGCATTAGGTCTTGGAAGTTATTTAATGAGTACAAAAAAGCGTCCGATTTATGCCATTGACCCATTTATACCAGATAACCAATTTTATCATGGAAATTATTTTGATACTTTCTGGGATAATATAAAGAATCAAGGACTAGAAGGTAGTGTCATTCCAATTAAAAAGTATAGTACGGAAGCCTATGGTGATTGTCCTAAATCAATAGCAGCTTTATTTATTGATGGTGACCACGAATATATAAGTGTTAAACATGATATTATTCATTATGCACCAAGAGTTGTAAAGGGAGGCTTGATTGCTTTTCATGACTATGGAAAGCATGATAACCCAGGAGTAGCCCAAGCCATACATGAACTTTGTATTAATGAAAATTATGAGTATTTTGGTTTATATGATAGTTTACTCGTAATCCGAAAATTATAAATAGAGGCACTCTCATATTGGATCAGTGGGATTTTAAATTTACCTGAATAGATGCCTATTGTTTGAATTCGGTAAAAAACGGACAAGGAATATAATTGAAGAAGAAACTTATATAGGTTAACAAAGATTCGACAACCTGCCCGTGTTTTTTTGCAGCCCCGCATTTCTGTTTTCGATTGTTCCGCAAATAATCTTCGATGCTGGAAAGGAAGGTTATTTATAGATTTATCATCGATTATAACACCCTTCCAATCCTGATAAGTTTGGTTGAGTACACTGTCAATGCATCACTTAAAAATGGCAGCAGATTATAGCATAGGGGATCAGGACCATAACTTTGTTTGGCAGATTCCCTTTTCGTGTGGAATCATAAAAAAACGTTCCAAATCTTAAACAAATTCCTGCTCATTTGCATCCCACTTTTTTGCAGAAACTCCAGCGCATAAGGTGCCACCGGACAATCGAGTAATACGATTGCATCAACATTTCCTTTTTTATAATCGTTAAAGACTTCAGGCATTCTTCTTATGAGATCTTGCGTTACATAGCTCTGTACATGTAATCCTGTGAACGGCAAGATATTATTTTTTAAATATTGGCACCCGTTTTCCGATCCTAACACCAGCACTTTAGGTTGCCGATTCAATTGACGGCTTAACCAATCTCGAATATGAAACGTACAAATTTCCATGACTTCCCTGCAAGTGGCGGCTTCATCCTTATGGCAGAGAGAGCTTGGATCTATTCGATATTCGTACAATACTTCTTCCAGCTTGGGAATATCGCCAACTTCCAACATGCGAATCCATAGGTCATGGTCCTGACAGATGGCATAACGGACATTATATCTGCCTATTTGGTTGAAAACTTCCTTGGAAAAAATTACTGATCCATGAATGAAGGGAGGAGCCAAAAAACGATGTTGCATCATCTGCTGTCTTGTTAGGATTTTGTTGGTTCCCTCAATGTCGTGAAGCAGATGGGATGGTATAGGCGCTTTAGCTGAAATGCAGCGGATAAATGAACTGACGCCAATAAGACCGGGATTGGATTGAATGAAATGATTTTGCTTTTCTATTCTTTGGGGTAAGCTGATATCATCTGCATCTTGTCGGACGATCCATTCTCCCTTCGCCATTGATATGCCAAAGTTTAGTCCATAGGATAATCCATAATTTTTCTCTAGATGATAGACTCGTACCCGATTATCGTCAACAGTATCTAGCATTTGTCTGGTTTGATCAGTAGATCCGTCATTCACAATAATAAATTCAAAGTCTGGATAGGTTTGATTTAGAATGCTGTCTATACTCTCCGTCAAATATTCCTCACCGTTATAAACAGACATGACTACAGAGAACTTCAAATTAGCACGCTCCATTCTTGGATTTAACCAGGGATTAGCAATGATTATAAAAAAAGGTGTAGCAATTCATACTATATCCCCTTATTTGAGCTCGACATGATTTAATCCACGGTGGCCATGAAATAGGAAATCAATAGAATGCAATTTTACTATTTTTATAAAAGTGGATAAGAACGGTGAAAACATTCCTTTCTCTTGCACATAAGGTACTAATATGAATAAATTATGCATGGTCAATTATTTTTATTCTAAGCGAATGGATGAAAAAGAAAGTGAGAAATCAGATGAAGGTTGACTGCTCAGAGTAGGTACAGTGTAACCGGTGCTACTTTAGATAAATAAATCGCTTCCCTACTTAAATTAAAAGGTCCTGATCGTGGAACTCATAGATCATATAGGCGGTCATACCTGTGAATTTTCTAACGAATAAAGAAATAACAGAAAGGTGGAAATAGCAATGCTCAAAATCTCCTTGATTGTTCCTACTTACAACAGGGAAAAGTATCTAATCAAAGCACTGTCCTCTTTCTTGAATCAGAGTCTCTCTCCAGATAAATATGAAATTCTGATTGTGGACAACAATTCGACAGATCAGACTGCTCTATCAGTGAGAAAAATCATGGAATCCGGGACCGTTCCTTGGAAATACCTGCTAGAGGCTAAGCAAGGTCTCCATTATGCGAGAAACAGGGGTATTCTGGAAGCGAAGGGAGATATCGTGGTTTTTGGGGATGATGATATCATCGCCAACGACACTTGGCTGGAGGCCGTCATGCAAGAATTCGAGAGGCATCCACAAACTGGGATCTGCGGCGGCAAAATTAAGCCCCTGTGGCAAGAAAAGCCTGAAAACTGGGTTTATGATTACGGATCGCCCAAGATTCATCCTGTGTTCGCTTATCTTGATTATGGAGAGGAAAGATTAACACTTCGCAATGAAAATGTGTTCGGTTGCAATTTTGCCATCCTGCGCGACTTGGCTATCCAGATTGGCGGAAGCTTTCCTGATACATTTCCCCTTTACTTGAAGCATCTCTCCGGCACAGGCGAAAACGCCATGATTGACAATGCAAGAAAACTCAATTATGAAATCATTTATTTGCCTGAAGCCATTGTATATCATCATGTGGATTCCTTACGAATGAACATGAACTATTTTATTGATCGTTATGAGCGTTGGGCCGTTGAAGATGTGTTTTCTTTATTTAGAAATAAAGAAAAAAAACAAGCGGCTAAAGAACTAGTACAAATCGCTCTGGACAGATTGTCTCGTCTAGAAAAGGACAGCGCTAATAAATTCAATCCTGAATACTATCAAATTATTAATAAGCGATACGCCTATCAAATGATCCAACAAACTGTACGGGTCCTAATCGATCCATCCCTCTATCATCATATCAACCTGGCCAGTTACTTAGAGCAGGCTTAAAATTTTTTCCCATTTCGTTATACAGAGAAGTTGATTATCTACATATAGTAGGTAATCAACTTCTTTTTTTCTTCATTAGAAATAGTATCAGTATTGTCCATGTTTGATAGCTTTCTTGTACCATTTGACCAATCTAGGTCAAAAGCTGTGACGATTGATACATAGAATTCATATTAATACTAAGAAAACAGTCTTAAGTATGAAGTGTCTTTAAATTACTGGAAAGATGTTCTATGAGTACAATTACAGATGGAAGAAGTGATCCTATGAATAATCAGAATATGCCCTTAGTAAGCATCGTTACCCCTTCCTTCAATCAAGCAGCTTTTATTGAAGAAACAATCCAAAGTGTATTGATACAAGATTATCCTTACATTGAACATATTGTTGTTGATGGAGGCTCCGTAGATGGTACGCTGGAAATTTTAAAAAAATACAGTCATCTCGGAAATCGATTTCGTTACATCTCCGAACCGGATCGTGGCCAATCCGATGCCATTAATAAAGGCTTAAAAATGGCTAGAGGGGATATTATAGGCTGGCTAAATTCGGATGATACTTATTTGTCAGGAGCTGTTAGTAAGGCGGTGGCTGCTCTGCAGAAACATTCCGAGTGGGCTATGGTGTACGGCAAAGCTTATCATATAGACGAAAACAGTCAAATTATGAACTCTTATCCTGTTCAATCGTTTGACAGAGAAGACTTATTTCACTTTTGTATTATTTGTCAACCTGCTGCATTCGTGCGAAAAAACATATTTACGGCTGTAGGATCCATAGATAATGATCTCAATTTTTGTATGGATTATGATCTATGGATCCGTATCTCAAAAGATTATCCCATAGGACATATAGAAGATTACCTGGCTAATTCTAGATTACATTCTGCTTGTAAATCTGTAGCACAGATTACTAAAATCTTGCCGGAAATTATGAAAACAAGCGTTAAACACTTTGGGACAGTTGCAAACGAATGGCTTTATCATTTTTTGCAACACTATTCTCAAATGGGTGTTTTTTGGTATTTAAGTTTGTTCAAAAAATATGATGTTCTCGGTACCACTCCACAAATCTTAGATATGAACGGGTATTCGGATTTATGGGTTCCTCCAAATTTTCGTGTTTCCATTCAAGTTGATCCACAATATCCGCTGCATCTGTTGATGATTAAAGGAATAAATCAGATATCCAGTGATTTGAGTTGTGATGTATCAGTTAATGGACGAGAAGTTCAAAGATATAATATTCCAAGCAGAGAATTTATTCTTAAAATATTAGTTGATTCAAAGATCTCTAATAATGTTATTGAGATCTTTAGCGATAGACATATTGTTCCTGCTGAGCTAGGAATAAATTCCGATACGCGAACCTTAAGCTTTTTGATTGAAGAATTGATACCTTTATCAGTAGAAGAATACAGTTTTTATCAAGAATTTCAAAAAGGGCCTGCATATGCATTAGCGTGGATGCAAAAAAATAGACATCCAATACCTTCATTATAGTATATCGATTCATGCTATAAAGGAATTGGTTTAAATGATTAAACGGGATTTAACATAAAGGGACCAAGATGGAAAAAGATAATTTAATAATCTTTGAAGAAAGAGGTAAATGTAAAATGAAAATAGGTATAAATTTGCTGCCAGTAATACCTGGTAAAATTGGTGGCATGGAACAATATGTTAGAAATCTTATCTCTTACGCTTTAAATGTAAATGATGAGTACGAGATTTTTCTTTTTTTAAACAAACAAAATATAGATACATTCGTTGAAAATAATAGCAAAATGCGTAAAATTCTTATAAATGAAAATATAGATAACAATATGCAATTATACATTTGGATTCATACGTTGAAAATTGATATTTGGTTTTGTCCCATGTTAGTTTTGGAACCAAAGAATATTAATGTTCCAAGTGTTGTAACTATTCCTGATATTCAACATGAATTCTACCCCGAATTTTTTGAACCCTATGTCTTGCAGTGGAGAAATGCACATTATGAATACTCTGCAAAGACTTGTAATGCAGTCCTGACAATATCGGAGTATTCTAAGAAAACAATGGTTGAAAAGTATAAAATTCCTGAAAATAAAGTGTATTCCATCCATTTAGATTCATCTCAAGAATTTTATTTAAATCATAATGATGAAATCAATCAGAGGGTTATTCATAAATATCAATTATCAAATTATGAATACGGATTTTATCCAGCCAATACTTGGAAGCATAAAAATCATATTAATCTACTTAAAGCTATGGTATTTCTTAAGAAAAAGTTCAATGTAAAAATTAATATGGTTTTTACCGGTTTCGAACAACAGGCACAAAAATCCATTATAGATTTCATAAAAGAAAATGATTTGTCGGAACAAATTAAATTTTTAGGTTATCTTCCTCAAGAAGAGATGCCCTATGTATATAGGAACGCAAAATTTTTAGTATTCCCTTCTCTTTTTGAAGGTTTTGGAATTCCATTAGTTGAAGCTATGCGAACAAAAACTCCAATCGTTTGTTCAAATGCTGGTAGCATTCCAGAAGTTGTAGAAGATTGCGCCTTACTGTTTGATCCCACTAGCCCTGAAGATATTGCTTTAAAAATATTAGAAGTGCTTAATGAACAAACAAGAACAGAGTTAATAAACAAAGGTATAAATCAAGCTGAAAAATTTTCTTGGGAGAAATGCTCTAAATCCACATTAGAGGTATTCAAAAGGGTTCTGGAATCCTAAATCTGTTAGCGTGCTTGCTAAATGCTCTTAAAAATATCTTCCTAATAAGAATATATGTAATCTTTCCTCTTTTCCAGCGACTCCTCAGAATTTAAATTCCAGATGGTGGGGACCAGTCCCCATCTTTACATAGCAGCTTCCATAGAAAAGTCGTTTGCTAAGTAAATCACGAATCGAGAGATACATAGTGCCAAATCTTAAACTAGTATTGTTTATTTTTTCGTAGAGTCTAGGATAGCAAAATATAAACATACTACTTGATAACGAAAATTTCACTAAGCTGCTGCATCAGCTACTGTAACTGTGTATCCAAATCGATGGTATTCCTTTATGAATCAAACGTACAATATGTGTTTTTTACCCGTTGCATAATATAGCCTATACACATATGTTAACTGGAGGAAAGAATTTCAATTAATAGTTTGCATCGAGGTGTATAATATGAAACTTATATTGTTATCGGGAGGTTCAGGGAAACGATTATGGCCACTTTCCAATGATTCTAGATCAAAACAGTTTTTAAAGATGTTAACATGTTCAGGGAATGAGTTAGAATCCATGGTTCAGAGACTGTGGCGACAATTAGACTTGAATCAATTATTGGACATTTCTTACATTTCTACGAGTGTAACACAAGTAGATATTATTCAAAGTCAATTAGGAACCCAAATACCATTAATCATAGAGCCGGAGCGAAGAGATACTTTTCCGGCAATCATATTAGCAGCGACATATTTGTATTCAATCATTGGTGTTGATCTAAATGAAGTAATCACTGTGATGCCTGTTGATCCTTTTGTGGAAAATCAATTTTTTGATAAGGTCAAAGATTTAGAGGGTGTCATTAAACAATCAGGTATGGATATTGTTCTAATAGGTGTAAATCCTACCTATGCTTCAACGAAATATGGTTATATCATTCCTGACAATGCTGAAAGGAATAACCAGCAATCACAAACATATATAAATGTAAAAGGTTTTAAGGAAAAACCGACAGAAGAGCAAGCGCAGCAGTTGATTGAACAACATGCTCTATGGAACTGCGGTGTTTTTGCATTTAAATTGGGTTATATGATTAACCAACTAGAAAAAAGAGGCCTGTCTACTCAGTATGATGAGATAATAAGGAACTATGAGAGGCTGCCAAAAATAAGCTTTGATTATGAAATTGTAGAAAAGGCCGAGAAGGTTGCAGTTATTCCGTATAAGGGCTATTGGAAGGACTTAGGAACCTGGAATACGTTAACTGAGGATATGCAATCAAATATCATTGGCAGAGGCTCGATGAGTGATGATTGCATCAACACGCATTTAATTAATGAATTAGATATTCCCGTAGTTGTATTAGGTACTTCGAATATGGTTGTGGCAACAAGTCCCGATGGAATTTTAGTTACTGATAAATCCACAAGTCATCATGTCAAAGAGATAGTAAAAGATTTAGGACAACGGCCTATGTTCGAGGAACGCCGTTGGGGTTGGTATCGAGTTTTGGATTATAAAAAATCTACCGAAGGAATAGAAGTGCTGACAAAGCGATTATGTGTATTTGCAGGAAAAAATCTTAGCTATCAATATCATCATAAGCGAAGCGAAGTATGGACGGTTGTTGAAGGTGAAGGCGAATTCGTTCTAGATGACGAATTGTCGTATGTAAAAATGGGTGATGTGTTACACATACCACTTGGTGCAAAACATGGTATCAGGGCAATCAAAGATCTTGAAATTATCGAGATTCAGATGGGGAGTAAACTTGAAGAAGAAGATATTGTTCGTTTATTTATGTCATGGGAAGAAATGAAGAAATCAATAAAAAATAAGTGAATTTCTTTGAATTTAAGTTAGCGGGTAACTACTGTCAAGATTCACTTTGTTCATATATACAATTAAGCAGCTATGTATATTGGAGGAATATAAATGAAACAGTGGGAAAATAAGAAAGTGATGGTAACTGGAGGTGCGGGATTTCTTGGTTCTCATGTAGTGGAACGGTTGAGGGAGTTAGGTTGCAAACAAATTATTATACCGCGCAGCAGACAATATGATTTACGTAATCCACAAACAGCTATGACACTGATACAGGAAACAAGGCCTGATGTGATCATTCATTTAGCTGCTTCGGTTGGTGGGATTGAAGCAAACAGAAAATATCCAGGGTCATTTTTCTATGATAATTTATCAATGGGGATTCATCTGATGGAAGCAGCTAGAGTAGAAAACGTAGAAAAATTCGTGGCTTGTGGAACAATATGCTCTTATCCTAAGTTTACTTCTGTTCCTTTTAAGGAAGACAATTTATGGGATGGATATCCTGAAGAGACAAATGCCCCCTATGGTTTGGCCAAGAAAATGCTGCTAGTTCAGAGTCAGGCATATAGGCAACAATATAATTTTAACTCTATTTTTCTTCTTCCTGTAAATTTGTATGGGCCTCGTGATAACTTCGACTTGGAGACTTCTCATGTAATTCCAGCTCTAATACGGAAATGTATGGAGGCGAAAGAACAGGGAAAAGATTATATTACGGTTTGGGGGAGCGGGAAGGCAACGAGAGAGTTTTTATTTGTTGAAGATGCTGCTGAAGCGATTTTGATGGCTGCAGCGAGTTATAACGGGGATGAACCCGTAAACATCGGTACAGGAACAGAGATTTCAATTAAAGACTTAGTGGAGTTAATTGCCACTCAAACAGGTTTTAAAGGTCAAATTCGCTGGGATTCTCAGAAGCCTGACGGTCAACCTCGAAGATGTCTCGATGTACAGAGGGCGAAGGAATGTTTTGGATTTGAAGCAAAGGTTAGCCTAGAAGAAGGATTGAAAAAAACCATAGAATGGTATATTAATCAAGAAGTAAATGAATGAAAGAATAGATGTAAATAAGCCCAATTCAAAAATTCGATATAAGAAATGAAAATGATTTAGATGCCTTCCTGGACGAAAAACCCTATTTTTGCGGAAATAGATTTACAGTTGCATGTTATTAATGCTTATTGATTTATATACTTGTCCAAATTCTTAAAAATATTAAGGAATACAGAAATATCACCAACCAGAAATTATCTAATTAATAGTTAGATAGTGATACGGGACAACTTAAGTTGTCCTGTTATTGTGGAAACGATGGAAGAATTGGATTTGTTGATCATATTTAATAGAATTAGACACATCTTTATCTAATATATAAAGTTAACTAACGATTGTTGATTAAAAATTCGAATGTAAAAACCTCCACTGAGACATTTGGTTCCTCCAATTTGTATTTCTTTTTAAATTAGATTCGAAATTACGTTTTGAATTATGTAAGAGAGGGATTCAATTCATAATGAATGTCTAATTTAGCTACTTTAAATGAGTAAGACAATCTTATATTTGATATTTCGTACCAGTTAATTAAACATAAAAAAGCTGCCTCAATGACAGCTCTTAAAGACTCATTCGTTACGCTTAATTATTTTTACATACAAGCAATTGCAGGTTGGATACCCCTTGTTTTGAGGGGGTCACTCTACTTAACCACTCGATTCTGTATTGCATCTCGCAGTTGTACCAACGCTTGTTGAATCAACTCGTACGAACAAGCAATATTCATGCGCATAAAGCCTACTCCTTCTATGCCAAAGGTGCTTCCTTCGTTTAAAGCAAGTTTTGCTTCTTTTAATAGGAAAGCAGCCAATTCCTTTGGTTGCATTCCGAGATTGCGAAAATCTATCCAAAGTAAATAGGTTCCTTCCGGTACGATTACATGAAGTGCGGGAAGATATGTTTTTATATAATGCTCCACATACTTGATATTTTCTTTCATGTATTGCAAGCAATCATGTAACCATTCTTCGCCTTCGTTGTAGGCTGCTTCTGTGGCTACTAAACTAAACGGGCTAATTGATCCAATATGGTATCGTTGGATGCAATTTTTAAATTTTGTTCGTATTTTTTTATTTGGAATGATGATGTTTGCACTGTGTAAGCCGGCGATATTAAAGGTTTTGCTCGGTGCTGTGCAAATGATGGATAGGTTTTGTATCTCCTCAGAAATGGTAGCAACAGGTATATGTGTATGATTTTCATACACGAGATCTGCGTGGATTTCATCTGAAACGAGCAAGATATTATGTTGCACACACATGTCAGCTAATTTTTCTAATTCCTGTTTCGTCCATACGCGGCCAACTGGATTGTGCGGGCTGCAAAAGATTAGCATTTTTACGTTTTCATCGATTTTTGCTTTCAAATCTTCGAAGTCGATTTCATACGTACCATCTTGCAGTTGGAGTGGATTCACAACAAGCTCGCGGCCGAAGTCTTTCACAACGGAATGGAAAGGAGGATACACCGGCGTTTGAATGATGACTTTGTCGCCAGGGTCTGTAAACTCTTGAACAATCAGACTTAGTGCAGGAACAACACCAGGACAATTGACAATCCAATCCTTTTCGATTTTCCAGTTATGACGTCTGTCCATCCAGTTCATAATGGAATGATAATAAGAATCAGATGGAAGCGAATACCCAAAAATTCCGTCTGCAGCGCGCTTCTTTAATGCTTCTATCACGGGTGCTGGTGATAAAAAATCCATATCTGCTACCCACATCGGTAAGGCATCTGATGCACCAAAAAATGTTTCTAATCCGTCCCATTTCACGGAATTGGTATGATAACGGTCATTTACATATTTCATTCTAGTTCACCTCTTCTGATAGGAAATTTCTATTAGTTCAACTATACCCGATTATAAGAACATTAGAAAAATTTTTGTTTAATGACGAAAAAACAGACGGAAAAGTAGGATGTTTCTACTCTTTCGTCTGTTTTTTTAGGTACGAGCACGTAACGATCTACCTTGCACCAATAGAAATCGTTTATTACCTACCTATAATCTTTCGACTAGAAGTAAGCAGTTCACCACTCCTACCAATGGTTCGTTCGACCGTACAGAATACCTGTACAACCATAGATAACCTATAGGCTAACTATGACCGTTAGCTTCGATAAGGGGACACTGCCCTTAATTGCCTGCGGCACCCGGCACGATCTTCGCTTAACTCAATTTGATAAGTTGGAACCTCGTTATAATCATAGCAGCTAGCATACGACTATAACAAACCTTTTCCCCACCAAATTGAATCTTTCTCTGGCTACATATAAACCTATACGTTTGTACAAACGTAAGACCTATATGCAACCTTTGACCGACCTCTATACAGCTCTTAAGAACCATATAGAAATCTTGGCTCAACCGTTACGTACCCGATGTCTTTATAATGCTCCAAAGTGAAAAATATATACATGTGATTAAAATGTTTCGTGGGGGAGTGGGAGATTGGAGCTTGTAGGAGATAGAAGTTCCTAACTGACTTAATTTATATATAATGAGTAGATTTAGTATGTCCTATGTGTACAAGGTTCTTTTGTAGGATTTTTCGTATTGTTTTCTTCGATTTAATAATGTTACACCATTCATGTATGAAGGTTGTGGTGACTTTTCTGTCTGGGAAAAGGTTTCGGTATTCCTCAATACTTCGTAAAACTGCGGTAGATACATTCTCTTGAAAACCGCACTTATCACAAGTACAAATTTTATCACTCGTAGCACTAATAAATGCGGGGCACCTTGTACAAGTTATACCAAATGTAAGTTGATGAAAGGAGTATTCGGGTAATTGTGAGTAGGGGGAGTTATTCAAATGGAGTGTAATTAATTTTTCTGCAAACTTTAATTGCTCATGATTCCCTGCACGGGATTTCTTATTAGAATTGGTTAGAAAGGAATTTATTTGGTTAGGGAAAATGATTGGTATGTTTAAAGGAGCTTGATATAAGAAAAAATCGGGATTAACAAAGATGACGAAAGAATCAATTGTGTAATTGTATCCAAGATTATGGACAAATCGTCGAAATAGTGATGCATTTCTTTTTAGCTGCAGTAAGGGGTTTTTTATTCATGTCCTGATGTTGAGTACCAACGATCTCCATCCATATAATAATTACCTTCATAGTTTTTAATTTCAAGAAGGTAAATTTTATCTTGAGATATGATCAATGTATCTATTTGAAATAATGTATTGTTATTTTCAAGTAATAAATCATTTACGATGAGCCAGTCACTAGAAGTATTTTGTAACCATGTATCAAATTTTTTCTCTCCCAAGAATCCTTTTTCAAGATTTAGATAATAATTTTCTTGTTTTGCTGACAATCTCATTCGCCTGCTTAAGTATCTAAAACACATTAATTCAGATGGCTCAGATCGATGCTTAAGAAACATTGCCACACACCCTTCTTTTGGATTTTTTACAAGATGATGTTGGTGAAAATATTAAATTACATTTACCGGTTTGTCTATCAGTAATTTAATCGTAACCACGACGAAGAAATGATGCTTGCAATAGGTAAAAAATCAAATTAGATGTACGAAAGGGCATGATTTGTGTCTGTAAAAAGAAAAAATTGAAATGTGCAGCAACATAAGAAGTGGATAGTGCTCGTAGGTCAGGGAAACCCGCCCGAGCGGGAAGAAAAGGAAAGGGATTGAGCCCGTGAGTCGGGGAAATGCGTCAGAGTGGGAAGAAAAGGAAAAGGATTGAGCCCGTGAGTCGGGGAAATGCGTCAAAGTGGGAAGAAAAGGAAAGGGATTGAGCCCGGCAACCGAGGAAACCCGCCCGAGCGGGAAGAAAAAGAGAAGGATAGTGCCCGTGAGCCAGGAAAACCAGCCCAAGCGGAAAGAAACCCCAAAGAATTGTGCTCACAAACAGGAAAAACCTGACAGGTCGATAACAAAAGCCCCCGCTGCAGCCACAAAAACCAAAAAAAAACGAGAAGACTCGTCTTCTCGTTTTGATACGATTTTCACCGTACATAGCGTAACAACTACTTAATAATAAGGGGACATTAATAAAAATACGAGCACACCGGTAAAACTTACATATAACCAAATTGGCATAGACCATCTGACGATTTTACGATGCTTAGATATTTGACCAGTCCAGCCCCAGATTACGGAGAAGAGGGCAAGTGGTACGATAATTGCTGCCAAAAAGCTGTGAGTGATTAAGATAAAGAAATAGAAATAGCGTAGAAATCCGCCGCCGCCGTAATGGGCAGGTTGTGCTAAATATTGATGTGACAAGTAGGAAACGCAGAAAAGTAAGGTTGTTGTAAATGCGGCCATTATAAAGCGTCGATGCATCTTGATATTTTTTCTTTTAATGAAGTATAGAGCTGATAATAAGAATACAAATGTAAAGCTGTTGAAAATGGCATTCATGCGCGGCATGATTGTCAAATCAAAGTTTACTGTCCCCTTATGGCCAAAAGGACCGAAGAATAGTAACAGTATAATTCCGTTTACGACAACGGAAAGAGTTACGACGAAAGCCGTGTAATTACGATTGTTAGGGGACTCGCTTTGAACGTTATTCATGGTTTAGCCTCCTATGTAATGGTATTTCTCTCTTTGCAAGAGAGTTCTTTCTATAAACTATTTAATTATATCATGCTGGCCTTATACGAAAAAGTGACAAAATTCGTACATATTCTATAATCACAAGCATCGGTAAAAGCTATTTTATCTTATCAAAAAACAATGAAATACTCACGAATAACGCTTGTTTGAAGTAATGATAAATATGACAAAACAATTTGTAATATAAGTATGTTTTGTAAATTTGGTATGTTAATAAATTTATGTCAAATTAACACAGCATATATATGACTTTAACATTGGTGGTATTAAATTGTAATTGTATAAAATTGTTGAAAAGAGGCGAATTTATGAAAAAAAAGTTAATTTCTACAGGGCTTGTTTTAGGAGTAACGTTGTCCATTATGATTCCCGCTGTATCCCCAATTCATGCGCAAACTACCTTAAATGTAACCAATGTTGAATTTGTGGGAATGGATGCACCAACAAATGTAACGGATATGGCTAAAGTTCAAACATCTGCAAAAGTAAAGGTAACTTACTCTGATGGATCAACAAAAGAAGTACCACTTGCATATAATAAACTCTTCCAAACAAACGATAAAGTTGCAACAAATCAAGGTGTTAAAATTGCAGCAGGTACCCCAATTGATGCTATGGGTAACCCTATTATGGATAAAAGTGTTCCCGGGGATGTAGTACCGTTTATCTCTGATGCACCAGACTCAAACAGCTTGCTTAACCCTCAATCAAATGATGGCTCTCTTTCACTTGTAACACAATATGAATATCAAACATTAGATCATTCTGGTAGCTCTGCCTATGGTAAGGTTCCCGCATCTCTAACAGTTTCTAAACTTGTACAAAATATGGAAACAGGAGAATTGAAATTAGAATCTGCTACTAAAGTTGATACTTCAGCTGCTGGCGGTGTTTGGATTACTTGTAACGGTTCTCTTTCTCCTTGGAACACACATTTAAGCTCAGAAGAATATGAATCAGATGCACGTGCATTTGAAGCTAATACTACTACTGACCCAACAAATGTTAAATCCTTTGCCACATATTTTAATGGAGATGCAACAAAAGCCAATCCTTATAACTACGGATTCATTCCAGAAGTTACAGTAAATGCTGACGGTTCTAGTAATATTGTTAAACATTACAGTGTAGGTCGTAAATCCAACGAACTTATGAAGGTTATGGCAGATAAGAAAACTGCATTCTTCGGTGATGATGGCTCTTACACTACTATGTTCATGTATGTTGCGGACACAGAAGAAGATCTTTCAGCTGGTACGCTTTATGCTGCTAAGTTTAACCAAACTAGCACAGATAATGGTGGTAGCGGAGATTTACAATGGGTGAAACTTGGACATGCTACTGATAGTGAAGTAAAGGCAATCATCGACAGTGGTGTAAAATTTAGTGATATTTTCGAAGTTTCCGATACTGCAAAAGCAGGCTACAAAGCAGTTAAGACATATGCTAACAGCAACAAAGTAGAATACTTAAAAGTTAAACCAGGTATGGAAAAAGCAGCTGCATTCTTAGAATCACGTCGTTATGCTGCATATATTGGTGCTACAGCTGAGTTTAACAAAATGGAAGGTGTTTCGGTAAACACTTCTGATAAAAAATTATACATTGCAATTACTGATATTAGTAAGAGTATGGCAGATGGTGCTGGTAAAGATCCAGTTGATGATGTTCATCTTCCGGTCATTAAAGCAGGTGCTACTTTCGAGTTACCATTACAGGGCGGACAAAAGGATAGTAGCGGCGCTGCAATCAACAGTAACTACGTTGCATCATCAATGAAAGCATTGGTAGTTGGGGAAGACTTAGCTACTCCTGATGCGTATGGTAATACTGCAAATCCAGATAAAGTAGCAAACACAGACAACTTAAGCTACTCCGAAGAAATGAGAACTCTATTTATCGGAGAAGATAGCGGCAAACACATCAACAACTTCGTATGGGCGTATAACGTTGATACAAAGAAACTATCTCGTATTCTATCAGTTCCAGCAGGAGCAGAAGCAACAGGTTTACAAGTAGCAGACAATCGTAACGGCTTCTCTTACATTATGAGTAACTTCCAACATCCAGGTGATGAATTGGATACTTATAAACCAACTGCTATTAGCATTAGCTCGTTAAAGGATGAAGTAAATAAATTTATTGGAATCGATAAAGCAGGTATGGTTGGATATTTAAATTTAGGCGACGTTCTTCACCAAGTAGTCAAGGAAACACCGGCTACAGATAACGGTAATACGAACAATGGTGGACAAACGCCAGCAACGGATAACAACGGCGGACAAACACCTGCAACTGACAATGGTAGTACGTCTACACCAACAAATACATCAAATACAACGGATACAACTATCAATAGCACTACTCCAGTTTCAACAACTAACAATAGCAAGAAGCTTCCTGATACAGCAACCACTGTATACAGCATGCTAGGTCTTGGCGCTGTGCTTGCTGCAATTGGAGCATTCTTCTTACGCAGAAAAAAAGCAGTAAAATAATGAATAGGTAAGGAATGGGGCACCTTTTATAGGGTGCTCCTTTTTTATGTTTACAAAAAAAGAAGTTGTGTCAATATTGTGTCTATGTGTGCAATATTGGACGACAGGATACAAAGCTTGTTATCATAGTACATATATGTAAAAGTGTAAACAGATTGTTATACTTACTATATTGGTATGAAAAACAAGTGAAGAGGTATGAAGAATGAAAACAAAGAATGCTTCCATTTTATTTATTATTTTTTCTATCGCTTTTTTAATTCTTGCGGGTACGATTGCGTATACCATCCTGCAAAAGAAGAAAGAAAGTAAACAAGATCCGTTTAATTACACGGTGCAACAAACGTTAGGAAAATCAGATGCAACAATTCATGTTGTTGAATTTGGCGACTTTAAATGTCCTGCTTGTCGTACGTGGGATACGACGGTTTTGCCACAGTTAAAGAAAGACTATATTGATACGGGAAAGGTACAGTTCCATTTTATCAACTTTCCTTTTATCGGAAATGACTCTACATTAGCTGCACAAGCAGGAGAAGCAATTTATAAGCAAAATAAAGATGCATTTTGGAAGTTTTATGATGAAATGTATAGCAACCAAAAGAATGAAGATAAGGAATGGATTACGGAACAATTTTTAACGGATCTTGTGAAAACGAAGCTTCCGGAAATTAATCTTACTCAGTTTGAAAAAGATTTGAAGAGTAAGGAGATCGTAGATACTGTTCAGAAGGATAAAGATATTGCATTAAAGCTGAATACACAAGGTGCTCCGACTGTGTATGTGGATGGAAAGCTAGTTAATGCTAACTATGATAGCATTAAGCAGGCTATTGAAGCTAACGGAAAGAAATAAACGGGTATTGGTTTCAAGAGCTCCTATGGTCGAATCAGACTATAGGAGCTCTTTTTTGCTAATGAATTATTTTTCGACTTTTTTCGCTAAAAGCATTGATGTTGTGTCGAATGAGTGCTATAATTCAATACATGTTCTTAATAACGTATGGAAAAGGTAGTTTGTAACACAAGCCTTTCAAGCATATTGCACTTATATTGTATATAAAGTTGTTATCAACGCAGTGTTCCGTTTCATAGATAAACGGGATATTGCGTTTTTTATTTATTTCCTCTACAGTTTAGGTACTATAGTTCGAGGTGAGTAGCGAATGAATGTAGAAGATTTGAAGCAGGAGCTTATTAGATATAGTAAAGAAATAGGTATTGATACCATTGGATTTGCGAGCGCAGCACCTTTTACAGAGCTAAAGCAGCGACTCATTCGCCAGCAGGAACTTGGTTATGCGTCTGGATTTGAGGAATCTGATATAGAGAAGCGCACAGAACCAGAGAAGCTGTTGCAAGGAGCACAATCCATTATTGCAATTGGGTTAGCCTATCCATCTAAACTTTCACATGCGCCGCGAAGTAAAAAGGGAGCGTATCGCGGTATGTTCAGCCGTGCTTCGTGGGGGCAGGATTATCATACAGTTTTACGGAAACGATTAGTACAAATAGAAGAATTTCTTAGGCAGCGTGTACCTGATTTGCGATTTTCGTCTATGGTAGATACGGGGGAATTAAGCGACCGTGCTGTTGCAGAGCGTGCTGGTATTGGCTGGAGCGGCAAAAATTGTGCCATTATTTCACCGAAGTTTGGAACGTATCTTTATTTGGCAGAGATAATAACGAATATTCCATTTTTTCCTGATACCCCGCTTGAGGATGGGTGCGGTTCTTGTAATAAATGTGTAGAGGCTTGTCCGACAGGCGCGTTAGTACAAGGAGGACAGTTAAACAGTCAGCGGTGTATTAGCTTTTTAACGCAGACTAAGGATTTTGTACCCGATGAGTTTCGTTCCATTATTGGCAATCGTTTATACGGGTGTGATACATGTCAGACAGTCTGCCCAAAAAATAAGGGAGTGGATTATCATCATCATCCCGATATGGAACCGAATCCAAATTTAGTGAAGCCTTTATTAAAACCATTACTCTCTATTAGTAATAAAGAGTTTAAAGAAACATATGGTAGTATGTCAGGTTCATGGCGCGGGAAGAAACCGATTCAACGAAATGCCATTTTCGCACTTGCCCATTTTAAAGATGTAACGGCGATACCAGACTTACTTCGTGTGATGAGGGAGGATCCTCGGCCCGTCATGCGCGGAAGTGCCGCTTGGGCCTTAGGAAAAATCGGCAACCGAGATGTACTGCCAGATTTAGAAGAAGCGAAGGGAAAGGAAAAGGACGAACAAGTAAGGGCTGAAATGGATAAAGGAATGCAAATGTTAATGCTGTAGCAAGTTTGGTAAGCCCTCTTCATATGGTTATAGGTGAGGGGGGAACTCTATTGAACGTGAAGGAACAGTTAAAGGAAGTAGCGAGCAAGTTTTTAGCATGTGTGACGGGGAATTCAGCAGTATCGGGGTTACCTGCTGATCTATTAGCTATTGTTAAGCGAAGAAAAGCAGCGATGCAAGATCGCGAAGCAGAGGTAGTAAAGTGTAATGTGACGGTTGCAGCGATTCGGGCATTGACTGCTGGATCTAGAAAAGAAATTCAGTATACACTGCATATTCAATATTTTATTAGGCAGAATGCTCTCATGTATGTGGAAGAAGAGAAGATGGACCGACTTCTTATATGGAATCAAGATGCAAGTACAATCGATATCGTTCTGCCTCAACCTGAAATGGAAGTACCGTCAGAAACGGTGGAACGCGAAATTACAAAAGGAAAGCAGCCTTATAAATATAATCGATTAGAAGCGGTGAAATATGCAGAAGCGTGGTGGAATGGAAGAAATCCAGCCTATAAAAATTTTCAAGATAATTGCACAAACTACATTTCACAATGCTTACGTGCGGGAGAAACTCCGATGACTGGTTATCCAAAAGTAGGAAGCGGTTGGTGGCAACAATATAATCAGTGGAGCTATAGCTGGGCTGTTGCACACTCCTTTCATTCGTATTTATCAAAAAATACCATAGGTCTTCGGGCAAAACTTGTGGAAAAACCAGAAGAATTGCTACTTGGGGATATTATCATTTATGATTTTGAAGATGATGGTCGGTGGAATCATACGACAATTGTGACAGCTAAAGATGCGAAAGGAATGCCACTTGTGAACGCTCATTCTGCGGACAGTCGTCGCCGGTACTGGGCATATAAGGATTCAAGTAAATATACGCCACGAATGAAATATAAATTTTTTCATATTTTAGATGACATGTGAACCCAAATCTTTTTATTTCAAAGCATAGTGGTATAATACCATGTAGAGAAAGGTAGAGGTGAACACAATGGGTATACATGTAGTATTATTTCAACCAGAAATTCCATCTAATACAGGAAACATTGCTCGTACCTGTGCCGCAACAGGGACTGTTTTACATTTAATTCGTCCACTAGGCTTTTCAACAGAGGATAAAATGTTAAAACGTGCAGGGCTTGATTACTGGCAGTATGTTGATGTGAGATATTATGATAGCATAGAAGAATTTTTTGAAAAAAATCCAGATGGGGATAAGTATTATCTAACGAAATATGGAGAAAAAGCTCATACAGTCTTTGATTATAATGATACAACTAAAGATATCTTCTTCGTCTTCGGTAGAGAATCAAATGGATTACCAGCTAACATCATTCAAGAGAACTTTGACCACTGCTTACGTATCCCAATGACTGACAAAGTTCGTTCTTTAAACTTATCGAATACGGCAGCTATTCTTGTATATGAAGCGTTGCGTCAGCAAAACTATCCAGAGCTAGATCTTAAAATCGTGTATTAACAAAAAAACTGGTTAAAAAAAGCGATGAACATTGTTCAGCGCTTTTTTTGTATGTCTTCACGACTTAGAATGAGGCTTATCGTTATACCCTGCTTTGAAAATTGCACTTAAAAAGACGATAATTACGAATAAAATTAAAATAAATTTCATTGTAGTTTTCCTCCTTTTGATAGCTTTTTCTAGGGTTTCTCCTTACTGCATCTGTATTGTCTCATGAATTTGAAGATTTTGGCAATATGTATTCCTACGAATGTTTCGGGACATCCCCGCATAGGTTATAATAATCCTTTTTGAACAAGATGATGGGGAGGGCTACCATGGATATATTAAAGAAAATCGAGGAATATAGAGAAACAGAACAGCATTTAAGATGGGAAGGGTCGTTTGCAGAGTATTTAGAAATTGTTAAAGAAAGACCGTACGTCGCGCAAACTGCGCATTCTCGGATTTATAATATGATCAAAGATGCAGGTATAAAGGAATTCGAGGGAAAAAAACGATACCAATTTTTCAGCAATCAGCTTTATGGTTTAGAAGAAGCATTGGAGCGTCTAGTGGAAGAATATTTTCATCCGTCTGCAAAACGGTTGGATGTTCGAAAACGGATTTTACTACTAATGGGTCCTGTTAGCGGTGGGAAATCAACTCTCGTTACAATGCTAAAACGAGGGCTAGAAGCATATTCTTTAACGGATGAAGGGGCTGTCTACGCTATCAAGGGATGCCCGATGCACGAAGATCCCTTGCATTTAATCCCTCAGCATTTACGAAGTGACTTTTTCCAGGAATACGGCGTTCGTATCGAAGGAAATTTATCGCCGTTAAACGTAATGAGGCTTGAGAAGGAGTACCGTGGTCGTATTGAAGATGTTGTAGTAGAACGAATTTTCTTCTCTGAGGATCGCCGCGTCGGAATTGGGACCTTTAGTCCATCAGATCCCAAATCACAGGATATTGCAGATTTAACGGGAAGCATCGATTTCTCAACTATAGCGGAGTACGGATCCGAATCAGATCCACGTGCGTACCGTTTTGACGGGGAGCTTAATAAAGCAAACCGCGGCATGATGGAATTTCAGGAAATGCTAAAGTGCGATGAAAAGTTTCTTTGGCATTTGCTGTCCTTAACGCAGGAGGGAAATTTCAAGGCAGGCCGGTTTGCACTCATTTCCGCAGATGAATTAATTGTGGCGCATACGAATGAAACCGAGTATCGTTCGTTTATTGCAAATAAGAAAAACGAAGCGTTGCATTCTCGTATCATCGTTATGCCAATACCGTATAATTTACGAGTAAGTGAGGAAGAACGAATTTATGAAAAGATGATTCGGGAGAGCGACGTAGCAAATGTTCATATCGCCCCGCATACTCTGCGCGTTGCTGCCATGTTTACGATTTTAACACGGTTAAAGGAACCGAAACGACCTGATATTGATTTAATGAAAAAGATGCGTTTGTACGATGGTGAGCTCGTTGAAGGATTTAATTCCATCGATGTGGAGGAACTGCAACGTGAATACCAGGATGAGGGAATGGGAGGAATTGACCCAAGATATGTTATCAATCGTATTTCTTCTACTATTATCCGAAAAGAGGTCCCTTCCATCAATGCACTCGATGTCTTACGTTCTTTAAAAGATGGATTAGATCAGCATCCATCCATTAGTAGCGAGGACCGAGAACGTTTCATGAATTTCATTTCCCTTGCCCGTAAAGAATATGATAATCTCGCAAAGAAAGAAGTTCAGAAAGCCTTCGTATATTCCTACGAAGAATCTGCTAAAACGTTGATGGATAACTATTTAGATAACGTAGAGGCATATTGCAACAAGGCGAAGCTTCGCGATTTGCTAACAGGTGAAGAAATGAGTCCAGATGAAAAACTGATGCGTTCGATTGAAGAACAAATTGGTATTTCAGAAAATGCGAAAAAAGCATTTCGGGAAGAAATACTTATTCGTATTTCTGCCTATGCACGAAAAGGAAAACGATTTGACTACAACTCACATGAACGACTTAGAGAGGCCATTCAGAAAAAGTTGTTTGCAGATTTAAAGGACGTTGTGAAAATAACAACCTCGTCGAAAACACCAGATGAAAGTCAGCTTAAGAAAATTAATGAGGTTGTTGTTCGTTTAATAGAAGAGCATGGTTATAATTCTACCTCTGCAAACGAGCTATTGCGATATGTGGGGAGCTTGCTGAATCGGTAATGAAACGATAGATGGGCTGCATGTGAAAAGGATAGGTGCCACAAGAGGCATCTATCCTTTTTGCTATACTCAGAAATTGAAATAACATGCATGAAAATGTAAAAAAATGAGGCGATGTATTCTCGAAAATAGTTGTCAATTATTCATGTATCCAGCATAAGATAGAGTAATCCACTATCAATCGAAAAAAAAGCCGACACAATACGATATGCACACGAATAAGAAAGTGTGACAGTTTTGAAATGAAAAGATAAAGGAGGGCAAGGAATGACTGATAATAATAATTATACGATTGCTCGCGAAGATTGGTCCCTCCATAGGAAAGGTCATGATGATCAACAACGGCATCAAGAAAAAGTACAAGAAGCGATAAAAAACAATTTAGCTGATTTAATCACAGAAGAAAGCATCGTCATGTCAAATGGTAGGGACGTAGTGAAAATCCCGATTCGCTCTTTAGATGAATATAAAATACGTTATAATTATGATAAGAATAAGCATGTAGGGCAAGGAACTGGTAACAGTAAAGTAGGAGATGTTGTAGCAAGAGATGGAAACGGGAATGGTCAACAAAAGGGACCGGGAAAAGGGCAAGGAGCAGGCGATCAAGCGGGTGAGGATTACTATGAGGCAGAAGTATCACTCATGGAGCTAGAACAGGCATTATTTTATGAATTAGAGCTGCCGAATTTACAGAGAAAAGAAACTGATGAAAATAAAGTGGAACACATTGAATTTAATGATATTCGAAAAACAGGATTAATGGGAAACATTGATAAAAAACGAACGATGATGACAGCATATAAGCGAAATGCAATGACGGGAAAACCGTCCTTTCATCCTATTCATCCCGAGGATTTAAAATTTCGAACGTGGACTGAAGTACTTAAACCGGAATCGAAAGCAGTTGTGTTAGCAATGATGGATACGAGTGGTTCGATGGGGATATGGGAAAAATATATGGCACGCAGCTTCTTTTTTTGGATGGCACGTTTTTTACGGACAAAATATGAAACGGTCGACATTGAATTTATTGCACATCACACGGAGGCAAAGGTTGTAACGGAAGAGGATTTCTTCTCAAAAGGAGAAAGTGGTGGTACCATTTGTTCATCAGCGTACCGAGTAGCGTTGGATCTTATTGAGACCAAATATTCCCCAGCGCGCTACAATATCTATCCCTTCCATTTCTCAGACGGCGATAACCTCACATCAGATAATGCACGATGCGTTAAACTTGTAAAGGATCTTATGAAGGTAAGCAATATGTTTGGGTATGGGGAAGTAAACCAATACAATCGGCACTCCACCTTAATGTCCGCATATAAAAATATCGAGGACGAAGCCTTTCGTTACTACATTTTAAAGCAAAAGGCTGATGTATTTCATGCGATGAAGAGTTTCTTTCGAAAGGAAACAGTAGAGAAAAGTAGCTGATAACAGACCTTGCACATTGCGCAAGGTTTTTGTATAATACAAAAACATAGTTGACATATAGGTTAACTCTGGTTATTATTGTCAATAACATACTAGGAAATACAAAAATAGGTGGCTGATCAGGCAAACTGAAGGCACTAACTCTGATTACTAAGAGTTAGTGCCTTTTCGCTTTTTGTAGTCATTTTAGTAAACATCTAGAAAATTTTAATATTTCAAGGTAAGTGAAAAAAGGGCTTAGATTATGAAGTAAGGGGGAGAAAGATGAGTGTCTCGGTAGATACCTTATACAAAACATTTCTTAAACAACAGCGTGCAACACCAGTTCTTCAAGATATTAATATACAGGTAAAAGAAGGTGAATTTATAACCATTATTGGACCGAGTGGTTGTGGTAAGAGTACACTGCTAAAGCTCATAGCTGGACTTGATAATGAATATGAAGGAAATATCACAATACAGGATCAGAAAGTTTTAGGTCCTAGTATCAAACAAGGATTTGTTTTTCAAGAACATCGTCTGTTTCCTTGGTTGACAGTGGAACAAAATATAGCTGCTGATCTATCACTTAAAGATCCGAAAGTGAGAAGCAGAGTGGATGAACTTATTGAAATTGTAAGATTAAAGCAATTTGAAACATCCTATCCGAAAGAGTTATCGGGGGGAATGTCACAACGTGTGGCTATTGCAAGGGCGCTGCTACGTGATCCGGAAGTACTGCTTCTGGATGAACCATTTGCTGCGCTAGATGCCTTTACAAGAAAGCATCTTCAGGATGTATTGTTAGATATTTGGCAACAGAAGAAAACGACCATGATACTAGTCACGCATGATATAGATGAAGCTATCTATTTGGCAAATCGTGTTTGTATCATGAGTGCTAGACCAGGTCAGATTAATACGATTATTCCAGTCAATTTGCCGTATCCACGAAAAAGAACAAGCCAGTCCTTTCAAGAGCTAAGACAAAAGGTGTTAAGTAAGTTTGAGCATGCAGAAGAGCTAGAATTAACACAAGGATCAGGTATATAAAGGAGAAGAAAACGATGAATAAAAAATTGAAGCTTTCTATTGTATTACTTTCGGCATTCATATTGATTATATTTAGCGGATGTGCTTCCAAAACAACGACTGCAACTACACAGAAAGAGAATAATGAAAATCTTACAGTAAACATAGGAATTCAGCAAAGCTTAGGACCTTTGTTACTAGCGAAAGAAAAAGGGTGGTTTGAAGAAGAATTTGCAAAAAGCGGAGTGAAAGTGAAGTGGACCGTATTCCAAAGTGGACCTCCTCATTTTGAAGCCATTGCAGCGAATAAATTAGACTTAGGCGCTGTAGGAAATTCTCCTGTTATTGCCGGACAAGCTGCAAATATCTCGTTTAAAGAAATTGCACTTGCAGGTGATGGACTAAAAGGAAATGCTATTCTTGTTCGAAAGGATAGTCCTCTTCACACGTTAGCAGATTTAAAAGGGAAAAAGATTGGGGTGGCAAAAGGTAGCAGCGGCTTTGCTTTATTGTATACGGCCTTAGCAAAGGCTGGATTAAAACCAGATGATGTAAAAATTATTCAATTACAACCGGATGAAGCACAACCGGCATTTGAAACAGGAGCAATCGATGCGTGGTCGATTTGGGAACCGTTTATCTCCCTACAAACATTATCAAAAGGGGCAAGAATACTAGAAAACGGCGAATCATTAAATGCTTATTCCCCTAGTTTTCTTATTGCACGCTCAGACTTTACGAAAGAGCATCCAGATCTTGTAGTACGTTTCTTGAAAGTCTATGAAAAGGCACGCTTGTTTGAAAAAAATAATCGTAATGAGGCTATTGAGTTATATGCGAATGCTAAAAAGATTGATAAAACAGTTATCCGTCAAGTATTAGAAAACAATGAATCTCTCAACTTGCCGATTAATCAAGATATTATAAAAGCACAACAAACTACTGCAGATTTTCAATTTGATCAAAAGGCAATTGCCAAAAAGATTGATACATCAAAGGTAGTGGATAATTCCTATATCAATAAAGCGTTAGAAGAAGTGAAGAAAGAATAACAGAACGGAGGAGAAAGCCATGGATAAAGTGAAGGTAGCGCTGCCATCTGTTTCTTCAGTAGGTGGTTCGAAAATAAAACGGTCTATAAGTATTACCTTTAATAAAGCTTCTTTAACGATTGGAAGAGGATTAATTGTTCCCATTGTGATTATTTTCATTTGGCAGTTGGCGGGATCTTTGCTTCACATTTCCAATACAATCTTGCCAACTCCTTTAGATATTTTATCTTCGTTTCAGGAATTAATCATATCAGGTGAATTACTTGTACATTTAAAATTTAGTGGGATGCGTGCGTTAGGGGGATTTTTACTAGGAGCAAGTTTAGGTCTTTTATTTGGGACAATAAACGGGATTTCTAATAAAACAGAGCAATATGTTGATCCATCTTTACAAATGCTACGAACTGTTCCTCATCTGGCATTAGCACCGCTCTTTATCCTATGGTTTGGATTAGGGGAAGTATCAAAAGTGTTACTCATTGCACTTGGTGCATTTTTCCCTCTATATGTAAATACACTCCTTGGAATTCGAGGAGTAGATAAGAAATTATTTGAGGTAGCACGTATTTTAGAATTTAGTAAATGGAAGCAAGTAACGAAGCTCATTTTGCCAGCAGCTTTGCCGAATTTATTACTTGGCGTACGTTTATCCCTCGGTGCTGCTTGGTTAGGATTAGTGGTTTCAGAATTAATGGGAGCAAGTGAAGGAATTGGGTATTTAATTATGGATGCCAGACAATTTAGTCGAACGGATGTTGTATTTGTTGGTATTATCCTCTTTGCCCTTGGTGGAAAATTGACTGATTCTATTGTACGAGTGCTGGAGTCAAAGTTATTAAAATGGCGTGATAGTTTTGAAGGAAAGAAGACGAATTAAATTCTAATAGTATAGAAATATAAAAATAACTAAAACGATTGTTAAATACAAATTAAAGGGGCGATATATAGATGGAAGTTTTATGGTTTATCCCAACTCATGGGGACGGTCATTATCTAGGTTCTACAAAGGGAGCACGTATAGCTGATTTTTCTTATTTTAAACAAATCGCGCAAGCTGCGGATCGACTTGGCTATACAGGGGTTTTAATCCCGACAGGACGATCATGTGAAGATCCATGGACGTTAGCCTCCTCCTTAGCTGCGGTAACCGATCGATTAAAGTTTTTGATTGCTGTTCGTCCTGGTATTATGTCACCGGCCGTGGCAGCACGGATGGCTTCCACGGTAGATCGTATTTCAGATGGGCGCCTTTTAATCAATGTTGTTGCGGGCGGAGATCCTGTTGAATTAGCAGGTGATGGCCTATTCCTCTCGCATGATGAAAGGTATGAAATTACAGACGAATTTTTAAGCATATGGCGCCAGTTATTGGCAGGGGAGAATGTGGATTATTCGGGTAAGCATTTGCGGATTGAAGGAGGAAAGCAACTGTTTCCACCTGTTCAGCAGCCGCATCCACCGATTTATTTCGGAGGTTCCTCTCCGGCAGGGCAGGCCGTTGCTGCTAAGCATTCCGATGTGTATTTAACGTGGGGTGAGCCTCCAAAGCAGGTGGAACAAAAAATAAAAGAAGTTCGTCTTTTAGCAGAGCGAGAGGGGAGAACCGTACGATTTGGCATCCGTTTACATGTCATAGTTAGAGAAACAGAAGAGGAGGCATGGGAGGCTGCAGAGCGACTTATTCGTTATGTTGATGCCGATGTAATTGAATCGGCGCAGCGTACTCTTGCTCGTCAAGATTCCGTTGGACAACGACGAATGATGCAGCTCCATAAAGGAGGAAGAGAAGAATTAGAAATTAGTCCGAACCTTTGGGCAGGGGTGGGGCTTGTAAGAGGAGGTGCAGGAACGGCTCTTGTAGGTAATCCATATCAAGTAGCAGAACGAATAAAGGAATATCAGGATTTAGGAATCGATACCTTTGTTTTATCTGGTTATCCGCACCTAGAAGAAGCATATCGATTTGCTGAACTCGTATTCCCGCTTTTGCCGCTACAAAATAAGAAAATAGCCCCTCACAATCAGCCGATTGGAGAAATCATCGCTAATCAATATATCCCTCAAATAAAATAGATAACTAGTAGTAATAGGAGATGCAAAGGGATAGAAAAGAAGAATCTTACGTAACGCATTCGTAAGATTCTTTTTCGTCGTTATTTGTATAACTGATAGTAATATGGTAATCTGCTAGTTGGAGATCTTACCTAAAATCCTTTTTATGGTAAGTGCTTTAGTTATGGCTTTTTAATGAGGAGAATATTACATGTTTGCAATCTATTTAACATATGTTGCGTTAGGACTTTCCCTTTCCCTTCCTGCAGGTGCTATGACGGTTGAGATGACGAAGCAAGGATTGAAAAATGGTTTTTTTCATGGATGGTTCGTCGGTATAGGCGGGATGACAATTGATTTGTGCATGATTTTACTCATCTATTTTGGGTTTTCGTCCATTTTAATGTTTCCGGTCGTAAAGCTGATGATGTGGTGTATTGGCTTCTTTTTTCTTCTATACATAGGGTATGATAGCATACGAAATGCAGATCATGATTTGTCTTATGGTAACAAAAAGACAAATCGCTCTCTATTTANAAAACAAGGATTGAAAAATGGTTTTTTTCATGGATGGTTCGTCGGTATAGGCGGGATGACAATTGATTTGTGCATGATTTTACTCATCTATTTTGGGTTTTCGTCCATTTTAATGTTTCCGGTCGTAAAGCTGATGATGTGGTGTATTGGCTTCTTTTTTCTTCTATACATAGGGTATGATAGCATACGAAATGCAGATCATGATTTGTCTTATGGTAACAAAAAGACAAATCGCTCTCTATTTAAATCTTATATAAGCGGGTTTATGATTGCCGTTTCTCCGGCAAATCTTGTGTTTTGGTTAGGAATTTTCGGAACGGTACTTGCCGCTTCTCTTACTCATGTGAATAGCATTACCTTTTTCTTAGTGGCTTCTGGTATTTTAACGGGAATTCTGATTCACGATATTGGGTTATTGTCGATCGTGCAAGTTACAAGGAACTTCATTAATACAACGTTTATAAAATGGAGCTCTATTATTGCGGGATTGATTCTATGGGGATTTTCTATTTATTTTGGTTATGAGTTTATTCGGGAGCTTGGGAAGTTGATGTAGTTTATCAGATTTAGTAAAAAATAGCCCTGCACAAATTGTGTGAAGGGCTATTTTTGTATACTCTTCTGTATATATTTGATTTATTTACCAAAAATTCATATTTTATTAATATTTTTTGGAAAAGGGAAGCGTATACTGATTCTTGTGTTTACACAGTAGAGGTGGGATAAACGTGAAACATCGCAGGATTATAGTAGGTAGCTTGGCAATTACGATAGGAGTTTGCTTACTTTTATCTATTCCCTATTTTTTTCTGCAATCGCAGTTCAATACAACGAAATTATTGCAGGAATATAATCAACAGGCTTCTTTGCAATCAAAAAACGATAAGCAAGGCGAAGGTACTGCAAAAGGAACCAATCAAGTTGAAGCAACTGGGAAATTGCTTATTCCAAGTATAGCCTTGGAAACACCAATTGTTGAAGGTACGGAGCAGGATCTTTTAATCAAAGGAGCAGGTCATCTGTCTACGAGTGTTATGCCGGGGATAAATGGGACCAGTGTAATAGCGGCGCATAATGTTACTTTCTTTCATAATTTAGGTCAAGTGAAATTAAATGATAGAATTCAAGTTCAAGAGAAGTCTGGAACACATACGTTTGTAGTGTATGCAACAAAAATTGTAAAGACAGGTGACCCAATCTATAATACAGAAACGCCTAGTCTAGTATTAGAAACCTGTTATCCCTTTAATGCAATGAATTTAACACCATATCGTTATCTTGTATTTGGTAGTTTATCAAGTTAATTAATTATTTAGGAAAAATTAACATTTAAGAAACGTGATTTACATAAAGAATTTATATATTTATAATGTTTCAAATTTTCATATTCCAATAAAAGGTGGAGAAATGAATTGAAGAAGCTTATGTGGGTTGCTTCTGGATTACTTGCTTTAAGTTCTGTTTTAGCTACACCGACTGCTTTTGCTCAGAAGGATACGAGCAGTACTACAACGCCAATTAAACACGTAGTTGTCATCTTTAGCGAAAATATTTCGTTTGATCACTATTTTGGTACGTATCCAAATGCAGCAAATCTACCGGGGGAAACACAATTTACAGCTAAGCCGAACACGCCAAATGTAAATGGACTACAAAAAAACGCATTAAATGGGAACCTTGATTTATTAACGCAGAATCCAAATGCAGCACAACCGAAACGGCTTGCACCTTCCCAGGCTATGACAGCTGACATGAATCATGAATACAAAGCTGAGCAAGAGGCAGTTAATGGCGGAAAAATGGATAAATTTGTTGAATCTACTTCCGGTGGAAGTGATAAAACATTAGTAATGAATTATTATGATGGGAATACAGTTACAGGATTATGGAACTATGCACAAAATTTTGCCATGAGCGATAATTCTTTCGGTACAGTCTATGGTCCATCTACGCCAGGTGCTTTAAACCTTATTTCTGGGCAGACCCATGGTGCAACAGGATATAAAGCTGGACAAGCTGTTGGCGACATTGCAGGGAATGTAGCAAATAGTACAGTAATTGGAGATCCAGATCCTTACTTTGATAAAGCATCAAATCCAAAACGCGCACAAACTGCGATGAACGGTAAAAACGTAGGTAATCTTTTAAATGATAAAGGTGTAACATGGGGCTGGTTCCAAGGTGGATTCCGTGATACATCAGCTACACACACAAATATTGGCGGCGGCTCATCTACCGATTACAATCCACACCATCAGCCATTTCAATATTATGAATCTACGTCTAACAAAGATCACTTGGCTCCTTCTTCCGTTCAAGCAATTGGTCATCAAGGAGATCAAGCTAACCATCAGTATGATTTAACAGATTTCTGGGATGCTGTAAGTGCACACAATATGCCTGCGGTTAGCTACTTAAAGGCTGCAAACTATCAAGATGGACATGCAGGTTATTCTGATCCACTCGATGAACAAACTTTTATAACGAATACAATTAATCATTTAGAAAATACACCTGAATGGAAAGACACTGCCGTTATTATTTCTTATGATGATTCCGATGGCTGGTATGATCATGTGTATCATGCTCCTGTTAATGGATCTAATGATCCTAACAATGATGCATTATTTGGAAATGGAAATGCTGGAACACCATCTCTAGGAAATTACCTTGATCGCGCTGGATACGGTCCTCGTCTTCCATTGCTTGTTGTTTCGCCTTATGCAAAGCAAAACTATGTCGATCATACGTTAACAGATCAAACTTCAATTTTAAAATTTATTGAAGACAACTGGAATTTAGGAAGAATTGGAGATAATTCTTTCGATGCGATTGCTGGTTCTATCAATAATATGTTTGATTTTTCAAAACCATCTGCACCTAAATTGTACTTGAATACAAAAACTGGACAACCACTTCCTTCTAGCGGTTCTGGCTTATTTCAAAATCTAACATCATTTTTAGCATCGAAGGATGGAGGGGTATTTGGACCAATCAATGATGGTACAAGTACAGCTACCGTAACGATTCCTGCAAATGCATTTACAAATGATACACAAGTGAATATTACGCATGCATCTGCAAGTTCATTAGGAAACCTAATTCCAAATGATAAAACATTTGCTGTTGCTTTTGGCGTGAATTTTCCAAGTGATGTAACGCCTGCTGAGCCTATTAAATTAACAATTACAGATCCTTCTATTCATGCGAATAGTGAAATGTATAAGGTTCAAGGTGGGAATCTGGTTAAAGTAGATGCCACTGTACATGAAGGACAAGCTGAGCTTTCCTTTACCACTGATCCAGATTTTGTAGTATTAAATCCAAAGGCAGCATCAACGGAATCAGCACAATCAACCCAGTCAACCCAGTCAACCCAGTCAACACCAACTGTTCCGAAATCTACAGGACAAGTAGTTGTAGGAGGAACTTCTCCAGTAACAGGAATTTCCTTTGTTACTACTTTACTAGGAGCACTAGCTTCTTTAGTAATAGGTTCTTCTCTCGTTCGTTCGTCATTACGGAAATCAAAATAAATTTAAAGTAAAAAAAGAAAGAGGTAATTGCAAATTGTGCAATCGCCTCTTTCTTTTTTATCCCCTATTATCGGGGCGTAGGATACTTACTTTAGTCTTATTCGGTGTGTTTTCCTTGCGAGATATAAGCATATGGTTATATAATTAAAAAAGAAGGAAGATTGAGATTACGTAGATAAAGGAGTGATGATATGGGAGAAGTTACCTTAGATATGGATCGAACAGCTCAAGCGTTAAAGCTACTTGGAGATAAAACACGTTTAACAATCGTGGGAATTTTAAGCAAGCGGGAATGCTGTGTTTGTGAACTACTTGAAGTGTTTGATATGAGTCAGCCATCGATTAGTCAGCACCTTCGTAAACTCAAGGATGCTGGACTTGTGAAAGAAGAACGAAGAGGGCAATGGGTCTATTATTCCTTACATTCACAAAGCGATTTGTATCAAATCATAATAGATGTTTTAAAATATGTACCGGATCAGACGGATAAAATTAAACAAATCGAAACGAGTAACCCAACTCTTCGTTGCGGCTGTTAGAACAAACGGGAAGTAAGTTTGTTCTATCGTACTTTTCGAAAAAGGAGATGACAGATGATGACAAAAATTGAAATTTTCGATCCAGCGATGTGTTGTTCTACGGGAGTTTGTGGACCAGTCGTTGATCCAGAATTAGTCCGCATTTCTATTGCAGTTAACAATTTGAAGAAAAAAGGGATCGATATTACGCGTTATAATTTGACTAGTGAACCGGATGCTTTTGTGATGAACAAAACGATTAGTACTTTACTGAATGAAAAGGGATCTGACGTACTACCGATTATGCTAGTAGACGGAAATGTAAGGAAAGAACAAGGCTACCCATCTAATGCTGAATTAGCCGAATTATCCGGAATGACGGAAGAGGAATTAAGCCAAAAGCCAAGAGTTCGATTAAATTTGAACGTGAATAAATAAGGGAAGGAGTGACTAGCATGTTTGATATGTTTGATCCAAAATCCATTCCGTTAACTCCTTTTTTATTTTTTACAGGTAAGGGAGGAGTTGGGAAAACGTCCATTGCGTGTGCAACAGCCATTTCCCTCGCTGATAGGGGGAAACGTGTACTTCTTGTGAGCACAGATCCTGCATCAAATTTACAAGATGTATTTGACATAGAGCTGCAAAATAGACCGACTTCAATCCCTTCTGTTCCTAATTTATTCGCAGCTAATTTGGATCCAGAGGCGGCAGCGCATGCATACAAAGAAAAAGTGGTGGGTCCGTACCGGGGCAAGCTTCCGGAATCCGTTCTTACTTCGATGGAGGAGCAGCTATCGGGAGCGTGTACGGTAGAAATCGCCGCATTTGATGAGTTTTCCGGTTTATTAACGGATCAAGAATTGCTTTCTACATTTGACCATATTCTGTTTGACACAGCACCGACCGGCCATACACTGCGGTTGTTACAGCTTCCAACGGCATGGAGTGGATTTTTAGACGAAAGCACGCATGGTGCCTCCTGCCTTGGTCCATTAGCTGGTCTAAACGAAAAGAAAACGCTATATAGTCAAAGCGTTGAAGTTCTATCCAATCCTGAAAAGACAACACTATTACTTGTAACTCGTCCGGAAGGATCCCCACTTCAAGAAGCACAGCGAGCATCTAGGGAATTGGGAGAGCTTCATATTCGTAATCAATATCTTCTAATTAATGGGGTACTCGGCCAAGTGGTTGAAGAAGATGAAACGTCTCTTGCTTTGTACACGCGGCAAAGACGAGCGTTAGAAGAAATGCCAAGTGAGCTACATGCGTTGAAAACCTTTACTATTCCGTTGGTTCCTTTTTCTATCTCCGGTATAGAAAATATACGAAATTTATTCGTATATGACCATCAAGATTCCATTCATGCTGCGGAAGCAGAGCCTATTTCAATCCCATCTCTACAGGCAGTAGTTGAAGATATTGCATATGCAAACCAACAGGTAATCTTCACGATGGGGAAAGGCGGAGTTGGAAAAACGACCGTAGCGGCAGCCATTGCAATTGGACTTGCGGAAAAAGGAAAACGGGTGCACTTAACGACAACCGATCCGGCTGCCCACTTAGAATATGTGATGCACGGCGAGAGTAGCAATATTCGCATAAGCCGGATCAATCCAAAGCAGGAAGTAGAAAACTATAAGCAAGAGGTAATCGAGCAGGCAGGAGCAGGGCTTGATGAGGAAGGACTTGCTTATTTAGAAGAAGATTTACGTTCACCATGTACAGAGGAAATCGCAGTATTTCGCGCATTTGCGGATATTGTAGAGCAAGCAAAGGATGAAGTCGTGGTAATTGATACAGCGCCGACTGGACATACGCTTTTGTTGCTAGATGCAGCTCAGTCTTATCAGAAAGAGATTGAACAATCTACTGGGGAAGTGCCGGTATCTGTGCAACATTTGTTGCCAAGCCTACGTAATCCGGATGAAACAGCTGTTGTCATTGTTACATTAGCAGAAGCCACTCCTGTGTATGAGGCAACTCGCTTAAAGCAAGATTTAAAACGTGCGGGCATCCTTACGAAGTGGTGGGTCATTAATCAAAGTCTCTCTGCTACGAAAACGAAACATCCCGTTCTGCAAGGGCGTGCTTCCTCTGAGAGAAAATGGATAGAAGAAGTACAGAAACAATCGAATGGAAACTGTGCTATGATTCCTTGGCAGCAAGAAGATATAATTGGATACGCAGCATTACAAAAATTAACCTTATAAAATAATAAGAAAAGAGCGTGTACAAATGATTATTACCGATCAAGCAAAAACATTTATTATGAATTCTATGGAAGAAGCAAAGGCAGATACACTACGTTTTACATTCGCAGGCCCCGGCTGCTGTGGTCCAAACTTTGGATTGGCACTAGAACCAGCACAAGAAGATGACATTACGGAAGTAGTGAACGGGATTCCAGTTGCAATTGATGCAAAAGTAACAGAAGCAGTCACAAATATTACATTGGATTTTGGCGAAGATGAGCAAGGCGTTGGACTTTTTATTAGCGGGGGAAATAGCTGCTGCTAATTGTATAAATTGATTTGATAAACTTTCTGCTTATAATCGGTGAGTAAGAACGAAATTGTAAGCAGGAAGTGAAATCATTAAGAAATTGTAAAAGGTAATATTTCTCTGGTTTTATATAAGCACTTTACTATATAATTATTTTGAAATGTGGAAGAAAACGTATATTCATATTTAAACGTGATGAAAAGGTAGTGAAAAGATGAATCAAACAAAGAAAAAACGTCTTAGCTTTTTAGACCGGTATCTTACGCTTTGGATTTTTCTAGCTATGGGTGCAGGGATTCTGTTAGGTTTTGCCTCCCCTGGAGTAGTAAGTAGCTTAAATCAATTACAAGTAGGAACCACTTCGATTCCATTAGCAATTGGTTTAATATTGATGCTCTATCCGCCTCTTGCAAAGGTACGCTATGAGGAAATGGGGCGTGTGTTTAAGGATGTGAAGGTTCTTCTTCTTTCACTCGTTCAAAACTGGATCATTGGTCCAATTCTCATGTTTTTGCTCGCTATTATCTTTTTACCGGATAAACCGGAATACATGGTTGGCCTCATTATGATTGGATTAGCACGCTGCATTGCAATGGTCATTGTTTGGAATGATTTAGCAAAAGGGGATGCAGAATACGCAGCCGGTCTTGTGGCATTCAATTCGGTCTTTCAAATGTTGTTTTTCTCCGTGTATGCGTACCTCTTCGTAACTGTTATTCCAAGCTGGCTAGGCATGCAAGGTGCTATTGTTTCCATCACTATGGCTGAAGTTGCGAAATCGGTATTTATTTACTTGGGTATCCCATTTTTTGCAGGGATGATAACCCGTTTTACCTTTGTGAAAATAAAGGGAAGACAGTGGTATGAGAAAGTATTTATCCCGAAAATTAGTCCAATTACGCTGATTGCTTTATTATTTACCATTATCGTTATGTTCTCTTTAAAGGGAGAATCCATTGTAAGTGTACCGTTAGATGTGGTTCGCATTGCGATTCCTTTATTGATTTACTTTGTAGTGATGTTCTTTGTCTCCTTCTTCTTAGGAAAGAAAATTGGTGCGAATTATCCGGTTACGACTACGTTAGCATTTACGGCGGGTAGCAACAATTTTGAACTAGCCATCGCTGTCACAGTTGGCGTGTTTGGCATCCATTCCGGCGCTGCCTTTGCTGCGGTAATCGGACCGCTTGTGGAAGTTCCCGTGATGATTGCATTAGTAAACGTAGCCTTATGGTTTAAACGTAAATATTTTGCAGAGCATGCAGCATAAGAAAAGGTGGAATGTATAATGGAAAATAAAAAAACAATTTATTTTTTGTGCACAGGTAACTCTTGTCGTAGCCAAATGGCAGAAGGATGGGCGAAAAAATATTTAAGTGATAAGTGGAATGTGCATTCCGCTGGGATTGAAGCACACGGTGTAAATCCGAATGCGATTAAAGCAATGCAAGAAGTGGATATTGATATCTCCAATCAAACTTCAGACAAAATTGAACGTACGCTTTTAAATAACGCAGATTTAGTAGTGACACTTTGTGGTCATGCAAGAGACGTTTGTCCGACAACTCCGCCTCATGTCAAACATGTTCACTGGGGATTTGATGATCCAGCAGGGCAGGAATGGACGAAGTTTCAAGAAGTGCGCGATCAAATTGGAGAACGTATCAAGGCATTTGCAGAGACAGGCGAATAATAAATCTGGAGAGGCTAGGAACAAATTGTTCCTAGCTTTTTTATTTTTTTCGCAATACTTTCGCAATCCTAATTTCTTTTCATAATGAAAATTACTTCCTATACTATAGAAAGATATTACCTAAAAAGGAGAGAAAACGATGATACCATTTCTACAACATAACCCAACCCATCTATGGTTTGGCAAAGATCAAATCAAGCAATTGGCAAATGAAATTGGTGACAGGGGCAAACGTATTTTAATTGTATACGGAGGCGGCAGTATTAAGAAAAATGGTGTGTATGATGCTGTGATGGAGCAATTACAAAGCGTAGACGCTATTGTGTACGAATTGTCTGGAGTAGAAGCGAATCCACGTCTAACGACTGTACATAAAGGAATTCAACTATGTCGTGAAAAGAACATTGATATGATTTTGGCAGTAGGCGGTGGAAGTGTCATTGATTGCACGAAAGCAATTTCCGTCGGCGTACCCTATGAAGGCGATGTATGGGATATTATTACGAGAAAGAGTACAGCTGCAAGTGCACTTCCATTCGGTACGGTGTTAACACTCGCTGCGACTGGTTCTGAAATGAATTGTGTGTCAGTTATTACAAATTGGGAACAGGGTGAAAAAAGAGGATGGGGTACGCCGCTTGTGTATCCACAATTTTCTATTTTAGATCCAACCTACACATTCTCTGTTCCGCGCCATCAAACGGTGTACGGCGTTGTGGATATTATGTCGCATGCACTTGAACAATATTTTCATCATATCCCCAATACACCCATGATTGATCGCTTTATTGAATCTGTTTTGCTTACAGTCATGGAGGCAGGGAAAAAGCTTGTTGATGATTTGCGTGACTTCTCACTACGTGAAACGATTATGTATGCAGGCACAACTGCCTTGAATGATACATTGTCGAACGGTACAGACGGCGGTGACTGGGGCTCTCATCAAATCGAGCATGCAATTTCTGCCTTGTATGACATTCCGCATGGTGGTGGTCTTGCAATCGTCTTTCCGAGCTGGCTAACCTATACAGCAGCCATTGATCCTTCTCGAATGAAGCAACTAGCAATCCGTGTATTCAACGTTGATCCAGAAGGAAAAAGTGATTATGACATCGCAATCGAAGGCATTGAAGCATTGCGTGCATTCTGGAATTCCATTGGGGCACCTAGCAAACTAGCTGACTATGGTATAGATGACTCACGATTGGATGAACTTGTTGAAAAATCATTTATGAAGGATCAGGTTGGATCCTATAAGATTCTGAATAAGGAAGATGTAACCGAAATTTTAAAAATGTGTTTGTAAGTTATAATCGTTTCACTAGTAAGTCCGACAATGTAGTTTCATTGCCGGACCTTTTTTGTAGAGAAGAAAAAGTAGAAGTGGATGAGAAAAACAACGGTGGTTTAGCACGATTGACTGGCGGTGCCGTTGTATGAAGGGGTGCTTGTTTTCTAGAGAAAAGGGTAGTAGAGATAGTTTCCTAAATTTTTCTTTACAACAAAAAATTCCAGACGTATAATCAAATCGTTATTTCAATTACATAGTGGCTTAGTCTTGGGTAACCAAGAGCGGAGGAACCAATATTTTGGGGTTAATTCTACGTTTGTAGAAGGGATGAATGTACTCTTTCACCATCCTACCCGTCAGCTAACTTCGTCGGCTAAAGTGAAGGAGGTCGATAGACCGTCTTTTTGGAGCGGCCTTTTATTGTTTTATTCAATAAAATGCTAGTTCTAGAATGTAAGGTCTTTTTTGCGTTTTAGACGGTACAAAATATGAAGATATTATGTTTTTATTCTGAAACTGCTATGAAATATTTTGGGTAAGGTAGAAAATAAAGATGATAGATACAAATTATGTTATTCAGTATTACACTCGTAAGTTTGAGGAGGGTGACCATGCTTGTACCAGGGATTATTGGCGTCTTATTGATTATTTATTTACTGTATGTGCTTATAAAACCGGAAAAATTTTAATACAGGCTGGATTCGAACAAGGGTAGGAGGAAGACAATGATGACAATGGGTTTGATACAAGTAATCGTCACAATTTTGATTATTTTACTGCTAGTTAAGCCAGTAGGGTTATATGTTGTGAAGGTATTTGACTATGAACATACAGGATTGGATCGTGTATTTGGTCCGGTGGAGCATTTGATCTATCGCTTGATTGGGGTAAGAGAGAAAGACAAAATGGGCTGGAAGCAATATGTGATGGCTATGCTTCTTTCAAATATAGTCATGTTTCTATTTTTATTTGTCGTGCTCCTTACGCAGAAGTATTTACCCTTAAATCCAGATCATATAAACAATATGCCAGCTGCCTTAGCCTTTAATACAGCGGCTTCCTTTATTACGAATACGAATTGGCAAGCCTATGCGGGGGAAAATTCACTTTCTTATTTGTCTCAAATGCTGGCAATTACCTTTCCTATGTTTACATCTGCAGCTACTGGGTTTGCAGTTGCGATTGCATTCATTCGGGGATTGATTGCGCACCGTGATAATTTAGGAAACTTTTATGTAGATATCGTTCGCACGATTACCCGGATCTTGTTGCCGTTATCCTTTCTTGTTGCTCTCTTTTTAGTATTTCAAGGGGTGCCGCAAACCTTGCATGGTGCGGCGGATGCAACAACGATAGAAGGAGTAAAGCAGACGATTACGAGAGGACCTGTGGCATCACTTGAGTCTATTAAACACATCGGAACCAATGGCGGCGGCTATTTTGGAACGAATGCAGCGCATCCGTTTGAAAACCCAACGCCTCTTACAAACTTTATTGATATTCTATGCATGATGCTGTTACCTACGGCGCTAGTGTATGCGTTTGGCATCATGATTAAAAATAAAAAGCAGGGCTGGGTGATTTTCACAGCGATGATGGCGCTGTTTCTTACCTTTCTTGCGATTGTTTTTTTTGCGGAGTATAATGGCACACCTGCCATGCAGGCACTAGGTATACACGGCAACATGGAAGGAAAAGAAGTACGCTTTGGTATTTCAGAATCCGCATTGTTTACTGCTGTTACAACTGCCGCAACAACGGGTTCCGTGAATAATATGCATGATTCACTAACGCCAATTGGTGGCCTTGTTTCACTAGGTGAAATGATGCTAAATAACGTGTTCGGCGGCAAAGGCGTTGGTCTGCTAAATGGACTCTTGTACGTTATTCTTACTGTCTTTATATGCGGGTTAATGGTCGGCCGTACACCTGAATTTTTAGGAAAGAAAATTGAAGGAAGAGAAATTAAGTTAGCATGTATAGCAATTCTAACGCATCCAGCGCTTATTTTAATTGCTTCCGCTCTTGCCTTTACGAACTCCGGTGCAGTTAGTTCGATTTTAAATCCGGGATTTCATGGGTTAACTGAGGTGATTTATGCATTTACATCGGCAGCAGCAAACAATGGGTCGGCCTTTGCTGGGTTATCCGTTAATACGGATTTCTATAACATACTACTAGGAATCGTTATGATTCTAGGACGCTATATCTCAATTGTTGTCATGCTTGCAATCGCAGGTTCATTAGCTACGAAGCATGCAGTAGCTGTTACGACCGGAACCTTCCGTACGGATACACCGTTGTTCACTGCGATTTTATTAGTGATTATCATCGTAGTTGGTGCCCTAACGTTCTTCCCAGTAGTAGCACTCGGTCCAGTTGCAGAGCATTTAGGGATGTTTTAAAAGGAGGAAGTAAGATGGTAACGGAAAACAAATCATCATCCAATGACAGTTTGATGCAGGCAGTTGTTAATTCTTTTATAAAATTGAATCCGATTGTTATGATAAAAAACCCGGTAATGTTTGTGGTAGAGGTGGGGACGTTTATTACCCTCTTGCTTGCGATTGATCCGAACCTATTTGGGATAAGTTCGGCTGGAAGAGGATATAATGTGTCCGTTTTCATTATTCTTCTCTTTACATTACTGTTTGCAAACTTTGCAGAAGCACAGGCGGAAGGGCGAGGAAAGGCGCAAGCAGAGACACTTCGAAAAACAAAATCAGAAACAATGGCAACATTACGACAAAAAGACGGTACGTATATGAGCGTAGCTTCCACTACGCTGCGAAAAGGTGATATCGTCCGGGTTGAGGCCGGTGAAGTGATTCCTTCAGATGGTGAAATAATAGAAGGTCTTGCCTCCATTGATGAATCAGCTATTACAGGAGAATCAGCTCCAGTTATTAAGGAAGCAGGAGGGGATTTTTCATCCGTTACCGGCGGAACGCGTGTTATTTCAGATGGTATTGTTGTAAAAATATTAACAGATCCTGGAGAATCCTTTCTTGATCGAATGATTTCGCTTGTCGAAGGAGCGGCACGTCAGAAAACGCCAAATGAAATTGCATTAACAACATTGTTGGCTGTGCTTACGCTTATCTTCTTAATTGTAATTATGACATTAGTTCCAATTGCCGGTTATTTACAAGTATCACTGGATGTCGCAACACTAATCGCACTGCTAGTTTGCCTCATTCCAACGACCATTGGCGGACTTCTATCTGCAATTGGAATTGCTGGTATGAACCGCGTTACGCAGTTTAATGTATTAGCGATGTCTGGTAAAGCGGTAGAAGCAGCTGGTGATATTGATACGATGATTTTGGATAAAACGGGTACGATTACATTCGGAAATCGATTGGCAGATGAATTTATTCCGGTTTCGAGCGTTTCAAAGGCGGATATCACGCTTGCGGCGCTTCAGGCATCTGTAAAGGATGATACACCGGAGGGACGCTCAGTTATTACATTGGCTGAAAAATTAGGTGTAACGTGCAATGAAGCCGATTATGAGAATGCGGGGATCATTGAATTTACTGCAGAGACGCGGATGTCCGGTCTTAATTTACCGAATGGCTTACAAATTCGAAAGGGTGCCGTTGATTCCATCAAGAAGTATGTGGTAGCACAAGGTGGAATGGTTCCAGAAGATTTAGATGAGAAAGCGAGTGAAGTTTCGAAAGCAGGGGGAACACCGCTTGCAGTAGCGACTGGGAATAAAATATACGGCGTTATTTATTTGAAGGATATCGTGAAGCCTGGCTTAAAGGAACGATTTGAAGAGCTTCGGGCAATGGGAATAAAGACGATAATGTGTACCGGTGATAATCCATTAACAGCAGCAACAATTGCAAAGGAAGCTGGTGTAGACGAATTTATTGCTGAAGCGAAGCCTGAGGATAAAATTGCAGCAATTAAAAAGGAACAAGAGCAAGGTAAGCTCGTAGCCATGACCGGCGATGGCACAAACGATGCACCTGCACTTGCACAAGCAGATGTGGGCTTAGCTATGAATTCTGGTACGATGGCAGCGAAGGAAGCAGCAAATATGATTGACTTAGATTCAGATCCAACGAAACTTCTATCCGTAATAGCGATTGGAAAGCAATTATTGATTACACGCGGATCATTAACTACTTTCTCGATTGCCAATGACATAGCGAAATATTTCGCTATTATACCAGCGCTCTTTATTCTTGCAGTGCCACAGTTGCAATTTTTAAATATTATGGGGCTCGGCTCACCGAAATCGGCGATTCTTTCTGCATTAATCTTTAATGCGATTATCATTCCTCTCCTCATTCCGATTGCAATGAAGGGAGTTAAGTACCGGGCTATGGATGCAAACAAGCTTTTATCTCGTAACTTATTAATTTTTGGCTTAGGTGGTGTAGTTGTACCGTTCATTGGGATAAAGATGATTGACTTTATTGTAACTGCATTACATGTAATAGGATGAGTAAGGGGGGAAGAATGTCATGAAACCTATAATAACAGCACTTAGAGCAGCCATTGTGCTCTTAATCATAAGCGGATTGTTATATCCCGTAATAACAACAGGCGTTGCCCAAGTATTATTTCCGAAGCAGGCCGAAGGAAGTCTAGTCGTACAAGATGGTAAGGTACAAGGGTCTATACTATTAGCACAAGAATTTAAGGGAGACGAATGGTTTCATTCAAGAGCTTCCGCCGCCAACTATGATCCGAAAGCTTCTGCTGCTACCAATGCAGCAATTGCCTCTGCGGATTATAAGAAGACAATTACCGAATCTGTTAATCAGTTAAAAAAGGAAAATTTAAATATCGGTGCTTCCGTTCCCGCAGATATTGTGACAACGTCTGGATCCGGATTTGATCCGGATGTATCACCAGAGGGAGCGAAGGCACAAGTGCCTCACGTTTCACAGGCTACAGGTATCACACAGGAACAATTACTTTCATTAATAGATTCGCATACGAATGGACGGCAGCTTGGTTTGTTCGGTGAGCCGCGTGTAAACATATTAGAACTCAATTTAGTACTGCAGCAGATGAAAAAATAATACGAATGGACCGTTATATAATAGGTATAACGGTCCATTCGTATATTCCTAGAAAAAGAGAAGGGAGGTTTAGAAATGAGGGAAGAGCAATTTCGTAGAAAAGCACCAGAGGAAATTTTAAAATCGATTCAAAAAATATCAAAGGGTCGGTTGAAGATTATACTGGGTGCTGTTAGTGGCTCTGGTAAAACATATCATATGCTACAAGAAGGAAATAGTTTAAAAAAACGGGGTGTAGATGTTGTCATTGGTATTGTAAGTGCCCATAATCGTCCGAAAACGACTGAACAAATTGGAAGTTTACAAACGATTCCTTCTATTATATGGGAACAAGATGGAGAGATGCAGTATGATCTCGATGTAGATGCCATTGTAGAGCGAAATCCGGAAGTCGTTCTAGTAGATAATCTCGCTCACCTGAATCACATAGGAGCATCTCGCAGTACGAGATTGGAAGATATTCGTTTTTTACTCAGTAAAAAAATAAGTGTCATTACAACGGTTAATATATATGAGCTAGAAGGCATTGGGGACGAGGCAGGTAAGTTAACAGGGCGTAAAGTAACAGTAGAGTGCCTTATACCAGAAAATACCCTTGCCAGCGCGGATGAAGTAAAGCTGTTAGATGTTACACCTGAAGTTATAATGAATCGCCTGCAAGAGGGTAGTATAGATCAGAAACATGGAAAACGCGTAGAATATCATCTCTACGAGCGAAGCAACCTCGCTGTTTTACGGGAGCTGGCACTACGTTTTTTTGCTAATGAAGTAAATGATACACTTGACGAATATCGCACATCTCACGGAATGATTGGATCGTCAGGTGCCTCAGAAAGAATAGTAGTTATGGCACAGTATCATTGGAATGGTAGCATTCTCGTTCGCCGCGGACATCAAATTGCCAAACGATTAGGTGGAGAGTTACTGGTTGTTTCGTTTCAACCACCTAACCAAAAATTATCGAATGAAGCACTGACATTTAAGCGTTCTATCATAAAGCTTGTTGAAAAAATAGGAGGTACCTTTGAAGAAATTTTCTTATCTAACGGTTCATTAGCCCAACAAATTGTAACCTATGCAACGAGACATAGCGTAACTCGCATAGTAATGGGGCAATCCAAACGAACACGGTGGGAAGAAATGATAAACGGTTCTATCATTAATAAAATATTACAAAAAAAGAGAAATATAGATATTTTCATCGTTGCTGATCGAGCAGAACGTGATGGGGAAAGAGTGCTACCAACGAAACTCATTAGTAAGGATAATGAGCCGTATCGCCGGCTTTCGCAAAAGGAATTGGAGAGTGAAATTAATCGAATAAAACAAGGAAAGCTGAAAGTGTATGTTGGCGCTGCACCTGGTGTAGGAAAAACGTATACGATGCTTCGTGAGGCCAATGAGCTAAGGAAAAAAGGAATAGATGTGGTTATAGGATTGCTGGAATCACATGGGCGGAAAGAAACCATTGAACAGGTAGGAGAACTAGAGAGTATATCTCAAAAACGTGTTTCTTATAAAGGAACTTATTTAACAGAAATGGATACTGAGGGTATTCTAAAGCGAAATCCTGAGGTTGTATTAGTAGATGAGCTCGCGCATACGAATATTCCAGGAAGCGAGCGACGGAAGCGCTACGAAGATGTTGACATCATATTGGCAGCAGGAATCTCTGTTATTGCAACGATGAATATTCAGCATGTAGAAAGCTTAAATGATAGTGTTGAACAAATTACAGGAATACGAGTTCGTGAAACTGTTCCTGACAGCATACTTCAAAAAGCAGATGAAATTGAATTGATTGACGTTTCTCCGAAGGCATTACGTGAACGAATGAGGGAAGGCAATATTTATTCTCAAGACAAAATTGAACAAGCATTATCAAACTTCTTTAAAACTGGAAATTTGATTGCTCTGCGGGAGTTGGCACTTCGAGAAATTGCAGACGATGTTGATGAACGGCTAGAGGCATGGGAGAGGAAACAGGCGCTTCGCGGTCCTTGGCGTCAACAAGAAGTCATTTTCGTTTGTGTTGATCTCAGGGAGCAGAGTGAGAGATTAATTCGACGAGGATTTCGCATTGCGTATCGTTTAAAGGCGACTTGGTATGTAGCATTTGTAAAACAACATCCTTTGACTGAGCATGATCAACAAGTACTAGACAAGATAATTCAGTTAACAAGTCGTCTTGGAGGAATATTTGAAATGTATGAGTCCACTGATCGGCGTCATATTTTCATTGAATTGGCTGAGCATATGAATGAAAAGCATGCAACGCAGGTAATCATCGGACAATCTGAACGAACACGATGGGAAGAAATTACGAAAGGTTCCATTGTGCAGCGTTTGCTTCGAGAGGTTCGTCATATGGATGTGTTAGTCGTTTCTAATCATCATTCACAAACGTAAGGAAGCTGACTCTACTAGGAGTAGCTTCCTCGTTATTACATGCTATTCGTCCTCTGAATCGAGCTCTTCTTCACCGATAAATAATTGATTCGTATCTTCATCATAATCAAATAAGTCTGCATACCGTCCCCAGTCGATAAGGGCATCTAATTGTTTTTCTGATTCTTCTGCATTAAAATGTTGATTTAAAATTTCAATAAAAAATTCCCAGTTCATTGTTTTGTTTGCTTTCGAATTCAATACGTTGACGATTGTAGTCATCATTGGAATCCGTTCCAAAATCTGTTGCTTAAACAAATCCTTTCGATCTTGAACGGAAATTTCAGCAAATTGCTGACCAATTTTTGTTAAGGATATGTCACCGTTCATGGTATTGGTAAATCCTAATAAATCTGAAGAATCAACGAGTGGAAGGAAGTCTTCCAAATCTAGCATGAGCTCTTCCCCAGCTAGTTTGTATAAGTCGATTGTATCTTCATCTAAATCTTGCAGAAGCTCAAGGAATCCTGCAAGCGCACCGCCTGGCACTGTAGAAGGTATTTGTGGCCACTTATTCGTATTTTTCTTTTCAACTATGTTCTTTTCTCTTCGGGTAAGAAGAGAATACAAGTGATCGACAATGCTTGTAAAAGTAGGATGCTCTTTATCGCGAGGACGATCGAGCATGACAGAAATATCAGCGATGATATGTGCAGGATCACGCGATAGAACAATTGCCCGGTCTGACATGTATACAGCTTCCTCAATACTATGTGTAACCATAATGATGGACTTTGTAGGAATTTTTTTCTCATACCAAAGATCTAAAATATCATTTTTTAAGTTTTCTGCAGTTAGTACGTCGAGTGCGGAAAAGGGTTCGTCCATTAATAAAATGTCAGGTTCCATTACAAGTGCTCGGCCAATCCCAACGCGCTGACGCATACCACCAGAAAGTTCTTTCGGATAGGCATTTTCAAAACCCTCTAGCCCAATCATTTCAATAATGTCATCCACTTTATCTTTTTTTTCCTTTACAGATATAGTGAATTTCTCTAAGCCTAACTCGATATTTTCTTGTACCGTTAGCCATGGAAAGAGTGCAAAGGACTGGAACACCATACTGCAACCAGGATTAATACTATCGACTGTTTTTCCATTATAAGTAACAATTCCTTTAGAAGGAGGAACAAGACCCGCTATAATTCGTAGTAGCGATGATTTACCTGACCCTGAAGGACCTAGGATACTCACATATTCTCCTTCTTTTATATCGAGTGAAATGTTTTCCAACACAACTTTATTTTGAGATTTTTCTTTTTCATATAACTTTGTTACATCTTGTACGCGAATGAGAGTCACAGAACATTCCTCCTTTAGTCTAGATGATACTTCGTTTCCGCAATATGGTACATTTTTCTCCAGAAAAAGCGATTCACTACGACGACAAGTGTAGCCATGACGAAAATACCCCAAATGATATGTGGCCAGTTCCCGGCAGTTGTCGCTTGTGTAATATAAGAACCAAGTCCTGTAGCAATAAGATTATTTTCCTTCCATGATACGATTTCTGCTACAATACTTGCATTCCAAGCTCCACCACTAGCTGTAATACCACCCGTTACTAAATAGGGGAAAATGCCTGGTAGAATAAGGGTTGTCCATTTTTTTCTTGTAGATAAATTTGTCATATTTGCCGCTTCTCGAAGATCGGATGGAATTGCCATCGCACCTGCAATAACGTTAAATAAAATGTACCATTGCGTTCCAAGCATCATAAGTGGTATGGCACCAATTTCAAAATTAATATTGTATTTCACATACAATATAGTTAAGAAAGGAAATGCCATGTTTGCTGGAAATGAAGAAAGAACTTGGACAATTGGCTGTGCAATTCGGGATAATCGCGGATTAAATCCAATTGCAACTCCTACTGGAATTGTCCACAATGCTCCGAAAATAGTCGAGATGATAACACGCCCCATTGTTAGTAGACCGAGTCCAATGACGTGGACCATTTCTTGTGGACCGAGTGATGCAACATATTGCACGCCTTGAACGGAATAGGATCCTATAAAAATTATCACTACTAGAAAAACAATTGCTCCAAAAATTCGACCCCAAATCGGTCTTACAACAAGCTTCGGAAGAGAAGGAAGGGTATCCTGCTTGAATGTTTTACGTAAACGGTATAGCAATTCCTTTCTTGCTTCGGCAAAGCGTTCGCTCATTACTTGGAAAAAAGCAGCACGGGTAATAACCGTAAGAACCCAAGAAGATTGCGTTGAAACAGAAGCCGTTTGTTCATTACGAAATTTCTGTGACCAAGTAACAACAGGTCGCCAAAATAGTTGATCGACTAAGACAATGAGAATAATCATTGTCAGAATTGCATAAAACATAGCACTCATATTTCCGGTTGCAATAGCAGTTGCCATGTATGATCCAATACCGGGTAATTGAATGTTGTTATTTAAAACAGAAATGGATTCCGATGCAGCAAGGAAAAACCAGCCCCCACCGAATGACATCATACTGTTCCAAACGAGTCCAATTGTTGAATGAGGAAGTTCTAGCTTCGTAAAGCGCATCCAAGGACTTAATTGACTCATTTTCGTAAATTCTGAAAGATCTTTAGGAACAGATCGTAGGGAATAGTAGAAGCTAAGCGTCATATTCCATGCTTGCCCCGTGAAGATTGCAAAGATAGATGCACATTCAACCCCAAGGAGACTGTTTGGAAATAAGGCCATAAAACCTACCACAGTCGCAGATAAAAATCCAAGAACTGGAACAGATTGTAAAATGTCGATAATAGGAATCATGATACGTTCTGTCCATTTATTCATAATAGCAATTTTGGCGTACATTAAAGTAAAAAGTAAAGAGGCCCCATAGGCTATGAACATGCGTAGCAACGATCGACCTGCATAGTAGGGCAAATAGGCCGGAGATAGGTTAATATCAATATTTTGTTGTGGAGAGAAAGGTACTTTCATTCCTTTTCCTAACAGAATAAATACATACAACAATCCGAAAATAGATAATAATACCACGATATCAGCCCAACTGAATCGTTTCTCTTGTTTTGCTGATGATAAGGTTGTTGCTTTCACTTTGCTTTCCTCCTTGTTTCATCAAGGTGTGTACATATGAATGAACGAAGGATACACAGAATTGATGATTATATCATTTCTATAGCTATCAAACCCAAAGTATCTTTCCTACAAAGCGAATTAGGCAACACATCAAGTTCGTTTTGTAAGGAAGCCTTGTTCAAAATATGTATTTTATGTATGAGTTAAATTTTTTTAACATATGGAAGTTGACCGACTCTATTTTAACATTCTTGTCTCTCATAAATATGTGAAAAATTATGACTTTACATTTTTGTAATATTACTTTACAGAGCCATTCATATTCTGTTCCTTACGAAGCTTCCAAAGTCGATGCATATGCTGCACAATTACTTTTAAGACGGCATAAGTAGGGATTGCAAGAATCAGTCCAAGTACACCTGCGAGGCTCCCTGAAACAAGAAGCAGTGAAATAATGGTTAATGGATGAATAGATAGGGACCGTCCCATAATTTGTGGTGAAATAATATTTCCTTCAATTTGATGTGCAATGATTACAACAATCAATACCTTTACAACCATCGCTGGAGACATCAGAAAAGCAACAATAATAGCAGGAATGCTTGCAATAATAGGTCCGAGAAATGGAATGACATTCACAAGCATCGCTACAATAGCAAGAACGAGAGAATAGTCAATACCGATAATTACATACCCAATATATAGCATAACCCCCACACACATACTAATAAAAATTTGACCTTGAATGTATGAGCTAAGTGCTTTGTCTAAATCTAACAATATCTGATATCCATGGTCGCGTTGGGAGGTAGGAAGAAAGCGAACAATTAGCTTCGGTATATTTTCCCCTTCCTTTAGCATATAAAACAGGATAAATGGAACCGTAACAAACACGGTAACGATACTTGTTACAATGCCAATGATATTTACAACGTTACTACCTAGATTAGATAAAGTGAAAGATAAGTATTTGTATGCTTGGTCAGAAAGATTAGCTAGGCTTAGGTTTCCGTTTGTTTGAAACCGATTAATCCATTCATTATGTTCCAATTCAATAATTTTCAGGCGTGCTGATTCTAATAGATAAGGTGCATTATTTATTAAACTGGTCGTCTGTCGTTGTAAGATCGGACCAAGATTATAAACGATAAGAAAAATAATACTAGCTGCGACTAGATAAATGAGAAAGATGCTGAGAGATCTACGCATTTTTTTAGATTCTAAAAATGATACGAGGGGACGAAATAAATAATACAAAACACCAGCAACTAAAAATGGAGTAAATAAAGTTTGAATAATGACGGCAATGGGTCGGAAAATAAAATTTATCTTGGTTCCCATAAAAATAATGAGAAAAATGAGGAGTATTCCGTACCCGATACGAAATAGTTTGGTTTGTGGCATAGTCTCACCTTCTTTTTATAAATTATAAATACGAACTCTCTAAGCTTAACAAATGAAATAGAAATCAACTACCTATTTTTCATTTTTTCGGTTTAGTAATAACGGGAAAGGGGTAAGAGGAGTAGAAGTGCATAAATATGGAAGAGTTATTACATAAAATAGTGGAGACTGAGGAACGATAGAGGGAAAGCAACTTCTTTGGAAGGTGAAATGAACTTGAAATTACATAACTCTCGTCGTGGGCGTCAGAAAAATAGTAGTGAGTCTAACACTAGCTTAGCTTCTTCTCTATTACAAAAGCAAATTCATACCAATTTGGAAATGTTACAGACCATTATGGGCAAAAGTACGGATATTATTACACGAAAAATCATGATGAAGGAGGAAGAGATATTTGCTGCAGTTGTACACATTTCAGGAATTTCCGATGAAGAACAAATCGATCGAGCGATTATTGCCCCTTTGCTTTCTGCGCAAATAGATTGTAAAGATATACAAGAAGCGGTCTTTCAAGTGAAACAAGCCATTTCAGTTTCAAATATAACAATAGGTGAGAATTGGAAGGATGTTAGTAATGCCATTCTCTCTGGGAGTGCTGCCATTTTTATTGACGGATGGGAGCAAGCTTTTTTGGCAAATACAACAAAAATGCAAAGCCGTTCACTAACAGAATCCACTACACAAACGGTTATTCGCGGACCAAAGGATAGCTTTACTGAAAACTTTGGAACGAATGTTGCACTCGTTCGCAGCAAGCTGCAAAGTCAAAATTTGCGTCTTGAGACGATGAAGATTGGGAAAGAAACGCAAACCAATGTTGGCATGATGTATATCAAAGGAATAGCTAACAATGAGATGGTTGGAGATGTGAAAAAGAATTTACAACGAATCGATATTGACGGTGTATTAGAATCGGCATACGTAGAAACCTATCTTCGTGACGATACAATCAGTCTATTTCCAACTTTAGTAAACACGGAACGACCTGATGTGGTGATTGGAAATTTATTGGAAGGACGAATTGCAATTTTCGTACACGGAACCCCTTATGTACTCATAGGTCCGGCAACCTTTATTCAGTTTTTTCAAATCTCTGAAGATTATTATGGAAATCAATATATAAGTTCATTTATTCGCTTACTTAGGTTTATATCATTTTTTATTTCGATGTTTGTGCCAGCTATTTATATTGCGCTTATTTCTCATCATCAAGGTCTCATTCCAACCCAGCTACTTATTAGTATGGCCGTACAAAGAGAAGGCGTTCCGTTTCCTCAAATTGTGGAGTTATTTGGGATGGAAATTATCTTTGAAATATTACATGAAGCAGGTATTCGTATGCCCCGGGCAATCGGACAAGCATTTTCAATTGTTGGTGCACTCATAATAGGCCAAGCGGCAGTGCAGGCAGGTATTGTATCGGCGACGGTGGTTATTATCGTTAGCATTACAGCGCTGTCCACCTTTGTTATTCCAAATTATAATATGTCGATTGCATCTCGTATGCTGCGGTTTATCTTTATCTTGCTTGCAGCTTTTCTTGGATTGTATGGGATTACTCTAGGCTTTCTTATTGTTGTGCTTCATATGTGCGGCTTACGTTCGTTTGGGGTACCATATATGGCTCCTATTTCGCCTTTGCGAATCGATGAATTAAAAGATACATTCATTCGCTTTCCCTTACCAAGCTTACTAAAGAAGAGACCATCTCCGGCTAGTTCGCAAAATAAAACACGAGAGGAGATCCATAATAATCATGAAGGTTCGAATGAAAAGTAGTATATTCATTCTCATTTTGTTCCTCTTACTTGCTGGATGTTCGAATTATAAAGAACTGAATCAATTAGCCATTGTACTTGCATTAGGAATTGATTATAACGAAGACACAAAGCAATATGATATCACATTTCAGGTTGTCAATCCTCGCGGGGTTCCCTCAAGCTCTGCTGCTGGAGGAGGTGAGACTTTAGCTGTAGTAAATTTATCGGGAAGCGGATATACGTTAACTGAGGCTGCACGTAATACATCCTTAAAATTTGCACGAAAAAGTATATACTATCATACATCACTAATCGTAATGGGAGAGGCAGCTGCAAAAAAAGGTCTTTCTACTATTTTAGATTCAATTGAACGTGATCCAAAAATTCGAGCGAATATACCTATTTTACTTGCACGTGATATAAAGGCAAGCAAGTTGCTAGAAATCATTCCTCCGTTTGATAAAATCCCGACTAAATCTCTTCTTGGGAAATTGGATAATACTGTAACTAAATATGGTGGAAGTAATGGAGCAATGGTATATCAAGTAATTTCTGCTTTGAAAAGTCAAGGAAGAGAGCCTGTTATCAGTGCAGTAAGCATTTTAGGTAATCCAAAAAAAGGAGCGTCAAAAGCAAATTTAGAGAGTCTTGATGCGGTCTATACGTATTTGAATGGAATGGGAATTTTTCATGATGGAAAACTAGTCGGATGGATGGATGGTGAACAAATAAAAACCATTCAAATACTAGCAAATAAAATGGAAACAACAATTATTACGGTACCTTGTGGAAAAGGAGAGCATTTAACAATGCAAGTTTACCATACAAAGAGTAAGGAAGAAGTAAAAATAAATCAGGGTGTACCTGACATTGGAATCAATGTCTTTATGAGTGGATATATGAGTGAAAAACTATGTGTAAAGGACCTGACAAAAGAATCTGTATTGGGAGGTGTTCAAAAGCGTGCAGAAAAAGTAGTGAAAGCGTATATAGAGAGCAGTATAAAGGAAGCACAGAAATATAAAAGCGATATATTTGGTTTTGGAGAAAATATCTCCCGCTCAGATCCGAAAGTGTGGAAACAGGTACAAGGGGATTGGGATGAATTATTTGCTAAGGCAAATGTAAACGTAACTGTGAAGGTGAAAATAGAAGAAATTGGAATGCGTTCGAAACATTACTGAGTGGAGGAATGTAACGTGAAAGAGATAAAAATAAGTACCTTTCAGTTTTTTTATTTAGTCGTTATGTTTGAACTAGGAAGCGCTTCGTTATTAGATGTCGCAGCGCCTGCCAAGCAGGATGGTTGGATTGTATTATTAATAAGTGCAATGCTTGGAACGTTAATCTATTTTGTTTACGTAGCTTTATATAATAAATATCCAAACATGACTTTTACAGGATATTCCAGAGAAATTTGGGGGAAATATGTAGGGTGGTTGGTTGGATTTGTATACGTCCTGTATTTTATCTATATAGCTGCAAGGGTACTGAGAGATTTTGAAGAGCTTCTCATGATATCAATATATCAACAGACATCCATTTTTTTACTTGGCTTATGTATGATTCTGACGATTATGTACGGTATTTACAAAGGATTTGAAGTGTTTATACGATCCGTTTGGATATACTTTTTCGTGTATTTTTTTATTTTATATTCTATTATTGGTTTAGAAATCATTAGCGGTCTTATATCCTTGCAAAATATAAAACCCATTTTAGGTGATGGATTGGGACCTGTTTTTAAGCAAATATTTCCGATGACACTCACCGTTCCATTCGGAGAAATGGTGGCATTTACGATGTTACTACCATATTTACAAAATCAAAAGAAAGCCCGGAAAATTGGAGTCATTGCTATTCTCGTTAGTGGTCTCTTACTAGCAAACGATGCACTGCGTCATGTTGCCATATTAGGGGTAGACGTGGAACAACGAGCGATTTTCCCAATCTTAACGGTTGTCAGTTATATTAACTACGCTGGCTTCATTCAACGATTGGAAGCGTTAGTTATTCTATTGTTGGTTATTTTAGGATTTGTAAAAATTTCAGTTTTCTTTTTTTGTGCTGTAATAGGGCTAAGCGATTTATTTCGCGTATCAAAGCCTACGACACTTATTTACCCAGTCGGAACGATTATTTTTATCAGTTCTATTGTCATGGCTCCCAATTATATGAATCATATTCGTGAAGGATTAAAAATTGTTCCGTATTATTTACACATTCCTATTCAATTCATTATACCTTGTTTACTTCTGCTTACCGCTAAGATACGAGGAAAAAAGAAAGTGACACCATAGGGAATAGGAATAAACCTCCACTTTGTGTCACAATCAATCAAGCTTTCCTTAATTTTTTTTTCTTTTCTTCTTAATAAATGTAAGAAAAATAAATGATGTAATAAAAAGAAAAGTAAGTATATAATCTTCATTTTCCATTCTATGTTTTGCACTTATGAATGTATGTATCAAGTGTGTAGGATCTCGATGCTGTACTAAATCCAGTAAAAAAATTAAGGCTAGCATTGCAATACTTGTAATGATAAATATAATTAATGTTTTCATAATCAATCCTTTTTATTATTATTATTAACGGAATTATTGTTTCTATACGGTAAATAAATTATAGTAAATGGTGTAACAGGCGCACGATAGATGGATATGGGTTTATGGTAATGTGATAGAAAAACATTAGATTATGGAGAGGCTGGGATGCACAATTGTTCTCATGGACGAGGAAATATTTTCAGAGCTATAGCTTTCAACGGGTTTTAATCTTACTGTTTTTAGCGCTCCTATTGTACAGCTTACGCAGCATGATCAACTTAATTTTACTTACTTTTATATTTACCTTTTTAATGGGTCGACTACATAAATTTCTATCAACACGCCTCCAAAAAATCATCTCATTAAATCGTAAGTTTACGGTAGCAGTGTTATATATCATACTTGTTATTGCTTTATTCATAGTGATTTATAAATTTTTACCGGTCGTCACCACACAGATTATTCAACTTGTAAAGCAATTAAAGGCATTTTATAATCACCCACCTAATGATCCCATCATTCTTTATATTATTGACACATTAAAACAAAATGAACTTTCGGGATATACAACACAGTTTATTGATATGATGTACAAATATGCAACAAACGTGGGAAAACTAGGGTTTGATGTATTTTTATCGCTTATTTTAAGTTGTATTTATCTTTTAGAAAAGCCTAGAATTATTGAGTTCACGAATCGTTTCGAAGACAGTAAGATTTCGGCTATTTTTACAGAAACGAAATATTTTGGGGAACGGTTTGCTAGGTCGTTTGGAAAAGTAATTGAAGCACAGTTCGCTATTGCCTTTGTGAATAGTATATTAAGTGTTATAGCTCTCTACTTCATGGGCTTTCCACAGTTAATTGGTTTAGGGCTAATGATTTTCTTTTTTGGATTAGTACCTGTTGCTGGTGTGTTCATTTCTTTACTTCCATTGTGTACAGTTGCATATACAATTGGTGGAATGATGTATATTGTATATGTCATTATTATGATTACAGTGCTCCATATGCTAGAAGGCTATGTACTTAATCCAAAGCTCATGTCATCAAAGACCAATTTGCCGATGTTTTATACGTTTACGATTCTTATTTTTTCAGAGCATTTCTTAGGAATTTGGGGGTTAATTATTGGCATTCCTATTTTTATGTTCTTTCTTGATATTCTGGATGTGGATACAAATAAACAAAAAAGCAACAAGTAATGTAATATATTATCTTTGATTATAAATTTTTTATCAGGATACATATTATGTTACTATGAATGTAGTAAGCTTCTATCTTTACAAAAATGAATGGAGGAATTTGTTCATGTCAATTTTCAAAAGATTACGTGATCTAACATTGTCAAATGTATATTCTCTTATCGAAAAAGCTGAAGATCCAATTAAAATGACAGATCAATACTTACGCGATATGCAAGAGGATTTAGAAGAGGCAGAGAAAAGTGTTGCGGCACAAATTGCTCTAGAGAAGAAGTTCAAATTGTTATATGAAGAACAAGAAGCCTTAGTGAATAAACGTGATGAACAAGCAAATTTAGCTGTACAAGCGAAAAACATAGATCTTGCACGAAGAGCCTTGGAAGAGAAGAAAAATGCCGAGCAAAAACGTGATGAATATAAGGCTAGCTATGAGCAAAATAAGTTGGCTGCTGATAATCTTCGTGAAAAGCTTGAAGAAATGCGCAAGCAAGTGACCGAATTAAAAAACAAACGGGAAACACTTGTTGCACGCGTTAATGCTGCAAAGGCGCAAAAAAATATAAACAAAGCTATGTCTGGATTTGATTCCAATACTGCACTTTCAGGACTTAAGAGAATGGAAGATAAGGCACTTCAATTAGAAGCAGAAGCAGAAGCGAGCGGAGAAGTGTATAAAAAGGAAAAATCTATTGATGAAGAACTGGCAAGCATGAGCAAAGACAAAGAAATTGATGATGAGTTAGCACAATTGATGAAGAAATATGAAAAATAGAATCTAAAAAAAGGCTTCGCATCTCTACCAAAGCATGTTTTGGATGTAAGGAAACATGCTTTGGAACATACTTGTGAGGAGAGAAAATGCAATGACGTGGATGAACGTTGTAGCCATGCTAGTCTGGACTGCTTCAGGAGCAGTCACCCTTTTCATACTTATGTGCATTGATTCTTTGTTTACAAAATATAAGGATTTAGCTGAGATGAAAAAAGGAAATGTCGCAGTTGCAACAAGATTTGCTATGAAATTATTTGCGCAAGGATATATTTTGTCACAGTCGATATTGAAATCCAATGATTTATGGCAAGCATTGCTTGCTTCTGTTATTTCCTTTTTTATTCTAGTCCTTCTTCAGTATGTTGTGCAGTTTATGTTACAACGCTTAGCTGATTTTGATTTAGATGAAGGAACATTGCAAGGTAAGATTGCATATGCTCTCGTAGGCGGTTCCTTGCATGTGGTGGGAGCGCTTATTTTAGCTGCTTGTCTATAATGATTTAAGGGAGAGTATACTTGTGGGTATATTTAATCGAATTAAAAATATTATGAAGAAGCCAGAGCCACCAAAGCAGGAAAAAAGCGTTTTAACATTAGCTCTGGGAGATATTCTAGAGGTATCGTTAGTTACCTATGAAATTATTGGTAAGACGAGTTTGCAGAGTCGAAATGAGATCTTTTTAACATTACAAGATGGAAACACGATGAGATATTTAAAAGTAGAGAGCAGAGAAAAACTATATTATGAATTGTATACGCCAATCGATGGACGTCTCGATTCTATTCAAGAAGTACCAACAACCATTCATATGGATGATGTAGATTATTACATGGAAGAAAATTATTCTACTTATGTAAGTAATCAAGGAAAAACCCCTTTTCCCTCTTCCAGTGAACAATATATTTGGGAGTTTCAGTCTGACAATCATAAGCTACTACGACTTGAATGGCAGGATGGCCGCATGATGATGTATGAGGGAGAATCTGTTCTTACTGCTGATGTACAGATTATACGAGGAACATAGGAGGGACGATTATGCTAAAGCGGTTCGTTACTAGTATGAAAGCAGCCATAGCAGTTGTACTCGTTTCTTCGTTACTGTTTGGCTGTACGAACCAGCAATCAGTTAGTTCACTCTATCCTCTCGATTCAGCCGTGAATAACGGAAGTCAGCAATCCTATGTTTACCGTGCTGAAAACAAAACTGTTCCAGAGGTAGCAAGTCAGCTGAGTGAACAGAAAAAGCCAGAACAAATTTCAAAAACAGACGATAATCAAATGTTTCTTGTCTATTCCGATGAATTATATAATATTCAAAAGGATAAAGATAAGCCGACAGATACATTAATTGAAGTGAGTAATCAAGAATTTGTTCGAAATAATTATAATCCATCCTTTTTAGAAGGGTATTTGTTAGCCAGTGTATTGGATCGCGTATTTTTTCAAAAAGGGACGAATTATGGTGATTACCGGGGCTATTCAAACCGAAATACCTATAAACCAAATATTGATTATCATAAGCCGACTGTTGAAGAAAAGAAAACGCTTCCGCCTTTGACGAAACAAGGGGTAGGAAGTATTATTAAGCGAAGTGATTCGGGTGGGAGCGGTACGTCAGTAGGGTCTCAAGGGACGATTACCGATAAGAGCACACCATCAACAAATCAAAACCAGGGAAATGTTATTAAGTCGGATACACCATCTAGTAATGTGAATCCAAAGCAATCTACTATTACTCCTCCTAAGAGCAACTCACCTCCGAAAACAAAGGTGGGAAGCAAAGGAACCATAATAAAACGAAAATGAAAAGAAGCGATGAATCATCATAGATTCGTCGCTTCTTTTTTAGGCTGTAATTCAACTTTCTTTTTAGTCACAATAAAATAGCCAAGCATGGCAAGAAGAATAACAAAGGTACTATAGAAGTATAGAGAACGAAATCCGATGCCAGCTGCAAGTCCTACGACAACCGATCCAATTCCTATACCTGTGTCAAATATAGATAAAAAGGTAGCTGTAGCTACTCCTTTTCGTGAAGGAGCTGCATTACGAATGGCAATCGTCTGGAGAAACGGAAATAAAGTACCCCATCCAAGACCGATAAGCGCTGCTGATAGAAGAAATAAAAGTGCTGAATTTGCTGTACTTAACACGACCATGCCAATAGCAAACAAGAGAATTGAAGGATACATTACTTTATTTGCGCCATACAAGTCAAACCATTTCCCAGTAAATGGTCTTGAAAGAATAAGTACAACTGCATAGACAACAAAAAAGTAGCTTGCTGAAGATGCAAACCCTATTCCTTTTGCATAGACAGATACGAAGGAAAGTATGGATGAGTATACCAGTGCAAATATGGATGCCACCAATGAAATACGAATCGCCGATACCTCAAACAGATTTGAGAAAGAGAATTCTATATGTGGCACGGAGGGATTGTTTTCTGGCAAGTACTTTGGAATTTTAATTAATAAACCAATAAGAAGAGATAGAAAGGCAAATGAAGAGCTTATTATAAATAAGTTTGATATGCCAAAATTTTGATAGATTGTTAATCCGATAAATGGTCCCAATACCATCGCTAGATTTGTTGACATGGTGAAATACCCCATACCTTCACCTATGCGGGAACTCGGAATTACATCGGCGACAATTGTTCCAGCCACCGTTGTTGCCATTCCAAATCCAATTCCATGTAAGAAACGTAGAACCAATAGACCGGTAATCCCCTGCGGGACAAAATATAATAGTGCAACTACAAAAAAAATTAAGAATGATACTGTAAGAACAGTTCGTCTCCCCAGTTGTTCAATCCATCTGCCTGTTAATGGGCGTATAATTATTGCCGCAAATAGAAATACAGTAACTAGTAAGCCTGCTGAAGAAGCATGACTATGAAATGTTTGCATGGCATATATAGGTAGAGTGACGAGTAGACAATAAAATACTAAAAACAGAAAAAAATTACTGATTGAGACACGGATGAAATTCGGTGTCCATAGCTTCGGTTTTGTCATGTACGTTCCTCCTGATAAATGTGAATCTTTCGTTAACAAATTACTTACCTAGGTAAACTTATCATGATAAGAGAAAATGAGTCAAGAAAAGAAGAAGAAATGAGATTGAAAAAATGAAAGAACGTGCCATCTCTTGCATAAGATAGCACGTTCTTTACATTATTTTAGGTTATTTACCTACAATTTAAAATTCTAAGCATAGATAACTTAATGTACCAAGATCATACGAACGGTTAATAATCTTAGCTTTTTGATTAGGATTTCCGCTTCCCATTGCAATAAATAATGGTACAAAGTGTTCAGGACGTGGAACAGCTAAACGAGCTTTTGGTGCTAATTTCGCATAATTGAAAAGGGATTGTAAATCATTTTTCTGGATATGATCGATTAACCAGTCGTCGAATTCCAAAGCCCATTTTTCAGGTGTTGCTTGATCCCATTCTAACATACCTAGGTTATGAACAGTTACGCCGCTACCAATGATAAGAATGTCTTCCTCTCTTAATTCACGAATAGCTTCCCCAATCTTATATTGCTCAGCAGGGGATAGATAAGGATGAATGGATACTTGTACAACAGGAATATCTGCTTCTGGATAAATTCGGTGTAATAAAGTCCAAGCGCCATGATCTAAGCCACGTGATGTATCTCTCCTTACACTTATTCCGCTTTTTGTTAGCTTTTGGGCAAGCTTAGAAGCCACTTCGGAAGAACCTTTTGCACGATATTTAATCGTATATAGTTCTGGTGGAAAACCACCAAAATCGTAAATGGTATCATATTCATCATCAGAAGAGGAAATCGTTAATTCACCGCTTTCCCAGTGAGCAGTAAATACAATGATTGCCTTTGGACGAAGTTGCTCCCCTAAATCTGCTAAAAACTGTGTATATGGTGTTTGCTCTATCGCAAGCATGGGCGATCCATGTGCTAAAAATAAAGATGGCATCATAGTAATAATTCCTCCTTAATGTTACATTAGTTAATTACTTTATGTAAGTAAGTATATAATGGTAATTATATTTCGTCAAGTAAAAATTAAGCTGTCATAATCTGTTCTTATAATAGTCTTGAATAGGATGATATTGCGTACTATAGTATGTACGTACTAATGAAAAAATATAAAGAAGATTATATCTAGTGATAGATACAAAAAATAAGAGAGAGAACATTATTTGTATTTATTATTCTTATCAGTAGTCTATCCGTAGGAAAATGGTAATACGATACAGAAAATGAAACCTTAAAATGTGGTATTAACATTACTTCTACATGAGGAGTTGAAATGATGAATCTTGAAGAATTCCATTATATCGAACATATTAACGAACTAAGGAAACGTCTTATTATTACAAGTATATGTTTTGTTATATTCTTAATTATTGGTTTTGCAGAAGTAAAGCCATTGTATCATTTTATTACGAGAAATTTAGTGACAAAGTTAGTTGTACTTGGACCTGGAGACATATTATCACTTTATATTACATTAGCGGCTATCATCGCAATAATCGGTACCATTCCTGTGGCGGCACTTCAGTGTTGGCTCTTCGTAAAGCCCGCGCTACGGGAATATGAAAGAAAAGCGACTCTTATGTATATTCCTTTATTATTTGTGTTATTTCTTATTGGTCTCGTAATTGGTTACTTTTTTGTTCTACCCAATATTCTTTCCTTTATTTCGTTTCTAGCCGGGGATGTATTCCGACAAATGTATACGGTAGATAAGTATTTTGATTTTATCTTTCATCTTGTTATTCCATTTGCTCTATGTTTTGACATGCCGGTTGTATTTATGTTTCTCACAAGTATTGGGATTATTAAACCAGCGCATTTACAAAAATCTAGAAGATATGCGTATTTTATCTTAGTTATCGTAGCATGTTGTATTTCACCGCCAGATATTATTTCTCATCTGTCAGTTAGTATTCCGCTTATTCTTTTATATGAGAGTAGTGTACTTGCCTCTCATATCGCATATCGGAACAAACAAAAACGAGAGCAGGCTTATATGGAAACTGAGGGAAATGAATCTCTAAGTGTATAAATAAAAAGAAATCGCAGGTTACATTACCTGCGATTTCTTTTTATTTGGTGAAGTAACAAGGAAAAGTCTTGATTACTTAGCAAATGCTACTTTTGAGTTGTTTGTTTGTATTGTTTTTTCTACAACGGCTAGTTTCTTTTGAACCTTTGAGGCATAACTGAAATCTCCAAAGCAGTAGGGATAACGAAAATTACCTTTAAATCCACCACATGTATACATGGTCGGATGCTTATCGACCTGCATTTTAGAATAGGATTTTGCTAATTCCTCTGTATGTTTATATCCATTTTCAGCTACATAACGGATGTAACCTGGTCCCATATTGTAGCTTTGAATAATTGTATCCATATCGACCTTACTCTTCTTGCCGAGCTCATACATTTGATAAAAATGCGATACACCTTGTTCAATGCTGGATGAGGGATTCGTAATTGCGTTTCGCTTTAATCCTGCTGATTCTGAAGCCTGCATCGGATCATTTCCTTCTCCGCGGCTTTCTTGATACATAATTGCTAGTAATACGGTAGTAAACTCTCCAAGCTGATATTTGTTCAATTCCCTTTGAATATCGGATTTGTAAGTGAGTACCTTACTTGGCGAACCTACTGAGTCTGACGACTGAAAAAAAGGAAAAATATTCTCATTTTCATTAATCCAAATCATTAAAAAACCGAGTACTATGGGGAGTAAAAAGAGGGGAATGAGGATTCGTCCCCGCTTTCTTACATTCATGCTAAAATCCCTCCGTTATTAACAAATATATAGAACTGAAATTGTATCTTCTGTATAGGTTTTAATTCCCTCAAAAGTACAATTAAAATTAGTAAGTTGAATTAGTTCTCTATAATAGTATCACACTTAGGGGCATTGTCTTATTACATGTAGTTTACAAATTGTTGAGAAAATGTTGAGTTATTCGACAATATTTTTAGGAAAAAAGAACTTGACAACAATGATTAGTGTCGAAATTCCTCGAAATACCGCCCTCTTTTTTGAGTTGATCACTGAAAAAGTACTATGTTTTAATGGCCCCAATTAGGAGTTTAGGAAGGAAACGATGTAGTAGAATTGTGCCTGTAACAGAGAGCAAAGAGGTGTAATAAAAGAGCACCAATCGTGCCCTTTTATTACACCTTTTTTCGAAGTCTATGATTGTTCACCGCCTTCTTTTTTGAGAAGAAGGCGGTTTTTCGAGGCTATCTCATTTTAGTTATACAATCATTTTAAAAATGGTTAAGCCAATCCCTATTAAAAATCCACATACGGCTCCGTTTACTCGAATCCATTGAAGATCTTTACCAACGTTTTGTTCCATCATCGTAACGAGTGTTTTATTATCGAGCTTGTCTAAGTTTTCTTGTACAAGTTTTCCAATTTTGGAGTGGTTTTTTTCGATTAAAACAGTAGATTGCTCTTGAATCCAGCTTTCAGCTTGTTGGCGATAGGTAGCATTATTTTTTACATTTTCCCATTTTTGAAGTACATAAGGGAAAAGGTGGCTATTAACATAGCTGCTATCTGCTAGTGTTAGCAGCAAATTTTGTTTTATCTTTGAAAGTAATTCTGTTAGTTGGTTCGTCCCGTCCCATTTGGAGAGGAGTGTTTCTTTCCATGTTTGAATCGTTGTTAGTAAGGATTCATTTTCCTTAGCCTTTTGGAGTTCATCTTTCACCGCGCGTAACACGTTTGCTCTATTTTCATTTTCTTCTTGCTGTAAGCTCGTAATGCCGCCTCGTAGAAAATCTTGAATGATTTGTCCAAGCTTATCTTCGTCAACAATATTTATAAATGATTTAAGCGCAAATTGTAGAAATCCATCTAGTTCAATATTCATCAGTGCCTTCATAGCAGCACTACCAAGCTTGTGACGGGAATCGTCCTTTTCTACCCAATTTTTTACCTTATCTAGTAAGAAATCTAGTACGTTTTCTTCATAGTTATAAAGAAGTATTTGGTCAATTGCAGTTTGTAACAAAACATCCGTATCAATGGTATGTAAGTACTTCTTAAGTTCTTTTGTAGCAAATCCAGCTATCTTTTCTTCATCTATCCTTAGAATGGTTTGGCGTAAAATTGTTAGTATTCCTTCTTGTACGGAACTTTTTTGAAGTTCTTTATCAATAGCTTCTATTATTTTTTCAACAATTTGAATTTGCTTTAATTTTGATGTGATGCTTTCTTTTGTAAGCCACTCGTTCTCGAGCATATTAATTAGACCGTTTGTCATTCTTTGACGATTTCGTGGTAAAAGTGCTGTGTGTGGGATTGGAATACCGAGGGGATGACGGAAAAGTGCTGTAACAGCAAACCAATCGGCTAGTCCACCAACTAGGCCAGCTTCGAATCCTCCCTGTGCAATGGTTCCAATGATAGATTGTTGAAATGGTAATGTAGCAAGAAAACCGCTTCCCATAATTCCTAAGGAAACACCTGCTATTTGTTTTGTTCGAATTTTCATTCTTTGTATTCACCCTTTACGATACATTTATGATATGGACATATGTATAGCTTTATAACAAATTTAGGCCATATGTATTACATTTTTCTTTATTATAACGTATTATAACTGGAACTCATGAATGAAATGCATAAGAGTTTGAAAAGACCGATGAAATAAGGACTGTAAATGGAAGAGGAGAGTTAATGATTTACTTATCTCATGTCAAAGACTAATTTTACAGGATTGGTTATCAGTAATCTGGACGGGGGTAGAATGGAGTAACAAAAAATGGACCTTAATTGGTAAGGTCCATTTTGAAGTATGTGAATAATGATTGAAAGGGTCCAATTATGCATTTGGAACCTTTCTCCATTTTTGTATATCAGGTTTTAAGAATATATAAAGAGCGGGAACGATAAAGGCAACCATGCCTATTTTTTCTACTAATTCTCCGCCAGTTTGCCAAAGTCTTATTAAACCTTCACTAAATAATTCTCCGCCAATCAATATTAAGACGATACCTAATACTTTAAAGATAATGCCAAGATTAAATTTGATAGAGGATTTGAAGATAATACTTGCGACTGCTATTGCTAATGCAATTCCAAGCACACTTCCAAGAACGATGGAAGAAGCACCATTTGTTATTTGGGTAAGATTAAAGATAACAAGCTCTAATCCTTCGCGAAATACGGAAACGAATGTAATAATAAATAAACCATAACGATCAGATTTTTTGGATACTTGAGAGCGAATGTCTGCACCTTGTTGATTAGATCGGTGAAGCCATAGTATAAAGTAAGCAATCATTGCAGCAGCAAGAAGCATCATTATTCCTTCGAATACTTTTGTTCCTTCTCCTTCAAATCGCTGCGCACCTTGAAATCCAAAAAAACCAACTATACAACTTACAATAAATCCTACTAGGGCACCTGCGTACACGGTAGAAGTTAAATTTTTACGATTCATTTTTGATAGTTGTGCTAGTATTATGCCGACAACTAGTGCTGCTTCGAGTCCTTCACGAAAAGATAAAAACAAGCTTGATAGCATAGTAGATAACCCCTTTGATAATGATTTTCAATATCATCATATTATAAGGAATTCGCTTACATGTCAATATGATTTTGAGAATTATTCTCAAAATCATATTGGAAAGAGCAGAATACTAGTTTCGTATGGTTATTGGTAGGTTGGATGATTGTACTTTAGAGGTACGGTTGAGGACAACGCAAAAAAAGGAGAGGCTTATCCCTTTTTGGGTTAGCATGTTCTCCCCTTATATTATGCGGTAGCTTGTGAATCGTGACGTTTCATAAAGATCCAACTAAATGTAATAACCGGAATCAAGTTGATTAGCATCACAATGGTAAGTTGGAAATCTGTTCCGATTAGAACGGAGTGAACCGTAACGAGAATGTACATAATTGGTGTAAAGACGTGAAGCTTACGCCAAAATTTGATACCGATTGCTTTTCTTAACTTTGTTGTAATAATGGTAATGGTTAGAATGTAAAGTGAAAATATACCTAGTGCCATTGGCAGTGGCTTATAGCTGGTTGAGAATGGAATTAGTAAATCAGTCCATGTGAACTTTGCGTAAGCGTCAAAGAATAAAAATCCAAGATGAGCAAGAACAAGAATAAATGCCCAATTTGATAATGGCTCATGTAGGTTTAGCCAAGTATTTATTTTCCGCTTTTTTCTCTTTAAAATTTGTGTATAGAGCCCTATAATCGTGGCAACATATAATAATATATATGCCACAGTCCCTGTTGCACGAATCAAGTACCAAATATATTCATTCATTCTTATTGCTCCTTCCATATAGAGCCGTCTTGACCTACAAGAACAGCATGTATACCTTTTCTATGAATCCACTGCTTTCCTTTTTCTTCCCCTAATAGAAGAACGACCTTTGCCCATACATCTGCTTGGACTGCGCTATTTGCAGTAACCGTTGCAGAGATGATTGGACTTTGAGATGAGTGTGCTGTTGCGGGATCTATAAGATGATGGTGATACTCACCGTTCACGAGCCATTTTCGCTTAGCTGATGTTGAAGTAGCGAGACCTCCTGAAGTAATATCAATGGACGAAATATAACCAGTATTAGATAGTGGGTTTTCTATATCTAGGTGTAGAGGGTATGGCAGCGTTCCGAAAACACGTATATCCCCGCCTATATTAATAAATCCATCTGCATGTGCTTCTAGCAGAGCTGCGATATAATCTAACGCCCATCCTTTCGCTATCCCACCTAAATCAATTCTAGTGTGAAGAGTAACCGTTCCTTTAGCTGTATTTAGCGTAAACGGAGGTTGTGGAACAATCGAGGTAGAAAGTGTAAGTGCCTCCACTTCCTTGTCTCGAATGTACTCAATGGATTTTGTATATCCTTCTTGTTCCAAGGTAGTTAGAATGCCTGGATTAAATATTCCATCTGTATCCTTGTAAAACTCCTCAGCCTTTTCTAAGATTTGAAAGAGGGAAAAGGAAACTGCTCTTTCTTCGCCTACATGCTCGTTTAGCTGAGAAAGCTCACTGTCTGGTCGAAATCGGCTACATGTATTTTCAATTGCGCCTAGCCAAATCTCCACTTGATGAAGAATTTCAGAATCTAAATAGGAAACAATTCCAAGTTCAACCTTTGTACTCATGGCATGAAAGGAATACTTGTTCATATTATGAGCCTCCAGTAGTAGAACTGTAGCTCTTCTTACTATGAGAAGGAGCACTATATCCTTGTGAAGGACTTACACTGCTGCTAGAATTGCTGTTACTAGAGTAGCTATTAGAATTGTTACTGCTGGAATTGTTGTTACTTGAATTATTACTGTTTGAATTTCCATTATCTGAATTCCAGCTACTAGAATTGCTATTACTACTTGTGTCAGGCGGTGTAAAGGATGAATTATCATCTGATTTAGCATTCGTATCAGTTTCAGGGGCATCTTCAGAATTTTGGGAAGGGATAGAGACCCCCGCATTATTATTTTGTGCAATCGTATTTGTATATCCTAAATAAGAAACCATTCCTGCGACAAGAGAAACACTGCTTATTCTAACACCCCAAGTAATCAATGTTTTTTGGCTCATGGTATTGTGCTCCTTTTTTGTATTTGTATTGTTTATATATTGTATAATAAGGGCTAATTCTTAAAATAACCTTAACCCTAATGAAAAATTTTAAAAAAGTCATTCGAGTTTTGGACAAGAAAGTATGTAACAATTTATTTTTAACTTTTTGCAGATGTTTGTATAATGGAAGAATAGGGTATAAAATGTTTTCGTTTTTCAAAAAAGGATAAGTATGAAGTGTATAAAAATATGGGTATCTCTAAAGAAAATAATTTGATATACATGAAAAAAATAGAAGGGGTGTTCAGAGATGGCTCAGTCCTTTCTTTTATTTATTGTAGCCGGACTTGCTGAAATTGGTGGTGGATATTTAATTTGGCTATGGCTTAGAGAAGGTTATACGGCTAGTTATGGTGTATTTGGTGGAATCATTCTCATAGTATATGGGATTATTCCTACCTTCCAATCTTTTCCGTATTTCGGGCGTGTATACGCGGCGTATGGAGGGGTTTTTATCATCTTATCTCTTCTATGGGGATGGGCGGTCGATCGTAAGGTGCCGGATCTCTATGATTGGATTGGAGCAAGTATGTGTGTCATTGGTGTTGGTATTATGTTAGGGGGACCACGCCATTAAGTCATAAAGGGGGAGTAGATTTGAATGTAGAAGAGCAGTTGCAAATAAAGGTGAATCGTAAAGGTATGTCGATACGTAATGTAGCAAAGCGAGCTTTTTTTGTTACAATAGGTGCTATATTAATGGCAGTCGGACTTGAAGTTTTTCTTATTCCAAATAACGTAATTGATGGTGGGATAACAGGTATTGCAATTATGCTTGCCCATATAACGGGGTTACCTCTAGGAGTTTTTATCTTTATCATTAATCTTCCTTTTTTCTTTATTGGATATAAGCAAATAGGGAAAACATTTGCAGTTTCCACTTTATACGGGATTATTGTACTTTCAATAAGTACGGGATTATTACATACAGTTCCCAAACTAACGGGAGATATTTTACTAGCGACTGTTTTTGGCGGTGTTCTGGCAGGAATCGGTGTTGGATTAGTGATTCGAAATGGTGGATCCTTAGATGGAACAGAAATCACGGCTATATTAATTAATAGTAGGGTTCCGTTTTCAGTCGGAGAAATTATCATGTTTTTTAATATATTTATTCTTGGAAGTGCAGGATTTGTTTTCGGATGGGATAGAGCAATGTACTCATTAATGGCATATTTCATTGCATTTCGTACGATTGATGTGGTAATTCTAGGTCTTGACGAGTCGAAATCTGCTTGGATTATTAGTGATCACCATCAAGAAATTGGCGAGGCAATCTTAGCCCGGTTAGGTCGTGGTGTTACATACTTGAGCGGCGAGGGTGCTTATACAGGTGATGATAAGAAAGTTATTTTTGCTGTTATTTCAAGATTAGAAGAAGCAAAGCTTAAATCAATTGTTGAGGAAAAAGATCCAAATGCCTTCTTAGCTGTAGCAAATATTGCAGAAGTACGGGGCGGTCGCTTTAAGAAGAAAGGGATTCATTAAAAGGAAACAGGAATGGCCTTTCATCAGCCATTCCTGTTTCTTTTCTTATGTTCATCAGATGATTTTGTATCCAAGATTAATACAACGAATCATCTGCAACTACCTTCCAGTTATGATTCACGGTAGCCTGTACTGTTTTTCTTTCTAGTATATAGTTTGTAATAAGCTCTGCCATATCCATTGGAATGTCTTTTATGATGGGCTTATTTTGATACATGGTGTAATTTCCCCCGCCACCAGCACGGTAGTTATTCATTACAACATCAAATTCTTCTTCGAGATTGAGTGGTTTCCCCTCGTATTCTAGTTGTTGGACACGGTCGCCAACTGGCTTTGTAATGTTTAAAACGTAGGAAATCCCTTCCCACATGTCATAATTGTAGTGCTGTGGCTTTGGTTCCATGAATGCTGGATTCACGATGATATTCTGTTTTTCATCTAGTAGGAAATAGTCTGCAGATTGCTCCAACGCATCTTTAATATCCTGACCAGTAATTCGAATGACCTTTAATGTATTGGGATAGATATAATTCGATACGATATCACGCATTGTAATATTCGTAGGAAAACCTAATGAATGATTGTGAAAAAGGGCAGTATTTGAAATATTTACATGTGCAATATCCATTTGTACTTTATTAATAAACTCAATAACAGCATTATCCTGCATGCGTATTTGCATCGCATCCGATATACTCATATCCCCTTCGATTTTTCCAATCGGCTGATCCAGCCATTGTTGTGTGATTTCTTCATAAGAAGAAGTCAATTTCAATATTTCTTCATCTGGCACAACATCTTTTGTAGAAAGTAGCTCTGACTGACTCTGTGCTACGTTCCACTGCGTACCATTATGTTCGAAAGTTACAGACACCTTTCCTAGCGCGTGACCATTAAAGCTTGGTTGCAAAACGGTTACACCATTTACTTTTTCGCCTGCTATGGCACGATGTTGATGACCGGTAAGAAGGACATCAATCCCATCAATTTCATGACAAATAGCATATCCTTGATTTTCACCAGTAAGTTTTTCGATTGGTTCACCCGTCTGTAAATCTCTTTCAAAGCCGCCGTGATAGGAAACGATGAGTAAATCAGGATTTACTTTTTCACGTATGTATTGTACCCATTTTTTTGTTGATTCAAGAGCATCTTCAAAGGATAAGGCTGCAATATAGTCGGGATTCTCCCAATTTGGAATGTAATGAGTGGTAACGCCAAGGATTGCAATTGTAATATCCGGTTGTATTTTTTTTATTATATAAGGTGCTCCAAAGTATGGCTCGTTCGTTTGTGCATCTAAAATATTTGCACATAGATAGGGGTAGGTGGAAGAAGTGATAGCATGCATTAATACGTCCATACCATAGTTAAATTCGTGATTACCAATTATGGCTGCATCGTAGCCGATATGATTCAAAATAAGAGACATCGGATTTTCTTGTTGGAGCATAGATTTTGCATAATGATATGTAAGAGGAGTTCCTTGAATAAGATCACCGTTATCAATAACAATTACCTCTTCATGAAGAGAACGTTCTTGTTTAATAAGCGTAGCGATTTTTGCAATACCTACTTCTGCAGGTTGATTGTTACTATAAGTAATCGGATAAATGTTACCGTGTATATCACTGGTCTCCAATATAGTCAGTTGCACTTGCTTGTGCATGCTCACTGAAATGCCCCCTTGTTCATTATAAAAAGTAAAGTAAGATATTTTAATATACATTAAATTACAATTGTAAACAAACTGTGTAATTAATGTAATAATACTGTTTATTTAGTATTATAATGGAAATTGTATGTTATATTACCTTCTGGTACTAGATTATTAATAAAATTGTTATAAACGGAGGTAAATACATGTTTAAGAAAATTGTTGCGATTTGTACTACTCTTGCTCTAACAGCTAGTATTCTAGCTGGATGCGGAACGAAAGAAAATACAACAGCAAGTACACAACCTACGAATCAAGGATATGTTCCCAAGTCTTTAACAGTTCAATTTGTACCATCACAAAGTGCGGATACACTAGAAGCAAAAGCTAAGCCACTCGAAAAGCTATTAAGTGATAAGTTGGGTATTCCAGTAAAAGTTAGCGTTTCAACTGATTATAACACTATCATTGAAGCGATGGCATCTAAACAAGTAGATGTTGGATTTTTGCCTCCAACTGCTTACGTTTTAGCGCATGATAAGAAAGCAGCAAACGTAGCACTTCAAGCACAACGTTTTGGTGTGGATGATGCAACAGGTCAACCTACTAAAGATTTAGTAGATTTCTATAAAGCAGAATTTCTTGTGAAAAAGGATTCCCCAATAAAAGATATTAAAGATTTAAAAGGTAAGAAGATTGGATATCAAAACGTAACTTCTTCTGCTGGATATGTATGGCCTGCAGCTGTCCTTCAGGATGCAGGAATCGATCCATTAAAAGATGTTCAACCAGTAACGTTAAAGGGTCATGACCAAGCTGTTATTGCTCTTTTAAACGGAGATGTAGATGCGGCAGTTGTGTTTCAAGATGCACGTAATACGGTGAAAAAAGACTACCCGAAAGTATTTGAACAAACGCAAATCATTAAGTTCACAGAAAAAATCCCGAATGACACGATTTCGGTTCGGTCTGACATGGATCAAGCTTGGGTAGAAAAAATTCAACAGGCATTCATTGATCTTGGTAAGGATCCAGAAAGTCAAAAAATCATTAGAGACATTTATTCCCATGAAGGTTATGTGAAATCGGATGATAGCAAATTCGATATCGTACGCCAATATAATACAAAAGTAAAAACAAAATAATTGTACTTGTTAAGAAATTACTTTCCATGATATAGAATATGGCCAGCTGTATTGCGTGTTATATTGACATGTAATACGGTTAGTCATTTTTCTAGTTAAAGAAGAAATCATACGTTCACATTTAATAGAAGGTAGGGCACATACGTGATTGAGTTTCATAATGTTTCGAAAGTATATCCGAACGGGACAGTCGGTTTAAATAAACTTAACTTTACAATCAATAAAGGGGAATTTGTCGTTATTGTAGGACTTTCTGGTGCGGGTAAATCAACACTACTTCGTTCAATTAATCGTCTTCATGAGATTACAACTGGTGAAATAAGTATTGATGGGAAATCGATTACAGCTGCAAAGGGAAAGGAGCTTCGCCACATTCGCCGTGACATCGGCATGATTTTCCAAAGCTTTAATCTCGTAAAGCGTTCTTCTGTACTACGAAACGTATTATCGGGCCGCGTTGGTTATCACTCTACATTACGCACGGTGCTTGGATTGTTTCCAAACCAAGATATAGAGCTAGCTCTGAATGCCCTTGATCGAGTAAATATTTTAGAAAAAGCATATTCTCGTGCAGATGAATTATCCGGTGGGCAGCAACAACGGGTTTCAATTGCTAGAGCACTTGCACAGGAGGCAAAGGTGATTCTTGCAGATGAACCGGTCGCATCTCTTGATCCCCTCACGACAAAGCAAGTGATGGATGATTTAAAGCGAATTAATCAAGATTTGGGTATAACTACCGTTGTGAATTTACATTTTATTGATTTAGCGAGAGAATATGCAACGCGTATCATTGGCTTACGCGCAGGAGAAATCGTGTTTGATGGAACCGTAGAGGAAGCAACGGATGAGGTGTTTGCTGAAATTTATGGTCGTCCCATCGACAAAGATGAATTATTAGGAGAGGTTGCCAAATGAGTAGTGCTACAACAAAGAAACTACCTACTCCTCCTAGTAAGCTAAAGCATACATTTACGGCTATTTTGTTACTTTTATTATTTTTCGGAAGTGGAATTCAAGTTGATGCTTCGCTTTCAAAGTTAATAGATGGATTACCGAATATGTTGGATTTACTAAAACAAATGGTACCTCCTGATTGGAATTACTTTTCCAAAATAACAAGTGCTATGCTTGATACTTTGCGTATGGCTATTCTTGGTACTACATTTGGTGCCATTCTTGCTGTTCCACTTTCTCTACTCGCAGCAAATAATATTGTTTCATCTCCTATTTTGTATGGATCAGCTAGGTTTCTTTTAAATTTAATTCGTACGGTACCTGATATACTTCTTGCCGCCATTTTTGTAGCAATATTTGGGATAGGGTCTTTGCCAGGTATTTTAGCCCTAACTGCTTTTTCGGTAGGTCTGATTGCTAAGCTATTATATGAAGCAATAGAAGCGATTGATAAAGGACCATTAGAGGCCATGACAGCCGTTGGAGCAAATAAGATTCAATGGATTTTTTATGCGATTATTCCACAAATTACAGCGCAGTTTATCTCCTTTGTACTATATACGTTTGAAGTAAACGTTCGGGCTGCAGCAGTGTTGGGATTAGTAGGAGCAGGAGGAATTGGTTTGTATTATGAGCAAACGTTAGGATTCTTACAATATCAGCAAACCTCTTCTATTATTATTTATACGTTAGTCATTGTGTTGCTCATTGACTACGTTAGTACAAGTTTACAGGAGAAACTGCTATGACTACTAATTCGAAAATGATACAAAAAACTAGAAAAATAAATTTATATCGTTGGAGTATTGTTGCGGTGCTAGCCCTCATTTACGTATGGGCATTTTCAGGAATGCCTATTCATGGAATTAAACCAACAGCAGGTCAAATTACAAATTCAATCCTCTCAGGCATTATTCACCCAGATTGGAGCTATGTGCTGCTTCCTGATGGAGAAGACTTAGTTCATGGATTGATTGATACACTGGCCATTGCGGTGCTAGGAACATTTATTTCTTGCGTATTGTGTGTACCGTTTGCATTTTGGGCAGCAAACAATATGAGCAAAGGAAGGGTCATTTCTAGAACAGGAAAATTTGTGCTCAGTTTCGTACGGACATTTCCTGAAATCGTTATGGCGCTTCTCTTCATTAAAGCGGTGGGGCCAGGCTCTTTCGCCGGAGTGCTAGCCCTTGGATTACATTCCATTGGTATGCTAGGAAAGCTATTCTCAGAGTCTATTGAAAATATAGATTTGGGTCCAACCGAAGCCCTTATCGCAACTGGCGCAAATAAAATACAGATTCTATGGTATGCGGTGTTGCCACAAGTATTGCCGGATTTTCTATCCTATACACTGTATCGATTTGAAATCAATGTTCGTTCTGCTGCGATACTAGGGGTAATTGGTGCAGGAGGAATCGGTACACCTCTCATCTTTGCACTTAGCTCACGTAATTGGTCACGAGTTGGAATTATATTACTCGGGATTATTATTATGGTGACGCTCATAGATTTGATTTCCGGATATATACGAAAAAAATTAGTGTAATGGTATCTGTTGAAAAGGGACTAGCGAATGCTAGTCCTTTTTGTACTTGGGAAAAAGGAGGATTCGAAAGAAAAATTAAGTGCTGCCAAGATTACATGGATTTTAGCTAGCCCATTCGATATTGCATACTAGTAAGTTTGTGAAATGCTTTCTACTAGGAGTTTATTTTTTGCAATAGAATCGTTATGATGGATGAGGAAACCATTTAGAGAGGAGCAAAGCACATGAAGCGTTACTGGATTGAACACAAAGCATATATTTTGCTTGGATTGCTTGCGATTCTCTGTCTATTTGGTATTTATCGTACAGGTGTTCTTACACCAAGCAATATCGATTCGCTTAGTCATTGGATGAGAAAGGAAGGAATAGTAGGTATGCTACTTTTTATTCTTGCCTATACCATTCGTCCGCTCTTCTTTATTCCGATGCTCCCTGTTACGTTATTTGGTGGGTATACATTTGGAGCAGTTACAGGGACCCTTTTAAATATTATCGGAGCGGGCAATAGTGCCGTTATTGCATTTTATATAACTAGAAACATAAAAAGTAAAAGAATCCGGTCTTTTCTCGAAAAGCATAGAAAACAAATCATAAGTGATCAAATTGAAAAGCATGGGTTTCGTGTTGTGCTCTACATCCGTCTTATCCCGTTCATTCCATTTGATAGTATTAATTATGGGATGGGATTATCGAAAGTGAAGGTACGCGATTATATAGTAGCCTCATACATTGGCATTATTCCTGGTATTTTCGTAGCCAATTTCGTTGGAAATTCTTTGCGGAATATATGGAGCATACAATTTATCGTGGCAATATTATTATACGGATTTGTGATACTTATTCCGTATATTTATAACAAATGGAATAAAAAGAATGATTAAAGTAAAAGATTTGAAATGAAAGTGATTTTTATCCCGATTTACAATAGAAAATCCAAGAAAACTGTATAGTAGCATCATGGAAATCAACGATCGAATTCACCTTCAAATATCTTCAATATCTCTATTATTCTCTTTCTGTTTTTACAAAATCAATCATTTAAAATCTTATCATTGTTACTTCGTTGACAATGATAGGGGATATCGATATATTTGGTAAGTAAGTATTTACTTATTAAAAAAGGAGAGAGATATGACCCAAAAACCTACTAAGGACCGTATTGTAGAGGAGGCACTCAGCTTGTTTGCAAAAAAAGGGTTTGCCGGAACTACAATTGCAGATATTGCGAAAGGTGTTCAATTATCCGAAGGTGCGCTATATAAACACTTTAAGAACAAAAAAGAAATATTTATTGCATGCCTGCTCCCGCTTATCGAAGGAGAAATTGATTCTTGGTTACCCCAGCTAGAAGATGTAAACACATTGGAAGATATCATTGCAATTATGGTACGGCATCGATTTGAGCTGATTTTTCATAATTTAGATGCATTCAATATTTTATTTACTGAATCGCTTCATGATGAAGAACTAGGTAGATTGTTTCAGAAGCGCCTCATGCAAACGCAAAAACCGGAGTTGATTGCACAAAAGGTAAGACATATTCAAACAATGGATCGGCCTATGCCTTTACCAAATGGAACGTTTTTAAGTATTGGGCTTACAACAATGATTTGGGGCTTAGCGAATGACTATAAACGCAATTTGAAACAAATTGGAATAAATTTTCCTTCGAAAGAAGCATTGCTTGATGAATTAACGAGGTTTGTCCTATACGGAGCCTTGGGTAATCCCCATTCCAACTCGCAACTTTCTAAAGAAAAGGAGTAGGTTCATGAATTTTCTAACTAAATTCTCTATGAAAAATGTAGGATTCATTTTTATCATCATTGCTCTCGTTTTTGCGGGGGGAATTTACTCTGCACGAACGATGAACCAAGAAAAGTATCCGAGCATCGATGTTCCGTATTTATCCTTTCAAGTCCAATATCCGGGTGCCACTCCAAATCAATCGCTTGAAGATATCGGAAAACCATTAGAGGAACAGCTAACAAAGATTAAAAATGTTCAAAATTTGTATGTTACCTCCTCAGCAAATAACATAAATGTAATGATTGAATTTTCTCTTTCTGCATCTATGGACCAAGCAGAATCAGATGTGAATGGTGCGATTTCAAAAGTAAAGTTACCTGACACTGCGAAAACAATGCCACTGCAGCGGAAAGGTCCAAGTGCCCAGCCAGTTTATTTATTCGCAGTGGACGGGGGCGGAGCTTCGATTGATGATGTCCAATCATTTACAGATAAAACGATTAAAACTAGTTTACAATCTGTGCAAGGTATTGCCGATATTGAAGTTGATGGTATTTCAACAAAGAAGGTATTTATTAAAGTAGATCCTGAAAAGCTTAAGCAGCAAAATCTGACGCTGGATAAGGTGAAACAAGCATTGCTAGCCAATAATGTTACGGCTCCAACTGGGGAAGTGACGATGAATGATAAAACGATGCTTGTGCAAGTTGGAAAGCAGTATTCCAATTTAGATGAAATTAAGGCTACTCAGATTATCGTAACGCAGCAAAACACTTCAGGTTTGCAGGATGCCTTTACAAACATTGGACAAGGCATGAATACGTTAGGAAGTGCAGTAGGTGGCTTAGGGAAAACGGTCGGCATCAGTGCAAAGCAACAAGAATTGATGCAACAAGAGATTCAGTTATCTGGAGTAATAACGCAGTTGTCTGGACAAATACAAGCGGATAAAGTTCAGTTGCAAGCCCTGCAGTCACAGGCAGCAACTACTTCTGCTCAAGCAAAGGCGAATCCTACTAATCCACAACTAGCAAAAGCAAGCAGCGATTTAGCGACGCAAATGAATCAACTCAATCAAAAAATAGCAGGGGAAGAAGCAAAGCTTACAGAGCTACAAAACTCGATGACGCAGCTACAAGCAGCGATTACAAGTTTATCTAGTACGAGTCAGCAATCTTTACAAAGCGTGCAGCAAAGTGGTTCACAAACGACGCCATCTTCCAATTCTTCTGTATCGATGGGAGGATTAACGATTCGTTCTCTTCCATTATCGGATATTGCGGATGTAACCTATGCAAACGAGCAGCAATCAACGATAACTAGGCTAAATGGACATCCAGCAATTAGCATAGGGATTATTCCAAATACGGATGCGAATACGGTGGATGTTGTAAAGAAAACGAATGATCAGCTTGCAAAGATTACGATGCCAAAGGGGTATTCATTCACTACCTTGCGTGATGAGTCGAAGGAAATTCAGCAGTCTGTCAATAGTATGATGAGAGAAGCGTTGTTTGGTGCACTTCTTGCAGCTGTCGTCACATTGCTATTTTTGCGGAACATTCGTACCACAATCATTGCCATTCTTTCGATTCCGTTATCGATTTTCATTACCTTAATTCTATTAAAGCAAATGGGATATACGCTTAACATGATGACACTTGCCGGTATTGCGGTCGCAGTTGGGCGTGTCGTGGATGACAGTATTGTCGTGATTGAAAACTTGTTTCGCCGTATTCGGCATGCAAGTGAGGAAGAACGAACGAAAGACCTCATTATGGAGGCAACCGGCGAAGTATCCCATGCGATTTCATCGTCTACGATTACAACCGTAGCGGTATTTATTCCGCTTGCCTTTGTTCCTGGTATCGTAGGGAAGTTCTTCGCACCATTTGCGTGGAGTGTTGTAATTTCTATCTTGTTTTCTTTCCTTGTCGCAGTATCGGTTATTCCAGTTCTTTCGAGATTAACGTTATTAAAGATGAAGCCAGAAGAGAATAAAACGAGCTGGTTAGAACAGGCATACCGCATCGTATTACAATGGACGCTTCGTCGAAAATGGATTGTAGTAGGAATTTCATTGTTGCTATTAGTTGGCTCTGGATTATTGGCATCGAAAATTCCTGTGAATTTCTTCCCTACAGAAGCTACGAAATATTATAACGCTTCTGTTACAATGCCAATTGGTACTTCAATTGATAAAACGAATGAAGTTGCTACAAAGCTTGAAAAAATTATAGCAGATACAAAACAAGTCGATAATTATGAAACGGTAGTTACCGGCGGGACAATCTCCACGCAAATTACATTGAAAGATAACGTGGATACGAAATCGTTCGAGCGTGCCGTTCGTGACAATACGGCAAAGTTCGAAAACGATATTACGACAACATTAACAGCAACAGGTAGCTCTCCGGGTGGTGGAGGGTTAGCGATGATTATTACAGGTCCGGATTCAAAAACCATTTCTGATGCAGCAGCTAATTATGAAGATGTCATTAAGAAGATGCCGGGAATTGCTGATGTAAAATCAAATGTAAAAGCGGTTCGTCCGCAAATTTCTGTATCTGTTGACAACACAAAGGCTGCAGAAAAAGGTGTATATCCTGCCTCTGTTTCAGGCGCAATTCGTGATATGCTATCAGGTTCCACCATTTCTACGATGTCGCTTGATGGAAAAACAACAGATATTAATCTCGGACTGAAAACCGATGCGCTGCAATCGACAGACGCAATCGCTGCGCAAAAGGTAACGAGTATGGCCGGTGAGGATGTTACCATTGGAGATATAGCTAAGGTTGAGCAAACAACTGGACCCACCTCGGTTCAACGTTTGAACAAAGCTGATTATGTTTCCATTTCAGGTACTTTTACAACAGATAATAGTCGTCAGGTACAAACTGACATTAAAAATGCAGTAGCCAAAATCTCTGTACCGACTGGCGTTAGCTATTCATTTGAAGGGGAAGCGAAGCAAATTAATGAAGGATTTTCAAATATGTTTGCTGCGATAGGAATTAGCATTATCCTCGTCTATGTAATCATGATGATTACATTTGGCGAAATGCTTGCTCCATTTGCCATTATGTTCTCCCTGCCATTTATTTTTGTAGGTGTCGTCCTAGGTTTATTTATGACAGGACAGTCGCTTGGAATGCCTGCCTTGGTAGGGATATTGATGTTAATCGGTATTGTTGTGACGAATGCAATTGTTCTAGTTGACCGCGTGAAGCATAACGAAGCAAGTGGAATGTCAACGTATGACGCGCTAATGGAAGCGGGTATGAAACGGATTCGTCCCATCCTAATGACTGCGGTTGCGACGGTCGGAGCATTAACGCCGCTCGCTCTTTCATCAGAGGGTGGATTAATCTCAAGGTCACTTGCGGTTACCGTAATTTCAGGGCTTACGACGAGTACAATTTTAACTTTGGTAATTGTACCAATTATGTATTTAGCCTTTCATAACTTACGAGCAAGAATGTTTGGCGAAAAGAAATAACGAGGAGCAAATATGCACGAGAGGGAAACGAATAAGGTTTCCCTCTTGTTTTTTTGTTGTATCCTATATGTTATCACCGATATAATGATGCTAAGTATAGATTTTACAAAGCATGATAAGGGATATTTTATTTTGTAAGGAGGATGGATCCGTGAAATTCTTAGTAGTGGGTGCCGGAGCAGTAGGTGGATATTTCGGAGCAAGATTGGCGGAAAAGGGTGAAAATGTCACATTTTTAGTTCGTGAAAAAAGAAAAACGCAGCTGCAAGCAAGGGGATTGCATGTAAAAAGCATTCACGGAGATGCAGTTATTCATCCGAAATTAATCGCAGCAGGTGAGCCTGGTGCGTTTGATGTTATTCTTATTGGAACAAAGGCTTATCATTTAGAGCAAACGATACAGGATATAAAACCGTATGTGCATAAGGGAACAGTTATTATTCCGATGCTAAATGGTATGCAGCATATTGATATGTTAACGAACGCCTTCTCGAAGGAATCTGTAATAGGTGGGTTATGTTTTATTGAATCTACGTTGTCAAGTGAAGGACATGTTATTCAAACGAGTCCCATTCATCGATTTGTATTTGGGGAATGGAACGGGGAAAGAACGGAAAGAATCCGTAATATTGAAAAGGCATTTCAAGATACACGGGCCATGATAAGCGTGAGCGATAACATTCTCCGTGATATGTGGCAAAAATATTTGTTTATTACGACTTTCTCAGGCGTAACTACCTTATTTCAAAGATCAATTGGTCCCATACGAGATGTTAATAGAGGAGTACAATTGATTGAAAGTCTACTACAGGAAACAGCACAAATCATGAGGGCAGTACAAGCTCCCATTAAAGATAATATTGAAGAAAAACAAATGCAAACCATGGGAGAAATGGGCTATAATATGAAATCTTCTATGCTGCGTGATATGGAAAAGGGTCTATCTGTAGAGGTAGAAGCATTGCAAGGATATTTACTATCGTTAGCAGAGGAGAGAGGAATTGCTGCACCTACTTTGCAAAGTGTATATGTAAATCTGAAGTTATATGAGAAAGATAAGGAATAGGATAAAACATATAACAATTGTATGTTTTGAAAATATGATAGAAATGTGACAAATATGCATACTAGTATGGTCAAAAGAATTGGTCATGTATAATGAAGCAAAGAAATACACCATGAAGGAGGATCACGTGCATACGAAACATGTGCTTTTTCAAGAAGCGGAGCAGTTTATTACAACCTGTTATAGGGAATTAGATAAATCGAAAGAGGAACGTGACATACGGTTACACGAGATTGAACAGATGATAGACAGGTATGGCTATTATGAGCATACGTTTGAAGAGCTTGAACACGGTGCACGAATGGCTTGGCGTAATAGTAATCGCTGTATCGGGCGATTGTTTTGGAATACATTAACGGTATTCGATAAGAGGACGCTACAACAAGAAGACGAAATATTTGATGCTCTTTTGGAACATATTACATATGCCACGAATGATGGGAAAATCAGACCGACAATTACGATATTTCAGCAAAAAGAAAACAACCAGGAGCGGGTGCGGATTTGGAATCATCAAATCATTCGTTATGCAGGGTATGAAACGGAGAATGGAATAATCGGTGATTCGTCTTCTATTTCTTTTACTCGTGTTTGCGAAGGCCTTGGGTGGCGCGGTAAGCGAACCCATTTCGATATTTTGCCAATTGTTATTGCAGTCGGTGGCAAGTTACCTATTTGGTATAATATTCCTCATGAGTTTGTGCTTGAAGTACCTCTTGTGCATCCGGAGTTAGAGTCGTTTGCAGATTTACACCTTCGTTGGTATGCAGTTCCAATGATTAGCGAAATGAAGCTTGAAATAGGAGGTATTACCTATACAGCCGCTCCGTTTAACGGCTGGTATATGGGCACAGAAATTGGAGCTCGGAATTTAGCAGACGAAACCCGCTATAATATGCTGCCAAAAGTAGCTTCTTTGTTAAATCTAGATATATCTCGGCAAGCAAGCTTATGGAAGGATAAAGCGTTAGTTGAGCTCAACATCGCTGTACTTCATTCTTTTAAAGAAAAAGGAGTTAGCATTGTGGATCATCACACGGCTGCAGCGCAATTTCAGCTATTTGAAAACGGAGAGGGAGAAGCAGATAGAGATGTCAAGGGAGATTGGACATGGCTCATTCCTCCTGTTTCACCGGCAACAACGCACATCTTCCATAAATCTTATCCCAATGAAAAAGTAACACCGAATTTTTCGTATCAAGACAAACCTTACGCATAAAGAGAGGGGTCCACAAGAAAATGGGACCCTCCTTTTCTTGTCACATCAAATAATGATAAAATGGGCTGTTATTTATTTCTTTACACTCGGTGAAACCGGTGATTTTTGTAAATAGGTAATGGCATCTTTCAGCGTAGCCACTGGAATGATTTTCATCGAGTACTTCTGTTTTGCAGCTTCATCTAAAATATCCTTCGTATTGTTATCTCCAGGCTTTTGATCCTTTGGACAGAAGAAGATGTCAATCCCGGTGTCATGCGCTGCAATAATTTTATCGCGTATTCCACCAATTTGACCAATATTTCCATCAACGTCAATTGTACCGGTCCCAGCAATTTTATAGCCTTTCGTTAAGTCTTCATTTGTAAGCTGATTCACTATTTCTAATGAAAACATAAAGCCAGCGGAAGGACCACCGATATCTTCAGTTTGGAAGGAAACATTTCGTCCTGTTTTCGCTGTAAATTGATCTTCTGGAAGGATGCCAAGTCCGGGTTTATCCTTGCTTGCATCAATTGAAATAAGTTCAATGTCTTTCTTTTGTTCTATTCCCTCATGCTTCCAGCCAATTTGTACTTCTTGTCCTACTTTTTTATTTGTAGCTATATAATTCATAAAATCTGATGTGTTTTGAATGGGATGAGTATCTACAGAGGTGATTATATCACCTGGTTTAATAATCCCTTTTGCTTTGGATGTTTGCACAACATTACTTACAAACACACCTTCATATGTAAGGGTCACAGGTTCGCCAACTTGACGAAGAGCTGCTGCTATCGCATTTTGCTGAGACATAAGCATCATATGATTAAGCAGGCTTGCGTACTCCTCGGAGGTATACGTTCCTTGTACATCCTGCTCGGCCCGAATTTGTGTATGAGGCGTTAACAAGCCATACAAGATATCATACACATTTCTCGCTTTTATTGATAATACGGTAGTTAAATAAAAATTTCCGGCTTCGGATTTATGTCCATTTTCTACCGTAACCTTTGGTGAAATTGCTTCAGCAGGACCAGGTTGGTACAAATAATAAGGTGTAGGGATGAAAGCTGCTGTTATGAAACATATAGAAATAACAATTGTATATAGGGTTAGAAATTTTTTTCTAATCAAGACTCTCATAGTGATTCCTTTCTAAATACGGAAGTATGTACATGAAAATAAATGCATAGGCGTAGTTCGGAATTAAATACCATTTATATTATAACGTAATCTATATTTTTAAAGTAAAAAATGTAAGCCTGCTCTATGAAATTGATGTAGGTGAGGGAGGTATTGGTGTTTTTCCATTAATTGATAAGACACGTATTTGTATGGTAAAATCAATGACAAAATCAGCAAAATGTACGTGTGCTATTCATCTCGTGAAAAGGAAGTGGCTAAATGGACAATCAGAGTGAAGAGTATAAATGGGAACAACGACGTGTTGATGAAGTAGTCGAAAAAGCTGCTGCCAAAGCCAGTTTCCTTCAACAATACGTAGGTACGATCAAATCAACCATTGTTGGTATGCGCAAGAACTTTTGGGAAGATGTCACAGTAAATTTTGAAGATGCAACCGAAGCGGCGGAAACACATGCGAGTCTGAAACAGCAGGCTGAACTTCTTTCAGAACGGGAACGGAGCTACACACATAGTCAAAATGAAGTAAAAACTCTGCAACGATTGCAGTATTCTCCTTATTTTGGCCGTATTGATTTTAAAGAAGATGGTGAGAAACAAGCAGATTCCATTTATCTGGGTATAGGTTCTTTTTATGATGAAAAAACGGAACAATTTCTTGTATATGATTGGCGCGCGCCAATTTCAAGCCTCTATTATGATTACACGGTTGGTCCGGCTACATATAAAGCACCGGTTGGCATGGTATCAGGTGAAATGACGGTTAAACGACAATTTCTGATTCGCAGCGGAATCATAGAAAGTGTATTTGACTCTAGTGTCACAATTGGGGATACACTATTGCAGGAAGTGCTAGGTAAGCAAGCAAATACGGCGATGAAATCGATTGTTGCAACGATTCAGCGTGAGCAAAATGCAATCATTCGAAATGAAACGAGTAGAATGCTTATTGTTCAGGGGGTAGCAGGTAGCGGAAAAACATCAGCTGCCTTGCAACGAATTGCTTACTTACTTTATCGATATCGCGAATCATTGCTGGCTGAGCAAATACTATTGTTTTCTCCAAATCCGATATTTGGTAGTTTTGTTTCGACAGTTCTACCAGAGCTTGGAGAAGACAATATGCAACAGACGACCTTTCAAAATTATATCGAACATCAACTTGGGAAAGACATATTACTAGAAGATTCGTTTACACAAATGGAATATGTATTGTCTGCCTATGCAGATAACAAGTATGAAGCACGAATTTCGTCTATTAAGTACAAGGCTTCACAAGAATACATGAAAGTACTTGATTCCTATGTTATTTTTTTAAAAGAGCAGGGCATGTTATTTCTTGATGTTGAATTTCGAGGAGAACAAATCGTATCCGCAAAGCAAATAGAAATCTATTTTTATTCGTTAGACCGGGCACTGTCGCTTGCTAACCGGGTTAGGCTGACAACAGAATGGCTTATTCAGCTATTAAAAACAGAAGAGAAAAAAGAGCGGAAAAAGCCGTGGGTAGAAGAGGAGATGGAGCTTGCAGATCAACATTTGCTAACTCTCGTTCACCAAAAGCTGCAGCGAGAAAGACGTTATACAGAGGATACCTTTGATGATTTTGAACGAGAGCAACGGCTGCTTGCTGCAATGATCGTGCGTGAACATATGAAACCGACATATAGATTCGTTAAACAGCTTCAATTCTTACATATCTATGCTGTATATCAAAACCTTTTTTCTAATTCGATGTTTGCGTTGCAGTTTGTATCAGAACAAGAATTACCTTCAGAATGGCAAGAGATATGTAAAGTGTCATCTGGATTGCTAAAAAACAGCAGTATCCCTTATGAAGATGCAACAGCTTATTTGTACGTTAAGGAGCAGCTGGAAGGAGTACAAAAAAATACTTCAATTCGTCATGTTTTTATTGATGAGGCACAGGACTACTCGCCATTTCAATTTATATTTTTAAAACGATTATTTCCATTTGCCAAAATGACGGTGCTTGGTGACTACAATCAAAGTATTCATGTGCAGTCTGAAAATGTAAATTTGTTTCACTTAACATCTTTATATGGGGAGAAGGCAACGGAACGTATTGAATTAACGCGTAGTTATCGTTCTACAAAGCAAATTATCGAATTTTCCCGTATGTTGCTTCCGAGTGGTCAGCATATACAACCGTTTCAACGAGAAGGGAAAAAGCCAGTTGTAATAAAAGTGACTGATGAAGACCGGGTAAGTCAAATTGTAACATGTGTGAAATCTTTGCAGCATCATACGATTGCAATCATTTGTAAAACTGCAAAAGAAAGTAAACTGGCATATGAATTGTTGCAGCCAGGCATAGATGTTCGCCTTATTACAAAGGAAACAGCATCCTATGATCATGGTGTACTTATTATACCGTCGTATTTAGCAAAAGGTATTGAATTTGATGCGGTAATCATATATGATGCTTCAAAAACCCAATATGGGCGAGAGAATGAACGGAAGTTATTCTATACCGCTTGTACGCGGGCCATGCATGAATTATATCTCTTCTATACCAACGAAGTAAGCCCGTTTTTACATGAGGTTACTCAAGAATTATTTGAAAGAGATGGATTGGAAGAATACGAGATAGAATAAATTTTTCATTTGGGTTAGAGAGGGAACGAAGATGAAGACGATATCAGACATTGCAAGCATAGCGGGAGTAGCAAAAAGTACGGTTTCCCGGTTTTTGAACGGAGGATCGGTAAGTGAGAGAACGAGACAAAAGATTGAACGAGCGATTAAAGAAACCGGTTTTGTTCCCAATCCATTTGCACAAAGTTTAAAGGCTAAAGTACCAAACATTATTGGTACCATTGTTCCGCGTTTGGACTCATATGCGGCTTCGCAAACGTTAATTGGTATTGACGAGTATTTGCGAGAATTAGGCTATCAAATGTTTATTGCAAATACAAGTCAAAGCTTAGAAAGAGAAATCGAAAGTATTTATACACTCGCACATCAAAAGGTAGCCGGGATTATTTTATTGGCGACCCAAATTACGGAAGAACACATTGAAGCATTTCAGAAAATTAACATACCCATTATGCTTGTCGGACAGGAATATAACAAAGTGTATAGTGTGATTCACGATGATTACGGGGCAGGGTATGAAATGGGTAAGTATGTCCTTGGGCACGGTCACCGTAAGCTTGCCTACTTAGGTGTCACTGAAAAAGATATTGCGGTTGGGGTAAAGCGAAAAGCTGGTTTTACACAAGCGGTGCAGGAACAGGCAGGCTGTGAGGTACGCTATTTTGAAACGAGCTTTAGTATGATGGATTCCATCCAGATTGTAAGTTCGATTATTCATACCTATTCTCCGACAGTAATTGTATGCGCGACAGATAATTTAGCATTAGGTGCGATGAAGGCTGCTTATGTAAACGAGCTGCAAGTCCCGCATGATCTCTCAATCACCGGCTTTGGTGGATATGATGTAGCAGAGATGCTGCATCCAAGTTTAACGACGACGAAATTTTATTACAAACAAGCAGGAAAGCGGGCTGCTGAGCGAATCGTAAAACTTGTGAACAAAGAAGAAATTCCGTTACAATTAATTTCAAACTTTAAAATTGTAGACCGTGAAAGCGTTGACAAAAAAGTATAGTCATCATATAATCTATTTGAAACCGGTTCCAAAAATGGCCGGTTTCAAAAAATCGCTCTTTTTGGAACCGGTTCCCGATGATTGCACTTTATAAATCTAGCTATAATCAATTCTGTTCACCTTATATTGGAACCGGTTCTGAATCATACTATAAATAATAAGGAGGATTTACAATGAACTACAAAAGCATTGCGAAGGAAATCCTAGCAGCAATCGGCGGAAAAGAAAATGTTTCAGCTGCAGCACACTGTGCGACGCGGTTACGCCTCGTGTTACACGATGAAGAGAAGATCAATCAAGTAGAACTGGACAAAATGGATGCAGTCAAAGGGACATTCTCTACTGGTGGACAGTATCAAATCATCCTCGGCTCCGGAACGGTAAATGAAGTATACAAGGAATTTGCTAGTCTTACCGACATAACAGAAATGTCAACGAAGGATGTAAAGGATGCTGGAGCGAAAAAAATGAATCCACTTCAACGCTTTGTGAAAATGCTATCTGATATCTTTGTTCCAATTATTCCAGCTATCGTTGCCGGCGGGTTGCTAATGGGGATTAATAACCTATTAACCGCAAAGGATTTATTTTTTGCTGGAAAGTCTTTGGTAGAAGCGAATCCTAGCGTAGCAGATCTAGCATCGCTGATTAATACCTTTGCCAACGCAGCATTCGTCTTTCTACCTATATTAATTGGGTTCTCAGCAACGCAGCGCTTTGGAGGAAATGCGTATCTTGGGGCAGCTCTTGGTATGTTAATGGTACATCCAGATTTACTAAATGGTTATGGATATGGTGCAGCGTTATTGGCTCATAAAATTCCGTACTGGGATATATTTGGATTCCATATTGATAAAGTCGGGTATCAAGGTAGCGTACTTCCTGTTTTAGCGGCTTCTTATATTCTTGCAAAATTGGAAACGTATCTACGAAAAGTGATTCCTTCTGCATTAGATAACTTATTGACTCCTTTATTAACAATTTTTATTACAGGTATTTTAACGTTTACGATTGTAGGACCGATTACACGTGCAGCTGGTAACATGTTAACAGACGGACTTGTGTTCATGTATAATACGACTGGATTTATCGGAGGAGGCATATTTGGATTTATTTATGCACCAATCGTTGTAACAGGAATGCATCACAGCTTCATTGCCGTAGAAACACAATTGCTTGCCGATATGGCAAAAACAGGCGGATCTTTCATCTTCCCAATTGCAGCGATGTCAAACGTCGCACAAGGTGCTGCAACACTTGCTGTACTTCTAATTACTCGTGATACAAAGCTAAAGAGTGTGGCATCGGCAGCAGGTATTTCCGCATTGCTCGGAATTACAGAGCCAGCGATGTTTGGGGTCAATTTAAAGCTTCGCTATCCTTTCATCGGAGCAATTATCGGTTCTGGCGTAGCATCTGCTTTTATTACTTTTTATAAAGTAAAAGCGATCGCATTAGGTGCCGCTGGTCTTCCAGGTATCATTTCGATGAAGCCAAGCAGCATTATACATTACATTATCGGTATGATTATTTCCTTTGCTGTGGCATTCTCAGTAACCATTATTCTTTCAAAGCGTGCAAAAAACAAAGAAGCAGCAATTGAGGAATCTGCTGCATAAAAAGAGAAAAGTAAGGGGGAGGAGAATTGCCAGATTCTCCTCTATTTATATAAGGAGATTGATAACAATGGAATGGACACAGCAGCAACGCTATCGTAAAGTAGAAGAAGTATCTCCAGACGAAATAAAACTGCTAAAAGAACGCGTAAATCATAGCCCATGGCGTCAAACGTATCATATACAGCCTTCGACTGGATTATTAAACGATCCAAATGGTTTTTCATATTATAACGGCGAGTACCATTTGTTTTATCAATGGTTTCCGCTTGGAGCTGTACACGGAATTAAGTACTGGTATCATATGAAATCAAAAGACCTTGTTCAATGGGAGAAAGTCGGCATTGGGATTAAGCCTGATTGCGATTATGATAGTCACGGAGCATTTTCGGGTAGTGCAATTGAGCATGAAGGAAAGCTCTATTTACTATATACAGGAAATACAAGAGATGAGAATTGGGTACGTCATCCCTATCAATGCTTAGCCATCATGGATGACCACAATCATATTACAAAATGGCCGGTCCCCGTTATTTCAGAAGTGCCGAAAGGATATACTGAACATTTTCGCGATCCAAAGGTGTGGAAGGAAAACGATCAATTTTATATGGTAATCGGGGCGCAGCGAACGAACAAGACGGGCACAGCTATCCTCTATCACTCTAGCAATTTAACAGATTGGACATTCCAAGGTGAAATCGAGGCGGTTGGTCTTGAATTCGGTTTTATGTGGGAATGTCCAGACTACTTTCCTATAGAGGATCAAGGGGTCCTTCTTTTCTGTCCGCAAGGGTTACAACCAGAAGGGGATTTTTATCAAAATATTTATCAATCGGGTTATGTGATTGGAAGTAAACTTGATGTTGCAACGTGTTCTTTTCAGGATGGACCATTTACCGAGCTTGATCGAGGATTTGATTTCTATGCCCCGCAGACAATGTTAGATGATAAAGGCCGTCGTATTTTAATCGGATGGATGGGTCTTCCAGACATTGCATATCCGACAGATGAATATGGCTGGGCGCATTGCTTAACACTTCCAAGAGAGTTATCGATCGTAAATGGAAGGCTTCGTCAGCAGCCGGTTAAGGAATTAGAAATGCTGCGTGGTCCATTGTATGAACGAGTAGACATTCTGGCTGATGAGATGAAAATGTATGAAGGATTTTCTGGAGAGCAGTATGAGTTACGTTGTACCTTCTCCGCCGCTACTGCATGTCAGTATGGAATCGAATTTAGGGTTGGTGACAAGGAAAAAACAGTTTTATACTATGAGGCAGCCCAGAAAAAAGTCATATTAGACCGCTCTGCCTCTGGCAAGGAAGTAGCTGCTTCCTATGGAACGAAAAGAGCTTGCTATGTAGATTCAGATATGATTACATTCCATCTTTTTGTAGATACATCCTCTGTAGAAATCTTTATCAATGACGGAGAAGAAGTATTTACGAGCCGAATTTTTCCTCGTTCTACGAGTACGGATATTCGTTTCTTTGCTGTGGGAGGAGAGGTACATCTAGCAGTTATGAAATGGGATTGTACACGATAAAAATGGAAGGATGCGAGCAATATGCAAAGACTATTTGCCATTGGAGAAATATTGATTGATTTCATCCCACAGCAAAAGGGAAAAGCTCTAAAGGATGTTGTATCCTTTGAACGTGCTCCGGGCGGTGCTCCTGCAAATGTAGCTGCTGCTGTAGCAAAACTTGGCGGGAACTCCTATCTCATTTCGAAGCTTGGAGAGGATGCATTCGGTGACTTTCTAATCGAACAGCTCCAAGAGGCTGGCGTAAACGTGGATAAAGTACTACGAACATCGGAAGCAAATACAGGGCTGGCCTTTGTATCGCTTCGAGAAGATGGGGAACGCGATTTTTCTTTTTACCGCAATCCATCGTCTGATTTATTGCTAACAGAAGATGAAATTGACGACTCTTGGTTCCAAGAAGGAGATATTTTGCACTTTTGCTCCGTTGATCTCGTCGAAAGTCCGATGAAGCAGGCGCATAGAAAAACGATTGCGAGTATGAAAGAAAAAGGTGGTCTCATCAGCTTTGATCCGAATGTTCGTTTGTCGCTATGGCACAGTAAAGAAGCGTGCCGAAAGACAATTTTAGAATTCATTCCACTCGCGCATCTTGTAAAAATATCGGATGAGGAATTATCCTTTATTACCGGAATTGAGCAGGAAGAGAAAGCGATTCAATCGTTGTTTGTCGGGGACGTACAGGTTGTTGTCTATACGAAAGGCCCAGACGGTGCTTCAGTTTACACGAAGAATGCGGCATATTATCTAGGTGGCTATAAAGTAAATGTACAAGATACAACAGGAGCGGGGGATGCATGGATCGGCGGATTCTTGTATCAATTGCTCGAAAAAAAGATTACGCAGCATACAATGGAGCTAGGATTGCAAGCCCATGCAAATGAAATTCTCGCCTTTGCGAACGCCAGTGGTGCCATTACCACAACAGGTAAAGGGGCCATTTCCTCCCTTCCTATGAAGGAAGAAATTTGTGCGTTTATGAAGGAAAGAATAGAGTGAACCTTTGATTGACATTGTATCAATATATCGTTATAATTTCCTTGGAAATATGTTATAGCTGAATAACATGCGTTGAAAGGAACATAGTAGCATTCTTCTCCCTGTTGTAGAGAGCTGATGGACGGTGGAAATCAGTACAAAGAAGAGTATGAATTTCACTCCAGGAGCATCTTTTTTCATATATCATGAAAAAAGACGGTTACATGAACCGTTATAAGAACGAAGATGGCAGATGTTAGTCTGCAACTAGGGTGGTACCGCGATTATATTTCATCGTCCCTACTGATTATCAGTAGGGGCTTTTTTATGTAGAAGGAGGAGAACAATGAGTTCAGATCAAAAGAGTCTACAAAAAAATTTATTACCTAGGCATGTGCGCCTAATGGCGTTAGGTGGTGCGATTGGAACCGGAATTTTTAAAGGGACTTCAGAAACAATTTCTCTTGCAGGTCCAGCCGTTATTTTTTCTTATATCATTGCCGGTCTTTTATTACTGGTCGTGATGAGTGCGATTGCAGAAATGGCAATTGCTATACCAGGAACGAATATGAAAGGGTTTATTCGAATGGCCTTTGGAAGCAAGGTTTCCTACGTGATCGGCTGGATGTATGCGATTATGTGGCTTATCGTTTGTATTATTGAAGTGATTGCAGCAGGAAGCTTTCTACAATATTGGTTTCCATCCGTTCCGCTTTGGTTATTAAGTGTCATCTGTGCTATAGGAATTATTTCCATTAATACGCTAAACGTAAAATATTACGGGGAATTTGAGTTTTGGTTTGCCGGTTTAAAGATTGTCATGATTATTCTGTTCATTGTATTAGGAGCAGGTATTTTGTTTGGCATTATTCCAAGTCATGAAGCGCACTACTTTCAAAATTATACGGCTAATCAAGGGTTCTTTCCTCATGGCTGGTCTGGCGTCTTTGCAGCGCTTATCGTCGTTATTTTTTCATACGGTGGTACTGAGCTTGTTGGTCTTTCGGTTACTGAAACAAAGAATGCAGAACAAGTACTACCGAAAATTATTAAAGGCGTAATTGGTCGTATTGTTATGTTTTACACATTGCCTGTTTTGATCATCTGTGGTTTGATTCCGTGGAATACAATCTCCCAGCAGTCAAGTCCGTTCGTTCAAGTGCTTTCCGTGGCTGGGTTTAATGGCGGCGCACAGCTCATGAATTTTGTATTAATTACGGCAGTCTTATCTGCTGCCAATTCCGGCATATACGGTTCTTCGAGAATGTTGTATTCATTAGCAACTGAAGGCGAAGCTCCTCAGGTATTTTCCTATGTCTCCAAAAAAGGTGTTCCTGTATATAGCTTGCTGTTTGCAGCAGTTGTATTGATTGGTGGATCCCTAATTGCCTATCTTTCACCGGATCGTATATTCAGCTATTTAATGGCGATTCCAGGCTTTACCGTTTCAATTTTATGGATTGCCATCTGTTTAGCCGAAGTAAAGCTACGTAAATCTTATGAAAAGCTACCACATTTTCTTGTGTGGGGGTTTCCTATCATTCCAATCGTAACTGCGGTATTACTCGGTATCAATTGTATTTTCTTTATGTTTAGTCCGGAAAACCGAGTAAGTGTATTCGTATCCATCGGCATCGTAGTATTTTTAGCAATTGCCTCTATGTTTCAAAAGAAGGAAACGAAATAAGGAAAATGAACTAGCGCGAGATGGAATGCGCTAGTTTATTTTTGTGAAAATATGTTAATGTTCTTGTGCTTTTGGTATTAATAAGATAATTTCTATATCCGTATCCATAAAAAAAGTGCGCTGAAAGTTTATTTCAGCGCACTTTTTTTAAGTTAGATGAAACAACTGTATGAGCCCATATCCGAGCAACGAAAGTAGAATGGAACCGATGAACCCAGCAGCAAAGGAAGGAAGCCCAAGCTTTCGGAAGGTGTGCAAGGAAATTTGTAAACCTAAGCCTGCCATTGCCATGGCGAGCAGCGTATAGGCGAGAGTTACGAAAGCAGCAGCTACGTCTGATGATACGATGCCAAAGGAATGAATGCAGCTCATAGTAACGAACCCAAGAATAAACCAAGGGATAGGGAGGCGTCTGAAACTTGTTTTCCCGCTTTCATTTGAAGAGATATTTTTCCAAATTCCAATCGTAATCGCAACAGGAATAAGAAGTGCGACCCGTGTTAATTTCACAATGACGGCAAGATCGACTGCTTCCTTTCCACCGATTGATGCTGCAGCAATGACATGTGCGATTTCATGTAAGGTTGATCCGGCAAAGATTCCATACCCGTGCGGGGATAGTGAAAGAACAGGATAGAGGGCAGTGTAAAAGAGCGTAAAAACAGTGCCAAGAATTGCGATTGTAGCTGCTCCTACTGCAGTTTCTTCATCTTTTGCATCGATTTGCTGGGCGATTGCCACAACCGCAGCTGCTCCGCATATAGCAGTACCGCAGGCTGTTAATATAGAAAGATTTTTGTTTACATGTAACTTACGTGATAGTAAATATACGACCACTAACGTAAATAGGATTTGAATGACAGCAATGAAAAAAACAGCTGAACCAGCATGAATAATGTCAATTAGGCTTACACGCATTCCTAGTAAAATAATTCCAACACGCAGTAGTGTTTTACTGGAAAAAGAAGTTCCGCTTAGTATATAGGGCTGAACGCCGGCTATGGATGCCCATAGGGTGCCGAGAAGAATGGCGATCACGAGTTGACCCATAATTGAAAAAAAAGGTAGTAATGCAATATATTTTGCTGCAAGTGCTAGAACAAATGTTAAGAGAATGCCTAATGTACATCCGTATATTTTGGTATTTTTTTGTAAAATAGTTGCTTTCAAATTTATCACTCCTATGTAGATTCCTATCTTACTGTAACGAGAAATATATAATAAATAAAATATATATTTTTTATCTCAATCATTAAAAAATCGTATAATATGGATATGGAAGGGAGGAGCGATTGGTGAAAGTAGATGCACTCGAGATTTTCATTGCAGTAGTAGAATTAAAAAATTTTTCCCGAGCAGCTGAGCTATTACATGTAACACAGCCTAGTGTTAGCGTAACGATTCGTAATTTAGAAAATGAATTTGGAACAAAGCTGTTACATCGTTCCCCGAAGCATGTACAAGTCACAGAAGCAGGGAATATGTTGTATGTGCATGCAAAACGAATCGTTTCACATTATGAAGAAGCAAAGCAGGAGATTCATAATCTATTACATGTAGTAACAGGTACATTGCGAATTGGAACGAGCTTTACGATTGGAGAATACATTCTTCCAAAAGTGCTTACTGAATATGTGAAACAATATCCGCTCGTAGATATTCAAGTTATTATTTCTAATACAGAAGAAGTGATAAGAGGATTAGAATCTAATCAATATGATATTGGACTAATAGAAGGGAAAACTACTCATTCTCATGTTGAAGTAACTCCGTTCATGCAAGATGAAATGATTGTTGTAGCTCCCATTCATCATCATTTATCAGGATTTCGGATAATCGATCCCTTAATGTTACAAGATCAAGTCTGGGTTCTAAGAGAACAGGGATCGGGGACTCGCACCTATAGCGATGTGTTCATAGAGGAACTACATCTAAAAATGAAACGGTTTTTCATTTTTAGTAGCATACAAGGTGTGAAAGAAGCGGTGATGGCAGGATTAGGAATTGCACTTTTATCAAAATGGACGGTACGAAAAGAATTAGAGGCGGGGGAACTTTGTTCATTGTTCTTGCAAAATAAACGTACATATCGCTCTTTTTCATTTGTTCAAAATAAACAAGATTACCAATCCAAAGCGACGGAAATGTTTATTCGAAAAATGGAAGAATTTGTGATTATACATTAGGATGTGCGCTTTTTTCTAAAAAGAATATGAGTTGACAAAAAGAATAAAGCCATTTAATATATACCCCGTAAGGTATTTAAATTATATGCTAATTTGTTTTTGATTTTTCGTTACACACTAAATAAAATGAGGGTGAAATCATGAGTACCAGTACAATCATTAATATTGTATTAATAGCGTTAGCAGCTTGGCTGATCGTGCAACGTTTTATACCAGTTAAGGGGATTAAGAATATTACGACTGGAACATTAAGAAATGAACTGGGGAAACGTGATAAGCAATATGTGGATGTACGTACACCTGGGGAATTTAATGGAAACCACATTCAAGGTTTCAAAAATATTCCTTTGAACCAACTAGCGAGCAAATCTAGCAGCTTAAAAAAGGAACAAGAAGTAATTGTTATTTGTCAAAGTGGAATGAGAAGTAAACAAGCAGCAAAACTGTTAAAAAAGCAAGGGTTCCAAAACATTACTAATGTAACTGGTGGAATGAGTGCTTGGAGATAAAACTAATAAGATAACAAGGGAGAGAATTGATTATGAAACAAATTACAGCGAATGATGTAGCAACTAAACTTGAAAACGGTGAAGCATTAAATATTATTGATGTTCGTGAAACATCAGAAGTAGCACAAGGAAAGATTAGCGGTGCTGTAAATATTCCACTTGGACTAATAGAATTTCGCTTAAACGAGCTAGACAAAAACAAAGAGTATATTGTTGTTTGTCTTTCTGGCGGTCGTAGTAGCATGGCTACAAGCATTCTAGAAAGCCAAGGATTTAATGTGACAAATATGGTAGGCGGAATGATGGCTTGGCAAGGACCAGTTGAATAAGAGTAAATAGAAAGCTAAACAATGCAAAAAAAGTCGAGAATGTATGGTTCTCGGCTTTTTTTTATGCAATTAATCCATAAACTATAAACTTTTAAGGAGAAATTAAGAAAGAAAATGAATAATGGATGTATCTAAGTTACTCTTTTCTATAGAGTTCATATACAGTTTTAACATGATACAACCATATCGTGTCTCTCAGTTTTTGACACCGTACTAAAGGGAATACTTCTTTTAGCATTCCAGATAGATAAGAAATTCTAAAAAATAATAGTTATACATGTTTCGATTTATTGGTTGGTAGTGGTAAAGTGAAAGATGAAGCATCGCATTGTTTTTATTCGTAACAGTAGGGAGATAACGATATGCGTTTATTAGTCGTCGAGGATAATATTTCATTATTACAATCCATAGTAGAAATAGTAAGTGATGAATTTGAAGCAGATAGTGCTTCAAATGGTGAAGATGGATTGTATTTAGCACGTCAAAATATTTATGATGCTATTTTGTTAGACGTTATGCTACCAGGAATGAATGGATTTGAAATTATTCAGCATCTACGTGAGGAAGAAAACCATACACCTGTTTTATTTTTAACAGCGCGAGATTCTTTGGAGGATCGTGTGAAGGGACTAGACTATGGCGGAGATGATTATCTAATTAAGCCGTTTCAAGCACCGGAACTTATGGCTCGCATCCGCGCCTTATTACGTCGTAGTGGAAGTCTTACGATGAGTCAAACTTTAGTATATAAAGGCATGGAATTGTTTAATAAAGAAAAAAGTGTAACTATTGATGGAGAGGCACTTAAACTTACATTTAAGCAGTATGAGCTTCTTGAGTATATGATTCAAAATAAAGGAGTCATTTTAACGAAGGAGCAAATTTATGATCGTGTTTGGGGCTTTGATTCAGATACTACCATAGCCATTGTCGAAGTATTTGTCCATCATTTACGAAAAAAACTAGAACCATTTGGCTATCATAATGACATTAAAACGATTCGTGGAGTCGGATACATGTTAAAGGAGTAATCATATGTTCAAACGCACACAGATTAGACTTACTCTTTTGAATTCTCTTATTTTTGTAATATTAATAGGTACGTTAGGATTTACTATTTATTATTATATGCAACAACGTTTATATAACGATGTCGATAATTCTTTACAAATGGTCATAACTCATCAAGAGGGAACGAACAGGGATTCAGGATATGTGGAAAAAAAACCGAAAGATTTCGGGATTTCACATGATCCCCGCTTGTCCATTATTATTCGAGATGAGAAAAATGAAATTATTGCAACTAAGGGTGATATGGGTTTTTTGTTACCATATGAATCTACGATAAAACCTAAGGAATTAAATACAATTCAAAATATGCAGGTAGGAAATTTCACATTTCGAACATTAACGGTAAAAGACGATACGACTGGCACTACCATACAAACACTTCGAAACATTGATTCAGAAAATGGCTTACTAAATCGATTATTACTCATTATGTTAATTGGATGTGGAATTGGCATTCTATTTGCTGTGGCGGCTGGTTATTTCTTGGCAAGACGAGCTCTTGTACCGATTCAAAATGCATGGAATAAGCAGCAAGAATTTGTATCTGATGCTTCCCATGAGTTGCGAACACCACTTGCCGTCATTCAATCGAAAACAGATTTATTGTTTCGATCTCCTTCTTCTACCATCCAAGATAAGGCACTTGATATTTCAATTATTTCTAAGGAATGTCGGCGGTTGACCAGGCTTGTTTCTAATCTTTTAACGTTAGCCCGTTCTGATTCTAATCAGATTGAAATGGAAAAAAAAGAGTTTAGTTTAAATGACCTATTCGAGGAGATTATGAACTCCTATGAGGATCTTGCTATTTATCAAGATAAAACATTACGCTTACAAGCGGATCAAAGTCTTGTTTACGTAGGAGATAGAGAAAAATTACATCAATTACTTGTTATATTACTTGATAATTCCCTAAAGTATACGAAAGCTGGTGGAACAATTATTCTTTCGTGTACGCAAAGTGCTTCACATATTACACTTCAGGTGGAAGATAACGGGATAGGGATTGCCGAGGAGGATATACCGAAAATATTTGATCGGTTTTATCAGAGTGATAGAGCAAGAACATTGGCAAAGGGAGCTGGACTTGGCCTTTCCATAGCAAAATGGATTGTGGAGAAACATCAAGGTAAAGTAAAAGTATACAGTCAGATAGGGAAGGGAACACGATTTGAGGTTGTACTTCCTAAGCATAAAAAGAAATAAACATCTTGTAAGCTGCCGTGCATTTCTTAGGAAATGTAGGACAGCTTTTTTATTGTATTGATCAAAGGGTGCGTCAAATGTAGTTCGATAATGAGATATACGAAATCGCAAAATGGGGTTATTTTTCCTCTAAACACCTAGCCTTTTTATTTTATGAATGACGAAACGTAAAAATTGTCATATTATGAATAGGGTACAATTATATGTGAATGTTTTCATACATGTTCACATATGATTGTGAAAAAATGGCTGTTTCGTATACATTAGAATAGTCTTACATATTAGTTGATGGAGGAAATTAGAAATGCAATTCGATCATCAAACGGTAGTAAAATTTCTTGAGGCCATTGTTTTCGTCGGGGCACTATTGGCTTTGTGGTCATCCGTTACAAATTTCAGCAGCGTTAAGCGATTTTTAATAGGACGTCCCATGCGAACGGCAGAATTACATGCACAGCATACCAAATTAATTTGGTTTATTGCACTCCCAATATTATCTGCTGATTTGTATTCATCTGTTTCCTATGGACCGGAATCAGGAATAACGGAGCTTATAAAGTTAGGTCCAGATGCAAGATGGATTATTTTGCCAATTACTATATCGACGGTTATGTTGCTTGCTATTTTAATTCTATCTTATATTATGGGGATTTGGGCTTATCCAAACGGTGGCGGTGCCTATGCTATTGCAAAGGATAACTTTAAACCTAGATACGTTGCACTTATTGCATCTAGTTCTTTGCTAATTGATTATGTACTTACAGTTGCTGTATCTGTATCAGCGGCAATGGAGGCTGTTGCATCTGCATATCCTGTTGTTGCACCGTATGAGACAATACTAGCTATAAGCTGTGTGTTATTTCTAGTTGTCGTAAATCTTCGAGGAGTTGCAGAATCTGCCAAGCTATTTGCTTGGCCAACAATAGGTTTCATGATATGTATGCTTATTCTTATTTTCACCGGATTTTTTGATGAAATCAATCATGGTTTTGTTCAGCCACAAACACCTTCCTTTGGTACAGTTCCGCAAGGATTAACTACATTGCTTATACTAAAGGCATTTAGTTCAGCTTGTTCAGCACTTACTGGAATTGAAACGATTTCAAATGCCGTTCCTGTATTTCGAGAACCACAGCAGAAGAATGCCATTAAAACGTATATAGCATTGGGAACAGTAACAGCAATAACATTACTTGGATTTGCATATCATTTATATGTTCAAGGTATTTCGCCAAATCCGCAAAATACGATGCTTTCACAATTAACTGGCATTTATTTCGGACATGGTGTTATGTATCAAATTATTATTTGGTTTACATTTATTGTTCTAATATTGGCTGCAAACTCTACATTTACAGGATTTTCTCAACTTGCTGCGATTGTAGCTGCAGATGGATTTCTTCCTCGAGGCTTGTCAAATCGTGGAGATCGCCTTGGTTATTCTAACGGCATCATTGTTTTAGCTGCGTTAGCATGTATTTTAATTATTACATTTCGTGCTAAAACGAATGCACTTATTCCGCTTTATGCCATCGGAGTATTCTTATCCTTTACGGTTGCTCAGTTTGGATTAATGCGGCGATGGAAACGAGTGAAAGGGTCGAATTGGAAAATAAAGTTTGCAATCAATACATTTGGAGGGATACTTACTTCGGTTGTAGCCGCTATTTTTGCCTTTACGAAATTTACGGGCGGAGCATGGGTTGTTCTTATTGTTCTTCCAGTGATCATCTTATTTTCGTTAGCAATTCGAAATCATTATGATAACATTGCCGAACAATTGCGTATTGATTTAAATCTTACACATCCAACCGCAAATAAAGTAGTAACGCTCGTTCTCGTATCTGGTGTGCATCAAGTTGTCAATAATACATTGTCTTTTGTTAAGGGATTAGATGTTGACCCCATAGCGGTGTATGTAGGATACGACGATGAATCAACTGAAAGAATGGAGAAGAAATGGAAGGATTGGGGTTCTCCTTGTAGACTAGTTGTATTACGAAGTAAATATCGTTCTCTTCTTGAACCTTTAATGCGTCTAATTCGTGCAATTGAATTAAAAAACGAAGAATCTGTTACTGTGCATGTCGTTATACCGCAATTTATTCCAAGAAAGTGGTGGCATAATTTATTACATAATCAAAGTGCACTCATGCTAAGACTTTGGTTGTTACGTAATAAAGATATTGTCATTACGTCGGTTCCCTTCCATCTTCAAAAATAGGTGATGATCGACACATACATGAAAAGTAAAATGAGTCAAAAAGGAAGTTCCTTTTTGACTCATTTTTTATTTTCTTAAGCTAAATTTAAGGAATGTGATTCATACTTATTATGAGACAAGAGTCAATTTTACATAATTGTTGGAATGTATGATTATGAAATCTTATATGCTCGGTTAAACTTTACATATAAAGTCTCTTAGCAAGCTGACATGTAATCGACATAAATGATAGATACAATAGGATAAGGAGGGATTCGTTATGAAGAAAGCGATATTGTCTGGTATTTTCATTACATTGGCTGCTGTAACTATTAGTAGCATAACGGTATGGGCTAGTCAAAATGATGCTACACCGACTTCTTTGCCAAACAAAAAGCAAGAAGTGAAAATAAACTCCAATACGCAAGATGTTATGAATAAGGCAAAAGAACTGGGAATAGCAACAGAAGGTAAAGATGTGCTTTTGTTAGAGAAAGAGATACGGGAAGCTGAAGTTATTAATGAAGCAAAAAGTCTAAGTATTGATACGAATGGAAAAAATGTAGATAACTTATATATAGAAATATATGAAACGAAAATGAAAAATGAAGCAAAAAGCTTAGGAATAGCAACGGATGGGAAAGAAGTGTCCGAGCTTATGAAAGAAATGAATGATAAAAAGCTAATGCAAGAAGCAAAACAACTCGGAATAACGACAGAAGGTAAGGATTCATCTGCAGTAGCTGAAGAAGTGTACGGAACGAAGCTGAAGGAAGAAGCAAAACAGTTAGGAATTCAAACGGATGGAAAATCTCAAGAAGCCATTATCCAGGAGGTTGGCGAAGCAAAAACCGTTAATGAAGCGAAATCGCTTGGAATATCAACGTATGGAAAAGATATTTTTCAGTTAGTTACAGAAGTGAGAGATACACAAGCGAAGAAAGTTGCTAACGAACTTCACATTGATAGTAATGGAAAAAACACGGATGATCTTATAAAAGAAATTACTGCTGTAAATCCTGATAAAGCGAGTACAATTGAATTTTCACCATGGACCTCTACAAGCCAAGAAGAATTGTATTATTATTTGTTGCCAGATTCAGAATAACAAAAAATGGCTGGAGCCTATTCAAGGCCACTGAAAAATTACTATTTTTCAGTGGCCTTATTTATGAAATAGGAATGGGAAAATCTAGCTTGGATTATGCCCGTTCGTGGGAAAAAAGCTTGCGAGCAGTAACAAAATGCTCGCACTGATAAGTTACCATTGTACCTGTTTTTCGAAGTCCATGCTTTTTCAGTGTCCTCGCCTCTTCCAGGCATTTTTTTGTTAAAAATCATCGAAAATTGCATAACTGTACCGTTTGACTGTACGCTTTTTGGTATGGTAACATTACATAATATAGTAAGGTGAGGAGGTGTCTTCATTGGGAATGTGTACCGAATCGGAGAGTTGGCGCAAATTACTCAAGTTTCAAAGCGAACCATTGATTATTATACGAATCTAGGTCTGTTGCAACCATCTCGTTCTGATTCCAATTATCGCTATTTTGATGAAACAGCATGTAACGAGCTCAAGTATATTGAACAATATAAAAAGCTTAATATGCCACTTGCGCATATTAAATTGCTGCTTGAACAAAAGCGAAATCCCGTATATGAAGACAGCTTAGTCGGTGAACAATTGGATGAAGCATCATTTCACATTCATCAATTAGAAAAAGAGCTATCAGAATTACAATCACTTGTGGACGGACTGCCAGAAAATGAGCGGAATGTCATGATGAAACATATATCTGGGAAAGCTGGTATGCTTATTAATTCCTTAATATTATTTTTAAGATGAATTTCGATAGAAAATTAGAATACATGGGACATAAAGAAACGAATGTTTGCTCAACTTGGATGAAGAATAACTGATATATACACAGGAGGTGAACACCTTAGTTCTTCGAACTAAGGGAATTGCTTGGAGATATTTAATTTGGTCATGGTGGCGATATTAATCGCTTTTACAGGCTTCTTCGTAGCTGCCGAATTTGCAATTGTAAAAGTGCGTAGTAGTCGAATTGATCAACTGGTCGCAGAAGGAAAACGAGGGGCGATAGCAGCAAGGAAAATAATCTCTAGTTTGGATGAATATTTATCAGTTTGTCAGCTTGGGATTACCGTCACTTCACTTGGTCTCGGGTGGTTGGGAGAACCAACTGTATATCATTTGCTCGAGCCATTAATGACACAATTGAAACTTGCTGAGGCTGTTGCAGGAACCCTTTCGTTTTTCATCGCGTTTTCATTGATTACATTCCTGCACGTCGTTGTTGGAGAGTTAGCACCAAAAACACTTGCAATTCAAAAAGCGGAACAAGTAAGTCTGCTATTCGCACGACCTTTAATATTCTTTTATTGGGTAGCATATCCCTTCATTTGGCTATTAAATTCTTCTGCCCGCGTTGTTTCAGGAGCATTTGGTCTTAAACCAACCTCTGAACATGAAGTTGCCCACTCAGAGGAAGAGCTTCGTTTAATTCTTTCCGAAAGCTATGAGAGCGGAGAAATCAATCAGACAGAATTTAAATATGTGAACAATATTTTTGAGTTTGATAACCGGGTTGCAAAGGAAATTATGGTTCCACGTACAGAGATAGTCGGATTATATATGAATGATCCTGTTGAAGAACATATGGAAATTATCCAAAATGAAAAATACTCTAGATATCCAGTATTTGGTGAGGATAAGGATGATATTATTGGGATGGTTAACGTAAAGGACTTTTTTATTCGTTATATGAATGGGTCCACCGAAGAACTGGCGTCGGTACGTAAATTTATGCGTCCTGTTATTGAAGTAATGGAGACGATTCCGATTCATAGTTTATTATTGCAAATGCAAAAACAACGAATACCAATTGCCATCCTCTATGATGAATATGGTGGTACGGCTGGTTTGGTCACCTTAGAGGATATATTAGAAGAAATAGTTGGGGAAATTCGAGATGAATATGATGAAGATGAAAGTCCGCCAATTCAACATATTTCTGATTATCATAAAATTGTAGATGGTAAAGTATTAATTAGTGAAATAAATGATTTATTCGGATTGCGTATGGATGAAGAAGATGTAGATACAATCGGCGGTTGGATTATGATGCGAAAGCATGCTATTCAAGAAGGGCAGCTTGTAGAAGGAGATGGGTATTCATTTAAAGTGTTAGAGAAAGATTCCCATCAAATTAAACGAGTGGAAATACGTAAAATAGAAATAGAAGAGCAAGCGGCAACCGTTTAAAGTTGTTTGCTTGCTCTTTTTTTGTCTTCCGAAAATGTAGAAGCTCATACATGACGTAGCGATAGGGAGTGTTAATCATGTATAATCGGTTTCTAATCAATACTACTCCATACTTTTTAACACTTTCTCACGCACTGCTTGTATATGAGACATTTTATTATCCCAACAAGCTTGACTTAAATCGACTGGATATTCCTCTGGATTTAACATTCTTTTGTATTCATCCCAAAGAAGGGTCAGATTATTCGAAGCATAAGCTTGAATAGTTTGAATATCAGGTAGTTTATAAACTATTTCGCCATTTATGAAAATATCTGTATGTAAATCCTTTGCTTCAAAGTTTGTTATAAATTTACGAATGTATGTATGCACGGGATGAAACATCTTTAATCGTTTTTCAAGTTGTGGGTTTTCTATTTCAAGCGTAATATAGTCTCCTTCTGCATGACCATTCTCTTTATTTATAATTCGATATACATTCTTTAAGCCAGGTGTAGTTATTTTTTCTGGATTGGACGAAATTTTGATCGTGTCGACCATATTACCATGTTCATCTTCAATAGATACCATTTTATAAACGGCTCCAAGAGCGGGCTGGTCAAAGGCTGTAATAAGTTTTGTTCCAATTCCCCAAGCATCTATTTTAGCACCTTGCGATTTTAAATGCATGATTGTATATTCATCTAAATCGCTTGATGCAACAATTTTTGCATTAGGAAATCCTGCTTGATCTAACATCTTACGAGCTTTTTTCGATAAATAAGCCATATCACCGCTATCTAGTCGAATGCCAATAAAGTTAATTGTATCTCCTAGTTCCTTTGCAACACGAATGGCGTTGGGGACACCTGATTTTAAAGTATCATATGTATCAGCAAGAAATACGCAATCCTTATGTGTGCTCGCGTATTTTTTAAAAGCAGTATATTCGTCTCGGTAGGCTTGTATAAATGCATGTGCATGGGTGCCAGATACAGGAATGCCAAATAGTTTTCCGGCCCGTACGTTACTTGTTGAAGAAAATCCTCCAATATAGGCTGCTCGTGTTCCCCATAGCGCAGCATCAAGCTCTTGTGCACGGCGTGAACCAAATTCCATTAACACTTCACTGTCAGCAACCTGCTTCATACGAGAGGCCTTGGTTGCTATTAATGTTTGATAATTCACAATGTTTAGTAATGCTGTTTCTATAATTTGTGCTTCTGCGAGCGGGGCTTCTACTCGTATGATTGGTTCATTTCCAAAGACAAGCTCCCCTTCACGCATGGAGCGAATGGTACCCGTAAATTTCATGTCTTTCAAATAGGCTACAAATTCTTTTGCATAGCCTAATTCATTTTGCAAATAGTCAAGATCAGTTTCGGAAAATCGAAAATTTTTAATGTAGTCTATTACTTTTTCAAGACCTGCAAATAGGGCATAGCCATTGCCAAAGGGCATCTTTCGAAAATATATTTCAAACACAGTACGACGTTCGTGAATGCCATCCTCAAAGTATGCTTGTGCCATGTTAATTTGGTATAAATCTGTATGCAATGCTAAGCTGTCATCTTCATATCGTTTCTTCATGTATTCGTCCTCCGTTACAACGTTCTATTAATAGTAGCAGGAATGGGGAGGGGCAAACTTCAACAACGCTAGAAGTATTCTCTCCTAATAAGTATGTGCTATCTGTAACCATACATTCCAGATAGGGTATTCATTTTCCTGTTTAAACTTGAAAAACAGTATAAAAAGTGGGAGGATTTTGTTCAAAATGTTTTGAGTATGGGAAATTATGTCCATTATCTTTCTTTTTTTGTATACTAGCATTATAGAGGTGATAAAATGAAGTACCTGCGTTTTCTATGGATTACAATGCTTATAATGTTTTTATTAGGTGGTTGTTCACAGTCTTCACAACCGCAGCACACAACTACGAGTAATCCAAAAAGTACAGATAAAATATTAGATGAGATGGAAGGTCCCCCTAATAATGGACATACATTAGAACGTCATGTTGGCAAAACAGATGAACAGCTAAGACAACGATTGCAGCAGGAAAGTGTATCGGCAGCTAGTACATATTATGATAAAGCTAGTGCAGTAAAGGCTGTAAATGAGGTACTAACAAAGCATGATAAGGAAATCCAGCAATGGCTGAAAGATGGAAAGCAAGACCGTCTAGTATTAAATACTCATCATACTTTCTCGACTGGGAAGTCAGTGCTTCGAAAAGATATGAAGGTTCATGATAATGTTATGGATACTGTAACGGTTCTTGCCAGAAGTTCTACAAACTCTCGTGGTTATAGTCTATTAACGTCATATCCAAACTTATAATAAGGTGGGATTCCTTTGTATTTACAGTTTAAGTATTTTTTACAGGCGTATTGCACGTTGAGCTTGTATGAAGAGGAAATGTGGAATGTGATTCAAGAATTTAAAAAGCATGAGAGTGATGAAATAAAGGGGCAGCTAGGTAAAGAATTGCAATCCATTAAGAATGAAGAAGCATGGGAAATGGTAGTAGAGTGGATTCGGAAGTACGGAAATAGAGAGTTTTCAAATGAAAGGGCGAAAGAGTGGATTTTATTACTTATAAGTGAATTACAAAACAAAAAGGCGTGAGAATTCACGCCTTTTTGTATGTGCTTTTTGAAATACGTCCGTTGGAAATGACTACGCCGTTTTGTGTAACGGTTTTAAAGGTGTCCACGTATATTTTATCATTCGTTTCACTTGTAACTTGAGAGGAAACTTGAACATTTTTTCCAGTGGAAGTTCCAAAAATTCGAACAACTGCATCATTATTTTCAACCATAGCTTGAATGTATATATAGTGTCCCGTATTATTTTTAAATTTAAAGTCTGGACCATAATCAGCAACCGTAGCATCTTGGCCAAGTGGCACGTAATGAACAGGAAGGGAATGATTGCTTCTTGACACAATTGATAAATCGGCTCGTAATACTGCTCCATATAGTGTACTACTTACTTGGCATACACCACCGCCAGCACTTTGTTCCACTTTTCCATCCACGTAGATTGGTGCAGATTGATAGCCGTGATCCGCATCAGTAATGCCAACACGGTCATTAAAACTAAATTCTGCATCTGGTGCAAGAAGGACACCAGATAATGAATTAGCTGCACGTGACACATTAAACACTTGACTACCGTCTCTTCCACCCGTAGATGTATGAAATTCACCAATTACAGTTTGGATGCCCATATTTTGCATGTCTTCCGTTGTATGTTCTGGTTTTACAGTAACAACGGGCAGTGCAATATTCGTTGATGAATTTTTAATAGCTTCTGCTGTTAATGTTGACAGTTGGCCTTTGTCGACCTTCGAACCATCCTTACTGGAAGTAATGGAGATATTCGTTCCGGTAACGGACAAGGAAGCATCTTCTGGCTTAGTTAACAGATCATTATACTTATCTTTTATAAATGCATCATATTTAGCAGTATCTAAATAGGGTTGCACATGGTATTGTCTGTTTAATCCCACACTTTGTGCTTTTTTTCGTAATTGATAGCGATCAAGTAAAGAGCCTTGCTGTTCTTTAAATAATTGATCGACAATTTCTGTTCCATTGTACCCGACACCTAAGTCTTTCCAATTATACGTGTTATTTTGCTCATTTAAAGTGTATGTAATCTTTTGTTGATTGTACTGTTCTACCTTTTGGTTAATAATGGTTCGAACTTCATCCTTTGTTTTTCCATCTAAAGATATGCCTTCAAATGTTGTATGCGGCAAAACGTAGGTATCCATTTCTTTGTTTAAAGTAGAAGCATAGCTATATCCATAACCTCCTAATGCAGCGAGGCCAATCCCTCCAGCAATTATGGAACCTATGATGTATTTACGAACTGCCATTTGATTCCCCCCTAACTTGTATCAACTCTTCTTGCTGAAGAAAAGCTCTTTGTTTTGTTTACTAGTATACTATTAAATTTATAAACTGTGTAACAAAAAGATTAAGAATGTTACGTCATTGTAATATTTTAGCTTGAACGCATTTGCCGTATATGTTAATTATAAACGATAATAATCTAAATTGTTATAAAATTAGATTATTTTGTAAACATAAGTAATAAATTGTATTTTTTATGTATGTGAACCCAAATAAAAAAAGCAGAAACATGCTAAGAATCTGCTTTTTCTAACCATTTGGAGTGGAATTCTGAATAGAGTTATCTCCTATATTTAAATGTGTTCGTAAGATATTTGTCGTATTTCGGAGTTCAGCTTCATTTGGAACATAGTAATAAATGTCTTGTATATATTGATCCTCACCTTTGACTTGTAGTTTTTCTAAATGTAATGGGGATGTGACCATATTGTTTGCAATTTTAATCATATCATCAAGTGTTAGATTTGTTTTTAAATCACTTCCGATTGCCTCCAAGATTGTTCCTAGTTTTCCTAGTGTTTCCACCGATTGTGCTTTTTTAGCAATTGCTTCGAACACGATTTGTTGTCTGCGTCCCCTCATATAATCACTGTCAATATGCCTTGTTCTTGCTAAGGCTAGAGCCTGTTCCCCATTTAAATGATGCTGCCCCTTTTGCAGGGTGATTGCATTCGCTTGGTCAAGACTATTTTGTTCCGTTACATTGACAGGAACCTGTACGTCTATGCCCCCTAGTGCATCAACANGCTTGGTCAAGACTATTTTGTTCCGTTACATTGACAGGAACCTGTACGTCTATGCCCCCTAGTGCATCAACAATTTTCGTAAAAGACTTGAAATTGAATTTCACATAATAATCTACCGGAACATTTAAAAAGTGCTCTACCGTTTGAATGGTGCTATCAACCCCGCCGAACACATGTGCATGGGCAATTTTATCCTTTTTCTGGCGTGATGAAATATATACATAGCAATCTCGAGGTATACTAAGTAATTTGACGGACTTGTCATGTTTATTTATGGTTGCAAGTAAGAGGGCATCAGTTCGAATTGCGTCTCCGTATTCTTTGTATCGTTCTTCGCTTTCGTCTACTCCCATAATTAATAGTGAAAGATTATCTGATAGCGGTTCTACTGCTTTTTCTCTTTGTTCTGACACAGAACCCCGTTCTAAGTCTTTATAGGAATGATCTGTAACTGCCTTTACTTTCATGTATACATATGAACAGTAGCTAACAGTACCTACAAATAGTAGAGAAATGAAGATAAACAAGAGTAGACGGCTTTTTTTTCTACGATGTTTGTTAGTTCTGTCTTGTTGTATAGTTGCTATTATCGTTACCCTCCTTTATTATATTGCTACAAGCTGTATCAAAATAAGTATTCTGATACAGAAAAATATGGAATGGCTGTATAATATAATATAGATTTTACAATTTAGGTTGATTTCAACAATATAGCCGAATAAATAGTGTAAAATTGTGAAATGAAATGCTTATTGAGTAGAATACAGTGTTTTTTTATAGGATAAACAGTTAAAATAAAGATATTCATGAGAGGAAGAAAATGAATTGAAGCTACTTAGTATTCATCATACAGCAATCATTTGTTCTGACTACGCAGTATCCAAGCGTTTCTATGTAGATCTACTTGGGTTTTCTGTAATAAAGGAAATATACCGATCAGAGCGTCAGTCGTATAAGCTTGATTTAGCAGTAAATGGTGAATACCAAATTGAACTATTTTCGTTTTCAAATCCACCCAAGCGTCCTAGTTTCCCAGAAGCTGCTGGATTACGACATCTTGCATTTGCAGTAGATGATGTCGAAGAGGCAGTAAATGAACTGAATGCGAGAGGAGTAAGTACGGAAGAAATTCGAATTGATTCTATTACCCATAAAAAATTTGTGTTTTTTCATGATCCAGATCAACTGCCGTTGGAATTATATGAAGCATAAAGCTTCTTAAACGGAAAGATTTTAGGGGAGTTTGTTTTAACAGAATGAGGAACAATACAGATACTTAATTTTTTTGAAATACAGGAGGTGACACCTTAGTTTTCGGACTGAGGGTCTTTGTTGGACGGATGGAATTTATTATTGATTGTTTTAATTATTGCAATTGCAGGATTTTTCGTTGCAACTGAGTTTGCAATCGTGAAGGTTCGAACGAGTCGAATTGATCAACTCGTTGCAGAAAACAAAAAAGGTGCATTAGCAGCTAAAAAGATTATTTCAAATTTAGATGAATATTTATCAGCAACGCAGCTGGGAATAACGATTACTTCCCTAGGTCTAGGTTGGTTGGGAGAGCCTACGGTTTATCACTTAATCGAACCATTACTTGAAAAATTAAATGTAGCGCCTGCTATATCGAATACAATTGCGTTTGTTATTGCTTTTTCCTTCATAACATTTTTACATGTTGTTGTCGGTGAATTGGCTCCGAAAACCTTGGCAATCCAAAAAGCAGAACAAGTGGTATTGTTTTGTGCAAAGCCACTCCTTTATTTTTATAAAATCACATTTCCATTTATATGGATGTTGAATTCATCAGCTCGTTTTATTGCAGGTTTGTTTGGATTGAAGCCTGCTTCTGACAATGAAGTTGCGCACTCAGAAGAAGAATTGCGTCTTATCTTGTCAGAAAGTTATGAGAGCGGCGAAATTAATCAAACAGAGTTTAAATATGTAAATAATATTTTTGAATTTGATAACAGAATTGCAAAAGAAATTATGGTTCCTCGTACGGAAATTGTTGGTTTATATGCGGAAGAGCCAATGGACGAGCATATTCATACAATTCGAAATGAAAAATATACGCGATATCCGGTATTTGGAGAAGATAAAGATGAAATTCTGGGTATGGTTAATGTAAAGGACTTTTTCGCTCATTATATTAATGAAGAAGATCAAGCATTTGAATCGATTCAATCCATTATGCGTCCAGTTATAGAAGTTATGGAAACAGTGCCTATCCATGATTTGTTAATCCAAATGCAGAAGAAACGAATTCCATTAGCAGTTTTATACGATGAATATGGTGGAACAGCTGGGATTGTTACGCTAGAAGATATTCTAGAAGAAATAGTCGGAGAAATTCGCGATGAATACGATGGCGATGAAAAACCACCTATTCAGGATGTGAATGACGATTACAAGATATTAGATGGAAAAGTACTCGTAAGCGAAGTAAATGATCTTCTAGGTGTAAATATAGAAGAAGAAGATGTGGATACAATAGGTGGTTGGATTTTAACCCAAGATTCCACTATTGCACTGGGGCAAACATTTCGTATAGATGATTGGATATTAAAAGTAACAGAATTAGATTCACATCAAATTAAGCGTGTAGAAGCGAAGCGTCTCCATAAAGAAGTTCAAGTAGAGGTACCATCCTTATAAAAGCAGGTTAATGCCTGCTTTTCGTTATTTGGATGAATAAGATCCTTTTCATTGAAAAAAAGGAAGGATTTTCTTGCAATATGGGATAATACATGAAAAGAGAAGGTGGGGAATTTGGATTTATTTGTTACAACAGAAACCCAGCATCGTATCATTCAACAAATTGAGCAGCTGCTGCCGAAATTTGCAGAACGTGAGTATACCCTTGATGAGTTAGGTTCATTTCCATTTCAGAACATAGAAGACCTAAAACATATCGGCTATACTATGCAAACTGTGCCTACAGAATTTGGAGGCGGAGGTATTTCCCTTTATGATTTTCTGCTATTTCAAGAGAAAATAGCGGAGGGTGATGGTGCAACGGCCTTGTCAATAGGATGGCATATGGCAATTGTACTAGAACTAGCAGAAACTCGTGCTTGGGATAAGAAAATCTTCTCATGGATGTGTGAGAACATTAACAAGGGAGCTCTCCTTAACCGTGCTGCTTCTGAGCGAGCTACAGGAAGTCCTGCACGCGGAGGAAAACCAACAACCACTGCTTATAAACAAGATGATGCATGGATCATTAACGGGCGTAAGACATTTACATCTATGTCACCAGTACTTGATTATTTCATTGTTACGGCAACGATTGCAGATACTGATGAAGTTGGTGGCTTTTTAATTCCACGTGGGACTAGCGGATTTTCTATTGAAGAAACATGGGATAGTGTAGCGATGAGAGGCACAGCAAGTCACGATATTGTACTTGATGAGGTAAAAGTACCTCTTGCTTATTTAGTTGAAATAAAAGGAAAGAGCAAGGTAAATGGTTCCCTTCTTCATATACCTGCCTGCTACTTAGGTATTGCAAAAGCAGCTTTTGATTATGCTGTTACATTTGCCAAAACCCATCAAAATAATAGTATACCAGAGCCGATTGCAACTCTTCCTAACGTTACAAGATTGATAGGAGAAATGGAAGTAGAACTCATGCAAGCTCGTCATTTCATGTATAGTGTGGCACAGCAATATGATCGCGGCTATCGTCAAGAGATAAAGGGAGAGCTAGCTGCGGTTAAATATGTTGCAACGAATGCAGCCATTGTAGTAGTTGATAAAGCAATGCGAATAGTGGGGGCTAGAAGCTTATCAGCTAAAAATCCATTACATCGTTATTACTTGAATGTAAGAGCAGGTCTACACAATCCACCAATGGATGATATTACCATATCTTTGTTGGCAAAATTAGCAACAGAGGAATAAGAGCTTAGAGTAGAATTTTATGTCTACTCTAAGCTTTTTTATTTATTTCGTTTGCAAATTATACTCCGTTTTCTTTATTCATAAAGTTGTAATAAGATCAGCTTTACATTATACCCATAAGGGTATATGATGAGCTTGTGAAAGATGAGTATATGTGTAAAAAGGGGGCTTTACTATGAAAATTATAATTGTTGGGGGCGTTGCTGGTGGTGCAACTGCAGCTACACGTCTTCGTCGTCTAAATGAGGAAGATGAAATTGTCTTGTTTGAACGGGGAGAATATATATCATTTGCTAATTGTGGATTACCCTATTATATCGGAGAAGTAATTCAGGAACGAAAGAAGCTTCTTGTACAAACCGTAGAGGGACTATCCACACGCTATAAATTAGATATTCGTGTAAATAGTGAAGTGACTGCCATTCATCGCGATCGAAAAACAGTCTCCGTTATAAATAAAGAAAATGGAGAAAGTTATGAAGAGGAATACGATACTCTCATTCTTTCACCAGGATCAAAACCTATTGTACCACCTATTCCTGGCTTACAAGAAGCAAAGGCATTGTTTACATTACGTAACATTCCTGATACGGATCGCATAAAGGAATACGTGGATGAACAAAAACCGAAGCGTGCCGTTGTAATTGGTGGAGGATTTATTGGAATAGAGATGGCTGAAAACTTAAGAAAACGTAATGTAGCCGTAACGATAGTAGAACGAAATAAGCAGGTTATGGGGCCAATCGATTTCGAAATGGCTGCAATTGTTCATAAAGAATTAGAAAAGAATGGTGTAGAGCTCGTATTAGAAGACGGGGTAGAATCATTTAAAAATGAGGGTACGGTTGTTAAACTTACAAGTGGTAAAGAAATTGAAACAGATATGATTATTCTTGCAATTGGCGTTGTACCTGAAAATGGTCTAGCGAAGGAAGCTGGGTTAGAATTAGGACTTCGCGGGGCAATCGTAGTTACAGATACACTCCAAACATCAGATCCATCTATATACGCAATCGGAGATGCCATCCAAGTTCGTGATTATGTAAATGGACATGAAACATTTGTGCCACTTGCTTGGCCAGCAAACCGACAAGGCCGACTTGTTGCTGACTATATCAACAGAAAAAATGTGAAATATAATGGTACAATGGGCACATCTATTGTGCAAGTATTTGACATAACTGTCGCAGCAACAGGAAATAATGAAAAAACATTACAACGTCTCGAAATTCCGTATGAAGTGGTACATGTACACCCTGCTAATCATGCTACCTATTATCCAGGGGCTGCACCGCTTTCATTAAAGCTTCTATTTAATAAAGAAACAGGGGCTATTTACGGTGCCCAAGTCGTTGGAAAAAATGGTGCAGATAAGAGGATTGATGTAATTGCTACGGCAATCAAAGGAAACCTTACTGTATTTGACTTGACAGATTTAGAAATTGCCTATGCTCCTCCTTTTGCATCTGCGAAAGACCCGGTTAATGTGGCTGGATATGTTGCGTCGAATGTTGCAAATGAAGAAGTAAAAACTGTACAATGGCATGAAATTGATGAACTAATTAAGCAAGGTAATGTTCTAATTGACGTGCGCAATCCAAATGAAGTTGCCAATGGAAGTATTAAAGGATCTGTGAATATTCCCCTTGATGAGCTTCGCGAACGAATGGATGAAATTGATAAAACACAAACGGTTTATGTAACTTGTCAAATTGGATTACGTGGATACATTGCAAGTCGATTATTAGAACAATATGGATTTACTGTGAAGAATTTAGATGGAGGATATAAAACATATTCAAACGTATTTTGCTAAAAATAGAAGAGCATTTGACAGTTTTATTTCCAAAAGCTAACACCATTTATTTTGAGTTTTGATACCCTGTATAGTAAAATGGTCACATATGAAAGCATGATGTAAATAATAAAGAAAACATATGGTAGGAGGAAGAAAGATGGCAATTGTACATGCAACTGATGAAACATTTAATAAAGATATAGAAAAGGGACTAGTATTTGTAGACTTTTGGGCACCTTGGTGCGGACCTTGTCGTATGGTTGGTCCCGTACTGGAAGAAATTGATAGTGAAATGGGAGATAAAGTTAAAATTGTTAAAGTAAATGTAGATGAGAATCAAGGAACGGCTGGACGTTTTAGTGTAATGAGTATTCCAACATTAATTTTATTTAAAGATGGGAATCCACTTGGTCAAATCGTAGGATTCCAACCCAAAGAAGCATTAGTTGAGATTTTGAACCAATATATATAAGATAGAAGTAATCTACTCTTTCATCTTAGTTTCTACTTTTACTAAGTAGAGACTAAGATAAAATGTGGGTTAATAGAGATAGAAATTGAGGGGAAACACATGTGTCAAAATCAGTTTGATTACCAAATTTCCGACGATGATGTTCAAATGCTACGTGCTCTCGCACATCCTTTGCGGTTACGTCTCGTTCAAGAGTTGATGAAGAGGGGAACGTGTAACGTATCTAAGTTACAAGAAATTTTAGATATTCCACAGTCTACCGTTTCGCAGCATTTAACGAAACTAAAGCAAACTAAGGTTGTACAATATGAACGTAAAGGTCTAGAAGTGTATTATAAAATACATGATGAAAAAATTAACAATGTAATGAATACTTTATTTTCTTAATACGAAAAGAGCGAGTATGTCTACATTGCTTTTGACTCCTTTGACATTTTTTGTACCCTGTAATACGATACCTCTAAAGGTATTGGTAAAGGAGAATTCGTTATGGAATACACACAAGAGATGAAAAATCGTCTCAAAAGAATTGAAGGACAAATTCGAGGTATACTTCGAATGCTAGAAGAAGAACAGGATTGTAAGCAAGTAGTGACACAATTAAGTGCTGCACGTTCAGCTATTGACCGTACAATTGGTGTTGTTGTCGGCTCAAACTTAGAACAATGCTTACGAGGTCAAATGGAAAACGGCGAATATGAAAATCGTAATTTAGTGAAGGAAGCAGTGGAACTGCTTGTGAAAAGTCGCTAATTAAAAAAAGAAGGAGGATTGGCATGAAAACCATTTTACCACAAGAAGTAGAAAATCAATTAAAAGCAGGTCAGTCCTTGAATATTATCGACGTAAGAGAGGACGAAGAAGTAGCACAAGGAATGATTCCATCTGCAAAACAATATCGTTTAGGTGATCTACCTGTCACATATACAGAATTAGATCCGAAGAAAGAATATATTGTTGTCTGTCGTTCTGGTAGACGTAGTGCACAGGCGTGTGCATTCTTAGAAGAAATGGGTTTCTCAGTTACAAACGTTGAAGGCGGAATGTTAAATTGGACTGGAGACGTCGAGTAACGAGAGACGGTGAAAGTTGAGTAGAAAGTAGTACCACAGTATACAGACTGTGGTACTTTTTTGTGTTCAAATAGAAAAATGCAAGAATACATGTTCATAATAGGGAAACCCTAACAGAAGATAAAGGAAAGGAGGGACCATACTTTGCATGTAAATAGAGTGAAACAAATTCTTTCATCACCATCTTCTGTTAAAGTGGAATACAACGGGGTATCTGTTTGGATAACAAATTGTAACGAGCAAACGGAAACAGCCCATATATATGATGTGGAAAATCCAAAAGAACAAGTAGAAGTTCCTATACAGGAATTACAAGAAATATAAAAAGGACGAGACGTTTTTTTTGTCTCGTCCTTTTTGTTATTCCATCTGCTTTTTCTGTTTTTCTTATGAATAAGGACGTATATAGCGGACATACTAATAGGGGAGGTGTAGCTATGGAAACACATCATTTTTCATATGATAAAAGGCCAGCTTATTTAGTTGGCGGTGAGAATGATATTATCTTGTTATCTGATGAAGAGTATACGAGCATATGGAATGGAAATGTAGCCACACCTAAAGTTGTGCATAAAGGCTATTTTTACAGTACATATGATCAAGGATTAAATAATGGATTGTTTTTTGAAGATACAGCCAACATAATTGCCGAAGTGCGTAATGGACAGGTTTATAGTGTTAGCACAAACGGGATGACTCCTTTTCCTAGTGAAGGATAAAAAAAAAGGAGAGGAAGGGGGAAAGCCAAGAATGAGGATTCTTGGTTTTACTCCCTCTTTTTTTGATCTATTGAATAATCCGCAGTAGAAGTTTTTTAAGCAATGGTTTTATTTTCATGCGCAAATCTTTTGCATGATTAGCTATGAGATAATGATGGTTATATATATTTTTCATTAGTTCTTGGGTTTCATCCTTTACCTCACCTTCTTCAATGAAAATCCCAATGACATCGATTCCCTTTTTACGAGCTAACTTTACTGCTTCATGAGTATCAAGTATCCCGTCTTGATGATAATCAAATGCTGATGGTTCACCGTCAGTGAAAATAAGTAAAAATTTATGTTTTTCTGGTCGCTTTGCTAACTGCTCTGTTATAACTCGTATGATATAGCCGTCTCGGTTATCTTCTTCTTCATGAAGTTGCATAATTTCAGAACCGTGACCATGAAGAGAGGTTTCATATGAAATGATTTCGTGTATTACATTGGGTTTCACCTTTTTATTGGCATTCGATGCATCTTCCCAGAATCCGTTGATCGCATGAGGTATATGTAATGATTGCAGTGCTTCATGAAAAAGGATGACACTTTTCTTCGTTTCTTCCATTTTATTATACATACTGCCAGAACAATCGATAAGTAGACTGAATACTACATCGAGTTCTTTGGATTCATGCCCTTTTTTGAAAAACAGGCGTGGCTGCTTTTCTGTATAAATACGAAGGAATTTTCTTCGTAGTCGACCGTAAAATTTGTCTGCTACTGCATTTTGTTTATTTTCGATCGTTTTTTCAATGGTTTTTTTAAGTTCTTGTACGTCTTTTTTTACAAACATTTGGATCGTTGCATACGTTTTTCTTTCCTCTAATAAAGGATGGCGTACTTGTTTTACCGTATGAACAGCACCTATATTAAATTTGCCGTACGGTTGCGTAGTTATCAAAGTAGGTCTTTTTGCAGTCTCATCCTTTGTCTCTTCTTGCCCTAAGGTGTTGCTACTCCTTTGTGAATTTCCTTTTACAGAACCAAGTGCTTGGTCCTGATCTTCAGATTCACGAGCAGTGTTTCCTGTTATATTTGTTTTAGTCCCACGTTCTAATTCAAAACGCATAAAATTCTCATGTTCATTGTTTTTATTCTCACGATGCCAAGTCGATAAGGATTCGTCTATAGTGTCTTTATTATCTTCATCCTCAATTTGCTGTACGTCACAGTTTTCTAATTTGTTATGAGATAATTCACTTTCGTCTGTGTTGGGAGTCTTTATAGGTGCAAGACCGAAATAGATATTAATCATGTCACTTGGCATATCTTCTTCGAGTCGATAGCGTATGTTTTCGATAATGCGCACTGTATGTTCGGTTTCCTGAGATTGATAAGATTCGTATAGCATAGGTTGGATTGCTTCCCAGTAAGGGTTTGGAAAGCTAACATACGAATCGCTTGATAATGTCAGATAACAAAGACAAAATAACATATCAGCTTGAAAATTTCGTATATGGTTGACTTCATATTGTGATGTAAAGTAAGAGCGATATATTTCTGTTCTTCGTTTGAACAGAATCTTTGTTCCAGGACGATTCTGGATTACTTTCTCCTGTACACGAAAATCCTCAAGTAAAACGAACAATTGAGTTAGAAAACTTCGTAGGGGAGAGTGTTGAATCTCTGTTGCAAACTCTCGTATTTTTGCCATATTACTGTTGTATTTGTAACCAAGTGCTTTGATGTATACTTCGCTTTTTAAACCTAGTATACGGTCAGTAGAATGGCGAGAATCCCAGAAGTGACTCATGACAACTGTATGGTCTCGGTCATCATAGTAAGCTTGAAATCCATACTCTAAGGAAGCATTCGGTTCTTTTAAAAGTGCAAACATAAGATTTTCCAATTGTAAGAAGAGGGAAGCGTCAATTTTTTTATCATCAAATACTTGTCTCATTATTATTCCTCTGCAAAGTAGCTTCGTGCAAGCTCACGAATTGTTTCTTGTTCGGTTTCATCGCTCATTTTGCTTACAATGCTACGTTCAATTGCACGTAACGCTGGAATATAGGTGCTTAAATCACAGGCATCAATCATACAACGGATGCTTGCAGCTTCCTCACTAATGCGTCCGTCTTTGACAAGAGGGATGAGATCACTTGAAAATTGGGTGAATTTCTCTAGTATCATCCTATTGGTCTGTTTGGATTCTGCAGCAAGTAGCTCGGTTAACAGTTCTCCTTGTATATAGGGTACCTCAATAATAATAAAGCGATTTTTTAATGCTTCGTTCAGTTCACTTGTACCCACATAACCTTCATTGATGGCAGCGATGACCCGAAATTCTTGATCTGCATTTACAACTTCTTGGGTAAATGGATTTGTGATTCGTTTTCGATAATCTAATGCACCGTGTAGCAATGGCAACGTTTCAGGCTTAGCCATATTGATTTCATCTATGTATAAAAAATGTCCGTGCTTCATTGCTTTCATTAGAGGACCATCTACAAAAATAACTTCTGCTGCCCCCTCTATAGTTTTAAGAGTGTTATAACCTAGAATTCCTTCTATATCTAAATCAACGGAGCAGTTAATGCTATGCATGGGCTTTTGAAATAAAGAGGATAGCATTTCGGCTAATACGGTTTTTCCACTTCCTGTCGGTCCTTTAAGTAGAATGTTTTTTCCAAGAAGTAATGCTGTAATGGCATCTTCAATAATGCTTGGATCTTGCGCTTTAAACATTTTCTTCCCTATAAGATTACGATTCTCACTTTTTGCTTTATTTTGTTCATGAATTGTTAAAAGCTGTGTACGTAATGGCTCATGTAGGTGAATAGATTCTATCATTGTAATCCCCCCCAATCAATTTAATCATAGTGCCTATATAATACCTTGATTTTCTTTCTAGTGTAAAGAAAGGGAGTTTCTGATTCTCTCACTAGACGGATACGTGCCCAATCCCTCCGCTCTTATCTTGCATATAGTGAACAGAAACAATCACGAAGGAAAAGGAGGTAATTTTTATGCCACACAATCAATATGGCGGCTATCATCAAGGAAGCTTCCAAGGAGGATATCATCACCATGGCGGCTATCATCCGTATCCATACGGGGGCGGATTTGCAGGCGGACTATTAGGAGGTTTGGCAGCAGGTGCTTTATTGTCACCTGGATATGGTGGGTATCCAGCGCCGTACCCAACTCCATACCCTGTACCATATCCTTCTCCGTATCAAACATATCCTACAACATATCCTTATGGAACCGGTTATCCATATTACCCTACAGGACAGTATTAATTATTTATAAGAAATATGAAAAAACATTCTCTTTTTTCAAGAAGGAGAATGTTTTTTTGTATTTTTCCTTTTCAATTTGCAAATTGTTTTGTAGGATAGTAAACGTACGATTTTTCTATGAGATACGAGAAGAATCATAGAAAAGGGGGGGAGTACGTATGAAATTTTCAATTAACAAAGATGTAGTATTTGTGGCGATCTCAATCAGTCTTTTTCCGGTAGCAATTCTTTTATGGATAGCCGGCATAAAGGCAAGTGGGCTTATGTCGTTTATAGCAATGTTACTTGGTCTTGGTAGTTTATTGGCTGGTGGTTTTCTTACATGGGCGTTGTTTCATTCATACATTGAGCTTACAGATGAGTATGTTATTCATCACTTTGGCTTATTTGAAACGAGAGTTACACTTGATCGGATTAGAGAAGTACGCGTTCTGAAAGATTCTACACCTGCCTTTTGTACATCCGTGATTCGCATGCAGCTTTGGTTATATCCACAGGAAGTGGTAACGATAACAAGTGTAAAAGAGGATAAAGAATTTTTTGAAGCACTACAACAAAAACTACCAACTGTATATATTGCAAATAGTAAAGCTATGATCTAATGAAAAGAGTCTGGCTCGCAGGGCTCTTTTCAAAAATATATGAAAATTCACTGTATTTCTAGTTTGTGATATGCTAAAAGTGAATATTTGAGGCTATGTGAGTGCTGCAAGGAGGGGGAGAGACTTTTGACGAAACAAGTTCCTGTTTATATACTAAGTGGATTTTTGGGAAGCGGTAAAACAACAGTATTGCTACATATGCTTGAGTATTTCCGAAAAAGAAATGAAAAGCCTGCTATTATCTTAAATGAATTAGGCAAAGTAAATGTAGAAAAGCATTTGTTTTCAGAAGAACGCGTCAATGAATTACTGGACGGCTGTATTTGCTGTAGTATGCAAAGTAACTTTCGAGGTGTATTAGACCAATTGGCAGCAAATTATGATGAAATAGACGCTCTAATTATAGAAGGAACTGGAGTAGCCAATCCAATTGAACTAGTAGATGTATTAACAGATAGTAATTACCGCGATTTATTTGAACTGCAATCAATTATTGGAATCGTGGATGCCGCGCGCTTTCTGGAATACACTCACTTATTTTTAAGCTCTGCATCCATGCGTGTATTATTTAAGGATCAAATTAAGTGTTCATCCTATGTAATATTAAATAAGGTCGATACAATCTCAGAAAAAAAATTACACACGATTGAATCTAAGCTACATTCCTTTATAGGGGAAGGGGTTCCTGTTATCCATACATCCTATGGAGAGGTAAAAGCCGAGGATTTGCTACAAAAAAGAATGATTACAACTGTCACGAGTGAAACAGCGCATCATCATCATCACGGATCAATTCAAGCCATTCGTGTTGAAATTATCCCGGCACTTGATAAAAAGAAACTGAAGGAATGGTTTCATTCGCTTTCTGAGCATGTGTATCGAGGGAAAGGGATCGTGAGAATAGAAGGAAAGCCAGAATTGTATGAACTACAATATGCATCTGGACAATTAAAAATCAATGCTATGTACATTGATGATGGTACAGTTGCCTCAAATATCATCTTAATTGGTGAAGAAAACGCAGCAAAAACAGCAGCACAAAGTTTTGAAGCTCAATTTAAGGAAAGATAATCGTAATACCTCCTTCTCGTCAAAGCATAGAAGAAGGAGGTATTTATAGTAAAAAAGCAGAATGAAGTAGCCAAAAAGCATGCATAAGTATAACAAATCCGTATAATATAACTGATCCATACATACAAGCTTTAACAATTGTATGGGAAGACGTAAATTTTGTAACAAAAAACAGATACAATAAAAAAGATAAGATAAATTTACCGATAAGAAAGAGATAAGGATTTACATTGTATAATTCCTTCATTAGTATATTTCCTTCTTCAATTCTACTGAAATAAAGCCCTACATGTGTTAGAATTCCATCGATGGCGTTCATCCACGCTAAATATAGAAATATAACATGCATGAATTACCTTCCTTTCATTATAAAATCCAAGCTAATATAATAATTTTTGTTACTATCATTTACGAGCATAACCAGATATATCCTCTTTTAATTGTATTTTTTTGTCACTTACTTATAGGATAATTAGTGGGACTTTTTTAAAAGGAGAGCGGACAAATGGCAAATATTAAAGAAATCGCTATATTAGCAGGAGTATCTGTTACAACCGTGTCCCGTGTGTTAAATGAACATCCTTATGTCAGCGATGCCAAACGTAAGGCAGTTTTAGATGTCGTAGCTAAGCTAAATTACACACCCAATTATAATGCTGTTTATCTTTCTAAAGGAAAGACACTTACAATTGGGGTTCTTGTACCATTTTTAAATCATCCTTATTTCTCAGCCATTACACAAGGAATCGCAAATGGGGCGCTGCAACATAATTATCGAATTGTAACATGCCAAACGAATTATGAGGCTAGAGAAGAAATGAAAGCATTGCAGCTACTACAAACGCGACAGGTAGATGGATTTATTATTTGTAGCAAAACCATGGAATGGGAAGAAATCGCACCTTTCACTTTATATGCCCCTATTATTGCCTGTGAGGATACTACAAATGATTCTATACCATGTGTACATATTAATCAGTATTTAGGGTTTACTCTTGGCATGGAGCATCTAATAGAGCGAGGGCATTGTCATATTGGATATTGCATAGCAAGACAAACGAGTTTTAATAGCAAACAAAGAAAACGGGCGTATGATGATGCTCTTACTAAAATAAATGAACGAATTCATGAAGAATGGATTTTTGATGGGTGTCTAGAGATTCAAGATGGGGTAAGGGTAGTTAGAGAATGGATGTTGCTAAAGGATAGACCGACAGCATTACTTGTTTCCTCTGATCAAGTGGCAGCAGGTATTGTAATAGAAGCAAGAAAGAATGGGATTGGTATTCCAGAGGACTTGGCTGTTATTGGCTTTGATAATCACCCTATTTCAGAAATTATGGGTATTACAACGATAGAACATCCTAGCTTAGCATTAGGGGAGAGCGCATTTCAATTGCTTTTTAATCAAATAAATGGGAATTGTTTACAGAAAAACAACATTGAATTGGCTTTACGATTAATAAAACGTAACACAACCTAGTGAAATATTACAAATATAATACGAATCATTACAATATGTTTCGTTATATTAGAATCTGTAAATAGGATTTAAAGAGACTGTAAAATAACTCCACTCAAAATATGTTATAACTATATAAGAGAGGAGTCGAGACATGAAATTTATGAAAATAGCGGTAAACTCTGTATCTGTTTTTCTTTTATTTTTTGTTGGTACAGTGAGCACTCATGCCGAAACGAATCAATCTAGTACACAACAGCAATTACAGCAAAGTGATGCTAACATACAGGCCAAAGAACAACAAAAAAGTAATTTACAGAAGCAAATTCAATCGATTCAATCAGATTTAGCCAATGTAAACAGTTCAATAGCAAAAACAAAGGGTGAGCTAGAAAAAACACAGAAGGATATCGATCAAACAAATGCGTTGATTGAGCAGAAGAAGGAAGAAATTGTTCGTTTGGAAGATAAAGTAGTTGCTCGTAAAGATGTAATGAAAAAGCGGATGGTTTCTGTGCAAAATAATGAAAGTACCAACATAATAATTGATATTTTAGTAAACTCAAGTAATCTTGGAGATTTAATTGAGAAGATGGGTGCGGTTGCTACAATATTAGATGCGGATAAACAAATATTAAGTCTTCAACAGTCTGATCTCGAAAAAATTGAGAAAGACAAGCAAGATATTAAGCAAAAAGAAGCAGCGTTGGAGGTTGACCGTACGAAGCTTGCAAAAAGTCAGGCAGAACTAGAGTCTGATATGCAAAAGAAACAGCAGGCACTTCAAGATGTACAGAAGCAGTATTCTGATATTTCGAATCAGCTAACACTTGCTGTACAGGACAAGCAAAATATTGAGAATAGCTTAAACAGTATTAAAAATACGATAGATTCGAATCAGTCGGCAGTAAATGCGATTAAAACTTCTACTAACCAAACTCCTAGCTCTGCCCCTTCAGGTGGTCGTGAGCTTTATGTAAAAGCGACTGCTTATAGTGTAGAACAAAGCTTGAAGCTTGGTGAAGGAGTCTCCACTTTAGGAATCAACCTTCAATCGAATCCGAAGTTAATTGCGGTTGATCCAAGTATTATTCCACTAGGTAAGCACGTTTGGGTCGAGGGCTATGGAAATGCTATTGCTGGAGATACAGGTGGAAATATTAAAAACAACTGGATTGACGTTTTGGTTCCTACTCAAGCAGATGCGATGAGTTGGGGCGTTCGATACGTAAAGGTAATTGTTCTAGATTAAATAAATAGGTGTAAAAACAGTCTGATGCATATGCATTAGACTGTTTTTATTTTGATAATTAATTTTCCATTCGTATTGTTATTGGATATAACAGGAGCCTTGCTTGGTCTTGTGGAACAAGCTTGATTGCAAACAACTTATACGGAGAAGAGATTTGGTAAGGCGTTTGTTGCCGACAAGTGCTATATTTGGAACAAGTCCAATAGAGGCTACTATTGAATCCTCTTCAGGAATTGTAGCAGGGGAAAAAACGATCTAACAGGGAGTAGTTGTATTGCTTACGATAATTACCGCCTTTTTCAGTCCAGTTATTGCTTCCTTATCTAGCGTAGCTGCGATAACAGCACCTTCTCAAATTATTGTAGGAAGTTTAACGGTGAAAAATATACTGGATATTGATTGGAATGAATTCGAAGAGGTACTTCCAGCTTTTCTTACGGTCATCTGCATCCCATTAACCTCTAGTATTGCAAATGGAATTGTAATAGAACTTTCTTTATCCATCTTAAAAGTCGCTCGTGGCAAAGCAAAAGAGGCTCCTTTGCTGCTGTATGTATTTGTAATCTTGTTTGGATGTTATTTGCTTTTATAAGTTAGATATAGTCGAATAAAAAAAAGAGACCATATGGTCTCTTTTTTTATTCGACTAATGATTTAATGTCCACCCATTGAGAAGAAGATCCAAACGGTACCTACAACAGTTGCAACAGCAATGAAGAAACCGAAGCCAATTGCAATTTTTTGTGCAATGCCTTCTCCTTCAGATATGTGCATGAACATCACTAACTGTATTAACGCTTGAACTACTGCTAATGTGATAATTACAGTTAATATTGTAGCTAATGGAAGAGACGTATATAACGCCACGTACATAGCTCCAAATGTTAATACAAGGGAAAGAATAAAACCAAAAACGTGTTGCCAAGGAAAGCTATTATGCGTATTATGTTGTTCCATCGTTACGCCACCATCCCATTCAAGTAAACTAATGTGTAGATGAAGATCCAAACGACGTCAAGAAAGTGCCAGTATAAGCTGATAATGAACACTTTTCTTGCTGTAATAGGAGTTAAACCTCTTTGTACAAGTTGAATAATAACTCCGATAGCCCAGAATGTACCTAACGTTACGTGGGCACCATGTGTTCCGAGAAGAACGAAGAATCCAGATAGGAAACCACTCGTTTGCATGGTTGCTCCTAAATGTACATAGTGAACAAATTCATTAATTTCCATGTACAAGAACCCGCCACCAAGAAGTAAAGTAAAGACTAACCAAGTTAATAAACCTTTCAAGCTACCTTTACGCATTTCATGTACGGCGATACCACAAGTGAAACTACTCGTTAAAAGAAGGAGAGTTTCGATAACAACAGGTTGCAATTCAAAAAGTTTCATTGGCGAAGGACCGTTACCAACACGACCAGCCAGTACCAGGTAAGAAGCGAAAAGTGTCGCAAACAGCACGATTTCCGCTCCTAGGAAGATCCAGAACCCTAGAATGTTCAAGCGACCTTGGGCATCTTGATACTCTAGAGGGGCATTTTTATATTCTTCACTAATTGCTGCCATTATGCTCCACCTCTCATAGTATATTTTCTGTCTTTTTAATTTCTTCTAAGCTTACGTGGTAACCATGATCATAGTCAAAAGAACGAATGTACATGCAAATGAATATGGCGATAAGCCCAACAATTGCAAGAGGTATCCATTTGAAAACCATGGCGAATCCAGCGATGCCGAAGAAGACAGCCATTATAATTGGTAGACCAGTGTTACTTGGCATATGAATAGGCTTAAGATTCTCTACATCAATGTGAGATTCTCCTCTTTTCTTCATGTACCAAAATGCATCAAGCTCTTTAATTTCAGGTAGTGCAGCAAAGTTATAATGTTGAACAGGAGATTGTGTAGCCCATTCAAGTGTTCTACCACCCCATGGATCACCAGTTACATCACGTTCACCTTTTAGTGCACTCCAAACGATGTTGTAACCTAAGATGGCAAATCCAGCTGCCATCATAAATGCTCCGACAGTAGCAATTTGGTTTAATCCAGTCCAGCCAAGGCTAGATGAGTATGTGTACATACGACGAGTCATTCCGTCTAGACCTAAGAAATACATTGGGAAGAAACAGATATTAAATCCAATCATCCATAACCAGAATGTCCATTTACCAAGACGTTCATTAAGCATATGACCGAACATTTTTGGGTACCAATAAATTAAACCAGCAAACATCGCAAATACTGTACCGGCGATTAATACATAGTGAAAATGCGCAACAAGGAAGTAGCTGTTATGGTATTGATAGTCAGCTGCTGCCATTGCAAGCATAACCCCTGTGACCCCACCAATAACGAAGTTAGGAATAAATCCTAATGCCCAAAGCATCGGAGTTGTAAAGCGAATTCTTCCTTTGTAAAGGGTGAGTAACCAGTTAAATATTTTAACCCCTGTTGGAATGGCAATTGCCATCGTTGAGATTGAGAAGAACGAGTTAGCAGCAGGACCAGCACCCATTGTAAAGAAGTGATGGAGCCATACAATCCCACTTAATACAGAAATAGCAACCATTGAATAAATCATTGCTTTATAACCAAATAGACGTTTACGAGCAAATGTACTAAATATTTCTGAGAATATACCGAAAGCAGGAAGAATTACGATATATACTTCAGGATGTCCCCATACCCAGAATAAGTTTGCCCAAAGCATTGGCATACCATCGTTTGCCATCGTAAAGAAGGCTGTTCCGAAAGTACGGTCAATACTCATAAGAGCAAGAGCTACAGCTAATACTGGGAACGCAAACAGGATAATGACAGCTGTTATTAAAATAGACCATGTAAACATCGGCATCTGCATAAGCTTCATGCCTGGTGTTCTCATTTTTAAAATCGTAACAAGGAAGTTAACCCCTGTCATTAACGTACCAATACCGGAAAGTTGTATAGCAATCGCATAGTAGTTATTTCCAACACCAGGGCTGAATTCTGTACCAGCTAAAGGCATATAAGAAGTCCAACCAGCATCAGGAGAACCACCAATTACGAATGCGATATTAAATAGCATTGCTCCGACAAAGAATAACCAGAAGCTAAGTGCATTTAAGAAAGGAAACGCAACGTCACGCGCTCCAATTTGAAGCGGAACGGCAATGTTCATTAATCCAAAAACGAAAGGCATCGCCATGAAAATAATCATAACTGTACCATGTGTTGTAAATATACCGTTATAGTGTTCTGCATTTAAATATGGTGTATCTGGGAATGTTAATTGAATACGCATCATCATTCCATCCATACCACCACGGAATAGCATAAGTACAGCTGAAATAATATACATTATTCCGATTTTTTTATGGTCGACAGACGTTAACCATTCGTCCCATAGCCACTTCCATTTTTTGTACTTCGTCAGTACGAAAAGGATACCTAGTGTTACGAGAGCGATAGAAGCGTCGGCGCCGTAAATAATCGGGTCACCTGTGACAAAAAATTGATCAAGCTTCACTATCTTCACTCCAATCTGTAGTATGCTCTATTTTTTATTTTTGTAGTAGTTGTAATCGCAATATTCAAGTGATTTCGGATCAACATATTTTAAGTGATTACTAGAATAAGACATACGACCTACTACGCCAGGTTCAATGATGCTATTATATTTGTCTTCTGAAAGCTTAGGAGCAGTTTGTTGTACATCTTTTACCCATTTTTGATAGTCATCTTTTGATTGAGAAACAACTTGGAACTCCATTGATGTGAAGTCTTTACCAGAAAAGTTAGAGCTACGTCCTAAATATTCGCCAGGATTATCAGCTTGTAAGTATAAGTCCATGACCATACCATTCATTGTGTACTTCATACCACCAAGGTCTGGAATCCAGAAGGCATTCATTGGTCCTACAGAAGTAAGTTTGAATTTAATAGGTACACCCGCTGGAATGTTTACATAGTTAACGGTTTCAATATTTTCTTCAGGATAACTAAAAATCCATTTCCAGTTGGCTGATGTTACGTAAATTTCGACAGGTTTTACATTACTGTCCGTATTTACAGGTGGTTTTTCTAACGCAAATGTTGTTTTTACAGTAGGGATAGCTAGTGCGATAACAATGATGATAGGAACTAGAGTCCAAATGAATTCAAGTACTTTATTTCCTTCTTGTTCCGGTGGTTCATAATCCATGTTATCTGGGCGTTCACGATACTTGATTACTACAATCGTAAACAAAGTGAAAACAACTACGATAATGACAAGCATTAATGCAATTGACCACATAATCAAGTTGTATTCGCTTCTTGCAACAGGACCTTGTGGATTCAGCACCGAGATATTTTGGCATCCCCCAAGGAACGACAAAATGAGTGATAGTGGAAGAAGTGAAGCAAGCTTCCAAAATGGTTTCTTTGGTTGCACGTTATAAAACTCCTTTCTCTTTTGAATTACACTTACCTAATTAAATAATATAGTCTTTTGCTAATAAAATTAGCAATAGATTGACGTATATTGTTGAAAATTAGACACAAATACATCTTTTTTACGTTGAAAAAGTATTTCAACGTATTTATATTGTAAACTATTTTTCTAGATTGTCGTTAGTTTTTTGCATATTTTTTTCTGTAACATTTTGTAAATAAGAAAATTGTTATCTACATATATAAAATAAGACTAAAAAGTTGATAAATCAATAATGAAAATGCTTTCTATAAATAGAAAAATTAAGGATATTACACAAAAATCCCGTATGTTTTATTATGCTTTTTAAGAGTAATAGATTGAATTGTATGTATTTTTATACTTTAATATACATTTGATATGGACGTTTTTCCGACACATTTCTACTCTACAATAAGAATGAAACTACTAGAAATAAGGAGGATTCATTATGAATAAGAAGATTATCGTGTTCTCACTAGCTGGAGTTTTAGTTACAGGAGGATTATTGGGAGTTAGTAATGCGCTTGCTGCTCAAACGAATACACAAAGTAGTCAAACAACTATTTCCGATCATTTAAAACAAGCGGCATCTCGTCTTGGAATTAACATCGATGGTAAAACTAAGAAAGAGGTACGTAAGGAAGTTCGTCAAGCAACAAAAAGTAAAAAAGAGCAAAATCTTACTAAAGCTGCTGCGAAATTAGGAATTTCTACTGAAGGAAAAGATACGAAGGAAATTCGTAAAGAAGTGAAGGAAGCAGTCCAACAAAAGCGTGTAGATCACTTGAATAAGGTAGCGAAGAGTTTTGGTATTACGACTGATGGAAAGTCCGTTGAGCAAATAAAAAAAGAAGTAAAGGACGCAAGAGCTGCAAAAAAACAACCAACACAACCACAAGCTTAATAAGTTTAGTCTTAATTAAATGAAAATACTAAATAAGAAGGGTAGAATCGTTTCCCCTTCTTATTTAGTATGTATCGATTTTTTACATTGATAATAGTATAAATGAATAAGCGTCAGCATTCATAAAGTTAGGGAAGGGTCAATGGAATAAACTCCTTCCAAACTATGCATGTAGGATAAGGGTGAAAAAATGAAGAAAGTATTAATTGTAGAGGATGAAGTAGCAATTGCGAAGGTGTTAAGTGCCTATTTACGAAAAGCTGGATTTGATGTGTTTATGGTTCAAAATGGAAATCATGCTTTAGAAATATTTCAAGTGAGTAAGCCGGCACTAGTTATTCTTGATGTTATGCTACCAGGCCGAAATGGATGGGAGGTTCTTTCTTATATAAGAAAGACAAGCTCGTGTCCAGTAATTATGCTAACAGCATTAGGACAAACGAAGGATAAATTAAAAGGATTTTCAGCAGGAGCCGATGATTACATTTCTAAGCCGTTTGCGCCGGAAGAAGTAGTTGCACGCGTAAATGCGATTTTAAGACGTCCGTCATCACTTGTTGAGAAGAATAGTGTATGTTTTGGCGGACTCAAAATTGATTTTAGCGGTTCTGCTGTATATTTAAATGGAAATGCTATAGAGTTAGCACCTAGAGATTTATCTTTGTTGTTTTACTTAGCAGAATACCCTAATCAAACCTTTACAAGAGATCAACTTCTTGATCAGGTATGGGGTATGGATTATGAAGGGAGTGATCGAGCTGTTGATTTGTCGATTAAACGATTACGACAAGTTCTAAAGGAATGGGGAGCAGAAGAAGGAGAAATTAAAACATTACGAGGAGTGGGGTATCAACTTTGTGTCTATGAATAAAAAAGTACCTTTATTACAATATTGGACAAGACGATATGTAATTATATTATTTACAAGCTTATTAGTGGTAGGGATTTTATCCGGTGTATGGATAAATCGTTCAACCAAGGAAAATCGTTTGAAAATTATAGAGGTTTATGCACAAAGCATAGCGGAAAAAATTGCTCCGTTTCTAAATGATCGAAACCCAGCCACTATTAATAAGCAGGTTCGGCAAAGAGAAAAAAATTTTTTTGAGAAGAAAACAATTGTGAAGAATGTTGATTTACACTTTCGCATTGTTAATGAAAATGGTGACCTTCTATTTGAACATAATCCCTTCTCAGACACTGTACCTATTCTACCTACATCTACGGAGCAACAAACCCAAAAGTGGCAAGATAATAAAGGAAAAATATGGTATGAAATTACAACCCCGATTATACAGGACGATAAAACAGTAGGTGTACTTTATGTTATCGTGCCAGATCAAGCCCTTTTTGGAAAAACAGATATCACCAAATACTGGTATGTACTCATGTTTTTAATAACAGTAGGTTTTGCAGGTTGGTTTGTTATTTATTTGCTTTCTAAAAAGTTAAGTACCCCTATTCAAAAGCTGGCTATTGCTGCAGAGCAAATTAGTGTTGGAAATTATGATGTACAAGTTGACGAAGAGTTAGTAGAACAAGAACTGTATGAACTAAGTACTTCGTTTCAAGCGATGGCAGAGCGATTAAGAGAGTTAGAGGAATTACGAACTGTTCTTCTAGCAGGTGTAACCCACGAACTGAAAACCCCAGTTACTTCCATTAGTGGTCTTATTCAAGCGGTACGAGATAAAGTTGTAACTGGTCAGGAGGCAGATGAATTTCTAGAGATGTCACTTACGCAAGCAACAAGGTTGCAAACTATGGTAAATGAACTTCTTGACTTTAATGCATTTGCATCAGGGGTATTTCAGATGAATGTATCTGTATTTTCATTACAGACGTTGTTTCATGAGATTGAACAACAATGGAAGATAGGAAAAGAAAATGAAGCAGTCACACTCGAAATAGACACTCCGGAACAAGAGCTACTTGTAAAGGCAGATCAAAACAGAACACAACAAATTTTATTAAATCTTTTAAATAATGCACGTGACGCAAGTAGGGAACAGGTATTCATTCAACTCACTGCCACAGATGAAACTGAAGACGCATATGCAGTTCGAGTGACAGATTACGGAGTTGGAATACAAATAGATGAACAAAGGCATATTTTTGAACGCTTTTACCGAGGTGAAAATAAGAAATATCAGAAGCGTGGTCTTGGTCTGGGGCTGTCAATGAGTAAAATGCTAGCTGAAGCTATGGGGGGATCACTTGTTTTGGAATCCAGCATACCGAATAAGAAGACGACTTTCTTATTACTTCTTCCTAAGGCTAAATAGCAATGAATGAGCATAGGAAAGTTCTACTTTATAGTTGCAGGCATCTCTGTATCTTGTACAATAAGGATATAAATGATGTGGGAGCTAGAAACAAATGATAAAGAAGAGAAGACTATTCATTCCGTTTTTGTTAATCGTTTTGGTTGGAACAGGGTGCAAAAATGGGGCCTTGGATTTGGTTGATCAAGGTAAAAATAAAATAATTCAAACAACACAACAAATTCGATTTGATTTATCAGGATCGGCTAAAGAACATGCGATGATTGAAGGAGTACCGTTTATTCAACAGTTACCGGAACTACGACGGGGATGTGAGGTAACAAGTCTCACGATGCTGCTTCAATATAATGGAATTCAAACCGATAAGATGAAGTTAGCAAAGGAGATAGAACGGGTACCGTTTAAACAGAATCAAATTCATGGAAATCCAAACGATGGGTTTGTCGGAGATATTTATTCTACTTCTAATCCGGGCTATGGTGTTTACCATAAGCCAATTTATCGTTTAGCACAAACTTATGCACCAAATAAAGTGATGGATTTAACCGGACGTGACATAGCTGATATTTATAAATCTGTAAGTATGGGTTCGCCTGTGTGGGTTATTACAAACACTACATTTGAACCGTTACCAGATTCTGAATTTGAAACATGGAGCACGAAAGATGGCGATGTTAAAATTACATATCATGAGCACAGTGTTGTTATTGTAGGCTATGATAATAACAATGTGTATGTGCAAGATCCGCTTGCTGATGGACCGAAATCAGCCATACCACGTGACAATTTTGAAAAAGCATGGGAACAGATGGGAAAGCAAGCTATAGCAATCATTCCGAAAATCTAAATTGATAATGAAATTGAAAATAGTTCCGAATTATATTATCTACTCTACTATTAAGAAGAAAATTATTGTGTACAACATGTTGCATGAAAGAAAACGCTTCAGGGAATACCATCAATGTATAGTAAGAAATAAAGCGATAGGAGGTTAGATGAAATAAATATCCAAATTCTAGGTTGTATGGATACATCTCTCGTTTACATTAAATACACAATCATTACACTAAATTTACAATTAGGATTGTTTGTTAATTGAATACTGAAAATATAAGGGTGCTAAATCATGTGAAAACAATGTACTTAGTATTTAAAGTAGTGGTATTTCATTAATGTCTAGTAATAATAAGGCATTTACTTAAAATTAAAATTTGATTAATACTTACACAATATTAGTGTCCTAATATTAGATTGTACTGAAAAGTAGGCAATAACGGTCAAATAAGAAACTTAAAATTGTATGGGGGTTCGGAAATGATTAAGAAAAGTTTAAAACTTACTTTCGCTGCTTTACTAGTTACAGGTGCTCTTGCAGCATGTGGACAAACTACAGACAACAAGACTAATACTGCAACACCAGCACCAAAACAAGAAATTTCTGGTACAATTACAGCTGCTGGATCTACAGCATTACAACCACTTGCTGAAGAAGCTGCTACAGCATTCATGGCTGCAAACCCAAAAGTTTCTATCACAATCCAAGGCGGCGGTAGTGGAACTGGTATTAACCAAGTAGCTTCTGGTGCTATCCAAATTGGTAACTCTGATGTGACTTCTGCTTCTAAATTAGATGCTGACAAAGCTAAAGAACTTACTGACACAAAAGTTGCAGGGATTGCATTTGCAGTTGTTGTAAATAAAGATGTTGAAGTAACAAACTTAACTACTCAACAAATTCAAGATATCTTCTCTGGAAAAGTAACAAACTGGAAAGATGTTGGCGGTAAAGACGCAAAAATCAACGTAATCAACCGTCCTGCTTCTTCTGGTACTCGTGCTACATTTGAAAAGACATTATTAAAGGGTACAAAAGCTAACGACAGCATCGGTACTGCTCAAGATGCTAACGGTTCTGTAGAAACTGCAGTTAATTCAACTTCTGGTTCTATCAGCTATCTTGCAATGTCTTACTTAGTTGGAGATAAAAAAGGCGCTCTTAAAACTTTACAAATCGACGGCGTTGACGCTACAACTGAAAACATTGCTGCTGGAAAGTATCCGTTCTGGTCTTACGAATACATGATTACTAAAGGCGCACCTGCAGATGCTAACAAAGCTTTCATTGATTACATCGCCGGTAAAGATTTCGAAAAGAAAGTAACAGACATGGGTTATATCCCAATGACAAAACTTAACAAATAATTCAATCGATTTTCTTAAACAGGCTGGCCAATAGAGCCAGTCTGTTTATTCAATTTTATGTAGGTAAGGTGATTGCTTAGATGAAGGGGAAGAAACAAATTAACTACGTTAAAGACGAGTATATTGGTAGAGCACTCGTTACATTTTGTGGGCTTTTAATTGTATTAACTACGTTAGCAATTATTATTTTTATCTGTCAAAAAGGGATACAGTCATTTTTTCAAAGTGGAGTATCTCTTTCTCAAATGCTTACTAGTCTTGAGTGGGGACCAAATGCAACTGTTCCAAAGTATGGGGCACTCATTTTTATTGTTGGATCAACGGCAGTTTCAATAGGTGCCGCAATTATTGCAGCTCCAATTGGTATTGCTCTAGCGGTGTTTATGAATTATATTTCACCTAAATTTGGAAGTAAAGTATTACAACCGGTTCTTGAATTATTGGTTGGAATTCCTTCCGTTGTTTATGGACTTCTTGGAGTAACAATTCTTATTCCACTTCTACGTCAACTATATGGTGGAGTAGGATTTAGTTTAATAGCAGGTATTATCGTTTTAAGTATCATGATATTACCAACAATCGCTAGTATTGCTTCTGATGCTGTACGAGTTGTGCCTTTTGAGTTTTTAGAGGCTTCTTATGGACTTGGCTCAACAAAATGGCAAGCTATAAGCAGAGTAATCGTTCCAGCTGCTAAAACAGGGATTTTAACAGGGGTTGTTCTTGGTTTAGCTCGTGCATTTGGTGAAGCATTAGCTGTCCAAATGGTAATTGGTAACACAATTAAGCTTCCTTCTGGGTTGTATAGTCCTACCTCAACGTTAACAGGTATTTTAACAATGGATATGGCAAACACATTGAATGGTACAGCTTGGAATAATGCATTGTGGTCATTGGCGATGATTCTACTTGTCATTTCCTTTATATTCATATTAATTGTTAGAGCTATAGGGCAAAGAGGTGGACAAAAACAATGAATGCAAGAACAGTTAATTCAATTTGGACAGCCATATTGTATACAATTGCAGTATTAGTCGTTGGTTTATTGGTTTTTCTTATGATTGATATTATTTCAAAGGGATGGGGATTCTGGAATCCTAAATTTCTTTTCGGTAATCCTAGTAATATACGTGCAGGTGGCGGGATCGGACCTCAACTTTTTAACTCATTTTATATGCTCTTTATTACTTTAGTTATTTCTATTCCACTTGGCTTAGGTGCAGGAATATACTTAGCAGAGTATGCTAAACAAGGTCGTTTTTTAAATTTTGTTCGTTTATGTATTGAAACGATGGCTTCTTTACCATCTATCGTTGTTGGGTTATTCGGTTTACTAGTGTTTGTTACTATGACAGGCTGGGGATATACATTAATTGGCGGTGCTTTGGCACTCACAATTCTAAACCTTCCTGGTTTAACTCGTGTTTGCGAAAATTCAATTGCTGATATACCTGCAAGCGTAAAGGAAGCAAGTTTAGGATTAGGTGCAACAAAGTGGCAAACAGTAGTAAAAGTAAGTATACCTTCCGCACTTCCGCAAATTATTACAGGCGTTATTTTAGCAGCAGGAAGAATATTTGGAGAAGCAGCTGCACTTATTTATTCAGCAGGCTTAACGACTCCAATGCTTAATTCTTCAGCTAGTATTTCTAGCCATGTTAATCCATTTAATCCATTTCGTCCTGCTGAAACATTAGCAGTTCATATTTGGAAACTAAATTCAGAGGGAATTGTTCCGGATGCTAAATTAATTGCAACCCAATCAGCAGCAATTCTTATCATAATGGTATTGTTATTCAATATTTTAGCTCGCTTAGGTGCATCTATACTTCATAAGTACTTGTCTGGAACGAAAGTAAGAAGTAGTAAGACGAAGTCTGTAGCTTAATAAATAAAAAGTGGAAAAGAGATAACTCTTAAGGGATAGATTAAATCCTTTTTGAGTTGTCTTTTTTGTGTTTTTAAGGGTTTATGTATGGTTACATTGCTAAATTAATTTAGCTAACTAGTTGTAGGAGAGGATCTTCTTATTATTTCCAGTTCATTATAATTGACGTATATTTCGTACTATAGTAGCATACCCTTGTGGGTAAAAATCTGGCTTTATTTTATAATCTCATTCGCATGAGGGTGGTTTTTGAATGTATGTTATTTTGTTAATCCTTCTATTAATTTGCTATCAATTATATGAGCGTTATGTACCGGTTTATGGAGTAAATAAGATTACAAATGAAGATTGTAAAGAAACAATAAGAAATGTAGTTTGCCTAGATGTAAGAGATTATCAGGATGCGTATAAAGATCCAATTGAAGGAAGTAAAAATTTGCCATATGGATATTTAAAACGATATTTAGATGAAATTGAAAATCGTGATATTGTTATTATTGCTTCAGATGCTATTTTAAAAAACATAAGTATTCGATTATTGCGTAGACACGGATTTCGTATTCAAGGTTACTATATATATAAGTAAGTATTTATTTTGCCATTCCATTTTAGGCCTCGGTTTTAAAAAGTTGAAGTGAGGGAGAAACCCTCACTTTGAAAGGCTTCAAGTTAAGTAGGAAACACATTCAGGAAATAGTGACACAACATTATAAAAAAACTATTGCATTATGACCTGCTAACTGGTATATTTATATGCGTTGTCACTGACAAAAGTTAATTAGAAATAAATGTTGTTGACATCATTTTCTTCACGTGTTATTATATTGAAGTCGCTTAAAACGGCGATGAGTTCTTTGAAAACTAAACAAAACATGAAACGTCAGTTTTATTTTTTAAAGCTTAGACAAACTTTAACTTTTATGGAGAGTTTGATCCTGGCTCAGGA
>NZ_JBGJZM010000005.1:0-115096 GCF_042610425.1 Ectobacillus soli
TCATCCTGAGCCAGGATCAAACTCTCCATAAAAGTTAAAGTTTGTCTAAGCTTTAAAAAATAAAACTGACGTTTCATGTTTTGTTTAGTTTTCAAAGAACTAAGCGGGTGATGGGAATCGAACCCACGCTATCAGCTTGGAAGGCTGGAGTTCTACCATTAAACTACACCCGCATGGTCGGGAAGACAGGATTCGAACCTGCGACCACCTGGTCCCAAACCAGGTGCTCTACCAAGCTGAGCTACTTCCCGTTTATGGTGCGCCCAGGAGAATTCGAATCTCCAACCTTTTGATTCGTAGTCAAATACTCTATCCAGTTGAGCTATGGGCGCATATTTTATTAATGAAGCGACTCAAATATAGTAACATGTTTGAAATAAAAAAGCAAGTGTTTTTTACTTCAATGCGGCCGAGAGGACTTGAACCTCCACGGGATTTAACTCCCACTAGGCCCTCAACCTAGCGCGTCTGCCGTTCCGCCACGACCGCATGGGAAAATGGTGCGGGTGAAGGGACTCGAACCCCCACGCCAAAGGCGCCAGATCCTAAGTCTGGTGCGTCTGCCAATTCCGCCACACCCGCGTATAAATGTGAGCCATGAAGGACTTGAACCTTCGACCCTCTGATTAAAAGTCAGATGCTCTACCACTGAGCTAATGGCTCATATTGGCTGGGCTAGCTGGATTCGAACCAACGCATGACGGAGTCAAAGTCCGTTGCCTTACCGCTTGGCTATAGCCCAATAATTCGATAAAAGATAAAACATTTACGTTTAAAGCAACAAAATTTAATTTATCATAAACCGAAATGAAAAACAAGTGCTAATTAATCTAAATAACAATGGTGGAGGATGACGGGATCGAACCGCCGACCCTCTGCTTGTAAGGCAGATGCTCTCCCAGCTGAGCTAATCCTCCATATTTAAATTAATGACCCGTACGGGAATCGAACCCGTGATACCGCCGTGAAAGGGCGGTGTCTTAACCGCTTGACCAACGGGCCATGGCAGAGAAGAAGGGATTCGAACCCTCGCACCAGTTTCCCGATCTACTCCCTTAGCAGGGGAGCCCCTTGAGCCACTTGGGTACTTCTCTATATGGCTCCGCAAGTAGGATTCGAACCTACGACCTATCGGTTAACAGCCGATTGCTCTACCGCTGAGCTATTGCGGAATAATATAACACGCATAATACGTATTAGAAATAAGACTCATTATATTCTACAAAACCTTCTACTGTAAGTCAAGACCAAGGACATAATTATATTAGCTTGGTTGCTTGGACACGTTTATAATATACTGAATATTTCCCTTTTCTGTCAAGATAATTTTTTATACGCTTTCAAGCTCTCCATTGCACTTTCCGCATACATAACGCGTTAGATTCATTCGTCTCTTCCGAACATATCGACAGCCACAACGCATACATTTATATTCATATACAGTCGATACTGTTTTTCTATGAACAGAAGGAATACTTTTACAATAGCGAGGAGCGTTCACTTGCTGAAGTAAATTTCGGAAGTCAGCATCTCGGTGACGATACCCTTTCCCCTCTAAATGTAAGTGATAATGACACAATTCGTGCTTGATAACCTCAATTAATTCTTCCTTTCCAAAGGTTTGATAATAATTCCAGTTTAACTCAATATTATGATTACGGAGCAGGTACCTACCTCCCGTGGTACGCAGTCGTTTGTTAAACAAAGCCCGATGACCAAATACCTTAAAAAAATATTGCAAAGAAATGCTCTCCACCAGCTGCTGCAGCTCGAAATCCTGCATATCAAATCTCTCCCTTAAAAGAAATACACTCTTAACATGTCCACCGCATACAATAAAGAAAAGCGGAATCGGCTCGTTCAGCTCCAAAGGTTAGAAGTTCTCCCACCATAAAGGCGCTTTTTGCCTTTATGGTGGGAAGTTTTCCAGTCAGAAGGAGCCAATTGCCATCAAACTCTTATAATCAAAAAGGAGGGACGATTATGCCTTCATGGCTTCAAAGTCAAATGCGCCGCGCCTATTTTGAAAAAAATCGATATCGAATCAAGTTATTAAATGAATGTTGGTTCTTTTATAGAAAAATACAAGAGTAGCAAACAAATGATAGATTCCATCTTCTAGTTTGCTTTCATTTCCTTTGAATCTAGAGGTAACATCGATAATGCAATTCTTGCCTTTTGAACATCCACACTGTCAATCCATACTTTCACAATCTGTCCTACCGAAACAATATCAAGCGGATGCTTCACATACTGATTGCTTAACTTCGATATATGAACAAGTCCATCCTGCTTCACACCGATGTCCACAAAAGCGCCGAAGTCAACAACATTTCGCACCGTACCTTCTAACTCCATCCCACGTTTCAAATCTTCCAAATGAAGAATATCCTTTTTCAAAATAGGCTTTGCAAGTTCATCACGTAAATCGCGTTCTGGACGTATGAGTGCATCTACAATATCGATAAGCGTTGGCTCACCAATTCCCGTATCATGCGAAAGTTCATGTATATTGATAGCTTCTAGCGTAGCTCTCAAATGATCCGAACCTAAATCCTGCGTTGATAAGGAAAGCTGTTGCAAAAGCTTTTTAACATCATCATAGCGTTCAGGATGTATACTAGTACGATCTAATGGATTTTTTCCCTCTAACACCCGTAAGAACCCAATACATTGCTCATAGGTTTTCGCTCCAAGTCTTGGAATCTTCTTCAATTCTGTGCGACTTGTAAATTTACCAGCTTCCTCTCTTTGCTTCACAATATTTTTCGCAACTGCTTTTGATAAACCAGATACATACTGCAACAAGGAAGAAGATGCCGTATTCACATTAACACCCACTTGGTTTACGGCCGTTTCAACTACAAATGTAAGACTTTCATTTAATTCCTTTTGTGACACATCATGCTGATACTGCCCTACACCAACAGACTTAGGATCTATTTTCACTAATTCAGCTAATGGATCTTGTAATCTCCGCGCAATCGATATCGCACTTCGTTCCTCCACATGAAAATCCGGAAATTCTTCACGTGCAAGATCTGATGCTGAATACACGCTTGCCCCTGCTTCATTTACGAGAATATAAAATATATCCCGGTCTACTCCCTTTAGCATGTCCACTACAAACTGCTCTGTTTCCCTAGAGGCCGTTCCATTGCCAATCGCAATTACTTCAATAGCGTATCGCTGTAAGATAGCTAGGAATTTTTTCTTGGATTCCTCAGGCTTTGCTTTTGGTGGATGGGGATAGATTACATCAATATAAAGTGTTTTGCCTGTATCATCCACTACAGCTAATTTACACCCTGTTCGGTATGCAGGATCTACCCCAAGAACCATTTTTCCTTTCATAGGTGGCTGCAAGAGCAAGTTCCGTAGATTTTCAGAAAAAATATGAATCGCTTGCTTTTCTGCCACATCAGTTAATTCCTTGCGAATTTCCCGTTCAATTGATGGCTGTATGAGTCGTTTATAACTATCCTCAATGGCCTCCTTAATAAACGGAGCAACGGAGGAGACAGTATTACAAAGAATGCTTTTCTGTAAATAATAGATGATTTCTTCAATAGACATAACAATAGAGATTTTGAGGATATCTTCCTTTTCTCCTCGGTTCATTGCCAGTACGCGGTGAGGTACAATTTTACTAATTGATTCCGTGTAATCATAGTACATTTCATACACATTTTTTTCATCTTTTTCTTTCCCCTTTACAGAAGAAACAATAGCCCCCTTTTGAAAGGTTGTGTGACGAATCCACTTACGGTACACTGCTTCATCCGCAATTTGCTCTGCAAGAATATCCTTTGCTCCTTGCAGTGCTTCCTCCTGTGTGGCGACTTCCTTTTCTTCATTGACGAATTCCATTGCTTTTTGCATGGCATTTCCGTGAGAAGGAAGCGTGAGTAACCACTGTGCGAGCGGCTCTAAACCTTTTTCCTTTGCAATTGCCGCTTTCGTTCTTCTCTTTTCCTTAAACGGTCTATATAGATCCTCTACTTCTTGTAATTTCGTAGCATGATGTAACTTTTGCTGTAGCTCCTCTGTTAGCTTCCCTTTTTCTTCAATTAATCGCAGCACTTCTTCCTTTCTCGCTTGAAGATTTACTGCATATTGCCATTTTTCTAATACCGAACGAATTTGTACTTCATCAAGGGAACCCGTCATTTCCTTTCGGTACCGTGCTATAAAGGGCAATGTATTCCCCTCTTCTGTTAGTTGAATTACATTATGTATATGTTTTTTAGGAATACCAAGTTCAGTTGCAATCGCTTGAACAATCGTTTGTTGTTTAGCTTCCATTAGATTCATTCTCATCCTCCTTTGGTATGTTGCCTACTTTAAAAAAAGTTGCCCTCAATTGAGAGCAACTTCATGAATAATCAAAAATCTATAAGTCCCAAGCTAATTTGCAGCGCTTCATCTACTCGACTCATCATACCCTCATCTAAATGAGTGATTTTATCCGTAAGCCGTTGTTTATCGATTGTTCGAATTTGCTCTAACAGAATGACGGAATCCCGTTCAAATCCGTAGCGCTTCGCATCGATTTCCACATGCGTGGGAAGTTTCGCTTTTTGAATCTGAGCTGTGATTGCAGCTACAATCACAGTAGGACTAAATCGGTTCCCAATATCGTTTTGAATAACGAGAACAGGACGCACTCCGCCTTGTTCAGAACCAACAACCGGAGAAAGATCTGCAAAATATACGTCACCGCGTTTTACAATCAAAGGATTACCCCCCGCTAACTAAGCGTTCTACCGTATGAGCTGCTTCATACTCCGCTAGAAAGGATTCAGAGGCAATATTAAGATTAATTTCTCCCATTTCAATATATCCACGTCTCATTGATTCATGTTGATAACGCTTCTTTGTCTTGTGTTTTCGCAAAAACATTTTAGTTGCTTCACAAATCAATTCGTTTCGGTTGCATTTTTCCTGTTTCCCGATTCCATCCAGCTCTGATAAGATTTGTTTGGGCAGACGAATAACTATTTCTGTCGTCACACTCGATTCCGACACGAAGATACACCTCCAACATCAACTACACACACCAAATTATATATATATTGACACTTGTTTTTATCATACCATTGTATGGTGCAAGTTGCAAAGACTTCCTAGCTTCTTGTTTAGGGTTACCCATCAGCAAATAAATCATTCATTCCCTGACTTCTATCCCTCTTTTTTATCTGCACCTAGGAATAATGCCTCTTTTTCTTACCGCTGCACTAGTAGATTTTCAATTTCTACAATTTGGCCATTTTTTCGAAATACACGAGGAACACGGAAATTTATCATACAAGTAACTTCATAGTTAATAGTTCCTAAATATGCTGCCACATCATTTGCACTAACTGTTTCGCTTCCTTGTTTTCCAATTAGTATAACATGTGTTCCAACAGGTAATGGATGCGGAAGTCGAATCATCAATTGATCCATACAAATACGACCTACAATTGGCGCTTTTACTCCATCCACCAGGACTTCAAAACCTTGAAGCTTTCGTATCCATCCATCAGCATATCCAATAGGAACAGTTGCAATCCATTCCTTGCCTTGTGCGGTATACGTTGCCCCATAGCTTACACATTCCCCTCTCTCAATTTGCTTTACATGAACGATTTTACTATGAAGAGAGAAAGCTTCTTTCAGATCGTAAGGAAGAAGTGGACTCATTTCAGGAGATGGGGTAAGACCATACATAATAATACCAATGCGAGCAGCATTGAATAAGCAATCAGCAAATCGTAGACTGGTAGCACTATTTGCGCAATGAATTAATGCAGGTCGCCCATGCATTTCTTCAAGCCACTGTATTTGCTCTTTAAATGTAGCATATTGTTTTTCAAAGTAGGTTGTGTCTAATTCATCCGCTGTAGCAAAATGAGTAAAGGCCCCCTCTATTTCAAAAGCAGGTATGTCATTTAATTCAGTAAGACAAGCTATTAATTCAGATTTTTGGCGTATTCCAATCCGTCCCATACCACTATCAAATGTAACATGCAGATGCAACGGTTGACTTTCATTCCATACTTTCTTCGCTTGATTCAACCATTCGGAATTAAAAACTGGCAACGCAATATTATTTGCAGCTGCTATATTGACATCTTGTGGGCGCACAGCCCCTAACACTAATATCGGCACAGTTATACCGGCTGCTCTCATCGCTAACGCCTCGTCCAGAAATGCGACCGCTAAACGATTAGCTCCTGCTTCTAATGCTGTTCTAGCAACAGCTGCTGCTCCGTGACCATATGCATTCGCCTTCACAACTGCAAATAGCTCTACATCTTCCGGAATAGTCTCTCTTGCATGTCTGACATTTTCGTGAATGGCATCTAAATCCACTTCTACCCATGTATCCCGGTAAAACGACGACACTTTCATTAAAAAAACACTTCCCTTATACGTTATGCAATGCTTATTCTTATATATTCTCAATTTTTAATAAAGTCTATCCTAGATTATTGTCTCATGGCAAGGAAATGTCAACGGTATTCAACAAAAACTAAACTGCTTAACAAAGAAACATGACGAGACCACGCTCGTCATGTTGATGGTTACTTCGAGGACTTTTGATACACTGACCGAGCCACCGCAAGAATTTCATCTTGCGATAATCCTTTTGCTACTAACATATAATCTACACCTTCATGCGACCAGGACACCGATTTATCCGTTAATGCTCCTATTGTAAATCCTAAATCTACTGGTTCTCCGCTCACACCAATCGGCACACTCGTTTGTGATGCTTTCGCTTTTTCTTCTACCAATGTAAATGTTTTGTCGCCAGTACCATATGTTAAGATAATGCGTTTCCCGTTGCTTGATTGCAACTGCTTTTCATCATTTAGTTTCATGTCTTGTGGGAGAGCATTTGGATATAAAACAGAAAATGGTTGATCTTCTTTTCCATTCGTAGGTACTTCCATCTGTGCACCAGACATATTCTTCTTCATGTCAAAAGCACTCGCATCAAACTTCGCATCGAATTTCACATTTGAAAAATCCACTTGAACAAGTGCGTTCTTATCATTGTCTAATAGTTTTACAGAAACAGGTGCTAAATCCTTTTTACTAAATGTAATTTCCTGCTTGGGCATCATATTTTGATTTTGATAATTGGTTTTTGTTTCAAAAATATAGTATTGGTCTGTACTCGTAAATGTCGCATCTTTATCTTTCACAATATCGCGAACAAGTGACTCAAACAGATAGGATTGACTACTATTTTGTGGCCAATCGCTTTGAAAACGAAAGCTTTTATTTAAAGCAGGTGTCAATACAAATACTCCATCATCATTTCGCAGGATAATTTGACTTTGGTCTTGCTTCGCATTCTTTAGGTTAACCCGATAATAAGTAGGCTTACTATGCCAAACATCAACTGTATATTCTTGTGCATCTGCGCCCGTTTTAATCGACAGTTTCGCCTGTGCTTGATATCCTGACATCTTTTTCACTTTGGAATCTAAATCGGAAATGACAGTTTCCTTACTTTTTTGCCCACAGCCTGCTAAAGCGACTATTGCAAGCAATCCGATCATCACTGCAAATAGCAGTTTCTTCATTCCTTCAGCCCCTTTGTCTCATAAGATAAGTAGTTTCTAGCTACTCAAATATATGAGAAGACAAACAGGATTATGCAGACTAGTCCATACCTTCTAGAATTACTTGTGCAACGGCATAGTCCTTGCTATGTGAAATAGAAATGTGAATCATATAGGGGTAAGAGGCATGTACAATCGGCTTTCCTCGTTCATCATTTATAATTTCGATATCCTGAAAGCCTACTTCTTTCCCAATCCCCGTACCTATTGCCTTGGAGAACGCCTCCTTTGCAGCAAATCGTCCTGCCACAAATTCAACTTTTCTCTTTCCAGCAAGAACAGAAGCAAGCTCACGCTCACGCTCAGTAAGTATCCGTTCTAAAAATTTAGGATGTTCTATTGATGTTGCTATTCTATAAAGTTCAGTAATGTCTATACCAATTCCTACTATCACCCTAGGGACCTCCTCTTCTGCAAATTCACTCTAAATAAAACAAACCCGATATGAAAAAGAAGAACAACTCTTTTTACGTATCGGGCTCATACTTATAATTGATTCTATATTGTTAAAAGGAAAAATGGTTGCCCTCTAAGCAGGCTTTTTGTTGTAAGGACTAGATGCACCCTATTTATATACGCGAGAAAAACAGCTATGATACCGAGCACAAGACAATAAACTCATACGATGTTTGTCTTTGTCATCGCGACTGCATTTCCAATCAATTACCCCATTTATAACGGACGAGAAACATACACTGAAGCGAGTATCGCTATATATGAATAGGTATTACCAATAAAGAATCGAGACTTATTTTGTTGCTGTCGGTTTACGTCCTTGCTTTCTGTTTTCAGAATATCCTCTGCCTTGGCCTTCAGAATGATGGCCACCTTTACGATTTCTGTTACGATCGCGAGAATCACGGCTGCGATCACGATTACGATCTCCACCGCCACGGTTACGATCTCCACCACCACGGTTACCTCTTGATGAAGTAACAGGTGGTTCATCCGTTAATCGAACAGGTGTTGTATCAGGTTCCTTTGTCATCATCTTCAATGCAGCAGCAATAACTTCTACAGAGTCTTTTTCTTCTAATATTTCTTCTGCCATACGTTTGTAGTAAGACAAGTTGTCATTGTCAATAATATTGAATAATTTTTCAGCAATTAAACGTTGTTGTCCTTCTAGTGCTTCGTCTAAAGTAGGCGTGTTCATACGTTCAATTTTGCGTTTTGTTGTACGTTCAATGTTGTGCAATTGACCGGATTCACGTGGTGTTACGAATAGCATCGCCATTCCCTTTTTCCCTGCACGTCCAGTACGTCCAATACGGTGAACATAAGACTCAGGATCTTGAGGAATATCGAAATTGTATACATGTGTTACACCAGAAATATCTAATCCACGAGCAGCAACATCTGTTGCGATAAGCAATTCGATAGAGCCTTCTTTAAATTTCTTCAACACAGACAAACGCTTTGCTTGTGTTAAATCACCGTGAATTCCTTCTGCAGCATAGCCACGTAGGTTTAATGCTTCTGATAATTCATCCACACGACGTTTTGTACGACCGAAAATGATCGCAAGCTCTGGAGATTGAATGTCCAGTAAACGAGTAAGCGTATCAAACTTTTTCTTTTCTTGCACTTCAACATAGAATTGTTGAATATTCGGCATTGTTACTTCTTTTGCCTTTACTTTAATAAGTTTTGGTTCGTGCATAAACCGTTCAGCGATGCGACGAATTGGGTCAGGCATTGTAGCTGAGAACAACAATGTTTGATGTTCTTTTGGTACATCCGTTAAAATAGATTCAATATCTTCAATGAATCCCATGTTTAACATTTCATCCGCTTCATCAAGCACTACTGTTTCAACGCTTTGCAAACGAATTGTTTTACGATTAATATGGTCAAGAATACGTCCAGGTGTTCCGACAATTAAATGCGGATGCTTTTTCAAAGAACGAATTTGACGATTAATGTCTTGACCGCCGTATATAGGAAGGATACGAACGCGTTTGCTAGTACCAATCTTATATAACTCTTCTGAAACTTGGATAGCAAGTTCACGAGTCGGTGCAATAACAATCCCTTGTATCCAATCATGGTTCGTATCTATTTTTTCCAATAACGGTAAGCCAAATGCAGCTGTTTTCCCAGTACCTGTTTGTGCTTGACCGATAATATCTAATCCTTGTAAGGCAACCGGGATGGTTTCTGCCTGAATGGGTGTTGCTTCTTCAAATCCCATTTGCTCTACTGATGCGAGCAATTCTTCACTTAATCCTAATTCACGAAATGTTGTCAATTTTACGTGCTCCTTTTCTATTTCATATAACTATTCACTTAAAAAGGCATCCTCCTCATTTTAGGAAAATGCCCTTGCTATCGAAAAGTAATCTCTTCCGCTTTTCTAATGGGCTCATCTTCGAAAGAGAAATAATGGAAATGCTTTTTTGTGCTCTACCTATTATAAGTTTTGTAATTAAAAAAAGCAAACTCACTCTTTCCCTATTTTTCAAAAGAAAGCCCTTTATTTCTAGGTTTTACAACGAATTAAGGGCTAACAAATTTATTTCATTTTTCCTATTCTACCACTTTTCGTAAAGAACTACTCAATTAAGAATTTCCATTTTGCTTACATTTATCAAAAAAAAACGATAGGATACTTTGCTCCTATCGTTACTTTCTATCTTAACCAAACAGAGGAATCAGTTCTTCAAGCTTCATGCCCCGAGATGCCTTTAGTAAAATAACATCATGCGAACATGCTATCTTCCGCAATTCACTTGCTAATTCTTCTTTATCTGTAAAACTCATCACGCGACTAGAATCAAAATTTTCATGGGCTCCTTTTGCAATCTGCTTACCAAGTTCCCCATATGTGAACACATAATCGACAAACTGCGGATCAATACACGTTCCCACTTCATAGTGGAACTGCTCTTCTTGATCACCGAGTTCTAACATTGTGCCTAGCACAACGATTTTCTTCTTATATCCGTGCATATCTTTCATAATGGTAAGAGCTGCCTTCATGGAAGTTGGACTAGCATTATACGCATCATTTATAATCGTTAATCCATCTGCTGCGTGCACCATTTCCATACGCATGCGCGTCATTTGTAGATGTGCAAGGCCTTCCTTTACATGTTTCCATGTTACACCGAAGAATGAGGCGACTGCCATACAGGCTAACGTATTATAGACATTATACTTACCAAGTACAGGAATAAAAAACGAGGTTTCCGGCGCTTGGTTCATAGAAAACTCTGTACCATTTTCCTTCGTTGTAATACGAGTAGGAAAATAATCATTTGTTTCATTATTTCCAAATGTAGCTATCGTAGCTGTAAATTCTAATTGCGGTACTCTGTTTGCCAGTAACGGCTCATCTCCGTTATAAACAAACAATCCATTTTGCTGCAAGCCGGTGACAATCTCAGTTTTTGCCTTCGCAATTCCTTCACGTGAACCAAGATCCATTAAATGAGACTCACCAATGTTCGTAATAATTGCTGCATTCGGCCGGGCAAGCTTGGATAGAAATTCAATTTCTCCAAAGCTTGACATTCCCATCTCGATTACTGCCATTTCCGTATCTTCTTCTAGACGCAGGATTGTAAGTGGCAATCCGATATGATTGTTCAAATTACCTTCCGTTTTTTGCACCTTATATGTGGTAGCAAGGATGCCCGTAAGAATGTCCTTCGTTGATGTCTTACCATTACTTCCGGTAATACCAATTACGCGAATAGATAACTGACTGCGATATTCATAAGACAAGGATTGCAAGGCGTGTAGCGTATCTTCTACAAAAATGACAGGAATGCCCGTTGGGGGATTCGGTACATCTTGCTTCCAGAAGGTCGCAGCTGCACCGTTATCCACAGCGTTTGCTACAAAGGAATGTCCATCAAAGCGCTCCCCTTGAATCGGAATGTATAGATTGCCTGGTTGAATCGAACGGGAATCAATCGATACACCCTTTATCTGCAGGCTCTCCCATTTTTCGTCCAAGCCATTTCCGCCAACCATTTCTTGAACTTGTAATAATGTTCGTTCTATCATACGAGTTCCCCTTCACAAGGAAGAAACACTATTCCCGTTGAATAGTGCTTCGTTTCCCTCTTAAATTGTATATTTGATTTGTTGCTTTTGTTCATGGCGTTCCAACGCTAAACGAACAAGTTCTTCAATCAGCTGTGGATACTCAATGCCGGCACTTTGCCATAATAATGGGAACATACTTACCGGTGTGAAACCAGGCATTGTGTTCACTTCGTTCATATATACTTTACTATCTTTTGTTAAAAAGAAATCTGCTCTTGTTAGGCCAGAGCCATCCAATGCCTTAAATGCATTAATAGCATCGCTGCTAATACGGTTATATTCTTCCTCTGTAATGTCGGCAGGAATGATTAAAGCTGTACTTTCGTCTGAATACTTCGCTTTGTAATCATAGAATTCCACTTTCGGAACAATTTCACCCACAACGGAACAACGAGGCTCTTCATTTCCAAGAATACCGATTTCCACTTCGCGTCCCACGATGTTTTCTTCAATAATAATTTTACGATCAAATTGGAAGGCTTCTTCAAAAGCTGCTTCTAATTCTTCCCGATTTTTACATTTACTTATACCAACGCTTGAACCAAGATTTGCAGGTTTTACAAAACAAGGATATCCAAGTGCTGTTTCTACTTTATCATAAGCAGCATCGCGGTTTTGTTCCCATTCATGGCGAATAAACCAAACATAATTCGCTTGAGAAAGACCGGCTTGTGCAAAAATATTCTTCATCACTACTTTATCCATACCAGCTGCAGATGCTAACACTCCGTTACCTACATAGGGAATATTCAACAATTCAAGCAGACCTTGGACAGTTCCGTCTTCCCCATTCGTTCCATGAAGGAGCGGGAATACAATGTCTACTACCTCTTCATTACTAGTTGGAGCCATTTCACGACTAAGTGCGAGTGGAGATACCGCATTGCCATCTTCTGTAAGCTTCAATGACTCAACAGATGTAACGTCTCCTTCAATACGATTTCCCTTTCGCCACTGGCCTTGCTCCGTAATATAAATTGGATAAATATCAAATTTATTACGATCTAACGCCTTTGTAACAGCGAGCGCAGTTTGCAAAGAAACTTGATGCTCCGCTGATTTCCCACCATATAGCAAGCCTAATTTTGTTTTCATGGTAACCACCTTACTCGTTTTTTCTCACCATCTTATTTTAGCACTTTTTATAAAAATGGATAGAGAATGTTTACAGAACCCATAAAGAAAAAATCAATTCTGCCCTTGTAGGTATATACGTAAGTATATGTTTTCATTAGTTAAAAATGTCCAAATGGGATGCATTCTTCCATGAAACAAAGTAGAAATTACTGTGAAAACTTCTCTAAAATAAAAGTACAAAAAGGCTGTTGAACAATGTTCAGCAGCCTTTTTGTATACGTTTTTACTTACCGTCCCATCTTTACTTCCTTCCAGTTTCCATACAGGTAATACAAAATATTTAATACAACGGTCACTGTAAAGCTAATCGGAAAGCTCCACCATACTGCACCGAGCCCATACATCTTACCAAGATTATAAGCAAGCGGCGTTCGTAGTACCCAAAGTGCTAAGAACGTGATCATAAGAGGTACCATTACCGCACCAGTAGATCGAATCACACCGGAAACGACAAACATAATTCCAAACAAAATAAACGACCAAAGTGTAATATTATTTATTTGAATCCCAATATCCAAAGCATTACTATTTTCCGGCAAGAAAAGAAGCAGTGCTTGGCGATTGAATAGATGGATAATCGCAACAAGTGAGCCTGTTAATAAAATATTGAACCATACTCCCATCCACGTTATTCGGTGAACCCGATCCCATTTACCAGCACCTATATTTTGTGCAGCCATAGAGGTTACCGCTCCTCCAATAGCCATAGCTGGCATTTGCACATAATTGGATAGCTGCGAGGCTGCCCCGTATGCAGCAGTTGCTTCTGAACCAAACGTATTAATAATGTTAACCAGCCCGAGTACACTTGATGATACGACAATCATTTGAAGTCCCATTGGAACTCCCTTCGCAATGAGAACACGAAGAATATCCCAATTCACGCGAAGCATAGAAAGATCATTCTTTGTAATACGAAGAAAATATTCCTTTTTGTATAAGTAAAAGATGATAGCAAAGAGACTAACAAATTGCGCAATAAACGTCGCCGTCGCCGATCCCCCAATATCCATCTTAGGAAAAGGTCCAATTCCAAAAATAAGCAATGGATTTAAAATAATATCTAGCCCTACGGATAAGAGTAAGAAATAAAATGGTGTCTTACTATCACCAGAGCCACGTAAAATAATCATTACATAATTGTATCCGAACATAAACGGAACACCAGCAAACATGATGCGCGTATAGACCAGTGCCATCGCCTTTGCGTCATTAGGTGTATTCAATATATCTAAAATAGGTGAAGCAAACACGAAACCTAATGATGCTACTAGTAACGAAAGGGCCATGAAAAAAATAGCACTCGTTCCTACTACCTTCTTGGCTTCTTCTATTTGCTTTGCACCAATTTTTTGTCCAACTAGTATCGTTGCCGCCATTCCGATGCCGAAAACGGAACTAATTAGAAAGAACAATATTATATTTGCATTGGAGGTTGCAGCAAGCGCCTGTTCTCCTAAATACTTTCCGACCCATATGGAATTGACCGAACCATTTAAAGATTGCAGCATATTTCCTAATAAAATAGGCATAGAAAAAAATAATAATGTTTTTGCGATGGGTCCTTCTGTTAATACAGGGCGTTGCTTCATTGCTGTTCGCTCCAAATAAATTCCTCCTCTATTATCCGCTCAGGTTAACATGCCAAATCGCATGATGATATTAGTATGTTTCGTGTCCTACTTACGTATCATCATCGAACTTCAAATAAAACACAACTAATTTGCACTTCATTCATCAATTTGTAACTTCTCTCTCTACTCACGTACACACAAGGCTCATATCACTTCCATTTTCGATGAATCATGATACATTTAGGAGGTTGAGTCATATATCTTAGTAGATAAGGAGTGTCCTAGAAATGAAAATCATTGCCATTGATATGGACGGAACATTATTATCAAATGATTTAACCATCTCAGATGAAAATGTAAATGCGATCAAGAAGGCTCAAGAAGCAGGTCACATCGTTATGATTTGCTCAGGCCGTACGAAATATAGCATTTTACAAGTAAGTAACAAATATTCGATTCGCTGTCCAATTGGAGCAAGCAACGGATCTGTAGCATATGTAGAGGATGAAATTGTGTACGCTTCCTACTTGTCAAAACAAACCGTATCCGAACTAACTCAACTTCTAGAAAACGGCTTGTTTCCTTACAAACTCTATACTAACAAAGGTGTATACGTTCCAAATACGTGGAAAGAACATGTTATGATGGCATATAAAGAAGATTCACAAATAGCTAAGATGATGACAAGAGAAGAGCTAGAACGTGTAACAGACAAAGATTTGCAAGCGCCGTATTACCGTTTTTTTGATGATGTAACCACTGTACTTGCAGACAATTCCGTTGATTTTGAGAAAATATTTCTACTAACGTTAGAACAAGAAAAACGGAAACAGTTAGTACAAGATATGCAACAAAGTAAAGATATTATGATTACCGCTTCCGCTCCAACTAATTTAGAAGTAACAACGGAACACGGGAACAAAGGAAGTGCACTAAAAGCGATTGCAAAGCATTTTCACGTTTCTATGGACCAAACAATTGCAATTGGCGATAATTTCAACGATCTTCCTATGCTGAAAGTAGCAGGCCTTAGTATTGCAATGGGAAATGCAGAAGAAGATGTAAAAGATATCTGCGATGCCGTAACACTAACAAATAGTGAAAGCGGCGTAGCTCATGCCATACACAAATATGTATTAGCTTCCGAAGGAGTTTTAAAATAAAGACTGTATAGAAAGGGACCGTTATGCAACGGTCCCTTTCGCATTTACTACTTCCCTAGCTGTTCTGTTAAAATTATCGGATCCCCGTCCGTAATGACAATCGTATGCTCATATTGCGCCGATAACGAGCCGTCAAGGGTTCTCGCTGTCCAGCCGTTACTATCCATCTTCGATTGCCAATCTCCCGTATTGATCATTGGTTCAATTGTAATCACCATACCTGGTTTAAGTCGAACCCCTTTTCCCGGAAGTCCATAATGCGGAATATACGGATCTTCATGAATGGTATTCCCTATACCATGACCCGTAAATTCACGAACGACAGAGTATCCTTTCGGTTCCACATAACTTTGAATTGCGTGACCAATATCGCCCACACGATTGCCAGCCTTTGCCTGATCTATTCCGAGATACAAGGCTTCCTTTGTGACATTAAGCAAATCACTAGCCTTCTGAGATATATTTCCTACCCCATAGCTCCAAGCTGAGTCTGCTAATCCACCATGTAAATTTACAACCATATCTACCGTCACGATATCCCCCTCTTTTAGAGGTGATTTACGCGGAAATCCGTGGCATATTTCATCGTTAACCGAAGCACATGTTGCATACTCATAGCCTCTGTAACCCTTTTGCTCAGGTTTTGCTCCGTTTTTCGCTAAGAATTTGTCTACAAACGCATCAATTTCCTTTGTCGTAATGCCAGGTTGAATTAAGGTAGCAAGCTGTTGATGACAAGAGGCTAATAACTTCCCAGCCTCATGCATAAGTGCAATTTCACGTTCTGTCTTTAAATTAATCATACTGCAGTCCTCCCTAAATACATACTAATACTTCTCTCTCCTTGGAGACAAGCATACCGAAAATGTATTTCATAAAAATATATGATAGGAGTGAGAAACCGTTCCTCTTTAGCCGTTTTATAAATAACGCAAGACCTACAATCGCTAGCAGCAGAGCAGAAACGAGAACGATATTTCCGAGCACATTTCTCCATGTTACATGGAAGATAAGATTGGTAAGTACCATCAACATTCAATAAAACAGCTTTGTTGTATGATTCTATCTATGCCTAAAGTCATATGTATGCGGTAATGCCATATCGAACTGCAAAAATTGCAGCTTGTGTACGATCACGTAATTCGAGCTTGCTTATTAGATTGGACACATGGTTCTTCACCGTTCCCTCTGTGATAAACAGCTTATTCGCAATCTCTTTATTGCTATGGCCATATCCTATCTCACGCAGTATATCCATTTCTCGTTCTGTAAGTAGCTTTATAGAAATCGGTACAGCTTCTAGTATGGGAGCCGTCGTTTTCTTTAATTCCTGCAAAACCTGAGCCGTTACCTCTTGTGGTAGAACAAGACCACCTGATTTTACCGTTAGAATCGCTTGCACGATCGTATCTGTCGGCATATCCTTTAGTAAATACCCGCTTGCTCCTTGTTCTAGTGCTTTAAAAATGAGCTCACTATCCTTAAATGTCGTTAACATTAGGACCTGAACATCGGGTAACTGCTCAAGCAAAAGTCTTGTGCCTTCTACCCCATTTGTACCCGGCATACGAATATCCATTAGTACTATTTCAGGATCGCACATCTTCGCTTTTTCCAATGCTTCCCCGCCATCATTTGCAGTCCCAACAACTTCTAACTCCTCACGTAGATTCAAAAGCATAGCCAATCCATCGCGAATGAGCGGCTGATCATCTACAATCATAATTCGTATCATACTACTCCCCCTACGGCTTTTTTATCTTGGAATAATGGAAATTGGATGAAAATATGAAAGCCTTCGTTTTCCTCACTTGTATATACAATCTTACCGCCATGTTCTTCTACTCGCTCTTTCATATTCGTAAGTCCAAACCCTTGTTTCAATTGGGTTGTCCCCCTTCCATTATCATCCATTTGTACTTCTACGGTATTCTCAGTACAGGAAATAGTAACCGCACATTCAGTTGCCCTGCCGTGACGGACCGCATTGGTTAACGATTCCTGAATAATTTTTGAAATAGAAAGATTCATAGAGGATGGGATAGTAGTAAGATCTCCGTCCATCTCAAAGGAAACCGTGACTCCTGTTGCCTTTGAAAAATCATGAATAATCGTTCGAATCACAGGTAGAAAAGAAACTTCTCTTGTATCCTCTTCCTTTAATGTGCGAACACTCATCCGAATATCTTGCAGAGTAGTCCTAGCAAGTTCAGTACACGTTTGCAACGTAGTAGCTTGTGGTAGCCCCTTCTTATAAAGTTCTTGGGTAAGTTCGAGCTGAACGATAAGTGCGGTAATATGATGTCCAACTGTATCATGAATGTCCCGTGCAATTTGATTTCGTTCGCGAACCGCTGTTAGTTCTTCCACTTCCTTCGCATACACACGAAGCTGCTCATGAGCATCCTTTAATGCTCGGTGAGATTGATACAGTGCATCATACTGAACATCGATATTCGATCTTGCAACTCCAAGCTTATGAATTAATCCCCCAACAACTGCTTCTAAGAGAATAAGAATTAAATTCATAATAGTCTGAATAGTCTCGATAGTCCCTAACAAAATGTAAGAGTTAATAAAAATAATTGCTGAGCAAACGAAGAAAAATAATGTGAATCCAGTCAATATCTTCTTATTCCCTGTGAATAAAAATAATGTGAGTACTTCGACTCCTAGTAGGATTAAATGAAGAGTTGAGGCAGGGAAACATAGACCAAGTACGACGATCCATGCGCAGTCAATAGCAAGCAGATAATAAAACAACTGACTTTTTCTTGCAATAGACAGAATAAAGAAATGATTCGTAATGAATGCTACTAGCGCTACTCCAATAAGCACCTTTATATACATAACATTGGGTGCCTCATAATAATAAACAATGGTTGCAATGGTTAATGTGGCTAATCTCAAATAACCTAACAAGATTTCACCTCAATTTTTAATTAGTAGTTTTAATCCATAGATGGCTATATTTTACTATATCATATTATAATCAAGGCCAATACCATAATTATCATAAAATTACTGTAAGTATTATCTGCTCAAGAGCAAACAAAAAAGCCGCCTAAGGCGACTTTTTTGTTTAGAAAAGATTAATCTAAGCTTACAGGCTTAACCTTTTCTCCATATTTTACATTCGCTGTTCCATGAGGAGTACGAACCCAGCTGTTGTTTTTAAATGTAAATAAAGCATATACCATAATTACATTTTGTATGATTAAGTACGGAATATGAAGCAATAACCCCGGAAGTTCAGAAAGTCCACGATCCATTGCCATCCAGAACAAAATAAATATAACTGAAAATATTAAATTCAATATGGCATTGTTATTAAACCAAAATCCAAACAAACCAATTAACATAAATAACGGTAATGCCAAGTACATGCAGAACTCAAAATCTTTAAAAACAAGTTTAGGGAAGTATTGAAAAAATACTTGCCATTGTCCTCTTGCCCAGCGTGTTCTTTGACGAATACCAACTCTTACACTTTGTGGCTTTTCATCGTAAATTCGCATAAGCGGATTATATTTCACCCGAATTTTCGCTAAGCGTAACATAGCAGAATATTCTAAGTCATCCGTAACTGAGGTTACGTCGAATGGAACACGTTCTAAGATTGATAAACGAAATCCCCAACCCGTACCACCTAAAATAGAAGAACGATTTAATCTTTCTCTTCCTGAATAGTAATAACGTAACATAAAGTGATAGTTCATTGCATACCAGCGTGTTTGTAAATTATCTGAACTATTTAATGTTGCAATGTAACCTTGTACAACATCATCTTCTTGTAAAGAGTCAACAAGTTGCTCAAAGTAATCTGGTTCGATTTTGTTATCTGCATCTAAAATTGTAACAATGACATTCGGATTAGATCCATATTCTTTCGTTAGGCTAGCAAATACATCTTTTAACAAATACTGCTTACCAGGAAGACCCGTTTTTCTTTCAAATACTTCTACATCATTTCTTTTACATATAGGTACCGTATTATCTGTACAACGATCTGCACATATAATCAAACGAACTGGATACCCATTTATATTTGACGTTACATTTTCTATCAATCGTCCAATGACTTTTTCTTCGTTATGAGCAGGGACCAATACAACGATTTGCTCCGGATGAAAATGTTTTGCTGAACGGGTTAATCGTTTCGGTATGAGCGCAGAAACGAACACAACGACTGACCATACAGCAAAAATGAACATAATTAATTGTATAAGAATCATAAGTTTCCTCCTAATTACAACTGAGTTCATCCCAAATTAAGTTAGATGAGTATATATGAGCTGTAGCTTGGTCTTTTTACACCAATAAAGATCGCCCTAAACAGATGAAAATGAATTCCCATTTTCAAACTAAGCGCGTTCTTTTTTATTTGTTGCTATTATTTTCACCGGATCTTCTTTTTACGTTCCGTATGAAACGAAAAAAGACAACTCACTTCTTCCTGTCCCTCTATATAATGGGAAGTTTGTACGAATACATTTTACTGCCTAAACGAGTCTACCAGAGGCATCATCCAATCGCTTATGTTACAAACAGATTTAATATAGGTACAAATGGATGAGATTTATAATATGTTCAATCCATCATTCACCAAGGATCCAGATAAAATGAATGTTTTGTCCATTAGCACCACCCTTTTACATTTAACCCATAATCACTATTGTATCAAATAAGCAATAAGTAAATGTTAAGATTAGATAAATATACAAATGAACTGGTATAGACGACCACCTATTACAGTTAGATTCTATACCCTTTTCTTCGTAAAGTGAATGAAATATGTATGTCAAATAGTAGAAGTCCTATTTACAGCATTGGCATGAAAGTGAAAAATCATTCTTTTCATTTTCAAATATGCCAATTCTTAATAAAGTACAGCCTTACGTCTCCACTAATTCAACATGTGTACACATAAAAAGTATCCACATATTGTGACATACAAAACAATTTCATAGACTCCATATTTACTGATCTTCGCATTCCTCTGATCAACACTCTGCAGTGATTCTAAACAGCGTGAGATCGTAACTCCATCCAAAATCCATCCACGATGCAACGAAAACGACAGATACAAAGATTTTACTTAACAAGGTGTATCGTAAATATGCCTCCACTGATAGAGTATATACTTTCTTTTCTCTCTTGGTAAGAGGGTATTTCATAATACTAGCACATTACTATAATTTTCAACATACGCAAACACAACACCATCCAATCCTTTGAACGGTGTTGTGTGCATATATTATATACTTTTTTTCTTTATTTGTTTAGTACATTCGTTAAAACGGGTACAATTTGTTTCTTACGAGAAACAACGCCTTTTAGTAAAGCTTTATTATTATCTAATGTAACACCAAACGCTTCTTCTACTGCATGTGCCGCACTACCAAGAGCTAGAGCAACTGAATCATTTTCTAAAATGTCCGTTGCAGCAAATACAAATAGGTCTAAATTACGCTTTTCAATAGTGTCACGAATCGCCTTTTCAATTTCATCTTGTTTAGCGAATACTTCATTTGTATCTACTGTGTTCACCTGTGCAATAACAGCTTTTTGACTTCCCATCTGGAATTCCTTAGCATCAAGAGAAATCAATTGATCCACTGTTTTGTCACTTAAGTTAGCGCCAGCCTTTAGCATCGATAATCCGTAGCTGTTTGCATCCACTCCTGCGATTTCTGCCAATTCCTTAGCGGCAGCCACATCTTGATCTGTACAAGTTGGAGATTTAAATAATAGCGTATCTGAAATAATGGCAGATAGCATTAAACCAGCGATTTCTTTTCGAATTGCTACACTGTTTTCCTTATACATTTTATTTAAAATTGTTGCTGTACAACCGACTGGTTCTGCGCGGTAGTATAACGGATCACTCGTTTCAAAGTTAGCAATACGGTGATGATCAATTACTTCTAATACATGTACGTCTGCGATATCATCTGCACTTTGTGGACGTTCGTTATGATCGACTAAAATCACACCGTCTCCTTCAGGTGCTACTTTAGAAACAAGACGAGGTGCCTCCACTTTAAAATAATCAAGAGCAAATGCTGTTTCACCATTTACTTCACCTAAACGAAGTGGTTCTGCGTCTACACCTAGCTCAGTTTTTAAAGCTGCGTATGCAAGTGCTGAGCAAATTGTATCTGTATCCGGATTTTTATGACCAAAAATAACTATTTTTTTCATTTTTCTACCCCTTAATTAAATAAAATTTGCTCTTTTCCAAAGCAAGAGTATTGTTTCTGTATTCTATTTTAGCATGAATTATAATTGGTTTGTCCTCAAAATTTATTTGTATGCTGTTTCTAACGATCAATCGCCTTGTTACGTGCTTTTTTCACGGTCTCTACCACTTCTTCAGGTGCTTCAAAAGAAACAAAATGTCCTATACCCGGTAGTCTTTTCAATGTATATTCATCAAAGTAATCGTACAGTTTATCTGACCAATCTACAAGAATGACTGGATCTGCTTCGCCCCATAAAACATGTGTTGTATGAGGGATTTTTTCTTCAATGCCGGCTTGCTTTTGCACTACGGCTTGTGTTTTTGCTTGCGCTCTAGCTTTATAATAGTTAATACTCCGCTTCATCCCTTCATCTTTGGCATACGATTGAATAATTGCATCCAGTTCCTTCGGACGAAGCGCCTCTTTTTTCCCTGTCCATGTTTGATAAAAATGAGTCAAATATAACCGAACAGTGTCTTCGTTATAACCTATCAAGTCTCCTGCCCAGTGCAGGTTATGAAAATGTTGATACCAAAATTGTCCTTGAATGGCTGGATCAAATCTTCTTATCCCAATTCCATTGTAAGGAGGATTCAAGAGTACTAACGAATCGACATACTGAGGATATTTCTTGGCAATAAGTTGCGCAATGGTTGCTCCAATATCATGAGCCACAATCAAAACTTTTTCGACATGTAACTCATCTAAAAGTGAAATGATATCTTTCGCAAAATGATCCGGAGTATAACCATCTATTGGATTAACATCAGGTTTATCAGATTCTCCAAATCCCCGGAAATCAGGTGCAATTACATCTGCATCTTTTGACAACGGTTCAATAACATAACGCCAATCATACCAAAAACCAGGCCAGCCATGAAGCAAAAGAACAGGCTTTCCTGTACCTTGACGTACGTAGTGAATGGTTACATCGTCACTTTTAAAATAGTGATGCTGCCAAACTGGATCATTTGGTAATCGATCCTTTAAAATCGAATCTTTCATCCTAATCTCCTCCTCTTATTTACAATAAATTCCCCTTATATGATGGATTACATCATTATCATATCAACGGGCTTCATCAGGCGGGATTTCTAGTATTTTTCAGGGATGAAACAAAAAGTTTCAGCATTCCTCATGTTTTATCTTTCGCTCTTCAAACCATGCTATTATTTGTTTATTCTGCCCGGTATCCAAATTCTTCACCTTTACACATACACCTACAAGCCCCGATAAAATATGGCATCGAATCGTTCCAACTTGATCTCTTTTTTGAAAAATCGTTTGCTCTGTGCCAATAGATTGAATATGTTTTCTTAGAATAATGGTTTTATAAGCTGCTAGTTTACGGTAGGATAAAGTAATTTGTTTCTCATATATAGTAAAACCCGCGCTACGGTAACAGGCATAGCCTTGCCAGAGTGCTAGTATCACGAGTAAAAAGATTGGAAACAATATTGGATTCCAAATTGTTACTATGCTAGCAATTAAGAAAGCTAGTACCACTTTGACAAACAAAAATCGTTTTAAAGAGTGTCTAGGTGCCTTTTCTTCAATGGGTTGCAGGTTGTACTGTGGAACCACATATTGTAGAAATGCTGGTATTTTCTTTTTTGAAATAAAGGGGTGGAGCAAGATTGTATGCACTTTTGAATCTTTCATCGACACGACTGCTTCGGCCTTAATAGAAGCAAACCCAAACAACCCTCGAAGTACCCCCTCCTCAATGGTAATACCTTGAATTTTTTTCTGTGGAAGTGTTACATTTTTCTTATTTAATAATCCATTTGCGATATATAATTTATTATCGGATGAAACGATTCGAAAACCGTAATAGGTTATGATAAACTGAATGGTCGCTGCTACCCAAGATATAATAAGAAAGACAAACGCTAACATAATCCATAAATAAAAAGACAAATGCGCCGCTTGATTTTGAATGAATTGCGAATAGGATGCTGGTATCCAATCATTCACTTGTGACCAAAGCCCCATCAGGATGGTGAATAGGATTCCAATTTGTCCAGAAGTTATGCCTGCTAGAAGCATTTCCTTTTTCGTTAAATGATACGTTCGCTCCGTATATTTCGATTCTTCTTGATGTACACGTCTCTCGCTCCCTTTCAGAATCATCACAATCTCACTTACATCCTGAACTGGGACACCGTATAAATCAATTTCAGGCACTTTTCCCCCCGCTGTTTCTACAATAACCTGTTCAATATGGAAGAATTGATGAAGCAACGTTGCATGGGTGGAAACAGATTGTACGCGATCATGTTGTATAAAGGTTTCTTTCTTCGTAAAAACACCCTTTTTGACAAATAATCCGTCCTGTTCAATTCGGAATATAGTGAAATACCAATTTATCGTAGCCACAATTCCCGTCAAACTAACAAGCCCTATAAACAAAAGAAAAATAGTAAACACGGACATGCTTTTCAATGTGAAAACAAAAAATGGAATCATACCCCAGACTATACTTTTCAAAAATTTGAAGGAACGGAACAAAATCGTAACTGGATGCTCACGTCTATTCATCATCATCTTCTACCTTAGCTAATGTAATGATCGCTTTTTGCAAATATTGCGCCTCTTGCTCTGTTAATCCAGGTATTTCCTCTGTATTTGAAGCGGTGGATACAGACAACGAGGATAGATGAAAAAACTTCATGATAGGTCCTTGCTTCATCTTTACATATTGTATGCGATTTACTGGAACAATCATATGAGTAACAATAAATAAGCCATGTGCAATTTCAATTTCATCCTCATGCAATTTATAGAAGAAATTCCGGTAACGAATAGCTGGAAATACAATATATTCACAGTACAGGATCACAAGTATTACGAATGCAGCAGCTGCATAGGTCCACGCCCCGACATGCCACCATTTTTCATTTACATAGGAATACGCACTTATTACGATGACATATAGAACGAGATGAATCAAAGCATGTACTCTCCATACCTTAACCATAACTGGATCTAATTGTTTCACTTCCATTCCACCTTCATTTTTGATTTTCTACCATTTTATTCTAAACAAAAAAGAAGCATAGATAAATAGAATCTATACTTCTTTTTTTGTTTATCTGGCTTATTTTTTAGTAGCAGCAAATACCCTGCCTACCGACGGACGGAACTCTACTTCAAATGTATCATGCGAGGAGGTAGTTCCTTGCACAGAAACCTTCCAATTGCCCTCCATATTAAGTGGTTTCCCTTCCACTTGATATTTTCCTGGCGAGACCATTGGGAGAGTAAAAATATTTCGACCCATTTCCATATCTAACGAATACATCGTAATGGTAAGCCCTTCTATATTCGTAACCGGCTGCCCATGCTGATCAGTGATATTTATTTCAAATGTATTCGGTCCTACTGCATTTGGGCTAATATGCATTGCAACTTCGTATATACTTACCTGCTTTGTTTCGTTAAACGGAACTGGAACTGGTAAAGGAGGCGTTGCTACATTTGTCAAAATAGCAGCTGTAATGAGTAAAGCAATCCCAATACCGAATTCTGCTTGAACGGATACACCTAATTCTTTCTCTTTGCGCAGCTTTCGTTTCACGATATGAACAATACCAAGTATACCCATTCCTACAAATAGAATAATTTTCGCTAGCAAGATAAGTCCATAGCTTGTCTGAAAGATGGAACGCAAATCCGGAATATATAAAGTAATGGAAAAAATTCCAGTAAATAAAATCGTTATGGTTGCTGTCATCGCCCATGGAGAAAACCGTTCAATTGTATCCCAGTATAAAGACCAATCTCGTTTTCCTTCTTGCTTTTTCGATAGTAAGAAAACAATGGCACCTACTCCTCCAACCCATATAGAAGCTGCACACAAATGAAGAACATCTATTACAACCGCAATATCTCGATAAGTCGAACTGGCGGCATGCCCCATTAATGCTTTCGTCACAAATAGTCCAGTTAGCAACAGAACTGGCAATAGCCATGCTTTTAAAGACGACCATGCGCCGTATGTAAGTGCGAGCCAAGATGTTATCACAAGTAAGACAAGCAAGATTATTTGTGAAATCCATACATATCCGAAGGTGGGAACGGAAAGTACCTCCATCCATAAAGAAGGTTGAAACGCTTGTGACCATGGTACATTTCCATATAATTTCGCCTGAAGTGGAAGATTCCAAAGCAGGCTGCAAGCAATCAATAGAAGAGAAAGAAGGATTATCGTTTTACTTCTCGTTTTTATAATGCTTGAGCCTTCTCCTTTATAAAAAACGAGATGAAACAGAATGACACCAAGAAAAAGTGAAAATCCAGTATATAAAAGTCCTCGATTTATAATCATGTCTGCCTGCGGTACATATCCTGTCGTACTTTGCATCGAATGAATTCCAGTTTCTGCACCAATTTGAAAAGGAATCGTTCCTTCGACAGGATGACCATCTGCCGAAACTGCCTTCCACTGAATCGTGTAGGCTCCATTCGGAAGTTGCTCTTTCAATTTCGTTTGAATCCGTTTTGGATTATTTTTATCGAAACTCGCCTCGTTTGTATCTACTCGTGTCCCTTTTGAATCCACAACGAAAAACGAATCAAATTTCGGTTCAATCTCCTCGTCGAATTCTACTGTTACGACGGATGGTGCTTTCGCTAACGTTTCATTTTCTGAAGGCGATGATGCAATAATATTTGCATGAGCAAAAGTGACGGTCGGGGCTACACCTATGCTTACATACAAAAGGAGCAATACCACTATTACTTTTCGTATATTTTTCATAATTTCATCCTTTTGATAATTGTCTAAGCTTATAAACTTCGCGAGATTCTACGATTGATTCAATATTTCTCCGATACGTTTGATAATGCTCGGTAGTGAGATGTTCTTCTAACACCTGCTGATCTTGCCAAATTTCATAGAAAACAAATGTTCCTTTATCGTCTATCGAACGATTGACATCATATTGTATATTACCTGCTTCTTTCTTAGAACCGATGGCAACTTTTTGTAGTTCTGCCTGTAGCGCTTCTTCAAAGCCATTCTTAGCACGAAGTATGGCCGTGATCGTAACAGCTGTCATATCTCTTATACCTCCTCTATCCCTTTGTTTCATTTCTACTAGACTTATATAACTTCTATTTATAGTAGCATATTATGACATTGACAAAAAAATAAAAGCATTGGTAGGACCAATACTTTTTTGGGAATTCCAAAGGGAATAGCGGAGCATTTTTCATTTACTTCCTCACATAATTTCACAACAACAGTAGACCGTAATAAATAATGAATTTTTTTTGTATTTTGAAGATTATATTGAGGTTTAAATTTTTCTATTACTCTTTAAATTCAAATACATTCATGATATACTCACAGAAAATTTAAAATTTTTCAAATTCAAAGACGAGAACAAGTACACGATTCCATCTGTTCAAAGAGAGTTGGTGTGTTGCTGCGAGCCAATGTTCAGACAATCTTTGTGGAAATCATCTCTAAGAAATATAGCTGAAGGAAAAAGTAAGCTATATCGGCATTCTACCGTTAACAAGAATCTGTATTGTTAGATACAGGATAAAGTGGTGCAGTGGATTTATAGATTCTTGCAAAACTAGGGTGGTAACGCGGGTATTAACTCGTCCCTTTCCAAGGGACGAGTTTTTTATTTTTCAACAAAAAATATAAAGAAGTGGGGAATGAAGAATGAAAGTATTAGAAAACATCAGTGTGTTTGCTGGAAAAACATTCACGCTATGGGTATTATTAATTTCTCTTATTGCTTACTTACATCCGCAATATTTCAAATGGATTGGCCCTTATGTTGTTATTCTTCTTGGGATTGTCATGTTTGGAATGGGACTTACTTTATCGCTTGATAATATTAAAGAAGTGTTTCGTAGACCGAAAGATGTCTTACTAGGAGTAGTCGGACACTTTGTGCTAATGCCTGGATTGGCATTTCTATTAGCCTATGGTTTAGGACTGCCGAAGGAAATTGCAGTTGGTGTCATTTTAGTTGGCTGCTGCCCGAGTGGTACTGCTTCTAACGTTATGGTATTTCTAGGAAAAGGAGATGTTGCACTTGCGGTCGCCATCGCCTCTGTTTCTACACTACTTGCGCCAATCGTAACACCATTATTAATTTTACTACTTGCAAGTAAGTGGGTAGCCATTAGCTTTAGTGGATTGTTTATAAATATTATTCAAGTCGTCATCGTACCATTAGCACTTGGACTCATTATTAAACGCTTCTTTGGAAAACAAGCAAACGCTAGTACGAAAGTATTACCTCTCATATCCGTTATCGCAATTGTACTTATCATTGCAGGAGTCGTTGCTGGAAGCCAAGCACAGCTTGCGAAATATGGCTTATCAATTCTAGGTGTAGTAGCACTTCATAATATTCTTGGCTTTTTGTTTGGATTTTTCTTCGCACGTTTGTTTGGCATGGATTTATCAAAGCAAAAAGCTGTTGCACTCGAAGTCGGGATGCAAAACTCTGGTCTAGGAGTTACATTAGCCATGGCTAATTTCTCACCTCTGGCAGCTGTACCAAGTGCCATGTTTAGCGTATGGCATAATATCTCAGGTTCCATCCTTGCTACCATTTTCAGAAGAATGAAAGATGAGAAGACATCATTCAAGGAAGAGAAGTTGGCTTAAGAAATTCACTTACTGATTGGGCCTAAGAGATGACCTCGGTATATTATAATGAGGGTACTGAAAAATTCATTCAGTGCCCTCTTTTCATAGAGACGAATACTAGTATGTAAGAGAGTGATATCTTTTTCAGTGTTCTCGTAAATAATCGGAGTCATCTTATCTACCTCATTGAATTTATTGCGAACCGATTACTTGGTTTCTTTAATCCTAAATGTTCACGTAATGTGCTTCCTTCATAATCGTGTCGGAAAAGTCCCCGTTCTTGCAGAATTGGCACAACCTTATCCACAAAATCTTCCAGACCTTGTGGAAGAAGTGGAGCAATCAGCATAAACCCATCTGCAGCTCCCTCCAAAAACCACTTTTCCAATTGATCCGCGATTTGTTCAGGCGTTCCTACCCAATCTCGTCTTGCACTTCCTTCCAACAAGTTGTAAAGCTCTCTAAGGGTAGGATTTTCTTTATCAATTACCGAAAGCATTCTTTCAAAATGGCTTTGTATACCATTCTCATGAGGGAAATGAACCTCTCTTGCTAGTGTATCAAGCGTATATTGACTAAAATCAACTTTCCCTAAATACCCTGACAAGAAGCGCAAGCCTTGTTCCGGTATAAGTAAATCTTGTAGTTGCTGATATTTTTCCTCTGCTTCTTCTTCCGTATCGCCAATTATGGGCGAAATGCCTTGAAGAATGTGTAACTCGTCTTCAACGCGGCCATAGTCAGCTAGTTTTCCCTTTAGACTCTTGTAGAAAGACCTTGCTTTATCAAAATCTTTCACATGGGAAAAGACTACCTCTGCCGTTCGTGCTGCTAATCGTTGCCCAGGCTCCGATGCACCTGCTTCTACAATAACCGGTTGTCCTTGCTTGGAACGGGCAATATTTAATGGACCTCTAACTGAAAAGAACTTTCCTTTATAATACAAAGGATGGACTTTATTCGAATGAAAAAATTGACCGGTCTCTTTATTAAAAACGAAGGCATCATCTTCCCAGGAATCCCATAACCCTTGCACCACATCAAGAAATTCCTCTGCTCGTTCATAACGTTTATTGTGTTCCACGTGCTCGTCGCGACCAAAGTTTTGGGATGTTAGCCCAGTTGCATCGCCCGTTGTCACGACATTCCATCCCACTCTTCCATGGCTAACATGGTCAATGGACATAAATTGTCTCGCCAAATTGAATGGTTCGTTGTAAGTAGTCGAGGCCGTTGCCACAAGACCAATCTTGGACGTTGCACCAGCAAGTGCGCTAATTAAAATGGTGGGATCAAAACGATTGAGAATGTTCGGATGCGAATCCTCATTAATAGCTAAACTATCCGCAATAAACGCAATATCGAATTTTCCTCTTTCCGCAATCTGTGCTAAATGGCGGTAAAAATCAATGTCAATACTGGCATCTGGCTTTGCATCAGGATGTCGCCATGAGCCTACATGAATCCCAGTTCCAACAAGATAAGCAGAAAATTTCATTTGTCTTTTCCCCATATCAGGACTCCTCCTCCATCATAATTATTTATTATTTTTAAATGTCTCCTTGTATTTAGCTAACTCTTCTAACGAAATAAAAGTAGGAATGTAATTCCCTTCGTATGTTTTATCAATAAAGTCAGTGACTTCTTTAGATTGATAAATACTAACCAGTTTCTTTAACTCGGGACGGTCCTTATCCTTCTCACGTGCAGCAATAATATTAATGTATGGCTTTGCCGTTTTACTTTCGTGGAATAAAGAATCCTTTAACTTTAAGCCAGCTGTAAGTGCCGTTCCATTATTTATAACGGATGCAGCAACATCTTGCATGACTCTCGGTGTAGTTGCACCATCGACTGGAACAATATCTAATTTTTTTGGATTTTCTTTAATTTTGTCAGCCCCGCCATCTCCGTTAAAATTATCCACGACTTTAATGAGTCCTGCTTCTTGTAACAGTAACAGGGAGCGGCCCCAGTTCGATTGATCATTCGGAATCGCAATTTTTGATCCATCTGGTATATCTTTCAAACTCTTATACTTACTCGAATAAATTCCTAATGGAGCTATAATTGTGGTACCGATTGGGACAATTTTTGTATTATGTTTAGCATTAAACTGATCCAAATAGGAAATATGCTGGAACGCATTTACATCAATTTCTCCATCATTAAGCGGAGTATTGGGATCAATGGTTGAATTGAAATTTACAATTTCTACAGTTAAGCCTTCCTTTTTCGCAAGGTCTGCGATGTAATTCCATGTTTTGATTTCGGAACTTCGAATGCCAACCTTAATCACTTTGTTTTCGCTCGAAACACTCTTCCCGCATCCAGAAATAACAAATACAAGTACCAAAACAGATAATATAATACCAAATTTTCTCATTATACATCCCCCATTTTTTATAAAATGTAAAAAGACCCTTCTTTTTGATAAGAAGAGTCACATAAACAAGCATCGGATCTCTTATCTTTCGAACAGTTCATGTTCGCTGGAATTGGCACAGTACCTATAAAGCCTGTTGCCGAGGTGTCATTGGGCCAGTCCCTCAACCTCTCTTGATAAGAATATAATTCTATGTAATAACATAAAATTACTATGAATTAAGTGTTTCATTTACTATATTTCCTTTATATACTAATTGTCAATTATTTTTTCATTTTACCTTTTGTGGATTGACTATTGACGAACCTTATTATTCTATGTATTCTAAGTATATTAAATTTTCATTAAAATCCAATATATGTTTTCTTATTTCGAGAGAGGGAGGGATTTGGCCCGATGAACTCTCGGCAGCAGACTTGTTTTCCTTTACGGAACGAGAACTGTGCCAATTCCAACAAGCTACGGCGCTTGAAAGATAAGAGATAAATTTATCTAACGCCTTCTTGTTATATGTAAGAGGCTTTTTTATTTTTCTCAAATAGGTCTATCTACAGAAAAATAAGAATCTATATCCATAATTCATAGTAAATCCATAGTTTTTATAAAAATTATGGAGTGCACTTATTTAAAGGAGTGAGATCATTGATTACATTTGAAGAAGTTACGAAAGTGTACGACAACGGACAAAGTAAAATTACAGCACTAAATGGCATTAATCTTGAAGTGAAGGAAGGCGAAATTTACGGTGTGATTGGATTAAGCGGTGCAGGGAAAAGTTCACTTATACGTTGTGTTAACTTTCTCGAAGTCCCCTCTTCCGGGCGCATACTCGTTGACAATCACGACTTAACTACCCTTTCAGAAAAACAAATTCGTGAAGTAAGGCGCAATATCGGTATGGTCTTTCAGCACTTCAACTTACTTAATTCAAAAACCGTTTTTACAAACGTCGCTATGCCGCTTATTTTAGCAAAGGTACCAAAGGCTGAAATAAAAGAACGCGTAATGGCGCTACTTGAATTTGTTGGTTTAAAAGATAAAGCTAACAAGTATCCAGATCAGCTTTCAGGTGGACAAAAGCAGCGAATTGGTATTGCACGAGCGTTAACAACTAATCCGAAAATTTTATTATGCGACGAAGCAACTTCAGCCTTAGACCCACAAACAACTAGCTCGATTTTAGATTTATTAAAAGAAGTAAACAAAACGTATGGCATTACGATTTTATTAATTACGCATGAAATGAATGTCATTCGTGATATTTGCGACCGGGTAGCTGTTCTGGAGGATGGAAAAATCATTGAAGAGGGTTCTGTTTTCGAAGTGTTCTCTAATCCATCTACGAATACGGCAAAAAACTTTGTCAGCACTGTTATGCACGATAAAATACCAGAATCGATTCTAAACGTAATTGCGAAAAATAATGGAAGTAGAAAGATTTACCGTATCGTTTTTGTTGGTGAATCAGCCGGCCATCCTCTTATCTCAACCATTGCGAAGAAATTCGATATAGATATCAATATTCTATTCGGTCAAATTACCGAGCTACAAGGGAATGCCTTTGGAAACTTAATTGTTGAATTTATCGGAAATACAAAACAAGTGGGCGAGGCGCTTCAGTCTATTCATCTATCCAATATTCTTATCAAGGAGGTTTTGCCAAGTGCAAGTTAGTACGCAAGAAATCATTGAATCGCTCATTCAAACATTACAAATGGTCAGCATTTCACTTCTCTTCTCTACTCTTATCGGCCTTCCATTAGGGGTACTATTAGTCATTATGCGCAAAGGGCATCTCATGGAGAATGCGCCATTATTCACCATATTAAATACCATTATTAATATTTTTCGTTCGCTTCCATTTATCATCCTAATGGTCGCTATCATTCCGCTCACCCGCTTACTTGTTGGAACATCGATTGGAACAGCAGCTGCGATTGTACCGCTGATCTTTTTCGCAGCTCCTTACATTGCTCGTCTCATCGAGAATTCTCTCCTTGAGGTCGATCCGGGTGTAATCGAAGCAGGAAAAGCAATGGGAGCAACGCCTTGGCAAATTATCTTCCGCTTTCTTGTACCAGAAGCATTAGGATCGATTATTTTGAGCCTTACGATTGCTACCATCGGTCTGATCGGCGCATCCGCTATGGCTGGTGCAGTCGGAGGCGGCGGAATTGGGGATTTAGCAATTACGTATGGATATCAACGATTTGACACAGTGGTTATGATTATTACGGTTATCATCCTAATCGTACTAGTCCAAGGGTTTCAATCACTTGGAAACATACTATCTAGAAAAATACGACGTCGATAAAGATAGCAAAGAAAGATATACATTAGATTTTAACATGGTACATCATGAGTAATAATCAATAAGCTACTGAATGAAGAAGGGAGAATCGACATGCCGCAAGAAAAACTGTTACATATCATTGGTCATTTAGAAAATGAACTAATTGCTGTTCGTAGACATCTTCACCAATTTCCTGAACTATCTAATCAAGAAGTGAAAACTACTGCTTTATTAAAACAGCGATTGCTTGATGTTGGGATACGCGTATTAGATGTTCCTCTCAAAACAGGGCTTATCGCCGAAGTATCTGGTAATCCAGAAGGACCTGTGATAGCGATTCGCGCAGATATTGATGCATTGCCAATTCACGAAGAAACGGATCTACCCTATATTTCTTCCAAGTCGGAAATCATGCATGCTTGTGGTCATGATTTTCATACATCTGTCATTTTAGGTGCTGCATACTTATTAAAGCAACAAGAACATTCACTTCCTGGCACTGTTCGAATCATATTCCAACCTGCAGAAGAAACTGGGCATGGTGCAGAAGAGATCCTAGGAAGCGGCGGACTCGATGGTGTACAAGCTATTTTTGGTCTTCACAACACGCCTTACCTTAAAGTAGGAGAGTTTGGTACACGAGTTGGTCCGTTAACAGCCGCAGTTGACCGATTTGAGGTCTTCGTTTCTGGCAAAGGAACACATGCAGCCGCTCCCGATAAAGGGATTGACCCAATTGTTGCTTCCTCTCATTTGATTACAGCACTGCAAACGATTATTAGTCGAAATACCGACCCATTGGATCATGCGCTCATAAGCATAACTGAGTTAACAAGCGGAAATACATGGAATGTCATTCCAGAAAAAGCTTATATGCAAGGTACTGTTCGTACCTTAAAAGATGAAACTAGAAAAGCCATTCCGAAAAAAATGAAGCAAGTATTAGAAGGAGTAGGAAATGGGCTCGGGGTTAACATAGAATTCCACTGGCATCCAGGTCCACCAGCAACCAATAATGATGCCTTATGGACGCCATTCGTGACCGATATCGCAAATGAAACAGGTTATGAAGTAAAAGCTATTGGCCCTAGTCTTGGCGGTGAGGATTTTGCTTATTATCAAGAAACGATACCAGGGACATTTGTTAACATTGGTACCGGAAAATCATACAACCATCATCATCCAAAGTTTACGATTGACGAAGAGGCCATTGTTCCTGCAGCACAATTTTTCAGCTTACTTGCTTCAAAAGCTTTACACCAAGACCAAATCTTTACTTCTATAAAAGAAAAAAATAACGCACTCCTTACTCAACAATAAATTGTAAAGGATGAATGAAAAGATGAAGTTTAGTTTTCTAAAAAACACCTTTCTTATTTTACTAGCGAGTATCCTTATTTTTAATTTAGCAGCGTGTGGCAAAACGACTACCTCCGAAAAGAAAGAATTGAAAGTAGGTACCTCCCCTGGTCCTTATAGTGAATTATTTAAAACTGGCGTGAAACCAATTCTAGAAAAAGAAGGATACAAAGTAACACTAGTAAATTTCTCTAATTTACTCCAAGCAGATATTGCTTTGACAGAAGGAAGTATTGATTTCAATGTAGATCAACACACTGCATACGTAAACTCCTTTAATAAAGAGAAAAAAGCCAATTTAGTACCGATTATACATATACCTTCTGTACCCGCTGGTATTTTTTCGAATAAGTACAATTCTATCGATCAAGTGAAAGACGGTGCAAAAATTGCAATTCCACAAGATCCATCCAATGCTTCTCGTGCTTTTAATTTGTTACAAAAAGCTGGATGGATTAAACTGAAAGATGGTATCAATCCAATTACCGTAACAAAAAATGATATAGCTGAAAATCCACACAAATTGGACATTACCTTGATGGATTCTGCACAAATTCCTCGTGCTATGGACGATATTGATTATGGTGTACTTCCGGGTAGCATTGTATATGCAGCACATATTGATCCAAAAAAATCATTATTATCCGAAACACTTGTAAAGGATTTAGAAATTACAGTGGTTGTTGATGAAAAGAATAAAGACACAAAATGGGCAAAAGCAATTTCAGACGCTTATCGCTCCAAAGAATTTAAAGATTACTTAACTAAACTGGGTCAAGATAATTATTGGTACGTACCTGATAGTTTAAAATAAAAATATGTTACTATGCTAAAATTAATTTGGCTGCCCTAATAACCCTGAAATGAAATTAACCCGAATAGTGCACGCTTTAAAAAAGTGCCATTATTCGGGTTTTTATATGTTTTTAAACTTCTACTATCCCCAATTTATTTGAGATTCCTACATAAAAGTACTATAATTTTCTATAAAAATTTATCCCGCATTAACGGGCAGTAAGACCCCCACTGATGGAAGTTTCACTTTATTATTCTGAAACATACCGTTCAAACCATTATCTAACTAACAGACGATTCAAAGGAGATGAGTGATATGGGTTTATTATATGACGGTGTAACTATTTTACGTTATGACGAAACTTTTGCAGGACAACGAAAGCTATTATCTCATTCTCACGAAGATATTGATCTACAAAATCTTCAGCATGTTAACTTATACTGCGCAAAGGATTCCCTAAAGAGAATCCAAAAAGCGCTCACAAAAAGACGAAAGAAAGGCATTACCTTTATCGGAAGCGGAAACTATCACTATACAACATTTCTATTATTACAAGAAATTCAAAACCCGTTTACTCTTATTCTATTCGATCATCATACTGATCTTGGTTTTACTACTGAATCGATTATTTCATGCGGTTCTTGGGTATCGTTTGCCTTACGATATATTCCCATGCTAAAGCATGTTGTCATCATTGGGCCTCAGGCTCAAACAACACCGCTTCAACATTCATCAAAGGTAACCATTTTACCCTATCAGAAGAACCACCCCTATTCGTATAAGACCATTCTATCGAATATTCCTACCGATACCGTATATGTAAGTATAGATAAAGACATATTAGATCCTTCGGTTGCGGTTACAAACTGGGATCAAGGGGATATGGACGTGCGTACGCTCATTGTATACTTACAAAGCATTTTCACCTATGAAAATGTGTATGGTATAGACGTTTGCGGAGAACTACCGCCTTCCCCTGTCTTATCGTTTCAACAAACCTATCAGCAATCCGTTCAAAAAAATGAATCGGTTAATCTAAAACTACTGCAAGCAGTTGCACGTTCACGCTCAAACGCAGCGCACACAAAACATCTTGCGTAAGAAAACAAAGAACGCCCCTCTTCGGGTGCGTTCTTTGTTTTCCTATTTATAAATTCAGTTTTAAACTGCTTTGGATTGCTTTAATTCTAGCAATGCTGCTTGTTGTTTCGATTCATCAAACTCATTTTCACTCTTTGCTACAACGATAGTAGCAATCCCATTTCCAATTAAGTTTACAATGGCACGTGCCTCTGACATAAAACGATCCACGCCAAGTAGTAATGCTAATCCTTCTAGCGGAATAACGTTTAGTGCAGAAAGTGTAGAAGCAAGTACGATAAATCCACCACCAGTTACGGCAGCCGCGCCCTTTGATGTTAACAGTAAGATAGCAATAATCGTAATTTGTTGACCGATGGAAAGGTTAACATGGAATACTTGTGCTAAGAAAATCGTTGCCATTGATAAGTAAATAGAAGTTCCATCTAGGTTAAAAGAATAACCTGTTGGAATAACTAGACTCGTTACAGATCTAGAAGCACCGAATTTCTCCATCTTTGCCATCATTCGTGGCAACACGGATTCAGATGAAGAAGTACCCAATACGATAAGAATTTCTTCTTTAATGTAGGATAAATATTTCAATAGACTAAATTTATATATTTTTGAAATAAGGAGCAAGACAACAAACACAAATAAAAACATAGTTGCATATACACAAATCATGAGTTTACCTAGTGGAATAAGAGTATGAATACCAAATTTACCAATTGTAAACGCCATTCCTCCAAATGCACCAAGAGGAGCCAATTTCATTACCATACCTAATATATTGAAAAACACTTTTGATAATCTTTCAAAAAAGTCGATAAGAGGTTCCCCCGTTTTGCCAAGCATTGTTATGGCTGCTCCAAAGAGGATAGAGAAAAACAAGATTTGTAGAATATCTCCTTTATCAAACGCATCAAACATATTAGATGGTACGATATGAAAAAAGAAATCCCCCCAGTTCATTGACTTACCTGTTTGTACAAAGGAGGAAACATCCCCTTTACTTAGCTTCGATGGATCGAGCCCAGAACCTGGTTTTACCAAGTTAGCAACAACAATCCCAATAATAAGTGCAAATGTCGAAACAATCTCAAAGTATAATAGCGCTTTTCCGCCAACACGACCCACTTTCTTCATACTTCCCATATTCGCAATACCAAGTACAATCGTTAAAAAGATAATTGGTGCAATGACCATTTTGATTGCATTAATGAAGGTTTCCCCAATTACCTTCATCTGTTGTCCCACGGTTGGCCAAAGTACCCCTACGGTAATACCTAGAATAATAGCAATTGCCACTTGAAACGTTAGATTCTTAATAACTCTCATGAACGACTCTCCTCCAAAGTTAAATTGCATCTCCTGTTTTTGAAAACGGTTACATTTATCCCCAATTAAAACGAAACTTGTAATAGGTTATACTAATTTCCTACAAATGTTATAGAACAGCCGAAATAGTATAGCTTATTTATGTATTTTTCTATTAATAATATATCATAATTAAATGTAAAGCTATTTTCATGCTATGTCAATATAGAATTAATCATATCAATTAAATTTCTCTCGGTAAGGGCAAATTAAAAATCAGACGACAGTTTTCACCATCGTCTGATTCCTATTCTTATTTCGCCTGTGGAAGGGGCATTTTTAACCATTCACTATAAAAAGCATCAATATCAGGTTCGAAATCCTTTAAGATTGGATACCAAGGTGTGACAGCTTCTACTTCGAGCTGCGTGGCACATTCAGGGCAGTAGTACTCACGAATAACCTGCCATTCTGGATCAGGGGCAAGCATCTTCGGGTATAATTCTGCCATTTTTTCCGGGGTATCTCGTACGTAAATCAAGGAATGAAGCTTCCAGTTGTCTTTCGCATCACAGAATTCATGACCACAATCACACTTTACAATTCTATCCCCGTTTTTCTTCTGAACAATATACAGGTGAAGCCCTGCTGGAAGAAGAATTGGATCATTCCATGGTACTCGTTCCTGAAGAATACTGATGTACGTTTTAAACCGGTCGAAATCTTTAAAATTTGAAAGCATCTCTTTTAACTTGTAAAAATCAATCGTCCCATCCACTAGCTCTTCTATGGTTTTACGATCGTATTGTGTCATGTTTTCACCCCATTCAACATTATTTGTTGTTGCGTTTGATTTTCGCCCCGAATACTGGCATTTCTAGCTCATCCTCCGTCAAGTCCCATTCGTTCGGTACATTCCAAAACTCTTTAAACTCGTTCAAAAAGCTTTCGCTAAGTGCAAAGCTACCTGCGTACATATGACGCACCTGTACTTTCGCATCTTTGGCCACGATTGCTTCTCTCTCTTGCTCCATCCACTTCTTAGTAGTTGTGCCTCGAGTAAGTCGCTCTTTTCTAATTTCCTTGCGGCGACTTTCCGTTGCTTGTTCATCGACAACGTACGTGCCCTTTTCGTTCTTGCTCACAACGGCTCCGTACACATTCTCTGCATAGCGAACTAGAATGTGACCGTCATTTAAATCGTCTTCAATCATCTTTGGCTTACGCTCAAGCGGATCTCCGAATCCAGGGCCCCCACGAAGGTAGTTTAAATACAGATCGTAATCCTTAAAAATGGTTTCCGTCGTAATAGATTGCTTATCACGGATAACCTCTTCTGCTTCCATTAATGTCTCATATTCTGGATTATCAGGATCGATATCTCCCCCTGTTGGGATTGGCAATCCCTTTTCAATCCGTTCTTTGATGTTCGTACCATGAGCTTCATAACGATATCCGGATGCTGCCGGATATCCCCCCATTAACCCACAGTCACTTGACATATACCCGTTACCCATAAAGAACATGGTCCAGTCCTTCGCCCCGTATACCATTCGGAGTGTCTCGTATCCACTGCCACCACGATATTTCCCATAACCTGCTGTATTCGGCTTAATGCTCCGTCCTAAATAAAGGAGCGGTTCTGCTAATTCCCAAATTTCCATATCACCCATATCGCCTTCAGGATTCCAAATCGCTGCCGCATGGCTAATACCATCTTTCACTGCACTTGCTCCAACGCCTTCTGCTGCTGATTCAAAGCTGTTCACAGCATGGTTTTCATTAAATTGATTGTATCCCCCGCCCTGTAGCCAGTTAGATGTATTCGCATTTCCAGCGTTCACTTCTTCCAAATAACCACGGGCAAAATAGTTACGACTAAGAGCACGCCACAAAGGGCTCCAAGCAGAAACAAGGAAATGCCATGCATAACTGTGGGCTGTACGAATATCATCTGGATTTAACCAGGAACCATAAGGAAGATCAAAGCTACTAGCATATAGTGCACCATCATTAACACGATCATTTGGAATAAGCGTCTGTGACATCATGACCCAAATTCCACTCGTAATTGCGACAGGTGTTGCATTATAACTATGCCATCCCCATCTGTTTACACCCTCAAAATTGATTTGAAATTGCCCATCTTTATGAACTGTAAGTTCAGTAGGTGCATGCATAATGGTATTGACGCGTGCGTAAGGAGGCACATCGAGATTTTCATATGGTACGTCAACAAATGAAACCTGGCGATATTTCCCCGGAATCAGCAATGTTTTCACCTGATTCACAAAACCGCGGCGGCCATCCTCAATTACTTCGCGAATAAATTGCTTATATGTGTCAGTGCCTTCCTCTTTGATAATATCAAGAACAAGGTCCCTAATCATATGACAGCCGGCAATACGCGTCCGTTCATCTAGCAGCCAATACTTTGTTGTTCGGACAGAACGTTGACTCTCAATTAACCAGTCCTTTAACAACGTATCTGCTTTCCCAATTTTTCGGCAAGCAATTTGGTAACCGTCGTCATAGCGAGTAACCGGACCCACCGTCATACTACCTGGTGCCGTTGCTCCAACGTCAATTACATGGGTTACTCCACCAACCCAACCAATTAGCTCTTCTTCGTGAAAAATAGGTACAATTGTATGGACATCACATGGATGAACATTTCCTATCTGGCAGTCATTGTTACAAAAGATATCTCCATCCTCAATTCCTGGATTTGTTTCATAATCATTTTTAATCATGTATTTAATGGCTGCACCCATCGTACCAACGTGAATGATAATTCCAGTAGATGTTACAACCGAGTCTGCATCAGGCGTATATAATGTAAAGCATAATTCTCCCTCTTGCTCAACAATAGGGGAGGCTGCTACTTTTTTTGCCGTTTCTCTAGCATGCACGACCCCTCCGCGCAGCTTCGAAAAAATCTTTTCATACCGAATCGGATCCGTTTCTTTGAGCGGCAGCGTTTGGAGTCCTGCGTAATGACCGGTAGAACGGCTAATCTCATCAATTTCACTGCGCATTTGCTTCAAAGTTTTTCCGTCCCAGCCAATGTTCTTGCGTCCCTTCAGACCTTTATCCGTTAGTTTCATATCCATAACCTCCTTTTACATTAAAGTTCTTTCAAATGGAAAATCCGATGTCCATCAAGATACGTTTCAAATCCAGGCGGAATAACAAACGTTGTGGCTGGAGATTCAAGAATCGCAAATGCTTGAATTCTATTACCCGGTTTCAGTTTTTCCATTTCCCAAATATCCGCCATCAACCATTCGCCTTTCCAGTACACTGGACGTTCGCCAAGGAATGCATCTTTTGGCGGTGTTTCACCTGTTAAAGGTTCTTCAGAAATTCGAGGTTTAGCCACTTCCACAACACCACGAATAATTGCTCCTGTAATACTGTAACCCAGTTCAGGCGATGTTGCTGCCTTCGCATAAACTCTCGTGTAAGTCTCTTCGAATGCCTCCACAAGTGCATCCCAATCGCTAACACTCTTAAATGATGCAATTGGTGCTTCAATTTCAAGGTCATTTAATTGTCCTTGATATTGCATACGGAAATAGAGGCGGAAATCTACATCTTTTCTATTAAACTGATTTTTCTCGAATTCACCTGCGACTTTTTCCATCAATTCATCCCAAGCATCTTGTAATACTTTGCCGCCAATTAACTTACTTTCATCTTGTGCATCATTGTCTACATTGATATCGAGCGTTTTATCGTAGCGATATTCGAAATCAGCAGCGCCGCAACCAAATGCAGAAAATCCTGCTGCCCACGCTGGTACGAGAACCTCCTCGAAACCAAGACCCTTTGTATAGCCTGCCGTATGAAGTGGACCTCCCCCGCCATATGAGAAACAGACGTATTGAGACGGCGAATACCCTTTACCCAAAATCATTGATTCTAAATAATTACGAAGCTGCGATTCAAGCAAGTCGATGACACCGTATGCAGCGTCTTCTACCTCTAACCCGAGCGGGTCTGCAATCTGTTCTTTCACAGCTTCATAGGCGCGTTCCGGATCTAACTTAACTTCGCCGCCAAGGAAGTTATTCGGATTAATTAAACCAAGAACAACATGACAGTCAGATACCGTTACAGTATCTAATCCTCCGTCCGGATAACAAACTCCCACTCTCGAGCCTGCACTGTCCGGTCCAAGTGTTAGCGATTTAAAGTTTGGATCGATTCTGACAAAGCTACCTGCTCCTGCTCCGACAGTATCCATTGCAACAAGTGGCAACGACAGAACCAACCTTGCCATATCCGGACTTGTGTTAATACTTAAATCGCCTTGCGTGATAAGCGCCATATCAAAACTTGTTCCGCCAATATCTGAGCATGCAATATTGCGAATACCAAGATGTTCACCAAGGTATTTCGCGCCAATTACTCCCCCAATTGGACCTGAAACAAGCGTTCTTGCTAGTTCATTTGCATGTGTACTAATCGTCCCACCATGACTAGCCATAACACGAAGATCAAAATCTGCTCCGTGATCTCTTAACATCGTATCGATTTTTGCCAATGTCTCGCGAGACGGATCGGCTGCATAGGCTTCGATAATCGTTGTATTTGTACGATGAGACTCTTTTCTCACTGGATAATAATCAACGGAAGCAAAAACCGGTATATCTTTCCCAACCTTTTGTAAAGTAGCGATTGCAATATCTCTAATTTTTCGTTCATGAACAGGATATTTATATGAATGGAGCAAGCTGATAACAATTGCTTCCACATCTTGCTCTAACAGTTCTAAAATGGCTGGTTCCACCTCATGTTCATAAAGCGGAATAATGACGTTTCCAAATAAATCCACTCTTTCCGTAATGCCCTTTGTACATTCTCTTGACACAAGTGGGGGGTCGAAGCGATGCGTATTTAAATGTAACCGATCAGAATACGAATAGCCTAGATAAGCCTGAATGGCCCGGCCCATCCGATGAAAGTCTTCCATCCCTTTATTAACGATCAACCCGACTCGGCGGCCATTTCTTGATACTAGGCGATTTAGCATGGCTGTTCCAGAATATACACCAGCAAGTAGTTTTGGAAACTCTTCTTCTACTGTCGAGTCCCAGTAAGTGAGGGCATCTCTAGCAGAGTTAAGAAGACCAATGGATTCATCTTGCGGCGTCGATTGTGCCTTTCCAACGACAAAGTCTCCTTTGTCATCAATGATGAACGTATCGGTCATCGTTCCTCCGGCGTCTATAGCAAGTATTTGCGCCTTTCTGGTTGTATCTGTTTTCATTCCCTTCTCCCCTTTCAAACTATATTTCGTACTCATCTTTTTATATAGCAAGTACTGTGCCAGTTTTCTAGACTTTCAAAATACCAATATGACTTGGTATTTTCTAAGAAGGAAACTATGTAGTTGTAGCGAATTACTACAACTGTATCGCTACGGATGTTGCACGCAACAGTTTAACGTGAAAAGTAAACGGTAGAATGTTCTTATCGATTGCTAAAGGGGGAAACCAATGAAAAATCCTTATATATCTATTTTCTCTACCTACGATTTGCCCAGTAAAGCACAGGAATTAGGAGCAATGTGGGAGTTATTTGTTACGAAGTTGGGAGAAGATGCGATAGTAGAAAAAGTGAGGACAAATATTTTTCATTCTTGGAAACGTTGTCAGGAAACAGGTGTTAACCCTTCACAATTACAAACAAAGCTCGCATTATCAGATTACGAATTAAACCTGTTACTAAAAAAATCTGAACTCTATCAAATTGCCCGTCCTATTATCGATGATTTATTTCATAAGATGACGGGTACCGGCTATATGATCTCGTTGTCTGATCAAAATGGTCGTATTATTTATTTGAAAGGCGATTCCACTACTACCCGCGAAGCCGAAAAAATGAATTTCGCATCCGGAATGGACTGGAGTGAACATACCGCAGGTACAAATGCAATTGGTACAAGTATTGTTACAAAAAAACCGATTCAGATTTTTTCCGCCGAACACTACTGTCAAGGATGCCATCAATGGACATGCTCCTCCGCTCCCATCACTCATCCCTTTACGAAAGAAATCATTGGTGCAATAGACTTCACAGGACTTTGGAATCATGCCCAGCCTCATACGTTAGGACTAGCAATATCTATAGCACAAGTTATTGAAGCACAGCTTACGCAAATTTATGTTAAAATAAACAGCTATTTAACTGAAATTTTTTTTCGTGAAAGCAGTAAGTGGAAAACCGAACATATTCTTGTGCTTAACCGTGCCCTGCTTGTTGTACAATGCAGTCAAAAACTAACAGAACAATTTAATCTGTCAGCCGAATTGAAAATATCCGAATATCCCCAGTTTACTTGTCTAGTAAGTGAACTGGAATTACTATCAAATGTTTCAGGCCGAAACCGGAACGAAAACGAATTGACAATTCAAGGTTTCCATATAAAGGATATAAATCGAATTTATTATTTGGACACTTTTGTCGGCTATACGATCGTTTTTAAAGACAATAAAAATAAAGAAAAAGCTCCTTCCGCAGTCATTCCACAAGAGGGACCTTGGACAGAAGTTATTGGAACATCAATAAACTTCACAGCGGCTTTATATAAATGTCATAAAGCTTCTGTATCAAACGTTCCCATTCTTCTATTAGGAGAAAGCGGAACCGGAAAAGAGAAAATTGCACAAACCATACATAAATCAAGTAACAGATGTAACAAACCATTTATAGCTATTAACTGTGGTGCCATCCAAAAAGAACTAATAGGAAGTGAATTATTTGGATACGAGCGCGGAACCTTTACCGGGGGCATAACAGGAGGGAAAAAGGGAAAATTCGAAGAAGCGAACGAAGGTACTTTATTTTTAGATGAGATCGGGGAAATGCCGCTCGACTTACAAGTACATTTACTAAGGGTGCTACAAGAAAAAGAAGTGACAAGATTAGGATCATCTCAGCCTATTTCTGTAAATGTACGAATTATCGCTGCAACAAACAAAAATTTATACGAACTATGTAAAAAAGGGCTATTTCGAGAAGATTTGTTTTTTAGACTAAATGTCGTTACAGTTACCATTCCCCCGCTCCGTGAACGAAGGGATGATATTACGCTACTAACAGAATACTTTTTAAAACAGCTTTCTACCCTATATGAGAAGAATCCGATTACCCTTTCCGAACATACTCGATCCTATCTTTTGGCATACAATTGGCCTGGTAACATTAGAGAACTTCAAAATGCGCTTGAACATGCTGTTATTTTCAGCGATTCCTCTGTTATTGAATTACGTGACTTGCCATCTTACTTATTTGAAAATGAAAAGAACTTCTCCCTAGACAGCAACCAAATGGAATTATCTTTACTCGAAGCAAAAGAGCAAAACATACTCATCAAACTTTTGAAAGAAACGGACTGGAATATATCAGCAGTCGCTAAAAAAATGAACATAGCAAGAACAACCTTGTATCGGAAGATTAAAAAATATAAGTTGCAACAAAACTAAAAGCAATTACCTGAAAACAAGTTCATGGATTTTTTATCCTGTAGTTTCTAGAAAGATATCTATGGTAGCTATTTTTACGAAAAAAATAGGTATCATTAATTTCTATGATACCTACAAATTATTTTATATTGTTATACAATAATGTTTTGTACCATTTACATTACTAGGCAATCCCTATACATCCTTCACACTTTCCTGTTTCATTTCCGGCCGTTTCAATAGTGGCATCATAATGATACCCCCAACTATGAAAAGTACTGTCGCTACTTCGAAAATAACTACAAGAGAAAGTGCTTCTTTCAGCCATCCCGCAATGGTCATGGATATGACCATTGCCCCCATAAAGAACGGGATTAATATACCGTTAACACGACCGATAAATGCCGCCTCTGTATTTTGCATGATCATTGTGTTAATTGCGATTTGGATGCAAGGAAAAACAAGTCCGCATAGGAATTGTGCAGTGAGTGTCAACCAAAACTGCGTGGATAGCCCCATCAATAAAAAACCACAGGCACTGACAAGCATCCCGAAAATAAGAAGATGCTGTGGAGCATATTTTTTTGCTGTCCCCATTACAAGTCCTCCACCGATAATCATTGCAATTCCGTTTGCCGCCATTAACCATTGTAGAGACTCCTTTGGCAATCCTAGTCGTTCAGTAACAAGAAATATAGTGAGCGGTTGCGTTAATCCGATTGCCAATCCAGCAGCAACAAAACAACCACCGAGCAGTGTCAAAGACGGTTTTTTAAGAACATAACGAAATCCAGCCTGCATTTCTTGCCATAGCGTCGTTTTTTCTTCCATCGCCTTACTATCGTAGTCTGGTGGTAGCATTAAAAGCACAGCAGCAGACAACAAAAAGGCAATCCCCATAACACTAATGGCTACATCAATACCATATTGCTGATAGACGAATGTGCCAATAATAGGACCTAGAATCATGAACACAGCAAAAATGGTCTGATACATAGACATTCCTAGTTGAATAAGCTCTTCTGATACATGCAGTTTAAACAATTTCATGCCAGATGGCTGTGAAAATTGTGACAATATTGACGAAACAAGCGTTGCAAAAAAAATCGCTTTCCAACTGCCAAACACGAGCGTTAGCAAAACAATAAAAATAGAAAGGGCACTAAGAAGATCACACCAAATCATTGTTCGTTTCGGAAGCCATCGGTCAGCAAACGTCCCTCCAATAAATGAAAATAAAAAGATAGGGGCAAATTCTGCTACAGAAATGAGGGAAACTGCCACTGCATTTTCATTTGTCCTTTCCATTACATACAATAATATAGAATAATTACGAACCCAAATACCGATTTGCAAAAAAAACACCGACAGCAATATCGTGCGAATTACTCTGTTACGAAATAATGCCCCCATTGAAGTGCTTGAAGTAGAATCAACCGTCATATTTTCTCCTTCCCCACTGGACTTATCAATTCCAGTCCAATTAAATAATTTTATCCAGCATTAGTAAAGCTCCCATTTCTAGATGAGGAGAATGGAAGAAATCGAAATAGGTTAAAAAACACTTCCATTCCTTTTTGACGGGCTTATTATACCATGTAAAATAATGGGTATACAAACAAAATCAAACATTTGTTCTTATTTCTATAACAATTTTATTTTCATATATTCAAAGAAGAAATATGATGTATCGCGCATACACAATAAATCTCTTTTTTTCCTGCAAAACCAATCTACACGTTGGTATTCAATCACTTTGTAATGGGAAAATGTGCTTATAAATTGAACAATACTTTATTAATTCTTATTTAAGTCCAATATGATTACTGTTATTTCGTTGACAAAACGTCATCTTTAAATGATAATAATAATCAGTTACGATGGTAATGATAATCGTTTTCAATTATTGAATTAAAAATTTACGGAGCTGATACTATGTTTAAGAAATTTGGCTATTCATTGCTCTTCATTCTTCTGTTTTCATTTGTTATTATGAAGCCGCTTTCTAGCTTGGCTGCAAGTCAGGGAACAGAAAATATGAGTAAAGCTGAGCAACAGGTCGATCAAGCATTATTGCTTGCAAAGCAAGGTAATTTAGATGAGGCACAACAAACCTATCAGAAATTTAATGATACTTGGCTTGCAATTGAGGATTCTGTAAAATCTGATTCAGGTCAAGCATATAGCGATATTGAATCCAATATGGGTCAAGTGCAATATGCTTTCATACAAAACAAGCAGCAAGATGTTAGTACGGCGCTACAAAACCTTAAAAGTGTCAATGAGAAATACATTCAGGGTCAATATTCGCAGAGTGATAGTTTTAAGAAGCAAAACATCACACTTTCTGATTTCGTTGTAATGTTACAACAGACACAGGAAGCAGTCCAAAAAAGCGACCAGCAATCCTCATTATCGAATATTACTAAGGTTAGAGAGTCATGGCTTAGTATTGAGGGTACGGTAGTATCACAATCAGCTACCATATATGGCGATTCAGAGCGTGATATGGTTACGGTAAATGCAATGATTTCTGCTGGTAAATATCAGGATGCAAACCAGTTACTTGATCAGATGATTGGGTACTTGACCCCACTTGCTAGCAAAACCAGTTATACCATTTGGGATGCCGCAATGATTCCGATTCGTGAAGGACTAGAGGCACTACTAGTTGTAGCCGCATTATTAGCCGTTGTTAAGAAGTCTGGTGAAAAAAAGGGAAAAGTTTGGATTTGGGGCGGTGTTTCAGCCGGTTTAATTTTTAGTGCTATTTTAGCAGTTATTGTAAAGTTCGTTTTCACCTCTGGCGCTTTCGGCCAAAATAATTTCCTAATTTCGGGCTGGACAGGCATAATCGCAGCTGTGATGCTTCTTTATATGAGTTATTGGTTGCACAGTAAATCCAATATAGCAGAATGGAATCAATATATTCATAATAAAAGCCAATCTGCATTAAATACAGGACGGATTGTATCCCTTGGGTTTCTATCATTCTTAGCCGTTTTTCGAGAAGGAACGGAGACCGTACTATTTATTATTGGCATGGTGAACCAAATTAGTACAGAGCAGTTGATTATCGGTGTTCTCATTGGTCTTGGCATCTTAGCGGTCGTAGCTTACCTCATGCTAGTTATCGGTATTAAATTACCGATGCGCCCATTTTTCCTAGTATCCAGCCTTATTGTCTTCTATATGTGCTTTAAATTTACAGGGCTTGGTATTCATAGCTTTCAACTTGCGGGTTCGCTACCATCCACAACATCCGGATACTTACCAAGTATTGATTTCTTAGGATTCTATCCATCTTGGCAAAGTGCCCTGCCGCAAATCGCATTACTTTTGTTTGCTTTAGGCGCTTTACTATGGAGCCGTGTTAAACAACCAAATCAAAAGGTGCAAAAAACAATCCAAAACTAAAATTTATAACAAATCTGGGGGATTCTATTCAATGAAACTTATAAATACGATTGCGGCAATAGCTATGACAGGTACATTAGCCCTAACTGGTTGTAGTATGGCAACCCAATCTTCATCTACTACTTCTACTACTAAAACCAATACGCAATCTGCATCTGAAGGACAAACTGCTACGAGTGTAAATGATGGAGTTGCAAATTTACTGCATACTGCTAAACAATTAAATAAAGCCATTACGGCCGGAGATGAAGCAAACATTAAGAAAACTGGACCACAACTCGAAGAAAATTGGAAAACATTCGAAGATAATGTGAAATCACAATACCCTGATCAATATACACAAATTGAAAAATATCTTAACCCAGCTGTTGCAGGATCAAAAGAAAGCACAATTAATAAAGAGGCCCTTTCACAACTGAATAATCAATTAATTGATGTTTTATACCAATTTTCACAGAAGCTTATTCCTGTCAGCCAAGTCAAAGATGGTATTTCAAAACTACTTACAACAACAACTGACTTAAAGCAAGCGATTAACGACGAAGATCAAGCCAAGGTGAAGGAATTAGGACCAAAATTAGAAGAGACTTGGAAGACGTTTGAAGATGGAGTTAAACCAAGAAGTGCAGACCTCTATGAAAAACTGGAAGCATCTTTGAACCCAGAAGTAGCAGGATCTCAAGTAAGCCCTCTTGATAAACAAACTCTTGGAAAATTAAATGACCAGTTAACGCAAACATTACATGAACTAGAACAGACAATTAAATAGAAAAGAAACCGTATAAAAATAGAAGTTGACTCAAAAATGATATGATCTCCTTATAGTAGACAGAAAAAGGGAAAAGCTTGAATTCTGAATACTATGGGGGACTTTTCATGGAAAAATCAAGGAAAACACATTCAAAAGAATTCGAACTAGATATTGTAAATAAGTATCTTAACGAGGAGTCATGTACTTTTTTTGAGAAAGGCGTTTCATATAGTACAAAAGTAGTAACACTACTAAAAAGCAATCCCTGCCTACAAAACAGAGATTGCTTTTCGTTTTATTTCACATGGATGGAGGGCAGTTCCAATACATCTAGCAAACCAGATAAATGATCAATTTCACGTAATGGCCGTATGTCCGATTCTGGTTGTCGTTTCCGGTGGTTAAACCAGACGGATTGCGACCCTGCACGATGTGATCCTACGATATCATTTATCCAAGAATCTCCAACGTAAAGAAGATCTTCCGGTTTAACCCCTACCTTCTTCGATACTTCATGAAAGATTTCTGGATTTGGCTTTTCTACTCCCATTGCACCTGATATAAAAATATGCTCCTCTGGAACATACTTTGTTAAACCAAGGCATTCAATCTTCTTTGTTTGGTGCTGGGCGGGACCGTTCGTAATAACGCCAACCATAAAACCGTATTCTGTTAAACTTGTTAATAAGCTTGGTACTTCAGGAAGAAGAGCAATGGAATGGAGTGCTTCTTCGTATTGAAGCTGAAATTGACAGGCTTCACTTGCTGTAATCGTAACTTGATAGTCTCTCAGTGTCCGCACGGCTCGTTCTATACGAAATTCAACTAGTGTGTAAGTTCCATTTATATGATTTTCCCACATGGAATCACTATAATAGCGAAATGTTTTATAAACATCGTTCATGGGGAGATTCTGTGATTTTATTGGAAATACAGATTGCAGTGCCTCTACAAAAGGCTTCTGATGGTCATGCAGTGTGTCATCTAAATCAAAAAAAATCGCCTGAAAGGCCATGAGTAAATTCCTCCTATATGGTCGTTCTTCTCTTATATTATAGCAAGAAAAGAAGAGATTATTAGAACTTATTAGACTCATATATGTGAACACCGTTATCTACTTTATTATGACAAAGCTTTCGCCTAAATCACAATTCAATACATATCAATCCACCAATCTCTCTGATTTGTTTCTAAATTTTTTATTTATTTCAACACAAAAACAGGCCCCCTATCTTGCATCGGGAACCTGCTCTCTTCTCTATATCCTTTTATGCCTCTACTTGCTCAAGAACCTTTTTAAAACTGGCAACAACTTTGTCGATTTCCTCTATTGATATAACCAAAGGTGGCTCAATGCGGATTGTCTTCGAATTCACGAGAGTTCCTGCTACGAGTACGCCTTCATCAAACATTCCTTTCGAAACGGCATATCCTACTTCGTCTTTATGAAATTCAATCCCAATCATCAATCCTTTTCCGCGAATTTCCATGACCTTGTCTTCATGTCCAATCGCGGCCTCTTTCAATTTCGCTAAGAAGTATTCCCCTTCTTTTTCTGCGCGCTCTGGTAATTTTTCTTCAAGCAACACTTGTATCGTTGCAATCGCAGCGGCACATGCAAGTGGATTGCCGCCGAATGTTGTGGTATGCATAAATGGATTTGGAAATAACGATTTAAACACTTTTTCTTTCGCTACAATCGCACCTGCTGGCATAATCCCACCGCCGAACGCTTTTGCAAGACAAAGAATATCCGGTACGACGTCATATAATTCAGCCGCAAACATTTTGCCCGTGCGGCCCATACCGGTTTGCACTTCGTCAAAAATCAGGATTGCATCGTATTGATCACATAGCTCTCTCACTTGTTTCAAGTAGTTTTCTGGCGGAAGGATGATGCCGCCTTCTCCTTGAATTGGCTCTAGAATGACCGCTGCCACATCTTCCCCAACTAACGAGCAAACTTCAAACGTTTTTCTCATCATATCGATATCCCCATACGGAACGTGACGGAAGCCCGAAACGAGTGGAAAGAATGGTTTCCGGAACATACCCTTCGCCGTACCAGATAGAGAACCTAGGCTTTTCCCATGGAATGCACGAGTTGTGGAAAGAATCGTTGACCGGTCGCTATACATCTTCGCCAGCTTTAACGCTGCTTCGACACTCTCTGTCCCGCTATTCGTGAAGAAGGAGTACTTCAAGTCTCCAGGCGTAATGTCTGCTAAAATCTTAGCAAGCATCGCACGAAGCGGATCCAACAAGTCCTGGCTATGTAAGGCTTGGCGTTTCAATTGATCTTGAACCGCCTTCAACACCTTCGGATGACGATGCCCTACGTTATAAATCCCAAACCCACCAAGACAATCAATATACTCTTTCCCGTTTACATCTTTAAAGCAAGATCCTTCATCGGACCATTCGACAGCAGCAAACTGCGTATCCATCGTTACTGTTTTACGATATTCAAGAAAGCCTGGATTTACATATTCACGGAATCCTTCAACCGTTTCCTTTGTAATCCATTTCGCTTCCTCGTCAGTTACTTCGTTTTTTTCGATTAATTCCAACACCTTAGCAATATACTCATTTACACCCTTATACTTCTCTTCCATTCCTGTTTGAGATTGCTCCTTAACTGTCATCGTGATCTCTCCTTTTTTTATCCCATTATGAAAAACATGAATTTTTAGATTATTAATGTTAAATTGCCCCAACTTCAAAGAATAAAAACAAAAATGAATGAACGTCAGTCATTTTTAGGGTAAATGAAATCTGAACTTCTAATATTATTAACGGGTAACCAACGATCTTTGTAGAAATTGAAATACTTCTGATTTAGAGGATTCTAACGTAAGATCCTGATCTTGTCCGATATAAAATCGTTCAGCTGCATTTTCCACAAAATTAATAATCATCTTTGCTGTCCACTTAACATTTATGCTGCTCATTACTTCATTTTTATAAATTGCCTGTAGAATCATATCCTCAAAAAACTGGTAATATGGTTGATAAATAAGTTCCCATACTTCCATTGAATGGTCAATCGCCAACCCGGAATAACAAAGTACAATAATATCCTTATTTTCATCCGTAATACTATAAACCTCGTCTATCACAATGCACAATGCATCCCAAAAGTTTTGCTTTCCTGTAATTCTTCCCTTTATTCTTTCAAGCGAACTTGTAAGAAGGTTATTAGCAATTGCAGGAATTAAAGCTTTTTTAGAGCGAAAATATAGATAAAACGTTCCTTGTGCAACTCCAGCAACTTTGACAATGTCCGAAATAGAAGTCTTATCTAACCCTTGTTCTGAAATAACATGGATTGCTGCTTGTAGTATCTTTGTATATTTCTCGTTCTTGTTGTTTATCATTGTTTCTTCCTCCACCGAATGACTGATGTTCATTCATTTTGTATGCATTATCACCCCGAAAAAAGTAAAATGATTTTTTCTTCTCTATATGTATACATTAGCATAAACAATAGATTTTTGATGAGGTTGTGTTATATTATCTAACATATTTTTTGAGATTGCTGGTAACATAAGAGAACTACAAAATGCGCCTGGCATGCTGTTATTTTCAGAGATTCTTCCGTTATTGAATTACGATGCTTTCTAGCTTGCTTATTTGAAAATGGGAAATTCGTCCAATCCACAATGACCCAATAGATTTATCTTTATCAGAAGCTGAAGAGCAAAAAATGCTCCTCAGATTTTTAAAGGGAAGGACCTAGAATGTAGTCAGCAGTCGCTAGAAAATAAAAGTGGAAAAATCAACCTTGTATCGAAAGATTAAAAATATCAGTTACAACAAGATTATATAGCAATTACCAAAAGACCATCTATTTCTTATACCCTAATTTCAGAGAAATATCCATAGCAGCTGTTTTTACCTTTTCAACTAATAGAGGTAATCTCTCTTCACTAAACCGGATATCAAGGCCTGCCACACTAATACCAGCAACCACATGCCCTTTATGATCATAAATGGGTGCAGCTATGGCGGAGGTATAATTTTCAAGCTCAGATCGGCTAATTGTATAGCCACTTCTTCGCGTTTCTTCTATTATAAGTCGTAGTTTTTCTTTATCTGTAATCGTACCATAGCCAATCGGTTGTAAATGTATTTCATTCAAATATTGTTCTACTTCTTCTTCAGGCAAATAGGCAAGAATAATCCGGGAATCCCCTGCATATAAAGGTGATTTCCTACCTATAGCCGTATACAACCGAACGGGTTGGGTTGTATCTTGCTTTTCAATATACATTGCTTCTTTCCCATATTTTACAATAAGGTTCACTGCTTCCTCAACGTCATCTCGAAGCGCTTTCATAACAGGGAGTGCAATTTGCCTGATATCTAACCGCTGTGCTACTAATTGACCGAATTGAAGAAACAACAATCCTAATGAATAATATCCGTCTTCGTCTTTGTCCAGCAGCTGCATATCTTCTAAAGAAGTAAGCATACGATGCACAGATGTCTTTGGCATATGTAAGAGTTCAATCACTTCATTTAAATTTAATTTCGCATGTGTTAAAAACAGATTAAGTATAGCCATTGATTTAATTACCGTTTTATTCTTGTTTTCCACAAGCTTCCCCCTTTTTTCTCACCATTCAATAGAATCTGCTTTACATTATACTATTGAATGTCCAAAAAAAGGTAGAAGAAACACACTCACTAATGGGTGTTTTCATCTATTTTTCTTGAATTTGAATACTGCACTTGAGCTGTTGTATGTGCGCCTCTCTCTTTAAAAGTAATTGTTCTGCCTCTTTTAAATCTATGTGTGTAAAATAAATGGTTTCACCCGGCTTAACTTGTGCGATAACAGGAAGGTCTACGGTTGCCACTTGAGCAATTCTTGGATATCCTCCTGTCGTTTGACGATCTGCAAGTAAAATAATCGGATTTCCATCAGGTGGAACTTGAATCGTTCCGTGACAAACTGCTTCTGAGAGTAATTCAAATGGTTCTTGTAGTTGTAAGGGAAATCCTGATATACGATAACCCATCCGATTCGACGCAGTCGTCACGGTGAATGGTTCTGTAAATAATCGTTCTTGACTTTCCTCTGAGAATGCTTTGAAATGTTCTCCTGGCATTACGCGAATCATATGATTCCTTTGACTAGAAGAAACATGGCTTGGTACGTACCATTTCGTCGTTGAAAACGAATGTGCTTGATTCATACGTTCCAGCTTATTCATACACTTTTTAGCAAACCCCGATGCATAACCAACTGGTAGCCTATCGTTTTTTTGCAAGGATCTTCCTTTATATCCACCCAATTCTCCAAGTATATATGTACTCTTGCTATTCATAACTTCTGGAACAGCCAAACCTCCAGCTACGGCGACATAAGCTCTACACCCAGATGTACATGAGCCAAATTTAAGAACGCTCCCTTTTCTTACACATACAGGTCGTCCCATCGGAACTGACATCCCATCAATAGTCGGTGATAAATCTCCACCTGTAATCGCGATAAGCATCGTTTGCTCAAATAATAAAGATGGTCCAATTAATGTAATTTCTAAAACCGCTTCTTCTTCCTTATTACCAACAATTATATTTGCAATGCGCAATGAGTACGTATCCATCGCACCGCTAATAATAACTCCATGTTTTTGAAAGCCTGTTCTTCCCAAATCTTGAATCGTTGTAAACAGACCCGGTCTCATAACTTTTATACTCAAACTTCTCCCTCCCTGTATGCTTGATACTCTTCATAAGAAATAGCATGAAACTTCACACAATCTCCTGCCTGAAGAAGAGTGGGCGGGGTTTGTTCAGGAAGAAAAAGTTGAAGCGGAGTTCGACCTATTAATTGCCAACCACCTGGTGTAGAAATGGGATAAACACCTGTTTGCATACCTGCAATTCCAACTGAACCTTTTGGAATTGATAGTCTCGGAGAGGGACGACGAGGCGTGGCAATCCTGTTAGACATCCCTCCTAAAAATGGAAAACCGGGACAAAATCCAATCATGTAAACAAGGTATTCTCTACTTGTATGGATGTGCACGACTTCATTTGTCGTCAAATGATTATATCTTGCTACTTCTTCTAGATCAGGACCAAGCTCTCCCCCATAACAAACAGGAATAGTAATGATACGTGAACTAGCGTCGTCTTCGTTTTCAAATACTGTAAGACTTTTTTCTATAATAGATTTTACGATTTCATAGGGTGATACAGCTTCTTCTTTTTTATATTTACGCCAAATGGCAGGTGGATCATAAAAAATAGTTAAACTTGTATAGGCTAAAACACACTCTATAAATCCATGAAATTTATTTTCTTCCATGTATTTGGCTAACATCTTTATTTTATGATGTATCCCATAGTCAATCTCTTTACCGAATTCGATACGAATTGCTGAATCGCCAAGTGGCGAAATCGTAACTTTCTGTTCCAAACAATCACCTCTTACTAAGCACATGTTCACATAGGGCATGTACCGTAATATAAACAGGACGAAAGCTAGTAAAAAATGTACTAGCTTTTTTGCGATTTCTATATACGAAATACTATAAAGTTAGTTTCACAATACTCCTAACTTTTCATCTGGTACATCTGTTATAAACATATACCCCGGGGCATGCGTAATTATTAAATCTGGTTTACTTCGCATCGCTACAGCTTGAGGTGTTACACCACAAGCCCAAAATACGGGAACTTCTCCATCCTTAATCGAAACGGGATCGCCAAAATCAGGATGAGTAATATCTGTAATACCAATTGCTTCTGGGTTTCCAATGTGAACAGGTGCCCCATGCACAGATGGAAAACGAGAGGTTACTTGAACCGAACGAACGACATCACTATTTGGTATTGGACGCATACTCGTTACCATATATCCTTCAAACTTTCCTGCTTTCACACATGGAATATTCGTTTCATACATCGGAACATTACAATTTTCTTCAATATGACGAACAGGAATACCATTATTCAGCAGTGCATGTTCAAATGTAAAACTACATCCTAGTAAAAAACCGACCATATCATCTTCCCAATACTCTGTAATATCTGTTACCTCTTCTGCAAATTCGCCGTTCTTATATATCCGGTATTTAGGAATATCCGTTCGTAAGTCGCCACTTGGCGCAACTAGCTGAGGAATCGGTGATCCTGGTTCCGTAACATCAAGTACTGGACAAGGCTTTGGGTTACGCTGACAAAATAGAAGGAAATCAAAAGCTAGTTCTTTCCTTAAAATAACTAAGTTTGCTTGTGTATATCCTCTTGCCATGCCAGAAGTTGGTTTGTTGATCTTATTATCACGAATCATTTCACGAATTTGAGAAGGTGACATCGTAGCAAAATTCTCCACGTTTTCCATTCCTCCCTTACTTAAATAATGTAGGAATATCATGCATTAATGTATATACACTCATCCAAGCTAAAACAGCCACCACGAGAACTCCTAAAATTGTCATCCATAATGGATGCTTATAATCGCCTACAATTTTCTTCTTATAGGCAGCTACTAGCAAAGTCCCTAATGCCAGCGGAAGGATCAGGCCATTTAAGGCACCAACAAGAAGTAATGTCTTAACAGGCTTTCCTATAATTACGAATAATAGGGTTGATACTAAAATAAAACCAATAATAATTTTTCTATGATTTGTTTCTAAACTACGATGAAAGGTTCGAACAAATGATACAGAAGTATAGGCAGCCCCCACTACAGATGTTAGAGCAGCAGCCCACATGACAATACCAAAAATTTTATATCCAACATTTCCTGCAGCCAGTTGGAATACAGAAGCAGGCGGATTCGCAGGATTAATATGTAGCCCCTTTGAAACAATACCAAGTACAGCTAAAAATAAGACAACGCGCATAACAGATGTAATGAGAACTCCTGTTACCGAGCTTCTTGTCACTTCTGGAAGTGCTTGTTTCCCTTTAATTCCTGCATCTAAGAGGCGATGGCCACCTGCAAACGTAATGTATCCTCCAACAGAACCGCCTACCAACGTAATAATAGCAAAAATATCAATTTTATCGGGCACAATCGTTTTTACGACAGCTTCGCCGACTGGCGGAGATGTAATAAATGCAATGTATATAGTCAATCCAATCATGATCAATCCAGCAATTTGCGTGAAGCGATCCATCGCTTTTCCTGCTTCTTTAACTAAAAATATTAAAATTGCTATTACAGCACTTATAATGGCACCTGTTTGTACAGAAAATCCAAACAATACATTGAGTCCTAATCCTGCCCCAGCAATATTTCCTATATTAAATGCAAGCCCGCCTAAAACGATCAAAAAAGCTAATACATAACCAAGACCAGGAAATACCAGATTGGCAATGTCTTGTCCTCTTTTTTCAGATACGGCAATAATTCTCCAAACATTGGCTTGTGCAACAATATCTAAAATAATTGAAACGAGAATAATAAATCCAAAGCTTGTTGTTAAGCTTTGTGTGAATACCGTTGTTTGAGTCATAAATCCAGGTCCAATAGCTGAGGTTGCCATCAAGAAAGCAGCGCCTAGTAGTAAAGACCAATTTACTTTTTTGGGGGATACAGAAGTTTGCTCTGTTTGTGTGGCTTGTTTTAATATCGCCATTGTTTCTTTCCTCCTTCATTCTATCTCGTATTATTTACCTATCGCCTGAACAGTTACTTCTGATGCTTCCAAAGTCTCTCGAATAAGACGAGCAAATAGTAGCGCTTTTGCACCATCGCCATGAATACAGACAGTATCTGCTTTAAGTGAAATATCAACGCCTTGCTGCGATTGTACTTTCCCTTGTTTAACCATTCTGATTACTTGATGAATGGCTTGCTCTTGATCATGAATTAATGCATCTGCCTGACTGCGAGATGTTAGCTTACCATCCTGTTGATAGGTTCTGTCAGAAAAAACTTCGTGTGCCGTTTTCAGACCAATTCTTTCTCCTGCATGAACTAATTCGCTTCCGGAAAGACCAAAAAGAATTAAGGTTGGATCTACGTTATAAATTGCTTCAGCAATTGCTTCAGACATTTTTTTATCTTTGGCTGCCATATTATAGAGAGCACCGTGTGGCTTTACATGCTGCATTTTTGCTCCCTCTGCTTTGACAAATCCAGAAAGAGCACCTACTTGATAAACAATAATATCGTATACTTCTTGTACGGTAAGATTCATATTACGTCGACCGAAGCCTTGTAAATCAGGGAATCCAGGGTGAGCACCAATTTCTACTCCCTTTTCAAGCGCCAACTTTACCGTCTTTCGCATTACCCCAGGATCTCCTGCATGAAATCCACATGCAATATTTGCTGATGTAACAAAATTTAGAATCTCTTCATCCATTCCCATTTTATATGCCCCAAAGCTTTCACCTAAATCACAATTCAAATCGATTCGATACATGGAAATCCTCCAATCTTCAACACTGAAATCCTATAATTTTCAATATATTCAGAAATTTAACGAACTACTTAATCCAATTCGATTAACCACCTTTCAATCGTTTATCTTTTGTTCCATTTTACGGAATTATTATTCTGAATTTTGGTTATATTTATTGTAGCATAAAATTTTCATTCATCTATCTTTATGTTAGATTTTCTTACAAATTTATTGTTATAGTTATACTTTGTATTCCTTGAAGAAGGGTGGAATTCACGCCTAATTTAGATAAAATTTCTACTACTAACATAGGATAGTTCTTCTACACAAAATCAGCGCTCTGTTGTATAGTTAAAAGTATCATTGTTTAATAATTTAGATATTTTCTGACAGATAGAACCTAATTTATTTGTCTCGTGTACTGTGAATTACTTAGAATCTAGCTATCATTCTTACTTCCACTAATTAAAAAGAAACGAGGGTCATTCCACTATGATTAAAGCAATCTTTTTCGACCTAGATGACACACTGCTATGGGATCAAAAGAGCGTAAAAGAAGCGTTTGCTGCTACTTGTCGCTATGCACAAAAGAAATATGCAGTTGATCCAGAAGTGTTAGAAGAGGCTGTGCGCAAAGAAGCGAGAGAACTTTACGCATCTTATGAAACGTATGAATTTACGAAAATGATAGGAATTAATCCTTTCGAAGGACTATGGGGAAACTTTTTAGACGACGAGGATAACTTCCGTAAAATGAAAGACATTATTCCAGCCTACCGCAAAGAAGCATGGACGCGGGGATTGCTAGCGCTTGGCATTGATGATCCGGCATTCGGCTATGAACTTGCGGAGCGTTTTCCAGAGGAACGACGCAAGAGTCCATTTGTCTATGAAGAATCATTTGAAACACTAGATGCGCTAAAGGGCAAGTACAAGTTGTTACTCTTAACCAACGGCTCTCCTGACTTACAAAATACGAAACTAGACATTACGCCGGAACTCGTACCGTACTTTGATGAAATCGTCATCTCTGGTGCATTCGGTAGAGGTAAACCAGATCCTTCTATCTTCGAGCATGCCTTATCTCTTATGTCGCTAAATAAGGATGAAGCAATTATGGTCGGCGATAATTTAATGACAGATATCCTCGGTTCTTCCCGTGTGGGAATGAAATCCGTTTGGGTGAATCGTCATAATAAAGAACGTAACGAAGTCGTACCAACCTATGAAATCAAGCATTTAAGTGAGCTTCACACGATTTTGGACTCTCTTAAATAAGGAAAAGCAGCTCAGGCCCTGAGCTGCTTTTTTCTAATCAAACGTTTGATTAGCTTTTTTTCTACTAGAAAGATGCGTATCTTGAAAATGTGTTGGATATTTCAAACCGTAACCTAGCACACGGTCTATCGCAATATGTGCTGTCCAGATGATGCCAATCATGATGACTGCATCGCTATGAATCCAATATCCCACAAGGAACATTGCTACAGACAAGATGTACGTATGAAAAATATTGTAGATCCACGCTCCGACCTTTTCCTTCCACACATATCCAATCATAGACAAATCCGGCACAAACAATAGTAGAAAAAAGGTAAGCCACCTAAATCCATACATCCCATATACATATAGACTCAAGATCAAAACAGCTACATTTTCGAACCGAAGTAGAAGTTTAGTACTATCCATACTTTGTCTTAGCCCTCCACTCTCTCCTTCAATGCTTGATTCATTTTTTCATAGCCTTGGAGCGTATCGGTGAACATTTTCTTTTGAAATGCTTGTATAATCGGAATGAGAATGCCGTCAAAATCTTCGTATTGAACAAATTTCACTTTTTCATCCGAGATTCGTTCGATTACAAGATGATGATTTCCATCAAAGATTTTCGGGATATTTTCTGCTCTACCAATCCAATTAATTTCTTTGTTTTGCTCTACTTTGAGAAGCGTTGGAGTAAATGGATCTAATGTTAAGCTACCGTTTTGCAATCTCATATGAAGGGTTTGGCCAGGTTGTAACTCACCGTTTGCACTTTGCATAAATGGATTCCATTCTTTATAGGCTGATAAATCACTTAAAACAGCCCATACTTTATCTTCTGATGCATTGATTTCAATTTCAGAAGATAAACGTTGATGTCCAAAGCTAAGTGCAAGCAAAAGTACCCCGAAAAACACGACAGTAGCAATCACAATTTTTACCCAACGCTTCATTTTCATTTGTTTTAATCTCCTTTTTCGTTAAGTTGGTATACTGATTCCCATTCCCTTTAACACCCATTCAATTCCTGTAATGCCGTTGCGATCAAGCGAACCAGCAGCTTGCAAGGTTAGACCATCTAGTATGGCCTGCACAATACTTGCTAGCACTTCAATTTGTGTATCCTCTAAGTTAAGCTCTAACCGTTTGATTACCTCGCAAACCTCAACTTGCATCTCTTTATAAATCTCCGTAAGTGCAGCCGCTAACTTTTCGTTCTGTCTTCCTTCTACCCATAAACTAACTAACAAGGTAAACCATTCTGGATTTTCCTTTCGAAATTCTACAACATGATTCATGGCAGCAAGTAGAATTTCATTTGGACTTTCAACCTTTTGAAGTCTGAGAGATGCATCGCGCATTCCCCTGTTAATCATCCACTCTCGTACCACATCCACAAGTAATTTTTCTTTACTCCCAAAATGATAACCAATTAATCCTTGTGCGACGCCTGCCTTTGCTGCAATTTCTTTCATGGATGCCTTCGAGTATCCTACCGTTCCAAATAGCGTATAGGCCGCCTGTAAAATAGCGTCTCTGCGATTGTCACTTACTTCAGATGATTTTCCGTTTTTCATATCTTTCACCTCAAAACTGTTTGAACAACCAATCAACTTATGTATTCATCATAATACTGTTTGAATGAACAGTCAATATTCCACTATCACTTATCTTCATTGATTTACATCCGTCACGTTATAAGCATGACAAAAAGGCTTCCTGTCCTCCGAAGCCTTTTTGTGTGATACCCTTTATAAAATCATTGCTATCTGCCCAATCCTTTTTTATAATAGTCTTCCATTACCTCTTTTGGAACCATACTGCCCCCTGTAGCCCACATAATGTGTGTGGCATTTTTCATTTTATCTGTTAGGTGATTTTTTTGTATATATTCCTTTCCTTCTTTTTGCTTCCATAAAGAAATTGGACCAAATACACTTGCTAATGCGGAAGGCTCGAGGTAAATATTTTCTGTATCAATCAATGCACGTAATAGTTTATACAGCCTATCATCACTTACGGTATAGCATCCGCTTAACAGAGGCTCTATAGTTTGCCCCACAAATCCGGATGACCTTCCAACCGCAAGGCCATCTGCTACTGTCCTGTTGTCGATGCCAAAGTCTTGAACAGACACTTTATCATACAATCCTGTTACTAAACCTAGTAACATACACGGTGAATGAGTAGGTTCTGCAAAGAAACAATGCACATGATCTTGATATGCTAGTTTTAAACCAAAAGTAACTCCCCCTGGTGCGCCACCTACTCCGCATGGAAGATAAACAAACAAGGGGTGATTTTCATCTACTGTAATTTTCATATCCTCTAATTGTTTTGTTAGACGAGAGGCTGCCACTGCATAGCCTAAAAATAAATCTCGAGAATTTTCATCATCTATGAAATAACAATTAGGCTCGCTATTCGCTTGCTTTCGTCCTTCATCTACAGCTTTACTATAATCCTCCTTATATTCAATAACCGTTACACCTTTACTTCGAAGAAGGTCCTTTTTCCACTCCTTTGCATCGGCGGACATATGGACCGTTACGTTAAAGCCTATTTTCGCACTCATAATTCCAATGCTAAGTCCTAAGTTACCTGTCGAGCCTACTGCAATAGAATAGTTTGAGAAGAAGGTTCTAAATTTCTCGCTATCCATCATGGAATAATCATCATGCAGACTTAACAATTGGTGTTGAAGAACTAAGTCCTCTGCATGTTTAAGCACTTCATAAATGCCGCCTCTTGCTTTAATGGAACCTGAAATAGGAAGATGACTGTCACATTTTAATAAAAATTGACCTGGTAATTCTAGTTCATGTATTAGTTCTAAATGTTGGTGCATAGAGGGGATTTTAACGATAGGAGATTCAATAATTCCATTTAAATTTCTTGTTTCAGGAAAGACTTTCGCGATATACGGAGCAAATCGCTTTAACCTTTCTTCTGCATCTTTTACATCTGCACCCCCGAGCTTAGTTTTCTTAATTCCCTCTTGAAATGATTCATATGCAGGATTTGGCCAAAATACTTTCGTTGTTGAAATAAGTTCGTTTAATAACGGATATTCATGTATCCAATCCTGTATGGCTTTTCCCTCAATCTGAGTGGTTCTCATCTTTGTCCCCCTCTATTCAAAATAACGGTTATATGATTATTATTTTATTAAACCTAACTGGAACACTTCATAACATGTATTTACCTTTGAGAGACTTTATTTACAGTCCAAAAATTAGCTATATCTCGTCTAATAGTAACACTTTCGGTTACATCGGATGAACAACTAACTACATTTTCCATTGTTGTTCCAATTACAAAAATAATATAACGGTAGTCCCCACATACATAGATTCGGTGAAATATGTTTTATTAATCATTATGTTTTATAATGAAAGAAGATCTAATCTAGAAAGGCTGGTGTCCTATGACACATTCTGAACCCATTAAACTTACATCTCTATCATCAAAAGGGGGCTGCGGCTGCAAAATTGGTCCGTCTGATTTAGCAGAAGTCATGCGTACCCTTCCAAAGTCCATAGCAAATCCAAATTTACTTGTAGGACTTGATACAAGCGATGATGCTGGTGTGTATCAAATCAATGATGACCTTGCACTCGTACAAACGGTTGATTTCTTTACACCGATTGTGAACGACCCGTATTCATTTGGACAGGTTGCAGCTGCGAATGCCATTAGTGATATTTATGCGATGGGCGGAACACCGCTCACTGCCCTTAACATTGTTGCGTTTCCAATTGATACCGTAGACAAACAAATTCTTGCTGATATCCTACGCGGTGCAGCGGATAAATTGAAAGAAGCAGGCGCAACCCTTGTTGGAGGTCACTCCATTGACGATAAAGAACCGAAATTTGGGATGGCTGTTACCGGCCTCATTGATCCCAAAAAGGTACGGACAAATGCAGGTGCAAAACCCGGTGACAAGCTTATTCTCACAAAGCCGATTGGCGTTGGTATTATGACTACTTCGATTAAGCACGAAGCCTTAACAAACGAAGAAATTGACCGTGTTACGAAGGTTATGACAACCTTAAACAAAACGGCTGCAGAAACAATGAAGCCGTACAATGTTCATGCCTGCACCGATGTAACGGGTTTTGGTCTTCTTGGACATGCAACAGAAATGGCCAAAGGAAGCGGCGTTGGTATTCATATTGTGAAGGATCAAGTACCTGTATTACCGCGAGTCAGAGAATTAGCTGAGCAAAAGCATATACCAGGTGGTACGAAAAATAATTTTGCTCACGTGAAGGACTCGATTACTTTCCCACAAAACCTCGATCAAATCGATCAATGGATTCTTTGTGACGCAGTGACTTCAGGAGGCTTGCTCATATCTGTAGCAGGCGATGAAGCAGACACATTATTAGCTGACCTTATTAACCGAGGTGTAGAAGCAAGCTTAATTGGAGAAGTTGTTGCCGAGCACCCTGGACAAATTATTGTGAAGTAGGACAAGAGAGGGAATGATTGCGTTGTTCCATGACATGGAAATCGAAGAAGTACTTGAATTACGAAATAAGAAGGATCTTGTTTTCATTGATGTAAGATCCCCTTCTGAATTTAAAAATGCGACGATTCCCGGTAGCATCAATATACCGCTTTTTGATGATGCAGAACGGGCAGAGGTTGGTACTATTTATACGCAAGAAAGCGTTCAGCTGGCGAAGCAGCGAGGTCTTGAGATTGCTTCCGCCAAACTACCTGCATTCGTGCAGTCCTTTCACGAAATCGAAGCAGAGAAAGTAGTCTTTTGCTGGCGCGGCGGTATGCGTAGTAAAACATCCTCGACGGTTTTAGATCTTATGGGCATTCACACATACCGGATTAAAGGCGGGTTTCGTGCGTATCGTAGATATGTTGTAGACGCGTTAGAGCATTTTCATTTAGAACCTCCTGCTTATGTAGTGAACGGGTTCACTGGATCTGGAAAAACCATTATTCTGCGAAAACTGTTAAGCGAGGGCTATCCTGTTCTCGATTTTGAAGGAATGGCAAATCATAGAGGTAGCATCTTTGGACAAATTGGCCTTACACCGCACAACCAGAAGTCATTTGATTCTCTTCTTTTCGAAACCTTGCTTCCCCTTCAGCAAGCACCATATGTATTGATGGAAGCAGAGAGTCAGCGCGTCGGAAAAGTCGTACTTCCCCATTTTATCATGGAGAAGAAAGAACAAGGAAAAGAGTTATTTATTGAATTACCGACGAAAGAGAGAGTTCGCAACATTCTAGAAGACTATCGTCCTTGGGAATACCAACAGCAATGCATAGACGTATTCCAAAAAATCAAAAGTCGTATTCATACCCCGATTGCAGCACAAATTCAGGCAGACTTACTAGCCGGCGATTTTGCTTCCGCTGTGGAGTTATTACTTGAAAACTACTATGATCCTCGGTATGAATATACGATTAAACAATATCCAGAAAATCGCAGAATTCATATTCAAGCGCAAAATACAGAAGAAGCTTTCTTGAAAGTTCGAGAAATCTTGCAAAAGCAGCATGTATAAAATTGAGGCCACTGAAATACGTTACGTTTTTCAGTGGCCTCTTTGATTTTTCCTCCTTTTCATTTCGGATCATATCCTATCAATTTCGGATTGTATTTCCTTTGTTTTGGATCATATCCGTCGTTCTTCCGATCATATCTTCGTCCGGTTCCCCTTGTTCTAGCCGAATCCCCATGCCTTGGATCATATCCTATCAATTTCGGATCGTATTTCCTTTGTTTCGGATCATATCCGTTGTTCTTCCGATCATATCTTCGTCCGGTTCCCCTTGTTCCAGCTGAATCTCCATACCTTGGATCATATCCTATCAATTTCGGATCGTATTTCCTTTGTTTCGGATCATATCCGTCGTTCTTCCGATCATATCTTCATCCGGTTCCCCTTGTTCCAGACGAATCTCCTCACTATTTATGAATCCCGGGGGTTATGCATATATTTACAGCAACAAGCCTACATACAAACCGAACAAGCCAAATCCCAAAAGTATTAAACCAGAAATCCAATTAATCCAGATCAACGATTTTAGGTTCATTTTATTTTTAAATAATCCTACCCCTGTGCTTAACAGAAGCCACCATAACGCGGACCCGACAAATACACCCGCTACTAACATAAATGCTGAAAACGAAGAATGTTCCATTGTAGACATTCCAAGCCCTGCAAACACACTTATGAAGAAAAGAATCGTCATTGGGTTCGTTACCGTTAAAAACAACGTCGTGGTGTATGCTTGCAACAAGCCATCTCCCTTCGCTTGTGCCGCATGTTCAGCAGGTCTGCTTCTAAGAGTGCTCACACCTAAATAACATAGAAAACATCCACCAATCAATTGAAACCATAGTTTTTGATCGATGAGGAAGGTAGTGATAAAGGATAAACCAAATCCTGCAATGCTTCCATACATCGCATCCGCCGTTGCAGCCCCAAGTCCCGAGACAAATCCGTAAAGTTTCCCTTGCGCAAGTGACCTACGAATACAAAGAACCCCGATTGGTCCAACCGGTGCGGCGATTACAAACCCCAGCAATAGCCCTTTAAATAACAAGTTTACATCCATTTGTACACCTCTTATTATTCAGATTCTTTTACATAAAGCGGAACCTGATGGGTCTCCTTGTATGTATCCATCACAATAGTTGTTCTCGTTTTAATAACACCTTTTTTGAACCCGATCCGCTATCGTCGGAGCAGATAAGCCAAGTTCAGTTGCTAAATCGGCCATGTAACTCTTGCAAGTTTCATTAAAATTTCAATAATTTTCAAATCAACTGAATCCAAACTATATCACCTTCGATATAAAGATATTTTTATTAAAAATACTATAAATAAAATGTAATATAAACATTTATCTTATACATAAAGGAATAGAATATGAATTAGTCTGGTATATAAATTTACAATTATTTGAAAGTAGTTAGAAACGTACTTTTTCAGCTGGTTAGGTGTAACTTACTATTTAACAAAACTAGAGGCCACTGAAACAAAGTTTCAGTGGCCTCCCCATTCCAACAACTTCTTCTTATTTCTTTTCTAATTCCTTTTTTGCAAACCATTCTGTCGGAGCTACGTGTAAGTTAACGTTCACTTGCTTCGTTTCTAAGTATTCGTCGTATCCATACGTTCCTAGTTCTCTACCAATTCCACTTTGCTTATAGCCACCCCACGGTGCTTCATTATACGTATAATGATACGTATTAATCCATGTGATTCCAGCACGTAATCGTTTAATCACACGGTGTGCTTTCGCTACATCCGAAGTGAACACAGCCCCAGCCAAACCATATTTCGTACCGTTGGCAAGTGCAATGGCTTCTTCTTCGGTTTCAAATGTTTGAATCACTAGCACAGGACCAAAGATTTCTTCTTGTACAATCCGCATGTCTCGTGTGGTATCCGTGAAAATAGTGGGCTCGACGAAATAACCGGCTCCTTCCATTCGTTTACCCCCGCATAAGACAGTTGCTCCTTCTTCCTTACCTAGTTCAATATAACCAAGAACTCGGTTCAGCTGTTCCTTAGAAATAAGCGGACCCATTTCACTCGCAGGATCCGTCCCTGGTCCAACAACAATCGCTTTTGCACGGTCCACAAGCTCAGTTACAAACGAATCGTATATTTTCTTATCAAGCAACAATCTAGAGCCTGCTGAACAAACTTGGCCTTGATTAGCAAAAATAGCATAGAGAGCATGATCCACCGCAACGTCAAAATCAGCATCATGAAACACAATATTAGGTGATTTCCCGCCTAGCTCAAGTCCTACTTTCTTCACAGTATCTGCCGCTGCCTTCATAATCGCAATTCCTGTTGATGTTCCGCCTGTAAAGGCAACCATATCTACAAGCGGATTTCTAGATAATTCTGCTCCAACTGTCTCACCGGCTCCTAACACCATATTAATGACACCTGGCGGAAAATCCAGCTGATCGATTAAGGAAAAGAGCCGAATCAGTGATAGCGGAGTTTGTTCTGCCGGTTTAATGACAATCGTGCATCCTGCAGCTATAGCCGGTGCAAGCTTTTGCGTAGCCATTACGAGCGGATAATTCCACGGAATAATTTGTGCAACAACACCGACTGGCTCGCGTACTACCATTGCTTGCATATCCTCTGGTACATCATAGGTTTGTCCATGAGGGGCAGCTGCTAAACCTGCGAAATAACGCAACTGATTCACAGCATCGCTCACATCATAATCCGCTTCTCGCATCGTTTTCCCGCCATTTAATGTCTCAATCTTCGCAAACTCTTCCCTGTCTGCTTCTAGAAGATTCGCTAACTGGTGAAGCAAATGGGCACGATCTCTAGCATGACTCGAACCCCATTCAGCTTGGTTATCAAAGGCACGTCTTGCACAGGCAACGGCCCACTTGGCATCATAAATCGTACCTTCCGTCACATAACTAATCACTTCTTCTGTAGCTGGGTTCACAACAGGTCTTGTATCCCCTTTAGAGCCAAACACCCATTCTCCGTTAATGTACATTTTCCCTACTTGTTGTTTTTGCATACATATCCCCCGTTTCTCAACCTAGCTCCTCTATTTTGCTACCTCATTCAAAATGGGTAGAACCTGCTCATTCTGATCGAAAATTAAATTTTTCAAATTCACTTTGAAAACCTTTGTTATAAATAATACGTATACAGTGCCAATGGCCGCCCAGCTTAATCCTAGAATAAAGGACGTTGGTTCAATATTAAGCCAAAGCACAAACACAAAGGAGAAGCCAATCAACGGAAGCACAATGTTATTAAATATATCTTTCATCGTTTTTACCTGTTTGTTCTTAACTGCATAATGAGCAATAACAGACAGGTTCACAAAGGAAAAGGCGATTAACGAACCGAAATTAATAAAAGCTGTTGCAGTTTCAAGATTAAAGAAAATCGCAGAACTGGAAATCACCCCTACCATTCCAATGTTAAAAACAGGTGTTCTCCACTTTGGATGAACATAACCGAATGTTTTCTTTGGCAGTACACCGTCTCTTCCCATTACATAAAGTAAACGAGATACACTTGCCTGAGAGGCAAGGCCAGATGCAATGACACCAACGAAAGAACTCGATAAAAAGATCAACTGAAATATTTTCCCACCTACATATAAAGCGATTTCCGGCGCTGTAGCATCTGGGTTTTGAAACACACTCACATTTGGATAAATCGCCTGAGCAAAATAAGAACTAACGATAAAAATTACCCCTCCGATAATAGCTGTTAGAAAGATGGCTAACGGAATCGTTCGCTTCGGATTGTCAGTTTCTTCGGAATACGTTGTGATTGCATCAAATCCTAAAAAAGAAAAGCATAAAACAGTAGCCCCGGTAACTAGAGATGATAGATTCATATCTCCTGAGAAAAATGGTGCAGGTGTGAATACTTGTCCATATCCCATCCCTTTTTTAAGCTCCATAATCGCAAGAACAATAAAGGTTCCAATAATTAGGACTTGATACAAGACAAAGAGTTTACTTAGGTTTGCAGTTGTGTTAAGACTAGTCATATTTACAATTGAAAAGAATAAAACAAATGCGATAACCCATATCCAGGAAGGAATATTTGGGAAAATTGCTTCTAAATATATTTTACCTAGCAAGACATTTACCATCGGTAACAAGAGATAATCAAGAAGCGATAGCCAACCAACAAAGAAACCGATTCGGGGACCCATTGTCCGCTGCGCATAGGTGTATGCTGATCCAGATGTTGGGTAAACACGAACCATTTTCCCATAACTAAACGCTGTAAATAACATAGCGACAAGTGCGATTATATACGCAGTCGGGACGTGACCATTCGTATCTCCGGATACAATTCCAAACGTATCAAATACTACCGCAGGTGTTAAGTAACCTAACCCAAGAACCACCACTGCCCACAATCCGAGAGACCGTTTTAATGTCACGCCATTTTCCATATATCATTCCTCCTCATGTACCAATCAAATTTTTCTAGGCCAAGCCTTTATCTCAAATAATCAGCAATTATTTTCTAAAAATTCAGTTAATTATTGATACACGACCATCATAACTGCGTTTGCAATTCCTTATATTCCTTGGCAAGTGATGCAAAACTACGATTCAACGTTTCTAGCAATCTATCAATTTGTTCATAAGAGATGACAGCTGGCGGTTCAATTCGGATAACTGTTGCATTATTTATCGTTCCGCTCACAAGAATTTTCTCGTCAAACAATCGTTTCGCTATATCGTATCCAAGTTTATTGGATGTAAATTCCATTCCAATTAATAACCCTAGTCCGCGAACTTCCTTTAAAATCTCTGGATATTTCGTTTGCATTTCCATTAAATGACCGACTATATATGCGCCCTTCTCGCTCGCTTGCCCCGGAATATCATCTTCGAGAATCGTTTTAATTCCAGCAATAGCCGCTGAACAGCAAAGTGGATTCCCCCCAAATGTAGAAGAACCAAGAAGGAATGGATTCTCCTCCATTTTAGCCCACAGCTTTTTCTTAGCTACCATAGCTGCTATAGGCATTACGCCTCCGCCAAGCGCCTTGCCAAGGGTCATAATATCCGGTACAACATCGTAATGCTCGATTCCAAATAGCTTACCCGTACGACCCATACCTGTTTGTACCTCATCTACAATTAACAAACATTCATAACGATCACATATTTCTCGTAACCGTGGAAAATAATCAGCAGGCGGAACATTTACTCCCCCTTCACCTTGAACAGGTTCCACAATAATACCCGCTACCGTTTCTCCGACTTGAATTAAATTACGGATTGCTTGCTCAGTGCTATCAGCATCCCCATATGCAACATGGGTAAATCCCTGCAACAGTGGCATATACGGTTCCCGGAACAGTGCCTTCCCTGAAGCAGAAAGTGAACCAAGCGTTTTTCCGTGGAATCCATTAATAGTAGAAATAAAGTGTTTTTTCCCCGTTGATAGGCGGGCCAACTTTAATGCCATTTCATTCGCTTCTGTTCCGCAGTTAACTAAGTAAGACATCTGTAAATCCCCAGGTGTGATGTCTGCAAGTAACTTTGATAAATACCCTCTAAGCGGATCGACCAGTTCTTGACTATGAAGAGCATAACGTCCTAGTTGTGCCTGAACTGCTTCCACTACTTGTGGATGTCGATGTCCTAGCAAGAACACTCCGTACCCACCTAAGCAATCTAAATACTCATCACCTTTCGTATCACGAAACACAGCACCTTGTCCTTCCCATTCCACAACCGAGGAATCACTAGAAACGGATTTGCGGTGCTTCAATATCGCCTCATTCACAAATGTATTAAAATTGTATACAGAATCCTGAATAATCTGTTGCTGCTCTTGCTCATTTAACGTTGTTTTTTCAATAAGTGTAAGTATTTCTCCCGCCGACTTTAACACGTCTTCTTTTGACTTCTGCATAGTATCACCTTTCATAATTAAAGACTCTTTTCCTATTCACAAAAATATAAACTACGTTCTCCACCTATTCCTCGCATGAATAAATCTATCAGACCTCCTTATTCTTCATGTAGTTAGGTGTCTATTTTTTGTGAATATCGCCTCCCTTAAATGCGCTGTATGTATATAAACAGATTATGTTTACGATTTATATACTCTTCCTATTATGTAAAGATAGATGGTATATGAGATAATTTATCTACGGAACCACTAATTAGTAATTAATGAGAATTATACTATTTGGTTTTTCCCATTGTCAGAATATTTGTTACATTTTCTTACATTGTATTTTACTTACTTAAGTTTCTTTACATTTATAACAAGTACTTGTCAGCTTTGCCGCGAACAGATAAAAAATAGCGAAGGAGACCAAGGCATGCTATCTACACAACAAATTGATGCGATTCACGATATGCAAATGGTGTGTGAACAAGAGGAATGGATTCGCTTAAAACTAAACTGGGATATGCTTACCTCCCCTGCTGAAAATACAACTACCTTCCTTCATTTTGAACAAGAAGAACTAGTCGGATTTATCGGTCTATACATCTTTGGGAATAACGTAGAATTGTGCGGAATGGTAAAGCCAAATTATCGAAAAAGAGGAATTTTTACCTCCATGTTCCAAAAGGCGCAGGCATTCATCGAAGAACGGAACTTTAGCCAGGTTCTGTTGAATGCACCATCCTCCTCTATGTCTGCCAAGGCATTTTTACATCATGTAGGTTGTGATTATATATTTTCTGAGCTTCAAATGAAATGGGTTGAGACAGAGCTAGGTGAAGTGGAGGGCATTACGCTAAGACAAGCACTTCCGAATGATTTTGACATAGAAGCGTTACTAGATGTGCACTGCTTTGGATTTTCAGAAGAAGAAGCCATTGATTATAATCAACGAATCAAACAGGAAAGTACACAGATATTTTATATAATTGAAAAGAACAAACAACCAGTAGGAAAAATACGTATCAATCATCACAATAATGAGGCTTGGATTTACGGGTTCGCTGTTTTTCCAGAATATCAAGGAAGAGGAATCGGTAGAAACGCTTTAAAAGCAATCATACAAGCTTGGCGTACCCATAGTCTTTTTCTAGAGGTAGAGATGACAAACGAAGGCGCAATAGAATTGTATACATCTTGCGGATTTCGCATTATTCAATCTCAGGATTACTATCGTTATTACTAAAAAAGGTCAGACGCTTTGTCTGACCTCCTTAAATATCCATAAACCCTTTTCCAAATACATCCCGAACATCATGGACAATCACAAAGGCTTGCGGATCAATTCTTCTAATAATTTTCTTTAATCGAAGTAACTCTTGTTTATTAATGACAGCATAAAGAATTTCCTTTGATTCCTTTGTATAATTTCCGCGACCATTTAATATCGTTACCCCTCTCTCTAGTGTCGTATTAATTTCAGTAGCAATTTCATCTTTACTCTCAGAAATAATCGTCACTGCTTTCTTCGTGTTAATCCCTTCAATAACATAGTCCATCACTTTCGTTCCAATATACAGCATCGCAACCGTAAACATTAACTTCTCTGCGCCAATTACGAAATACGTGAAGACGACAACGATTAAATCGAAGAATAATAATGCATAGCTAACATTCCAGTCCAAATATTTATTTGCAATTCTAGCTAATATAACAGAGCCGGCTGTTGTGCCACCCACACGTAACACAAGTCCAATCCCAAACCCCATTATGACACCCGCAAAGACAACACCAATTAATTGCTCATGTAATGGAACCGCCCATCCTGCTGTAACATGTAAAAAGAATGAATTGGCAACTACCGCTACGATCGTATAATAGGTCGTTTTTGCATCTAGAAATTTATATCCAATTACTAGTAAAATAGCATTTAATACAAGAGTACTAATACTTGGCGATATATGAAACAAGTAATAGAAAATAATGGAAAGTCCAGTGACCCCGCCTTCCCCAAGATTAATTGGAATGACAAACATATTAATTCCTAATGCAAAACAAAATGATCCTACTAAAATAAAAAATAAATCCTTCCACACACGTTTATCCAAGCGAATACCTCCTTAAAAAATGCAATAAAAAAAGAGCTCTCTTTCAAGACGAGACACCTCTTATACATCATCATTATTCAAATTATCAATAAACCATTCTAGCTAACAGAATGAATATAGTATGTCAAAGTATGCTTGTCAACACATATGGAAATAAAAAATAATTGCTTTTTGCTACGAATTTGTACTATAATAGCCTAGCGATGAGCTGAGTTGTGTAAGTCGCTGAACATGCCTCTTTTGGCACACACGAATGTGGCGTGTGGTTCAAGCGCCTCAATACGCGAAAGACGTTTGCTTGTAAAAGCAAACGTCTTCTTTATTTACAGCTCAGATAATTTTTTAAGATGCTTTTCCGTAATATCCTCTACTTTTTTTACACGTCTCGCATATTTTTCGACTTCTCCCATAAAATCTGTATTCATCCATACATTCACGATTTCAAGAGCTATCGCCGAACCAATGATTTTTCCGCCGATGCATAGCACATTGCTATTTGTATGCTCCCTTGCTAATTTTGCGCAGAACGGGTCTTGGCAAACAGCTGCTGTAACACCATAAATCCGGTTTGCAATAAGGGCACTTCCATACCCAACGCCATCAATAAAAATACCTCGTTCTACCTCTTGTTTTGCAACAGCTAAGGATGCGGGATAAATATAGTCTGATAAATCACATGCCTCTTTACTATTTGTACCAAAGTCTACAACTTCATGACCTTGTTTTACTAATAATTCCTTTACTTCCTCTTTCAAATCTCTACCTGCATGATCACTTGCCATCGCAATTTTCATAGAAGTACCTCCAATATGTAGTGATGTATCCTTCATCTATTTTTACATACTGGAGTCATTCTTATTAATTATTCGTATGAAAATTACATGACTTTTCTAGGTAAAAATAGAGGAATAGCATGATTATCCATTCCTCTGTTACTTGTTATTTTCCAAACGAAGACAAAAACTTAACCCGATCTCCCATTGGTGGTACGTTGTTATCTACAAGGGAAATTTCAAGTAAAGCCGGACCTTGCTGCTTTAGTAAATATTGAATTTCGGTTTCTTGAATGTCTTCCATTGCCGTAATCTGATAGCTCGGTACACCCATTGCGGCTGCCATCGCTGCAATTGAAACAGGCTGTTGCTCAAATCTTTCATGAACCCGTTTGTATTGCAAGGCATGTCCGTGATACACCATGCCTAGTCTCGCATTGTTCATGACGATAAATAAAATAGGAAGATTATATTCCTTTGCAGTTAAGAGCTCCATACCATGCATAAAGAAGCATCCATCTCCTGTGATACAAGCAATCGGTCTAGATTGATCCGCTAAGCTCATTCCTATCGCAGTCCCAATTGCCGTTCCCATTGCCCCGAAGTGAACATTAAGATCAAATGACTGATAAGAAGGCACCTTCATATAATGGATGACATAGGACATGAACTCTCCAATATCTACGTTGTATCGCATCGAAACAGGCATTTGCTTTTGCACTGCTAACAATACATTTTGCGTATTATATTCCTCTGTAACCTCATATGTAATTTCATACATGTTTTCATCTACGGAAGCACTCATTCCGCGTGCTTCTAATTCATCAATAAGCATGCGAAGTGTTTCTCTCACATCTCCTAAAATTGGCATATCAACCGCATACTTTCTTCCGAATATGTCACGATCATGATCAATTTGAACGACATATCTATTTTCTGTTAGCTTTGTATTATAGTTATTTGTTGCTGTTTCTCCTAGGCTAGAGCCGATCACAACAAGTAAATCATTTGCTTCCCCATGAATAAGGGAGGAAGCTTGCTCGTGACCAGCAAATCCATAAATTCCTTTATACAATGGATAGGATTCTGGCAGCAAGCCCTTTGCTTGCGGGGTTGTGACAATCGGATATTGTAGCAACTCTGCTACCTGCAGAAATTCAGGAACAGCATGACGTGCTCCTTGTCCGATGAAAAGAATTCCTTTGCGAGCCAGAAGCTGATTTGCAAGCTCTGCGATTTCTTCAGCTCTCGGAACAAGCTTTTTGCGAACCGGGAATTGCGGTATGATAGCCGATTCAATTTGTTCAAGCTGCAAATTAATTGGCATCGCAACATGTACCGGACCTGGTACACCAGAAAGGGCGATTTCTACCGCCTTTGCTACTTCCGTTAGTAAATCCTCTGCTTTCTGAACGGTCACACTGTATTTTGTTACCGGTGCATAGATAGGTTCTGCATTTAACTCTTGCGAAGCATTTAAACCAACTGTAGTCGTAGGAACAGCTCCGGTTAAAAATAAGATGGGAAGCTGTTCCCGCATTGCATTGGCTGCACCCGTCACTAAATTGGTACTTCCAGGGCCACTGCTCGCAATACAAACCGATAAATTGCCTGAATACTTTGCGTAGCTAGCTGCCATATAAGAGGCAGCCCCTTCATGCTTCGCTACAATCGGTGTCATGCTCGGGATTGTGTACAATTCATCAAAAAAAGCGTTCACGGAGCCTGCTGGAATACCAAATATATATTCCACCCCGCCATTTGCTAAATAATCAAGTACCGGTCTGACTGCTTTCATTGTTATCCTCCTAGTGTAGTTAAATAATTGCTGGATCTAGTGTATGAGATAATAGTAGATTTGTTAGGTCTTTTGCTGGCAGTGGCTTACTAAAAAAATAACCCTGTATTTGATTACATGCCTTAGATTGCAAGTAAACAAGCTCTTCCTCTGTCTCGACTCCCTCGGCAGTCACAATTAAATCTAATTGATGCGCCAAATCAATGACTGTTGAGGTAATCGCTTTAATTTTGGGATCAACCTTGCAATTACGAACAAAGGACTGGTCAATTTTTAAATTATCAATTGGAAAATCTTTCAAATACCGCAAAGAAGAATAACCTGTTCCAAAGTCATCGATTGCAATTGTAATACCAAGCTTTTTTAATTTGTGCATTTTTTCAATGGCAGAGCTTTGTAAGACTACACTTTCCGTAATCTCAATCTCTAAATGCTGCGGACTTAACTTGGTTTCTGCGAGTATATTCCCTATAATCATACTGATGTTCGATTGATAAAACTGTCTCGTAGATACATTCACAGCAATGCTAAGCTGTTCAAATCCGAGCTCTTGCCATATTTTATTTTGCGCACAGGCCTCGCGTAAAACATACTCCCCAATGGATAAGATTAAGCCCGACTCTTCAGCCAATGGAATAAACCTAGCTGGAGAGATAAACCCTAATTGCGGATTGTTCCATCTTAGCAATGCCTCGGTGCCGATAATTTTCCGTTTGCATAAGTCTACTTTCGGCTGATAATACACTTCTAACTCTCCACGCTCTAACGCCGTATGAAGACTATTTAATAGCTCCGCCCGTTCCTTACTTTCCTTATTCATGACAGGAGAATAGAAATGATAGCAATTTCCACCATTCTCCTTGGAACGGTACATCGCTGCATCAGCACGAGCAATCAGCATTTCTACTTCATCGGCATCAGTTGGATATAAACTAACCCCGATACTTATGGTTGTAAACAAATCCTGTTCTTCAATGGTAATTGGATCTCGGAACGCTTTCAAAATGGTCTCGGAAAGGATAGATAGTTCAGATGATCCTATTACATCCTCAATTAATATCAGAAACTCATCGCCGCTTAACCGGCCTAATGTAGCTCGTTTGTGCATACAACCTAGCAATCGGTTTGCCACCTGCTCGAGCATTTTATCCCCCATGCTATGCCCTAACGTATCATTAATGAGCTTAAACCGGTCTAAGTCAAGGAACATAACAGCTATAGAGCTTTTCTGCTCCTTTGCCTTTTGCATCGTCGCTTTAATTTTTTGATTCAAGGAAAATCGATTTGGAAGCTGTGTAATCGAATCAAAGTAAGCCTGATGATGAATTCGTTGCTCTAGAATCTTTCGTTCGGTGATATCCTTAAACGTAACGACAATCCCAACAATCTCTTCCTCTTCTCGAATTGGTGTACTTACATATTCAATTGGGAATATAGCCCCATTTGTTCTGCAATAGTATTCATCATTTCGTTGCTGGACAGTTCCTTCTGTTAAAGCCGTATAAAGAGGCGACTCCTGAAAAGAATACTTGTTTAAGTTTCCACGCAAATGTTGAATAACCGCTTCATAAGGCTTACCCACGACCTTATCTATCGTCAACCCGAGCATTTCTGCCGCCTTCGGATTGCAAAATGTAATGATATGGTTTCCATCCATACCATAAATACCCTCACCCGCGGAGTTTAAAATCAATTCGTTTTGCTTACTTAAATGCTGAATTTGTGCGACTACTGATTCTAGCATTACATTCTTTTCTCGAATTTCTTCAGTTCGTTTTGCCACAATTTCCTCTAAATTTTCCCTGCGTAGTATATTGGCTAATGCAGTTCCAGATGCATCAACAATGGACTGTGCAAGCTGAATTTCATATTCTTCATAGCTATGTGGTTCATATAAACTCACAGCTGCAATTGCCCCTACTACTTCGCCAGTTGCAATAAGCGGAAAAATATACATCCCGTGTATATTGAAATTCTCAATGATTTTTCGATTTGGCCTTGGATCTAATTCCACATTTGGAATAATAATTGGCTTCTTCGTTTGTAGCACTTCAACAAAAACAGGGTCATTCTTAAAATCCGCATTTAACTTCTCATGATCCTTCTTCCACTGTTCTTCATCCCAATCACTTTCTGCACTCAATCCTGTAGGTGATATCTTACCCTCAAAATGATCAACAATATGAACCCCGATATTTTTATTCTGCAATACTTCTCCAACATAGTGAAAACATACTTCAAATACTTTCTGACTGGTTAAACATAGAGAAAACTCCCGTATTGCATCCAGTAAGATTTGCTTTTCAGCAAGAAGAGCTTGTTTTTTTGAGAATAAATTCGTATTTCGTATAGCGACTGCTGCCATATTTACATACGCTTCGATGGATTCGATTTCATTCTTTGTTAAATTTAAAAATTGGTCGTAATTAAACAAAAACACAGCGCCAAAAATCTCTTCTTCATAAATAATCGGCATCGCAAATAGAGACTTAATACGAAAATTCTCAACCGGCCTTGCATCGGGCCGTTTATCTAATTCTGTATTCGGAATGTAAATGCCTTTCTTTGTTCGAATGATTTCTCTTAGAAGCATATCACTATCTGGATGAATCACGTGCTGATCCAATGTCATACCGTTAATCGTTTCCGGTTTGCCAACATACCCTCGAAAGGAACCGTCTCCTTGCTGAAGATAAATTCCTACCGAATCACATTGCACAACCTCTTCCGAAATTGCTGTAACTACATGTCCCAACGCTTCATACAAATCTAATTTCGAATTAATAAGCTCTGTAATCTTAGCAAGCTTGGAAAAACGTGCGTTTTCTGGCATAGTAACCCCCTTTCTTGCCTGTATCTATCATCACAAAAAGGCAATTAGAATAAATGAGCATAATGCTTCTGCAATAGGGTCACAACTAATCCCATCGTTTGACCTTTAAAGGAATCGGCAACCGGTTCACCCATAGCCGTAGTATAGGAAGATTTACCTGTTTCTTCATCATACATAAAGCCTAGTTCTGCTAATGCTTCCTGAATCAACTCAGGTAATCCAAAGCGTCCCATCTGCTCCGTAAAATACGCTGTAGGATAAATTTCCACTAACCCGTCTCCAACATCGGTAAAAACAGTTAGTAAATCATAATCGTTTTTTAGTATCCATTGACCTTTAGAAAACAAGGAAATGCGAGCGTTTGCTAACAAAGATATGCCATCTAAATTCACACCATAAATATCATTGATAACTTTGCGTATTTCTGAACCTGTTAAATCCTGGTTTACCTCCAAAAATAGATCCATAATTTCCGTCTTACTTAAGTCGCTTACAGCGTAGATGTTTCCTACAGAAGAACCATTCTCAATTACGTTCATTAAATACGCTGGATAGTCCTCTTTCTGCGGAGATACAACTTTTTCTAAATGAATAGCAAACAAGTTATCTACTATTTCTCGAATCACTTTACCTGAAACTTTAGTACGTTCCGTAAGCAGAGTGTCCATCTTCTCTACCTTACTCAAATGATCCACTTCATTAGTTTCATACTCCGGATTTGCATAAACGAGTTGTGTCAAAAATATTCTTCCCTTCTACGTTGAATGCTAGGTTTAGTTGTGTGATTGGTTGCAATAACTAGTAGTATAAATAAACACTTTCTATCTAGAAACATATATTCTATTTTACTTTTAGTAATTATAAAAATGAAAGTAAAATATTATTACTATAATGTTAAGTTATCGAAGATCGTACGCTCCTTACTGACATCATATCGTAAGAAAATAGACGAAACAATATTGTAATAAAAAAAGATTGCCATCAAAGGCAATCTTTTTCATTCCTAATCATTACACCATTAGCTTACAAATATCATTCGTAAACTCTACTGGATCTTCAATGGATAATCCCTCAATGAGTAGTGCTTGGCTGTACAATAAATTCGTAAATAATGCTAATTTATCTTTATCCTGTTCAAACGAATCTTGTAAGGAATGGAACACTTCATGATTTACATTGATTTCTAAAATCTTGTCCGCTTTTACGTTTTCGTTATTTGGCATAGATTGCAGTACTTTTTCCATTTCAATCGTAAGCTCACCGTCCGTAGAGAAGCAAACCGGATGTGTTTTTAATCTCTTCGATGCCCGTACATCTTTTACTTTGCCAGATAAGATATCCTTCATCGCTGCAAAGATTTCTTTGTTTTCACTTTCTTCATCATCTGTCTGTTTTTGTTCTTCTGACTCAATACCTAGATCACTGCTAGATACGGATTTGAATTCTTTCTCCTTATAAGTCATAAGTGTTTTGATTGCGAATTCATCAATATCCTCAGTAAAGTAGAGAATTTCATACCCTTTATCAGATACTAATTCTGTTTGTGGCATTTTTTCGATTCGGTCGTAAGATTCACCAGAAGCATAGTAGATATACTTTTGCTCTTCTGGCATTCTAGAAACGTATTCGTCTAACGTTACCATTTTCTTCTCTTTTGAAGAGTAGAACATAACTAGGTCTTGAAGTACATCTTTATTTGCACCGAAATCACTATACACTCCGTATTTCAATTGTCTACCGAAGGACTTATAGAATACTTCATACTTTTCACGATCATCCTTTAGCATACCTTTTAATTGGCTTGTTATTTTGCTCTTTATGTTTTTACCAATTAATTTTAGCTGTTTATCATGCTGTAGGATTTCGCGTGAAATGTTAAGTGATAAGTCTTCTGAATCTACCATCCCTTTAACGAAGCTATAGTAATCTGGAAGTAGATCCGCACATTTTTCCATAATTAATACGCCGTTAGAATAGAGTTCAAGTCCCTTTTCAAATTCCTTTGAATAATAATCAAACGGAATGTTTTCCGGAATGAAAAGAATCGAATTGTAGCGCACTGCACCGTCTACTTTGACATGAATATGCTTCAGTGGTTTATCAAAGCCATAACGTTTTTCCACATAGAAGTTTTCATAATCTTCGTTAGTGAGCTCGCTTTTATTCTTTCTCCAGATTGGCACCATGCTGTTAATCGTTTGTTCTTCTTGTACAGATTCGTACTCGCTTTCGCTTTCTTCTTTTAATTTGCTTTCAGTGACATCCATTTTAATTGGGTAGCGGATGAAATCAGAGTATTTCTTTATAATTGCTTTCAGACGATATTCTTCTAGATATTCATCATAGTTCTCATCTTCTATATTTTCTTTTAGCTTCAAAGTAATTTCTGTACCTACTGCTTCCTTATCACACAGTTCAATGGTATAGCCATCTGCACCTTCCGATTCCCATTTATAAGCTTCACTACTACCGAGTGCCTTACTCTTTACCGTCACTACATCAGCTACCATAAATGAGGCATAGAAACCCACGCCGAACTGACCAATAATATCATAGCCGTCTTTCAATTCCGTTTCCGCCTTGAATGAAAGTGAGCCGCTCTTCGCAATGACACCAAGGTTTGTTTCAAGTTCTTCCTTTGTCATTCCTATACCTGTATCGATTAGTGTTAACGTTCTATTTTCCTTATTTGGAACTACCTTTATGTAATAATCTTCCTGATTGAAGCTTAGTTGTTCATCGCTCAATGCTTTGTAATAAATTTTGTCGATTGCGTCACTAGAATTGGAAATTAGTTCGCGTAAGAAAATTTCTTTTTGCGAATAAATCGAATGAATCATCATGTCAAGAATTCGTTTGGACTCCGTTTGAAACTGTTTTTTCTCCATTATGAATCTCCTCTCAAATTAGGAATCGTTACAATTTCTTAGCACTCGGTTCGATAGAGTGCTAACTCTATTTTAATAACATATCGTGAAGGATATGTCAATGCATACCAGTTTTAAAAGGAGGGCTTAGTAAAACCCATGGATCTATTAAGACCTATTCATGGATTACTAATTACATTATATTATTTCTTCATTCTGATTGGCTATCTGGAATACCTTCTTTTGCAAAGTTACTTTCTTGTTCCAATTGCAACAAGTGTTTTACCGAGACCATATATTACCTGGAAAGAAAAAGCAAAAAGGAGCCTTGTCTACGTTAATAGAAAAGGCTCTTTTAAGTCCTGCCTATAATATACCGAAGTGTGATGAAGCTTAAGACACTTTATATTTAAAGCGATAGAAGACCAGTCCGATAAGGGTGCCGATAGCGGCTGGAACAAGCCATCCTAATCCTAAATCATAAAATGGAAGAATATTGGAGTAAAACTTTGCAATGCCGTCAAAAACAACATTTTGTGTACCTGGCATCATGGTTATTAATGCATTGTAGCCATCTATTAAGCTAATAATTAATGTTAAAGCTACAGTTGAAAAATAAACTGCGGAATTGCTTTTGAATAGATCGGCAAACAGTGTTAGCAAGATAAGCACAATGGCTATTGGATAGACAATCATTAAAACAGGAACAGCTAATTTCACGATATTCGTTAGACCCACATTTGCGATGATGAACGAAATAAAACTCATAATGAAAACAAAAGTTTTATAGCTTACCTTTGGGAACACTTCATTGAAGAAGGTGCTGCATGAAGTGACAAGTCCGATACTTGTTTTAATACAAGCTAACACGATAATTAATGCAAGCAAAAGACCGCCAAACGTGCCAAAATAGTGATGAGATACAGCGCCAAATATAAGGCCGCCATTCTCAAGTAATCCGACTTGGTTCACACTCGTCCCGCCCATATAGGCGATGCAGCCATAAATCACCGTCATCAGTCCCATAGCAAAGAGTCCTGACTTCCATGTAACATCAGCTATCTTTTTAGCATCCGTAATACCGCGCTGCTTAATCGCGTTAATAACGATAATCCCAAAGGCAAGTGAAGCTAGTGCATCCATGGTGTTATAGCCTTCTTTAAAACCTGTTGTAAATGGCTGTGTAACATAAGTGCTTTGCGCATTATTGAAAGTACCCATTGGTTTGATAAACGAAATAATAATTAATAAGAATAGAAAAAATAAGAAGATAGGTGTTAAATATTTTCCGATGTAATCCATAGCTTTTGCTGGATTACGAGAGAAATAGTAAACTGCAGCAAAGAATACGAAACTAAAAATAGCAAGCATGGGCGTTTGCATGGACTGACTAACATAAGGTTGAATACCCACTGCAAATGGAACCGTAGCCGTTCTTGGTAAAGCAAATAAAGGTCCGATAATTAAATATAAGCAAATGGAAAAAGAAATCCCAAAGATTGGATGGACACGGCTAGCGATATCTTTCAGACCGTTGCTGCCAGACAGTCCGATAGCGATAATCCCAATAAGCGGCAGACCGATTGCCGTCGTAAGAAAGCCAATTAGAGCTAACCAAAAATGATTACCTGCAAGCTGGCCCAATTGAATGGGGAATATCAAATTACCAGCACCAAAAAACATACCGAATAGCATGGTGCCGACAATTACATACGTTAAGTAATAATTGTTCTTTTGCAAAATTAAAACTCCTTCTTTTTTATTTGCCTAAAAGCAACACTTTTTTTAGGTAGAATGAGATCGACAAAATGATGTATTTAGCGATTAAAATACAATTAATTGTAGATTATAGCATAAACTTTAGCTGGCTAAAATGTCTTATCTATATGTTTATTAATTCAATAAATTATAAATATTCATAAAAAAAAGTATATTTACTTTTAGGAAATCGGAATCAATTTTTCTGTTCAAAAATCAAAAAGAATACGAGTTGAAATAAGTACGTTCACGCAAAACCAAGCGTTTTCCTGATTCCAGCATTTCATAATGTTTGAGCATGCAAGCCGAGCAACTTCAAAAGGATGGATTTGATATAAAACTATTGTACAAAACCGTGAAAGAACATGAATACGGTGGAGAATTACTAGAGCAATTTTTGATACTTGCTGGATTAAAAGAAATATGTTTATAACCAAAGAAAAAACACCACTAAACCAGTGGTGTGAACGCTCATCTTCTTTAGATTATTGGGCTATATTATAATGCATCATGTTCAATCAAACGTTTGATTGATTTAATCGCATCAAAATGCATGCCTTCATGATACATGCTAAAGCTTAGAAATTCTGCTACAGATGAAAGAGTTATCCCAGATGAAGTTGTGTACGGCTCCTTGACCGCTTCTGTAATACGTGGTTCTAATACTTGTTCTATTCTAACTATTTGATCTTGAAGCAATGCAATCAATTGCCGAAGAGTCGGCACCTGTTCATCCCAATCTGTCGGCTTTGAGCCTGGGCCAAATTGTTTCATGAAATGATCTGGCATATTCATTTTTTCCCCTGTGAAATGAAAGGCAAACCTTTCTTGCACAACATAAATATGTCCAAGATTCCATTTGATATTGTTATTAAACCCTTGTGGTATATATAGCGATGCTTCCTCATACAAGTTTTCCACACTACGAATCGTATTCTTACGTACAAATTGTAATTGCTTGAAAATATAGTGACTCATTCTTCTTCCTCCCCAGAATTCAATTTCATAGCCAAAAGGTTGGGTACTGCCGGGTGTCTCGTAAGTTATTAATGATTAGCGCTGTGAAAACAATCATTACCGACCCAAGGAGGATTGGCATAAGCAAGTAACTAAAGCTATCCCCCCATTATCACAGCAAGTGGGTCTGCTCCTGCTGGGGAATGTGTTGTTCTTGTCATCATCATACTTGCATTTGCTAATCCTACAGCTAAGCTCATTAGCCAAACGGCATTTGTCATATTTGTTAAAAGCGCTAATATCAAAATTGTTACAAATCCACCGACTAGTCCCGTTATTACATCTTTTGCATTTACCTGTAAGGGACTTCTCCCCTTCCCTTTCATTTTTGTTATAAAATGATGGGCTTGTTTCTGCTTTACTATTTCTAAATCACTCATCATTCTCCCTCCTTTTATTTACATTTTACTTTACATCGCCTAAAATAACCTGTCAGTCATAGTTCCTTTACTCCTTTCCATTCTTTTTCTAACCATTTTCTTATTATATGGACAGTTAGTATAAAATACGAGATAAGACAAAACGCTAAAAAAAAAGCACGCCCCAAACGTTACGTTCGAGACATGCTTTCTTTGTTTCTTATTTTCTAACCGTAAGTACGCCGTCTTCCATTTGATACACCTTATCACAGTATGCAAGCATCCGTTCATCATGCGTAACCATAATAGCAGCTTTATTCCGTGCTTTTACTTCTTTTGCAATGAGCTCAACAACTTCATGTGCGCGGTGAGAATCTAAGCTTGCTGTCGGTTCATCTGCTAGAATCAAATTCGAATCATTCACAAAAGCACGTGCAATGGCAACGCGCTGACGTTCGCCGCCAGATAATTCATTTGGAAACTTATTTAATTTATCTTCTAATCCTAGTTCAGTTAACAATTTAATAGCAAATGCTCGGTCGTCCTTTGTTACACTCCCCGCCATTTTCTTAACGATCAACAATTGATCAATCACTTTCAAGTAAGGAATGAGATTAGATGTTTGAAGAATAAATCCAATTTCATTTAGACGCACGCTTGAGAGCTGTTTATCACTCATTTTGGCTATATTGATATCATTTAAAATAACTTCTCCTTGTGTTGGTTGCAACAAGGCACCTGCAATAGAAAGAAACGTACTTTTTCCTGAGCCTGACGGACCAACAATCGCAATAAACTCTCCTGGTTCAACCGCTAACGAAACGTTGTCTAATGCTGTGACCGTAGAGTCACCCTCCTGGTACATCTTTGTAACATTCTTCATTTGTAATCCAATCATCATTCTACCCTCCCTAGAGCAGTTAGTGGGTCGATTTTTGTAACGCGTCGTACTGATACAAGGGAACTTACTACACTAATGAGTAATAATACAAGACTGTATATGAATACCATTTTGGCATCTAAGCTAAATGGCATTTCTTTCGGGAAAATAAGAGCCGTCAAATACGTTAAAATTACCCCAATTGCGATACTAATAAATGATAGAACAAACACCTGTGAAACAATCGTGCGTACTAAGAAGCGATTGCTTGCACCAATCGCTTTCATGACGCCAAATTGGTTTGATTTTTGAAGAGTAAGTACATAGAAGAATACTGCAATAACAAAAGCAGAGATGACAACGAGAAAAGCAAGCATCATCGTAATGGTTCCATTTTCTTCTTTATATCCAGGCATACCTTGTACCGCCTTTGCCTTCGTTGCCGTTTCAATTCCACTTATTTGCTTATCTATATTGGCAGCATCCACTTTCGTCCCCTGCACAACAATTGCATTGACAACGTCTTTTATTCCATTATTGGCACCTGGAGCTGCAAATTGATAGGTGCGCCACTCTTCCATTGTTGCAAAAAGGGCAGGTAAGTGATTGTACGTTTGGTTTTCCACAAATCCAATAATTTTGAAGCTTTCCTTCGAACCAGACGCAACGACCGTATCGCCAAGTTTATATCCTTTATCCTTTAATGTCTTGTTTGCAAGCACACCATTTTTAATGGAGGCATCTAACGCTACGCCTTCAACTATTTTTGGTTCTAAAAATGAGCCTGGCTCGATACCAAGAAGGGCAATATCCGTTTTATCTGCTGAATTATCCATTTTTTCTTTCGAAATAGCACCCATTGCAGCACCAAAGGCGGCTACATCTTTCACATTATCTTGTTTCTTTATATCTTGCGCTAACGATTCAGAAAGAAGGGATTTACTAAAGGTAGCACCTGCTCCCTTTTGATATACAACATAATCCGCATTCATATTTTTGACGCTTGCCGCACTTAATGTGGATAGACCATTCCCAAGCCCGGAAAGAATGAATACAAGCCATGCAATGAGAACAATAATAAAACCAATCATGAAATAGCGTAGTTTCGAACGCTGCATTTCTTTCCAACCTAAAAACATCGAATCTCCTCCTTTTTTAAAAGTTACACATCCGTCACTTTTGGTAAAAAAAAGTTTCACGCATACATGAGTATACACATAAGTTACACATCTGTCACCTATTGTTTATTGGAAATCCCATGGAGAATCATTTGTTTTACTGCCTGCATAAACGTATCAGCTGGTACACCGGTATGATTTGGTATATCAATGGTTTGAAAGATAAATCCAATGATCATTTCATTCGAAAGAGAATCAACGAGAAACCCTTCTTTCTTCCCGCGTTCGATTATCCCTTGCAAAGGACGATACATCCCAAAATGCAATTGCTCCAATTTCTCTTTCTTTTTGATGATAGTATTCATTCCCCTACTATCAATCTGACTCGCTGCCCCAAGCATTTGGTGAAGATCTTTGTATTGAAAGATCTTATGAATGAGCTGATCCAACTGCTCTATAAAAGTAGCCTCCGAATCAATCCTTCCGATTTCCTCAACTATTTCATTCATTTCTTCCAGCATGAAATCCATAATCAGTTCTTCTTTGTTCGTATAATATTTATAAATAGCTGCACGTGAAACAGCCATACTTTCTGCCAATAAACTAATGGTAAATCCTTCATAGCCAACCTTAAGAAGTAGTTGCTTCGTCAATGTGAATATCTCTTTCGTTGTAAACTTTCGCTCCCTAGCCACTTCACTCACCCCTCATCCTTACACAGTGCCTTCATTTTACACCTTGCTTTCATCAAAATACTAGCACTTTTGTACAGAATAAAAATACAGCACAGGCGTGAGGTTACAGTTTTGTAACTATTACGTGAAACATGTTACCATAAGGAAGAATAGTACGATTTATAGCTATAAAAATTTTGTAAAAAGGGGCGCTCGTATATGTATATCGTCACAAATCGCATTAAAGTAAAAAAAGGATTTGCTGAAAGAATGGCACCTAATTTTACACGTCCAGGTGTTCTAGAAACATTCGAAGGATTTCTAAAAGTAGAAGTTGCGGTATGTAAAGATTTTGAAGAATATGATGAAATGAGTGTAAACATGTACTGGGATACACTTGAACATTTCCGCGTGTGGCGTGAAAGCGATGCATTCAAAGCAGCACATAGCCGTCCAGCCAAAGACAGTGGCAGCACGCAAGCAGAATCACCGCTACTCGGTAGCCAAATCGTTATCGCTGAAGTAGTAGCAGCGCTTCAAGGTAAGTAACAGTAAAAACAAGAAGGAGGGCTCATCCCTCTTTTTTTATTCTCGCTTTCGTTCCTATACTACCGCCTTTTCCACCTCCCCAAGCACACTCCCTTCTCACCCATCAAAAAAGGCGCTCACTTTTCCCTGAGCACCTTCCCATCTTTATTTCGTTTTCATCCCAGTATAAATCCATACCGCGTCGCGCAAAAACTGCGCAGCGCCTTTATGCGTTTTCTCATAATACGCAGTAAATCGTTCGTCGTCGACATACATCTGTGCGACACCTGCATGTGCTTCCTTCGTATACTGATTCCAGAAATAACAGAGCCACTGCCGGTGCAAATCAGCTGCCTGCTGCGCCAATTCGCCGGCAGGATCACCGGTAACAAATGCTTTGTTCAGTACCTCCAAAACCTGCCCCCCAAGATTTTCAGCCTCTCGGTATTTCTCCTCTGACATCCCTTTTATCTTTTCGTTCGAACGACTAACTTGTTCGTCCCCATATTTCTCTCTTACTTCCTTGCCATACTTCTTTTCGTTCTCATCTATTAGCTGTTGTTTAAATCCTTCAAACTTTTCACGATCACTCATCATTATTCTCCCTTCTCTTACCGCTAACGTCTTCTCTACATTCGTAAGCAAAACGTCTAGCTGTTTTCGCTTTGTCAGAAGCCTTTCACGATGCTCTTCCAATGCTTTTCTGTCATCGAAGGCAGGAGAAAATATGATATTCTTAATCGTTTCCAAATCCACATCAAGCTCGCGGTAAAATAATATTTGTTGCAACTGATCTACTTCCACCTGACTATAAATCCGGTACCCTGACGAATTGATTCTCGCCGGCTTGAGAATCCCAATTTCATCATAATATCGAAGCGTCCTGCTCGTAACCCCAGCTAGCTTTGCCAACATTTGCACCGTATACTCCATACCCTCATCTCCCTGACATCATGACTATAAACCTTTACGTAACGAGAATGTAAAGAGGGATTTTCATCATCATATACACTAGTATTGCTATTTGATTTTAAAAAATCAAACCATAAGAATGGAGGATAACGGAATCAACTCTCTCACGCTCCTAGAAACTATTTTCTTAAAATAGTAATTTTAACTATTTTCACTATGGCATAGTCATAAAACCGCCCTCATCTATTCTTGTTTGAATCTACTCAAATTTCCTTGATTTATAAGTCCCGTAAATAATTGACGGAACTTTAATGGATTGTTAAAATATCGATAGGAATAAATGTGAATCAATTCATATTTTATGGATTTTGTTTTTCTAATAAAATATTAAAAAGGAGGCTATTCATCTTGAAGAGAATTCTAACACTAAGCACTCGGAAGCTGAAGGAAACTGCAAAGCACGGCGGATGCGGAGCATGCCAAACATCTTGCCAGTCCGCTTGCAAAACGTCTTGCGGCGTTGCAAATCAAACGTGTGAAAACACACAGAACAGATAAGAAACAAAACAGATACCGCCCATGCTTCCATACAGATGGGCGGCAATTTTTTGGAGAGTTTGGTGATCAAAGTGATACATCAATATAAATTAAATGGATATAACATCGTGCTCGACACCTACAGCGGATCGGTGCATGTGGTCGACGACCTTGCCTACGAAATCATATCGCTTTATGAAAATATGCCTGCAGAATCAATCATGATTATGATGATGGACAAATATACATTTGATTCTAGCGTCACCGTGGAAGACATTCGTCAAACAATCGCAGATATTGCGGAACTAAAACTAGAGGGACAACTCTTTACTGAAGATGAGTTTAAGGACCTCTCCATAGATTTGCGAAATCGCCAAACGTATATAAAGGCGCTCTGCCTTAATGTTGCGCACACATGTAATCTATCCTGCGAATACTGCTTTGCCAGCCAAGGGAAATACAACGGAGACAGAGCCATCATGAGCTATGAGATTGGACAAAGGGCTATCGATTACTTATTAGACAATTCGGGCCATCACCGAAACCTCGACATCGACTTCTTCGGGGGCGAGCCACTCATGGCCTGGAAGGTTGTCAAACAAATTGTCGCTTACGCAAGAAGCAAAGAAAAAGAGTACAAAAAGACATTCCGCTTCACTTTCACAACAAACGGAATGCTACTCGATGACGAAGTTACTGAATTCTTAAATCAAGAAATGTACAATGTCGTACTTAGCCTTGACGGAAGAAGAGAGGTCCATGACCTACTTCGTAAAACCGTGAACGGAAAAGGAAGCTACGATCATATCGTTCCCAAGTTCCAAAGCTTTATTGAAAAGCGCGGAGACAAAGAATATTACGTACGTGGAACCTACACCGGTAACAACGTTGACTTTACCAATGACATCTTTCATATCGCTGACCTTGGCTTTGACAAGCTCTCCATGGAACCGGTCATCTGTCATCCAAAGGAACCGTATGCACTCACCGAGAAGGACCTCCCTGAGATCTACAACCAATATGAAATTCTCGCCAAGGAAATGCTCACACGCGGTGAAAACGGAAATGGCTTCACCTTCTACCATTACATGCTTGACCTATCCGAAGGCCCTTGCATCCAAAAGAGAATTTCAGGTTGCGGATCCGGAACCGAATATCTCGCTGTCACACCATGGGGCGAGCTCTTCCCTTGCCACCAGTTTGTCGGTGATGCAGCATACAGCATGGGAAACATCTGGGACGGAATCACAAAACCAGACATTCAAGCCCAATTCAAAGAAAGTAACTGCTACTCAAAACCAGAATGTCAGAACTGCTGGGCAAAGCTCTACTGCAGCGGCGGTTGCCCGGCCAACGCACTACACGCAACCGGCTCCCTAAATGGAACGTACGACTTCAGCTGCGACATCTTCCGCAAACGAATCGAATGCTCGATGATGTTGAAGGTTGCTGAATCTATAAAAGAGATGGAAACGGATGAGCAAGCTTAATACAAACATATGAATTCTATGAAACCTTACCGCAAACCCCGGGTAAGGTTTTATTTGGATCATAGCTACTACATCACAAAAAAGAACAGCCTCAAAAATAGAGTGAGCTGTTCCCGCCAGAAAAAACATGATATAAAATTCGATTAAGCGACCTTCTTGCTTACCCCGCCCTTTTGTCTTGTTTCTGGGAAGGTAGCTGCCATAAAGATATATATAGTAGAAAAAGCAATAAAGAAAATCATAGATGGTACGTAGCCTGCGCTACCTAGAATGTAACTCCAAATGATTGTCGCGATTGTTTGCCCTGCATAAGCAAGTGCCCAGAATAAACCGAACATAATCGTCAATCTTTGCGGTGTCATTCCTTTTAATTCGTGCGGAAGATTCAAAAAGATTGGGTACTGAATGTACATGAAAAATCCAGACAAAGCAATTAAAATGTAAGAAAGAGATGGAATGGAACTTGCAAACACTAAAGCAAGAGCAAATGTTCCAACCATTCCAATTCCGGATAATATAAGAATTGGCTTTCTCGGCATATCTCTATTTCCAATCGCAATCCCAGCAAATGTTCCGATAATCCCAAATCCTGAAATCAATAAGTTTGTAACAGAACCATTTAATAAGGTATATTGCTCAAAAACCGTTTTGAAACTTACAAGTGATAAAACATATAAGGTTAAGAAAGAAGCAAATGCTAGACCATAACGCCATAAGAACCCATCCTTAATCGCATCCTTATAACCGTATGACTCAGCTTGTCCATCATTATTATCTTGTGTTTCAAAGCTTTCTGCCTTCCAAAGCCAAGCAACGAACATCACAATCGTCAAAGCAGCAAAGCATGTTAATGTGAAACGCCAGTTGGAAACCATTTGTTTAGAAAAAAGTGTAAATAAGATAGCTACAATAAATGCACCCGAATTATAGGAAACCGTATTCGCTGCATTAATACGTAGCTTTACCTTTGAGTTTGTTACATAGTGAGCAACTACAGGGTTCATATAAACGATAACCATAGAGCCGCCTACAGCCATTACCATTCTTGCTACCGTATACGCCCAGTAGTTAGGCAGATAAATTGCAACAATCCCCATCATTAATAGTCCAATTGCCGTACCAGCGGCTTTCTTAGGTCCTAATTTCATTAGCACAACCGCTGCTAATATGTTGGCAAACACACGAGCTGTTGTAATCGAATAATTCACCAATTGAGAAATAACAGGACTTACTGGACCGCCAAAGAAGAATTTTGTAATTTGCGGTGTCAAAGAAGATCCTGCCACCCAGTTCATTGCAAAGGTTACGTAAGCAAGCCATAACACAGCCATCATAAAATAACCTTTTCTTGTATGATTAATAGTATCCATAATATCACCTACTGTTAGTTATATTATATGCAAGGTAAAGTATATACTACACCAATGGCAAAACAAGACACTTCACGAAATAGCCAATAAACCTCCATATTGAGTGCGCTTACTTGACACAATTGATATTTTTTGAATTTTTCTGATCATTTATGCCTTTTTCAGGGATGTTTAACTTTGTATATTCTGGCAGGTGAAAGATATACTCATGTGGATATTTTTCAAGTGACTTTTCGAATTAAAGCAATAATGAATAAAATGAGTGGAACACCGGTTTGCAAAGGTAAGTGGAGATAAAGAGGAACCCACTTTAATCCAATTTGAATATGTTCTGTAAAATTGCTTGCAATTTTAATTGATGAAATTAAGATAAGTACACTAAGAGCAAGAATACAATACGTAATGTGATTTTTCTTTGTTAAGTGGAATATTTCAACAACTCCAACAAAACCTGCATAGAAAAAGATCATAATTTTAATAAAAACACCTAGAATTAAAGTGGCGACAACAATCACGTCTAGCCTCTGGATAAAGTTTGCTATATTTACTCTAGAAATGGTCTCAAGTAAGGGAAACTGATTTGCAGCTACAGCAATTGGTCCAAGGATGGATATTTCAATTGCAATCGTTACACTTAGGACTATTCCACTAGCAAGCATAGCAAAGAGTCCAACTCTTCTCCCCAAGTGAGGTTTATTCAAATAGGGGAGAATCATAGTAAATACAACCATTTCGCCAAACGGAAACGTATAGGTTTGTTTAAACACAGTAGAAAGGATCGGTTTCCACCCGTTCTCGAAAAATGGCAACAAATTTTCGATTTTGACAATCCCTGAAAATACAATGACAATAATTCCAATAAAGCCTAATAAAGATATCAGTAAAAAAACAAGTTCACTTGTTCTTCCGATTCCCTCTATCCCCTTAGCTATACCGAAACTAATTAAGAGGATCATCAAACCGTTTACAACAAGTAATGGTGTTTGACGCAAAGTTGAGGTGATTAACAAATCTCCGAAATCTCTTAATACCCTTGCCGCAATATAAAGGAAGTATAAAACATAGATAAAGGATAGAGGAATTCCTATATACTTGCCAACTAGTTTTGGTATGTACCCAATTAAAGTTTGATTCGGAAATCGAAAAAAAAGATAACTATAGATTAGAAATAAAACCAGTCCGCTCATCATCCCCAATAGAATTGCCAACCAGGCATCCTGCTTTGCTTGCAAGCCGACACCAACCACAATAGAACTTCCAAGTTCAAATAAATACATGAGACAAAATAATTGAAAGGGACTAATCTTTTCTTTATCCATTTGAATGACCCTGCTTCCTAATCGAATCTGTATTTCTTTTTTTGAATCGCTTCTTAACTGTGTCAACTACAAGTAACATAACTGGTAAAATCAATCCGTAAATAAGTACGAAAGGTGTCCATGCTTTTAGGATGAACCTATTAAAATAAATGATATTCGGAAACAAAATGATTGAAAGGACCAGGACAATCATCCCTAAAGGAAAGGTTAACATCTCGTACTTTTTCAATCGAAATATTTGAGCTAAGCTTAATGCCATGGAATAAAAACAAATGGTGGTTTTTATAAACATAGAAATGAAGAGAATACCTCCAGCTAAAACTTCAACTCTTTGAATAAAATTACCGATATTTATTTTTTGTGCTAGAGCATAAATAGGATAATTCAGATTGGAGGTTGAATCAGGTCCGAGAACAAGAATAGAAAAAATGATAATAAGGAATATGAAAATACCACCCAGCATAGTCGCAATGATTAAGGCCTTTCCAATCTGTTTAGGTGTATCCACATAAGGCGTTATCATTAATAAGATGACTATATCCAAGATAGGAACACCAAGTAATTGAAAAGCTCCCCTTAAGACTGGTTTGATACCATCCTCTAGAATAGGCGCTATATTCTCAAACCTAATTTCAGGTATTAGAAAGAGGATCGTGAAAAGAAAAAAAAGAAAAATCGTTGGAAGAATGATTTCAGAAGTCCGAGAAAAAGTTTCAAGACCAAGACGCACTGCAAAAATAACAGTTAAAATAAAAATAATTTCAATAGCCTGAATCGGGGTTTCAGGCATAAGATTCGTCGTTATAAAATCACCAATCACTCGAACCAAACCTGATGTAAGAATTAAAAAATACAAGAAGAAGAGAAACGATACGATTTTCCCAATCCATTTTCCTAATATAGTTTCACTGGTTTCAATCAATGTCATCTTAGGATAACGTCGCACAAGAATTCCATAAAGTAGTGCCAGTAGGAATCCCAAGCCGATGCCGACAAGGGCCGAAATCCAAGCATCCTGCTTTGCCAAATTTACTACTATATAAGGAGATAATGAGGTAGATGTACCAACCATAAAAAGCAATACCAAAGTTGTAAATTGACTAATAGATATCTTTCCTTGTTCCGGCATTCTTTTTTCCTCCCCTACCCCAATAGATAATCAATCAAGTTCATCAAGGGCTTAAGGATAATCAAAAGCCCTTCTGAGGGATTTGGTAAATTAACATCTAAAGCGAAAGCCATCATTAATGCGGTGCCTAATAAGAGTAATACGCTAAACACAACGCATTCTTTTAGTAAAGATTTCTCTAACATTGGCGGTATTTCATAAAAAGCAAGTAAGATAGCTACTATAAAGATTGCAATGCACAATAACACAGATTTTTTACTCCTTTACTTTTTCAAGAAACGATTGATTCACTTTACCTGTCCGTTTAATTTTAAATTCCGAATGAATGGTAATTGGCAGTTGAACAAACTCTTGGTCCCAATTCTTTTTTAAATCTTTCCATGCTTTAGGGTTAGCACGATGAACGACTTCCCCAATCCCAAAAATATCTACACCTAAATCTTTCGCTTTTTTTATAGCTGTATTAAGAAGATCCACATTCACTTTTGCAGCATTAATCTCTAGTTTCTTAATAGATTCCGGTTTTGTTAAATCGATGTGACAAGCAACTTCCCCAATATCTGCTTCCGCTTTAACATTAATTGTAATTTCGGGTTTTCCGTTTATAACCTTTGCTTTCACTTTTGCTTTCGATCGCATAATTTCTAAAACCATCGTCTCTTTATTACCACACGGCATATGACCCACTGTACTGCTCACGTTGTTTTTAATAAAATTAAAGCCCTTACTCTCCTTTTCGTTAAGCCATCCAATTAATTTATCCTTCTTAAAAATAGCTATGTTTTTATATTTTAAACGAGCAAAAGGCTCAATTCTCTGCACATTATTCATCAATTGCCCATTATCAGCATTTCCCTGTATAGAGATACCTGTAAGTACAGGGTTATTCCCGTCACTCGTTAAAGAGGATATAAGCTCATCCAACTGGATAGCTACAGTTGGCGCCCATGCTTTTTCTGACGTTTCAAGAGAAGAACGCATTTTTTGTGCTGGAATTTTTTCTATAGAAGTCAAATTTTTAAGGATTTCATTTGCTTGAATATCCTTAGAAACAACGATATAAAAATTCTTACGAAATTCAGAGTCTCTCGTAAAAAAGTCTAATATATTGTTAATCCCTTCTTTAGCGACTTCTTCACTAATAACAAGCATTTGAAGATGGGAAAAATACAATTTTCTTGGGGTAACCGTCGTCATTCTTCGGACTGCCTCAAAGACATGTTTTCCTTTATCAGTATAAGTAGTAATAGGTGCTCTACTTCCTCCTCTTGCGTTTGAGGACACCTCACCGGGGTCAACTACTTGAGCCGTTACCATGTATTGATCACCTGATTTATCAATTGACATAGCTACAACTAGAGCTAGCTCGTTTAATTCCCTTCTATTCCAGCATCCTGTAAGAAGAGGTAGACAAAGAGCAACGATCAATAGCCATGAAATCTTACTCATTTCATCTCATCCTTTGCAATTGAAGCTATTTTCTAGGTTCCGGCTTGGCTTTATTCGGGTTTGCATTACGTTTTATATTTTTTTGGCTAATTAACCTCGGGCGAGTTAATAAGCTCCCCTGTGGAAACCGAAAAATGGTATCTTTCACATCATCAGGAATAAACGGGCCGAACGGAGCCATATAAGGAACGCCGAAAGAACGTAAGGAATTTAAATGAAGTAAGAGAGCTAACATCCCAATCGTGATTCCATACACCCCAAACGAAGCAGCCAACATCATCATGAGAAATCGTAGCATTCGTACAGAAATTGCCATATTGTAAGCAGGGAAAACAAAATTTGCGATTGCCGTAATTGAAACAACAATAACCATGGAAGCAGAAACAATTCCCGCCGCAACGGCAGCTTGACCAAGTACCAAGGCACCAACAATTGATACGGCTTGTCCTACTGCCCTTGGCATTCGAATGCCAGCCTCGCGCAGAATCTCAAAAGTAATCTCCATAATAACTGCTTCAACGAAAGCTGGAAAGGGAACCCCCTCTCGTTGTGCAGCCAAACTGATTAAAAGGGGTGTTGGTAACATTTCCTGATGATAGGTAGTAACCGCAATATAAAAGGATGGTCCTAGCAATGCAATTAAGAAACAAATCATTCGTAGCATTCTAAGAAGACTGCTTACATCTGCTCGCTGGTAATAATCTTCTGCTACCTGGAAGCTCTGTATAAATAAAGAGGGGACAATAAGAACAAAAGGCGTTCCATCAACAAGAATGGCAACCCGGCCCTCAAGGAGACAAGCTGCAACTACATCAGGACGTTCCGAATTAAAAATGGTTGGGAAGGGAGTATAGGCTTCATCTTGAATTAATTCTTCGATATAACCACTTTCTAAAATTCCATCAATATCAATTCTGTCCAAGCGTGTATGTACTTCCTGCACAACCTTATCATTCACGATTCCTTTTATATACATGACAGCAATATTTGTTTTTGTTACACGACCAATTTGCTTTTGTTCACAATAAAGGTTGGAATCTTTAATTTTTCTGCGAACAAGTGCTGTATTCGTTCGAATGTTTTCCGAAAATCCTTCGCGGGGTCCACGAACGACTGTCTGAGAAGTAGGTTCAGAGACAACTCGATCCTCCCAGCCAGCTGTTGAAGCACTAATTGCCTCTCTAAAACCATCAATCAAAATAATTGTATTTCCTGATAAGATAGATGTGAACAGTGCCTCGAAATCTGTGATTTCCTTTATTTCTCCAATGGTTAAAATGCAATTTTTAACCCTATTAAAAACTTTTTCATGCATAACGTTCTCTTTCGAGTTCTCCAATTGTTTTGTTTCCATCATTAATGACTCGAGAATAACGTTTTGAATAGAGGTCGTATCCGCTAAACCATCTGTATAGACAATGGCTGCCTTAATCATTTCATCCTTTCCAATACTAAATTCTCGAACTACAACATCTGAACTTTTTTCGAAGGTTTTCATGATCTTCTGCAAATCATCTGTAAATATACCGGAGAGAGGTTCATTCGATATTACATTTTCACTAGAAGAACTTCGAGAGTTTTTCCGTTTAATATTCTGTTTCTTAGAGTGAAATAAGCTCATTCCTGTTCCCCCTCTCAAATTCACTTTTAATAAAACATGGAAATTAAACTAAATATCGTTATTTAATATTTTCCGTACTTCATTTTTTAATGCATGTGAACTCTGATATATTTTTTAAAATATGGATGTTTATAACTAATTGTTATTGCTCTTGAGATAAGTGCCACATCCAGGCATATTGGGTCCCTATTTGATTCAATCGCTTACGTTGAGACAAAAAAATCACCTCTTAAGATAACGAAATCTTAAGAGGTAATCAAATCGTTAGTAAAAAAATTATATGATTCTTTGCATAATAGACTGATGAATATCTTCGAAGGATTGCACAACCCCTTTTTCATCTTTAAATATTATATGTTCCCTTGCAAATTGATTGGGCGATTCCAGACCCGTTGCTGCAGCTAAACGAAAAAGGCCTTCACGTAAGGTGACAATGTAGTTAACCACGCGAAATTTTTTCTCATCAATAACCAATGCTTTCTGTAGAAAGGGATCCGTTGTCGCAACACCAACTGGGCAGGCATTAGAATGACATTTCAATGCCTGCACGCAACCTACTGTAATCATGAACCCTCGTGCAATGTTAACTAGGTCTGCACCCATGGCCAATGCCACAGCAATGCGGTCAGGGGTAAATAATTTTCCTGAAGCAATAAGCTTTACACGATCACGTACTCCATGATGATGCAGTGCGGCATCAACTATTGGTAAAGCTGATTTGATAGGTAAGCCCACACTGTCGGCGAGTTCTTGATAGGTAGCACCACTTCCCCCTTCTCCCCCATCAATGGTAATAAAATCCGGACCTTTTCCTGATTGCTTCATGTACGTTGCCAATTCATTGGCTTCCTTGTAACTGCCTATAACAATTTTAATGCCCACTGGTTTTTTCGTAACGTTACGAATGCGCTCTATAAAGTCAAATAAGGTTGGTAGATTATCAAATTCATGAAACCGATTGGGGCTGTCAATGGATTTATAAGGTTCGACCATACGAATTTTGGCGATTTCTGGGGTTACCTTTTCACCGTCCACATGTCCTCCACGGATCTTAGCCCCCTGAGCCAATTTAAGTTCAAAAGCTTTAATTTGCGGAATCTCACTCTTTCTCCTTAACTCCTCCCAATTAAAGTCCCCTGCTTCGTCTCGAACCCCAAAAATCCCAGGACCAATTTGCATAATAATATCCACATTCCCTTTTAAATGGTACTCTGAGAGTCCACCTTCACCTGTATTCATCCAGGCACCCTTTGCTATACCTAAGCCTTCGGATAATGCTGTGATCGCCCGATTTCCAAGAGCCCCAAAACTCATTGCCGACATACCAATAAGCCCCTTAACCACGAAAGGATGATCCGTTTTTTCTCCAATAATAACAGCGTCTTCATCCTCCAACAAATAGGAAAGTGTTTCTTCATCTACAAGATGTTCTTTTCGCTGGGTAAATAAAGTGTCCTTTATCAGAAGATATTTTTTCGTTAGTATCTTTGTTTTCCGATCCATTTTCAATTCATCCATTTGCCTTGGAAACATCGAATTTCTTACATAATAACCAGCTTGTTCAAAATCCCGTTTCGAACCATATCCGATCACATCTCGTTTATACTTTGCACTTTTCACAATGTGCTCATAATCATCCCGTGAAAAAGGCTTGCCTTCTGTATCGCTATTGAAGAGATATTGGCGTAATTCTGGACCAATTTTCTCAAGAAAATACCGCACTCTTCCGAGGACTGGATAATTACGTAATACAGGGTGCTGTTTTTGTCTTATATCCACTACATATAACCTGATTACTACCAATGCAATGACCACGGGCAAAAGAATAATTACGATAAATCCAATAACAATTAAATAGGTAGATATATTCATGTTCACTCACCTCAAATGTTTTTGGGAATTTCCTTACTAGTTTATGGAATAAGGTTGTAATTATTTGATGTTTATTGAATGGAAAAGTACGAAAACAACTTTTAACAGTTTGTCCTTCAAATCACTAAAGTAACATAACCCTGGATATGTAAAAAACAAACTACGTTACTGCATAGTTATAACTATTCAAAATGATAAAGACGTCTCACGAAAACGTGAGACGTCTACTCTTTTAATCATTTACTATTGTGCCAAATAAAGTTGTTTAACTAACATATTTCAGCTGAGGAATTCATAGTGAAAGAAAGAAAAAAATACTACAATTCTTACATTTCAAAAAAGTTATGTCTTTCTACTTTGCAAACTCTGAGAGAGAAATTTTTATACCATTCTGTCTTCCCCTTATCTTGTGCTACTCTATGGGCTACATGTTCCTTCCAATCTTTTATAGATTCTAAAGAATCCCAATACGAAACAGTAATTCCTAGCCCTTCATCCCGAGCACTTTCTACACCTAAGAATCCCTTCTGACTAGAAGCTAACTCTACCATTTTGTCCGCCATTACTTTGTAACCTCTGTCACCAACCGTTCTCTTTGATGTAAAAATCACTGCATAATAAGGTAGTTCAGGAATGTTTTCACTCCCACTCATCGTTCATTCCCCCAATAAGCTTAAATAACCATTTTAGATCATTCTATCTAAAATGGTTATTTTTATCAGTTCCTATTCAAAAGGATATACTAAACCCCATTATACCTTTTTAACAAATTCAGATTTTAAGTACATAGCTCCGAATCCATCAATCTTGCAATCAATATCATGATTTCCTTCGGCCTTATCAACTAATCGTATATTCTTTACTTTCGTTCCGATTTTTAAGACAGATGAGCTTCCTTTGACTTTTAGATCTTTGATTACGGTTACCGTGTCACCATCATGTAACACATTTCCGTTCACATCTTTGACAACTTTCTCTTCTTCACTCGTTTCGGTTTCTGATGCTACCGTCCACTCATGTGCACATTCGGGGCAAACCAAAAGACTACCATCTTCGTACGTATATTCTGAATTACATTCAGGACAATTTGGCAAAGCTACCATATTTTCATTTCCTCCGCTCGTTATTATGCATTTTCTACAACTTCGTATAACTATTAGTTTTGGATTTGAAATCAACAAAAAAATATAGGAAGTTCCTTATATTCTGCCATAGTCTTTTCATTTTGAAAACCCCTAACCATATTTTCCTTAAATTTCTATTTTTGATTTACCTTGCTAAAACAAGACAACCTATCTAGAATAAAAATCTTAAGCCATGTTTTGATCATTGTTTTGTAAAATTGATTTTCCTCGTTTCAAAACAAACGAATAAAATCCTATATAATATACAGCTAAAAGAAAGAAACTACTCATAGTAGAAGGATCCGATATAAAAGGCTGACTATTTACTGAAGTATTCATAGATGATGGTGTGTTAGAAGTAGAAAATAAGGTGAAAAGACGGAAAACAAAACGGCTAAGAAACAAAAATAAAACAATGGATTCAATCCATATATGCGTTCGATAATACAATACCTCTCCTCGGATCTCAAACGTACTATGTTTCCTTGCATATAAGACTACTATTATTCCTACCAGAACACCTGCGGCATCGTAGAAATATAACAGAGGCTTTGATGCACTCATATCAAGTAAAAGAACCATGATAATCGAAAAAAGTACAATTCTTATAATAAGTCGACGTGCTTTAAAAGGCTGAAATCCAATGGAACGTTTAATTCTTCTGTATAAAATAAACGCAATCAGGAGGATTATGAACCCATACTGCGTAACTACATGCAAATCCCTCACCCCTTTACAAGAATTTTGGTTATTTATAATACCTTCATGTTACCCTTACCCACTATACGCATTGAAACTTCCAATCATTACTTCGGTCTCTATTAAAAATTTCCAATATAAACCTTATATTTCTTTTTCTTCATTTTACCATATGTACAAACAGCTAACCATTTCCCCTTGTTTATAGAAGCAAAAAAAGTCTAAGCATATATACTTAGACTTCCCTTCATCACAATCAAACACGTACATCAATATCTTTCCCCTTGCCGTCAATATCTCCATCATGATCGGCATCTACTGAATTTGACACTTGCGTAGATTGATTCATATTATTATTTACTTGTTGAACGGGTGCCTGACTTTGCTTAGCTGCTCTAAGAGATTGATACGTTTGCATTGCGCTATTTCCTAATCCAGAAATTTGCATAAACTCACCTCCCCACTCGTTTTTTCATTATGTACAAAGGTGCAGAGTAGTGGTCAACGCTATCTATCTTGAAAAAATCACTACATTTTCATTGTAATATCCATTTATTAAAATTTTCTTAAATCTGATAATTTGAAATACTAAGAATAGCCGATTTTTTACCGTCTTTAATAAAAAAATTCCTTTATAATGGGTGTACAGGTGGCTTTTGTCCATATCCAAAACAAAAGAATGGGCAAGATAAAAGGATTAGGATTAGCACTACTTGTGTTTATAGATAAAACGTGCGTTACTTTAAAAAACTAAAGTCACAGCAGGGAATTTAGCGACTTCGTTGGGCAATTCAATTATTTTTAAGTGGTTGAAACAATTTTATAGAATGAGTGAGTCAATTGTACAATGTCATCCTGCGTTTCTAGGCAGCACTAGTGGATATACATATATAATTTTAAAAAAAAGGGGAAATCATATTGACAGGAATCTATATACTGTTGGCCATTGTGATAATAATTGCACTAATTTTTACCTTTACAAACGGACTACATGACGCAAGTTCAGTCGTTGCCACAATGATAGCTTGCAATGCTGCTAGCCCAATACAGGCAGTGCTTCTAGCTTCGGTATTTGGACTGCTTGGTGTTTTTTTCAGCGGAAACCTAGTTGCTGATACTGTGTCAGCAATAATAAGAATCTCTCCGGGAATTGATCTTATACATATATTAATCGCTTCCATATTAGGGGCAGTCATTTGGAATATCATTACTTGGAAAATCGGGATACCCTCCAGTTCAACCCATGCCCTTATTGGAGGACTCATTGGAGCTGCCTGGACTTCCAATGGTCCCTCCAGCATTTTATGGGGCGTATCTGAGCTCTTTACAGGCAACCACCAAGTGGTAGGGATTATAAAGGTTATTGTTTCACTTATTTTTTCACCATTGCTAGGTTTCACCATTGCATATCTAATTCAAAAAGTATCTGCTCTACTGTTAAGAAATGCTAAATTCCGCATTACTAGCACGATAAATAAACTACAGTGGGTTGTAGCCGCTGCACTGGCATTCAGCCACGGCTCAAATGATTCTCAGAAGATAACCGGACTGATTTCACTAGCACTCATATCTGCCGGTGTAGTGAATACACATTCAGTTCCACCTCTCATAAAGATAATAGTGGGCTTGGTTATGTTTGTTGGTACCGCTTTAGGCGGTTGGAAAATAATGAAAACAATTGGGAACAAAATATATGATCTTAGATCAATTCACAGCTTGAATTCAATGCTATCTTCAGGGATATCAATACTGTTTGCCACCTTCACTGGTGCACCAGTTTCCACAACCCATGTGGTAGTAGGCGGCATAATGGGTGTGGGTACAGCAGACGAATATAGAATGGTAAACTGGAACATAGGTAAGGAAATCGTCACTGCCTGGTTTATAACAATTCCATGCTCTGCCATAGCTTCTGCTGTTATCGACTTACTAATTAACGGGGGGATTATATAATGAAAGAGAGTACTTTTTTTGACAAAATATTTCCTAAGAAGTATAACTTCTATTCCATGCTTCTCGAGCAGAGCAAAATAAATTATCAAGTCATTCATGCTCTGGAAAGATGGATCAAAGATAAAGATGATACAGATTCTAATGATTTGTTCATTAAGAAAAGTGAAGCTGATAAAATACGATTTAAGCTTGAATATGACCTTGTAGAGGCATTTACAACCCCATTTGACAGGCAGGATCTGTATTCCATTTCTGTGGAGATGAGCAAAATAATTGATTGCTCAATATCAGTATTTAAGACAATTAAGGCTTTGAACATCGAAGTGGACTCTACCATAATAGGCATGTCTAGCTTATTAAGTCAGGGCGCCCTAGAACTTAGTGAAGCCATTTTAGTTCTGGAGAAAAATCCTGCTGAATCCCAAACTAAAATCGAAAGTATAAGAATTGCTCAAAATTCAATGGAAGATATATATATTTCAGGGTTTTCAGAGCTTTTTTCAAGCAAAGATGCTATCGCAATCTTAAAATATAGAGAAGTGTATAACTTTTTAAAAGAAGCAGCTATATTACTGGGAGATACAGTGGATATATACCACAGAATCTGCGTTAGGATGATATAAGGGGCTATTGATTGTTTGAAAATAGCTCCTATCGGCTACCAGATTAATAACTAGTTTAGGAGGTGAATACTTGCAATTATTATCAAGTTTGTTTCCCATTATTGCCGTTCTGGCTGACATAGTAATCATGATAACGTGCTTAAAAAAGATTTCCACTCAAATCTATTTCAACTATTTCAACAAGAACATATGGATGTTTATTGTTGTTTTCGGTAGTTTTTTTGGACAACTACTGTATTTTATAATGGAATGGAATGACAATAATAAGTAAATTTTAAACATCTATATAAAATCAAATTTGCCACCTGGTTGGGATATTTTAAGTTCCAAAGGACAAGGTTTTCAGTTAGTACTTTATTCCTTTTCAATGATTATTGATAGCATCATTCGTTTTCTTATAAATGCAAGAATGCACCCTTTTTTCGACACAATCGAATCTCTTTACAATATTAAACTTAACATTTTTATTTAACTCCAAAGGCAAATGAGTGACAATTGGTTTCCCTTGTTCTGTTGTGACAATCGTGCCAAAGGAGTTTTTTTGAACAAAATCCCACCTAAAAAATTATATAAGTGTTTTAGTCATTATAAAATCCATTTGTTCTTCATCACCCATATAAAAAGAGTGGGCGCCAGTTTGAACAAACCCCATTTTCTTATAAAAAGCTATAGCATTTTCATTTTTTTCCCATACGCCTAGCCAGATTTTCTTTTTATTACGTTCTACCGCAATTTCCATCGCTTTATTTAGCAGATATTTGCCAAGCCCATGTTTTTGAAATTTGTTTTTTATGTAAATCCTCTCGATTTCAAGTGATTCATCACCCATTTCTTCAGACTGAGCATCATTGGTATTAACTTTTAAATATCCAGCGACTTCATTATTAAAATAAACAAAAAAGAATTGCGAAGAAATATTGGACAATTCTTGTGCTAATTGTTTTAAGTTAAATGCTCTTTCCAAATAGGCATTCATATTTTCGGGTGAATTCTGATGCTTAAATGTCTCATTAAATGTTTCATAACTAATTTCTTGAAGTTTGCGTGAATCATCAAAGGTACACTTTTTTAAATTTATAGTCATTTAAATATGTCGCTCCTTTATATAATCAACAATTTCTCTTGTTTCTCTTTTTATAAAAGGATAAACCTTTTTCCCTTCTCTATTGGAAAAAGTGCGATTATAGCACGAACTGCTCTTTCTCGATCTACCTTCATCATCTCAGATAACTTTTCTTGAATGATTCCTGGGTTTTCACATATTCGAACAAGGTACAAATATTGCCCTTTTGTAAGGTCATATTCTTGAAATTCTATATTACTTATAGAATTTAATGCCTTGCTATCTTTCCAATTTCACGAAGAATTCCCTTCATAATTAACTCCTGCATACACATTTTATTGCAAATACAACAAAATTAGGTTAAATTTAATATATATTATTTTTATTGCATTTGCAACAAAATAACAATGATAAAGAGGTCGAACAAAGTGAAATATGTTTTTTATGTATTAGGAATTTTAATCTTAACTCTTGGTATTTCGTTCACTATACAATCAGACCTTGGAACTTCCCCTTTTGATGCACTTTTGGTAGGACTGTCCATAAATGTGGGGCTTACTGTGGGAAGTTGGGAAATAATAATAGCTTTACTATTGATAGGCTGTAATTCATTTTTAAAAAGACAAAGGCCAGAAGTCTTGGGGTTGTTAACAGCTTTTATAACGGGTATTGGTATTGATATGTGGCTTATTTTATTGCGTAATTTGATAACATCTGAACTATGGTACAGCAAAGTTGTTTGTTTTGGAATCGGGTTGGTTGTTATAGGATTAGGAACTGCAACATATTTACACACAAATTTTGCACCGACTCCAGTTGACCGATTAACATTAATCATACAAGAATTAACTCGAACAAATATATTTTTTTCGAGAACATTCATTTACCTCATATTCTTGATAATGGCAATGATTTTAAATGGACCAATTGGCGTTGGAACTTTATTAACCGTTTGTTTAGGGGGGCTAATACTTAATTACTGTATGTCATTTACTGAAAAAATATTAGACCGCATATTAACGCACTCTAGTACATCACTAAATTATTATAAAAATAAAAAGCATTCAATATAGAATGCTTTTTATTTCTTGTTCATCCTGCCCCATAGTTAAAGAAAAAAATCCTGCAAAAACAGGATTTTTAATCAATCTTTTTTTATAAAACTATAACCAAACTCACTTAAAATTCCATCTCACTCAACTGTAACTGACTTGGCTAAGTTACGTGGCTTATCCACATCGCAATCACGATGCAAGGCTGCGTAATATGCGATTAGTTGAAACGGGATTACGGATAGAAGCGGTGTAAGTGCTTCGTTGACCGCTGGTAAGATGAAGCGATCGCCGTCCATTTCTAATCCCTTCATGGAGATAATGCATGGGTTGGCGCCTCTCGCTACTACTTCTTTGACGTTGCCGCGGATACCTAGGTTTACGCTTGCTTGCGTTGCAAGAGCGATCACTGGTGTGCCGTTTTCGATTAGGGCGATTGTTCCGTGCTTTAATTCGCCGCCTGCGAAGCCCTCTGCTTGGATGTATGAGATTTCTTTCAGCTTTAATGCGCCTTCTAGACCTACGTAGAAGTCTATACCGCGGCCAATGAAGAAGCAGTTGCGCGTCATTGTTAAGTATTCAATTGCGATTTTTTCCATTTCTTCTTTTTGGTCACATAGTGTGATCATTGCTGTTGCGACAATGCCTAGTTCTTGTTTTAAATCAAATCCAATGGATAGACCCTTTGCTTTGGCTACGTCTGCAGCTAAAATTGCAAGGGCAGCTAATTGCGCCGTATAAGCTTTAGTAGAGGCTACAGCAATTTCTGGGCCTGCATATAAGAGCATGGTGTAATCTGCTTCACGAGAGATTGTAGACCCCGGTGCGTTTGTAATTGTCAACGCTGGGTAGCCGAGTTCGTTCGTTTGTACGAGTACGGCACGGCTGTCTGCTGTTTCTCCGCTTTGTGAAATATAAATGAAGAACGGTTTTTCAGTAAGAAGTGGCATGTTGTATGAGAATTCACTTGCTACGTGCACTTCTACTGGAATTTTCGCAAAGCGTTCGATAAATTGTTTACCAACCAATCCTGCGTGGTAACTTGTTCCGCAGGCTATGATGTATATACGATCACTTTCTAAAATAGCATTTCGAATGTCTTCAGAAAGTTCGATTTCACCATTTTCATTTTCATACTTTTGAATAATATTGCGAATAACGAGCGGTTGTTCATCAATTTCCTTTAACATGAAGTGGGGATACGTTCCCTTTTCAATGTCGCTTGCATCCAATTCCGCAGTGTAAGGTGCACGTTCAATTGTATCTCCTGCTAAGTTTTTAATCGTTACGCTCATATCTGTAATGATTACCATTTCTTTATCCATTAATTCGATAAATTGATCCGTTACTTGTAGCATAGCCATGGCGTCACTAGCTACTACATTGAAGTCTTTCCCAACACCAACCAATAGTGGGCTCTTATTCTTCGCAACGTAAATAACGTCTGTATCTTCTCTATCAAGCAGAGCAAGTGCATAAGAACCGTTCAGCAAGGATAATGTTTTGCGAAAGGCTTCTTCAGCGCTCAAGCCTTCAAGTGCAAACTTTTCCACAAGCTGCACAATTACTTCTGTATCGGTTTCACTTGCAAACACAACATCTTGTAAATATTCTTTTTTTAGTAATTCATAGTTTTCGATAACACCGTTGTGTACAAGTGTAAAACGCTTGCTTTCACTTTGATGAGGATGTGCATTCGTTTTACTTGGTACGCCGTGCGTTGCCCAGCGTGTATGACCGATTCCTACGTTTGTAGCTACATTTGGATTTACAATTTCACGAAGCTTTGCAATCCGACCTTTTTCTTTAAATACGACAACGCCATTTTCAGCTTGAACGGCGATTCCTGCTGAATCATAGCCCCGATATTCAAGCTTCTCTAATCCCTTTAACAAAATTTCCTTTGCGTCCTGCTGTCCGATATATCCAACGATTCCACACATATTTCTTCGTCGTTACGGCAGCTTACTATCTAACAATAACCTCTCCCAAAAACTGATTCCGATTTTCCAAGACGATAACGGAGGTAAGCTCGGTACGTGATCGTTTGACCGGGTACTCTCTTGATGTGGTTCGTTAGCCTTTGTAAGCCCGTAACGACTTCACCTTCCTCTCTGTATTTAGGTTTGCGTGCATCGTCCTTTTTCCCTCATCACTTTCTTATCTTTGTCCATGAAGTTACCCCCATGTTTTTAATAAGAAATTTCGGTTGTGATGAACAACCGGGAGTCATCCGCCGAATTTTCGATAAAACTCCTCCTCGTCAACTACCGTTGTAGTTCTGGCGCTTCGGTCTTTCAAAAGTGAGAAAAAGAACAAGCTAATCTTACAATAACTGGACTTTTGCCGTCAAACAAAATTTTTTTGAACGGTTATAAAACTATATGCACAAGAAGGAAAAAAGGTTCTTCTTGTGCATATAGTGGAGTGTCTATTTCATTCTATCAGAGCAATTTACTTTACCCCGACTTCTTCCTTCACAACAGCTACAATACGTTCTACATACGCTTCACAAAGCTCGTGTGTAGGTGCTTCTGCCATAACACGAATAAGCGGCTCCGTGCCGGAAGGACGAACGAGTACACGACCATCCGCACCCATTTCTTCTTCTACTTCTTTAATCATAGCTTGAATACGTTCATTTGCTAACGCTTGCTTCTTATCTACTACGCGTACATTTACAAGTGTTTGCGGGAACTTCTGCATTTCACTTGTTAACTGTGATAAAGATTTTCCCGTAACCTTCATAATGTTTACGAGTTGAATAGCACTAAGCATGCCATCTCCTGTGGTAATGTGATCTAGGAAAATGATATGACCAGACTGTTCACCGCCTAAGTTATAGCCGTTCTTGCGCATTTCCTCCATTACATATCGATCACCAACACCAGTTCGAACACTTTTCATTCCGTGCGTTTCAATGGCCTTATAAAAACCAATATTGCTCATTACAGTGGACACAACTGTATTTTTCTTTAGTTTTCCTGTTTCATTTAAATATTTTGCACAAACGTACATGATTTGATCGCCGTCTATAATCTCGCCTTTTTCATCAACTGCTATTAAGCGGTCCCCATCTCCGTCAAACGCTAAACCAATATTGGCTCCTTTTTCTTTCACAAATGCAGCAAGAGCTTGTGGGTGAGTAGAACCAACACCATCGTTTATATTTGTTCCATTAGGAGATGTACCCATTGTAGAGATATCAGCATCTAAATCTGCAAATAAGTATGGTGCGAGAGAAGAAGTTGCTCCGTGTGCGCAATCAAGCGCTACGTGAATACCTGTAAAATCTTCATCAATTGTTTGCTTTAAGTATTGTAAATACTTTTGACCACCTTCAAAGTAGTCATTCACTTGACCTAGATCCCCACCGATTGGACGTGGTAGATCGTCGGTTTCCTTATCTAAAAGTGCTTCTATTTCAAGCTCTTGTTCATCAAATAGCTTAAATCCATCCGGACCAAAAAATTTAATACCATTATCCTGAACAGGATTGTGAGATGCGGAAATCATAACTCCAGCTTGTGCTCCTAGTGCTTTCGTCAAATATGCAACTCCTGGTGTAGAGATTACACCTAAGCGCATTACTTCTGCGCCGATGGATAGCAATCCTGCTACCAGTGCACCTTCTAGCATATGGCCTGATACACGCGTGTCGCGACCAATTAGCACTTTCGGACGTTCTTCATTCTTGGTAAGAACATATCCTCCAAATCGACCAACCTTAAAAGCTAATTCAGGCGTTAATTCGCTATTGGCAACACCGCGAACACCGTCAGTACCAAAATATTTTCCCATAACTACAATCGCTCCTTTGTTTCGTTCACTTAGCTTTTCTTAACAATTTCAACTTTAGCGCTTTTTTGTTTCAGTACCAATGTTACATTTGTAGGATTATTTATTTGAACCGGTACGTCATACGTTCCGGGAACTAAATTTTGCAAACTTAACGATGCTTGAATCTGTGATGATGACAATTTATCTACGATACTTGGATCTCCCACGACATCAACGCCCACTTTCCCACTGGCGGGATCAATGAAATTCATATTATACGTAGTCGCAAGTCCAAGAACTTGCAAAGAAACATCAGAAAGCGATTTCGTTTCTTGCTTTTGAATTTGAATTGCAACCTTTACTTTACTTGGAGATGCTTTTAAAACACCTGGTGGCAATACGACATCTGCATCATATGTTGTATTGCTTGATATCTTATCTAAATCTACTACAACACCGTTAATTGAATCAATAGTATCTAGTACATTTTGTGGGCCATATAATGTCACAACCTGCGGGTCTGTCGTAATACTTGTAATGGTTATGCCCTGTGCAAGAGTACCCTTGCGAGAAATTTGAATCGGGACCTGTTTCTCCGGACTTGAAATTGGCACTGTTACATTTACAACCGAAGGATTGGTTTGGACATCCATTTGATTTCCATTCTTATCATATACTCCGATTTTAGCTTCCTTTGTAACCGTTTGACTAAGACCATTTAAATCTACATACACTTTAACCAAGCTAACTTGATTTAATTGCTCCTGTGTACCCGCAATTTCAATTGTATTTGGCTTAACGGAGACTTTATCTGCATCAAAATTTCCTTTGACCTGATCGCTATTCAAAAATCCAACTTCTACTGGAAATTGTTTTTTTACTTTATCTGCAATGGTCACGCGCACCTTCGATGGGACAATCTTCACCTTTAAGTCTTCCGAAATATTATGATATTCCAAATTTACATCATACGTACCAGGTTCATACCCCTTCAAGTTCGCTTCCACTTGATACTGCTTACTAATTTTCGCAGCAGTAATTAAACCGCTTTGCCCTTCTAATGTAATACTTACCGTTTTTGGCAAACCGGTTATTACATATTTATCTTGATCGTACTGTGCAGTGACATCTACATTTTGGATGGTTTCTGTTGTATCTCCAAATGGTAGACCTGTGGAGAGAATACTACTACTTGTTGACTGTTTCTCTAAGCCCGTAGCCATAAATAACATGAACGCTAACAACAAAGAAATCCCCTTTAGAAACCACGTGTTATCCATCCACTTATCCATTTTGTTTTTTCCTCCAATTCCACAAAGATGTAGAAGTGGGTTTCTCATTTCCACTAAGCTCTTTTAACAACATTTCCTTCAACTGTCCAGGCAGTAAGCTACGGTGAAGCTCACTATTTTTCGTTACTGAAATTTGACCCGTTTCTTCTGACACAACTATTGTGAGACTATCCGTTACTTCACTTATTCCAATTGCTGCACGATGCCGCGTTCCAAGTTCCTTCGAAATAAAAGGACTTTCTGAAAGCGGAAGATAGCAGGCAGCCGCCTTAATGGAATCTCCCTGTATAATAACGGCACCATCATGAAGAGGTGTATTTGGAATAAAAATATTAATTAAGAGCTCAGCAGACGTAATTGCATCGATGGCAATTCCTGTTTCGATGTAATCCCCCATACCTGTTTCTCTTTCCAGTGAAATGAGAGCTCCTATACGCCGTTTTGCCATGTATTCTATAGCCTTTATAATTTCATTCACAAATGTTTCTTGTTCCGATTCTTCCTGTCCAACTCCTCTAGAAAACAAGCTACCTCGCCCTAGTTGTTCTAATGCACGACGGAGTTCTGGCTGAAAAATAATAATAATCGCTAGAAATCCCCATGTCAACGCTTGGTTCATTAACCATTCTAACGTATGTAATTTGAGCAATGAGCTCAAAATCCGCACGACTACGATGACAATAATCCCCTTTAATAGCTGTACAGCTTTCGTACCGCGAATAATGAGAATCAGTTTATATATAACAAACCATACAAGGGCAATATCAACAACATTGCTGAGATAGTTTAAGAACACAGTCATATCTCCAAAAGGCATTCTTACCCTTCCTCCATCAGTATGTATTTACAAAAATCAAATTGGGTGAAATGCGAAAATCCAATTTGATTCGACTTTCTAACAACTCAGGAATCTCCCGTCTGTTAGAAGCTGCACTTTATTATACACCATATATTATGGCCATCACAATTACAACAGACAGCGTATGTTGGCTTATAAGAAAAGAATATGAACGAATCTACAAAACGTTTGTAAATTCGTCCATTTCATAGCAATCTTATATTGATTTTTGGAAAAAAGTTTGGTCTATTTCAGCTTCTCCCCTAATAGTGAGCCAATAAGGGCAACGGCTGCTTTTGCAGTCTTATTTTTCTCATCTAATATTGGGTTCACTTCTACGAATTCTGCAGAGGTTATGATTCCTGATTCAGCAAGCATTTCCATTGCTAAATGACTTTCCCGATATGTTAACCCACCAGTAACTGGTGTACCGACTCCCGGTGCATCATGAGGGTCTAATCCGTCTAAGTCGAGAGATAAATGTACACCATCACATTTGGATAATCTCATCATGGTTTCTTCCATTACATATGTCATTCCCATTCTATCAATTTCATGCATTGTATATACTTTCAAGCCTTGCTCACGAATAAAATCCTTCTCTCCTTTATCTAAAGAACGTGCCCCAATAATAATCACGTTTTCTTTTTTCACCTTAGGAAACTTATTATATAAATGTGTAAGACTCTTATTTCCATGTCCTATACTAGCCGCTAAGGACATACCATGAATATTTCCTGACGGAGTAGTAGCATCCGTATTTAAATCTCCATGTGCATCAAACCAAATTACACCTAAATTGTTATAATGCTGTGCAAGTCCAGAGATTGAACCAATGGCAATGCTATGGTCCCCGCCTAATATAAGCGGAAATCTAGCACAATTTATCACTTCATCTACTGCTTTTGCTAATTCATTGCACACGGCAATGACTTGTTCCGCATTTTTCAACTTTGGATTTTCTACTCCATCATTATGCTGCAAACGATCTACTGCAATATCACCTAGATCTTTTACTTTATACCCTAATGCTTCGATACGTTCGATAATACCAGCATAACGAATGGCACTAGGCCCCATATCGACACCTCGCCGTGTTTGTCCTAAATCCATTGGAACTCCGACTATAGAAATATCCATTCTAATATACCTCCCAATTCCATTAATTGTATCCAATCGGTACTCCATTGTAGAAGATATTCGTTTTGTAAGTCGTCATATGCAAGAGCGTAGAAAAAACCATTATACTTCTTATAGAATATTCTAAATCTTTTACATGTTCTGACTCAACTGCACATCTTTATGGATATATATACAGAGCAGAGCAAAAGGAAATGTTCCTATATTATTTGTAATAGAAGTGGGGGATAATTTGCGAAAATACAATAAAAAAAGTCGTAAACCCTTATTGGATTTACGACGAATTTGTGTGTATGTAATTGGTGGAGCCTAGCGGGATCGAACCGCTGACCTCCTGCGTGCAAAGCAGGCGCTCTCCCAGCTGAGCTAAGGCCCCATACAATACAACCTTGGCAAGGTTGTATTCTACCACTGAACTACTTTTTGCAAAGATGGGCCATGAAGGGTTCGAACCTTCGACCCTCTGATTAAGAGTCAGATGCTCTACCAACTGAGCTAATGGCCCGTATTATGGCTGGGCTAGCTGGATTCGAACCAACGCATGACGGAGTCAAAGTCCGTTGCCTTACCGCTTGGCTATAGCCCAATAATTCGTTTAAGCAAACGAAATAAACGAAAGAATCGTTTATTGTTCAGCATAACATATAAAATGGTGGAGGGGGGCAGATTCGAACTGCCGAACCCGAGGGAGCGGATTTACAGTCCGCCGCGTTTANTTCGTTTAAGCAAACGAAATAAACGAAAGAATCGTTTATTGTTCAGCATAACATATAAAATGGTGGAGGGGGGCAGATTCGAACTGCCGAACCCGAGGGAGCGGATTTACAGTCCGCCGCGTTTAGCCACTTCGCTACCCCTCCGAAATATAATGGTGGAGGATGACGGGATCGAACCGCCGACCCTCTGCTTGTAAGGCAGATGCTCTCCCAGCTGAGCTAATCCTCCAAAGTGATGACCCGTACGGGAATCGAACCCGTGATACCGCCGTGAAAGGGCGGTGTCTTAACCGCTTGACCAACGGGCCAAATCAGAAACAATAAAAAGCTCCCAACCGGGCTTGAACCGGTGACCTCTTCCTTACCATGGAAGTGCTCTACCTACTGAGCTATGGAAGCATGGCTCCGCAAGTAGGATTCGAACCTACGACCTATCGGTTAACAGCCGATTGCTCTACCGCTGAGCTATTGCGGAATGAAAAGGGCACATCCAATCGTTGGTCAATTCATAGTTAGAAAGCTTATCTCATTAAATAAGATGACTTGTTGTAAGATGTGATGAATAGTTAAACCTTATCCAACCCATTTTGCAGCAAACCAACTTTTTTTAAAAAATGAGCCCGGCGATGTCCTACTCTCACAGGGACAAAGTCCCAACTACCATCGGCGCAAAAGAGCTTAACTTCCGTGTTCGGTATGGGAACGGGTGTGTCCTCTTTGCCATCATCACCAGACTCTTATTATTATACTGACAGATGTTTCACTGTCAATAAGGAATATTAAATTCCTTCAAAACTAGGTAACAAAAGTGTAAAGGGTGTAACCTTCCTAACGAAAGTGTGGAATCTAGTTCCGCCGGCTTGCTCCTTCCGGCCGGAAAACCTCGCCTCACAAAAGGCAAAGAACGCCTTTTTGAGTCGAGAACTTCCGTCCTCCGGAGCAGAGCGAGCCGGCTCCACTTTTTGCTTTTTGGATAAGCCCTCGATCGATTAGTATCTGTCAGCTCCACATGTCACCATGCTTCCACCTCAGACCTATCTACCTGATCATCTTTCAGGGATCTTAC
>NZ_JBGJZM010000006.1:0-57727 GCF_042610425.1 Ectobacillus soli
TCACACCCGTTCCCATACCGAACACGGAAGTTAAGCTCTTTTGCGCCGATGGTAGTTGGGACTTTGTCCCTGTGAGAGTAGGACGTCGCTAGGCAAAAAAAAGAATCAGTCAATATGACTGGTTCTTTTTTTTTGGACTTTTATATAAATAAAATATTTTTAAGCGTTAGATTACATATAAGGTTAAAGACAATTTGTTTTGGTGAAGATAGAGTTGAATGCAAAACAGTTGCAAAATTTTTTGGTATCTATATAATTAAAGTCAAAGATAGTCAAAGTCAATAAAGGTGGAAGGTGAATGAAGAATATATCAGATATCATCGAACAATACTTGAAGCGAGTTATTGACTTAAGTGAAAATAACCATATTGAAATTAAGCGAAGTGAAGTTGCAGACAAATTTGATTGTGTTCCTTCTCAAATTAATTATGTGATCAATACTCGTTTTACGTTAGAGCACGGGTTTATAGTAGAAAGCAAAAGAGGCGGGGGAGGTTACATTCGCATTATTAAAGTGAAGCTTCTCGATGAAATAGATATAATTGATCAAATGTTACAACTAGCAGGTACTAGTATTTCGCAAACTGGTGCTGAAAACATCATTCAACGACTATCGGAGGAAAAAATTGTATCGCAAAGAGAAGCTAAACTGATGTTAAGTGTAATGGACCGTGCTGTATTGCAAATAGATTTACCATACAGAGATGAATTACGGGCTCGAATTATGGAAGCTATGTTAACCGCGCTCAAATATAAGTAGCTCTAAAGGTGGGGATGTACGATGCTTTGTCAGGAATGCCAAACGAGACCAGCTACGATGCACTTTACAAAAATTGTGAATGGACAAAAAACAGAAACTCATATTTGTGAACAGTGTTCAAATGAGAAAGGGTATTCTACTTTCTTTTCATCACAAAATCATGATTTTTCTTTCAATAATCTTCTGGCTGGTCTGCTAAATATGCAACAGACGGAAGATGGCAAAACAGAAGATGCGTTTGAACAACAGGAACCATATTGCCCAGAGTGCCATATGACATATCAACACTTTACACAGATTGGTAGGTTTGGATGCGCACATTGTTATGAAGCGTTTCAGGATTATTTAAACCCAGTGCTTCGCCGTCTTCATAGTGGAAATATTGAGCATCATGGTAAAATACCAAAACGTATAGGAGGAAATCTTCACTTACAAAAAGAATTAGAAGAGTTAAAACATATGTTACAGCAACATATTCAAAAAGAAGAATTTGAAGAAGCAGCTAAGAATCGTGACCGTATTCGTATGATTGAACAACAACTTAGTGAGCATAGAAAGGAGGAATAATTCTATGTCACTCGATCACATTATGAATGATGCGATTAGTCCTTGGATGAAGGAAAGTGGTCCTGATTCTGACATTGTGTTAAGTAGTCGTATTCGGTTAGCGAGAAACTTACGTGATTTTTTGTTTCCAACGTTATTAACGAATGAGCAAGTCCAGAAAATTAATGAAATACTGGAGCACATTATACAAGATGATTCGACTAGCTTTGGAAAAATGGAATTTTTGAAAATGATTGATTTACAGCCTATCCAAAGGCGTGTACTCATGGAAAAACATTTAATTAGCCCTGATTTGGCAGGAAATTCATCTTCAGGTTCTTGCCTACTATCAGAAAATGAGCAAATCAGTATTATGGTCAATGAAGAGGATCATATTCGTATACAATGTTTATTTCCGGGCTTTCAATTATCAGAATCCTTGCAACTTGCGAATACAGTAGATGATTGGTTGGAGAAGCATATTGAGTATGCGTTTGATGAACATCTTGGCTATTTAACGAGTTGCCCTACAAATGTAGGAACAGGACTACGTGCTTCCGTTATGATGCACTTGCCTGCACTGGTTTTAACGCAGCAAATGAATCGTATAGCAACTGCTATTAATCAATTGGGCTTAGTTGTACGTGGTATATACGGAGAGGGCAGCGAAGCACTCGGAAACATTTTTCAAGTTTCCAATCAAATTACACTTGGAAAATCTGAGGGAGATATTATTGAAGATTTAAAAAGTGTTGTGGCGCAATTAATACAGCAGGAGCGAGTTGCAAGAAAAGCATTACTGAATACATCGGGTATTCAGCTTGAAGATAAAGTATTTCGCTCGTATGGTGTTCTTGCAAATAGCCGATTAATAGAATCAAGTGAAGCAGCAAGTTGTTTATCGGATGTTCGATTAGGTATCGATTTGGGGTATATTCAAAATATTTCTCATAATATTCTGACGGAGCTGATGATTCTAACTCAGCCGGGGGTATTGCAGCAATACGCAGGAGGTCCCTTGCGACCAGAAGACCGAGATTTTCGTAGGGCTTCTCTCATTCGAGAACGGTTGCTGTTAGAACAGAATAAAAATAAATAGGAGGCGAGTTCATATGATGTTTGGAAGATTTACAGAACGTGCACAAAAAGTATTAGCGTTGTCCCAAGAAGAAGCGATTCGTATTGGTCATAATAATATTGGTACAGAGCACATTTTGTTAGGGCTAGTTCGCGAAGGAGAAGGGATTGCTGCAAAAGCACTTCTTGCTCTTGGATTAAGTCCAGAAAAAATTCAAAAAGAAGTAGAGGCATTGATTGGTCGTGGAACGGAAGTCACACAAACCGTTCACTACACACCAAGAGCTAAGAAAGTCATTGAGCTTTCTATGGATGAAGCAAGAAAGCTCGGTCATTCTTATGTTGGTACGGAGCATATTCTTCTTGGATTGATACGAGAAGGAGAAGGCGTGGCAGCTCGTGTGTTAAACAATCTTGGCGTTAGCTTAAATAAGGCAAGACAGCAAGTTCTTCAATTATTAGGAAGCAATGAGGCAACTCCAGGAAATCAAGCGGGTAATACATCAAATGCAAACACACCAACGCTTGATAGCCTAGCTAGAGACTTAACTGCTATTGCACGTGAAGGACGCCTTGACCCAGTTATCGGAAGAAGCAAGGAAATTCAACGTGTTATTGAGGTACTGAGCAGAAGAACGAAGAATAATCCAGTACTAATCGGTGAGCCAGGGGTAGGGAAAACAGCAATTGCAGAAGGTTTAGCACAACAAATTATTCACAATGAAGTACCAGAAACGTTACGTGACAAACGCGTTATGACATTGGATATGGGAACGGTAGTTGCTGGAACGAAATACCGTGGTGAATTTGAAGATCGTTTGAAAAAAGTAATGGATGAAATTCGTCAAGCTGGGAATATCATACTTTTTATTGATGAGCTTCATACATTAATAGGAGCTGGTGGAGCAGAAGGTGCAATCGATGCATCTAACATTCTAAAACCATCACTTGCTCGCGGTGAATTGCAATGTATCGGTGCTACAACGATTGACGAGTACCGTAAATATATTGAAAAGGATGCAGCGTTAGAACGTCGGTTCCAACCAATTCAAGTAGATGAACCAAGTGTTACAGAATCTGTGCAAATTTTAAAAGGATTGCGAGATCGCTACGAAGCACATCATCGCGTATCCATTACAGATGAATCCATTGAAGCTGCAGTAAAATTGTCAGATCGCTATATTACTGATCGTTTCTTACCTGATAAAGCAATTGATTTAATTGATGAGGCTGCATCGAAAGTTCGCTTACGTTCTTATACAGCACCACCAAATCTAAAGGAATGTGAACAAAAGTTAGAGGAAGTTAGAAAAGAGAAAGATGCAGCAGTGCAAAGTCAAGAATTTGAAAAAGCCGCATCATTACGTGATAATGAACAACGCTTGCGTGAACAATTAGAAGATACAAAGCAACAATGGAAAGAAAAACAAGGAAAAGAAAACTCTGAAGTTACGGTTGAAGACATTGCAAGTGTTGTATCGACTTGGACTCGTATTCCAGTATCAAAGCTTGCCCAAACCGAAACAGATAAACTGTTAAATCTAGAAAGTGTATTGCATGGTCGTTTAATTGGTCAAGATGAAGCGGTTATTGCAGTAGCGAAGGCCGTACGTCGTGCCAGAGCTGGATTAAAAGATCCAAAACGTCCGATTGGATCCTTCATTTTCCTAGGACCAACTGGGGTAGGAAAAACAGAACTTGCTCGTGCTTTAGCGGAATCTATGTTTGGCGATGAGGATGCCATGATTCGTATCGATATGTCAGAGTACATGGAGAAACATTCTACTTCTCGTCTTGTCGGTTCTCCTCCAGGATATGTTGGATATGATGAAGGTGGTCAACTCACAGAAAAGGTTCGCAGAAAACCTTATTCCGTAGTTCTACTGGATGAAGTTGAAAAAGCACATCCAGACGTATTTAATATTTTGCTTCAAGTGTTAGAGGATGGTAGATTGACTGATTCCAAAGGACGTACAGTTGATTTTCGTAATACCATTGTTATTATGACATCCAACGTGGGAGCATCCACATTAAAACAAACACAACATCTTGGATTTAATGTTCAGGATGAGGGCAGAGAATTTTCAGATATGAAAGAAAAAGTAATGAAGGATTTGAAACAAGCGTTTCGTCCGGAATTTTTAAATCGGATTGATGAAATTATTGTGTTCCATCCGTTAGAGAAGAAACATATTAGACAAATTGTAACGCTTATGGTTCAACAATTAAAAAATCGTCTCCATGAACAAGAAATTGATCTCGAGCTAACAGAGCCTGCCTTAGATTTAGTAGCAGATAAAGGCTTTGATGCTGAGTACGGAGCACGTCCGTTACGACGCTCTATCCAAAAGCATGTCGAAGATCGCTTGTCTGAGGAACTATTAAAGGGAACAATAGAAAAAGGACAGAAAGTTGTACTAGATGTAGAGGGAGAATCGTTTGTCATTCGCAGTGTAGAAAAGGTAAAATAAGAGTACAAGAAAAAAGGGCTAGAAAGTAGCCCTTTTTCTTGTATAAGAATATATTGCTCCGCTTTACGATATAACTCTGTAAAGGTTTATCTTATATCATCAAAGAACGGGGTCCTAACAGAGATAGTAAGGAGGAAAACTATGGCGAAAAAGAAAACAAAGTTTGTTTGCCAGGATTGTGGCTATGAGTCACCGAAATGGATGGGGAAATGTCCAGGATGCGGGGCATGGAATACACTTGTAGAGGAAATGGAAGCACCAGTGTCTTCACGTCGGGTTGTTTTTGCAACAGGAATGCAATCTGAAGTAGCCAAGCCTCGGCCAATTACCAATGTAGAAACAATCAATGAAGCACGCATAACGACGAAATTTCAAGAGCTAAATCGCGTATTAGGCGGCGGAATCGTAGATGGCTCACTTGTATTAATTGGCGGAGATCCCGGAATTGGAAAGTCCACGTTACTTCTTCAAGTATCCTCTCAACTCGCTGAAAGTTCTTACCAAGTATTATATATTTCAGGGGAAGAATCGCAGAAGCAAATAAAGCTTAGGGCCGATCGACTACAAGTTAGCAGTGATAACTTATATGTGTATTCGGAAACAGATTTACAGCGTATCGTCCAGCATGTGGAGGAAATGGGTCCTTCCTTTGTGGTCATTGATTCCATTCAAACGATTTATTTACCAGAGGTAACATCCGCACCTGGAAGTGTGTCACAAGTTCGTGAATGTACAGCAGAGCTAATGAAATTAGCAAAAATTAAAGGGATTCCTATATTCATTGTTGGTCATGTTACAAAGGAAGGCAATATTGCAGGACCCCGTATGCTAGAGCATATGGTGGATGCAGTGTTGTATTTTGAAGGAGAAAGACACCATACATATCGCATTTTGCGAGCAGTCAAAAACCGATTTGGTTCAACAAATGAAATTGGGATTTTTGAAATGAAGGAACTAGGCTTACAAGAAGTTCTTAATCCATCCGAAATTTTTCTAGAAGAGCGGCCCGTAGGTGTTGCAGGTTCAATTGTTGTTGCTTCGATGGAAGGAACGCGTCCTGTTCTTGTTGAAATTCAAGCGTTAATATCCCCAACAAGTTTTGGAAATCCTAGACGTATGGCGACAGGGATGGATCATAATCGTGTGTCTCTTATTATGGCGGTATTAGAAAAGCGAGCAGGTATGCTACTTCAAAATCAAGATGCCTATTTAAAAGTTGCAGGTGGACTGAAGCTAGATGAACCAGCTATTGATTTAGCAGTTGCACTGAGTATTGCATCTAGTTTTCGTGATAAGGCGACGTCCCCAACAGATGCAGTAATTGGAGAAGTAGGATTAACAGGTGAAATTCGAAGAGTATCACGAATCGATCAACGGGTACAAGAGGCGGCAAAGCTTGGTTTTAAACGAGCAATTATTCCAAAGAAAAATATAGGCGGTTGGACCATCCCAGAAGGAATTGAAGTAGTCGGTGTATCCAATATAGGAGAGGCTCTTCAGTGCACACTAGGAGGATCATAATGGATGAAACAAAACCAAAATCAAAAAGCATCATTTCCATATTGCAATTAATTGCACCCGGAACACCTTTACGGGAAGGAATTGAAAATGTACTCCGTGCGCAAACGGGGGGACTTATTGTACTTGGCTACAATGATCAAATTAAAGGAATTGTAGATGGAGGATTTCATATCAATTGTTCTTTTTCTCCTTCTAATTTATATGAGCTTGCGAAGATGGACGGAGCCCTTATCTTAAATGAAACGGGTACGAAGATTATACTTGCCAATGCGCAGCTTACACCCGAAGCACACATTGGGTCGATAGAAACGGGAATGAGACATCGAACAGCAGAACGTGTTGCAAAGCAAACAGGAAATCTTGTCATTGCGATTTCGCAAAGAAGAAATGTTATCACGTTATATCAAGGACATTTACGGTATACATTAAAGGATATTGGTGTAATCTTAACGAAAGCAAATCAAGCGATACAAACCTTGGAAAAATATAAGGCTGTATGGTTAGAAGGTATTACGAATTTAGGTGTACTCGAATTTGAGGAAGCAGTGACAATTTCTGAAGTTGTTCACGTTTTACATAGTGTAGAGATGGTACTTCGTATAAAGAATGAAATATATAATTACATTCATGAGCTTGGATCTGAAGGAAGACTTATTCGTCTACAGCTAACAGAATTAATCGCAGATTTAGAAGAAGAAGCTGCACTGCTAATTAAAGATTATTATCAAGGGAAAACACAAGATTATAAGCAAGTGCTGAAAAAGTTGCAGGAGCTCTCGAACACATCTTTACTAGAAGACAGTGATATGTTAAAGCTATTAGGTTTTTCTGCGCAGGTAAACATGGAAGAAAGTATTACGCCACGGGCATATCGTATTCTTGGGAAAATTTCTCGCTTGCCTCCCCTTATTATTGAAAATTTAATTAATCGCTTTAAAAATTTGCATGGGGTATGCCGTGCAACCTTATCTGAATTAGATGAAGTAGAAGGAATTGGGGAAGTACGTGCAAAGAAAATACGCGACGGATTAAAACGAATTCAAGAGCATTTATACATGAGTCGCCACAACTAATATTGTTACATATCTGTGACAATTTCGGAAGATTCAAACCTTTTTTAAATATGGTATGATATATTGGTAAGCAAACTATTCAAATGCTTTGTTATTGTATGTTTCTAATAGAGCAAGAATGTCTATAATGTGTAGGAGGTGGTTTCATGATAAAACGAATTGTACAGCTTTTCTTTATTGTAATTGGAGGAGCATTAGGAATTTTTCTTATTCCCCAAATCATAGATGTATTAAATGTCGGTTCTGTAAGTTGGTTAGCAGAATCATACGTACGAGCAATCGTTGGTGCCATTGTTTTATTTATCGCTACGTTTTGGGTCGTTGATTACATTGTCCATTTCATTAAGGCGGTAGAAGAAGCGTTGGTAAAAGCACCGGTTACTGATGTTTTATTCGGTAGTTTAGGACTTATTTCTGGACTTATAGTAGCTTACTTAATTCTTTTACCTATTAAATCGATTACGATTCAAATGATTAGTACCGTATTGCAAATATTTATTACATTACTTCTGGGTTATTTGGGATTCCAAGTTGGATTTAAGAAACGCAATGAGCTTGTTGCATTGTTCTCACTTCCGCAACGAGGAAGCAAGAAAAAGGGTGCGGCAGGAGAAGATACGGAAGAAGATTCTCCAAGCAATTTTAAGTTATTAGACACAAGTGTCATTATTGATGGCCGTATTGCTGATATTTGTCAAACTGGCTTTTTCGAAGGAACAATATTAATTCCTCATTTCGTTCTTGAGGAGCTACAACATATAGCAGATTCCTCCGACACATTAAAGCGTAATCGGGGACGCCGTGGTTTGGATATTCTGAACAAAATTCAGAAAGAACTAGATATAAAGGTAGAAATCTATGACGGTGATTTTGAAGATATTCAAGAAGTAGATAGTAAGTTAGTAAAGCTAGCAAAATTATTAAATGGGGTTGTTGTAACGAACGACTTTAATCTAAATAAAGTTTGCGAACTACAAGGAGTTAAAGTACTTAATATTAATGACCTAGCAAATGCAATCAAGCCTGTTGTGCTTCCTGGAGAAGAGTTACATGTATATGTTGTAAAAGATGGAAAAGAGCATAATCAAGGTGTAGCCTATTTAGATGATGGTACGATGATTGTAGTTGAAGATGGTAGAGAGTTCATTGGTACGCAGATTGTGGTTCTTGTAACAAGTGTACTTCAAACATCAGCCGGTCGTATGATTTTTGCCAAGAGAAAGTTACTTGAAAAAGCACAATAATCAGGAGCTACTTATGAAATATACATTAATCATTCCAGCTGCAGGAAGGGGGAAACGGATGGGAGCAGGCAAAAACAAATTGTTTTTGTCAGTATCATCTGTTCCTCTTATTATTCATACGTTACGCGTATTTGACGAGGATCCTAAATGTGAACGTATCATACTAGCCATTCATGAAGACGATTATAAATTGTTTGAGCAACTCATTGCAAAGTATGATATAAAAAAAGAGATTATGTATGTGGAAGGCGGAGAAGAACGTCAGGATAGTGTCTACAATGGTGTCTTGAAGGCAATTGGTTCAGACTATGTACTCGTCCATGACGGGGCCCGTCCGTTCGTTACACAAGCCATTATAGATGACGTACTTCAGATGGCGGTAAGAAAGGGAGCATCTATTTGTGCTGTTCCCGTAAAGGATACAATTAAGCGTGTACAGGAATTGTCTGTTGTAGAAACAGTTGAACGTTCAAGTCTCTGGGCAGTTCAAACGCCTCAAGGATTTAAAACGTCGATTCTTTCTGAAGCACATGTAGTGGCTAAGAAAGATGCGTTCTTTGGTACGGATGATGCGAGTCTCGTAGAATATATACATAAAGAAGTAGGCGTTGTACAGGGCAGCTACTACAATATAAAAATTACAACACCTGACGATCTCGTTGTAGCAGAAAGTTTTCTTACACGAAAGGATATGTAGGGAGGATGTACGATGTTTCGAATTGGACAAGGTTTTGATGTACACGCGTTTGCAGAAGGTAGACCCCTTATTATCGGAGGAGTAACCATACCGTATGAACTCGGATTAGTTGGTCATTCAGATGCAGACGTATTGCTCCATGCAATTGCTGATGCTTGCTTAGGAGCAATTGCTGCCGGAGATATTGGCAAGCATTTTCCCGATACGGATGTTGCCTTTAAAGATGCAGACTCTGCAGTACTACTGGAGAAAGTGTGGGGGTTTATACAAGAAAAAGGCTATGAACTAGCCAATCTTGATTGTACGATTATTGCGCAAAAACCGAAGATGGCCCCTCATATAGAAGAAATGAGAAGTCGCATTAGCAGTATTTTAGTAACATCTACTGAGAATATAAATGTTAAAGCAACTACAACGGAAAAACTAGGATTTACAGGACGTGAGGAAGGAATTGCATCTCAAGCAGTTGTACTGTTGAAAAAAAAGCAATAACCCTATACACTTTATAAGTATGAATTAAAGACGGAAGGTGTCCACACATGTCAAATAAAGTAAGATTGAGATATGCACCAAGTCCAACGGGACATTTGCATATTGGTAATACGAGAACAGCCCTATTTAACTATTTATTCGCTAAGCACCATGGCGGAGACTTTGTGATTCGAATTGAAGATACAGATTTAAAGCGAAATGTTGAAGGCGGAGAAGAAAGTCAACTCAGTAATTTAAAATGGCTTGGGATAGGCTGGGATGAAGGTCCAGATATCGGAGGCCCCTATGGTCCGTATCGTCAAACAGAACGTTTAGATATTTATAAAGAATTGTATGAACAACTGTTAGAACGTGGCTTAGCATATAAATGCTATGTAACAGAGGAAGAGTTGGAAGCTGAGCGGGAAGCACAAATTGCTGCAGGTGAAACTCCTCGCTATACAGGTACGCACCGAAATTTAACAGAAGAGCAAAGAAAAGAATTTGAAGCAGAGGGACGTGTGCCTAGTATTCGTTTCCGCGTTCCAGACCATAAAGAGTATACATTCCATGATCTTGTCAAAGGTGATGTTACTTTTAATTCTGATGAATTTGGCGATTTTGTTATCGTGAAGAAGGATGGTATTCCAACTTATAACTTTGCTGTTGCAGTAGATGATCATTTGATGGAAATTTCCCACGTGCTTCGCGGAGAAGAGCATTTATCAAATACACCGAAGCAAATGATGATTTTCGAAGCATTTGGCTGGAGAGCACCTGAATTTGGTCATATGACATTAATCGTAAATGAAAATAGAAAGAAATTGAGTAAGCGTGACGAATCGGTTCTTCAATTTATTTCACAATATGCAGAGCTTGGATATTTACCAGATGCATTATTAAATTTCATTGGACTATTAGGTTGGTCTCCAGTTGGAGAAGATGAAATCTTTACAATAGAACAATTTGTTGAAATGTTTGATGCGGCTCGTTTGTCTAAATCACCTGCAGTTTTTGACACACAAAAACTAAAATGGATGAACAATCAATATGTGAAACAACAATCACTTGAGAGCGTAGTAGAGCTTAGCGTACCACACCTTGTAAAGGCAGGTCGCGTAAGTGAAAATATGAGTGAGCAAGAAAAGGCTTGGATTACAGATTTGATTGCGTTATATCACGATCAAATGAGCTATGGCGCTGAAATCGTCGAACTATCTGATATGTTTTTCCGTGATGATGTGACGTATGACGAAGCTGGACAAGCTATATTAGGAGAAGAACAAGTACCTGTCGTACTTGCTGCTTTTGGCGAAGAACTTGCGGCCTTGGAAGAATTTACGCCTGAAAATATTAAAGCTGCGATTAAAGCAGTACAAAAGAAAACAGGAAACAAAGGGAAAAAGCTCTTTATGCCAATTCGCGTTGCAGCAACTGGTGAAGAACATGGACCTGAACTTCCAAATGTCATTAAGTTGCTTGGCAAGGAAAAAGTAATCAATCGAATTAACAAATTGATTCATTAACAATTGTATCTATTTTGAAATATAATGAATGTATATCGTAAAGCTAGGAGAAGGAAGAGTAAGGAAAACATATTCTTTTCAGAGAGAACCATCGATAGGCTGAAAATGGTTTAAGAATTGTTTTTCTGAAGTGCGCCTTTGAGTCTTCTGTTGAATGGAGTAGGCAGAAGCGGCCAAAAGCCGTTATCTCATTTGAGTTAAGTCAACGTTTTGACTTAAACAGAGTGGAACCGCGCTATAGGCGCCTCTGTGTATGCAGAGGTGTCTTTTTTTTTGCTTCAAAAATGATAATATTTAGCGTTTGTATTCCAATACACTATTTGGGTTTAAAAAAGGAGGAGAGATGATGTTTAAGAGGCTTCGTGAGGATGTAGAAGTAATCTTTGAACAAGATCCGGCAGCAAGAAGTTATATAGAGGTCATATTGACATATTCAGGCTTACATGCGATTTGGTCACATCGAATCGCCCATGCTTTATATAAACGACGTTTTTTCTTTCTGGCTAGGTTAACCTCTCAAATGAGTCGCTTTTTTACGGGTATTGAAATTCATCCTGGAGCAAAAATTGGACGCCGCTTTTTTATTGACCATGGTATGGGAGTTGTTATTGGAGAAACGTGTGAAATTGGAGATAATGTGAGTGTGTTTCAAGGGGTTACATTGGGTGGTACTGGGAAAGAAAAAGGAAAGCGGCATCCGACAATTCAAGATAATGTATTAATTGCAACAGGAGCAAAAGTGTTAGGATCAATAACAGTCGGAGAAAATTCAAAAATCGGTGCGGGTTCCGTAGTGCTTAAAGAGGTACCGCCGAATTCCACAGTAGTAGGTATCCCAGGAAGAGTAGTTATTCAAGATGGAGTAAAAATAAAGCGGGATTTAAATCATAGTGATTTACCTGATCCAATTGCAGATAAATTGCGGACGATGGAACAAGAAATTCAACAGTTAAAACAGCACCTAGAAGCTATGAAGGAAGGGAAGGAATCCGATGACTATCTATCTTTATAATACGTTAACACGTGCGAAGGAAGAGTTTGTTCCCTTAGAAGCAGGAAAGGTAAAAATGTATGTATGCGGTCCTACGGTTTACAATTACATTCATATTGGGAATGCACGTCCTGCTATCGTATTTGATACTGTAAGACGTTATTTAGAATACAAAGGGTACGAAGTAAAATATGTTTCAAACTTTACCGATGTAGATGATAAGTTAATCCGTGCTGCGAAAGAGCTAGCTGAGGATGTACCAACTATCGCAAATCGTTTTATTAATGCGTATTTTGAAGATGTAGAGGCACTAGGATGCCGTCATGCCGATGTGCATCCGCGGGTGACTGAAAATATGGATACGATTATTCAATTTATTCAGGAACTAGTGAACAAAGGATTTGCCTATGAGTCTGAAGGTGATGTGTATTATAAAACAAAAGAATTCGAAGAGTACGGAAAGTTATCTCATCAGTCCATTTCAGAACTGCGTCATGGTGCAAGGATTGAAGTAGGGGAAAAGAAGCAGGACCCGCTTGATTTCGCATTATGGAAAGCAGCGAAGGTAGGAGAAATCTCTTGGGATAGTCCATGGGGAAAAGGGCGTCCGGGTTGGCATATTGAATGCTCTGCTATGGCCCGTAAATATTTAGGAGACACCATTGATATTCATGCTGGTGGGCAAGATCTATCTTTCCCGCACCATGAAAACGAAATCGCACAATCTGAAGCTTTAACTGGGAAAACATTCTCAAAATATTGGTTACACAATGGCTATATCAATATAAATAACGAAAAAATGTCAAAATCACTCGGGAATTTTATCCTTGTTCATGATATTATTCAGCAATATGAAGCAAGATTAATTCGATTCTTCATGCTGTCTGTACAATATCGTCATCCAATTAATTTTAATGAAGAATTGCTACAAAGTACGCAAAATGGATTGGAACGAATTCAAACCTCCTATTTAAATTTAAAGCATCGTTTACAAAGCAGCAGCAATTTAGCTGGCAATGATGACATGTGGTTAAAGGAGCTTTCACAATTTCGACAGCAGTTCGAAGAAGCAATGGATGATGATTTTAATACAGCTAATGCAGTAACCGTACTGTACAATTTGGCAAATTTCGCAAATCAATATTTGTTAGAGCAACATACATCGAAACAAGTTATTGAAGCATTAATAAAAGAGTTAAACGATTTATTTGATATTATTGGACTGTCCCTTGATAAGCAAGAAGATTTACTAGACGAAGAAATTGACTCGTTAATTCAAGAACGGATCGATGCGCGTAAAAATCGTAATTTCGCTCGTGCAGATGAAATTCGTGATGAGTTAAAAGCACGTAACATTATACTGGAAGATACGCCGCAAGGCCCTAGATGGAAAAGAGGATAAGCATGTTTGATGCAAAACAGTTAAATAGTTTAGCTTTAGCCTATATGGGTGATGGAGTATATGAACAATATATTCGACATCATCTTCTTATGCAAGGAGCAATTAGACCCAACCAGCTTCATCGCACAGCAACGAAATATGTGTCTGCAAAGGCGCAAGCAAGCATAATTCTAACATTAATAGACAAGGAACAATTAAGTGAGGAGGAAATGGCTGTAGTAAAACGAGGAAGAAATGCAAAGTCTGGGTCCGTACCAAAAAATACAGACGTCGTGACTTATCGTTATAGTACGGCATTTGAAGCTCTAATTGGCTATCATTATTTGTTAGAAAATAAGGCCCGAGTTGAAGAACTTGTAAAACAAAGCATTGCTATTATAGAGAAAGGGGGCATATAAGGTGTCGGAAGAATACATTATGGGTAGAAATACAATTATTGAGGCGATTAAGTCAGGCCGTGACATTAATAAGATTTGGGTTGCAGAAGGCGCGGTCAAAGGGCAAATTCAAATTGTATTACAATTAGCCAAAGAAAATGGTATTATTATACNAGGCCGTGACATTAATAAGATTTGGGTTGCAGAAGGCGCGGTCAAAGGGCAAATTCAAATTGTATTACAATTAGCCAAAGAAAATGGTATTATTATACAACAGTCTCCTAAAAAGAAGTTAGATCAGATGGTAGAAGGAAATCATCAAGGTGTAATTGCTCAAGTTGCTGCTTATGCGTACAGCGAATTAGATGATTTGTTTGCACTTGCAAAAGAGCGAGATGAGGAACCATTCTTTTTACTCCTTGATGAGATTGAGGATCCGCACAATTTGGGAAGTATTATGAGAACAGCGGATGCTGTAGGTGCACATGGAATCATTATTCCAAAACGCAGGGCGGTAGGTCTAACTGCAACGGTTGCTAAGGCATCAACGGGCGCTATAGAGTATATACCAGTTGTTCGCGTAACAAACATGGCACGAACGCTAGATGAACTTAAGGATCGCGGTATATGGGTTGCAGGGACAGATGCGAAAGGAACGGATGACTTTCGTAATCTAGATGGTACTATGCCATTATGTGTCGTAATCGGAAGTGAAGGAAAAGGAATGAGCCGTCTCGTAACGGAGAAATGCGATTTTCTTGTACAATTACCCATGGTTGGAAAGGTAACATCGTTAAATGCTTCCGTTGCTGCAAGCCTTTTAATGTATGAGGTATTTCGAAAGCGACATCCTATTGGTGTTTAATTATGAAAGAAATTTTACTCGTAGATGGATATAACATAATTGGTGCCTGGGAATCTTTGCGATTGTTACGAGATAACGATTTGCAGGGAGCCAGGGATCTTCTCATCGATAAGATGGCAGATTATCAGGCGTTTACGGGAGTAAGAGTTATGATTATTTTTGATGCTTATATCGTACAAGGCATTGAAAAAAAAATGAAGCAAGCAAAAGTAGAAGTTATTTTCACACGTAAAAACCAAACAGCAGATCAAAAAATCGAGCAGCTAGCCATCCATCTTAGAAAAATTGATACGCGTATACATGTTGCAACATCTGATTTCACAGAACAATGGGCAATTTTTGGACAAGGAGCCCTTCGAAAATCGGCACGAGAATTGGAAATTGAAGTTCAATCGATTGAGCAGCAGGTTCGAAATAAGATTAAGGAAAAACCAATTACAACAGGTGCTTTTGAACCAAGGTATAGTAAAGAAGTGACAGAAAAGTTAGAAAAATTGCGACGTGGGAAACGTTAAGGTTATTGACGCTTCTAAATCGTCTACTGTATAATATTTCTATCTAACTTGGGGGCGGAGGGATGAATGTGGAATTAGATTTGTTACGTGATAGCAATTCACAGTTTCTGGAGTTAGAAGATGAAGAGATAGTAGAAGTTGTGAGAAAAGGTGACGATAACGCGCTAGAGTACCTAATTCATAAATACAAAAACTTCGTACGTGCTAAGTCAAGATCCTACTTTTTAGTAGGGGCGGATCGAGAGGATATTGTCCAAGAAGGTATGATTGGTTTATTTAAAGCCATTCGTGACTATAAAGAGGACAAGCTATCTTCTTTTAAAGCATTTGCTGAATTATGTATTACACGCCAAATTATCACTGCTATTAAAACGGCAACTAGGCAAAAGCATATCCCGTTAAACTCCTACGTGTCATTGGACAAGCCAATCTATGATGAGGAATCTGATCGCACATTATTAGATGTCATTTCGGAGACGAAAGGGACAGACCCAGAAGAAATGATTATAAGTCAAGAAGAATATATTGATATAGAACTCAAAATATCTGAATTATTGAGCGATTTGGAAAGAAAGGTTCTATCCTTATATCTAGACGGCCGCTCGTACCAAGAAATTTCAGAACAATTGAATCGTCATGTGAAATCAATCGATAATGCTTTGCAGCGTGTCAAACGCAAGTTAGAACGTTATGTGGAAATGCGTGAAAGTGCAGCGTTGCACGCGCTTTAAAGTGTAGCAATATAATAAGAATAAGGACCGAGTAGCTGCAATGATAAAGGGCTCCTCGGTCCTTATTCATTAGGATTACTATTGTTTTATTGTATAATTGACATAAACTTTCAATCTATGTTACATTTTTATGTACACGGTATTATGAGGTTGGTGTTAGTTTTATGCGTAAGAAGATTATGCTTTCGTGTACACAATGTAATAGCAGAAATTACTCCACAATGAAGAATGCAGGATCCACTGAACGTCTAGAAATGAAAAAGTTTTGTAAAGTATGCAATATTCAAACCGTCCACAAAGAAACAAAATAACTAATTGCTATTCATATTGGAGGTCCCATAGATGCATTTGACTGACTTTTTTGGCAATGTAGGTCGCGAAATGAAGAAGGTAAGCTGGCCAAAAAGAAAAGAACTTGTTCGCTATACTGTTACAGTTGTTGTAACTGTAGTGTTCTTTGCTGTATTCTTTGCCCTCTTAGATACAGGAATTTCTTCTTTAATTCGTTTAATACTTGAATAAAATGGTCGCGTACATGATATAATGAATCGTATATGTACAGTATGAAAAACCCGGATAACGGGTTTTTTCATTTGAGAAAAAATGGTAGTATCAGGGAGGGAAGGACAGTAGTCCTAACGGAATGGAAAAAAATTGGTATGTTGTACATACTTATTCTGGTTATGAGAATAAAGTGAAAATGAATCTTGAAAAACGTGTTGAAACTATGAATATGCAAGATAAAATTTTCCGCGTTGTTGTGCCAGAAGAAGTAGAAGTAGAAAAGAAGAATGGGAAAGAAAAGTTAATCAAGAGAAAAGTATTCCCAGGTTATGTGCTTGTAGAGATTATTATGACGGATGATTCTTGGTATGTCGTACGTAATACTCCAGGTGTAACCGGATTCGTTGGTTCAGCAGGGTCTGGATCTAAGCCGACACCGCTTTTAGACGAAGAAGTTGTGGGCATCCTTAAACATATGGATGTAGAGAGCGATAAAGTAGATTTCGATTTTGAAATGAAAGAAACCATTCGCGTGACAGAAGGACCGTTTGCTAACTATACAGGTATTATTGAAGAAGTAGATAAAGAGAAGAAAAAGGTTACCGTATTAGTAGATATGTTTGGTCGTGAAACACCGGTTGAACTGGATTTTGCTCAAATTGCAAAATTGTGAAATAATAACTTGTAATGGCAAGAAAATAATGATATTATTTGCTAGTCAGACTGTTTTAAATTAGATACGGTAGACGCAATAATACTTTTATCTTTTAAAAAGATAAAAGGTAAGTGGGAGGGCTAACGCCCATTTACCACATCACGGACTTAAGGAGGTGTGTCTCGTGGCTAAAAAGGTAATCAAAGTTGTAAAATTACAAATTCCTGCAGGTAAAGCAAATCCAGCTCCACCGGTTGGTCCGGCACTAGGACAAGCGGGTGTTAACATCATGGGCTTCTGTAAAGAGTTCAATGCTCGTACAGCTGACCAAGCTGGTTTAATTATCCCTGTTGAGATCTCAGTTTTTGAAGATCGTTCTTTCACTTTTATTACGAAAACTCCGCCAGCTGCTGTTCTTCTTAAAGTAGCTACAGGAATTCAATCTGGTTCTGGTGAACCGAACAAGAAAAAAGTGGCAACGATTAAACGCGACAAAGTACGCGAAATTGCTGAACAAAAAATGCCTGATTTAAATGCTGCTAGTGTAGAATCAGCTATGCGTATGGTTGAAGGTACTGCACGTAGCATGGGTATTGTTGTTGAGGATTAATTCGTTTGTCTTGAACTAAAAAGAAGGTTGCGAGTCTTATCAATTCGCAACCTTTATTATCGTAAATCCTGATTTAATTAGGAAGGATTCGCGTCTGATCCTAAACTAGAGACGCATACGTGGGAGGTTATTCCGCTAAAACCACAATAAGGAGGAACTACAAATGGCTAAAAGAGGTAAAAAGTATCTAGAAGCTGCTAAGCTTGTAGATCGTACAGCTGCTTACGCTGTAACTGAAGCGATTGAACTCGTTAAGAAAACAAATGTTGCTTCATTTGATGCGAGTGTAGAAGTTGCATTTCGTTTAGGGGTTGACCCTAAGAAAGCTGACCAACAAATCCGTGGTGCTGTCGTGCTTCCAAATGGAACAGGTAAAACACAACGTGTGTTAGTTTTCGCTAAAGGTGAAAAATTGAAAGAAGCAGAAGCAGCTGGTGCTGACTACGTTGGAGATTCAGAATTTATTGCGAAAATTCAACAAGGCTGGTTCGACTTTGATGTTGTAGTAGCAACACCTGATATGATGGGTGAAGTTGGTAAATTGGGCCGTGTTCTTGGACCTAAAGGTTTAATGCCAAACCCTAAAACAGGTACAGTTACATTTGATGTTACAAAAGCAGTAAACGAAATCAAAGCTGGTAAAGTAGAATACCGCATTGATAAAGCTGGTAACATTAGTGTTCCAATTGGTAAGGTTTCTTTCGAAGATGCTAAGCTTGTAGAAAACCTACAAACTATGTTTGATACGATGATGAAAGTGAAACCATCTGCTGCTAAAGGTACGTACATTAAAAACGTTAGTGTAGCATCTACAATGGGACCTGGTGTTAAAGTAGACGTTTCTACTTTTGCTTAATAATTAAAGTTGACTTCATTGCGAAGTTTTAATATAATATTGAATGTTGTAATTTAATATCTGTACCGTAGACAGTAGGGGCCAACGAGGCTTAATTTCCTACCGAGGTGTTAGAATAGAAGCAGGATCTTATCTGTGACTACGAAACCTCCATGTCTATTATGCGCATGGGGGTTTTTCTATACGCACGGTATCGGTACAATCCAGTCCTACAGGAGGTGTAACGATGAACAAAGTAAAAGAAGCAAAGCAATCACTTGTATCTGAAATCACTGCGAAGCTACAAGGCAGCAAATCAACGATAGTTGTAGATTATCGTGGTTTAACTGTTGCAGAAGTAACTGAATTACGTAAGCAATTACGTGAAGCAGGAGTTGAATTTAAAGTTTACAAAAACTCATTAACTCGTCGCGCTGCTGAAGAAGCAAAAGTAGAAGGATTGAACGAATTCTTAACTGGTCCTAACGCAATTGCATTCAGTAACGAAGACGTAGTTGCACCTGCGAAAGTATTAAATGCTTTTGCAAAAACGCATGACAAGTTAGAAATCAAAGCGGGTGTCATCGAAGGCAAAATCACGACTGCAGAAGACGTGAAAGCAATCGCTGAACTACCATCTCGCGAAGGTTTACTTTCTATGTTGCTTAGCGTTCTTCAAGCTCCAATCCGTAACCTTGCACTTGCTACAAAAGCTGTTGCTGAACAAAAAGAAGAACAAGGCGCTTAAGTTTCAATCTCGTTTAAGATATGAATGTATGTAAATTATACGCAAATAAGGGAGGATATTTAAAATGACTAAAGAACAAATCATTGAAGCGGTTAAAAACATGACTGTATTAGAATTAAACGACCTAGTAAAAGCAATCGAAGAGGAATTTGGCGTAACTGCAGCTGCACCAGTAGCTGCTGTAGCTGGTGGCGGAGCTGCTGAAGCTGCTGAACAAACTGAATTCGATGTAATTCTTACTGCTGCAGGCGGACAAAAAATCAAGGTTATCAAAGTAGTTCGTGAAATCACTGGTCTTGGCTTGAAAGAAGCAAAAGGTCTTGTTGACGAAACTCCAAAACCTGTTAAAGAAGCTGTATCTAAAGAAGAAGCTGAAGAAATCAAAGCTAAACTTGAAGAAGTTGGAGCATCTGTTGAAGTTAAATAATTTCATTGGTGCCTGATTAAAAAAGCTCGCTCTTATGCGAGCTTTTTTTATACAGTAAGAAAATTTGAAATGATTTGGGTTTGACCAGATCCACTTTTCTTGTAAAGGAAGTGATAGTGTGTCTGAACATTATTATTCTAATCAGCCGACGAGCAAGAGTGATCGTCATAAATGGGATTTTTCTCTACGTGGTCATGTATTCACTTTTTTTTCGGATCATGGAGTATTTTCGAAGCGTGAGGTTGATTTTGGCTCTAGGTTGTTGATTGAAGCATTTCAAGCTCCTGAAGTGGAAGGTGCATTTTTAGATGTTGGTTGCGGATATGGTCCAATTGGATTATCTATCGCAAAGGATTTTGCGAATAGGCATGTAGATATGATTGATGTGAATGAACGTGCCTTGCAACTTTCAAAGGAAAATGCGACTTTGAATTCAGTAGAAAACGTACATGTTTTTGCAAGTAATCTGTATGAACATGTGGAAGGTAAGTATGCAGCGATTTTATCGAACCCGCCTATTCGTGCAGGCAAGAAAACCGTCCATCAAATTTTGGTAGAGGCACATGACTATTTGGTTCCGGGCGGAGAGTTGTGGATTGTCATTCAAAAAAAACAAGGTGCTCCGTCAGCACTTGAAAAGTTGAATGAAGTATTTGCATCTGTTGAGGTAGTTGTAAAGAAAAAAGGATATTATATCATAAAATCAAAAAAATATTGACGGTTTTTTTTGCATGTGATAAAATCATAAAATGCCAATATGTATTTTTCCAGGTTTTACTCATGTATATTTTCCCATTTATCGGAAAAGATAGTAAAATCGGTACAGTCAGAAACAAAATTAATGGTTTTCTTTTAAGAAGCCATTTTTCTTTTTTGCACGATATGAAATTCACATAGCGATGTGAATACTTTAGTTCGTGTTTTTTGCACATTTGTGCATTTATATAATACTCATGATTTGAGGGGTGAAGCAGTTGACAGGTCAACTAGTTCAATACGGACGCCACCGCCAACGAAGAAGTTATGCCCGTATTAATGAAGTATTAGAGTTACCAAATCTTATTGAAATTCAAACCTCTTCCTATCAATGGTTTCTTGATGTAGGTTTGCGAGAAATGTTCCAAGACATCTCCCCTATTGAGGACTTCACAGGAAATCTTTCTCTTGAATTTATCGACTATAGCTTAGGAGAACCGAAGTACTCTGTGCCAGAGTGTAAAGAACGTGATGTGACTTACGCTGCACCACTTCGGGTGAAGGTGCGTCTTATCAATAAAGAAACTGGTGAAGTGAAGGAACAAGACGTGTTTATGGGTGACTTCCCGTTAATGACAGAAACAGGAACATTCATGATTAACGGAGCAGAACGTGTAATCGTTTCTCAACTTGTTCGTTCTCCTAGTGTATACTTTAACGGAAAAATTGATAAAAACGGAAAACATGGCTTTACTGCCACTGTTATTCCAAACCGTGGTGCATGGCTTGAATATGAAACAGATGCAAAGGATGTAGTTTACGTACGGATTGATCGTACACGTAAATTACCAGTAACTGTGTTATTACGTGCTCTTGGATTCGGATCTGATCAAGAAATCGTGGATCTTTTGGGCGAAAATGAATATTTGCGCAATACACTAGAAAAGGACAACACAGATACAGCGGATAAAGCATTGCTTGAAATTTATGAGCGCTTACGTCCAGGTGAGCCTCCTACAGTGGATAACGCAAAGAGTTTGCTTGTTTCTCGCTTCTTCGATCCGAAACGTTATGATTTAGCGAATGTAGGACGTTACAAGATTAATAAAAAGTTACACATAAAAAATAGACTATTTAACCAAACGCTTGCAGAAACACTCGTAGATCCTGAAACGGGTGAAATTCTAGCGACAGAAGGAACTATACTTGATCGTCGTACATTAGATCGTATTTTACCAGCGCTAGAAAAAAATATCGGATTCAAAACAGCTAGACCTAATGGTGGAGTTGTTGAAGATGAAGTAAATATGCAATCCATTAAGATTTTTGCACCAGATGCAGAAGAGCAACAAATACTTAATGTAATTGGAAATGCCAATATTGATCGTAGTATTAAGCATATTACACCTGCTGATATTATTGCATCTATTAGTTATTTCTTTAATTTACTTTACAAAGTAGGGGACACGGATGATATCGACCATCTAGGAAATCGTCGTCTTCGCTCTGTTGGGGAACTTTTGCAAAACCAATTCCGTATTGGGCTTTCTCGTATGGAACGTGTTGTTCGTGAAAGAATGTCAATCCAAGATACGAATGCAATTACACCGCAAGCTTTAATTAATATTCGTCCTGTTATTGCATCTATTAAGGAATTCTTCGGAAGTTCGCAGCTTTCTCAATTCATGGACCAAACGAATCCACTTGCTGAATTAACGCATAAACGTCGTCTTTCTGCACTAGGACCTGGTGGTTTGACTCGTGAGCGTGCAGGCTTTGAAGTACGTGACGTTCACTATTCTCACTATGGTCGTATGTGTCCGATTGAAACGCCGGAAGGTCCAAACATCGGGTTGATTAACTCATTATCTTCTTTTGCAAAGGTAAATGAGTTTGGGTTTATTGAAACTCCTTATCGCCGTGTTGACCCAGAAACGGGACGCGTTACTGGTCATGTTGATTACTTGACTGCAGATGAAGAAGATAACTATGTTGTTGCGCAAGCGAACATGCTCCTTTCAGATGATGGAGAGTTCCTTGATGATGATATTATCGCACGTTTCCGTGGTGAAAATATCGTAACAACTCGTGAACGAATTGATTACATGGATGTATCACCTAAACAAGTAGTATCTGCCGCTACGGCTTGTATACCATTCTTAGAAAACGATGACTCTAACCGTGCCTTGATGGGAGCGAACATGCAACGTCAAGCGGTACCTTTGCTAAATCCAGAAGCACCTATTGTAGGTACAGGGATGGAATACGTATCAGCAAAAGACTCAGGGGCTGCCGTAATTTGTAAGCATCCTGGTATTGTGGAACGTGTTGAAGCAAAGGAAGTTTGGGTTCGTCGCTATGAAGAGGTAGACGGTCAAATGGTCAAAGGCGATTTAGATCGTTATAGAATGCTTAAATTTATTCGTTCTAACCAAGGAACTTGCTATAATCAACGCCCAATTGTTAGTGTTGGAGATCGTGTTGTGAAAGGTGAAATCCTTGCTGATGGTCCTTCCATGGAAAAGGGTGAGCTTGCGCTTGGTCGTAATGTCCTTGTAGGCTTCATGACATGGGATGGCTATAACTATGAAGATGCGATTATCATGAGTGAACGTCTTGTCAAAGATGATGTGTACACATCTGTTCATATCGAAGAATATGAATCAGAAGCACGTGACACAAAGCTAGGACCTGAAGAAATCACACGTGATATTCCGAACGTAGGGGAAGATGCACTTCGTCATTTAGATGAACGTGGTATTATCCGCATCGGAGCAGAAGTTAAGGATGGAGATCTTCTTGTTGGGAAAGTAACGCCAAAAGGTGTAACAGAATTGACTGCTGAAGAACGTCTTTTACATGCAATCTTCGGTGAAAAAGCACGCGAAGTTCGTGACACGTCTTTACGTGTACCGCACGGCGGCGGAGGTATTATTCTGGATGTGAAGGTATTCAACCGTGAAGACGGCGATGAGCTTCCACCAGGAGTAAATCAACTCGTTCGTGTATATATTGTTCAAAAACGTAAAATCTCAGCCGGTGATAAAATGGCCGGTCGACATGGTAACAAAGGGGTTATTTCTCGTATTTTACCAGAAGAAGATATGCCGTTTCTTCCAGATGGTACACCGATTGATATCATGTTAAATCCACTAGGCGTACCTTCTCGTATGAATATCGGGCAAGTACTAGAATTACACTTAGGTATGGCTGCTCGTCGTCTTGGTCTTCATGTAGCAACTCCAGTATTTGATGGTGCTCGTGAAGAAGATGTTTGGTCAACTATTGAAGAAGCCGGTATGGCTCGTGATGCAAAAACCATTCTTTATGATGGCCGGTCAGGTGAAGCATTCGATAATCGTGTGTCTGTAGGTATTATGTACATGATCAAGCTTGCTCACATGGTTGATGATAAATTGCATGCTCGTTCTACTGGACCATATTCACTCGTAACACAACAACCTCTTGGAGGTAAAGCTCAATTTGGCGGACAACGTTTTGGGGAAATGGAAGTTTGGGCTCTTGAAGCATACGGAGCAGCGTATACGCTTCAGGAAATTTTGACTGTGAAATCAGATGATGTAGTCGGTCGTGTGAAAACATACGAAAGCATTGTTAAAGGTGAAAATGTACCAGAGCCAGGCGTTCCAGAATCATTTAAAGTACTAATTAAAGAACTTCAAAGTTTAGGTATGGATGTTAAAATGATGTCCAGTGATGATAAAGAGATTGAAATGCGTGACATCGACGAAGATGACGATCATCAATCTGCTGATAAGCTAAATATCGAAGTTGAAACAACGAAAGAATAATTGGGTATAACCTGTAGATTAAAAGGGAGGTAGGCCCCTTGATAGACGTAAACAACTTTGACTATATGAAGATTGGACTTGCATCACCTGACAAGATTCGTTCTTGGTCACATGGTGAAGTTAAAAAGCCAGAAACAATTAATTATCGTACGTTAAAACCTGAAAAAGACGGTTTGTTTTGTGAACGCATTTTCGGCCCTACAAAGGACTGGGAATGTCATTGTGGAAAATATAAACGTGTCCGTTATAAAGGTGTTGTATGTGATCGATGCGGAGTAGAAGTTACACGTGCGAAAGTTCGCCGTGAACGTATGGGTCACATTGAACTTGCAGCTCCTGTATCACACATTTGGTACTTTAAAGGGATTCCAAGTCGTATGGGTCTTGTGTTAGATATGTCTCCTCGTGCGCTTGAGGAAATTATCTATTTTGCATCTTATGTAGTAACTGACACGGGAGACACTCCTTTAGAGAAGAAACAACTCTTGTCTGAGAAGGAATACCGTGCATATCGTGAAAGATACGGAAATACATTCCAAGCCTCAATGGGTGCGGAAGCGATTAAAAAGTTACTTAAAGATATCGATTTAGAAAAAGAAGCTGACTTTTTAAAAGAAGAATTAAAAACAGCTCAAGGTCAACGTCGTACTCGTGCGATTAAGAGACTGGAAGTAATAGAAGCATTCCGTGGTTCAGGTAATGAACCATCTTGGATGATTCTAGATGTACTACCTGTTATTCCACCGGAACTTCGTCCGATGGTTCAACTGGATGGTGGACGTTTTGCTACTTCCGATTTAAATGATTTGTATCGTCGTGTTATTAATCGTAACAATCGTTTAAAACGTCTACTTGATCTTGGCGCACCTGGCATCATCGTTCAAAATGAAAAACGTATGCTGCAAGAAGCAGTAGACGCTTTAATTGATAACGGTCGTCGTGGACGTCCTGTAACAGGACCTGGTAACCGTCCATTAAAATCTCTTTCACATATGTTGAAAGGGAAGCAAGGACGTTTCCGTCAAAACTTACTTGGTAAACGTGTTGACTATTCTGGTCGTTCTGTAATCGTTGTAGGACCTAGTCTTCGCATGTACCAATGTGGTCTACCGAAGGAAATGGCGATTGAGCTATTTAAGCCTTTTGTAATGAAAGAGCTTGTAGCGAAAGGTTTAGCGCATAACATTAAGAGTGCTAAACGTAAAATTGAACGATTGTCTCCTGATATTTGGGACGTTCTAGAATCGGTTATTAAAGAGCATCCAGTTCTATTAAACCGTGCACCGACTCTTCATCGTCTTGGTATTCAAGCATTTGAACCAACGCTTGTAGAGGGCCGTGCAATTCGTCTTCACCCGCTTGTATGTACAGCGTACAATGCCGACTTTGATGGTGACCAAATGGCTTGTCACGTTCCGCTTTCTTCTGAAGCGCAAGCAGAAGCACGTATGCTCATGCTTGCTGCGCAAAACATCTTAAATCCGAAAGACGGAAAACCAGTTGTTACGCCGTCTCAAGATATGGTATTAGGTAACTATTACTTAACGATGGAACGCGCCGGGGCAATTGGCGAAGGTATGGTATTTAAAGATGTAAATGAAGCATTGCTTGCTTATCATAACGGATACGCACATTTCCATTCTCGTGTTGCTGTTGCTGCTAGCTCTGTAAATAATGAAACATTTACAGAAGAGCAAAATGGAATGTTATTGTTAACAACTGTAGGTAAACTTATATTCAATGAAATTTTACCGAAGTCGTTCCCTTACATTAATGAACCTACGAAATTAAACTTAGAAAAAGAAACACCTGTTAAGTATTTCGTTCCAAAGGGTGCAGATGTAAAAGCGATTATTGCAGAGCGAGAAGAAGTAACACCGTTTAAGAAGAAAATCTTAGGAAATATCATCGCTGAAGTGTTCAAGCGTTTCAAAATTACTGAAACGTCTCGTATGCTTGACCGCATGAAGAATCTTGGGTTTAAATATTCCACAAAAGCTGGTATTACAGTTGGTGTGGCTGATATCGTCGTATTGGGTGAAAAGGAACAAATTCTACATGAAGCTCAGGTTAAGGTTGATACGGTTACGAAGCAGTTCCGCCGCGGTCTAATTACTGAAGAAGAACGTTATGATCGTGTTGTATCCATTTGGAGTAATGCGAAAGATGTTATTCAAGGTAAACTAATGAAATCCTTGAACAAACGGAATCCAATTTTCATGATGAGTGACTCTGGTGCCCGTGGTAATGCATCCAACTTTACGCAACTTGCTGGTATGCGTGGTTTGATGGCTAACCCATCTGGACGTATTATCGAACTTCCAATCAAGTCAAGTTTCCGTGAAGGATTAACAGTACTCGAATACTTCATTTCTACACATGGTGCTCGTAAAGGACTTGCCGATACAGCTCTTAAAACAGCAGACTCTGGTTATCTAACACGTCGTCTAGTAGACGTAGCACAGGATGTTATTGTTCGTGAGGATGATTGTGGTACAGATAAAGGGTTACTTGTTCATGCTATTAAAGAAGGAAATGAAATTATTGAATCACTGTACGATCGTCTCGTAGGACGTTTTGCTAGAAGAACAGTAAAACATCCAGAAACGAAGGAAGTTCTTGTACGTGAAAATGAGTTAATCACTGAAGATATTGCAACTAGAATTGAAGAAGCAGGCATTCAAAATATGTTCATCCGTTCTGCTTTCACATGTAATACACGCCATGGGGTTTGTAAGAAATGTTACGGACGTAACTTGGCTACAGGTACAGATGTAGAAGTAGGGGAAGCGGTTGGTATTATCGCTGCTCAATCAATCGGTGAACCAGGAACCCAATTGACAATGCGTACATTCCATACAGGCGGCGTTGCCGGAGACGATATTACGCAAGGTTTACCACGTATTCAAGAAATATTTGAAGCGCGTAATCCGAAAGGGCAAGCGGTCATTACAGAAATTGATGGTACAGTAGCGGCTATCAATGAAGTGAAGGATCGTCTAGAAGTAGTCGTACAAGGTGCAGTAGAAACTCGTACTTATACGGTTCCTTATGGAGCTCGCATGAAGGTTACGGAAGGTCAAACTGTCTTGCACGGACACGAACTTACTGAAGGTTCGATTGATCCGAAAGAATTGTTAAAGGTATCAGATATTACAGCTGTTCAAGAATACTTGTTGCATGAAGTACAAAAAGTATATCGTATGCAAGGGGTAGAAATTGGTGATAAGCACGTTGAAGTAATGGTACGTCAAATGCTTCGTAAGGTTCGCGTTATGGATGCTGGCGAAACAGATGTATTACCAGGTACATTGCTTGATATTCACCAATTTACAGATGCCAATGAAAAAGTATTACTAGAAGGAAAACAACCTGCTACAGCTCGTCCAATCCTTTTAGGTATTACGAAAGCATCGCTTGAAACAGATTCGTTCTTGTCTGCCGCTTCTTTCCAAGAAACAACACGTGTTCTTACTGATGCAGCAATTAAAGGAAAACGCGATGAACTTCTTGGACTTAAGGAAAATGTTATTATTGGTAAGCTTGTTCCTGCTGGTACTGGCATGAGCCGTTATCGCAAAATCTCTCTTACTAAGAAAACTCCTGAAGAAGTAAGTGCACAAAGTGATGAAGTTTACGTGGAAAGTTAATTGCTTTTAAATAAAATCAAACAAATTTTCTCTGCAGTAGTTGACATTTTGTAAATCAAAATGGTACTATTAGCAAGGTTGCTCTTAAAAGGTATTTTACTGATATAGGAGCAAAGCGCTTCGATGCAATTTATAATCATTTAAAACTGTTTTTGTGAGGAAGAGGATCTTACCTCCTCCTTGCAAAAACTTTGTTTTGAACTATTAATGAACCACCTGGATGTGTGGTCATACAAAGATGTGAAGGGAGGATAACCCATGCCTACTATTAACCAACTAGTTAGAAAAGGTCGTACTGATAAAGTATGGAAATCCAAATCACCAGCGTTAAACAAAGGATTTAACTCTTTGAAGAAAGAAGCAACTGACTTGGCTGCACCACAAAAACGCGGTGTATGTACTCGTGTTGGTACTATGACTCCAAAGAAACCGAACTCAGCGCTTCGTAAATATGCTCGTGTTCGTTTAACAAATGGTATTGAAGTAACAGCTTATATCCCAGGTATCGGCCATAACTTACAAGAACATAGTGTTGTACTTATTCGTGGCGGTCGTGTAAAGGATTTACCAGGGGTACGTTACCATATCGTACGTGGTGCGCTTGATACAGCTGGTGTTACAAACCGTGGTCAATCACGTTCTAAATACGGTACTAAGAAACCTAAAGCTGCTAAGAAATAATACAATTTCATGTTGAAAGGAGGAAATATACATGCCTCGTAAAGGACCTGTCTCTAAAAGAGACGTTTTACCAGACCCGCTTTACAATTCTAAGCTTGTTACTCGTCTTATCAATAAAATGATGATTGACGGAAAAAAAGGTACTTCTCAAGCGATTCTATATAGTTCATTTGACATCGTTCGTGATCGTTCAGGTAAAGATCCTATGGAAGTATTCGAACAAGCTCTTAAAAACATCATGCCAGTACTTGAAGTACGCGCTCGTCGTGTTGGGGGTGCTAACTACCAAGTTCCTGTAGAAGTTCGTCCAGAACGTCGTACTACTCTAGGACTTCGTTGGTTAGTAAACTATGCAAGACTTCGTGGTGAAAAGACTATGGAAGAACGTCTTGCTAACGAAATTCTTGATGCTGCTAACAACACTGGTGCATCAGTGAAGAAACGCGAAGATACTCATAAAATGGCAGAAGCAAATAAAGCATTTGCTCATTATCGTTGGTAAGAATACACTAATACTTGTCCATATAAAGCTGTCGCTTCTCGTTCATCCAGGTAGAGTGAAAAGAAATTTTTCACTCTTCAATGAACGTCTTACATAATGAAGATGTTTTTTGATATACTTACGATGTGTAATGAGAGAGGCAGCTTTTATGCTTGTAATTAAATAATCCAATCCACTAATAGGAAGGAGAAATAATACTATATGACTAGAGAGTTCTCCTTAGACAACACTCGTAACATTGGTATTATGGCCCACATCGATGCTGGTAAAACGACTACGACAGAACGTATTTTGTTCTACACTGGCCGTGTACATAAGATCGGTGAGGTTCACGAAGGGGCTGCAACAATGGACTGGATGGAGCAGGAACAAGAACGTGGTATTACAATCACGTCTGCTGCTACAACAGCTCAATGGAAAGGCCATCGTGTTAATATCATTGATACACCAGGACACGTAGACTTCACTGTAGAAGTTGAACGTTCTTTACGTGTACTTGATGGTGCAGTTGCTGTACTTGATGCGCAATCTGGTGTTGAACCACAAACAGAAACCGTTTGGCGTCAAGCAACAACATATGGCGTACCTCGTATCGTGTTCGTTAACAAAATGGACAAGATCGGTGCAGATTTCCTATACTCTGTAGGTACTTTGCATGATCGTCTACAAGCAAATGCTCATCCAATCCAATTCCCAATTGGTGCGGAAGACCAATTCCAAGCAATCATTGACTTAGTAGAAATGAAAGCTCATTTCTATACAAATGATTTAGGTACTGATATTCAAGAGAGAGAAATCCCTGAAGAATATCGTGAAAAGGCTGAAGAACTTCATGGCTCATTAGTCGAAGCACTTGCTGACTACGATGAAGAGTTAATGATGAAATATCTTGACGGGGAAGAAATCACAGCTGAGGAACTAAAAGCTGCGATTCGTAAAGCTACACTAAGTGTAGAATTCTTCCCAGTAGTATGTGGATCTGCCTTCAAAAACAAAGGGGTTCAACTTATGTTGGATTCAGTAATCGATTACTTGCCATCACCATTAGATGTACCTGCAATTAAAGGAACACTTCCTGATAGTGATGAAGAAGTAACACGTCCTGCTGTTGATGACGGTCCATTCTCTGCACTTGCTTTCAAAATCATGACAGACCCTTATGTAGGTAAGCTAACATTCTTCCGTGTATACTCTGGTAAAGCGGAAGCTGGTTCTTACGTTATTAACTCTACTAAAGGTAAGCGTGAACGTTTAGGTCGTATTCTACAAATGCATGCGAATGCCCGTAAAGAAATTTCTGTATGTTACTCAGGTGACATTGCTGCTGCTGTAGGATTGAAAGATACTACGACTGGTGATACATTGTGCGACGAAAAGAATCAAGTAATTCTTGAATCTATGACGTTCCCAGAACCAGTTATTAACGTAGCTATCGAACCTAAATCTAAAGCTGACCAAGATAAGATGGGTACAGCACTAGTAAAACTTGCTGAAGAAGATCCTACATTCCGCGCTTGGACTGACCAAGAAACTGGCCAAACCATTATTGCTGGAATGGGCGAACTTCACCTTGATATCATCGTTGACCGTATGCGTCGCGAATTCAAAGTAGAAGCAAACGTAGGTGCACCACAAGTTGCTTACCGTGAAACATTCCGTTCTCCTGCTCGTGTTGAAGGTAAGTTTGCACGTCAATCAGGTGGTCGTGGACAGTTCGGTCACGTTTGGATTGAATTCGAACCAAACGAAGAAGGTAAAGGTTTCGAATTTGCTAACAAAATCGTCGGTGGGGTAGTTCCTCGTGAATATATTCCTGCTGTTCAATCAGGTCTAGAAGATGCATTGAAAAATGGTGTTATCGCTGGATATCCACTAGTAGACGTTAAAGCTGCATTAGTAGACGGTTCTTACCATGATGTCGATTCATCAGAAATGGCATTTAAGATCGCTGCTTCTATGGCTCTTAAGGCTGCTGCATCTAAATGTAACCCAGCTCTTCTTGAACCTACGATGAAAGTTGAAGTAATCATTCCAGATGAGTACCTTGGTGACATTATGGGTGATATTACATCTCGTCGTGGTCGTGTTGAAGGAATGGATGCTCGTGGTAACGCACAAGTAGTTCGTGCAATGGTACCACTTTCAGAAATGTTTGGATATGCAACAGCTCTACGTTCTAATACGCAAGGACGCGGAACATTCTCAATGGTTTTTGACCACTATGAAGAAGTTCCACGCAGCATTGCTGAAGAAATCATTAAGAAAAATAAGGGTGAATAATTGATTTTTATCAATTGTTCCAGTATAAATACTACTGTAAGCCTAGAAAGCGGAGCGGCAACCGCTTCTCCGTTTTCTATCCTATATAAAAAACAGGTATATATTAAGGAGGATATAAACAATGGCTAAAGCTAAATATGACCGCTCTAAACCCCATGTTAACATCGGAACAATCGGACACGTTGACCATGGTAAAACAACTTTAACTGCTGCAATTACAACTGTACTTGCTAAAACTGGTGGAGCAGAAGCTCGTGCTTACGATCAAATCGATGGTGCACCAGAAGAAAGAGAACGTGGTATCACAATCTCTACTGCACACGTTGAATATGAAACTGAAACTCGTCACTATGCACACGTTGACTGCCCAGGACATGCTGACTATGTTAAAAACATGATCACTGGTGCTGCTCAAATGGATGGCGCGATCCTAGTAGTATCTGCTGCTGATGGTCCAATGCCACAAACTCGTGAACATATCCTTCTTTCAGGTCAAGTAGGTGTTCCTTACATCGTAGTATTCATGAACAAATGTGACATGGTAGACGATGAAGAATTACTAGAACTAGTTGAAATGGAAATTCGTGATCTATTATCAGAATACGACTTCCCTGGCGACGATGTTCCTGTAGTTAAAGGTTCTGCTCTTAAAGCTTTAGAAGGCGTACCTGAATGGGAAGAGAAGATTCATGAATTAATGGCTGAAGTTGATTCTTATATCCCAACTCCAGTTCGTGAAACTGACAAACCTTTCTTACTTCCAATTGAAGATGTATTCTCAATCACTGGTCGTGGAACAGTTGCTACAGGTCGTGTAGAACGTGGAACTGTTAAAGTTGGGGATGTTGTAGAAATCATTGGTCTTGCTGAAGAAAACAAATCTACTACTGTAACAGGCGTAGAAATGTTCCGTAAGCTTCTTGACCAAGCACAAGCTGGTGACAACATCGGAGCTCTTCTTCGTGGGGTAGCTCGTGAAGATATCCAACGTGGACAAATCCTTGCTAAGCCAGGTTCTGTTAAGGCTCACTCTAAATTTACAGCACAAGTTTATGTTCTTTCTAAAGAAGAAGGTGGACGTCACACTCCATTCTTCACAAACTATCGTCCACAATTCTATTTCCGTACAACTGACGTAACTGGCATCGTTCATTTACCAGAAGGCGTTGAAATGGTTATGCCTGGCGATAACACTGAAATGACAGTTGAACTTATTGCTCCAATCGCTGTTGAAGAAGGTACAAAGTTCTCTATCCGTGAAGGCGGACGTACTGTAGGCGCTGGTTCAGTAGCAAAAATCATTGAATAATTTATAAAAACAATATAAAAGAGCTTAGAACAATTTGTTCTAAGCTCTTTTTGCGTAAGAATTAAAAGCTTGGAAGCTATTTATCTTTCTTCCGGTCTTATCTAGGAAAGTATGATAGTGCTATCAAAATCTGGATTATAGGAAAAGATTAATCGTAAATTATATATATTGTTGAAAATTTTTTTTGCTCCATGTATAATGTTTAAAGTGTTCAAAAAAGTGCCTATGTTATAGTTGCATCTTTGGGTAATACAGTGTATAATTTAAATGTTGGTCTTTGACTGCGTTGAAGTGGAAGGTTACCGACACACCCGGCCGCTTTGCCATGGCGCGTGTGCGGAAAATTTCCATGGAGAATGTCTATTTTAAAAATAGGCGAAGAAGGAGGGAAAATAATGGCAAAAGAAAAGATTCGCATCCGTTTAAAAGCTTACGATCATCGTATTCTTGATCGTTCAGCAGAGAAAATTGTGGAAACTGCAAAACGTTCTGGTGCTACGGTTTCAGGTCCGATTCCGTTACCAACTGAAAAAACTATATACACAATTCTTCGTGCTGTGCATAAGTACAAAGATTCTCGTGAGCAGTTTGAAATGCGCACACATAAACGCTTAATCGACATCGTGAACCCTACTCCACAAACCGTAGATTCACTTATGCGTTTAGATCTACCGTCTGGCGTAGATATCGAAATAAAGCTATAAATGAAATAAAACACAAATTATTGCAGGAGGTGTGACTCATGACCAAAGGAATCTTAGGAAGAAAGATCGGTATGACTCAAGTGTTTGCTGAAAATGGCGAATTAGTTCCAGTAACAGTTGTTGAAGCTGCTCCCAACGTTGTCCTACAAAAGAAAACGACTGCAACAGATGGCTACAATGCAATCCAATTAGGCGTTGATGACAAACGTGAAAAGCTTGCTAACAAACCTGAAGCAGGACATACAGCAAAAGCAAATACTACTCCTAAGCGCTTCATTCGCGAATTACGCGATGCTAACGTTGAAGAGTACGAAGTTGGTCAAGAGGTTAACGTAGAAATTTTTGCGCAAGGCGATGCAGTTGATGTAATCGGTACATCAAAAGGTAAAGGATTCCAAGGACCTATCAAGCGTCACGGACAATCACGTGGACCTATGGCCCATGGTTCTCGTTACCATCGTCGTCCAGGTTCAATGGGACCTGTTGCTCCAAACCGTGTATTTAAAGGTAAAAAACTTGCTGGACGCATGGGCGGGGTACAAGTTACTGTACAAAACCTAGAAATCGTAAGAGTAGATGCAGCTCGCAACCTACTATTAATTAAAGGTAACGTACCAGGCGCTAAGAAGTCATTTGTAGTGATTTCAAGCACTGTTAAGGCTGGAAAATAAAAAATAGAAAGGAGGACATCCAATGCCAAAAGTAACGTTATTTAATCAAGCAGGTTCACAAGTTGGTGAAATCGAATTAGCAGAAGCTATTTTCGGAATTGAACCAAATGAATCTGTACTTTTTGACGCTTTAGTTATGCAACGTGCATCACTTCGTCAAGGTACACATAAAGTAAAAGGCCGCTCTGAAGTGCGCGGTGGTGGTCGTAAACCATGGAAACAAAAAGGAACTGGACGCGCTCGTCAAGGTTCAATTCGTTCTCCACAATGGCGTGGTGGTGGTATCGTATTTGGACCAACTCCAAGATCATACGCATACAAATTGCCTAAAAAAGTTCGCCGCTTAGCTGTTAAATCTGCATTGTCTACTAAGGTACTTGAAAACAACATTATTGTTCTTGATAGCTTAGCATTTGATGCACCTAAAACAAAAGAAATGTCATCCGTACTTAAAGGCTTGTCTGTAGAGAAGAAAGCACTAATCGTTACTGACGATAGTAACGAAGCGGTTGCATTATCTGCTCGCAACATTCCTGGTGTTACAGTTATTACTGCTAATAGCGTGAACGTGTTAGATGTTCTTTATCATGACAAATTAATCATGACGAAAGCAGCAGTGGAAAAAGTAGAGGAGGTGCTTGCATAATGAAAGATCCTCGTGATATTATTAAGCGCCCAGTTATTACTGAACGTTCTATGGAAGTTACAGCTGAAAAAAAATACACTTTCGATGTTGACGTGAAAGCGAACAAAACGGAAGTAAAACAAGCTATTGAAGAAATCTTCGGCGTGAAGGTTGAAAAAGTTAACATCATGAACTACAAACCTAAATTTAAACGAGTTGGTCGCTACTCTGGTTTAACAAACCGTCGTAGAAAGGCTATCGTGAAATTAACTGCCGACAGCAAAGAAATCGAAATCTTCGAAGGCGTTTAATTCTAATAGAGAAGGAGGGAAACCGAGATGGCAATTAAGAAGTATAAACCAACCTCTAACGGTCGTCGTAATATGACTGCTAGCGATTTCGCTGAAATTACTACTAGTACTCCAGAGAAATCATTACTAAGACCTTTATATAATAAAGCAGGACGTAACAACTTAGGTAGAATTACTGTACGTCACCAAGGTGGCGGACATAAGCGTCAATATCGTGTGATTGACTTTAAACGCGATAAAGATGGAATTCTAGGACGCGTTGCTACAATTGAGTATGATCCAAATCGCTCAGCTAACATCGCTCTAATTCATTATATTGACGGAGAAAAACGTTACATTATTGCTCCAAAAAACCTAGAAGTAGGTATGGAAATTATGTCTGGCGTTGATGCTGACATTAAAGTAGGTAACGCACTACCTCTTGTTAATATGCCTGTAGGTACAATTATTCACAACATCGAACTTAAGCCTGGTAAAGGTGGCCAACTAGTACGTTCTGCTGGTTCATCTGCACAAGTGCTTGGTAAAGAAGGAAAATACGTATTAGTACGTTTAACTTCTGGTGAAGTACGTTTAGTTTTATCAACATGCCGTGCTACAGTAGGTCAAGTTGGAAACGAACAACATGAACTTATTAAAATCGGTAAAGCTGGTCGTTCTCGTTGGTTAGGCAAACGCCCTACAGTTCGTGGTTCTGTAATGAACCCTAACGATCACCCACACGGTGGTGGTGAAGGTCGTGCTCCTATCGGACGTAAATCTCCAATGAGTCCATGGGGTAAACCTACTCTTGGATTCAAAACTCGTAAGAAAAATAAGGCTTCAGACAAATTCATTGTTCGTCGTCGTAAAAAATAACGGGATTGAAGTACGGTTCATTAGAACCGTACAGCAATTGCGAAGGGAGGTACAAAAATGGCTCGCAGCTTAAAAAAGGGACCATTTGTCGATGATCATTTAATGAAGAAAATCGAACAATTAGACGGAAATACCGGTAAACAAGTTGTTAAAACTTGGTCACGTCGTTCCACTATTTTCCCACAATTTATCGGTCACACAATCGCTGTTTATGACGGACGTAAGCATGTGCCTGTTTTCGTAACAGAAGACATGGTAGGTCATAAATTAGGTGAATTTGCGCCTACACGTATGTACAAAGGCCATGATGCCGACGATAAGAAAACGAAAAGATAAAGAGAGGAGGAACTTAAATGCAAGCTAAAGCAGTAGCGAGAACAGTTCGTATTGCTCCTCGTAAAGTTCGTCTTGTAGTAGATTTAATTCGAGGAAAGCAAGTAGGGGAAGCGATCGCAATCCTTCGCCATACACCAAAAACTGCATCTCCAGTTGTAGAAAAAGTTTTAAATTCTGCAATTGCAAACGCAGAACATAACTATGACATGGATCCTAACAATTTGATTGTTAGCGCAACTTTCGTTGATGAAGGTCCAACTTTGAAACGTTTCCGTCCACGTGCTATGGGACGTGCAAGCCAAATCAACAAACGTACTAGCCACATTACAATCGTGGTATCAGAAAAGAAGGAGGGATAATCGATGGGTCAAAAAGTTAATCCGGTCGGTCTTCGCGTCGGCATCATTCGCGATTGGGAGTCAAGATGGTATGCTGAAAAAGACTTTGCTGATCTTTTGCATGAAGACATTAAGGTTCGCGAATACATTACTGCTCGTTTAGCGGATGCTGCTGTTTCTAAAGTTGAAATTGAACGTGCTGCTAATCGTATAAACGTAACTATTCATACTGCGAAACCTGGTATGGTAATTGGTAAAGGTGGTACGGAAGTAGAAGCACTTCGTAAAGCTCTTAACCAATTAACTAGCAAGAGAGTACACATTAACATTTTAGAAATCAAAAGAGCAGATCTTGATGCAAAGCTAGTTGCTGAAAACATCGCTCGTCAATTAGAAAACCGTGTATCATTCCGTCGTGCTCAAAAACAAGCAATTCAACGTACGGTTCGTTCAGGAGCAAAAGGTATTAAAACTCAAGTTTCTGGTCGTCTTGGCGGAGCTGATATTGCTCGTTCTGAATCTTATAGTGAAGGTACTGTTCCACTTCATACTCTTCGCGCAGACATTGACTATGCTACTGCAGAAGCAGATACAACATATGGTAAGCTTGGCGTAAAAGTATGGATCTACCGTGGAGAAGTCCTTCCTACAAAAAAGAAAGCTTCTGAGGAAGGAGGAAAATAATCATGTTGATGCCTAAACGCGTTAAATATCGTAAAGAACATCGTGGTAGAATGCAAGGTAAAGCGAAAGGCGGCACTGAAGTTCATTTCGGTGAATTCGGTCTTCAAGCACTTGAAGCACACTGGATTACTAACCGTCAAATAGAAGCTGCTCGTCGTGTAATGGTTCGTTACATGAAACGTGGCGGTCAAGTTTGGATCAAAATTTTCCCTTCTAAGCCTTACACTGCAAAGCCATTAGAAGTACGGATGGGTTCCGGTAAAGGGGCACCTGAAGGCTGGGTAGCAGTAGTTAAGCCTGGTAAGGTAATGTTTGAAATCGCTGGCGTATCTGAAGAAGTCGCTCGTGAAGCATTACGTTTAGCTAGTCACAAGCTTCCAATCAGAACGAAAATTGTAAAACGTATAGAAAATGGTGGTGAAGCAAATGAAAAGTAATGAAATTCGTGAATTAACCACTGCCGAGATTGAACAAAAAGTTAAAGCGTTAAAGGAAGAATTATTTAACCTTCGCTTCCAACTTGCTACAGGTCAACTAGAAAATACAGCTCGCATTCGTGAAGTACGCAAAGCGATTGCTCGTATGAAAACTGTAGTTCGTCAAAGAGAAATTGGAATTAACGGATAAAATTTGAGGGGAGGTTTGCCTTGTGAGCGAACGCAACCAACGCAAAGTTTATACTGGACGTGTTGTTTCTGACAAAATGGACAAAACGATCACTGTTTTAGTTGAAACTTACAAGACTCATACTTTATACGGAAAACGCGTGAAATACTCTAAAAAGTACAAAGCGCATGACGAGCAAAATCAAGCTAAGATTGGCGATATCGTCAAGATTATGGAAACTCGTCCGCTATCAGCAACAAAGCGTTTCCGTTTAGTAGAAATCGTTGAAGAAGCAGTAATTATTTAATAGACGACTCGGATAATGAGAAATCCGAAGGGAGGTTTCATAGCATGATCCAACAAGAAACTCGTTTGAAAGTTGCCGATAACTCAGGTGCACGTGAATTATTAACAATTAAAGTACTTGGCGGTTCTGGTCGTAAGTTTGCTAACATCGGTGATATCATCGTCGCTAGTGTTAAACAAGCAACACCAGGTGGCGTTGTTAAAAAGGGTGAAGTTGTTAAGGCCGTTATCGTTCGTACAAAAAGTGGTGCACGCCGTAATGACGGATCATACATCCGTTTTGACGAAAATGCAGCAGTTATTATTAAAGATGATAAGAGCCCTCGTGGTACTCGTATCTTCGGACCAGTTGCTCGTGAATTGCGCGAAAGCAATTTCATGAAAATTGTTTCACTAGCTCCAGAAGTTTTATAATTTAAGTATTGCCTTTCTAAGGAGGTGCACAAGTAAGATGCATGTAAAAAAAGGTGACAAAGTACAAGTAATCACTGGTAAAGACAAAGGAAAACAAGGCGTAATTTTAGCTGCTTTTCCTAAGCAAAACCGTGTCATTGTTGAGGGTGTTAACATCGTAAAGAAACACTCTAAGCCATCTCAAATGAATCCACAAGGTGGAATTCAAACTAAGGAAGCGCCAATCCATGTATCTAATGTAATGCCATTAGATCCAAAAACTGGTGAGCCTACTCGCGTAGGTTATAAAGAAGTGGACGGTCAAAAGGTTCGCGTAGCGGTTAAATCCGGTGAATCATTAGATAAATAATAAATTTTTTTCGAAAGGAGGTCCCTTCATTGAATCGCCTTAAAGAAAAGTACCAAAAAGAAATCTCATCTGCTCTAATGAGCAAGTTCAGTTATAAATCAGTAATGCAGGTACCAAAGCTTGACAAAATCGTTATAAACATGGGTGTTGGCGATGCAGTATCCAATTCAAAAGCGTTAGATAACGCAGTTGAAGAATTGACAATGATCGCTGGCCAAAAACCAGTTATAACACGTGCAAAGAAATCAATCGCAGGTTTTCGCCTTCGTGAAGGAATGCCGATTGGTGCAAAAGTTACATTACGTGGAGAAAAAATGTATGAGTTTTTTGATAAATTAATCTCAGTTTCATTACCACGTGTACGTGACTTCCATGGTATTTCTAAAAAATCTTTTGATGGTCGTGGCAACTATACTCTAGGTATTAGAGAACAGTTGATCTTCCCTGAAATTGATTATGATAAAGTAAGTAAAGTACGCGGTATGGACATCGTTATTGTAACGACTGCAAATACTGATGAAGAAGGTCGCGAATTGTTAACTCAATTCGGTATGCCTTTCCAAAAATAATGGAAGCAAGCGCTAAGTAGAGGAGGCGAAAACGTGGCTAAAAAATCAATGATTGCGAAGCAAAAACGTACTCCAAAGTTTAAGGTTCAAGAGTATACACGCTGCGAACGTTGTGGTCGTCCACACTCTGTATACCGTAAATTCAAACTTTGCCGTATTTGTTTCCGTGAATTAGCATATAAAGGACAAATTCCTGGCATTAAAAAAGCAAGTTGGTAAAACCCGAAAATGGGAAGGAGGTAACACAAATGGTGATGACAGACCCTATTGCAGATATGCTTACTCGCATCCGTAATGCGAACATGGTACGTCACGATAAATTAGAAGTTCCTGCTTCTAATGTTAAGAAGGAAATTGCAGAAATCTTGAAACGTGAAGGTTTCGTTCGCGATGTAGAATACATTGAGGACAACAAGCAAGGTGTTCTTCGTATTTTCTTGAAATACGGTCCAAATAGCGAACGCGTAATCACTGGATTAAAGCGTATTAGTAAACCAGGTCTTCGCGTATACGCAAAGGCTGACGAAGTACCACGTGTACTTAACGGATTAGGTATTGCAATTGTTTCTACATCTCAAGGTGTTATGACGGACAAACAAGCTCGTCAAGCACAAACAGGTGGAGAAATCGTAGCATACGTTTGGTAATTTTGAAACGAACGGAGGTGTGACAAATGTCTCGTATTGGGAAAAAGATTCTTGAAATTCCTGCAGGCGTAACAATTACAGTTGACGAACATAACTCTGTAACAGTTAAAGGTCCTAAAGGTGAACTTACTCGTGTTTTTCATGCTGATATGATTATTAAAATCGAAGATAACGTTCTAGCAGTAGAACGTCCTTCTGATGATAAAGCGCATCGCGCTCTTCACGGTACGACTCGTTCTTTAATCGGGAACATGGTGGAAGGTGTTACAAACGGCTTTCAACGTAGTCTTGAATTGATCGGGGTTGGATACCGTGCTCAAAAGCAAGGTAAAAAACTGGTACTAAGCGTTGGATACTCTCATCCAGTTGAATTTGATCCAGAAGAAGGAATTGAAATCGAAGTTCCTGCTAATACAAAAATCATCATTAAAGGTATCGACAAGCAACGTGTTGGTGAAGTAGCTGCTAACATTCGTGCGGTTCGTGCTCCTGAACCTTACAAAGGTAAAGGTATTCGTTATGAAGGCGAATTTGTTCGTCGTAAAGAAGGTAAAACAGCTAAGTAATTTCGTTATGTGATAGGAAAGGAGTGACATAAATGATCACGAAGCCTGATAAAAATGCCATTCGTAGAAAAAGACACGCACGTGTACGTACGAAGCTAACAGGTACTGCTGAGCGTCCACGTTTGAATGTATTTCGTTCTAATCAACACATTTATGCACAAGTAATTGATGATGTTAATCGTGTTACGATTGCAAGTGCATCTACTCTTGATAAAGAACTTTCTTTCGAAGGTACTAGCAATACTACTGCAGCTACAACAGTCGGAGAAGTAGTTGCAAAACGTGCTATTGAAAAAGGTATTAAAGAAGTAGTATTTGATCGCGGCGGATATATATACCACGGTCGTGTTAAAGCGTTAGCTGATGCTGCACGCGAAGCTGGATTACAATTTTAATGGTCAAAGGAGGGAAAATACATGAATCGCATTGACCCAAGCAAATTAGAACTTGAAGAACGCGTAGTTACGATTAACCGTGTCGCTAAGGTTGTAAAGGGCGGACGTCGTTTTCGTTTTGCTGCATTGGTTGTTGTTGGAGATAAGAACGGCCATGTAGGTTTCGGTACTGGAAAAGCACAAGAAGTTCCAGATGCTATCCGTAAAGCTATCGAAGATGCTAAGAAAAACTTAATTACTGTACCACTTGTTGGCACAACTATTCCTCACGTAATACTTGGTCAGTTCGGAGCTGGATCAGTATTCTTGAAACCTGCCGCAGAAGGTACTGGCGTTATCGCTGGTGGCCCAGTTCGTGCAGTGCTTGAATTAGCTGGTGTTCAAGATATTCTTTCTAAATCTTTAGGATCTAACACACCTGTAAATATGATTCGTGCCACTATTAGTGGTTTAAGTAATCTAAAAAGTGCTGATGTAGTAGCAAAATTGCGTGGCAAATCTGTAGAAGAGCTACTAGGCTAAAAATAAGGAGGGAAATGAAATGGCAAAGTTAGAAATCACCCTCACTCGTAGTGTAATTGGTCGTCCGCAAGATCAACGTGCAACAGTAGAAGCTCTTGGCTTACGTAAGCTTCAACAAACTGTAGTCAAAGAAGAATCTCCTGCGATTCGCGGCATGATCACAAAAGTTTCTCACCTTGTAACGGTTAAAGAAGCTTAATAATCAATTTTACTATAAGGAGGTGCTTAAGAATGAAACTTCATGAATTAAAGCCTGCTGAAGGTTCTCGTAAAGTTCGTAACCGTGTCGGTCGCGGTATCGGTTCTGGTAACGGTAAAACTGCTGGTAAAGGTCATAAAGGACAAAACGCTCGTTCTGGTGGAGGCGTTCGTCTTGGATTCGAAGGTGGTCAAACACCATTGTTCCGTCGTTTACCAAAACGTGGATTTACGAATATCAACCGCAAGGAATTCGTAATCGTTAACCTTTCTGCATTAAATCGCTTTGAAGATGGTACAGAAGTAACACCTGAATTATTGCTTGAAACGAGAGTTATTAGCAAAGTAAATAATGGTGTTAAAATTCTTGCAAGTGGTAAGTTAGAAAAGAAACTTACTGTTAAAGCTCACAAGTTTTCTTCAACTGCCGTAGAAGCAATTGAAGCTGCTGGTGGCAAAACTGAGGTGATTTAATGTTTCGCACAATCTCCAACTTTATGCGCGTTGCTGAGATAAGACGTAAGATTTTGTTCACCCTTGCAATGTTGGTCGTTTTTCGCATCGGGACTTTTATTCCGGTGCCAAACGTCAACGCGGATGTACTAAAAGCGCAAGACTCGTTAAATGCACTAGGCATTTTAAACACGTTTGGTGGAGGAGCCTTAAAGAATTTCTCTATCTTCGCGATGGGAATTATGCCATACATTACATCATCCATTATTGTACAGCTATTGCAAATGGATGTAGTTCCGAAGTTTACGGAATGGAAAAACCAAGGTGAGATGGGACGTCGTAAGTTAACTCAATTTACCCGTTACCTAACTATCGTCTTAGCGTTTATCCAAGCCATTGCGATGTCAATCGGATTTAATAATCTAGCAAACGGACAATTGATAGTAAATCCAGGTTGGGCAACCTATTTGTATATTGCGACGGTTTTAACAGCAGGAACGGCATTTTTAATGTGGCTTGGTGAGCAGATCACAGCAAATGGCGTTGGTAATGGTATTTCTATTATCATTTTTGCTGGTATCGCCGCAGCAATTCCAAATATTGTGAACCAAGTTTATATTCAGCAGTTTCAAAATGCTGGAGATCAACTATTTCTAAGTGTTTTGAAAATCGTATTGATCCTAATAGCTGTATTAGCAGTTATTGTTGGTGTTATCTACATTCAACAAGCTACTCGGAAAATTCCGATTCAGTACGCTAAGAGTACAGCAGGAAGTAGCTCTTATGGAAATGTACAAAGCACGCATTTACCGTTAAAAGTAAATAGTGCAGGTGTCATTCCAGTTATTTTCGCTGTTTCTTTCTTGATCACACCACCAACAATTGCTCAGTTTTTTCCGCAAAGTAATGTATCGCAATGGATTATTCAAAACTTTAACTATTCTCATCCTGTGGGAATGATTGTATATGTTGCTTTAATTATCGCCTTTACTTATTTCTATGCATTCGTTCAAGTCAATCCTGAACAGATGGCTGAAAATCTAAATAAACAAGGTGGGTATGTTCCTGGTATTCGCCCGGGTAAGAATACGGAACAATACTTAACTAAAACCTTGTACCGGTTAACGTTTGTAGGTGCAATCTTTCTTGCAGCAATTGCAATTTTGCCTGTTATATTCATTCAAATAGCCAATCTCCCATCATCTGCACAAATCGGTGGAACTAGTTTACTGATTGTCATTGGGGTTGCGTTAGAAACGATGAAACAGCTTGAAAGTCAATTAGTAAAGCGCCATTACAAAGGTTTTATTAAAGAATGAGCTATTGGGAAGTTTTTCTTCCTTTGACGCTCATTAGCCTATAGGGGGAATTAAGATGAATCTTATTTTAATGGGGCTACCTGGTGCTGGGAAAGGTACACAAGCTGAACGGATTGTTGCTGAGTATAAGATCCCACATATTTCTACAGGTGACATGTTTCGTGCAGCAATTAAGGATGGAACTGAACTTGGATTGCAGGCAAAGTCCTTCATGGATAAAGGCGGTCTAGTTCCAGATGAAGTCACAATTGGTATAGTTCGTGAACGGTTAAGCAAAGACGATTGTAAAAAAGGATTTTTGCTTGATGGTTTTCCAAGAACTGTAGCACAAGCTTCTGCTCTTGAAGAAATTATGCAAGATCTTGGCAAGAAAATTGACTATGTTTTAAATATTCAAGTCAATCCTGATCTGTTGCTTAAACGGCTTACAGGTAGACGAATTTGTAAGAGCTGTGGCTCTACTTATCATTTGGTCTTCAATCCTCCTCATGCAGAGGGAGTTTGTGATAAATGTGGTGGAGAGCTTTATCAACGCTCTGATGATAATGAAGAAACAGTCGCAAATCGTTTAGAAGTAAATATGAAACAAACTGGGTATTTACTCGACTTCTATGGAGAGCTTGGTTATGTAAGAAGTATCAACGGTGAACAAGAGATTGATACGGTATTTGCAGACATTCGTGAGCTTGTCAGCAAACTCGTATAATCCCTTTTAAACTAACATCTATAATGATGTTAGTAGGATTAGTTGTTATGAAGTCGCTGTATGGACGTACCGGATCGGAAAGATTTTGGAATCTGTTCAAAAAGCTGCTTGATGTTATAGAGAAATCGTTGTATCTTGGTTTGGAGCATGTAAAATCTTATGAACAGCTTTCGGGCATTTCTTACACGGTTAGGACTATTTAGACGTAAATAGTTTTACATCTATAAGGGTATGCCAGAACTGGGATTGGGCAACACTTACATGAAGCTCGTCACATACCACGTAAAGTGGGGATGCGAAGTCTTGACAAACCTAAGTAGCTTACCTCTCCGAGATTTCAGGGCAGTCTAGACGCTTACTGATTTGAAGAAGGGAGAACATGGAATGGCTAAAGATGATGTAATTGAGATTGAAGGCAAGGTTGTTGAAACGTTACCAAATGCTATGTTTAAAGTGGAACTAGAAAACGGGCATATCATACTGGCTCACGTTTCTGGAAAAATCCGTATGAATTTTATTCGTATTTTACCAGGAGATAAAGTTACGGTAGAATTATCACCCTATGACTTAAATCGTGGACGTATTACGTACCGTTTTAAATAATTATAGCACTCCGTAATCTTTAAGGAGGTTAGAGATATGAAAGTAAGACCATCTGTCAAACCGATCTGTGAAAAATGTAAAGTTATTCGCAGAAGAGGTAAAGTAATGGTTATCTGTGAAAATCCTAAGCACAAGCAAAAACAAGGTTAATTGAAGGAGGTGTTTTAAATGGCTCGTATTGCAGGTGTAGATGTTCCACGTGACAAGCGTGTTGTAATTTCTTTAACATATGTATACGGTATTGGTCGCTCTACTTCTGAACAAATTTTGGAAGAAGCAGGCGTATCAGTTGATACTCGAGTTCGTGATTTAACAGAAGAAGAATTAGGTAAGATTCGTGACATCGTGGATCGTCTTAAAGTAGAAGGTGACCTTCGTCGTGAAGTTTCCCTAAACATTAAACGTCTAATGGAAATTGGTTCTTTTCGTGGTTTACGCCATCGCCGTGGTTTACCAGTTCGTGGTCAAAATACGAAGAATAATGCACGTACACGTAAAGGTCCTCGTCGTACAGTAGCGAATAAGAAGAAATAAGTAAGTAAAGGAGGTTGAACATCAATGGCACGCAAAACAAACACTCGTAAACGTCGTGTGAGAAAGAATATTGAAGCAGGTATTGCGCATATTCGCTCTACTTTCAATAACACAATTGTAACAATTACAGACGTTCATGGTAACGCACTTTCTTGGTCCAGTGCTGGTGCACTTGGATTCCGTGGATCTCGTAAGTCTACACCATTTGCAGCGCAAATGGCTGCTGAAACAGCTGCAAAAACATCTATGGAACATGGTTTGAAAACTTTAGAGGTAACTGTTAAAGGCCCTGGTGCTGGTCGTGAAGCTGCTATTCGTGCGCTTCAAGCTGCAGGTCTTGAAGTAACAGCAATTCGCGACGTTACTCCAGTACCTCATAACGGATGCCGTCCGCCAAAACGTCGCCGTGTGTAGTTTTTCTGTATAGATTTTCTTTCCTTGTCTATAATGGGATATGATACAATATTTTCGAAAATTGTTTACAGAAACATCGCTTGTTGTGCACAATCGCGAACTGCCAAAGGGGGACTTTCGGTTAGACAATATCAAGTTGTCTAGCCGGGGTTTCGACGTTTTGAAGGAGGGTTTAATACATGATCGAAATTGAAAAACCGAAAATCGAAACGGTTGAAATTAACGAGGATGCTAAGTACGGTAAATTCGTTATCGAACCACTTGAGCGTGGATATGGTACTACTTTGGGTAATTCCCTACGTCGTATCTTATTATCCTCACTCCCTGGTGCTGCTGTAACAGCAATCCAAGTTGACGGAGTATTACATGAGTTTTCAACAATCGAGGGCGTTGTCGAAGATGTCACTATGATTATCTTAAATATTAAGAAATTAGCTCTTAAGATTTACTCCGAAGAAGAAAAAACACTTGAGATTGATGTTCAGGGGCAAGGTGTTGTCACAGCTGCGGATATTACGCACGATAGTGATGTAGAAATCTTAAATCCAGATTTACACATTGCAACGTTAGCAAAAGATACGCATTTTCGCATGCGCCTAACTGCAAAGCGCGGTCGTGGTTATACACCAGCTGATGCAAATAAGGGAGAAGATCAACCTATAGGTGTCATTCCTATTGATTCGATCTATACACCGATTTCTCGCGTTACGTATACGGTTGAAAATACTCGTGTTGGTCAAGTAGCAAATTACGATAAATTGACGCTCGATGTTTGGACGGATGGAAGCATCGGACCGAAAGAAGCAATATCGTTAGGAGCTAAAATCATAACGGAGCATTTGAATATATTCGTTGGATTAACTGACGAGGCACAAAATGCTGAAATTATGGTCGAAAAAGAAGAAGATCAAAAAGAGAAAGTTCTAGAAATGACAATTGAAGAATTAGATCTTTCTGTTCGTTCTTATAACTGCTTAAAACGTGCTGGTATCAATACAGTACAAGAGCTTGCTAACAAAACAGAAGAAGATATGATGAAGGTTCGCAACTTAGGACGTAAATCCTTAGAAGAAGTAAAGCATAAGCTTGAAGAATTAGGCTTAGGTTTACGTAAAGACGACTAAGGTTTCTTTGTTTTGTTATAAACCAACGAAGGAGGGAACTACGAATGGGATACAGAAAATTAGGCCGTACAAGCGCGCAACGTAAAGCTATGCTACGTGATTTGACTACAGACTTAATCATCAATGAACGTATACAAACGACTGAAACTCGTGCAAAAGAGCTTCGTTCAGTAGTAGAAAAAATGATTACTTTAGGCAAACAGGGAGATCTTCATTCCCGTCGCCAAGCAGCTTCTTATGTTCGTAACGAAGTAGCAAACGCTGAAACAAAGCAAGATGCATTGCAAAAATTATTTGCAGACATCGCTCCTCGCTATACTGACCGTCAAGGTGGATACACTCGTATCGCTAAAATCGGTCCTCGTCGCGGCGACGGTGCTCCAATGGTAATTATTGAACTTGTTTAATTGATAGATAATTAAAGGGCAGGACAGTGCTTTTTTAAGTTACTGGTCACAGCCCTTTTTTTGTATACACAGCTTTCCTATTATCAAAATGGAAATAGTGTGTGCCGGCTACGTATTTCGGTGATGTCATGCTTCGCCGGCTTGCTCCTCTGGCCAGAGAACCTCTGACCTCCGGAGCAAAGCGAGCCGGCTCCGCTTTTCATTGTCGCTTTTTGATATTTCTTAGGAAATAATACGAGAGGGTGTCGTGATTTTGAAACGTGAAAAGCTTCGCATTGATCGATTATCCTTTCGATATCCACGTGCTGAGTCCAATGCCCTGCAGGACGTTTCTCTCTCTATTACGGAAGGTGAATGGATTTCTATCATAGGTCAAAATGGTTCGGGGAAATCTACGTTAGCAAAGCTCTTAAATGGTCTGCTGCTTCCGACTTCCGGTAGTATTATTGCTGATGGTGAAATTGTACTGACAGAGGAAACAATTTGGGACGTGCGAAAGCAAATTGGGATGGTATTTCAAAATCCAGACAATCAGTTTGTTGGAACGACGGTAAAGGATGATATAGCATTTGGATTAGAAAATTTCGGTATGCCCCGTGAAAAAATGATAGAGCGGATGGAATATGCACTATCATTGGTGGGTATGAATGATTTCGTAGAGCAAGAACCCCATTCTTTATCAGGTGGTCAGAAACAACGTGTTGCCATTGCTAGTGTATTGGCACTTCAGCCATCTATCCTAATCTTAGATGAAGCAACTTCCATGCTAGATCCAAAAGGTCGCAGGGAGGTAGTAGAAACGGTTCGTAACTTAGTTCGTTCGAAGGGAATTACAGTCGTATCGATTACACATGATCTAGAAGAGGCTGCACAATCTGATCGTATTTTCGTTTTAAATAATGGTGTTTTGGTGCAAGAAGGAACTCCCAAACAGGTATTTCAGCATATAGATGAATTACAGAAACTAGGATTAGATGCTCCTTTTTCTGTGAAATTTGCGGATTTATTAAAACGAAATGGAATCGATGTAAAGAATATGCATCTAACAATGGAAAGTTTGGTGAACGAGCTTTGGACATTACATTCGAAAAAGTAGAGCATCGCTATCAACGTAATACGCCGTTTGAACGATTGGCGATTTATGACATTACTATCTCTATTGAAAGCGGAAAATATTACGCCGTGATTGGTCATACTGGATCCGGGAAATCGACGATCATCCAACATTTAAATGGTCTATTGCAGCCAACGGATGGAATGGTTCAAGTAGGGGATTTCATCATTTCTTCAAAGAAAAAAGAAAAGAAACTAAAACCTCTTCGAAAACGAGTAGGTGTAGTTTTCCAGTTTCCTGAACATCAGCTCTTTGAGGAAACCGTAGAAAAGGATATATGCTATGGCCCTAAAAACTTTGGTATAGGTGAAAAGAAAGCCAAGGAAAAAGCAGCTGAAGTTTTGAAATTGGTAGGGTTATCGACTGAGTTGCTAACCAAATCCCCATTTGAACTTAGCGGAGGACAGATGCGAAGAGTGGCGATTGCTGGTGTTCTCGCGATGTCTCCTGAAGTGCTTGTACTAGATGAACCAACTGCTGGATTAGATCCAAGAGGACAAAAAGATCTGATGCAGATGTTTTATCGTCTTCATAAGGAGCAAGGCATTACTGTAGTTCTTGTTACTCATAATATGGAGGATGCTGCAGCCTATGCAGATCAAATCGTAGTTATGGAAAAAGGAACTGTTTTTTTAAAGGGAACACCGGAAGAAGTGTTTTCACAAGGAGAGCAACTAGAACAAATTGGTGTATCTCTTCCGATTACACTGCGATATAAACAAATAATTGAAGAGAAATTGGGAGTTAGAATAGCATCTTCTCCGCTTACAATGGACAATCTAGCAGAGGAAGTAATAAATATTATGAAAAAAGGAGAAGCCTGAACATGCAACAGCTTATTATCGGCAAATACATTCCAGGGCAATCTCTTGTTCATCAGCTTGATCCAAGAGCAAAGCTAACCATTGTTTTCTTATACGTATTTATCGTGTTCTTAGCGAATAATGTAGCTTCATATAGTTTATTACTCGTATTCTCAATCCTTCCTCTTGTATTATCTCGTGTACCGATACGCTATATAGCCACCGGATTAAAGCCAGTACTTTGGATTTTTCTGTTTACTTTCCTCCTTCATGTTTTTACAACAAAAGAAGGATCTGTCTTGTTCCAAGTAGGCTGGGTTTCCATATATCAAAAAGGTCTGGAGCAAGGGATTTTTATATCCTTGCGGTTCTTCATCATCATTATTATCACTACATTATTAACACTAACAACTACGCCTATTGAAATTACAGATGGAATGGAAGCATTGTTGCGTCCATTCAAACGATTTGGACTGCCTGTTCATGAAATCGCACTTATGATGTCAATTTCCCTTCGCTTTATTCCAACTTTAATGGAAGAAACAGAGAAAATTATGAAGGCACAGGCTTCGCGTGGCACCGATTTCGCAGGAGGACCCATTTCTGACCGCTTGAAGGCGGTTGTATCGTTGCTAGTTCCCCTTTTTATTAACGCATTCAGACGTGCTGAGGACTTAGCAATTGCAATGGAAGCTAGAGGGTATCGCGGTGGAGAAGGACGGACAAAATTTCGTCAGCTTCTTTGGAAAGGCAAGGATACAGTTGCACTTATAAGTTTACTTGTTCTTACGGTACTTTTACTTTTAACACGATGGTGAGAAAAAATGGAACGACTAAAATGCATAGTAACATATGATGGAACTTATTTTCATGGGTATCAAGTTCAAAACAACAAGCGGACGGTTCAGCTTGTTATAGAGGAAGTATTGCAAAATATCCACAAAGGAACGAATGTTCGTATCTATGCATCAGGTAGAACGGATGCTACGGTTCATGCTAGAGGGCAAGTGTTTCACTTTGATTCTCCGCTATGTTTAACAGAGGAACGCTGGGTCGCAGCTCTTAATTCGCAGCTTCCAAAGGATGTGGCAATTCAGAGTGTGGAAAAGGTGAGCGATGACTTTCATGCTAGGTTTCAGGTTATTCGGAAAGAATATCGCTATCGAGTTCTCCTTTCTAACCGTAGAGATGTGTTTCGAAGACACTATGCCTATCATGTTCCCTATCAGCTTAGTATAAATAAAATAGAGGAAGCGATTCCTTATTTTATTGGTACACATGATTTCACTTCATTTTGTTCAGCAAAAACAGAGATTGAGGATAAAGTGAGAACCATTTATACACTGGAGATGACAATAGAGGAAGATGAAATCATATTTCGCTTTGTCGGAGATGGATTTCTTTATAATATGGTCCGAATTATCGTAGGTACTTTACTTGATGTAGGACAAGGGAAAATAGAGCCTACGCAGCTATCACACATTCTAGAAATGCGAGATAGAAGCTTAGCAGGGAAGACAGCACCGGGTCACGGATTATATTTATGGCAAGTTTCGTATAACAACTAATCCTGGTGTAACATTTGCTTGACATTGACTTCTCTTAACGATATCATAACATATGGTATTGTTTCTAAAACCACGATTAGCCCCGGAAATTAATCGTGTTTAAGATAAACAATGAATGCAGTTACGATAAATAACAAGTAGGAGGGAATCACATATGCGTACGACTTTCATGGCAAAAGCTAGCGAAGTTGAGCGTAAATGGTATCTAGTAGATGCTGAAGGTAAAACTTTAGGACGTCTAGCAACTGAAGTTGCATCCATTTTGCGCGGAAAAAACAAACCAACTTTTACACCAAACGTTGACACTGGTGATCACGTAATTATTATCAACGCAGAAAAAGTACATTTAACAGGAAACAAATTGAACGGTAAAATTTATTATCGTCACAGCATGTATCCAGGTGGATTAAAACAAAGAACGGCTCTAGAAATGCGTACTAACTATCCAGTACAAATGATCGAAAGAGCTGTAAGAGGCATGCTTCCAAAGAATAGCTTAGGTAGCCAAATGATTAAAAAGTTAAAAGTGTATGCTGGTACTGAGCATAAACACGAAGCACAAAAACCTGAAGTTTACGAACTTCGCGGATAATAGAATTAAAGGAGGGCTTATTTTGGCACAGGTACAATATTATGGTACTGGACGTCGTAAGAGTTCAGTTGCACGCGTACGCTTAGTTCCTGGTGAAGGACGCGTTATCATCAACGGTCGTGAATTTGAAAATTACATTCCATTTGCTGCACTACGTGAAGTTGTAAAACAACCTCTAGTTGTGACAGAAACTCTTGGCAACTATGATGTTCTTGTAAACGTAAACGGCGGCGGATACACTGGTCAAGCTGGTGCAATTCGTCACGGTATTTCAAGAGCATTATTAAAAGCAGATCCAGAATACCGTTTATCTCTAAAACGTGCTGGATTGTTAACTCGTGACGCACGTATGAAAGAACGTAAGAAATACGGTCTTAAAGGCGCTCGTCGCGCACCTCAATTCTCAAAACGTTAATATTGTTTTATACCCTTTCTTTCGAGAAAGGGTATTTTTATTGGGAAAATTCATCTGTATACCGCTCTCATTTCAAAATTTCTTCGTTATGTTTCATCAATGTTAGTTCCTGTCTTATCTACTCCTATGAAAGTGATTTACCATCTACCACAGATTAAATATTCTATTGGAATATTTTGATTCGAATGTTCTATACAAACTCGCCAAGAATATGGAATAGGGAGGTGGATACGTGACAGTTATTACTACCTTTAACAAACGTCAAAATGAAAAACAGCTTACGTTTGAGAGAAGATTACTTCGAGATCTCTCCCTTTCAATTATTCGAAAACGAGTACGGATCTCTTTTTTTCCACATATACCGCGCTATCATGCGTTTGAAGAGTATTGTATGGAGGTAGCGATTGAAGCATATTTACTGGGAGGAAGATACAGTAAATTTGGATATAAGGGTGAATCCTTACTAGATGTAAAGCTACGCTCTGCATATGATGAACAGTGTTTAGCGGATTCGCTATTTGATTTTCTTATGATTGTTCCGAATGAAATTTCGGAGCAGGAAGCTTTATATGATCTGTGCCAAGCGTATATTTCGTCTTGGTGGAAGGAAGGGTTTGACAAAGGAGAACGAAGATATAAACTTCGGTTATCATAACTACTCATAATCCTGCACCTTGTCCCATATAAGTAAGTATAGGACGTGCAGGAGGGAAAAGTATGAGAAAAATTAGAATCATGTCCCTGATTATTGCAAGTATTTTCTTTATTTTTCTCTTACGGCAAGAATTTCAAATTACAAAGTCATGGAAGTCATGGAACTTGCCGTTAACGGGGAAAATCATTGTATTGGATGCGGGACATGGAGGACCTGATGGCGGGGCAGTTGGAGGAAATGAAATCATTGAGAAAAACATAACATTAGAAATTACAAAAAAAGTACAAGACTATTTACAGGAGCAAGGCGCACTTGTTATTTTAACGAGAGATGAAGACGAAGATTTAGCGAATGAGGATACGAAAGGGTATAGTAAACGCAAGACTGAGGATTTACAAAAGCGAGTCAAGCTAATAAATCAGTCTGGAACCGATTTGTTTGTAAGTATCCATTTAAATGCTATCCCGGTTAGTAATTCCTCCGGGGCGCAAACATTCTACACGCGTTCATTAGTTGAAAATGAACGGGTAGCTAAATTTATACAGGCAGAATTGCGAACAAGTTTGGAGAATACAACGCGTAGTGCAAAAACAATTAGTAACATTTATTTGCTTAAGTATGCAAAGGCACCGGGTGCATTGGTAGAGGCTGGCTTTTTATCTAATGTGAATGAACGTTACTTGTTGAATTCTGAGAAATACCAGCAAAAGGTGGCGGCTGCCATTTATCGCGGAATTCTTCGGTATTTCACTGAAAAAGGAAACCCTCCTGAGTAAACACGTGGGAGGGTTTTCGATGGTCAGTGACTAGAATAATTGGTATACTGAAAATGAAAACGCAATATCGTACTCGTGGAGAGACCGATACGTTAAATACTGAATAGGTGGTGGAATCACGCATGATAACGAAGGAACAAGTAGAACAAGTACTAGAAAAAGTGGTTGATCCGTTTTTACATAAAACGTTAAAGGATACGAATGCGATCCGAGAAATAAGCGTGAAGCCAGAAAAAGCACATGTTAGTGTTAAGGTTGCGATTGCCAAAACGGGAACTGCAGAACAGATGCAATTACAGGCAGAAATCGTGAATTTGGTAAAGGAATTAGGGGTAGAAACAGTGGGGCTTCGTTTTACGGAGTTTACTGAAGAAGAATTACAAGCTTTCGGTACAGCACAACAGCAAGAACCGAGTACTTTATTAGCTAAAGATACGAAAACAAAGTTTTTGGCAATTGCAAGTGGAAAAGGCGGCGTAGGGAAATCTACCGTTTCTGTGAATCTTGCTATTGCTTTGGCGCGCCTTGGGAAAAAGGTCGGTATTATTGATGCTGATATTTATGGCTTCAGTGTTCCAGATATGATGGGAATTACAAATCGACCAGTCGTTCGAGGGGAACGAATTATCCCAGTGGATCGATTAGGTGTTAAGGTCATTTCAATGGGATTCTTCGTGGAAGATAATGCTCCTGTTATTTGGCGTGGACCGATGCTTGGGAAAATGCTAAATCACTTCTTTACAGAGGTTGAATGGGGAGATCTTGATTATCTTGTTCTAGATTTACCACCAGGAACAGGAGATGTAGCATTAGACATTCATTCTATGCTACCGGTTTGTAACGAAATTATCATCACAACTCCTCATCCAACAGCAGCCTTTGTTGCAGCACGTGCAGGTGCAATGGCACTTCGTACAGAGCATAAAATTATCGGTGTGGTTGAAAACATGTCATATTTTGAAAGTAAGTTAACGGGAGAGAAAGAATACGTGTTTGGTAAAGGCGGCGGACAAAAATTAGCCGAAGATTTACAAACGAAGCTACTCGGCCAAATTCCGTTAGAACAACCAGACTGGGATAAGGAAGACTTTGCACCGTCTGTTTATGATGAAAAACATAAGATTGGACAAATATATAATCAAATTGCAAGCAATGTTATTGAAGCAACATCTGTTCCAAGTAAATAATCTCATCTGAGGAGAGGACACTGAAAAAGTCATGCAGTGTCCTCCTTGCATGGATACAAATGCTTTGATGACCAGCAAAGAAAAAAAGGTATCCTTCTCTTATTAAGAGAAGGATACCTTTTTTAGCAGTCTTTCCTAGAGTAAGTTTGATTTGAACATTATTGTCCGCTTTTACTTTGAGTAGAGCCACCAGAAGAACTGCCAGAACTAGAGCCTTTCTGCATTGCCTTTGTCAGAATGTCGATCATTTTTGTTTGGAAGAGTGGACTATCAGATGCTTCGGTGATGACTTGTTGAACGTACTTACGATAGTCTGTGCTTTTCATTACGTTAAGCATAATTTTCTCTACTTCAGGATTTTTCATAATATCCGTGATACCTGCTTGATAATCTGGATCCTTTAGCAATGTTTTCATGAGATTGGTTTGTTCTTTTTCCATACTTTTTGCAAAGGATGTTGCAAACTGCGGGTCACTAAACATCTTCTGCCAAAACTGCTGTCCTTTATCGGATAATATTTCATCCTCAATCGCTTTTTTTACGACTGCTTCGTCTAATACAAGGGCATTTTTGACCTTATCATCTGCCAATGCAGATTGTATTGCCTTCTTTCCATCGTCTGTTTTTAAAATGTCTACAATCATTTTTTTCGTCTGATCATAGCCTTGATCTGCTTTAGCGGGCTGTTGCTGTGCACATGCAGCTAGAAGGATAAGAGCAGCAGATAATATTAGTAACGGAATCCGTTTCATATGCCGGAGCCCCTTTCGCGTCGTTTTCTTTTTTAATATAAATAATTAGCGTAAAATTATGCATAAACATGTCTAGCTTTTTGTAAAATAGGTTGTTACAATTTTAATACCAGAAATCATTTGTATAATTATGGTGGAGGTGGACTTATTGACCAGTAAGACATGGATTCGCTTTTTCTTTTCAACGTTATTGCTTGGAGGAGTAAGTACAATCATAATAGGGCTTTGCTTGCGATGGAATACGTACGAAATTATTTTTTTGAATTTTCAAATAAAGGAATTTGTTATTGTTTCTCTTTGGCTTCTAGGTGTTGGTTTTATTTTTAGTGTTGTGAGTCAAATGGGTTTTTTTGCGTATTTAACATTACACCGTTTTGGTTTACATATGTTTCGTTCCATTTGGTTATGGAACGGCTTTCAAGTGGTAGTAATAGTGTTTGTTCTTTGCGACTTTGTATACTTGCGATCCCTCGTCTTATTAAATAATAGCGCAGCCTTTCTTTCGAATGTTTTCCTTGCGCTTTTTCTACTAGTCAGTGCTTTAGTAATTGCGATTGTTAAAAGTAAAGAAACAAATAGGCAAGCTTTCATTCCTGCTCTATTTTTTATGATTGTAGCTACTATTGTCGAATGGGTACCTGCGCTTCGTGTAAATGATCGTGATTGGATGTATATGATGCTTGTGCCGTTATTAGTATGCAATGCGTATCAATTGCTTATGTTGCACCGAATTATACAGAAAGAAAAGGTAATGTATAAGGGATAGTCTCCTTGTACATTACCTTTTTTGCTTTAATGATGAAATAGCTATTCGATGTTCTGGGTTTTTGCTTTTGTATTTGCGATTAACTCAGATATAGATACATTTGAATATCCATCTGCTTGCAGCTTTTGTAGCAAAATAGGAAGTGCTGTATTGGTTTGGAGGACAGAATCTGATGCATGTAGCAAAATAATATCCCCAGGATGCAAGTTTTTCGTTACTTTTGCAACAATGGCGTCAACGCCTTCGTTTCTCCAATCATCTGAATTGTTGCTCCAATGGATGATTGTATCTCCTTGTTCATGTGCTATTTGGAGAGTAGTTTTATTGAAATTACCACCTGGCGGACGAAGTAAATGAATTTGTTTCACTCCTAGCTTCGTAAATACATCGTGTGCCTTTGCTAGATCCTGTCTAATAGAGGTAGGCTCCATTGTTGTGTAGTCCTTAAAGTTGTAGCCCATACTTCCAATTTCATGTCCATCCTTCATAATTCGTTCTACAATATCAGGATGACGTTCGGCCCAAGAGGCAGATAAGAAAAAGGTCGCACTTTTCACATTTTGCTGCTTTAATGTGTCTAAAATAGGAATTGCTTTTTCATCCCCCCAACTAATGTCAAATGTTAGAGCAACTTGTTTTTTGCTAGTATCCCCTTTATAAATGGCCTTTGGTCCGGTTGCAGTAGAAAAAACACTTTGCTGAGAATATGTTTGAAGAAAAACGATCCATGCAGTAAATAGGGAAAGCACAATAATTAGCATTATTTGTTTTAGTTTTCCTTTGCTTGTTACAAAGAAGAAAAACATTGGTCATCCTCTCCCTTGTCCATTCTATTTCATTTACATATATGCGATTGGTGTAAGGAACATGACGAAAGAATGTAGCTAGCGTTCTAACAGATTGGAAAAATGGATTTTTTGTAGGAAATATTCCGTGGAAGGATAAAAAAGTAAATTTAGGAAATAATTATCCTAATAATTCGGGTAAAGAGGTGTTGGTGTGCTAGCGTTTATCGTAAATGAAAAAGAATTGAGAGAATTAGAATATATGTTAAAAAGAGAAATGGATGAGATGTTGTTTGATTTTGAAGACGAGCGTATTGATTATATTGTAAAACGAGCAATGGAAGAACGTTATATGATTGTCTTTCAATTGTTTATGCGAATTACATCTCCGGAAGAATGTATGCGGTATACGAGAAAACGAATACACTAATTTTAAAATTAGTGTTGACTATACATATAATAATGTGTTAAATTATTAACCGTCGCTGATATGAAAGCGATGCGAAAATGATAAAACAAAAAATGATTGACATCATTTTTTAAAAGTGTTATATTGTTTGAGTCGCTGCTAAGCGATAATGAGTTCTTTGAAAACTAAACAAAACATGAAACGTCAGTTTTATTTTTTAAAGCTTAGACAAACTTTAACTTTTATGGAGAGTTTGATCCTGGCTCAGGA
>NZ_JBGJZM010000007.1:0-50467 GCF_042610425.1 Ectobacillus soli
GGAAGCATGGTGACATGTGGAGCTGACGAATACTAATCGATCGAGGGCTTATCCAAAAAGTTTTTATTCCTTACACTTTTGTTACCTAGTTTTGAAGGAATATTGCCTTTCTATAGGTCTAGTGATGATGGCAAAGAGGTCACACCCGTTCCCATACCGAACACGGAAGTTAAGCTCTTTTGCGCCGATGGTAGTTGGGACTTTGTCCCTGTGAGAGTAGGACGTCGCTAGGCAAACGAAAAGAACCGATCAATATGATCGGTTCTTTTTATGCTGTATAAAGTTTTCGGATTACATCAAGACAGACACAATCCATGCAAACTCCCATACAAATAAAGTAAGAAAAATTTGAAAATTTTGNGAAAAGAACCGATCAATATGATCGGTTCTTTTTATGCTGTATAAAGTTTTCGGATTACATCAAGACAGACACAATCCATGCAAACTCCCATACAAATAAAGTAAGAAAAATTTGAAAATTTTGTATATACAAAACAAATTTGTTAAAGATAGAAGTGTGGAGGTGGAGAGTATGAAAGAGACGTTAATCTATACGCATACGCAACCAACTTGCTGCGTTGTATGCGAAGAAGAAAAAAACAAAGGTATTTTTGTATACAAAGGTTTTTTATGTGAAGATTGTGAAAAAAAAATTGTTCAAACCGATACAGATGATCCTCAATATAGATTCTACTTACGCCAACTCCGAAAAGTTAGATTCTCTCAAAATAAATAGAAAATAAGACGATTGATTGTAAAATTGATTCATTAACAAAGATTTCGTGATAAATAGACTAAGATAATGCTTACACGAGTATAGTCTAGAAGACGAGCATCGACTATCTTGATCAAACAACACAAGACCATTATGTTTTTCTCGAAAATTGCGTATAATAGAATAGATAGAAATGATACGTAAGGAAGAGATAAATGGAACAAAATAATACTCCGTTGTATGATGCGCTCGTACAATTCGCAGCAAATAAACCGTTATCGTTTCATGTGCCGGGTCATAAAAATGGCATGGTTTTCCCAGAAAAAGCAGCTGCACATTTCCAAAGTTTGCTAGAATTAGATGTAACAGAGCTTACAGGGTTAGATGATTTACATGATCCAACAGGATGTATTAAGGATGCCCAAACGCTTCTGTCAGAACTTTATGAGGTAGATGCGAGTTATTTTCTCGTGAATGGTTCTACTGTTGGGAATCTAGCGATGCTGTTTGCTGTATGTAAACAACAAGATATCGTATTGGTACAACGTAATTGTCATAAATCAATAATAAATGGGCTAAAGCTCATAGGAGCTAAGCCTGTTTTTTTAATGCCAAACATAGATAAAGATGCCCATGTTCCGACTGGAGTCTCTTTTGAGAGTGTAGAGGGTGCCCTACTAAATTATCCAGAAGCGAAAGCTGTCGTATTAACACATCCGAATTATTATGGTATGACGCAAGATTTAACATCAATTATACAGCTTGCTCACGATCACTTTATTCCCGTACTCGTCGATGAAGCACATGGTGCTCATTTTGGTTTAGGATTTCCGTTTCCAACGTCTGCAATTGCATACGGAGCAGATGTGGTCGTTCAATCTGCTCATAAAACGCTACCTGCCATGACGATGGGGTCTTTCCTTCATGTAAATAGCTCGTTGTTAAAACGAGAGCAACTTGCAAGGTCATTGCATATGCTACAGTCAAGCAGCCCTTCCTATCCGATTATGGCATCGTTGGATTTGGCTCGTTATTCGTTAGCTAAGCTAAAGAAGGAAGGGACGGGGGAACTCTCGTTTTTCCTTCAGTATATTCGTGAGGAATTATCGCGCATACCGCAAATTACAGTTATCCATAAACAGGCACAAGATCCACTAAAAATTATTATTCAAACGAAGTGCAATCTGTCAGGATATGATATACAAACTATATTGGAAGAAAAAGGATTATATACGGAATTGGCTGACTCATATAATGTATTACTCGTTTTACCACTTTCAATTTCTTCTGCCTATATAAAAGCAGTTGCAATTATTCGAGAAGCACTGCAGTCATTTCCTGTAGTACTTAAGGGAAACCATGAAGTACCTTTACATAGTTCGTCTTTATTTTCTACGTTAGCCATTTCATATGAAGAAGCGGATATGTGGACGGAACAAACTATTCCGCTTACTGAAGCATCCGGTCAGATTGCAGCGGAAATGATTCTTCCGTACCCTCCAGGAGTACCGATTGTGATGCCAGGGGAACGTATCGAAAGAGAACATATTGAACATATACAAATGCTTCTAGAAGCAGGTGCTCATTTTCAGGGCAATACAAGCTTGGATACTCAATCAATTCAAGTTTACGGGCGAAGAAAGGTGAAGTCAAAATGAAGGGTTTATTTATTACGATAGAAGGACCAGAAGGTTCAGGAAAAACAACGCTACTAAGAAATCTACTTCCGCATTTGCACGATAGAGGAAGAACCATTGTCGTAACTCGTGAACCAGGCGGAATAGAAATTGCAGAAAAAATTCGAACTTTGATTCATGATCCTGCTCATACGATGATGGATGCTCGTACGGAGGCCCTGCTTTACGCTGCTGCACGAAGACAGCATTTAGTAGAGAAAGTTATGCCAGCACTTAAGGAAGGGGCTATTGTATTATGTGATCGCTTTATCGACAGCTCTCTTGCTTATCAAGGTTATGCAAGAGGGTTAGGAATCGATAATGTGTACGAAATTAATCGGTTTGCTACCGAAGATTGCATGCCGAATCTTACCATTTATTTAGATATTCAACCGAGCTTAGGTTTAGAAAGAATTCACGGTGATGAACAAAGAGAAATCAACCGTTTAGATATGGAGAATATTTCATTTCACCAAAAGGTACGCGAAGGTTATTTACAGCTACTGAAGCGATTTCCAAACCGCATTGTTCGAATTGATGCTGCACGGTCTAAAGAAGAGGTATTAAAGGATGTACGAGATCGAATAGAGAAGTATTTATAGGAGTGAAAACTTTAAAATAAGTGAGTGATGATTTATGCAACAATGGGGAAAGTTGGCGGACATACAGCCTATCGCCACCCAAATCATAACGAATAGTATTATTAAGCAGCGAATCTCGCACGCCTATTTGCTAGAAGGACCAAAGGGCACAGGGAAAATGGAGACGGCTATTCTACTTGCCAAAAGTATATTTTGTCTAAATAGAAGAGGGGCAGAGCCGTGTCAAACCTGTAGCAATTGCAAACGAATAACGTCGGGGAATCATCCGAATGTATATAAAGTCCTACCTGAAGGATTATCGATTAAGAAGCAGCAAATTCAAATGCTTCAAGAAGAATTTACGAAAACGGGCTTAGAAACGAATAAAAAAGTGTATATCATTGGCCATGCGGACCGTATGACAGTCAATGCCGCTAATACATTACTTAAATTTTTGGAGGAACCAAGCAGTGAGGCGACGGCAATCTTAGTTACAGAGCACAGTCATCAAATGCTAAGTACGATTTTATCCCGTTGCCAAATAATAACATTTCGTCCACTTTCTCATCCTGCTTTAGTTAAGCAACTGCAAGAGCAAGGAATTCCAGCGTATTTTGCAGCAACAGCTGCTAAATTAACGAACAATGTAGATGAGGCGTTAGCCTATTGTCATGATGAATGGTTTGCACAAGCCAGAACTTTAGTGATAAAATTATGTGAAGCTCTTGGAAAAGATTCAGCGTCTCTTTTTTTTGTACAAGAAAAATGGGTCAAGCATTTTTCAGAAAAAGAACAACTACAAATGGGATTAGATATGCTACTCCTTATTTATAGGGATTTATTATATGCGCGGTCTATCGAGAATGAGGAAATTGTTTTTCAAGATCAGCATGATTTATTACAATCTTTCTCTTATTCTCAAAAACGGATTGTATCGGCTCTTTCCAATATATTAGAAGCAAAAAAACGGCTTAATGCGAATGCAAATGCTCAGCTTATATTTGATCAGCTTGTATTTCGCTTACAGGAGGGATAAACGCTTGTATGATGTAGTAGGGGTACGCTTTAAAAAGGCAGGAAAAATCTATTACTTCGACCCGAACAATCTAGATATACCGAAAGACGATTTTGTAATTGTAGAAACGGTACGGGGAATTGAGTATGGGAAAGTTGTTATGCCTAAGAAACAGGTAGGCGAAGATGATGTTGTATTGCCATTAAAAAAGGTAATTCGCATTGCAGAAGAGGAAGACCGACAAATTGTTGATGAGAATAAAAGAGACGCGAAAGAGGCTTATAAGATTTGCTTACAGAAGGTAACGGATCACGAGCTAGATATGAAGCTTGTAGATGTAGAGTATACATTCGATCGTAATAAAGTAATTTTTTATTTTACAGCAGATGGACGTATTGATTTCCGGGAGCTTGTAAAGGACTTAGCCGCAATATTCCGCACGCGGATCGAGCTTCGTCAAATTGGAGTACGTGATGAAGCAAAAATGCTCGGTGGTATTGGTCCGTGTGGACGTATGCTTTGTTGTTCTACCTTTTTAGGAGATTTCGATCCTGTATCCATTAAAATGGCGAAAGATCAAAGCTTATCGTTAAATCCAGCTAAGATTTCCGGATTGTGCGGACGGTTAATGTGCTGCTTAAAATACGAGAATGATGAATACGAGACAGCGAAAGAACAGCTACCAGATTTAGATGAAAAAGTGCAAACATCGAACGGTCCCGGACGTGTAATTGGCTTGAATATATTAGAACGATTAATTCAAATCGAGCTAGTGGGGAAGGACCGTATCGTTGAATATACATTAGATGAGCTCATGCATGAAGGAGTCGTATCGAGTCAAACCACAGACTAATGAGGTGGACGCTTGTGGAGAAAAAGGATATTTTTGAGTCGGTAATAAGCATGGAAGAACAAATCGGCCATTTATATAAGCAACTCGGCGAGTTGAAGCAGCATCTCGCCGAGCTTCTCGAAGAAAATCAACATATAAAGATGGAAAACGAGCATTTACGTCGCCGATTTGAGAACGTGCTTGAAAAAAAGCAACATCGCCAGAAGGAAAAAGAAAAAAAGCCAACAGCAGATATTGGTGAAGGGTATGATAACTTGGCAAGACTTTACCAAGAAGGCTTTCATATTTGTAATTTGCATTATGGGAGTGTTCGTAAGGAAGGCGACTGCTTATTCTGTTTATCATTTTTAAATAAAAAATAAAATTACCTTTCCATGCGAGTGGAAAGGTAATTTTTTGTAAACGTAACCCAATCATATATAAAGTAGAAAGGATTATGGGCATGGAATTGTATGGGGATGAACGTCTTGATTATTTATTAGCAGAGAAATTAAAAATTGTGCAAAGTCCGTCGGTTTTTAATTTTTCATTAGATGCTGTCTTGCTGGCCGACTTTGCTTGGGTGCCGATACAGAAAGGGTCACTTCTGGATTTATGTACAGGCAATGCAGTGATTCCATTGCTGTTAAGTACAAGAACGAAGGGGAGTATTACTGGCGTAGAAATACAAGAGCGTATTTATCAAATGGGAGTGCGTAGTGTTGATTATAATGGCTTATCAGATCGCATTCACCTTATTCATGGTGACATTAAAGAAATGCCAGCGGTTTTGGGGCACCATACATTCGATGTGGTAACATGTAACCCACCTTATTTCCAAACACCAGCCTTATCTGAGATCAATCCGAATGAACATCTTGCTATTGCTCGTCATGAAATCATGTGCAAGCTTGAGGACGTGGTTCGTGTGAGTAGCCAGCTCGTCAAACAAGGAGGGAAAGTTGCCTTTGTACATCGTCCTGGGCGCCTACTGGATATTGTAACGCTAATGCGTAAGTATAAAATTGAGCCAAAGCGTCTACAATTCGTATATCCTAAGCTAGGAAAGGAAGCGAATATGCTTCTCGTAGAAGGAATAAAGGATGGAAAGGCTGATTTGAAAATTCTTCCGCCACTTATCGTTTATAATGAAAAAAATGAATATACAGCAGAAATTCGAGAAATTCTGTATGGAGAAAAATAAACATTATTTCTATGTGCTGGAGTGCGGAGACGGAAGTTACTACGGCGGATATACCATTGATATTGAACGAAGAGTGAAACAACATAATGAGGGAAAAGGAGCACGCTATACGCGGAGTCATCGTCCGGTTGAGCTCCTATATTCAGAAGAGTTCGAAACGAAAACAGAGGCAATGCGGGCAGAGTATCATTTTAAACAGCTTACGCGAAAAGAGAAAGAACAGTATGTGCAAAAAGGAGAATAACTATGTGGCAGCAGAAGAGCTTTCAAGCAAAAGGCGGAACATTGTTTCTCGTTCCAACTCCGATTGGTAATTTAGAGGACATGACTTTTCGTGCAGTACGAATGCTGAAGGAAGCAGATATCATTGCAGCAGAAGACACGAGACAAACTAAAAAACTGTGTAATCACTTTGAAATTGAAACGCCAATTATGAGTTATCATGAACATAATAAAGAAACCATAGGCTTTAAAATTATCGAATTATTACAAGATGGAAAGACGATTGCACTTGTGAGTGATGCAGGTATGCCTTGTATTTCAGATCCAGGCTATGAGCTTGTAATGCAGGCTGTCTCCAATCAAATTACAGTAGTACCTCTGCCAGGGGCAAACGCCGCTCTTACAGCACTCATTGCATCGGGTCTTTCTACGCAGCATTTTTACTTTTTCGGTTTTTTACAGCGGCAAAAAAAGGATAAAAAGAAGGAGCTAGAGCAGCTTCTCTACCGAAAAGAAACATTGCTTTTCTATGAGGCACCTCATCGATTGGAAGAAACGTTACTTGCTATAAAGGATGTACTTGGGAATCGAAGAATTGCCATATGCCGTGAGCTTACAAAGAAATTTGAAGAATTTATACGCGGTACAGTTGAAGACGTTTTACAATGGTCGAAATCAGGTGAAGTTCGAGGAGAATTTTGTATTGTGGTGGAAGGATCTACCGAAGAAATGCCGCAGGAAGAGGAATGGTGGCAATCACTTTCTATTATCGAACATGTAGAGCACTACATCAAAGAAAAGAAGGAGTCCTCTAAGGATGCCATTAAACATGTAGCATTAGATCGAAATATGTCGAAAAGAGATGTTTATCAAATCTATCATATTGATGAAAAAGAATAACAGAATATGAAAATAAAAACCACTTCTCTCACAAACTAAGTGAAGAGAAGTGGTTTCTTTATTATTTTGCAGCAGCTGCAATGTAAGATTGTAATTCTTGTAAAATGATTTGTGCACCTTCAGGTGAAAGAATGATTTTACCACCTGCAAGAGATAGATTTTCGTCAGAAACTTCACCAGTTACTTGGCAAGTCATATTAGGCTTGTACTTTTTAAGAATGATTTTTTCGTCATCCACGTAGATTTCAAGTGCGTCTTTTTCTGCAATACCTAATGTACGACGTAATTCGATAGGAATTACCACACGACCTAGCTCATCAACTTTACGAACGATACCTGTAGACTTCATAATTTTTTCCTCCTAATTGTGTGTATATGCTGTAATGATTATATATCTTGTTTCGTCATTTTTCGACAAAATACCTTATGAATCTATGATACCAATCATTTACATTTCCGTCAATTATTAATTCGCAAATTTCGATAAATTTTTTAAATTTTTTTTCTATGAAAAATGGACAATAAGAAACTATCTAAAATCCCATATTAGTAGCATGTAGACCATCTGTGATGTGAAGATAGCATGTATAATTTTTAGCTTTCAGAGAAATACATGGTAATATAATGATTGGCTAACAAACACGTTCTCATTTTTATGAGTAAGTTTGGTATACTATTTAAAAAGGAAAACTTCTAACAAGGGAAACATTTCTACTTGTTAGAACGGCTAATTACATAATAGTCATTTGGGAGGTTTCGAAATGGCAGCGGACAAAAAAAGTTTTTATATTACAACCCCTATTTATTATCCGAGTGGTAAACTGCATATCGGACATGCTTATACGACAGTTGCTGGAGATGCAATGGCACGGTATAAGCGTTTGAAAGGGTTTGACGTACATTATTTAACGGGTACGGATGAACACGGTCAGAAGATTCAGAAGAAGGCTGAAGAAACGGGAGTAACCCCGCAACAATACGTAGATGGTATTGTGTCAGGAATTCAAGATTTGTGGGGAAAAATGGATATTTCTTATGATGATTTTATTCGTACGACGCAAGATAGACATAAGAGTATTGTCGAAAAGATTTTCAAACGCCTATTAGATCAAGGTGACATTTATCTAGACGAATATGAAGGATGGTATTCAGTTCAGGATGAAACCTTTTATACGGAGTTGCAGCTAGTAGATCCTGTGCTTGAAAATGGGAAGATAGTTGGCGGAAAAAGCCCTGATAGTGGTCACCCTGTAGAACTTGTACGGGAAGAATCCTACTTTTTTAAAATGGGAAAATATTCGGATCGACTATTAAAATTCTATGAAGAAAATCCAGAATTTATTCAGCCAGAATCTCGTAAAAATGAGATGATAAATAATTTTATTAAACCAGGGCTGGAAGATTTAGCGGTTTCTCGTACTTCCTTTGATTGGGGAATCCGTGTTCCTGGAAATCCAAAGCATGTTATTTATGTGTGGATTGATGCGTTATCCAATTATATTACGGCACTTGGCTATGGTACGGACCAGGATGAGCTTTATAAGAAATATTGGCCTGCTGATGTTCATCTTGTCGGAAAAGAAATCGTTCGTTTCCACACGATTTATTGGCCAATCATGTTAATGGCACTTGATTTACCGCTTCCGAAGAAAGTATTTGCTCATGGCTGGATTTTAATGAAGGACGGTAAGATGAGTAAATCAAAGGGGAATGTAGTAGATCCCGTTACATTGATTGATCGATATGGTCTTGATGCGCTTCGTTATTATTTGCTTCGTGAAGTACCATTTGGTTCAGATGGTGTGTTTACACCAGAGGGTTTTGTCGAACGATTAAACTATGATTTGGCAAATGACTTAGGAAACTTATTGAACCGTACGATTGCAATGATAGACAAATATTTTGGCGGAGCAATCCCTGTCTATAAAGAAAATGTCACTGCATTTGATACAGATTTAGTGGCTGTTACAAAAGAAACGATTCAAAAAGTAGAAAAATCAATGGATAATATGGAGTTTTCAGTTGCTTTAGCGGAAATTTGGCAATTAATTAGCCGTTCTAATAAATACATTGATGAAACGCAGCCGTGGGTTCTTGCTAAGAATGAACAGGACCGGGAAAAGCTTCAATCCGTTATGGCCCATTTAGCTGAGGTGTTACGTCAAGTAGCTGTTATGCTCCAACCATTTTTAACTGCATGCCCTGCGGAAATGTTTGCACAGCTTGGTATTCAAACAACAGAGTTAAAAACATGGGATAGCCTTGTATTTGGGATGATTCCAGAAGGAACAAACGTGGCAAAAGCAAATCCGATTTTCCCTCGTTTAGAAGTAGAAACAGAAGTTGCCTATATTAAGTCTCAAATGAAGGGGCCATCTCCAAAACAAGAAGAAAAACCAGAGAAGCATGAAGATTCGGAAGAGATTTCTATCGATGAATTTTTCAAGGTGGACCTTCGCGTGGCAGAAGTACTTCATGCAGAGCCTGTAAAAGGCGCGAATAAGCTATTAAAGCTTCAACTTGACCTTGGCACGGAAAAACGCCAAGTAGTTTCTGGAATTGCACAGTGGTATTCACCAGAGGATTTACAAGGGAAAAAAGTAATTTGTGTTGCTAACTTAAAGCCGGTTAAATTGCGCGGTGAATTATCACAAGGCATGATTTTAGCTGGTGAAGAAAATGGTGCATTGTCTCTAGCAACAGTTGACCAAACACTTCCGAATGGTACGAAAATTAAATAGTTTCGTTCCAACGGGAAGTTGAAAAATTGATAGAAAAAGAGGTGTTTCATGGGTATTAGAGCGAAACATCTCTTTTTCTTGCCAAAAATTATGGATAATTACACCATCTATGCATTATAAATGTAATAGACCTGTAATTATCTCGCTAGGAAAGTAATGAATTTTAACTTAACCAAAAGGGGATCAGGCAATGCTTTTTGATACACATGCACATTTAAATGATGAACAATATGCAGAAGATGTGGAACAAGTGATTGAAAACGCTCGTGAAGCTGGGGTTACGAATCTGGTGGTTGTTGGATTTGATCAGGTCACTATTCCGAAAGCAATTCAATTAGCGGAAAACTATGATTTCATTTACGCTGCAGTAGGATGGCATCCTGTTGATGCTATCGATATGACACCGGAGCACTTACAGTGGATTGAACAGCTGGCTGCTCATCCTAAGGTAGTTGCTTTAGGGGAAATGGGTCTTGATTACCACTGGGATAAGTCTCCAAAGGACGTACAGCAGGAAGTATTTCGGCAGCAAATACGATTAGCTAGAAAAGTGCGTCTACCGATTATCATTCATACACGAGATGCAATCGAGGATACTGTCACCATCCTTAAAGAGGAACATGCAGAGGATGTTGGGGGAATTATGCATTGTTTTAGCGGTAGCGTCGAAACAGCAAAAATATGCGTAGACATGAATTTCCTTATTTCATTGGGAGGACCTGTAACATTTAAAAATGCAAAAAAACCGAAAGAGGTGGCGGCGGAGATTCCCATTGAAAAGCTGTTAATTGAAACAGATTGCCCCTATTTAGCTCCGCATCCTTACCGTGGGAAACGAAATGAACCGGCCTATGTGAAGCGAGTCGCTGAGGAAATTGCCTTATTAAAGGGACTAACATATGAAGACGTTGCTTTGATAACGTCAGAAAATGCAAAACGATTTTTTGGTATTCAATGATGGAAAGGAGACTTATTTGTATAACACGTAAGTCTCCCGTTTCCCGCACATGAACCTACTTCATTTTCTTATTTAATACAATTTAACACGCCTTCGTTATCTATTTGAACACTAGGAGTTAGCTAGTTAAGTTGATTTCAAGAAATAAAGGAGGAGTTATATCATGAATGAAACGACAAAACATGTAGTACCAAAATTGGAGTCAAAAAAGAAGGTAGCAGTGCAACTTACAAGTGCTTTAGTTTTATCTAGCTCAGTAGGGACAGTGGCCTATGCGTATACAAACGATACGGTGACCCTCGAAATAGATGGACATTCAGAAGTGATTCATACACATGCAATAACGGTAAGTGAATTGCTGCAGGAAAAGGAGATTGTCCTAACCGAACATGATCGTGTATACCCGGCTCCTAACGAAAAAATTCAGAATAATATGAAAATTACAGTGCAAAAAGCAAAGCTACACACTGTAAAAATAGATGACATTACACACATTGTTTGGTCAACAGCTAAAACAGTTGAAGAATTATTAAAAGACAAGCAAATGGAGATTACAAAATATGATAGTGTGACTCCTGCATTAGATGCACCTATTGAAAACAATGAAGTGATAAAAATAGAAAAGGCCTTTCCGATTCTGTTACAAGACGGTACGAAAGATATGCAAGTATGGTCAACGTCTATTACGGTTGCAAATGTATTAGAAAATCAACATATCTTATTGGGTGAGTTTGATCGTGTCATACCTTCCTTGGATCAAAAGATTAATAGGAATACTACTGTCAAAGTCATACGGGTTGAAAAAACGGAAGAAACGATTGAACAAAACACTACCTTTGCAATAGTAAAGAAACAAGATTCATCGTTACTTGCAGGAGAAGAACGGGTTTTGCAGGAAGGAGAAGGAGGAAAAGTAGCAAAGACATTTGAAGTCGTAAAAGAAAATGGAATAGAAGTATCGCGAAATGTAACGAAGGAAGTTATGTTGAAGGAAAGTACCGATCAGATTGTTGTAGTCGGAACGAAGCAGCCTGCAAAAGCGGTCGGACCAAGTAATAACGAAATGGTAACAGCTTCAGAATACTATGTGGAAGCAACTGCATATTCTCCTTTCTGTGACGGTTGTGAGGGCGTTAGCGCTGGAGGATACAACTACAGAGCAAATCCGAATATGGCACTTATAGCGGTAGATCCTAGAATTATACCGTTAGGAACAAAAGTTTGGGTAGAAGGCTACGGCTATGCAATTGCTGGTGATACAGGCGGTGCAATTAAAGGAAATCGAATAGATGTATTACTGCCTACCGAAGCAGCAGCTAATGAATGGGGCCGAAAACGAGTGAAGATTCGCATATTACGATAGGAGAAGCATAAAAAGTTAGGATTAAAAGCAAGAGAAGTATAGTCTCTTGCTTTTACCAGTTTGTAGAGGTATACGGGATAAGAAAATGTATAAATAATATACATAGAAATGGATTATGGATTATCATTAATAGATGAGCAAACTTACACGAAAATAATAATGGAAAAGTTGTTATTTTTTTGTTTAATAAACTAGGGATAGTTGTACTTTGGAGGATAGGATGAAAATTAAAGAAATTATTGTTGTAGAGGGTAAAGATGATACGGTTGCGATCAAGCGAGCGTTGAACGCAGATACGATAGAAACAAACGGGTCAGCTATTGGAGACGAAGTGATTGAGAGGGTTCGTTTAGCACAGCAAACAAGAGGCGTGATTATTTTCACAGATCCAGATTATCCTGGAGAACGGATACGTAGAATTGTTTCGGAAAAAGTTCCAGGATGTAAGCATGCGTTTTTACCGAAGAAAGAAGCCATTGCAAAAAATAATAAGGGTTTAGGTGTGGAGCATGCATCTATCCAATCCATACGGCAGGCATTAGAGCACGTGCAACAGGAAATGCCGGAGCTAGAAGCAGACATCTTGTGGGAGGATGTCCTGCAAGCTGGATTAATTGGCGGAGACAATGCGAAAGTTCGTCGTGAACGACTTGGAAAGCTATTAAAAATTGGACATGCTAATGGAAAACAAATGTATAAACGACTACAAATGTTCCAGATTTCCAAAGATGACTTTGAAGCGGCTATGATGAAGGTACTGCAGGAGGAAACGAAATGAAAGACATTGCAACACCCAATCGTACAAAACTAATTTTAGAAAAATATGGTTTTTCTTTTAAAAAAAGCTTGGGGCAAAATTTTTTAATTGATACGAATGTGTTAAACAGAATTGTCGATTTTGCAGAGCTCACACCTAATTCTGGAGCAATTGAAATTGGTCCTGGTATTGGAGCGTTAACGGAACAACTTGCAAAGCGTGCTAAGAAAGTGGTAGCCTTTGAAATTGATCAACGATTGCTTCCTATTCTTGCAGAAACGCTGGAGCCATATCCCCATGTAGATATTATTCATGGTGATGTTCTAAAGGAAGATGTAAAAGCGGTTATTGCTTCAGAATTTGAAGAGGGGCAAGATATTATGGTGGTAGCTAACCTCCCGTATTATGTGACAACGCCTATTCTTTTTAAATTATTAGAAGAATCACTTCCTATTCGAGGTATTGTTGTAATGATGCAAAAGGAAGTCGCGGACCGAATTGCTGCTGAGCCAGGATCGAAAAACTATGGCTCCCTCTCCATTGCTATTCAATATTACATGGTAGCAGAGACCGTTATGACCGTTCCTCGTACGGTGTTTGTGCCGCAGCCGAATGTAGATTCAGCTGTACTACGCCTAATTAAGCGGGAAAAACCAGTAGTGGAAGTGAAGGATGAGTCGTTTTTCTTTCAAGTGGTACGTGCAAGTTTTGCACAGCGGAGAAAAACGTTACTTAATAATCTTTCTAGCAATGTATCTTCCATTCCAAAGGATAAGGGCTGGCTCGAACGAACACTTCTTGAGATAGGGATTGATCCGAAGCGAAGAGGCGAAACATTGACTATTGAGGAATTTGCCAAGTTAAGTAATACCTTATATGAGCAAAGAGTGTAATAATTGTCTTTGCCGCATGATGACTTTGTAAGAGATGCAAGAAAGGGAATTCTTTCTTGCATCTCTATTTGTTTTTTTGTCACTTTTTCCGTGTTATTACATAGCCTAATTAAAGAAATGAAAGGAATTTGGGGGTAGAATGAATGGGAGCTAAGGTCGGGGATTTAGTGGAAAGAATATCTCACAGGCGCGACCTTCTTTTTCGTGTGACAGAAATTAGAGAAGAGAGCGGTAATCCAATTGCTATTTTATACGGGGAAGAATTTCGTCTTGTAGCTGATGCACCAATTACAGATTTAATCGTTATCGATGGGCGCGCCCATCGACAACGTACGAGGGAAGAACATGATAAGCTCGAACAAACGTATCGGTTATTTCAACAGGATTACCACGAGTTACAACAGCGGAATGAATATTATTCGAGTGGCGGGTATAGTACAGATGTCAATTATTTTCAAATGCCTGGAAAAGTACTTCATATAGATGGGGATGCTACTTATTTACAAAAGTGCTTAGATTTATATAGAAAGATCGGAGTTCCTGTGCAAGGAGCGCATTGTAAGGAAACGGAGATGCATATAAGAATTGGAGATTTACTTGACCAATATAAGCCAGACATTTTAGTTATTACCGGGCATGATTCCTATACGAAAGCGAAAGGGAAAGTAGACGATATAGAGGCTTATCGGCACTCCAGACATTTTGTGCAGGCTGTTCATGAAGCAAGAAGAAAGTATCCTTCCCTTGATCAACTTGTTATTTTTGCAGGAGCGTGTCAATCACATTTTGAAGCTCTCATTCGTGCAGGAGCAAATTTTGCCAGCTCTCCGTCACGTATAAATATTCATGCATTAGATCCAGTGTATGTAGTAGCGAAAATTAGCTTTACATCCTTTATGGACCGAGTAAATGTGTGGGAAGTTGTACGCAATACCATTACTGGAGAACGAGGTCTCGGTGGTGTTGAAACAAAAGGGATATTACGAACAGGATTGCCATTTCAATATTATAATGAGTAGGAAAAGCTAACAAAAAAAGGACACGAATTCCTTTCGTGTTAGCTTTTCTTTCGCTTGGAAGGAAAAGCTAATATATAAGTTCAACAAGCTTTCTGGTATACTATACATAAAAATCCAAAAAGACGTTAAGACTATGCATGTGAGTTCGGAATGAAAAAGGTGTGACTTTGAAATAAAGGCAGCGAGGTGCAGCGTAAATGGCAAAGCAACTAATAGAAATTAAGAGCTCGTTAGATAGTCAACTTGGAAAAAGATTAATGTTAAAGGCAAATAGTGGAAGAAGGAAGACAATAGAACGGTCTGGTGTATTATCAGAAACCTATCCTTCTGTATTTGTTGTGCAGCTGGAAGATGAATACGCATTTCAGCGCGTATCTTATAGCTATGCAGATGTGCTAACAGAGACGGTTGAACTTACATTTTATGATGAACAGACAGGTGAATTGGTTCTGGAAGGATAAAAGCAGAAACATTTACAAATGTTTCTACAAATGAAACTCTCCCTTTTCCACATACTAATAAGGCCATAGTGTAGGAAAAAGGAGGGCTTTGCACCTGAGTAGAAGAAGAGGCATTATGTCGCAGCAGTTGAAAGAAGAGTTAGCAAAGGAACTTGGATTTTATGATGTAGTGCAAAAAGAGGGTTGGGGTGCCATCCGTGCTAAGGATGCAGGTAATATGGTGAAGCGTGCCATTGAAATTGCGCAGCAGCATCTAAACAATCAAGAACATCAATAACAAATGAATGTTCCCACCTATGGTAGTCGAGGAAAAACATCCTCGGCTTTTTTGTCTAGTGCAAGCGATAATGAAATGAAATGAAGCTGCTTGTACTTTTCTTTTTTTTATAGTTTTTCGTATAATTAGGTTTACGAAAGCATGAGGGTTGAAGGTGTGGTAAAATAAACGATAATTGAGTACATAGAGTAGGTGAAAAGGTTGAAGCTGCTAGTGAAAGCACCGGCAAAAATTAATTTATCATTAGATGTATTACGAAAGAGAGAAGATGGATATCACGAGGTTCGTATGATTATGACAACTATTGATTTGGCAGATCGAATCGAACTTGCAGAGCTTGATCGGAATAAAATTGAAATCATTTCTCATAATCGATATGTGCCTGATGATCAGCGTAATCTCGCGTACCAGGCAGCCAAGATTTTGAAGGAACGATTTGGTATTCAAAGGGGCGTATCCATTACGATTGAAAAACTTATTCCAGTAGCTGCAGGTCTTGCAGGCGGAAGCAGTGATGCAGCGGCGACATTACGTGGCTTGAATACGCTATGGAAGCTAGGTTTAAGCGGTGAACAACTTGCTGAAATTGGAGCGGAAATTGGCTCTGATGTATCCTTTTGTGTATACGGGGGGACTGCAATTGCAACGGGCCGCGGTGAAGTCATTGAGCATATTCCAGCCCCGCCGCCTTGCTGGGTAGTATTAGCAAAACCACAGATTGGCGTTTCCACAGCTGATGTGTATCGTAATTTAAAAGTAAGTCAAATGGTCCATCCAGATGTTGATAAAATGATTGCTAGCATTTCAAACCGTGATTATGAAGGAATATGTGGCACGTTAGGAAACGTCTTAGAACAGGTTACCTTCCAGATGCATCCCGAAGTAGCACGAATCAAAGAGCAAATGAAGCGATTTGGAGCGGATGCTGTTCTAATGAGCGGTAGCGGTCCTACAGTTTTTGGCTTAGTGTATCACGATTCAAGAATGCGCCGTGTTTATAATGGGCTAAAAGGATTTTGTGAACAAGTGTATGCAGTACGCATGCTTGGCGAACGAGAAAAGCTTGAATAAAGGCGTATAATGGGTTATGATTTAATTAGAATATTCGTGATTTGAGGTGGGAGTTTGAAAATACGACGTAGTACACGTTTGGTCGATATGACCTATTATTTGCTTCAAAAACCTCGGCGCTTAATTTCTCTCACTTTTTTTGCAGAACGCTACCAATCAGCTAAATCTTCTATTAGTGAGGATTTGGTCATTATTAAGCAAACGTTCGAGCAACATGGTGTTGGAACTCTTCAAACGATTCCCGGTGCAGCGGGAGGAGTAAGATACATTCCTTTTATGGATGCTGAAGAAGCCAATGAGCTTATAGCTGAACTTCGTGAACAACTTACTGATTCGAAACGTCTTCTTCCCGGAGGCTACCTATACATGACAGATTTGTTGAGTAACCCGCTATATATTAACGGGGCAGGACGATTATTTGCCTCTATATTTGCCAAGGAAGAAATAGATGTTGTCATGACTGTTGCAACGAAAGGAATTCCTTTAGCTTACGCTGTAGCGAATTACTTGGATGTTCCTGTTGTTATTGCCCGTAAAGATAACAAGGTGACGGAAGGGGCAACGGTGTCGATTAACTACGTTTCGGGATCTTCTAAGCGGATTCAGACGATGACATTAGCGAAAAAAAGCTTACAGCAAGGGTCGCGTGTTTTAATTATCGATGACTTTATGAAAGCAGGCGGAACTGTACAAGGTATGGTTAGTATGCTTGAGGAATTTCAAGCAACTGTTGTAGGAATTGGTGTCCTTGTAGAAGATGTTGATATAGAAGAACATCTCGTTGACAATTATGTATCGCTCGTTCGCCTAATTGGGGTAGACGTGAAAGACAAAGTGATAACGATTGAAAGAGGAAATTTTGATTTGCCTATCTTAGAAAAGAAAGAATTCATTACAGAGTAATATTATAAACAATTGTAGACAATGGGATAAGCTCCTTCTCTTATTTTGGGAAGAATAAGAGAATGGGCTTATCTTTTCATTCAAAATATCTGAAAGGTGTGAAAATTATGAAAATAATTCACAGCAATGCTGCTCCCCAAGCGATTGGACCATACTCACAAGGAATCGTAGTTAATAATATGTTTTATAGTTCTGGACAAATTCCCCTCCGCCCCGACGGTACACTAGTTACGGGTGAGTTAGGCGAACAAACGCATCAAGTATTTCATAATTTACAGGCTGTATTAGAAGAGGCTGGTTGCTCTTTTGCTAGCGTAGTAAAGACGACTGTATTTTTAAAGGATATGAATGATTTTAATGCTGTTAATGAAATTTACGGAAGTTATTTTGGCGATCATAAGCCAGCTCGGTCTTGTGTTCAAGTGGCGAGACTACCGAAAGATGTTGCGTTAGAGATTGAAGTAATTGCTTTAATTGCTAACAAATAATTCTTATTTTTTCCTATGAATTTCGTTTTTTGAAAAATTTTTAAAATATAGAAGGAAATTAGGAGAAGATGTGGAATTATTAGACATATATCGCTGATTTAAAAAAGGGTGGTGAACATAAGATGGAAGTGACTGACGTAAGATTACGCCGCGTAAACACGGAAGGCAGAATGAGAGCGATTGCATCCATTACGTTGGACCATGAATTCGTAGTTCATGATATTCGTGTAATTGATGGCAATAATGGATTATTTGTAGCGATGCCTAGTAAGCGCACTCCGGACGGAGAGTTCAGGGATATTGCACATCCGATTAATTCTAGCACTCGTGGTAAGATTCAAGATGCTGTCCTCGCGGAATATCATCGTTTAGGAGAGTTAGAAGAGGTTGAATTGGAAGAAGCAGGCGCTTAATCACATATAATCAAAGGTTTTTTGGTTAGTACATCGCGTATGGAGGACAAACTTCTGTGAACATGGCAGAAGTTTGTTTTATTTTGTATATTTCTCTCCCTTTTTCCCCTTACTATGCTTTTCCTCTCAAACAATTTCAATAATTGTGGTAAAATTTAATAGTTATCCGGTGTTTCTTGAAAAGTTAAAGATTTTAATATAATATTCTTAATGGATAAATAGGTTGCGATGGAGGGTTAGTATGTCAAATCGATTTGCAGTAATATTGGCAGCAGGGAAAGGAACTCGTATGAAATCCAAGCTGTACAAGGTACTTCATCCTGTTTGTGGAAAGCCTATGGTACAGCATGTTGTAGATGCGGTTTCACAGTTAGGTCTCCAACGTGCAGTTACAATTGTGGGTCATGGGGCAGAACTAGTGCGGGAGCAACTTGGCGAGCAAAGTGCATTTGCGCTTCAAGAAGAGCAGCTCGGGACTGCTCATGCAGTAATGCAAGCAAGCGACTTGCTAGCTCATAAAGAAGGTACAACACTCGTTATTTGCGGTGATACACCATTAATTACTTCTGAAACAATGGAAGCGTTATTACAGCATCATGAGCAAACGAAGGCGAAAGCAACAGTACTTACTGCACATCTAGAACAACCGTTTGGTTACGGCCGTATTGTACGTAATAGAGATGGCAATGTTGAGAAAATTGTAGAACAAAAAGATGCAAGCACCGAAGAATTACAATTACAAGAAATTAATACGGGAACATATTGCTTTGATAATACTCTTCTTTTCAATGCTCTAAAAAAGGTTTCGAATGAAAATGCACAAGGAGAATATTATCTTCCGGATGTTATTGAAATTTTAAAAAACGAAGGGCATATCGTTTCTGCGTATCAAACGAGTAATTTCGAAGAAACGTTAGGTGTAAATGATCGCGTTGCGTTGTCACAAGCGGAAAAGCTGATGAAACAACGTATTAACCACAAGCATATGGTGAATGGGGTTACGATTATTGATCCAGACAATACGTATATTTCTGCAGATGCTAGTATCGGTAGTGATACAACGTTGTATCCTGGAACCATCATCGAAGGAAAAACGATTATTGGTTCTGATTGCAATATTGGACCACAAACGTCGATAAAGGATAGCATGGTTGGGGATCGTACGCTTATTCGACAATCTACCGTTCAAGATAGCGAAATTGGGAAAGATGTTACCATTGGACCGTTTGCTCACATTCGCCCTGCTTCCGTGATAGGTGATGAAGTACGTGTAGGAAACTTCGTTGAAATTAAGAAATCTGTTTTCGGTACGGGAAGCAAAGCTTCTCATTTAAGTTATATCGGAGATGCAGAGGTAGGATCTGGAGTGAACTTAGGTTGCGGTATTATTACTGTAAATTACGATGGTCAAAACAAGTATAAAACAGTTATTGAAGACGGTGCATTCATCGGTTGTAATTCAAACCTAATTGCTCCTGTTACAATTGGTGAGAAGGCTTATGTTGCTGCTGGATCAACCATTACAGATGACGTCCCTGCTAGCGCATTATCCATCGCAAGATCACGTCAGACGAACAAAGAAAAATATGTAGAAAAATTGAACAAAAAACAGAATTCTTGAACAAGAAAAATTCCTTATGCGGAGGTTTATCTAGTGCCAAACCAATATTTAGATTCCAACTTAAAAGTATTTTCTTTAAACTCTAACAAAGGTGTTGCAGAAGAAATTGCAAAACATATAGGAGTAGAGTTAGGGAAATGCTCTGTGACTCGCTTTAGTGATGGTGAAATCCAAATTAATATTGATGAAAGCATTCGAGGATGTGACGTATTCGTTATTCAATCTACGAGCTTTCCAGTGAACGAACATATTATGGAACTTCTTATTATGATTGATGCATTAAAGCGTGCATCAGCAAAAACAATTAATATCGTAATGCCATATTATGGCTATGCACGTCAAGACCGCAAAGCGCGTTCACGTGAACCGATTACGTCTAAGCTTGTAGCTAATTTGTTACAAACAGCAGGGGCATCCCGTGTTATAACACTAGATTTACATGCACCACAAATTCAAGGATTTTTTGATATTCCAATTGATCATTTAATGGCTGTGAAAATCCTTTCTGATTATTTTGCAGAGAAGAATTTAGATGATATCGTAGTTGTATCACCTGATCATGGTGGTGTAACACGTGCGAGAAAGATGGCAGATCGATTGAAAGCTCCGATTGCAATTATTGATAAACGCCGTCCTAGACCAAACGTTTCTGAAGTTATGAATATCATTGGTAATATAGAAGGAAAAACATGTATCTTAATTGATGACATTATTGATACTGCAGGAACTATTACATTAGCAGCAAATGCACTAGTGGAAAATGGTGCTAAGGAAGTATATGCATGTTGTACACATCCAGTATTATCTGGTCCTGCAATTGACCGTATTAATAATTCAAAAATAAAAGAACTAATCATTACAAATTCTATTGCTCTTCCAGAAGATAAGAAGAGTCCGAAAATCAAGGAACTATCTGTTGCGACTCTTATCGGGGAAGCAATCATTCGTATTTATGAAGATCAATCAGTAAGTACGTTATTTGATTAATTTGATGATGGATAGGCGTAACCATAGGGTTACGCCTATCCTATCATGATGAGGAGAGTAAGAATGAAGCTAATAGTAGGTCTTGGAAACCCGGGTAAAGAGTACGAACGGACGAGACATAACGTTGGATTCATGGTTATAGATGAATTGGCGAAGCGTTTTGCTATTTCATTAGATCAATTGAAATTCAAAGGGCTGTTTGGTGCAGGAACTGTAGACGGTGAGAAAATTATTCTGTTGAAGCCCCTCACATATATGAATTTGTCTGGTGAGAGTATTCGACCTCTTATGGATTATTATAAAATTGACATAGAGGACTTTATTATTATGTATGATGATTTGGACCTTCCTATTGGAAAGCTACGCCTTCGAACAAAAGGAAGCGCGGGTGGGCATAATGGAGTGAAATCAACCATTGCTCATTTAGGGACACAGGATTTTAACCGTATACGAATTGGTATTGATCGCCCCAAAAATGGGATGAAAGTACCTGATTATGTATTAGGCCGTTTTACGAATGAAGAACAATCCCCATTGGCAGAGACAATCCAGAAAAGTGCAGATGCATGTGAAGAATGGATTCATACGCCGTTTTTACAGGTTATGAATACATTTAATGGGTAGATATTGTATAATTAAGTGAAACTTCCATTAGTGAGGATTTTGTTGTTTTTTTACACGATGTAGTAGAGTAGTGGACAAGTACGTATAATATACTCATATATAGCCATACTATTAGTAGTCGAACATAAGGTATGGAGGAAGATATGAGTACATTTTATTATTGTCGTCATTGTGGATGCAGAATCGGTTCTATTATGAATGAGGAAGCTCATAATGTAGTAGTAGGCCAACTAACAGAGCAAGACAAGAAGGAAATGCTTCGTTATGATGAATATGGTAATGTGTATGTGAAATCGATTTGTCAGGACTGTCAGGAAACTTTAGAACGTAATCCACATTATCATGAATATGATACATTTATTCAGTAAGCTTTGGTTAGCCCAAAGCATTTTTCTGTTTTTTATTCCGTATTAAAGGGACTTTCCTTTTATCTTACTGCTGATGTAACCCCCGCTTTTCTAAGCGGGGGTTACATCAGCAGTAAGAAATTCAGTGAGTATACAATCTATATGATGTTGAGAAAATCCCTACTAATGGAAGTTTCATTTTTTATACAAACACATAATAATATACTAACGTACTCTTTGTTGAGAGGAGTTTCACAAATGATAGGTTTACTAGAACAATTTATTGATAATAAAGAAATAATCTCCATTGTACATGGCATTGAGAACGGGCTCAAGGAGCAACTAGTTTCTGGAATGACTGCTTCTTCTCGTACTCTTTTTTTGGCTGCCCTTTATGAAAAATCAAAGCGTACGCAGTTAGTGGTAACCCATAATTTATTTCAAGCACAAAAAGTATACGATGATTTTGTCTCCATATTGGGGGAAAAGAAAGTACTTCTATATCCTGTCAATGAACTTGTGGCTTCTGAAATTGGCGTTGCAAGTCCGGAATTGTTAGCACAGCGGATTGATGTACTAAACCGACTTGTCCATAATGAAGCAGCTATTATTGTAGCCCCTATTGCGGGAATACGTCGTTTTCTACCATCAAAGGACACTTGGGAAGGCAGTCAGATTTCATTGCGGGAAGGAGACGATTTAGATTTAGAATCCTTTACCCGTAATCTTGTGCAGATTGGGTATATACGAAGATCAATGGTAGAAGCTCCAGGGGAATTTAGCCTACGCGGAGGAATTTTAGATATTTATCCGTTAACAGAGGAACTGCCTGTCCGTATTGAACTATTTGATACGGAAATAGATTCAATTCGAGCTTTTCAAGTTGAGGACCAACGATCACAGGGACCAACTTCATCTATATCATTTGGTCCTGCAGCAGAGTTTATTTTTACATCTAGTGAATTGGAGCAAGGTGCACAGAAGCTAGAAGTAGGCTTAGCTGAAACTGTTAAGAAAGTGAAAAGTACCAATCTTAAAGAACAGTTATTGGAAACAGTTGGCTATGAATTAGAACAGCTGAAACACGGAAACAAAATGCAAAATATGTTTAAATATTTGTCTCTCTATTATGAAACACCTTCTAGTCTAGTAGACTATTTACCTGAAAGTGGAATAGTAGTACTTGATGAAGTGTCTCGTATACAAGAAACAGCTGAGCATTTGGAACAGGAAGAAGCAGAGTGGTATACATCCTTGCTAAGTGATGGTTCTATTATCCAGGGACTTACGTTTTCGCATGATTATATGCAATTAATTCAACAGAAAAAACGAAGCTTTTTATATATGACATTATTTTTACGACATATTACACATACACATCCGCAAAATATTGTGAATATGACCAGTCGAACGATGCAGGATTTTCATGGGCAAATGCATCTGCTTAAAAGTGAATGTGAACGTTGGGTGAAAGGAAACTATACGGTCGTTGTACTAGGCGCAAACGAAGAACGTGTGAAAAAGTTAGAAGGAATACTCCGTGATTATGATATAGATACAGATATATCGCTTCATTCTAACGTTTTGGTTTCAGGGCGCATTCAAATAATAGTTGGTGATTTGCAGGCTGGATTTGAAATGCCGATGCAGCGCCTTGCGGTTATTACGGAAAAGGAATTATTTCATAAAACGATAAAAAAGCAGCAGCGTAGGCAAAAGCTTTCAAATGCAGAGCGGATTAAGAGCTATTCTGAGCTTAAAGTTGGCGATTATGTTGTTCACGTAAATCACGGTATCGGTAGATTCCTTGGTATTGAAACACTTCAAATTAATGGTGTCCATAAAGATTATTTGCACATTAAATATCAAGGCAATGATAAATTGTATGTACCTGTTGAGCAAATCGATCAAGTGCAAAAGTATATCGGCTCGGAAGGAAAGGAACCGAAAGTTTATAAGCTTGGTGGCACCGATTGGAAACGAGTGAAAAGCAAAGTAGAAAAATCCGTACAAAATATAGCGGATGATCTAATAAAGTTGTACGCCGAACGGGAAGCTTCAAAGGGATATAACTTTTCACCCGATACTACCGAACAGCGTGATTTTGAAGCGCTATTTCCGTATCAGGAAACAGACGATCAGCTACGGTCTATTGTGGAAATCAAAAAAGATATGGAACGAGAACGTCCAATGGATCGCTTGCTTTGCGGGGATGTAGGTTATGGGAAAACGGAAGTGGCAATTCGCGCGGCTTTTAAAGCAATTATGGATCACAAGCAGGTCGCAATCTTAGTGCCTACTACGATTTTGGCACAGCAACATTATGAAACGATAAAAGAGCGCTTCCAAGATTATCCTGTTTCTGTAGGGCTATTAAGTCGTTTTCGCACACGTAAACAGCAAAACGAGGTATTGAAGGGTCTGAAGGATGGAACAGTTGATTTTGTTATTGGAACCCATCGTGTTCTTTCAAAGGACATCATATTTAAAGATTTGGGTCTGCTCATCATTGATGAAGAGCAACGGTTTGGTGTTACCCATAAAGAAAAAATTAAACAAATGAAGGCGAATATTGATGTACTTACGTTAACGGCTACACCGATTCCTCGTACACTTCATATGTCTATGCTAGGGGTTCGGGATCTATCGGTCATTGAAACACCACCCGAAAATCGATTTCCTGTTCAAACCTATGTTGTCGAATACAATGGATCATTAATTCGGGAAGCTATTGAACGAGAGCTCGCACGTGAAGGGCAAGTATATTTTTTGCATAATCGTGTGGAAGATATCGAACGGAAAGTAGAAGAAATTAAAATGCTCGTCCCAGATGCACGCGTCACGTATGCACATGGAAAAATGAATGAAAGCGAGCTAGAAGCAGTCATGCTAGAGTTTTTAGATGGCCAATTCGACGTTCTTGTTAGTACAACCATTATTGAAACAGGTGTAGACATTCCGAATGTAAATACACTTATCGTAAGCGATGCCGATCGAATGGGATTGTCACAACTGTATCAGCTTCGTGGACGGGTAGGGCGTTCGAATCGGGTGGCATACGCATATTTTACGTATAAAAAAGATAAGGTGCTGTCGGAAGTCGCTGAAAAACGGCTTCAAGCGATTAAAGAATTTACGGAGCTAGGATCAGGATTTAAAATCGCAATGCGCGATTTATCCATCAGGGGAGCAGGTAATTTGCTTGGGGCAGAGCAACATGGCTTCATTGATTCAGTCGGCTTCGATTTATATTCACAAATGCTAAAAGAAGCAATTGAAGAACGAAGAGGAGTATCGGATGAAGATGCCCATTTCGAGGTAGAAATTGATTTAGACGTGGATGCATACTTACCTGATGAGTACATTTCAGATAGTAAGCAAAAAATAATGATGTATAAGCAATTTAGAGGCGTTTCTTCGATGCAAGATATGATAGAACTACAGGAAGAAATCATTGATCGTTTCGGAGATTATCCTCAAGAGGTCGGATATTTATTTCAAATTACAGGTTTGAAACTACTCGCTGCCCAGGAGAGAGTTGAGTCCATTAAGCAATCAAAATTGATTGTTACGTTCTTATTCTCCGAAAAGTCGAGTCAAAACATCGATGGCGGGAAGTTATTCATGTTAGGAAACAGTTTGGGACGCAACATTGGTCTTGGTATGGAAGGTAATAAGCTAAAGGTCACCATCAATACGAAGGACATCGAGGTTTCGAAATGGTTGACCATGTGTGAAAACTTACTAAAGGGTTTAAAGAATGTAAAAAAAGAAGTGGTTAACGCATAATGCTATAAGAAAAAATGGATTTGACGTGCATAGAACATCTAATGTGAACAATACTATGCTTAATAGTTGGTGGCTTTTACATGATAAGGAGAAGATGCGAAGGTTCACCACTTTTACCATCTTTAGAAAGCGAGGCACCATTAGATGAAAGCAACCGGAATCGTACGTCGAATTGATGATTTAGGCAGAGTCGTTATTCCAAAAGAAATTCGCAGAACACTTCGTATTCGAGAAGGAGATCCATTAGAAATCTTCGTTGACCGAGATGGAGAAGTTATTTTGAAGAAATATTCACCCATTAGTGAATTGGGGGATTTTGCAAAAGAATATGCTGAAGCACTTTTTGACAGCTTAGGACATAATATATTTATTTGTGATCGCGATGCTATCATTGCCGTAGCAGGCGTTTCCAAAAAAGATTACTTAAACAAAAGTGTAGGAGACGTAATTGAAAAAGTAATGGAAGACCGTACATCCGTAATTATGACGGATGAAAGCGACATTACTCTTATTGACGGAGTAATTGAAAAAATAAGCTCTTACGCCATGGGACCCATCATAGCAAACGGAGACCCAATCGGAGCAGTAATCATCTTCTCAAAAGAAAAAATAATCGGCGACGTAGAAAAAAAAGCAGTAGAAACCGCCGCCGCCTTCCTAGCCAAACAAATGGAACAATAGAAAAGCTTTTTCAGCTCGCCCAGCTCCGGAGGGCAGAAGTTCTCCACCCAAAAAGGCGCTCTTTGCCTTTATGGGTGGAGGTTTTCTGACCGGAAGGAGCTAGCTGAAAAAGCTAGCCACCAAGAAAAATGAACCCGGCTCGTTCAGCTCCGGAGGGCAGAAGTTCTCCACCCAAAAAGGCGCTTTATGCCTTTATGGATGGAGGTTTTCTGACCGGAAGGAGCTAGCCGAAAAAGCTGGTCAAAAGAAAAGCAAATCTATTTTTAACGCGTTTTTCCATCACCTAGAATCACTTTACTAAACAGACCATCTGTTAGAATGCAGATGGTCTATTTTCCATGTTCACAGTTACGGTTACGTCAATCTGGTATTATGATATAATACGCGTGGTGTGAGTATAGGAAGAAAGGAATTTCTGTATGGAGATGAAGAAGCAGGGGGCTTTTTGGCAAGGAGCTATTATATTAACGATATCTGGTCTTATCATGAAAATACTAAGTGCTTTTTATCGGATTCCGTATCAAAATATTGCAGGGGATCTCGGTTTTTATATTTATCAGCAAGTGTATCCGTTGTATGGTCTTTCTTTAGTTTTAGCCACGTATGGATTTCCTGTGGTCATATCCAAGCTAATTGCGACCAGACTAGAGAGGGGAGATAATCAAGGAGCAAAGGAAATTGTCTATGTTTCATTTTGGTTTTTAATGAGTGTAGGAGTGCTCTTTTTTGTTATTCTTTTCTTTGGGTCTCATACAATTGCACGTGCTATGGGGGACGAACGGCTATTTAAGCTACTGAAAGTAGTAGCATTTTCATTTCTTCTTATGCCTTTTCTATCCGTAGCAAGAGGATATTTTCAAGGATTTGCAAATATGGCTCCAACAGCAGCCTCGCAGATAGCAGAGCAAACGATTCGTGTTTCGATTATCGTACTGCTATCGTTACTACTGGTGGGAATCGGATCGGATAGCTACACGGTGGGGGCAGGTGCTATGCTTGGCTCTGTAATAGGGAGTATCGTAGCGATAGGCATTTTATTCTATTTTCTCCGAAACGAGATGCAAAGTATGTTCGTGCAAAAATGGATCAATATACCAAATAAGCGGTATATTATTAAAATTGTATTTTGGCAAGGTGTGACAATATGTGTCAGCAATCTGGTCCTTATATTCATTCAGTTCGTTGATTCGATGTCACTCTACAACTTGTTAGTAGGCACAGGGTTTGAAGAGCATGGTGCAAAGCTCATAAAGGGTGTGTATGATCGAGGTATTCCGTTTATTCAACTGGGTACGGTAGTGGCTACCTCGTTTTCGTTGACACTCATACCTCTTATTACAGGTGCACGAATGAGAGGGGATCATGGGTTTATTAAAGGTAAAGTGAAGCTAGCTATCAAATTAACATTAGTAATTGGCTTTGCTGCAACAGCAGGACTCGTATGCATTATTCGGCCGGCCAATATTATGTTGTTCCAAAATGGAGATGGTTCTGACTTTCTTGCCATTTTATCACTTTCCATTCTATTTAGTGCCTTTTCCATCACGTCTGCTTCTGTTCTACAGGGGCTTGGTATAACGGTTCTTCCCGCCTTATTTGCTATTTTGGGAGCGGGAATCAAGTACGGCGCGAATCTATGGATGATTCCACGGTTTGGTGTCAAGGGAGCAGCAATGGCAACAGTAGTTGCTTTGTGTTGTATTGCTATATGTAACCTGTATATTTTACTACGAAAAGTACCGAATTCACTCCCGAGTTGGCATAGCGTACGAAGTGTTACCATTGCCGGGCTTAGTATGGTGCTGTCTGTGATTCTTTACATGGATGTGCTAGAACATCTTGTGCATACAGAACATCGCCTAGTAGCAACGTTTGAAGCGTTAAGTGCTGTCATGATTGGAGGCGTTGTGTACCTGGTGCTTATCTTGAAAATGAAAGTATTTACTGACGAGGAGTTTGGTGTGGTTTGGAAAGGCGGGAAAATCCCCCTTATTTTCAAAAAGTAAAAGGAGTGAAACAAATTGGCTCATACAGTTACGATTATAGGATTAGGAGCTGGCGAATTAGAGCAACTTACCATTGGCGTATACCGAAAGCTGAAGGAAACGAAGTATATGTATGTTCGCACGAAAGAGCATCCAGTTATACAGGAACTTGAGAGAGAAGGGATTACGTACACTTCTTTTGATGATGTGTATGAATCGTTTGATCAGTTTGAACAGGTTTATGAAACAATTGCTTCTATTTTGCTGGAAAAGGCGAAGGAAGAAGATGTTGTATACGCGGTTCCTGGGCATCCCCTCGTAGCAGAACGAACGGTACAATTGCTATTGGAAAAAGGGAAGAGCGAAGGGGTAATGGTGAAAATAGAGGGAGGACAAAGTTTTCTTGATCCACTGTTTGCCAGTCTTCGAATTGACCCAATTGAAGGATTTCAGCTTGTAGATGCTACTTTCTTTACTCGTAGTGAATTAGAATTACGTCATCACCTTATTTTCTGTCAAGTCTATGATTCCCTCATTGCATCAGACGTGAAATTAACGTTGATGGAAAGTTTATCTGATGATTATGAGGTATTTATTGTAACAGCAGCGGGTACTTCTTTTGAAAGCGTGCGGGCAGTTCCGCTTTATATGCTTGATCATGAGACTGAATTAAACAATTTAACAAGTGTATATGTTCCTCCTGTTCACGATGAGAGCATATTACTTCATGAATTTCATACATTAAGACAAATCATTGCGACTCTTCGGGGCCCGAATGGTTGTCCTTGGGATAAAGAGCAAACACACGAGTCATTAAAACGCTATCTCATTGAAGAAACATATGAATTGCTTGAGGCAATTGATGAAAAGGATGATGAACATATCACCGAAGAGCTCGGAGATATTTTGCTACAAGTTATGCTCCACGCACAAATTGGCGAGGATGAAGGCTGGTATTCAATTGATGATATTATTAAGGGATTAGCAGAGAAAATGATACGCAGACATCCGCATGTGTTTGGAGATGTGTCTGTTACGAGTACTAATGAAGTTCTTGAAAATTGGAATGATATTAAGAAAACCGAAAAAGGAAAAGAACGCGAATCCGTTTTGTCGGGTATTCCGAAAACAATGCCCCAGTTGTTACAAGCCTATGAAATACAAAAGAAGGCAGCGAAGGTCGGATTTGATTGGAAAGATGTAGAGCCCATGCTAGAGAAAATGACGGAAGAATGGGATGAGTTTCGTGCAGAAGTCAAAGTAATGGATACGGAAAAAATGCTCAAGGAATTTGGAGATATTTTGTTCGCAATCGTCAATATTGCTAGGTTTTATAAAATTAATCCGGAAGAAGCACTACATACAACAAATATAAAGTTTATCAATCGCTTTACCTATATGGAGGAACAAGTCGCTTCGATGGGGAAAGCCATGGAAGATTTAACTCTTGAAGAACTTGATATTCTTTGGGAGGAAGCAAAGAAAAAGGGTTACGAATAGGAGAGATTACAATGAGATTAGATAAATTTTTAAAGGTTTCTCGTTTAATTAAAAGAAGAACGCTTGCGAAAGAAGTTGCAGATCAAGGGCGAATTGCAATAAATGGACAACAAGCTAAGGCAAGTTCGGTTGTGAAGGTAAATGACATTCTTACGGTTCGTTTCGGTCAGAAGGTTGTTACGGTGAAAATCAATGAGCTGAAGGAAACAACAAAAAAAGAAGATGCAGCTGATATGTATACCATTGTGAGTGAGGATAAGCCTGAGTAAGGTACGTTCTAAATCTGTTTCGCCTAGCATACTGTAGTAACAGTACTAGCTATGGAGGGATTGAGATGAACCAAATATCTTCAGCAAATAAACCAGCAGCCGAGCATGATGTAATAATGCGAGGAAGACGTTTGCTGGACATAACGGGAGTCAAACAAGTAGAAAGCTTTGATAATGAGGAATTTTTGCTAGAGACCGTAATGGGTTTTCTTACGATTCGCGGACAAAATTTACAAATGAAAAATTTAGACGTTGATAAGGGCATCGTATCCATTAAAGGAAAAGTGTACGAATTAGCGTATATAGATGAACATCATTCGGAGAAGGCTAAAGGAATCTTTAGCAAGCTTTTTAAATGAGTTTGACCGTTCAACTGTATACGATGCTTTCTATGATTGGTATGGGGGCTTGGACAGGTGCAGCGCTGGATACATATCAGCGCTTTCTAAAAAGGCCAAAGCGAAAACGGGTACTTATCTTCTTTTATGATTTATTATTTTGGTTTGTCCAAGCCCTTCTCATTTTTTATGTATTATTGCTTGTTAACGAAGCAACGATTCGAATCTATGTATTTGTGGCGTTACTTTGTGGCTTTGCGACCTATCAAAGCATGTTTAGACGTCTGTATTTACTTGTATTAGAAACGGGTATTAAAATTACGATAAGGGTCTATCGCATAAGTGTTTCAATCACTAAGCTTCTCATTGTGAATCCTGTTTTGTTTCTCGTTTCATGTATCGTTGCTATTTTCGTGTTTTTGTTTCGTACATGTAGATCCTTATTGCGAGTATTTCTTACACTTCTTATTCAAATCGTTAAAGTCGTATTGAAAATCTTTTTTGTACCAATACGATTAATTGGACTAGTTGTATGGAAAGTTCTCCCTAACCGTGTTAAAATTTTTGTTAAGAGCCTAGCAGGACTTCTTCTAAAAGTCGAGAAATTCAAAGTGAACATAATAAACTGGTGGATTTCTATTAAAAAATGGTTGGGGGGACCTCGTGAATGAGGGAGCAAGGGAACACGTACGTAAGAGAAAATCCAAAAGTCAATGAGCAGCATATACTACAACCAGAGAACCAAAGCAAGAAGCGTCTGTTTCGTCGTCTTACTCTGTTTCTTGCATTTGCCCTTACCGTAATTGCTAGTTTAAGTATAACCTTTTATAAGCAAAATATGACCATCAAGGAACAAGTTGCGGGAACTGCGAAGCTTGAAGGTGAAATGAATTCATTGAAAGACGAAGAAAAAAAGCTTCAAGAACAAATCCGTCAGCTTAACGATGATGATTATATTGCGAAAATTGCACGGAGAGATTATTTTTTTTCAAAGGATGGGGAGATAACCTTTCCTATAGCTAAGTAATGTGTGTTTCATTGACACTCTATTTTGTGATTATATATAATGAAGTATAATTTGACTTTTTAAATTTAAGGAGGAACATTTTTTTTATGTCAATCGAAGTAGGCAGCAAGTTACAAGGAAAAGTAACAGGGATCACTAATTTTGGGGCTTTTGTAGAGCTGCCAGATGGAGTAACAGGTCTTGTCCATATCAGCGAAGTAGCAGATAATTATGTAAAAGATATTAATGATCATCTCAAAGTGGGCGATCAAATTGAAGTTAAGGTCATTAATGTTGAAAAAGATGGGAAGATAGGTCTTTCTATTAAGAAAGCGAAAGAACGTGAAGGTGCTCCTGCTAATACGAATGATCAGCGCCCAAGCCGTCCTGCACGAGGCAATCGCCCTTACAATCGTGACCGCGAACGCGGTGGTCGTGAACGTAACGAATTCAAACCTCAAGAAACATTTGAACAAAAAATGGTTCGCTTCTTAAAGGATAGTGAAGATCGTTTAACTTCTTTAAAACGTAATACGGAATCAAAACGTGGAGGACGTGGCGCTAGACGCGGTTAATTCTTTCCTTTGAAATAGGGACATTCGGAAAAACCGGGTGTCCTTTTGTTATTGAGGATAATTCGGTATCCTTCTCTAAATAGTTAGTAGTTTATTCTTTTTCTAATAAAATTTATTGACACTTGATCTATTTATAGATATTATAGTAATTGTCCGTTGAATTGTTAAGGACATGGCGGTGTAGCTCAGCTGGCTAGAGCGTACGGTTCATACCCGTGAGGTCGGGGGTTCGATCCCCTTCGCCGCTATAATAGAATGGCCCGTTGGTCAAGCGGTTAAGACACCGCCCTTTCACGGCGGTATCACGGGTTCGATTCCCGTACGGGTCATCTTTCAAAACAAGGTCTACAGAGTGGGCTTTGTTTTTTTGTTATTAAATAAACCATTTGTATGTATGCGTAACAAATCCCCTAATCCTTCTACAAAATCATTGCTTATTTTCCGGTAGAATGGTCTGTTGTTTCTACTATTTTACCTGATTCTGTATACATATAGTACAGCGTTACATATATCGTCGAACGATTTTATGTTGCTTTGCTCTTTTTTTGACAAAAACTCCTGATTTATTTTCGTATACTTATCCTACTAGTAGAGACGCTTCAATTAGGAACGGAGTCTGTAGCCGAATTGAAAGTGTATCCAATTCGATCAATAGGCGAAAGGACCAAATTCGCTTGTACGATCAGGACAAAATATTCGGGTGGTGTAAACTGTATGCAGATAACAGGAAGAAGTATGACCCATTCAAAAACTAGTGCATTGGTAGATAATCGCGGAGGGTTGGCACGTTTTGCTAGTAAAGTCAGAAGTGTGTTTGAACAGCTATTCTTTCGTTGGGGATTTATTATTACCTTAGTTGGATTTTTATTAGGACGAGCCTATATCCTCACCAATATTTTACCGTTCGCTTTGCCGTTTTTTGCATCAGTATATGTGATGAAACGAGATAAAATGGCATTAGCTTTTCTTGCGCTCATGGGAGGCGCATTTACGGTATCCTTTGATCATGCAACCCTTACCTTTACTTCCGTATTTATGTTTTTTGTTTATCATATATTTTTTGTAAGATTTACGAAAAAAACCGTAGGTCTTGTCCCCTTCCAAGTTTTTTTATCTGTATTAACCGCACACTTACTCGTGACGTACTTTGGTCAAAAATCTATCATCATGTATGATGTTTTTATGAGTACAATTGAAGCGGGATTAAGCTTCGTTCTTACGATGATTTTTCTTCAAAGCGTCCCTCTATTAACAGAACGAAAAAACAAACAGAAAGCGCTCGCAACTGAAGAGATTGTATGTTTAATCATCTTGCTAGCATCTGTCTTAACAGGAACAACAGATTGGTTTGTTTATCATCTGTCGATTCAACATATATTTACTAGATACTTAGTGCTTCTATTTGCATTCACAACTGGGGCGGCAATTGGTTCAACGGTTGGAGTCGTGACCGGCCTCATTTTAAGCTTGGCAAGTGTTGCTAGTTTATATCAGCTTAGTTTACTCGCCTTTTCGGGGTTGCTCGGTGGATTACTCAAAGAAGGAAGGCGCTTTGGCGTTAGTTTTGGACTTCTGATTGGGACGAGCCTGATTGCTTTATATGTAGATAAACAGGGGGATATTACGCAAACATTATTCGAATCATTAGTAGCCATTTCTATTTTTCTAGTAACGCCGAGGTTTTTGTTAGAACGATTAGCGAAGTTTATTCCAGGAACGGCTGAGAATGATGACGATCAGCATCAGTATTTACGACGTATTCGTGATGTGACTTCTAGCAAAGTAACGCAGTTTGCGAATGTGTTTGAAGCCCTTTCGAATAGTTTCTCTGTTTACGGCTATGTAGAAAATGAGAGTAAGGATGCAGAAGCGGATTTATTTCTTAGCGGTATTACAGAAAAGACATGTCATAACTGTTTTAAGAAAGAGCAGTGTTGGGCTGTAAATCCGGATCGAACCTATGATTATATGAGGCAAGTATTACACGAAACAGAAGAAGATACCTTAACGCGGAATTCAAGATTTTTAAAAGAGTGGGGAAAATACTGTGTTCGAAGTGCAAAAGTGAATGAACTGATGAAGCAAGAGCTTTCTCACTTTTATGCGAAGCAAAAACTAAAAAAACAGATGAAAGAAAATCGTAGGCTAGTAGCAGAGCAACTTCTTGGTGTTTCCAAAGTGATGGAGGATTTTGCAAAAGAAATACAAAGGGAAAAGGAGAATCACCAAGCGCAGGAAGATCAAATATTAGATGCGTTTACGAAATTTGGAATTGAAATTGGACAGGTTGATATTTATTGCCTTGACCAAGGCAATGTTGATATAGAGATGGTTATTCCAAATGTTAGCAATCAACGGGGAGAGAGTGAGAAATTAATAGGGCCCATGCTATCCGATGTCCTTGGGGAAACTATCTTGGTAAAGCGAGAAGAGAAATCGCCGTATCCTCACGGCGATACAACGGTGTGCTTCGGATCAGCGAAAACATTTGCGGTTGAAACGGGTATTGCAACAGCTGCATTAGGTGGAGGTCTTGTATCAGGAGACTCCTATTCTACCATGGAGCTTAGTGCTGGCAAATACGCACTTGCTATTAGTGATGGTATGGGTAATGGAGAAAGAGCGCACATGGAGAGCAGGGAGACGCTCAAGCTACTACAAAAAATATTGCAGTCTGGCATTCATGAAAAAATTGCGATTAAAGCAATCAACTCTATTTTATCTTTACGTACAACAGAGGAAATGTTCACAACTCTTGATCTGGCGATGATTGATTTGCGGGATGCAAAAGTAAAATTTTTGAAAATCGGCTCTACCCCTAGCTTTGTAAAGCGTGGCGAAAAAGTAATAAAAGTAGAAGCAAGCAATTTGCCAATGGGTATTATTGAAGATGTAGATGTAGATGTCGTAAGTGAGCAATTGAAGAGCGGGGATATTCTCATTATGATGAGCGATGGAATTTTTGAGGGACCAAAGCATGTGGAGAATCACGAGGCTTGGATGAAACGAAAAATTAAAGAATTACAGACAAGTGATCCCCAAGAGATTGCCGATATTCTTCTTGAGGAAGTGATACGTTCACGCAGTGGAAGTATTGAGGATGATATGACGGTAATTGTTGCAAAAGTAGAAAAAAATATGCCGAAATGGGCAACTATTCCTGTTATGGGTAAAAAAGCTCAGTAATCAGATAAAATCTGTATTTGAGGATGGCCTTAGACGGGATGCTAAGGTCATCTTTTGTAATTTAAGGTTGATGTATCTAACAGGAGTAGGGTTTGAAAGGAGTGACCTGTTATATAATGACAAATGCATTTGTTTTTTTTTGCAGATAAAGGATGAATAGTGGTAGGATTGTGACAGGGAACTTTGAGGAACAATTATGAAAGGTGATAAATACATTGAAAGAAAATTTCACTTTGAAAGTAGACGCCTTTGTAACGAAATACGAATTGCTTCGTCCTGATTCAACCATCATTATTGGAGTTTCTGGAGGACCTGATTCCCTAGCATTGCTGGACTACTTGATGAAAAGAAAAGAAAAAGACAATTTACATATTATTGTAGCACATGTAGATCATATGTTTCGAGGAGAAGAATCGAAGCAGGATATGGAATATGTAATAAATTATTGTACAAGACTAGGTATACCATGTGAAGCAACACAAATCGATGTGACGCACTATCAAAAAGAGAATCGACTTGGAACGGAATTAGCTGCAAGAGAGTGTCGGTATGCTTTTTTCAAACACATCATGCGTAGGTATGACGGTGATTACTTAGCGCTTGGACATCACGGAGATGATCAGGTAGAGACCATTTTAATGCGTCTTGTACGCGGAAGTACCATGAAGGGATATGCAGGTATGCAGGCAAAGCGAAAATTCGCAGGTGGAATGCTTATTCGTCCCTTATTAGTGGTTACGAAAGATGAAATCAATCAGTATTGTCAGAATCAAGCAATTGCAGTGCGCTTTGATTCCAGTAATACGGAGGATACGTATACGAGAAATCGATTTCGTAAACATATTCTCCCTGTTTTAAAAAAGGAAAATCCCAATGTACACGAACGTTTTCAGTCATTCAGTACATGTATACAAGAAGATGAAAAATATTTACAGGAATTAGCTTTTGAAAATATGAATAAAGTATTAAAATATAAAGAAAAAAATAAAGTAGTACTGTCAATTCCTTTATTTGAATCTTTACCAATACCTTTACAAAGAAGAGGGATTCAACTAATATTAAACTATCTTTATAATTACCAACTACCGGTAACCCTTTCTTCTGTACATACCGAGCAAGCGCTGTGCTTTATTAAGCGTCCTCATCCATCTGGTTCGCTTGATTTTCCGGCAGGGCTCAAGGTAATTCGGACGTATGAAGATTGTAGTTTTTGCTTTCCGGAGGATCCACATCTTCCGTATTCATACACTTTACCCATTCCAGGATCGGTTACTTTGCCTAATGGAGATGAACTGATAGCAGAAATTACCGATTTCTTTCCTGCTTCTATTCATTCAAATTTATTTATTGGCGCTAGTAAAGATATTGCCGGGCCATTAACCGTTCGGTCACGGGCCGAAGGAGATAGAATGACGGTAAAAGGTATGAATGGTACGAAAAAGATAAAAACTATTTTTATCGAAGGAAAAGTACCAAAGCTAAACCGAGTTGAATGGCCGATTGTTTGTGATGCTAAAGGAAACATACTTTGGGTTCCACAGTTAAAGTATGCAAACATAGCTTTATCGGCAGGGTTGTCAAATGAAGATAAGTACATACTTATTCGTTACAAAAGCAAGGAGTCTTCTAGGAGGATAAACAAATGATGAATCAGGATATTGAAACAGTACTCGTATCAGAAGAGGAAATACAAAAAAAGGTTAAGGAACTTGGCGCAATCATTGCGGAGGAATATAAAAACACCACTCCACTAGCAATTGGTGTGCTTAAAGGAGCAATGCCTTTTATGGCTGATCTTCTGAAACGAATCGATGTATATCTTGAAATGGATTTTATGGCAGTGTCTAGCTATGGTAATTCAACAGTTTCTTCTGGAGAAGTAAAAATTTTAAAGGATTTGGATACTTCTGTAGAAGGTAGAGACATATTAATTGTGGAAGATATCATTGATAGTGGTCTCACTTTAAGCTATTTAGTTGATTTGTTTAAATATCGCAAGGCAAAATCAGTCAAAATTGTCACATTATTAGATAAGCCGGCTGGTAGAAAAGCAAAGATTAAGGCTGATTATGTTGGATTTGACGTACCAAATGAATTTGTTGTTGGATATGGTTTGGATTATAAGGAACAATACCGTAATCTTCCTTACATTGGGGTATTAAAACCTAGCGTTTATTCAAACTAACAATACATAGGCTTTACTATTGGATTGGATAGTTTTTCTATGTTACTATTTACTATATTGTATGCTGTGAGAGGAGGTTTGGGATGAATCGCATCTTCCGTAATACCATCTTTTATTTATTAATATTTTTAGTTGTAATTGGGGTTGTTAGCTATTTTAATGGTTCAACTCAGCAAACAAAGCCGATTAGCTATGATAAATTCCTCACTAAATTAGATAATGGGGAAGTACGTTCAGTTAGTTTGCAGCCTAAAAATGGTGTATTTGAGGTAAAGGGTCAATTTGTAGATTCTGCTCAAGACGAATTTTATGTAACATACGCACCAAATACTGAAGAATTACAGAAAAAAGTGAATGATAAGGCAAAAAATACGAAGGTAGATTATAAACCAGCAGAGGAAACAAGTGCTTGGGTTACATTCTTCACTTCCATTATCCCGTTTGTTATTATATTCATTCTGTTCTTCTTCCTTATGAACCAAGCACAAGGCGGCGGCAGCCGTGTAATGAATTTCGGAAAAAGCAAGGCGAAGCTTTATAATGATGATAAGAAAAAGGTTCGTTTCCGAGATGTTGCTGGTGCAGACGAAGAAAAACAAGAATTAGTTGAAGTTGTTGAATTTTTAAAGGATCCTCGCAAATTTTCTGAGCTTGGTGCACGCATTCCGAAAGGGGTTTTACTTGTAGGCCCTCCAGGAACAGGGAAAACGTTACTTGCAAGAGCTGTAGCAGGTGAAGCAGGTGTACCATTCTTCTCAATCAGTGGATCTGATTTCGTAGAAATGTTCGTTGGTGTCGGGGCTTCCCGTGTTCGTGATTTGTTCGAAAACGCGAAGAAGAACGCACCATGCATTATCTTTATCGATGAAATCGATGCAGTAGGACGTCAACGTGGTGCTGGACTTGGTGGTGGTCATGACGAGCGTGAACAAACATTAAACCAATTGCTCGTAGAAATGGATGGTTTCGGTGCAAACGAAGGAATTATTATTGTCGCTGCAACCAATCGACCTGATATTTTAGACCCTGCACTTTTGCGTCCAGGACGATTTGACCGCCAAATTACAGTAGATCGACCAGATGTAAACGGTCGTGAAGCCGTATTAAAGGTACATGCGCGTAATAAACCACTTGATGAAAGTGTCAACTTGCGTACAATTGCGACGCGTACACCAGGATTCTCTGGCGCAGATTTAGAAAATCTGTTGAATGAAGCCGCTCTTGTCGCTGCTCGTTCCAATAAAAAGAAAATTGATATGTCTGACGTGGATGAAGCAACAGACCGGGTAATTGCTGGACCTGCGAAGAAAAGCAAAGTTATATCAGTTAAAGAACGTAACATCGTGGCGTTCCACGAAGCTGGACATACAGTTATTGGTATGGTACTAGATGATGCAGATGTCGTTCATAAAGTAACGATTGTACCGCGCGGTCAAGCCGGTGGTTACGCAGTAATGCTTCCTAAGGAAGATCGTTACCTCATGACAAAACCAGAATTACTTGATAAAATTACAGGTCTACTTGGTGGACGTGTAGCGGAAGAAATTGTGTTTGGTGAAGTAAGTACAGGTGCTCATAATGACTTCCAACGTGCAACTGGTATTGCAAGAAGCATGGTTGCAGAATATGGTATGAGTGATAAAATTGGACCACTACAATTTGGCAATGCTCAAGGACAAGTGTTCTTAGGCAGAGACTTCCGTTCAGAACAAAACTATAGCGATTCAATTGCTCATGATATTGATTCTGAAATGCAAACGATTATTAAGAATTGTTATGCTCGTGCGAAAGAAATTCTTACGGAAAAACGTGATAAACTTGATATAATTGCAAAAACGTTACTTGCTGTAGAAACGTTGGATGCGGATCAAATTCGAGGACTTTACGATAACGGTATCTTACCGGAACGTAAGAAAAAAACATATGGTTCTGAAGAAGTAAAGGTCAATATTTCTACGAACGAAGAAGGAAAAACAACTGAAGAACCGAAAGAGTGACGATTTGTCACTCTTTTTTTCCCCTTATTTATAGCGTGAGGGGTATAGTTCATTCGGATCACCATTCTATAGAATTTATGCGACTAGCCTCAAAGGAGTGATTTTTCTCCATTGAGGCTAGTTGAACTTTATAAAGTTGTAATAATCAACTATGATGAGAGTATTAGATGTGAGGAGTGAGACTATGATTTTCGTAATGGATATAGGAAATACGAATGCAGTTCTTGGAGTTTTTGAAAAGGAACAGCTTCATTATCACTGGCGAATTGAAACTAATCGGAATAAAACGGAAGACGAGTATGGAATGCTTATTAAGGATCTACTTGGCCATGTTGGGCTTACGTTTCGTGATATTACAGGTATTATTATTTCCTCTGTTGTTCCGCCCATTATGTTTGTACTGGAAAGAATGTGTGATAAATACTTTCACTGTAAGCCACTTGTTGTGGGACCAGGAATTAAAACAGGGTTAAATATTAAATATGAAAATCCAAGAGAAATAGGAGCAGACCGTGTTGTAAATGCTGTGGCTGCTATTCAATTATACGGAAGTCCACTTGTTATTGTTGATTTCGGAACGGCTACTACATACTGCTATGTGAATGAAGATAAAAATTATATGGGCGGGGCAATTACACCTGGTATTATGATTTCTGCTGAGGCACTTTATAGCCGAGCTGCAAAATTACCAAGAATCGAAATTACACGTCCGCATGATATCGTTGGTAAAAATACAGTAAGTGCTATGCAAGCAGGTATTTTATATGGTTATGTGGGACAAGTAGAGGGAATCGTAAAGCGTATGAAGGCGCAGGCAAAACAAGAGCCAACTGTAATCGCAACAGGAGGACTGGCTAGACTTATTGCTGAGGAATCAGATGTGATTGATATTGTAGATCCATTCCTTACCTTAAAGGGACTATCGATGATTTATGAACGTAACATATTGCATGAGAAGGGGGAATGAAAGGGATGAAGGATTATTTAGTAAGGGCACTTGCTTTTGATGGGCAAGTGCGGGCTTACAGCACTATTACAACGCATACAGTTAGCGAGGCACAGCGCCGCCATGATACATGGAGAACAGCTTCTGCTGCGCTAGGTCGCTCTTTAACGGCAGGAGTGATGATGGGAGCGATGCTAAAGGGAGATCAAAAGCTTACCATCAAAGTAGAAGGAAACGGTCCGATTGGACATATTTTAGTTGATGCAAATGCCAATGGAGAGGTCCGCGGATATGTAGCACATCCTCATGTTGATTTTGAAGCAAATGAGCATGGTAAACTTCGCGTATATGAAGCAGTTGGAACAGAAGGTTACGTAACCGTTATTAAAGATATTGGGTTACGAGAGCCATTTATGGGGCAAGTGCCTATCGTCTCTGGTGAGCTAGGGGAAGATTTCACTTATTATTTTGCCGCCTCCGAGCAAACACCAGCTTCTGTAGGAGTAGGTGTATTAGTTAACGGTGATGATAGTATCCTTGCAGCGGGTGGATTCGTTCTACAAATGATGCCGGGAGCAGAAGAAGAAACCATTACTTTTATTGAAAAACGTTTGAATGAAATTCCGCCGATAAGTCGGCTTATTGAAGATGGGTTAACACCGGAAGAAATCTTGTACAGCATTTTGGATAAGGAAAATGTGAAAGTGCTAGACCGTTTAGATGTTACATTTCAATGTACATGTTCTAGAGAACGAATTGAAGGTGTGCTAAGTAGTCTGGGTATAGAAGAACTTAGAAAAATACGAGATGAAGAAGAAGAGACAGAGGTACACTGTCATTTTTGTAATGAAAGATACACTTTTTCTAAGCAAGATATAGGAAATCTTATCGATAGCTTGCAGTAAACACAATAAATGTGACATCGAAGCCAACTCTTAAAAAAATTTTTAATTAATGTAAAGTATATGAATTGACAAATAGTACCTACAATGCAAAAATGTTTATAAATCCAATAAAAATACTAGGCAATAGGGGTGGGAATAATGACAATTGCACAATCCGTGTCAGAATTAATTGGGAATACGCCAATCGTAAAGTTAAATCGTATCGTCGAAGAAGGCAGTGCAGATATTTACTTGAAACTTGAATTTATGAATCCTGGAAGCAGTGTGAAAGATCGAATTGCTCTTTCTATGATCGAAGATGCAGAAAACAAAGGAATTCTTAAAGAAGGAGATACAATCATTGAACCGACAAGCGGTAATACAGGAATCGGGTTAGCGATGGTTGCAGCTGCAAAAGGATACAAAGCAATTTTAGTTATGCCTGACACGATGAGTATAGAACGCCGTAATTTGCTCCGTGCTTATGGTGCAGAACTAGTTTTAACACCTGGCAAAGAGGGTATGGTTGGAGCCATTCGTAAGGCGGAAGAATTAGCAGCAGAACACGGCTATTTTGTTCCACAACAATTTAAAAACCAAGCAAATCCTGAAATTCACCGCCAAACAACTGGTCCTGAGATTGTAAAGCAAATGGGAGATCAGCTGGATGCATTTATTTCTGGTATCGGAACGGGTGGTACGATTACAGGAACAGGCGAAGTTTTGAAGGAAGCATATCCAAATATTAGAATTATCGCAGTAGAACCAGCAGATTCACCTGTTTTATCAGGTGGTAAACCAGGTCCTCACAAAATTCAAGGAATTGGCGCTGGATTCATTCCTGAAACACTTAATTCAGAAGTGTATGATGAAATTATTCAAGTAACAACGGACCAAGCATTTGAAAATGCAAGAAGAGCTGGACGTGAAGAAGGAATTTTAGTTGGTATTTCTTCAGGAGCAGCTATATATGCTGCAAAAAAAGTTGCAAAAGAACTTGGAGCAGGAAAGAAAGTGTTAGTCATTATTCCAAGTAATGGAGAACGTTACTTAAGTACTCCACTTTACAACTTTGAATAAAAATCAAATGAGGTGACCTGTCAAGGAGGTGCTATTCTCCTTGCTAGGTCACCTTTTTTTATTTTTCTCACGAACAGCTGTAAAGCGTATTATACCTCGTTCGTTGTTTTAACTTTAGAAGCAAAGTAACAAACTACTACAACGAACTTAGATTCCCTGTTAGAATAAGACAAAACAGTACGAGGTGAGAGAATGCAACGACGAGTAGCAGCAATATCATTTCCGTATGAGAAGGATTTTTTTACTCAATATAAATATCTATCGCAACATAAATCGTATCACTTTATTCTCGAAAGCGGGAATGGAGGTCGTTATAGCATGGTAGGATTAGATCCTATTGCTATTCTGCGTGGAAAACATGATGAACTGCGTATTACAGAAGGCGCGAAAGAAACGGTAATAAAGGGAAATCCTATTGAAGAAATGAAGCGATATATGAAACAATACACAGCGATATATAATGATGACTATCCACCCTTTCAAGGAGGAGCGGTAGGCTATTTTAGCTATGATTGTATTCGCTACATGGAGACGATTCCACGAACTGCGACGGATGATTTACAAATTCCAGATTTGTTTTTCTTACTATTTGATGATGTAGTTGTGTATGATCATCGTGAAAACTTGCTTTGGTGCATCACGCATTTTACAACAGATGAAGAGGGTGCAAAGCTACATGTAAAAGAGATGATGCAAACATGGATGCAAGACTATCCTGCCTTGCACATTTCAGCAGCGAAGTCGCTTGCTACTGAAACGACTGTATCCTTTACAGAAGATGGTTTTTGTGACGCTGTTGCAGTCATTAAGGATTATATTGCTGCTGGAGATGTATTCCAAGTGAATTTGTCTGTTCGTCAATCCCGACCACTTCACTCTCATCCACTAGAAATCTATACGAAGCTTCGTGAAATGAATCCATCTCCTTATATGGGCTATTTAGAATTATCTGATTTTCAGCTGGTAAGTGGCTCACCTGAGTTGCTTATTCGAAAAAGGGGAAAAGAAGTAAGTACACGCCCTATTGCAGGAACTCGTTCACGGGGTAAAGATGCGAATGAAGATGAAGCTTTGGCAAAAGAATTAATTGAAAATGAAAAAGAGCGCGCTGAGCATGTTATGCTTGTGGATTTAGAACGAAATGATTTGGGACGTGTGTGTAAGTATGGAACGGTATGTGTAGATGAACTTATGACGATTGAAAAATACTCTCATGTAATGCATATTGTATCTAACGTACGAGGTGAATTAGAAGAAGATAAAAATGCCTTTGATGTTATCAAGGCTGTATTTCCAGGCGGGACTATTACCGGGGCTCCTAAAATACGAACGATGGAAATTATAGAACAGTTGGAACCCATTCGAAGAGGTGCTTATACAGGTTCGATCGGATGGATTGATTACTCCGGAGATATGGAATTGAACATTGTGATACGTACGCTTCTAGCAAAGGACGGACAAGCGTATGTACAAGCGGGAGCCGGTATCGTCATTGATTCAAACCCGAAGCATGAATATCAAGAATCACTTAAGAAAGCAACTGCATTATGGCGTTCCAAAGAAAGCAGCGAAGATTGGTAGGTGAGGTGAGAAAATGATACTAATGATTGATAACTATGATTCGTTTACATTCAATTTGGTTCAGTTTCTTGGAGAATTGGGACAAACCATAGTTGTAAGGAGAAATGATGATATATCGATTGAAGAAATAGAGGATCTATCACCTGATTTTTTAATGATTTCTCCAGGACCATGTAGTCCGAATGAAGCCGGTATTAGTTTAAAGGCGATTGAATACTTTGCGGGGAAAATTCCTATTTTGGGAGTGTGTTTAGGGCACCAAGCAATTGCACAGGTTTTCGGAGGAGAGATTGTTCGCGCAGAACGGTTAATACACGGTAAAACTTCACAAATATACCATGATGGTAAATCAATATTTCATGATATATCGAATCCTTTTGCTGCCACGCGCTATCATTCTTTACTTGTAAAGCGTGAAACAATACCAAATTGTCTTGAAGTTTCAGCTTGGACAAAAAGTGGTGAAATCATGGGTATTCGCCATAAATCGTTTCCTGTAGAAGGGGTACAGTTTCATCCAGAGTCAATTTTGACATCACAGGGAAAAGAAATATTGAAAAAATTTTTAACACACTATAATAGGAGCACGGTACCATGTTGATCTATGTGAATGGAAACTATGTCAAAGATACCGAGGCTGTTATCTCACCTTATGATCATGGTTATTTGTATGGAGTAGGTGTGTTTGAAACATTACGTGTGTATGCGGGTCATTGTTTTCTGTTTGATGATCATTTTGAGCGATTACAATTTTCCCTATCCACACTCTCCATACAATGGAATATGGAAAAGGAAACAATCCTGAACATATTGCACGAACTGTTACGTCGAAATGATTTACAAGATGCTTATATACGATTAAATGTCTCAGCTGGCATTGGAGAAGTGGGGTTACAAACAGAACCTTACACTTCTCCTTCCGTCATTATATTTGTAAAACCGTTACCTGTTTCCAATACTATTACCAAGAAAACGGGCGTCATTTTACAACTATCACGCAATACACCAGAAGGCTATCTCCGACTTAAGTCGCATCATTATTTAAATAGTATACTTGGTAAGAGAGAAGTAGGTGATGACCCAATGAAGGAAGGTCTTTTCTTAACAAAAGAAGGCTATGTGGCAGAGGGAGTTGTTTCAAATATCTTCTTCGTAAAATGTGGGGTGTTGTATACGCCTGCTGTAGAAACAGGAATTTTGAATGGAATTACAAGGAATTTTATTATAGAAATAGCAAAAAGCATTCACATGCAGGTAATAGAAGGATTCTTTACGAAAGAAGAGCTATTCGAAAGCGATGAAGTATTTGTCACAAATTCGATTCAAGAAATTGTACCAATGCATACAATTGATACCGTGTCTTTTACTAACAACCCAATAACTTTAGAATTAATACGTGTGTATCGAAAGTTTCGGAATGTATTACGAAGTAAGCATGAGTTAATAAAAGGAGATGCTAAGTAGTGGAAGCTTTACGTAATATTCAATGCGGACCATATGAATTAAAAATTACAGAAGAAACTATCGTTATGGGAATTTTAAATGTTACCCCCGATTCATTCTCGGATGGTGGTAAGTTTAACAATGAACGGTCTGCTGTTCTGCACGCACAAGAAATGGTAGAGCAGGGTGCTAAAATTATTGACATTGGCGGCGAATCTACTCGTCCAAGTTATGCGAAAGTATCACAGGAGGAAGAATTAGGGCGTGTATTACCAGCTATTAAAGCTGTATCTCGGTCTGTTCATGTTCCAATCTCTATTGATACGTATAAAGCGGAAGTGGCAAGACAGGCAATCGAGGCTGGCGCAAATATCATTAATGATATTTGGGGTGCTAAGGCTGATCCGAAGATGGCTGAAGTAGCTGCTTATTTTGATGTACCGATTATTCTTATGCACAATCGAGATAATACCAACTATCGAAATATAATTGCAGATATGATTGCTGATTTATATGAGAGTGTGAAAATTGTGAAAGCAGCGGGTGTTCGTGATGAAAATATTATTTTAGACCCAGGCTTAGGTGGTTTTTCAAAAACACCAGAACAAAACTTAGAGGTTATGAGAAATCTTGAACAGCTTACCGTTCTTGGTTACCCACTTTTACTTGCGACATCTCGGAAGGCGTTCATTGGTGATGTGTTGAATCTACCTGTAAATGAGCGAGTAGAAGGGACAGGAGCTACTACTTGTTTAGGAATTCAAAAAGGATGCGATATCATACGTGTGCATGATGTGTTAGAAACCGTAAGAATGGCAAAAATGATGGATGCAATGCTTGGTAAAGGAGGAATACGAGTTGGACAAGATATTCGTGCATGACATGGAATTCTATGGTTATCACGGAGTGTTTCCCGAGGAAAATAAACTAGGCCAGCGGTTTCGGGTAAATCTTACGGTAGAATTAGATTTACGACAAGCGGGACAAACCGATAATTTAAGGGATTCCGTTAATTACGGGGAATTATATCATCTTTGCGAAAACGTTGTAGAAGGGAAACCATACAAGCTGGTAGAATCTGTTGCGGAAGTTATTGCATCTACCGTTCTTACTACGTACAATGTAATACAGCGATGTACAGTAACGGTTATTAAACCAGATCCCCCAATTCGAGGCCATTATCGGTCAGTTGCAGTCGAAATTACGAGGGAACGCGTATGAATAATATTGTCTATCTTTCTCTAGGATCGAATATCGGAGATCGAGCTGATTACTTGCATAAAGCAGTCGAGTTGCTTAATCTTCATGAAGAAATTAGCGTGCAGAAAATTTCCTCCATTTACGAAACAAAACCTGTTGGGTATACGAACCAAGGTTACTTTCTTAATATTGCATTGCGAATTTCTACCAGCTTAACACCCAATATACTGCTAGCTTATACACAACATATTGAAAATGAATTAGGAAGAATGAGGGAAATTCATTGGGGGCCTCGTACGATTGACCTTGACATTTTGCTTTATAATAACGAAAATATTGAAACAGAGAGCCTTATTATTCCACATCCTCGCATGAATGAACGTGCTTTTGTGTTAGCACCCTTATATGAAATCCATCAAGAGTCGCAAAAACACTTCTCACCTGAACAAATAGAGGAAATGAAAAGGCAAGAGGGAGTAAGGGTATGGAAGCAGAAAAATGGGGAAGACGTATTCGCGCTTTTCGAAAGTTGAAGGGTTATACGCAAGAAAGCTTCGCTAAACAATTGGGATTGTCAGTATCTATTTTAGGTGAAATCGAGCGTGGCAATCGAACTCCTTCACAAGAATTTCTTGTAAATGTATCACATACTTTGAACGTTTCCATAGAAGAATTATCACCTAAGGATTAAGAAAGGGAAGGGAGGGATTTACGTTGCTTAAGATTGGAAATATTGAGATGAAAAACCCGGTAGTATTAGCACCAATGGCCGGAGTGTGCAATTCTGCATTTCGTCTTACTGTAAAAGAATTTGGGGCTGGTCTTGTTTGTGCAGAAATGGTGAGTGACAAGGCTGTACTTTATAAAAATGAAAAAACGATGAACATGCTATATATGGATGAACGCGAGAAACCCCTTAGCCTTCAAATTTTTGGTGGGGAAAAGGAGAATCTTGTTGAAGCGGCTAAATTTGTGGAATCACATACGGATGCGGATATTATAGATATTAATATGGGGTGCCCTGTACCGAAAATTACAAAATGTGATGCAGGTGCAAAATGGTTATTAGATCCGAATAAAGTATATGAAATGGTAGCGGCTGTTGTAGATGCAGTTAAAATACCGGTAACTGTTAAGATGCGTATTGGATGGGATAGTGAACATATCCTTGCAGTTGAAAATGCACTTGCTGTCGAACGGGCAGGAGGACAAGCGGTAGCTGTTCATGGCCGTACGCGTGCTCAAATGTACGAAGGTAAATCGAATTGGGATATTATAAAACAAGTAAAACAAGCGGTCAATATTCCGGTTATCGGAAACGGAGATGTTGAAACTCCACAAGATGCAAAGCGTATGCTGGACGAGATTGGTGTGGACGGAGTTATGATTGGACGTGCAGCACTTGGAAACCCATGGATGATCTATCGTACGGTTCAGTATTTAGAAACGGGAAAATTGATGGAAGAGCCAGGGATTCGCGAAAAAATTGACGTATGTCTTCTACATTTAGATCGTCTTATCGCACTTAAAAATGAAAAAATAGCAGTAAAGGAAATGCGTAAACATGCTGCTTGGTATTTAAAAGGAATTCAGGGAAATGCAAGAGTTCGCAATGCGGTAAATGAATGCAATACACGTGATGAACTTGTGTCTTTGCTTACGCAATTTGCTGATAGAGCAGAAGAAAAAGAGAATTCTATTCAAGTCGGTTGACATTCACAGGAGCATGTGTAAAGTTGAAGAAGAAAAACTGTCAGTGGTAGCTGACAGTTTTTCTAGTGGATTAGAAAGTGTTATACTATAAACATTGCAAAATTTCATAGAGCTGGAGTTGATTTTATGAGTGAAGAGTTAAATGACCAGTTACAGGTGCGCAGAGAAAAACTACAAAACCTGTTTGATAGCGGAATAGATCCATTTGGAAAGCGGTTTGAACGAACACATTCTTCTAAACAACTAGTAGAATTGTACGATGAATTTTCAGAAGAAGACTTACATGAAAAAGATATACCTGTTTCTATTGCAGGACGAATTATGACAAAGCGAGGAAAAGGAAAGGTTGGCTTTGCTCATATTCAAGATTTAAATGGACAAATGCAAATTTACGTTCGGAAAGATGTAATTGGGGAAGAAGCCTATGAATTATTCCGTACAGCAGATCTAGGAGATCTTGTTGGAATACATGGAACTGTATTCCGTACAAAAACAGGAGAGTTATCTGTCAAAGTTACTGGCTTTACTTTACTGGCAAAATCTCTTCGTCCACTTCCAGACAAATATCATGGGTTAAAAGACATTGAACAACGCTATCGTCAAAGATATTTAGATTTAATTACAAGTATGGAAAGCCGTGAAACATTCGTATCACGCAGTAAAATCATTCGTTCTATGAGAAGATACTTAGATGATTCCGGTTATTTAGAAGTGGAAACACCAATGATGCATGCAATTGCAGGCGGTGCATCAGCACGTCCATTTATTACACACCATAATGCGCTTGATATGGATCTATTTATGCGTATTGCAATTGAATTACATTTAAAACGCCTAATCGTCGGCGGCCTTGAAAAAGTGTATGAAATTGGTCGTGTATTCCGTAACGAAGGAATATCAACACGTCATAATCCAGAATTCACAATGCTAGAATTGTATGAAGCATATGCTGATTTTGAAGATATTATGAAACTAACAGAAAATATGATTGCACACATTGCGAAAGAAGTAATTGGTACTACAAAAATTACTTATGGAGAATATGAGGTTGATTTAGAGCCTAAGTGGAAACGACTTCATATGGTTGATGCAATTAAAGAATATACAGGTGCTGACTTTTGGAAACCAATGAGTGTAGAAGAAGCCCGTCAATTGGCAAACGAGCATCATATTGAAATTAAAGATACGATGTCAGTAGGACATATTATTAATGAATTCTTTGAACAAAAAGTAGAAGAAAAGTTAATTCAACCTACATTTATTTTTGGCCATCCTGTAGAAATTTCACCTCTTGCAAAGAAAAATGCAGAAGATCCTCGGTTCACGGATCGTTTCGAGCTATTCATTGTAGCGCGTGAGCATGCCAATGCATTTACAGAGCTAAATGATCCAATTGATCAAAAGCAACGTTTTGAAGCTCAATTACAAGAACGTGAACAAGGTAATGATGAAGCACATATGATGGACGAAGATTATATCGAAGCATTAGAATATGGTATGCCTCCAACAGGCGGTCTAGGCATAGGTATCGATCGTCTAGTGATGTTATTAACCAACTCACCATCTATTCGTGATGTTCTTTTATTTCCGCTTATGCGTCATAAATAAGAAGCCTAGTAAAGCGTGAATTCATTTGTTTGATTCAATAGACTGGCATGTAGTTTGCTGCATGCCAGTCTATTTTTTTATGGTTAATGCGGGAGGTAACATCATATTTATGTACATTTGAATAGATAAGATATAGAAAATCTAAAAAAACAGTTGCTTTATTTTTTTCTAACTGGTATATTTATATGCGTTGTCACTGACGAAAGTTAATTTAAAAATTCAAAAGTTGTTGACAGCTTTCGGTTCACATGATATTATATTGAAGTCGCTTTTGAGCGATGCCGAGTTCTTTGAAAACTAAACAAAACATGAAACGTCAGTTTTATTTTTTTTAGCTTAGACAAACTTTAACTTTTATGGAGAGTTTGATCCTGGCTCAGGATGAACGCTGGCGGCGTGCCTAATACATGCAAGTCGAGCGAACCCTTCGGGG
>NZ_JBGJZM010000008.1:0-35255 GCF_042610425.1 Ectobacillus soli
GGTATCAGTGGTAGGGGAGCGTTCTAAGTGCAGTGAAGTCAGATCGTAAGGACTGGTGGAGCGCTTAGAAGTGAGAATGCCGGTATGAGTAGCGAAAGATGGGTGAGAATCCCATCCACCGAATGCCTAAGGTTTCCTGAGGAAGGCTCGTCCTCTCAGGGTTAGTCAGGACCTAAGCCGAGGCCGATAGGCGTAGGCGATGGACAACAGGTTGATATTCCTGTACCACCTCTTTACCGTTTGAGCAATGGAGGGACGCAGAAGGATAGGAGTAGCGCACCGCTGGTCGTGTGCGTCCAAGCAGTTAGGCTGATGAGTAGGCAAATCCGCTCATCCTAAGGCTGAGCTGTGATGGGGAAGCCCCTTAGGGGCGAACTTTCTGATTCCACGCTGCCAAGAAAAGCTTCTAGCGAGGTAGAAGGTGCCTGTACCGCAAACCGACACAGGTAGGCGAGGAGAGAATCCTAAGGTGTGCGAGAGAACTCTGGTTAAGGAACTCGGCAAAATGACCCCGTAACTTCGGGAGAAGGGGTGCTCTCTTAACGGAGAGCCGCAGTGAAAAGGCCCAAGCGACTGTTTAGCAAAAACACAGGTCTCTGCGAAGCCGCAAGGCGATGTATAGGGGCTGACACCTGCCCGGTGCTGGAAGGTTAAGGGGAGAGGTTAGCGTAAGCGAAGCTTTGAACCGAAGCCCCAGTAAACGGCGGCCGTAACTATAACGGTCCTAAGGTAGCGAAATTCCTTGTCGGGTAAGTTCCGACCCGCACGAAAGGTGTAACGATTTGGGCACTGTCTCAACCAGAGACTCGGTGAAATTATAGTACCTGTGAAGATGCAGGTTACCCGCGACAGGACGGAAAGACCCCATGGAGCTTTACTGTAGCCTGATATTGAATTTTGTTACAGCTTGTACAGGATAGGTGGGAGCCAATGAAGTCGGAGCGCTAGCTTCGATGGAGGTGCTGGTGGGATACCACCCTGGCTGTATTGAAATTCTAACCCGCGCCCCTGATCGGGGCGGGAGACAGTGTCAGGTGGGCAGTTTGACTGGGGCGGTCGCCTCCTAAAGTGTAACGGAGGCGCCCAAAGGTTCCCTCAGAATGGTTGGAAATCATTCGAAGAGTGTAAAGGCATAAGGGAGCTTGACTGCGAGACCTACAAGTCGAGCAGGGACGAAAGTCGGGCTTAGTGATCCGGTGGTTCCGCATGGAAGGGCCATCGCTCAACGGATAAAAGCTACCCTGGGGATAACAGGCTTATCTCCCCCAAGAGTCCACATCGACGGGGAGGTTTGGCACCTCGATGTCGGCTCATCGCATCCTGGGGCTGTAGTCGGTCCCAAGGGTTGGGCTGTTCGCCCATTAAAGCGGTACGCGAGCTGGGTTCAGAACGTCGTGAGACAGTTCGGTCCCTATCCGTCGTGGGCGCAGGAAATTTGAGAGGAGCTGTCCTTAGTACGAGAGGACCGGGATGGACGCACCGCTGGTGTACCAGTTGTTCTGCCAAGAGCATCGCTGGGTAGCTATGTGCGGTCGGGATAAGTGCTGAAAGCATCTAAGCATGAAGCCCCCCTCGAGATGAGATTTCCCATAGCGTCAAGCTAGTAAGATCCCTGAAAGATGATCAGGTAGATAGGTTCGAGGTGGAAGCATGGTGACGTGTGGAGCTGACGAATACTAATCGATCGAGGGCTTATCCAAAAAGTTTTTGTTCTTTACACTTTTGTTACCTAGTTTTGAAGGAATTTTCCTTTATATAGGTCTAGTGATGATGGCAAAGAGGTCACACCCGTTCCCATACCGAACACGGAAGTTAAGCTCTTTTGCGCCGATGGTAGTTGGGACTTTGTCCCTGTGAGAGTAGGACGTCGCTAGGCTTGTATTATATATATCGTCGCGGGGTGGAGCAGTCCGGTAGCTCGTCGGGCTCATAACCCGAAGGTCGCAGGTTCAAATCCTGTCCCCGCAATCTGGTCCGGTAGTTCAGCTGGTTAGAATGCCTGCCTGTCACGCAGGAGGTCGCGGGTTCGAGTCCCGTCCGGACCGCCATTTGGCTCGGTAGCTCAGTCGGTAGAGCAGAGGACTGAAAATCCTCGTGTCGGCGGTTCGATTCCGTCCCGAGCCANTGCCTGTCACGCAGGAGGTCGCGGGTTCGAGTCCCGTCCGGACCGCCATTTACATACAAACAACGATCCTTAGGATACAGTCCTAAGGTCTTTTTTTGTATAAATATAGCAATAAAGCTTAAACCACTGCTTCTTATACTACATAAAAAAGGATCCTTCGAGAATTTAGTTTAGAGAGAAGCGGTTAAGCTTAACGAAAACAACAGTGTTAGAATCATGTCGTCCATCATCATTATACATCTGCAAAGTTTGCAGAAAGTTAGTATAATAATTATGAAAGCCGTGTAAATCGTTCAGATCATAAGGAATAGGCTATACTAGAAGATAAAATGAGGTTGGTGACAATAATGCCAATACACGAAATTTTCACATCATCCCCAGAAGAGACGAAAGATTTAGCTGAAAAGCTTGGCCGTCTGGCAATGGAAGGAGATGTGCTTACTTTAGAAGGTGATTTAGGAGCAGGGAAAACAACCTTTACACAAGGCCTTGCAAAAGGTTTAGGCGTAAAGCGCGTAGTAAACAGTCCTACTTTTACCATTATAAAAGAATACGAAGGACGTATTCCGCTATATCATATGGACGTGTATCGATTAGAAGAGAGTGAAGAAGATTTAGGATGGGATGACTATTTCTATGGACCAGGTGTTACCGTAGTCGAATGGGCTCATTTTATTCAAGCATTTCTTCCTGAACAAATGTTGCGTATAAGATTGTATCACGGGGAAGGACAGACGCGCAGGATTGTGCTAGAGCCAGTGGGAGAACGGTATATTAGACTATGTAAGGAGCTTTTGCAAAATGAAAGTTTTAGCGATTGATACTTCCAATCAGGTAATGGGAGTAGGACTAATAGATGGATCGAATGTTTTGGGGGAAATCATTACCAATACAAAGAACAATCATTCCGTACGTCTGATGCCTGCCATTGAGCAGCTATTAACAATGTGCGATGTAAAGAGCACTGAATTGGAGAAAATTGTAGTAGCAGCGGGACCTGGTTCGTATACAGGTATTCGTATCGGTGTTACTGTAGCGAAAACGTTGGCATGGTCATTGCAAATTCCACTATCAGGTATTTCAAGCCTGGCAGCGTTAGCGATTAATGGAGAGCACTTTAACGGATACATATGTCCTTTGTTTGATGCGCGTCGTCAACAGGTTTTTACAGGCTTGTACCGATATGAAAATGGCTTACGTGTACAAGAGGAGGACCGTATTATCCTTCTACCTGATTGGCTGCAGATCGTAAAAAAATATGAGCAGCCCGTTCTTTTTATAGGACAAGACGTTGCTATTCACCAAGCAACTATACAGCAGGAATTAGGCGATCAGGCGGTTTATGCAAATGCAACGATCAATCATCCGAGACCAGCTCTATTAGCGATGATGGGAGCAGATGCCACTGAACAGGATGTACACACCTTTGTGCCAAACTATTTGCGTCTAGCAGAGGCGGAAGCGAAATGGCTAGCAAACCAAAAGAAGTAGGGGAAGTAGGCAATGGACACATTCATAACGTTTCGAGACATGCAATTAAGCGATATAAAGCAAGTATTAGAAATTGAGCACGCCTCTTTTACAATTCCTTGGACTGAGGATGCATTTATCCGAGAATTAACGATGAACGAGTATGCAGTCTACACTGTCATAGAAGAGGATAATCGGGTAGTAGGTTATTGTGGGATGTGGCTTATTTTAGATGAGGCAAATATAACAAATATAGCGATATTGCCTTCGTATAGAGGTCGGAAACTCGGAGAGGCTTTGTTACGCTTTGTTATGGAAAATGCACGGTTAAAGGGAGGCAAAACGATGTCTCTTGAGGTCCGTGTATCAAATGGTACCGCGCAAGGGCTTTATCGGAAGCTTGGGTTTTTAAATGGTGGTATTCGGAAAGGATACTATACAGATAACTACGAGGATGCTCTCGTAATGTGGGTGAATTTATAATGGAAAAAGAAACACTATTATTAGCTATCGAATCAAGCTGTGATGAAACGGCAGCAGCAATTATAAAAAATGGACGAGAAATTGTTTCGAATGTGGTCGCATCTCAAATTGAAAGCCATAAGCGTTTTGGAGGCGTAGTTCCAGAGATTGCATCTCGCCATCATGTCGAACAAATTACAATTGTAATCGAAGAGGCGCTAACACAGGCCAATCTTACCTTTGCTGATCTAGATGCCGTTGCGGTAACAGAGGGGCCAGGATTAGTAGGGGCATTGCTTGTAGGTGTACATGCTGCAAAGGCGATTTCTTTTGCTCATCGGATTCCTTTAATCGGTGTGCATCATATTGCTGGACACATCTATGCAAATCGATTGATAAAGGAAATGCAATTTCCATTACTAGCTCTTGTTGTGTCTGGCGGTCATACTGAACTTGTTTATATGAAGGAGCATGGCTCATTTGAAGTAATTGGCGAAACAAGAGATGATGCAGCGGGAGAAGCTTATGATAAAGTAGCACGGACATTATCATTTCCGTATCCAGGTGGTCCGCATATTGATCGCTTGGCGGCACAAGGGAAGCCGACGATTGATTTGCCGCGAGCATGGTTAGAACATGACTCATATGACTTTAGCTTTAGCGGATTGAAATCGGCTGTTATTAACACTGTGCATAATGCAAGCCAGCGAGGAGAAACAATCGTACCCGAAGATTTGGCTGCTAGCTTTCAAGCGAGCGTTATTGATGTATTAGTAACAAAAACAGTGCGCGCAGCAGAGCAATATAAAGTAAAGCAAGTACTATTAGCTGGTGGAGTTGCTGCAAATAAGGGACTTCGCGGTGCACTAGAACAGGCGTTTCTGGAACAAAATGAAATAGAGCTCATCATTCCGCCTTTGTCCTTGTGTACAGACAATGCAGCAATGATAGGAGCAGCAGGAACGATTCTTTATCAACAAGGAAAGCGTTCGACATTAGCGTTGAATGCGAATCCTGGGTTGCCAATTGAGCGATAATATCCACAGCCTAAAGTAAAGGCTGTGAATAAATCGGTGGAAAGTTTGTGACTAAGTACGATGAGATTGTGTATAGATTTGTGGATAACTGTGGATATAACTGTGGGTAATGTGCGTAACTTATAGGGAAATGCGGAATATCAACGTGCATATGTGCATATCTCTGTGGATAGTGTGTAAAAAGGAGTAGAAGAAGAGCAAAATGCTCATTCCTCTACTCCTTTTTTGTGAAGTACGTTTTACTATCCACATGTGGATAGTGAATGCGGTTATATTTATTAACTTTGCAGTTCTTCCCATTGCGCCATAAGAGATTCAAGCTTCGATTCAGAGGCTTCTTTTTCTTTGTGAATACTTTGTACTTTTTCATAGTCTTGGAACACTTCAGGTGAGCAAAGCTCTTCTTCATAGGCAGTAATCTGTTCTTCTAGCAGCATAATGGTTTCTTCTATTTCCTCAAGCTTACGAGCACGCTGACGATCCTGCTTTTTTTTCTCTTTGTCTTCTTGATAGGTTCGTTTTTCAGTTGGTTCATCAGGTACAATTTCCAATTCCTCTTCTTTCAGACGAGCAATTTCTAATGTTTCTGCTTTTTTCTCTATATAATAATCATAATCGCCCAAATACTCAGTTGTACCAGAGGGTGCTAATTCTATTACCTTGGAAGCAACTCTATTAATAAAATACCGATCATGAGAAACGAAAAGAATTGTTCCTGGGAAATGAATCAAGGCATTTTCTAGAATTTCCTTACTACTTATGTCTAGATGGTTAGTCGGCTCGTCCAATATTAATACGTTACATTTTTGCATCATAAGCTTTGCGAGAGCAAGGCGAGCTTTTTCTCCGCCGCTTAGAGAAGAAACGATTTTTAACACGTCATCTCCAGAGAAGAGAAAATTTCCGAGAATGGTTCGTATTTCTTTTTCAGGCTGCATAGGAAACTCGTCCCATAGCTCATTTAACACGCGCTTGGAGGAAGTGAGAATAGCTTGCTGCTGATCATAGTAACCAATTGTGACATTAGAGCCAAAGGTAATAGAGCCTTTTAGAATGTCTAACTGATGAACCATAGCTTTTAATAAGGTTGATTTACCTATGCCGTTTGGACCGACAAGGGCGACACTGTCACCACGTGATAGGTGCATATTTACATGAGTAATAATTGGGTTTCCTTCATATCCGACAGCTACATCTTGTACGTGCAGTACATCATTTCCACTTTGACGCTCGATTTCAAAATGAAAGGAAGCGGATTTTTCATCATCAGCTGGCCGCGTCATGAGCTCCATGCGTTCTAATTGTTTACGCCGACTTTGCGCACGTTTTGTGGTAGACGCTCTTGCGATGTTACGCTGTACAAAGTCTTGTAGCTTTGCAACCTCGTCTTGTTGCTTTTCGTAGCGCTTCATTTCTTGCTCATACCACTCGGCCTTTTGCTCTAAATATTTACTATAGTTTCCGGTAAAGCGTTTGCTTTGTGTATTAGATATTTCATATACTTGGGTTACGATGCGATCTAAAAAGTATCGGTCATGCGATACGATGAGGATGGCACCTGAATAACTTTGTAAATATTGTTCTAGCCATGTAAGGGTTTCGATATCCAAATGATTGGTTGGTTCATCTAGAATGAGAAGATCAGGCTTTGTAAGCAACAGCTTCCCTAGTGCAAGGCGTGTTTTCTGACCACCGCTTAGCATTGAAATTTGCATCTTGTGTGTTTCGGTGGGAAACCCTAATCCACTGAGAACAGAGCGAATATCGGCTTCGTATTGATAGCCACCTTGATCACTATATAATTGTTGGAGTCTATCGTACTCCGCTAGAACCTTTTCATAACGAGTTTCATTACTGAATACTTCTTCTTTTCCCATTTCCTGCTCCATATTTCGTAGGTCCCGCTCCATTTCTTGCAGTTCCCGAAATACGGAGAGCATTTCTTCGCCAATCGTTAATGAGGTTTCTAAGCCGGTATTTTGTGCTAAGTAACCAATGGTAACGTCTTTTGGTTTAATAATGTCACCCGATTCATACGACATTTCACCTGCAATAATTCGTAGTAAAGTCGATTTACCTGCACCGTTACGCCCTACGAGTGCAACGCGTTCTCGGGATTGTACTTCTAGTTTTATATTGGATAAAATGACATCAGCCCCAAAAAGCTTTGTCAATCCATTTACCTGTAATAAAATCAACGTGTTTCACCTCAAATTAGTTAGTCTACTGTATATTTATAAAAAACTAATGTTTTTCAACATCATTAGAAATGGTGTATAGTTTAATAAGGAGACAATGGTCTCTCTCTATTATACAAGGAAAGCTTTACACCAATAAACTTTCAACGTACATTCTGTTAATAAAGGTCAAATTTCCCTATGGGGTAAACAGAAATCGGAAAGAGAGGGGGATATGATGGAACAGCCTAAAATACCGCAGGCAACTGCGAAACGACTACCCTTGTATTATCGTTTTATTAAAAATTTATCACTTTCAGGAAAACAACGTGTTTCCTCAGCGGAGCTCAGTGAAGCCGTAAAAGTTGATTCGGCTACCATTCGCAGAGATTTTTCGTACTTTGGAGCACTAGGCAAAAAAGGGTACGGTTACAATGTAAACTATTTATTATCATTTTTCAGCCAAACTCTTGATCAAGATGATTTAATTCAAGTAGCATTAATTGGCGTTGGAAATTTAGGAACCGCTTTCTTACACTATAATTTCATGAAAAATAATAACACAAAAATTGAAATGGCTTTTGATGTAGATGAGAAGAAGGTCGGACAGTTTATAGGAGAAGTTCCAGTTTATCATCTAAGTGAAATGGAACAACGGATGGCGGATGTAAAAGTAGCAATACTAACAGTACCGGCAGCCGTAGCACAGTCTGTTACAGATCGATTGTCACAGACGGGCATAGAAGGAATCTTAAATTTCACACCAGCACGTATTAATGTGCCAGAACATATTCGTATTCATCATATTGATTTATCAGTTGAATTACAAACGCTCGTTTATTTTCTGAAACATTATCCGAAATAGTAAGAAATTCACTTACATAAGAAATGCGAAGTATGAAAAAATGGACCAGACTGTGGTCCATTTTTTTACCTATGTTGCTTAATGGTTTCTTGCTTTCCATTTAAGTAGAATGAGGCGAATGGCAAGACCGAAATCAAAGGTAGCCATAAAAATCAGTAAGAGTGTGTAAATATTCCATATCGTAGTTTCCACGCTCGTTATAGCCAAATACGTGAAAATAGCGCCTAGTATTAAATATAGAGTTGCCATAAGCATAGGTGAATTTCTACGCATTTTTAAAATCCTCCAATAATTGTGTGCAAATTTTCAGCTTGTCGCATGATCTTATCCATATTGTTGCTTAATCCAAGGTTCACCAAAATCACGATTGTATTCATCATAACATGTGCAACAATGGGAACTATAATCCGCTTCGTATGTACGTATAAAAAGGAAAAAACAATACCCATAGATGTGTAAATCAAGATATGACTAAAATCGAAGTGAACCGTTGCAAATATGAGCGAGCTTATAATGGCGGCAACAAAAAAATTAAAACGCTTATAAAGGGAACCAAAGAAAATCTTTCGAAACACAATTTCTTCAAGAATCGGGCCGAAAATAGATGTAACTAATATGAACAGAGGAGCAACTTTAGCTATATCTACGAGCCTTTGTGTATTCTCAGAGCCGGGGTTAATACCAAATAGACGCATTTCGATGTTTGCTGCAATTGCTTGAGCAAACATAGCCAGAAACACACCAAGAAACATCCATAGAATCGTGTACATAAGTCCCATCTTACCACGAGCTAGTGGATCATCATCATGTCGAAGAAGCAGCAAGGTGATAATGAGAGCGACTACAAAGCTAATAATTGCCCAGTGCGCGGAAGCCATTTCAATTTGCATATTCCTAGTATAAGTAATGTATAGTCCAGTTTTTAATAAAAGAGGAACGCCAACTAAACTGGAAATTTGCATGACAATATATGTGATAATAATCCACCAATATTTAGTATTCAATTGTCATGTCTCCTTTTCTATATAAATTTACATTCGTAAAAAAGGAAATCCACGTTTAAGAGAGAAAAGAACTAAGTGGTCCTTTTTCAAACAAACGAGCGAAGTTTCACTTTATTGTATCATACAATTTTATAAGAATTACTGAAAGAATGTTTTCAGAAGAAGTGGGTATACTGTTCCAGTATGAGACGACTATTTATGGGATTATATGGGAAAATTTATGAAAATTTATGGTTTATACTTGCAAAAGAAATAGAGATTCATTATTATAAAAGGTGTGTTAGCACTCAATTGAGATGAGTGCTAATAAATAGAAAACTTACATATGAATTGAGGAGGTTATTTTCATGCTAAAGCCATTAGGTGATCGCGTAGTAATTGAACTTGTTGAAGCAGAAGAAAAAACTGCTAGTGGTATTGTGTTACCAGACTCTGCAAAAGAAAAGCCACAAGAAGGCAAGATTGTAGCAGTTGGAACAGGTCGAGTGCTTGAAAACGGAGCGACTGTAGCTTTGGAAGTAGCTGTAGGTGATCGTATTATCTTCTCAAAATATAGTGGTACAGAAGTTAAATACGAAGGTGCAGAATACTTAATTTTACGCGAAAGTGACATTTTAGCTGTAATCGGTTAATTTATACATCTTATTTTTAAAAAATAGGGAGGTACGTAAAAATGGCAAAAGATATTAAATTTAGTGAAGAAGCACGTCGTGCAATGCTTCGCGGTGTAGATACTCTTGCAAACGCAGTAAAAGTTACGCTTGGACCTAAGGGACGTAACGTAGTATTAGAAAAGAAATTCGGTTCTCCGCTTATTACAAATGACGGTGTAACGATCGCAAAGGAAATCGAATTAGAAGATGCATTTGAAAACATGGGTGCAAAATTGGTTGCTGAAGTAGCTAGCAAAACAAACGATGTAGCTGGTGACGGTACAACAACTGCAACGGTTCTTGCGCAAGCAATGATTCGTGAAGGCTTAAAGAACGTTACTGCCGGTGCAAACCCTATGGGTATTCGCAAAGGTATCGAAAAAGCAGTTGTATCAGCAATTGCAGAATTAAAAGTTATTTCAAAACCAATCGAAGGTAAAGCTTCTATTGCACAAGTTGCTGCGATTTCATCTGCTGATGAAGAAGTAGGCGAATTGATTGCAGAAGCAATGGAACGTGTCGGTAACGACGGCGTTATCACTCTTGAAGAATCAAAAGGTTTCACTACTGAACTTGACGTAGTAGAAGGTATGCAATTTGATCGTGGTTATGCATCACCTTACATGATCACAGATTCTGATAAAATGGAAGCTGTTCTTGACAATCCTTATATTCTGATCACAGATAAAAAAGTTTCTAACATTCAAGAAATTCTTCCTGTGTTAGAACAAGTGGTACAACAAGGTCGTCCTTTATTAATCATTGCTGAAGATGTTGAAGGTGAAGCATTAGCAACACTTGTTGTGAACAAACTTCGCGGTACTTTCAATGTAGTTGCAGTTAAGGCTCCAGGCTTTGGTGATCGTCGTAAAGCAATGCTAGAAGATATCGCTATTTTAACTGGCGGCGAAGTAATTACAGAAGAACTAGGTCGCGACCTTAAATCTGCAACTGTTGAATCTCTTGGTAAAGCTGTGAAAATCGTAGTAACAAAAGAAAACACAACGATCGTAGAAGGATCAGGAAGCACTGATCAAATCAATGCTCGCATCGGTCAAATCCGCGCTCAATTAGAAGAAACGACTTCTGAATTCGACCGTGAAAAATTACAAGAACGCTTAGCGAAATTAGCTGGCGGCGTGGCAGTTATTAAAGTAGGTGCTGCTACTGAAACAGAATTAAAAGAACGTAAGCTTCGCATTGAAGATGCATTAAACTCTACACGTGCTGCTGTTGAAGAAGGTATCGTAGCAGGTGGTGGTACTGCATTAATGAACATCTACACGAAAGTAGCTTCTATCGATGCAGCTGGCGACGAAGCAACAGGCGTTAACATCGTTCTTCGTGCATTAGAAGAACCAGTTCGTCAAATCGCAATCAATGCAGGTCTTGAAGGCTCTGTAGTTGTAGAACGCTTGAAAAACGAAGCAGTAGGCAGAGGCTTCAACGCTGCTACTGGCGAATGGGTAAACATGCTTGAAGCCGGTATCGTGGATCCTACTAAGGTTACACGTTCTGCTCTTCAAAACGCAGCATCTGTTGCAGCTATGTTCTTAACAACTGAAGCAGTTGTAGCTGACAAACCAGAACCAGCTGGCGCTCCTGCAATGCCTGACATGGGCGGCATGGGTGGAATGGGCGGCATGATGTAATAAGCCGCTTTACCCCTTGATATATAAGAGTTTTTAAGTAAGATGAGAGAGAAATGCTAACATTTTGCTAACATTTCTCTCCTAAAATTAGAGGTTTCTCATGAGTTGCGCAAACTTGTGGGAAGCTTCTTTTCTTTTTCAGCGGTCAAGGGGTGGCGCAAAACTCATCAGGGGTGTGCATACCGAAAATCGCTGGAAACGTGCAAGTCCCACGAGAGCGGTTAAAACCGCTACCATGGGACTTTCCGTTCGCCTGTTGATCTTACCCTTGCTCTAATCTTGTATATTTTTCATGCAAACGTCGCTCAGAATCAGTCAAGGAGTTTTCATCATCAATTAATCCGTCAAGTTCTTCCTCTGATAATCCGATGCCTTCTAACTCTGCAAAATATGAGAATGGGTCGAAATCCCCAACAAAAGATTCGCAATAAGATAGTTCTTCCGCTAAATTATTGCCTAACGAATCATGTGAAAAATGTTTAGCAATGACTCGTAAAATCGCTATAACCATTTCTTGACGGAACACTATACGCTCCTCAGGTGGAAGCGTTTGGAATAGCTCCATTGTGATATCGTTCATGGTAAGAATATTCTCAAAATATGTTTTATAACCTATATCGCTTTTGGCTTTTAAGAGGTACGGATATTTTTCTGGTTTTATGAAAGAACGAGTAAGAGCGAGTAAATACTCATTTTCAATTTTGTCAGCTTTTTCTTCATATGCACCTGACAGATAGTCTGGATGAACATCAAGATATTTCGCAATCCTATCTAGCAAATCCGGCGGCATTTCCCCATCATCTAAACATCGACGTATTGTTTTTTCTGTACGTTCGATTTCCTCATAGGCTTCGCCGAGTTTCCTAATACTACAGTTTCTATGTTTTAGCACTTCAATAAAACGCTCTTTGTTGACGGGTACTTTCCGAGTCGTTTTGTTCCCCATTACATCTTCCTCCTGATTTGCGGACATTTTTGATAAAAATACCGCAGTCTGTCTTGTTGATAGTGCGGATATTAATAATCTATAATGATTATAGCGAATATCAAAGGAGTGGAAAACTATGGCATGGAATTACGCGGAACTATCTAAAATGGCAAAGGATAGCGGCGGTCCCGAAAAACTTGTCGAACTACTGGTTAAGTCCGGAGAAAAAAAGATGGAAAAAAAGATTCTTCCTTGGGTTGGTGTTGCTTTTGGCGTAGGCATTACCCTTACAGGCGGTGTGCAAAAAACAATTGACTACTTGGCTCAGAAAAAAGCCATCTCAACCGCCGAAGTTGAATCAGCCAAAAAGGAACTTATACAAGGCATAAAGAATTACGATGCTAGCAAAGCGGGTACTGAAAATGAATCCGATGGCTAAACCGATGAAGCGATTAAGGCTAATTAAAAGGGAGGGTATCCACATGGGATTATTAGATATTACTAAAAGGAAAAGTTGGGAAGAAGAAAACGCATATACTGGTGAGACTCCACCTTGTCCACAATGCGGAGAACCTCTAACTAAGAAATACGTTTTTAGTGATATGTACTGCGCAAATTGCAGATATGGTTTAGATGATGACGACGATTTAGACGAAGGTGAATCCTTAAGCGTTTATGATGCCGCTCAAATCTGGGCTTCAAATGGAAAAGATGAAGATTACACTTTCGGTTACTCTGAAGAAGAGTTGGAAGATGCTCTCTAAAAAGTATAATCTACAAACCGCAAAACTGATGCCTACAAAGAATCCGCTTTTCACTTGCTTTTTGATTAATCCGTTATTTCTTTGCCGTTCTGAAAAGTGAACCGTACATTGGTTTCGCTGTGTCGAACCGCTGCACAAGACCACAGTAGCTTTCATTTGACTTCAAAAAAATCTGAAGTTGGAAATAACGAAAGGATGATGTATATGATAATTTACACTACCAACGAATGGAATGGTCATGGTAAGCAGAATTATTATTGGAATGAGTATAGACTTGAAGGAAACGAAGTTATTAAGTACAAATGTCACAGGCAGAAGTTCTTTGACGGTGATGAAAACAATTGGGACGAAGACGAGCACATTGAAGAATCTTGGGCAATCGATGACCCTAACATGCCAGACTGGCTGAAACAGTATATATAAGGAATGTGATAATATGAGGATATGAATTCGTGGGATTATGAAGATGGATTTAACTACATATATTTCTTTAAAAGGAAAACAGGATTTATCGGATGAACGTATTGCACATTACACTTCTTTTTCAGTAGATGTCTGGGCTGATTTGGGAATAATATGAGTGAGATAAATTCCAATTTGTCTGTGAACTTGTAATAACAGAGGTGTTGTCGTGGTCGATAATAAAAGAATACAAAAGCATAAAAGTGCCAGGCACCATCCAGAAATTTTGGAGGTACCTGGCATTATCTATTATATATGGAAATAGTTTAATTCTAGTTTATCCTTTTCCAGGCGCCTCTGTTAATTGTTTTTCAACAAAGAGTATTGAAACATGGCTTCCAATCGGGCTTGCATAATAGCCTCTTCTTCTTCTTTTCTTTGTTTTAATAATTCCCTATGTTTTTCATGTCTTTTATGCAATTCTTTTCTAACTAGTTCTAGATTAAAAGTATCTATCAACAATTGTTTTGCAGCCAGTACATCTTCCATGAATTGAGGGGATAGTTTTGTTATCTTAACAGCACGATAGTATCTAGCACCTATAATTCTTGGAATCTCCTTAAAGTAGAATTCCTTTTGAAACTTTTGAAGTAATTCCCCATCTGCATGATGGTATTTTTCATGAAAAGCAATCCACAATTCCCTAATCTTTGAATCAATTGTAAGAGCATCTGCACCAGTTAGCCACGTTTGAGAGCCATCAGGGATAATTCTATGAGATTTTAGATAATTGCTTTTTTCCAGCATGTCCATTTCATTAAAATAGCTCTTAACGCTGTTAAATTTGTTTTCTACGGCTTTTGTTGTTGTGTTATGTTTGAATGCTAATTTTCGTAATATTCACTGTGAAACATTACTAAACCATTAGCAACATTCCCGTCTGATAATATTTAAATTATATCGGTCAAAAGTTCTGAGTGTTTCATATTCAGGATAGGAAGTGTTAGCCAAAATGATTCCGGGATGTCAAAGGTGTAGACCGTATTACTGCCTTTACCACTGACAGTGACATTCATCATTCCGATTGAATATAGTTTTTTTACAACCTCAGATTTTCCTTTCTTATATAAATATCCCGGTTTCCATTTTGAGAAACTTAAAAGCTGTTCAGTGTTGAATGATATTTTCATTGGTTTACTCCTTAGTCATTTGATGGTGCAAACATAACCAGTTGATATAATTTGTCAATATCAAAATCCCCCCTATTTTATAAAGATTTATTATATATTGCTAATAACAAAAATCTTAAAAAATAGGGGGAGTTTGAAAAACACCCCAAAGATAACAACACTGAACAGAGTGAATAGTATAATAAAAAACCCTCCTATTTAAATGACTATAGGAGGGTTCAAAGTTTTTTATAACAAAACATCCACTGTGGATGCATTTATATTTATTGTGGTTCCAGCATTTATTAAGTATGTGATCTCAACAGTTATCCCATGTTTGCTAAATGCAGTCCGCCTACTGTGAAGCTGTCACGAAAATTGTACTAAAACAAATTTGGTCTTATTTGTGAGAAGTAATAAGGAAAAAATATGTCTTCTTTCGCTTTTTGTATAACAGTCTTCATGTCATTAAATGGGCAATCGTTGCTAACATCATGCTAACATTTTGCTAACGAAGTATTATAATTTGCAGGAAATTCAGGTTAAAAATGTTACACTTAGGGTCAGCAGAATGTTGATTTCACGCGATTTGGTTCTACTATGGTTAAATATATTACAGTTTGAAACTATATGGGCGGCATGATGTAATAAGCCGCTTTACCCCTTGATATATAAGGGTTTTTGATTAAGATGAGAGTGAAATGCTAACATTTTGCTATCATTTCTCTTCTGAATTAGAGGTTTCTCATGAGTTGTGCAAACTTGTGGGAAGCCTCTTTTTCGTTTCCTATGTCACTTGGAGAAAACATGAATTCTGAAAGAAGTTAAATAAAAAGACGAACAGGCCACATCCTGTTCGTCAAAAAGGCAATGTAAGTTGTATATATCAACCTAGAATTTAAGAATTATGAGCTTTACCTGTATTTGCAACCTTCATCGTTTCTTTAATATACTCCGCTGATTGATGTAGCAATTCAAGTTCTTGGGAGTCGAGAGCAATTTCTAATTGCTTTTCTACGCCATTTCTCCCAATGACACATGGCATACTTAATGCAACATCTTCATCGTATCCATATTGCCCGTGTAATGTTGTGGAGACCGGATAAACACTGCGTTCATCTAGCATAATCGTTTTTGCTAGAGTAACAGCAGCTTGGGCAACACCTGCATTTGTCCACCCTTTCCCATTAAACACATCATAGGCTGCTTTTACAACTTGCTTTTTAATATCGTCCCGATTTAATGGTTCTTTTCCTTGAAAAACTTGGTCCAATTCATGTTCACCAAACCCTTGCACACTTAAGCGACTTAATACTGGGAAAGCTGTATGTCCGTGTTCGCCCATCATATAAGCTGTTACACTTTTTGGATCGATGTCATAATTAGTAGCAATAATTTTACGAAGACGGGCAGAATCAAGCATAGTTCCGGTTCCCATTATGCGTCCCTTCGGATAACCGAATTCATTTTCTGCTATGTACACAATGGTATCTAACGGATTTGTTATGATAATAATGATTGCATCTTTCGTATATTTAGTAATTTCAGTCATAACTTCACGAATTACCTCTGCATTGGTAACAGCTAATTGTGTCCGATCCGGCATCCCTTCTCCATCACTTATTATGCTAGGGCCAGCAGCAATGATAATCACATCTGCATCTGCACATTCGGAATAATCTCCAGCATGTACGGTTGTATTTGACATATATGTAAGAGCGGTTGCATGTTCTTGGTCAAGGGCTTCACCATAAGCTGCATCATTATCTTTATCAATGACAGCTATTTCCGCAAATAGTCCTAATTTCATGGCATCTGCTAGAACATAAGAGCCAACATGACCTACTCCTACAACATCTAACTTATTTCTGTTCATGGTTTATCCCCCCATTCTATTAATATATACATTTTATCACAATATGGAAATGCAGGTATTTGTTAATCGGTATTGACCTATTAGAAGCTATATCTATGTCGATTATGCTTTAATGATCATCTGACGGAAACTGAGATTTTTAACCGATTACTTAGCTATGATGAACTATCAAACAAGACATGAAGGTAATGTTCCTCTAAATCTACGAATTAGCTCTATTCAATTGTGTTAACAACATTATTTGAAAGAGATGAGGTAGTCTTTTTATGTTGTTGGAATATATTATTATGTTTTATAGCGAGACTAACCGCCTTGCAAAATAAACCCGAATATTTCAGTGGCACTAACTTATTCTGAAGAGATTTATAATTTAAGGTTAGTTAATTCCTGGGCTCTTTGCATAGATGATCCATACTAGACTTAATGGTATTATTTTACTATGATATTATAGAAACGAGGTGATTATTTGAAGTTGCTCACAGTTTATGAAGCTAGTAAGATACCACGGCACCCTAACTTTTTATTTGCTAGTGTTGTAAAGTCAGCTCTACAGGCATCTAGTCCGCAAATGCAATTAAAAATGTATCATTACACAAAAGATCAGGCGAATAAAGAAATGCGCCCTTTCACTGGTGCTATTTATTTGAATGATTACACCTTAGAAAATGGAGAATTTACTATTCATCAAGACGTACGTCTTACCATTTCCTCACCCAGTGCAGAATTTATATTGAACTTGTATAACGGTTTTGTGCAGAAAAAAAACTATAAGTATCAATCTTACGAATTGTCCCTGGCTCATATTAAAATGCTCCCAGAAAAATTACCAAAAACAAATCGTGTACTATTTAAAACTTTATCTCCTATTGTTATCAAAAATCAAGTTGGACAGTATTTAGATTTGGATGATGAAAATTATCAAACTGAATTAAATTATGCTGCAAATGAACTCATGAAGGTGGTAGCGAACCGTCCTATATATGAACCAATTATTCTAACACCAATTGTTATGCATAAAAAGGTTGTACAGTTAAAGCATGATTCCTTTGCGGCATTGAATGCTCAAAATATTTTATATATGAACGCGTATGAAGGAACTTTTCTACTAGAGGGGCATCCAGAAGATTTGAACATTTTTGCACAGGCGGGTCTCGGTTTTAGACGTTCTACATTCTTTGGTTGTATCGAAATGATTAATGAATAGGGGGTGAGAAATTTGATTGAATTGCAAATTGATGAAGTTATCTACAATGCAGGAATATTAGGATTGTGCCGAGTATTTCAGCATGCAAATTTGGATTTTGACAGAAAGGGACAAACAATCTCTTTTGACGAAGCAAATTTAGAAAACTTCACGGAGCATTATTTTGAATTATTAACTGAACGTTATGGTTATGAATCTACTTATTATAAAATGCTTGCAAGCAAGGCCTTTATTGAAAAATGTATGGTTGGAGTAGACGATGAAAAGCAATTAGAACAATTTAATAAGCTGATTGATAATATGAAAAGATGGCTTACATCTAATAGTTATAAAAATGTATATCCATTTTTAAAGGATATTCCGTATCAATTTGAAGCAGAAGCAAAGGCTTGGAAGAAAGTAAATAAAAAGAAGAAAGAAACAGTCGATGATGTATGTGAGCAAGTTACTGAATTGGCTACGCAACTATTAAAATGTATTGGATTTTTAGAATATTCAAAAGCAAAGCGGTACATCGTGCCACGTGTGCTAAGTTATCAAATTATTCAAGGTTTTTGGTCAAATGTTTCGTTACTTAATAGTACTGCTAGCAAAAAGGATTTATATGAAGAATATGAAAATTACTTTATTAAGTCCGCTGAGGCATACCTAGAAACAAAAAAGGATGAAAAGAAATACGTAAAAAACAAATTAACATGTGCTTGTTGCGACAATAAGATGAAAACAACGGCAGAAGCTTTTGATTTAACTTGGGTGCAAAAAGTTGGTGTGGATGCTGCGAGAAAATCCTCGCATTATTGGGATCATCAGCGAGATATATTCATCTGTCCGATTTGTAATATTGTGTATAGCTGCGTACCATTGGGTTTTACGCTAGCGAAAGGAAAAGGGCTATTCATTAATAACAATCGATCTATTGATGAACTAATTTCCGTGAATTCAATTTCTTTACGTGACGGAAAAGATGAACTGCATCATGATGAGTTAGAATCGACAGCGTATTTTAAAATTTTAGATGTAATTGTGCAACAGGCGGAAAACCATAAAAATTTAGAAATAGATAACATTCAAATTGTGAAATATGACTGCAATATGGAATCGAGACCATACACATTTAATGTTTTATCGAGAGAAAAAGCACAACAAATGCAAGATGGTAAACAAGATTTTCAATTTTTAGTTGGAAAATTTGCCAAAGAAAACGGTGATTACATACAGATTTATCAGGAAGCAATCAAACGTTTGTATAATGGCCAAAGCTTTGCTGATTTACTCTATCGATTACTCCGTTTAGTGGTAGATGGTGAATTTAAAGGGATCGCATCTATAAATAAAATTCTTAATATTTCAAATAATCAATTTAAAGGAGGGGCGCATTATATGACACAAGAAGAATTGAAAAAGGTTCGTAGTTACGGCTTTCATTTGAAAGAAGCATATCGTGGACAAGAATCGAAATTGAATGGTATTACGTATCGTTTACTCAATGCTTTGAAAGTAAAAAACTCTAATAAATTTATGGAAACACTGATTCAAGCTTATAGTTACAAAAAGCTAGCAATTCCAGCTGCCTTTGTACAAGTATTAAATGATGTAGAGAAGTTTCAAACGATTGGTTATGCATTTTTAATTGGACTGCATGGGTATGAAAATGCAAAGGACAATAAGGAGGAACAAGCAAATGGATAAAAAGGGTATTACACTTAGTGCGATTTTTGAGGCGGAAAGTGCTAACTATGGAGAAGGTGTTGGAAATGTAACCTCTTTAAAGAAAATTTCTCGTGGTGACCACGAAATGTACACGTACATTTCAAGACAAGCGTTACGATACAATATTGTAGAACAAATGGGTGTTAACAATACACCACTTGGTACAGATAAAAGTGTACTTCAATTCCATCCAGAAGCAACCATCACTGATTACCCAGAAATTGACTTGTTCGGTTATATGAAAACTGTAAAACCAACAAGAACACGTGCTGCTGTGGCGAGATTATCAAATGCGATCGCACTAGAAAGCTATAATACAGATTTAGAATTTCTAACAAATAAAGGCTTGTTGGATCGTTATAAAGCAGCAGAAGGCAAAGACGATGATAACATTAAAGGTGGCAACATTGCACAAAGTGAAATTCATAAATCTTTCTATGTATACACGCTAACAGTTGATTTAGATAAAGTGGGAATAGATGTGAATGATAACATTGAAATTCCCCTAGCAGAACGTGCAGAACGTGTTATTGCACTGTTGCAAGCGTTGAAGTTTTTATATCGTGATATTAAAGGGAGACGTGAAAATTTAGCACCAATCTTTGCAATTGGTGGAGTCTATGATTATAAGAATCCATTTTTTGAAAATCGATTAAAGCTTAAGAGAAACACGCTAGCGGTCAGCACGATTGAAGGTGTACTGGCGCAAGATGAGCATGTACAAAAAGAGACGCATGTGGGCTTAGTAAAGGGTCTTTTAGCGAATGATGAGGAAATCGAGCATACACTTCAAGCAAAACCAATGGCAGAATTTTTTAAAGAGCTTGAAGCAGCTGTTGCGAATTATTACGGGTGACACTATGAAAGGAATTCGTATTGAGGCCTACCAAAATTTAGTTAACTACAGGAAACCGACAAGTTTTCAGTTGAAAGAAACATATCCTTTGCCACCCTATTCTACTGTAATTGGTATGGTCCATGCTGCTTGTGGATTTACGAACTATGTGCCAATGCAGGTGAGTATTCAAGGGAAATATCACTCTAAGGTTAATGATTTATGGACACGCTATGAATTTGCTGGCAGCTCATATGAGGAAGGACGGCATCAGTTGAAGATAGAAATGAATGAGGGTAAGACATATGGGGTTACTCGTGGGGTATCGACGACAGAACTATTAGTCGATGTAGAGCTTGTGCTACATATTATACCTAATGACGTGGCATATGTACCCATTATTAAAAATGCCCTTGAATCTCCACTAGAATATTTATCACTTGGTCGTCGAGAAGATCTACTGCAAATAAATGTGGTGAAAGAAGTAGAAATTGAAGATGGAATGACAGAGTCGGATATGCAAGTAAGTTACGACATTTATTTGCCGCAAAAAAGTAGTGATGAAAAGATGTATCGAAAACTAGGAACAAGTTATCGTTTAAATAAAGTATATGAGCAGGTGGAGATAGCCAAAGGAAAAAAGATTCGACAATGGCAGAAAGTTAATGTCTATCATATTCCTGCATCTGAAGCGAATCAACTCTACGCATATAGTGATGTGCATTTTGATGAAGATGGTTTTGTATTGTTATTAGCTTAAAGAATGGGGAAATTCCCATTCTTTTTTCAAAGGGGGCGTGAAAAATGTTTCAACAATTACTTGCTAAATCGGAATCAAATAAGAGTGCTGCCCAAACAATCAAAGATCATACAGATCAGTTACTAATTCGACATAAAGAGTTCAAACAGATGTACCCGGAAACATTAACAGACAGAGACTGGGAGATATTATGGCATGCTGCGTATTATCATGATGTTGGAAAAGCCAATACGAAGTTTCAAAATAAGTTAAGGGATGTTGAAGAACGACAGCATGATGCTATACCTGAAATAGATGAGGTACCACATGCATATTTAAGTTGTGCTTATATGCCAATTAGAGAGTTATTGAGAAAATTTGATAAAAACGAAGTCAAGATTCTTATGCTAGCAGTCTACTATCATCATGAACGTAATGAGCAAAATACAAATGCTAGCAAACAAATCATTGAACAAGATTTACAGCAATATGTACCCCTATTACAATCGTATTTTGCTATCCGTGATATTCCAGCTTTTGATTATGGACGGTTCACGGATAAAGAATTTTTAAGGGAACGTCAAAACTTATATTATTTTGTGCGGATTAAAGGGTTACTAAACAAGTTGGATTACGCAGCAAGCGGTGGAATTGCTATTGAAATGGAGCAAAAACAACTAGCCGAAAAAGTAGAGGCACACTTTAAAGAAGAAGGTTATGAAAAAAATAAATTACAACAATATTTGTATGAGCATCAGCAGGATAGTCATATTGTTATAGCATCGACAGGTATTGGAAAGACAGAAGGAGCATTATTTTGGTTAGGGGACGACAAAGGAATTTTTACTCTGCCACTTAAGGTCTCCATTAATGCGATTTATGATCGAATTCGAGATGTATATAGCTACACAGACGTGGGACTACTGCACAGTGATTCACTTTTAGAATATGCCAAGCGAGCAGAAGGACAGGAATTTAGTTTATCTGCACTAAATCATACGAAGCAATTCTCTATGCCGTTAACAATTACAACTCTGGATCAGGTCATTGACTTTGTTGGTTTGTATCCAGGCTTTGAGTTAAAGCTTGCCATTTTTTCGTACAGTAAGTTAGTTATTGATGAAATTCAAATGTATAGTCCCCGCTTAGTGGCATTCATTGTAATGGGGCTTAAATATATAACTGATATGGGTGGAAAATTCCTTATTATGACTGCTACATTGCCACCACTTTTTATCGAGGCGCTCCATAAAGAAAATATTCCATTTAAACAACCAGAATCCCCGTTTTTAAAGCTAAATCCTAATGGGAAAGTCATGCAACGGCATGTAATGAAGATGACCCAGCGTGACTTAACAATTGAAGAAGTGCTTGCGCATCCGTTGGAACAAAAAGTACTTATCATTGTAAATACAGTTGGGAAAGCACAGGAATTGTACAAAGGTCTTGATGGTTTGGGAATAGAAGCACACCTGTTGCACAGTCGGTTTATACAAAAACATCGTCAAAATAAGGAAGTAGCTATTAAGGAGTTAGGAAAACGTAAATGTAAAGAAACAGGTATTTGGATTACCACACAACTAGTGGAAGCAAGTATTGATATAGATTTCGATCTTTTATTAACAGAGCTTTCAGAAGCAACAGGATTATTTCAGCGAATGGGACGAGTTTATCGTGGAAGACATTACAACGAACCAGAACCAAATGTATATGTATTTACAGGTGAAATATTGCCATCGGGTATTTCGGCGACAAGTCGCAAGTCAGTTGTAGATTTCACAATTTATGAAAAATCAAAAGAAATTCTTATGAAATATAACAACCAGTTAATAACCGAATCGTTGAAAATGGATATTGTTGACCAGATATATAGTAGAGAGGCTCTTGGTAAGGAATGTGCGTACATAAAAGAATTTGATACTACTTTGCATCAATTGAAAAATGTGCTTCCTTACGAAGAAAAAGAAAAACCAACATTACGTGATATTCAAAATGTCACAATTATTCCATATAACGTTTACCAAGCGCATGAACAAGATCTTATCGAAATACGTAAGCAATTTAAAACAAAACTTAAACCGGAGAAGAGACTCCATCTTCAGAATATCTTGCGAGAATACACTGTTGCAATTCCAGAATGGGCGTATCAATCAGCCTATAAAAAAGGATATGTGGCAGGTTCAATTGAAGTGAATACATACACAGAATATCCAATTGTTGCATTTCAATATACAGAAGAAATGGGGCTTATTTACACTATTGATGAGAGTTCACAATTTATGTAAAGGGGTGAAGGCATGCAGTGGGATGATTTAAAGGCAACAGGCTTGCAAGTCCAGTACTTGAAAGTGTGCAAAAGGAAATTATGGCTACATGCTCATCAAATTGCATTTGAAGATGACTATGACAAAGTAAAACAAGGGAAAATCCTACATGAAACGTCTTATCAACGAAAAAAAGCTAAGGAAGTGCTAATAGATAATCTTATACGTATCGATATGATGGACGAGCATTATGTAGGAGAAGTAAAATCCAGTAGTAAAATGCTACACGCTGACCAAGCGCAACTACTATACTATTTATTTGTACTAGATCAAATGGGGATTAAACGCAAAGGGAAAATCCATTACCCGAAGGAAAAGCGTGTAGATGAAATCGAATTAACAGAGCAGGACAAGCTAGAAATTTCAAAATGGTTGGAGCAGATTCAACAAATTATTCAGCAGCAGACCCCTCCAAAAAAAGAGAAATTACGCTATTGTACGAAATGTGCATACTATTCTTTTTGTTGGGTAGGTGAAGAAGAGTGAAAGATTTATATTTATTCAATAATGGACGATTGCAACGAAAAGATTCAACGATTTATTTATTGTTAGAAGACGGTACGAAAAAGGTGGTACCGATTGAGCAAGTAGAAAACTTGCATATCTTTGCAGAGATGGACTTTAATACATCTTTCATAAACATGCTTAACCAAAAGGATGTAAGTTTACATTTCTATAATTACTATGGCTATTATTCAGGGAGCTATGTACCAAGGCGTAAAAAAATTTCTGGATTTGTTGATGTACAACAGTCCGCACATGTGTTGGATTTAAATAAAAGATTATATATAGCTCAACAATTTGTATATAGTGCTATTCATCATATACTTCGAAATATGCGACGTTATAAGGATGAAGTGGGCGAGTTAATAACAGAAATCTTAACCTTGAAGGAAATGGTAGCTGATGCAGAAGATATTCCAACATTGATGGGCATTGAAGGAAAAGTGCGTTATACGTATTATCAAAGCTTCAATAGTATGATTAATAATCCAGATTTCTATTTTAAAAAGCGAGAGAAACGTCCTCCAACAGATCCTATTAATGCACTGATTTCATTTGGAAATAGCCTAATGTATACAGCTGTACTATCAGAAATATATAAGACACAGCTTAATCCCACAATAAGTTACTTACATGAGCCAGGCTCACGACGATTTTCGCTATCTCTAGACTTGGCAGAAATCTTTAAGCCACTTTTAATGGACAATTTGATTTTCACATTGATTAACAAAAAAATGATTCGACTTGAGCACTTTGAATACGTTGAAGAAAACATTTGCTTTTTAAATGATACAGGTCGGAAGATTTTTATTACCGAGTTTGAAAATCGAATGCGCACCACTATTAAACATCGTAAATTAAATCGACAAGCATCTTATCGATTCTTTATTCGTTTGGAATGTTATAAGCTTATCAAGCATTTAATTGCTGATGAAGATTACAAAGCATTGAAGGCGTGGTGGTAATTTGTACGTATTAGTAGCGTATGATGTAGATGAGAAACGTGTTGGCAAGGTGCATAAAGTATTAAAAAAATATTTAACATGGACACAAAATTCATTATTTGAAGGTGAAATTACAGAAGGCTTACTTAAACAATGCATGGCTGAAATTGCAACAAAGGCTAATCCAACATTTGACTCAATTTATGTATACCGTATTGCCAATCCTAAGCATATTAACAAAACTATTTATGGTGTTGAAAAGGATTTTGAAAGCATGTTTTTATAATTTGCAGTGTATCGAATTTTTTGTAGAATACTCATGAAAGCTTGATATACAAGGATTTGTAACTCACTTTTATGAAAATACTAAAACATAATAGGAGATATACTGCAAAATTGGTAAATGATATAATGAATATGTGCTTCAAAAGCCTTGATAATACAGGCTTTTCTTACAAGCCCTAAGTAGGGTTTTTCATTAACTAAGTGGAATGTGAATCCATATTGCTGCTGAATTTGTCGTATGAGAGCTAGTGGTTTTTCATTAACTAAGTGGAATGTGAATAATCTGACAAGAAGGACAGTTTCTTACAGCAAGGCCAGTTTTTCATTAACTAAGTGGAATGTGAATGACTGTGAGATTTCGCAAGTCTGTCATTATCTCACCGTTTTTCATTAACTAAGTGGAATGTGAATTTTTGACTCTTGAATACATAATCATCATCACGTAGACGTTTTTCATTAACTAAGTGGAATGTGAATTTCTGTACAACATATATTTTCCCATCATCACTCGTGTTTTTCATTAACTAAGTGGAATGTGAATTGGACAACAGAAGAAAGATAATACAAACGAAATAAACGTTTTTCATTAACTAAGTGGAATGTGAATGTAATAACAGGCCGAACGTGCATGAGTGGTTTCATGTTTTTCATTAACTAAGTGGAATGTGAATCCCTCTTTTAGAAACGTTTCTTGTGTAAGTTATGTGTTTTTCATTAACTAAGTGGAATGTGAATAGCCAGCCTACCCTCATGCTTATGTGCGGTATCACTTCGTTTTTCATTAACTAAGTGGAATGTGAATCGTCATGAGCGACACAAACGCATCTAACACCCACGTGTTTTTCATTAACTAAGTGGAATGTGAATTGTAGTCGCAAAGCTCGTAAAACTCTTTGTGGATTTTCGTTTTTCATTAACTAAGTGGAATGTGAATACAGGATACAAAGACGACAAAACAATCCCCTATCACAGTTTTTCATTAACTAAGTGGAATGTGAATCCGGCTACTAATGAAGGAAGTCCCACAGTTGCGGCGTTTTTCATTAACTAAGTGGAATGTGAATAATGGCAGAGGAAGCAATTCCACAAGTCATTAAATAGTTTTTCATTAACTAAGTGGAATGTGAATTTACAATACGTCATGTGTCTACTAATGTGTGGTACGTGTTTTTCATTAACTAAGTGGAATGTGAATGTGTAATCGGATACTCTTTTTGCCGTGGCTTCCATGTTTTTCATTAACTAAGTGGAATGTGAATACACTTAAAACGTCGTAGAAACGATTCTGGACGTTCGTTTTTCATTAACTAAGTGGAATGTGAATAGTGATTTTGCTTATTTAAATAGTTCGCTTTCTAGTTTTTCATTAACTAAGTGGAATGTGAATTCTTCACGAATCATTCTACCGGTTTGGGCCGCATACGTTTTTCATTAACTAAGTGGAATGTGAATGCGGTACAATTCAATCCTGTTGTTGATTCATTTAAGGTTTTTCATTAACTAAGTGGAATGTGAATTTTTATGTAAGACGTTGTATGTTCACTTTAGGGGTGTTAGTTTTTCATTAACTAAGTGGAATGTGAATTTTTTATATATATCGGAAAAAAATGAAAGAAGGTGAGTTTTTCATTAACTAAGTGGAATGTGAATTATCTATATAGAAAAATACGCCGGTGTCCTTTAGCGTTTTTCATTAACTAAGTGGAATGTGAATTTAGATGATACGACTTGGGCGAATAATCCTGACTTTGTTTTTCATTAACTAAGTGGAATGTGAATTAATTTAGTTAGGAGCATAGTTTTTACGAAAACAGCGTTTTTCATTAACTAAGTGGAATGTGAATGTTTTCCTGGAAAGGGAAGAACATCTGCTGAATCGTGTTTTTCATTAACTAAGTGGAATGTGAATTAGGACGTGTAATTGCATTGGAACCCCTCGTAGGACGTTTTTCATTAACTAAGTGGAATGTGAATTTAGACCCCCACCCCTTTTTTTAAGGTTGATATTAGTTTTTCATTAACTAAGTGGAATGTGAATTTTGAAAAATCGCCAAAAGGATGCTCAATGAACTCTCGTTTTTCATTAACTAAGTGGAATGTGAATTCAACATACAACTTTGTGTAAGTAGTTGGAGAATATGGTTTTTCATTAACTAAGTGGAATGTGAATTATTAAATAATGATATTACACGCTTGTATAACCACGTTTTTCATTAACTAAGTGGAATGTGAATTAGGTTACTACGGTATTAGTACCCGAGGAAATTTCAGTTTTTCATTAACTAAGTGGAATGTGAATGTTTCTGGTGGCTTAAGAGGTGTTATTTTCCCATCACGTTTTTCATTAACTAAGTGGAATGTGAATCTTGCTGATCGTCATTATGTCGTTCTTCGCCTAGCCGTTTTTCATTAACTAAGTGGAATGTGAATCGTGTCATGAACAGACGAAGAATCGAGCATAACATTGTTTTTCATTAACTAAGTGGAATGTGAATACTAATTGGACATGTATTGTTCCTATCGGATTGAATGTTTTTCATTAACTAAGTGGAATGTGAATTATTCTTTAGCAATACTAACGATTGATGCACCGTTGTTTTTCATTAACTAAGTGGAATGTGAATCTTGCAATCGAGATAATAATGATTAATACTACTAAAGTTTTTCATTAACTAAGTGGAATGTGAATATCTATGATCCGCATACACGATTTTAAAATCTTACGTTTTTCATTAACTAAGTGGAATGTGAATGTTTCTGGTGGCTTAAGAGGTGTTATTTTCCCATCACGTTTTTCATTAACTAAGTGGAATGTGAATCTCGGCTTGAGGTCTTGTGTCGACTGGGTTCAAGCCAGTTTTTCATTAACTAAGTGGAATGTGAATGTAGGTGTTGGCATTATGGCGGTTCTTATCGGTGTGTCGTTTTTCATTAACTAAGTGGAATGTGAATAATGAATTGGATTATCAAAATACGGCTCCAACTGAGTTTTTCATTAACTAAGTGGAATGTGAATACTGATGTTTCAAGTGTAACTGCTGCGGTTACTGGCGTTTTTCATTAACTAAGTGGAATGTGAATGCTTCATCAAATATCAATAAAGCCGAACCTTCATTGTTTTTCATTAACTAAGTGGAATGTGAATATTGCGGCTGGTATTATTGCAGCAATCGTTGCTTTAAGTTTTTCATTAACTAAGTGGAATGTGAATTTTTCTAGTCGGGTGTATAGTGTGCTCGTGAACCAAGTTTTTCATTAACTAAGTGGAATGTGAATATGCAATTACACGTCATACAAGTAAAATGGCTTATAGTTTTTCATTAACTAAGTGGAATGTGAATTTCTAATTGTTTATTAAATCAAAAATGACATGTCCTTGTTTTTCATTAACTAAGTGGAATGTGAATAATATTCGGTCATTGCTACAGATTTTCCTGCCCCTTTGTTTTTCATTAACTAAGTGGAATGTGAATCTTGTTGTAATTGCAGGAGAATTGCTTGTACAAGCAGTTTTTCATTAACTAAGTGGAATGTGAATCTGAATGGGAATGAAGAAATTCGCGAGGTTGAGCAATGTTTTTCATTAACTAAGTGGAATGTGAATTAGAAAGAGAATTAGATATGGGTATGGTGGATAAGTACGATATAAATATCAAGATGGCATAGATAGCTAACATGCCATATGGTTTGTATTTTGGCGAATCTTATTTATCTCGCACTTAAGCATCCATCTCTACAGCCATTCCCCCACGCCCTCTTTGGGCCGCGCCCTCTGTATGCTGCTGGGACTTCGCCCTTCCTTTTGGAAATAAACGTAAAAATATTAATATTAATCGCTATTTTTACGGAGATTGTTTGGAAAAAGGCAATAATTTCTGACGAATATTGCACGATGGCTCTTGACCTCTTCGTGTTTTCGTTGTTAGAATCGAGAAGGAAATAATATTTACCTTCATATATACTCAATAATAAGGATTGAGAGTTTCTACCGGGTTACCGTAATATAACCTGACTATGAAGGCAGCGATTCTGCTTGAAGGAACGGTCGTTCAAGGGCTAGAATTCTGCCTTTTTCTGTTGAGGCTGGAATTCTAGCTTTTTTCGTGTACTTTCTTGTATATCATAAGGAAGAAAACGGAAAAACTATCGTATTAAATATAATGTTGGGGTGAGAACTTTGAAGAAACATGACTTTATTATTGTTCTGGACTTTGGAAGTCAATATAATCAGTTGATTGCACGTCGCATCCGTGAATTTGGTGTATATAGTGAATTGCATCCACATACACTCTCAGCCGAAAAAATTAAGGAAATGAATCCTAAGGGGATTATTTTTTCTGGTGGGCCAAATAGTGTATATGGTGACAAGGCGTTTCACTGCGATCCTGCGATTTTTGAATTAGGTTTACCGATTTTCGGTATTTGCTACGGAATGCAATTGATGACGCAGCATTTAGGCGGTACGGTTGAGGGTGCAACGACTCGTGAATATGGTAAGGCAATTTTAAAAGTAGAAAATCAATCTAAGTTATATGCGAATGTTCCAACTGAACAAGTAGCTTGGATGAGCCATGGCGATCTTGTTACAGCATTACCCGAGGGCTTCGTAGTCGATGGGACGAGTGAATCTTGCCCGATAGCAGCAATGAGTGATGAATCACGTGGCTTCTATGGTGTACAATTCCACCCAGAAGTGCGTCATTCTGAATACGGAAATGATATTTTGAAAAACTTTGTTTTTGGTGTTTGTAACTGTTCAGAAGGCTGGAACATGGAGAACTTTATCGAAATGGAAACAGCAAAGATTCGTGAAACAGTTGGCAACAAAAATGTTCTATGTGCACTAAGTGGTGGAGTAGATTCCTCTGTAGTTGCTGTGCTAATACATAAAGCAATTGGGGATCAATTAACTTGTATTTTCGTAGATCACGGTCTTCTTCGTAAGGGTGAAGCGGAAAGTGTTATGAAAACATTCCGTGAAGGCTTCCATATGAACGTCATTAAAGTAGATGCACAGAAACGCTTCATGGATAAACTACAAGGTGTAAGCGATCCTGAGAAAAAACGTAAAATCATCGGTAACGAGTTTATTTATGTATTTGATGATGAAGCTGGGAAACTTGATGGTATAGATTATTTGGCACAGGGTACATTATATACTGACATTATTGAGAGCGGTACGTTAACGGCCCAAACGATTAAGTCTCATCATAATGTAGGTGGCCTTCCTGAGGATATGTCATTTCAGTTAATCGAACCGCTTAATACATTGTTTAAGGATGAGGTTCGCGTATTAGGTTCTGAACTTGGTATTCCAGATGAAATCGTATGGCGCCAACCATTCCCTGGTCCAGGGCTAGGAATTCGTGTGTTAGGCGAAATAACAGAAGAAAAGCTTGAAATCGTAAGGGAATCCGATGCTATTCTCCGTGAGGAAATTAAAAATGCTGGATTAGAACGCGAAATTTGGCAGTATTTCACGGCTCTTCCTAACATGCGAAGCGTTGGAGTAATGGGTGATGAACGCACATACGATTACACGGTAGGAATTCGTGCAGTAACTTCCATTGACGGCATGACCGCTGACTGGGCTCGTATTCCATGGGATGTATTAGAAAAAATTTCTGTACGTATAGTAAACGAAGTAAAACATGTAAACAGAATTGTGTATGATATTACGAGTAAGCCACCTGCAACAATTGAGTGGGAATAGGACGAGAGACGAGAAAAAAGTATGTGAGAAAAACGAACAATTTATGTGTATTCATCATAATTTGTTCGTTTTTTATATTGACAATCTGTATGTTCGCTCGTAAAATAATTTCTGTACTTATTTAATATAGTAAAAGCATCGTATAATCTTGGGAATAGGGCCCAAAAGTTTCTACCTAGCTACCGTAAATGGCTGGACTACGAGGTGTTCTGACAATACGTGTATTATGTGTCGGCACTTCCATGTTTAGTGGAAGTGCCATTTTTTGTATTGGAAGATTGCGTGACCAATTCATTTTGATGTGGAGGAAAAAAACTTATGAAACGCTATTTTCAATTTGAAGAGCTTGGTACGAATTATAAAACAGAATTTCTTGCCGGCTTAACAACGTTTTTATCTATGGCCTATATTTTATTCGTAAATCCGGCTACTCTTTCTTTGAGCTCTATTCCGAATTTACCAGCAGGGGTTGGAATGGACAAGGGAGCGGTTTTCGTAGCAACAGCATTAGCTGCAGCGGTAGGATCTCTTATCATGGGGATATTTGCTCGCTATCCAATTGCGCTAGCACCAGGAATGGGAATTAATGCATTTTTCGCTTATACAGTTATTTTAACAATGGGTATTCCATGGCAAACGGCAATTGCTGGTACATTAATGTCTGGACTTATTTTCGTGGTATTAACAGCATCTGGTTTTCGTGAAAAAATTATCAACGCTATTCCGGTTGAATTGAAACATGCTGTTGCAGCAGGTATTGGTTTATTCATCGCATTCATTGGTTTTCAAAATGCAGGACTTATTGTAAAGAATGAAGCGGTTTTAGTAGGACTTGGCGATTTAACAAAAGGAACGACTTTATTAGCAATCTTCGGTGTATTCATCACCGTTATTTTAATGACAAGAAAGATTAACGGAGCTGTGTTCTTCGGAATGGTTGTTACTGCAATCGTCGGAATGGTTACTGGTTTGATTCATGCTCCAACAGCAATTGTTGGCTCTATTCCAAGTATTCAACCTACGTTTGGTGTAGCATTTATGCATTTTGGTGATATTTTCACTGCAAAAATGCTTGTAGTCATTTTAACGTTCTTCTTCATCGATTTCTTTGATACAGCAGGTACACTTGTAGCTGTAGCCAATCAAGCTGGATTAATTAAAGACAACAAGCTTCCACGCGCTGGAAGAGCATTATTTGCAGATGCATCTGCAACGGTAATCGGAGCAATTTTTGGTACTTCAACTACAACAGCTTACATTGAATCTTCAGCTGGGGTTGCAGCAGGCGGACGTTCTGGTTTTACTGCTGTCGTATCTGCAGGATTTTTCTTACTAGCTCTTTTCTTCTCACCATTACTAAGTGTTGTAACAGCGTCTGTTACTGCACCAGCGTTAATTATCGTAGGTATTCTAATGGTATCTTCACTAGGTGAAATTGATTGGAAGAAGTTCGAAACTGCCGTTCCTGCATTCTTCACAATCATTGCGATGCCATTAACATATAGCATTGCAACAGGGATCGCAATTGGCTTTATCTTCTACCCAATTACAATGGTTGTTAAAGGTCGCGGGAAAGAAGTTAACCCAATTATGTATGTAATGGCTGTCATCTTCGTTCTATATTTCATCTTTGTAAGAAAATAATCGATATGACTCAAGCCGGAATCCTTTAAGGGTTCCGGCTTTTTTGTGTTATAAAGAAATTGTTAATAATTTCTGTTTTTTCTTCCTACGAATTTTGTTTTATTATGTATATAGGCGAACTTTGTATAGAAAGGGGTTTGACATGAAGGACGAGACCATCTTAATCATTGATGATGAAAAAGAAATTCGAGATTTAATAGAGATATATTTACAAGACGAAGGCTATCGTATATTAAAGGCAGCTAATGGTCTTGAAGGGCTTGAACTCGTTAAACAGAACGAAGTTCATCTTGTAATTCTCGATATTATGATGCCGAAGATGGACGGTGTACAGGCTTGTATGAAAATTCGAGAAACGAAAAATATGCCGATTATTATGCTTTCAGCAAAAATCCAAGATATGGATAAGATTATTGGTTTAACATCTGGAGCCGATGATTATATGACAAAGCCGTTTAATCCGTTAGAATTAACAGCTCGTGTAAAATCACAACTCCGCCGATATATACGGATGCAAGGTTATGCTCCTAATGATGAAAATGAAATTGAAATTGACGATTTAACGATAAATGTTGCGACACATGAAGTGAAAAAAGCAGGGCGGGACATAAAACTAACACCACGGGAGTTTACGATTTTAGAACTTCTTGCTCGTAATTCCGGAGTAGTATTTAGTGCTGGAAAGATATACGAACAAGTATGGCAAGAGCCCTATTATCAATCTGAAAATACAATTATGGTGCATATACGAAAAATCCGTGAAAAGATAGAAGAAAATCCACGTAAACCAATGTTTATTAAAACGGTATGGGGAGTAGGATACAAAATTGAAGGAAATCGTTAATCGTACTATACAATCGTTTAAAGCGTCATTGCTATTTATTTATAATGGAATACGAAATGTATTTTTCTTTTGCCGTAGAAGGGTTGTAACAAGCATTCGCACGCAGCTTATGTTTACGTTTATAGTTTGTGTTTTTGTCGCTATTCTTGTTGCTATGTGGACAGCTCCTTTTTTTGAAAGTGCGAATCGCCATGAGGTTACCGATTATTCCTTTGGTATGGAACAAATAAATAATAAGGCTCAGGTTCTTGCAAGCTTGCTTTCAAATAAATCACAAACAAAGGAAGGAAACTCCATTCAAGATCTTTTGGATGTAAAAAATGTGAAAGATAATTTGAAGATTTTGCTCGTTGAAGAAGATGGGAACGTCCTCTTTAAAACAAAAGAAGCTACGGAAACCCATATAGATTTGCAAACGATGATCCATTCTGTAATCGATGGGGGAGGTAATGTACAAGATAGGAAAGATTCGCGCGGAGAATTCACTTCTTTATATCCTTTTGAACGGGAAGGGAAACGACTGTATGTAGTTGTTAGTGGTATGCCTAAAGGTAGAGTCATGTATGTGTCTACGGCAAATCCTTTTCCATTTATAATTGGCATTGTCGTTTTTATTTTCCTATTCTACTTCTTAACGCAGAAAAAGATGCAGCAAATTGAAGCGATGGCAGAAGGCGTTAAGGAGATATCCTATGGAAATTTAAAATATAGAATACCGAGAAAGAGTAAAGATGAGCTCGGACAACTCGCTGATACGATCAATGAAATGGTAGAGCGATTAGAGTTGAAAATTGAAGGAGAAAGAAAAGCAGAGCAAACAAAAAAAGACCTGATTACGAATGTGTCCCATGATTTGCGAACGCCGCTAACATCCATTATGGGATATTTACGTCTTATTCGTGATAAAAAATATACAACAGAAGAGCAATCGAATGAGTATCTGTCCATAGTTTCAAATAAGACGGAACAGCTAAAAAAATTAATCGAAGATTTGTTTGATTATACGAAACTAAATAATGAAGGGATAAAAATAAATAAACAAATTTTTTGTATTAATGAACTCATTGAACAACTTGTTGGGGAAATGACCTATCAGGCTGAGGAGTACTCTCTTTCTTTTCGAACAGACTTTACAAAGGAACGATTATATATTGAATCGGATCCTAATCAAATTGTACGCGTGTTTGAAAATTTACTTGCTAATTCCATTCGATATAGTTATCAACCAAGTGTGATTGATGTAAGTATGCAACCAATAGATAAGTATGTACAAATATGTGTTGAGAATCACAGTGACCCCTTATCTGAGGATGAATTGATGCAGTTGTTTGATCGTTTTTATAAAACAGATGAATCGAGAAGTAACGTCTCAGAAGGGTCTGGACTTGGATTGGCCATAGCGAAAAGTATTGTAAAATTGAATGGGGGTAATGTATGGGCTGAATGTGATCAAACGATTATTCGCTTTATTGTACAGCTCCCTATTATTCAGGGAAAATAGATTTATTATTGAAATCATGTAGATTGTCTTTTTTATTCTATTGACAGTAGGATACTTTGTCTTAAAGATATAGAGAAATGTTGAGAAAGCTTAGTGAGGACAACTCCTCATGAAAATAAAAAAATACCTTTTGCGAACCTTGGTGGGGATGGAAGCCCCTCACCATGGAAGTTTCATTTTATTTAAAAAAGGGTTGCAAGTACTAAAATAACATGGTATATTGGAACACGTTGATTCGGGACATATTGAAACCGGGTTGAAATAAATGATTGACATCATTTATAAGAAGTGATATATTAGTCAAGTCGCTATAAGGCGATAACGAGTTCTTTGAAAACTAAACAAAACATGAAACGTCAGTTTTATTTTTTTAAAGCTTAGACAAACTTTAACTTTTATGGAGAGTTTGATCCTGGCTCAGGAT
>NZ_JBGJZM010000009.1:0-22782 GCF_042610425.1 Ectobacillus soli
GGGTTCGCTCGACTTGCATGTATTAGGCACGCCGCCAGCGTTCATCCTGAGCCAGGATCAAACTCTCCATAAAAGTTAAAGTTTGTCTAAGCTATAAAAAAAAAATAAAACTGACGTTTGTTGTTTTGTTTAGTTTTCAAAGTTCAATATCGCGTTTCAGCGACTTTAATAATATAACATATCGCCATAACATTGTCAACAAAATTTATTTGCTGTCGTTTAGGACGTAAACTAATATATCATAGTCATTTAACATCGTCAATAAAAAAATTCAGCAACTAGACACTCAGATACTAATGAGGCAAAACAAACAACTTGATAATGACGAGAGCAGCAACACCCGGAATTCCAAGCAATCCTGAGATACATGCAGTCATAAAATTGATAGGAATATGAAAATTAACTTGTGCTCCGATAACATTTAAGCCAAATAGAAACAGAGCCCCTACTGCCACTTTAACAAAAAGACTTCCAATAAACCGAATCGGCTTTAATGAGGCACCCATCACTAATAACAACAGAATACACCCAACAATAACAGATATAATCAGAATATGGTCCACTTTTTTCCCTCCCATACATCTTGTACTATATATGTATGGCCGGGGCAAAAAAAAAGACCATTCTTAAAACGAAGTGATATCCAAATCTGGATATCACTTCGTAAAATTCATCATTTTTAATTTTCTATACTTTGCCTGCTTTAACATGTAAAAATACTTAGCTTCAGAAAGATGAACGTAATATAGAAGATCTTCAGATGGCTCTACACTTTGATCCAATATATGTTTTTGGCGAAGCCAATCTTCCTTTAGATCACCAAGCAATATCATCAGCTTCTGATTATATTCATTTCGTAAGTATCCCTTTTTATGAAAGAACATCGTATTTCCCCCTGCTGTTATATCTCTCTTCGACCTTCGAGAGCTTTAGAAAGTGTCACTTCATCTGCATATTCTAAATCTCCCCCTACAGGAAGGCCATGAGCAATACGTGTCACTTTAATGCCTGTCGGCTTTAAGAGCCGAGAAATATACATAGCCGTTGCTTCTCCTTCAATATTCGGATTCGTAGCTAAAATAACTTCCTGAACAGTATCATCATGAAGACGTTTCAATAGCTCCGGAATACGAATATCTTCAGGACCAATCCCTTCCATTGGAGAGATGGCTCCATGAAGAACATGATATACCCCTACAAAATCCTTCATTTTCTCTAAAGCAATGACATCTTTAGGCTCCTGCACCACACAAATGACTGTCTGATCTCGGTGTGAATCATCACAAATATAACAAGGATCCTTATCTGTAATATGCCCACAAACAGAACAATACGTTAAATTTCGTTTTGCATTCACAAGTGCCTTGGCAAAATCTAACACATCATCTTCCTTCATATTTAAAACAAAAAACGCAAGACGAACCGCCGTCTTTGGTCCAACACTAGGAAGTTTCATGAAGCTATCAATCAGTTTTGAAATAGGCTCTGGATAATGCATGAAGTTTGCCCCCTAAAATAGACCACCTGGTAAGTTCATCCCTTTAGTAAATTGTCCCATTGTTGAATTTGTTAAATCATCGACCTTTTTCAAAGCATCATTTGTTGCAGCTAATACAAGATCTTGTAGCATTTCAATATCTTCAGGATCTACTACTTCTTCCTTTATGTTCACTTCAAGAATCTGTTTACCGCCACTTACAACCACTGTTACCATTCCACCGCCAGCTGTACCTTCTACTGTTTTTTGTAAAAGTTCCTCTTGTGCCTCTTGCATTTTCTTTTGCATCTTTTGCATTTGCTTCATCATATTGTTCATATTTCCCATACCACGATTCATTCTCAATTCCTCCAGTACTATTCTTTTATTTCAACAAATTGTTCTCCAACCAATCTAATAGCCTCTTCAATTATAGGGTCTTCTTTTACTTCTGTTACTTCTTCTGTCGGCTCACTATGCAGAAAATCCTCGCGAATCTTTGCCCATTCCGACTTTGGAATAGCGATCATATGCAGTTTTTTTCCAAGTGCAGCAGATAAGATTTGCTCCGTTGTAATAATTCCATCTTCATTCTCACTTGCCATTTTACAATGAATATCAAATTGAAAGGCAAGAATATAGGAATCAGTAGAAGCCGCTACCGGTTCACTATTTTCCAGCAGTACAGCATACGATACTTTGCTCTTTGTTTTAAGCTGTTCTAACACATTTGCCCAAGATGATTTAAGTTGCTCTAAATCTTTTCTTGTCGCCTTCTTCAAAACCTCATGAATACGTCCCATCGGCAAACGAATACCCGTAGTACGAACTGGCTTTGTACTTTTTTTCTGTTCAATTGTATGTGATTCTTGCGACGCAGGAATACCACTGCGAAGACGAGTCATTTCTTGTTCCATTTCCTCTAACCGTTTCATGACTACCTGTAAATTGTCTATCCTTTTCATCTGACAAAGCTTCACAATGACAACTTCAAGGAAAACCCGTGGATGATTCGTCCATTTCATATCTTGTTGGCTCTTGCTAAGTGTATGAATCACTTCATATATTAATTCAGCTTCCATTTTGCTACTCAACTCTTGAAATTGCTCATCAACAATTACACGATCTAGCAAATCTTCCATATGAGATGAGGTTTGAAATAAAAGCAAATCGCGAAAATAATAAATGAAATCTTCCATAAATCGAAGGGGGTCTTTCCCTTTATTCATCATATCATCTACAACCCGCAACGCTTCAGAAACTTCATTCTCATATATACATGTTGCTAACTGACCAAGTTGTTTTTGCCCTACTGAACCAGTCACAGCTAGAACATCATCCACCGTTACACTGCCTTGGCTATATGAAATCGTCTGATCGAGTATACTTAGCGCATCTCTCATACCGCCTTCAGCAGCTCTTGCTACTATATGCAGTGCTTCTTCATTTACCTCTGTTCCTTCATTATAAACAACGGTATGCAAACGTTCTACAATATCCCCGACAGAAATTTTCCGAAATTCAAATCTTTGGCATCTTGAAATAATGGTTGGTGGGATTTTATGAGGCTCTGTTGTTGCCAATATAAATATTACATGCTTTGGCGGCTCTTCCAACGTTTTTAATAATGCATTAAACGCTCCAATGGAGAGCATATGTACCTCATCAATGATATACACTTTATAACGGACAGAGCTCGGTGCATATTTGACTTTGTCACGTATATCTCTAATTTCATCCACCCCATTATTCGAGGCAGCATCAATTTCCAATACATCCGCTATGGATCCATTGGTAATACCCTTGCAGGCTATACATTCATTACAAGGTTCTTCCGTCGGCGCGTGTTCACAGTTCAATGCTTTTGCAAACACTTTCGCAATCGTTGTTTTTCCTGTTCCACGCGGACCTGAGAATAAATAAGCATGGGATACTTTATCTTGAAGAAGGGCATTTTGTAACGTCTTCGTCACATGTTGTTGACCGACCACATCTTCAAATCGTTGCGGCCTCCAAGTTCGGTAAAGCGCCTGATATGACACGAAAATAGGGCCTCCTTCAAACAGTTTTAACTCATCATATTATACCTTATTCCGGTTATGTATTCCAATGCAGAATCAAGCAGAGAGCATGTTTCCTATTTATTCGTTTCTTTACGCTACAATAACAAAAAAGCCCACTTACTAAAGTGGACTTTGTATGTTTGTATATAACTGCCGTGCACCTTCCGTCGATTATCTGCCATAAGCGTTACTTACGTAGTTAGCTCCGTTCAGGCACTCCCGCGGCACACGAGAGTTTCTGCTTATTGCTGCTTCCTTCCGGATCTGACAAGGTTCACAGATTCTCATTGCGCAGGACCCAAACATCAACACTACTTGCGTAAGGCAGGCCTTACAGCAAAATAACCTCGAAAAGGAATTCAGCCTCGCTAGAGCGGATTGCGAGTACAGGGCGCCGCTACATCCCCGCCTAGCACGGCAAAGTTAGAACCAATATTTAGTTGCCTTAACGAAGGCATAATCAGTATAACTGTTTTACATACAAAAAGCAACTCATCACAGACTCCCAATATTTAGGTCTTTTTGTTTGCGTTTTTTTCGAATATCTCGAAAAAAACTAGAAAGCATCGCACCACACTCTTCCTTTAAAACCCCACTAACTACTTCCGCTTGGTGATTGAACCGTTCTTCCTCAAGCAAATTCATAAGTGTACCTGCGCAGCCGCCCTTCGGATCACTCGCTCCATAAACGACTCGCTTAATACGCGATAAAACAATGGCACCTGCGCACATCGGACAAGGTTCTAATGTAACGTAAAGCGATGCATCCTCCAATCGCCAAGTTCCAAGCTTTCGGCACGCCTCGTCGATTGCTAGTAATTCCGCATGCGCAATCGATCGTTGCTCAGTTTCACGTAGATTATGTGCTTTACTTATTACCTCTCCTTTATAAACAATAATTGCTCCGATCGGAACTTCATCCAGACTTCGTGCTTTTTCCGCTTCCACTATGGCCATCTTCATATAGTTTTCATCTTCCATATTTTCATTCCTTTCCACATTTTCACAATATTGAAACATGGCAAATGTTAATTTTTATAGTACTCATGTATGTACTCGTATAGATTAATAACGGCCAATTCATTAGACAAGGCAAATATTAAAAATTTTACCATCCCATAATTTTTTAAATCCACCCACTCCTATTCTATCCTTCCCTATGCTACAATTGTCCTGTTTTGATTTTTTGTTCGTTTTGATTTATTGAAAAATATTATATGACAAACATTAATAAAGGAGATTTTGCAGGAATGAACGTACGACAAACATATCATATTCCTAAAGATGCCGTCATTACCATCGCCGGAACCGTTGGGGTAGGTAAATCCACTATGACAAACACCCTTGCACAAGCGCTCGGATTCCGTACTTCCTTCGAAAAAGTAAATAGCAACCCTTATTTAGATAAATTTTATGAAGATTTCACTCGTTGGAGCTTTCATCTGCAAGTTTACTTTCTAGCAGAACGTTTTAAGGAACAGAAACGAATATTTGAATATGGCGGAGGGTTTGTACAAGACCGCTCTATCTATGAAGATACAGGGATTTTTGCAAAAATGCATTTTGAAAAGGGAACGATGACTGAAACAGATTACGACACCTACAAAAATTTATTTGATGCTATGGTTATGACACCTTACTTCCCTCATCCTAATCTGTTAATTTACTTAGAAGGATCGTTTGAAGATATCACCCAGCGCATTAAGGAACGGGGACGCTCTATGGAACTAAATACCCCGATATCATATTGGAAAGAAATGCACGAGCGCTACGAGGAATGGATTAATAATTTTAACGCCTGTCCTGTATTACGTCTAAATATCAATGAATACGACGTCATACACGAACAACAATCAATCGAACTAGTTATTGAAAAAATCGGTAGCTTGCTGCAGCATACAAAAAACCAGTGAAATAAACCAAAATCCCGTGTTAGCATTACACACGGGATTTTTTTAATTTAGTTTTTTAGTTGAACGTTTTGTAGGAGCAACTAAGTCCTTACCTGTTTTGCCAGCATGAATACGTTTGCGAATCGTACTTGGGCTCAATTGGTAGATAGATGCGATTTCCTTAACGGTCATTTCTTTTCCATCCAATACAGCTGTCAACTTTGCACGATGGCTAGCCTGTGCTTTTTTCGTCTGACAATGACATCCACAAAGGTGCCGATACGTTTCTTCGCTTACAATATTACTAACGTTCGATATGCTATTTAATATTCTATCCTTTTTACACGTTGGACATTGCACATAATATATTGTTTTTCCTTCTAACGGAATCGTTTGAATGAGAAGATCCATTGTATTACTTTCACTTCCTAACGCTATTCATAAATAAAAACTCGCTACAGCTTTGTAACGAGTTTTTCAATCTCCACTTATATGCGCTGTTGTCAGTTGTTAAAGAGGAGGAAGAGGGATTCGAACCCCCGCGCGGCTTGCACCGCCTCTCGGTTTTCAAGACCGATCCCTTCAGCCAGACTTGGGTATTCCTCCATATTGACAAGAACGATTATATCGAATTTCAGTAATTTGGTCAAGCATTTTTCAAATAAAAAAAGAAGGAATCCTTTCCTTCTTTTTTTATTCGTCTTGTAACGTCTTACGTTATTTAATCACATCTCTATTTCTCATATATGGTCGTAGTACTTCCGGAATGATAACAGAGCCGTCTTCTTGTTGATAGTTTTCTAGTATAGCTGCTACTGTACGTCCAATTGCGAGACCAGAGCCATTTAACGTATGTACATGTTCTGGCTTTGCATTTGGCTCGCGGCGGAAGCGAATATTGGCACGTCTTGCTTGGAAACCTTCAAAATTACTGCAAGAAGAAATCTCACGGTAAATTCCTTGACTTGGAATCCATACCTCGATGTCATATTTTTTCGCAGCAGTAAATCCTAAATCACCTGTACACATACTTAGCACATGATAAGGAAGCTTTAACAATTGCAGCACGCGTTCTGCATCATTTGTAAGCTTTTCTAGCTCTGCATAAGAATCTTCAGGCTTAACAAATTTCACGAGCTCTACTTTATTAAACTGATGCTGACGAATCAATCCGCGTGTATCACGACCCGCAGACCCCGCTTCAGAACGGAAGCATGCACTATAAGCTGCATATTTAATCGGTAATTCGTCCGCACTCAAGATTTCATCACGGTGCATGTTTGTAACCGGAACCTCAGCAGTTGGAATTAAGAAATAATCATTACTTTCAATAAGAAAAGCATCTTCTTCAAATTTTGGAAGCTGTCCTGTTCCTGTCATGCTATCGCGATTTACCATGTATGGCGGCAAAATTTCTTTGTAGCCGTGTTCCTCTGTATGTAAATCAAGCATAAAGCTAATAAGCGCACGTTCTAGTTTAGCACCTAAGCCTTTATAGAATACAAAACGACTTCCGGTTACCTTTGCTGCACGTTCAAAATCAATAATATCTAAATCGGTTGCAAGATCCCAGTGAGCCTTTGCTTCAAAGGTAAACTGCGGAATTTCGCCCCATTTACGAATTTCGATATTCTCATCTTCAGTGTCGCCAACAGGAACAGAGTCATGCGGAATATTCGGAATCGTATAAAGAATATGCTGTAAATCTTCCTCAACAACACGGAGCTCTTCATCTAATGCTTTAATATTGTCGCCAACTTCACGCATTTGTACGATTAACTCATCAGCATTCTTTTTTTCACGCTTTAACACGGAGATTTGACCAGGTGGTTCATTGCGCTTGCTTTTTAGCTCCTCGGTTTTCACCAATAACTCTCTGCGTTTTTTATCTAATTCTTCAAAACGATCAAACTCACTTAAATCCTCCCCGCGATGTTGAAGCTTCGCTTTTACTTCTTCAAAATTTGCACGTAAATATTTAATATCAAGCATTTGTGCATCCTCCTTTTTTAAAATAAAACACAAAAAACTCCCGTCCCTCTTACAAGGGACGGGAGTTTACCCGCGTTGCCACNATACTTCATTGCGCTTGCTTTTTAGCTCCTCGGTTTTCACCAATAACTCTCTGCGTTTTTTATCTAATTCTTCAAAACGATCAAACTCACTTAAATCCTCCCCGCGATGTTGAAGCTTCGCTTTTACTTCTTCAAAATTTGCACGTAAATATTTAATATCAAGCATTTGTGCATCCTCCTTTTTTAAAATAAAACACAAAAAACTCCCGTCCCTCTTACAAGGGACGGGAGTTTACCCGCGTTGCCACCCTAATTGAAAGCATATAGCTTTCCTCTTTAGCTGGATGATAACGGCTCTTCACCGGAAATACTTACTTCACGCTTTCGTATTCCACTCCAGGATGGATTCACAAGCCGTCATTATCGGTTTTCACCAGCCACCGACTCTCTGCTAAAAAACAGTCCTGTTACTAGTTCCTATCATTGCTTTTACGTATAACTTTACCATCAATGTACTATAATCATTGACAACTTTCAAGTAACTTATACGACTTTTTTCGCCTTTGCTTCTTCGACCATTTTCACAAAATATGCTGTAACGCGGTAGTCGTCCGTTAATTCCGGATGAAAAGAAGCTGCTAAGAATTGATCTTGTCGTACTGCGACAATACGACCGTCATGCATTGATAGTACTTCAACGTTATCCTCAACGCTAACCACATACGGAGCGCGAATGAATACACCGATAAAATCGTCGCCAACACCTTTAATAGAAAGAGCAGCCTCAAAGCTATCCTTCTGTCTACCGAAAGCATTTCGTTCAACTGTAATATCCATCACACCTAAATGCGGTTCATAGCCAACTAAATTTTTTGCTAGTAAAATCATACCTGCACATGTCCCAAACATCGGCTTTCCATCTTGGGCAAATTGTCGTAATGGTTGCATAAATTCATATTTATCAATCAAACGACGCATCGTTGTGCTTTCACCACCAGGCAAAATCAGTCCGTCGATTTCAGCAAGCTGTTCTACTTTTTTCACAACAACTGCCTTTGCTCCTGCCCATTCAATTGCTTTCACATGCTCACGAACTGCACCTTGAAGTCCTAACACGCCAATCGTAGTCATAGGTAAAATCTCCTCTTACCAGCCGCGTTCTTGCATGCGTTGATCTGGAAGTAAAGAAGAAATTTCAATGCCCTTCATTGGATTACCTAATCCTTTTGATAAGCGAGCAATTAGTTCATAGTCTTCGTAATGAGTTGTAGCTTCCACGATTGCAGCAGCAAACTTAGCAGGGTTTTCTGATTTAAAAATGCCGGATCCTACAAATACACCGTCTGCTCCTAATTGCATCATTAATGCTGCATCTGCTGGAGTAGATACACCGCCTGCAGCAAAATTAACAACTGGCAAACGACCTAAACGTTTAATTTCAAGAAGTACTTCGTAAGGAGCACCAAGTGTTTTTGCATATGTCATGATTTCTTCTTCACGCATACCTACAAGTTGTCTCACTTCTGCATTAACTTTACGCATATGACGAACCGCTTCAACGATATTACCTGTTCCAGGTTCACCCTTCGTACGAAGCATAGATGCTCCTTCTCCAATGCGGCGTGCAGCTTCGCCTAAATCACGGCAACCGCATACGAACGGAACTGTATATTCACTCTTATTGAGATGGAATACTTCATCCGCAGGTGTAAGTACTTCACTTTCATCAATATAATCTACACCTAAAGATTCGATAATACGTGCTTCTACAATATGACCAATGCGGCATTTTGCCATTACTGGAATCGAAACCGCATTCATTACTTCTTCAATAATCGTTGGATCAGCCATACGTGCTACACCACCTGCTGCACGTATATCAGCCGGAACTCGTTCTAATGCCATAACTGCTACAGCACCTGCTTCTGCAGCAATTTTTGCTTGCTCAGCATTTACGACGTCCATAATTACGCCGCCTTTTTGCATTTCTGCCATACCGCGCTTTACGCGATTCGTACCTGTTTCATTATTCATCTTGCGGAGCCCCCTAGTCTCTTTTCACATAAAAAATAAGAATACTCTTTCATTTTACCATTTGTTCTTAGAAGATTGTCTACTTTTTTTACCTGAATTCTAGTAAAAACTATAGAAATTCCGTACATTTCCAGTAAGATACAGCTAAAAACCCTTGTTAATCCCGAACAAATACTCCTTTTTAGCTATTCTACTTAGAGCAATTCGTACTTTTATCCAAATCGTTTTCGTTTTGTAGACGACGGAATCGATAACTCCGCTCTATATTTCGCAATCGTTCGACGTGAAATCATAATACCTTGCTCTCGCAAATAAGCTAATAATTTTTCATCAGAGATTGGACTACACTTATCTTCCTTCATAATAATAGCTTTTATTTTTTCTTTAATGCCTACTGGGGACGAGGAAGAACCATCTACGGATGAGATTCCTTTTGTGAAAAAGGATTTTAACTCGAACACGCCCCGCGGAGTTTGCACATACTTATTATGCGTAACACGACTCACAGTTGATTCATGAACATTTGCTTTTTGTGCAATATCACGCAATGTCATCGGCCGAAGAGCCTCATTACTTTTGAAAAAACCGAATTGATACTCGGCAATTGCTTTCGTCACTTTACAGATGGTTTCTTTTCGTTGTTGAATATTTTTAAGTAACTGGTTTGCTTTTCGAAAACATTCATTCACATAAACGGTTGCATGTTTATCTAGATTTTCATAAAAGTTAGCATATAGTCTATTTGCCGTAACATTTGGAATACTCTCTTGATTAGACCGTGCTTCTACATGATCCTCATATACATCAAGGATCACATCTGGTGAGATATAATGAATAGGATCAACGCTAAAACCAGCTGCCGGTCTTGGATGCAATGTTTTCAATCGATCTACAAAAGCTTGTACATCTTCTACCGAAATCGAGAGTGTCGTTGCAATACGCTGGAATTTTCTTTTCGTGAGATCTTCGAAATGCCCAGTAAGGATGTCAAACCCAAAGGAAGGAAAATCCCCAGCACGTTCCATTTGAATCGTGAGACATTCAATCATGGTACGTGCACCTATTCCAGCAGGCTCCAACTGTTGCAGCAATGCAATCATATTGGATATCACTTCTATTGTCACATCATACTCATTCATAATTTCTTCAGGGGAAAGGATAAGCCATCCGCGCTCATCAAGATTACGTATTAAATATTTAAATATCAATTCCTCTTCTATAGAAAAGGGAATCAACATAACTTGCTCCATAAGATAAGCTTCTAACGAAGTATCCTCTTTTGCAGGTGCAAAATCTATTAAATCCCTTGTATACTCTTTCTTCGTCTTAATCTGTAGCACAGGGTTTTCATTACAAACTTCATGAACATATTCAAGAAGTTCAACAGATGAAAACTGCAAAATAGTAATCGCTTGTCGCAATTCTGGAGTTAACATTAGCTTTTGAACTTGGCGCTGTTCCAACATCATATTCATTTATATATTCACCTGCCCTCTCATCTCAGAAGTTCCACCTGTGATTTTCTAAAAATCAAAAAAATAATTAACGTATCTATCAAACGGTTGCAAAAATATCAGCTACCAATTCCCTTTCCTTTATCACGATATCATTAATTACAAATTGTTTCGTTTTTATTGTTAGATTTTCTGACACAAAAGTCATAAATAAATCCAAATATATTCTCTTCTTACATAAAAGTCCATTATTTTTGTTAATTATAGGAATATATATTTTTCTCACTATCTAACAATCTATCAAGTGATCATATCTATCATTATTGCATCAACAAGAAGATAATACCGAAACCTCAAAGCGAGAGTCTTACCGCCTACTAACGCAGGAGCAATAAACCAAGAAATTACAATAAGCCCTTGAGAATGATCTCAAAGGCTTATTCTTTCCGTAGTTTTAGTTCCGATTAAAGCAAACTAATTTTACTTCTGTCATATCTTCCGTTGCATATTTAATGCCTTCACGGCCAATTCCACTATCCTTTACACCACCGTATGGCATTTGGTCAACGCGGTACGTAGGAAAATCATTAATCATCACTCCGCCAACTTCAAGTGCATCAGCTGCAAGAAACGCATGCTCCATGTCGTTTGTATATATACCTGCTTGTAATCCATAATTAGAATCATTGATAGCAGCAATCGCCTCTTGTAACGTGTCAAAAGGTACAATTGTAACAACCGGCGCAAAGGTTTCCTGGCAGCATACTTTCGCATGCTTTGGTGCGTCAACGATAACCGTAGGCAGTACAATATTATTTACTACGCCCCCTGTTAATACAGTTGCACCAAGTTCCTTCGCTTCTTCAATCCAATTTGTAATACGATCTACATCCTTCTTCGAAATAAGGGCTGACAAATCTGTACCCTCATCGGACGGATCTCCAATTTGAAGTTGCTTTGTTTCTGCTACAAACTTTTGCACATACTCTTCATACAAGGAACGATGCACATAGATGCGCTGCAAGGAGATACAAACCTGCCCCATAAAGGTAAAGGCTCCCGTTACGGTACGTTTGATAATCTTATCAATAGCAAAGCCTTCGTCAATAATAAGGCCTGAATTATTACCAAGTTCGAGCACAACACGCTTTAATCCTGCGTTACGGCGAATCAGCTTACCAACCTGCGGGCTTCCGGTAAAGGTAATCATTTTAATGCGGTCATCCAGTACCATTTCATCACCGACCTCATGACCAAGCCCCGGAATAACTTGCAATGCGCCGTCTGGAAGTCCAGCTTCTTTAAATAATTCAGCTGTAAAGAAGCTAGATAACGGAGCTTGCTCAGCTGGTTTTAATACGACAGGGTTCCCTGCTGCAATCGCTGGTCCAACCTTATGCGCAACTAAATTAAACGGAAAATTGAAAGGAGTAATTGCCCCGATTACACCGACTGGCTTACGCACCGTATAGGCAATGCGATTTTCTCCCATAGCGGAAGCATCCATCGGAATTGTTTCTCCGTGCAAACGACGAGCTTCATCAGCTGCAAATTGATACGTTTCAATCGTTCGTTCCACTTCTCCGCGTGCTACCTTAATCGGTTTTGCTACTTCCATCGTCAATATTCGAACGGCCTCTTCTTTACGCTCGCGAAATAACGTCGCTACGTTTTGTAAGATTGTTGCTCTTTTATGTGCAGGCAAAGCCGCCATTACAGGTTCTGCCTCTTTTGCAGCAGTGATTGCTTGTTTCATTTCTTCACGCGTTCCTACCGCTACAACCGCAATTACTTCATTAGAATATGGCGAGGTTAACTCTTCGTATTTCGTAGCCTCAACATATTGTCCGTTGATAAATAATGATTTTTTCAAGAGTTCTTTCATCATTCATTCCCCTTTACTTCGAAGTTAGGACATGGAGCGATGCTGCTATCGATTCATCAACAATAGCAAGACCTTCTTCTAGCTCTTCATCCGTCATAATAAGCGGCATCAATACGCGAATCACATTACCATACAATCCAGCACTTAATAAGATTAAACCGCGTTTATTTGCTTCTTCTACGATATCATGAACAAGTGCCTTAAATGGTTCCTTCGTTTCGCGGTCCTTTACAAATTCAATCGCACACATCGCACCTAACCCACGTACATCACCAATCACATCATACTTTTCTTTCATTGCAGTAAACGCCTGCATGACCTTTTCGCCAATTTGTGCCGCTCTTGCATTTAAGTTCGTTCTTTCCATAAAATCAAGAACGGCAAGCCCTGCACGACAACCTAACGGACTACCCGCATATGTTCCGCCCAACTCCCCAGGATTAGCAAGATCCATTATTTCCTTTCTACCGATGACGCCACTTATTGGAACACCAGCACCCATTGATTTAGAAACGGTAATTAAATCTGGCACGACATCAAAATGTTCAATTGCAAAATATTTACCTGTTCTTCCGAATCCTGCTTGAATTTCATCTGATACAAATAAGATACCATGTTGTTTACAAATTTCTGCTACAGCTTGCACATATTTCTTAGAAGGAACGATAAATCCGCCTTCCCCTTGAACTGGTTCCATAATCACTGCTGCAATTGTTTCTGGCGCCACATCTCCAACAAGGAAATTTTTAAATTCTTCTATTACATAATCATCGTAATCTTCTTCAGATACACCAACCGGACGACGGTACATATATGGATATGGTGCTTTGTATACTTCTGGTGCAAATGGACCAAATTCAAATTTATATGGACGTACTTTACTTGTCATCGTCATTGTCATTAAGGTACGACCGTGATAGCCACGTGTAAACACAACAATCCCTTGGCGTTTCGTGTATTTTCTAGCAATTTTCACGGCATTTTCTACAGCTTCTGCCCCGCTGTTTAAGAAAATCGTTTGTTTTTCCTGATCTCCTGGTGCTAGCTTTGCTAATTTTTCTGCAAATTCGACATACGATTCATACATCATAACATTAAAACCAGGATGAATATATTTCGTAATTTGATCTTGCAACACTGCTACAACCTCAGGATTACAATGACCTACATTAATCGTACCAATTGCACCGGCAAAATCAATAAATGTATTTCCATCTACGTCTGTCAAAAGAGCGCCTTCTGCTTTTTCAATAAATGTTGGAATTCCATTACTAACTCCCTTTGGTACATATTGCTTCCGCTTTTCAAGCATTGCTGCTGCCTTCGGTCCTGGTAATTCGGTTTTTACATTTGCAAATTTATAAGCCATTATAAGTTCCTCCCTATATGTTGTTTCAATTTATTCACACGCAAAATTCATGCCAATTATTAGTGATCTACTTTTTTCAAAAATGTTTTAGTCCGATCATGCTTTGGATGTTCGAAAATCTCCGCAGGTGGACCTTGCTCAACAATAACACCCGCATCCATGAAGATAACACGGTCCGCAACCTCGCTAGCAAATTTCATTTCATGCGTGACAAGAATCATTGTCATACCTTCCTCAGCTAAGTCACGAATAACATTTAATACCTCTCCCACTAGCTCAGGGTCAAGCGCTGATGTTGCTTCATCAAATAACATAACCTTTGGTTGCATCGCTAAAGCACGTGCAATAGCAACCCGCTGTTGTTGCCCACCGGAAAGCTGGCTTGGATAATGATCTTTTCTTTCAGAAAGTCCCACTTTATCCAAATAGCTTTCGGCAATCTTACGCGCTTCTTCCTTAGGCGCTTTACGAATTGTTATGAGTGCGGCCATTACATTTTCAAGTGCCGTTTTATTTGAAAATAAATTAAATCGCTGAAATACCATACCAATTTCTGTTCGAAGCTTTGCAACATGTTTTTCATTGATTTTCTTTGTTGGGTCATCAAATAGATGATCAGCAATTTTGATCGTTCCTAGCGTTGGAATTTCTAAGTAATTTAAACATCGAAGAAAGGTTGATTTTCCTGATCCAGAAGGTCCAATAATTACGACCTTTTCCCCGGTTTCAACCGCAAGATCTATCCCCTTTAAAATTTTTTTGTCGCCATAGGATTTATGCAAATTTTCAACAGTTACAATTGCATTAGACATGGTTGCTTAATCTCCTTTCTAACATACGCACTGCTTGTCCAAGTGGTAAACTTACAATAAAGTATGCAAGAGCAGCAATGGTATAGGATTCAATTGTTAAAAACGTTTGAGATGCATAAGCTTGTGTCGTCAAAATAATTTCGCCGACTGTAATAAACGCAAGCAGCGATGTATCTTTAATCATCATGATGAAATAGTTTCCAAGTGGCGGTACTGAAATTCGAAATGATTGTGGAATTACGATATGCCACATGCCTTGCTTACTTGTGTATCCTAATGCCTCGGCAGCTTCAAGTTGACCTTTATCAATTGCTAGAATAGATGATCGAAATATTTCTGACATATAACATCCATAATTTAAGCCAAGGCCAATGACACCTGCTGCAAATGCACTCATATTAAATCGAAAATCAGGCTGCCATATCCCACCGATTCGTGTAATGATTTCTGGAAGAACATAGTATACGTATAATAATTGAACGAGAAGCGGAGTTCCCCGTATTAATTCAAGCAGGGCAGTTAACGGATACCTTAACACTCTCTTTTTTGACATTCGTCCTAATGCTATAAGCATTCCTAGTATCAGTGCTATCGCATACGAAATGATTGAAACCTTTACAACAAGCCAAAGCGCACCGATTAAATGTGGATATAGATCCATAAACGCCGTTGCAAAATCTAAATTTTTCATCTTGTGCAAAACCACCTTTGTTTTATGACATGCATCATCATTATTTACGAACCAATTATTGAAAAGGGGGAAATCCCCCCTTCATCATTCTTTATTGCACTAGGTTATCTTCATTAAGACCATATTTCTTTAACACTTGTAGAACGAATCCTTCTTTTTTCAATTTATCAATTTCCGTATTTATCGCATCTAATAGGTCCTTATCATCTTTACGAACTGCCGCTGCAACGTTTCCATCATATTTTGCTTTATACGGGCTTACCAATTTCAGTACAAGAGATGGATCGTGTTGAATTGAGTATGCAGAAGTAGCACTATCTGTAATGACTGCATCGATTTTACCTGTATTAAGCGCTAATAGTAGTTCTGCTTGCGATCCAAAGATCTTAACTTCTTTAATTTTTCCTTGTTTTTGTAAATCCTGTGCATATTCAAGGAACGTCACACCTTTTTGACCGCCCACTACTTTATCCTTTAAATCGTCAATTCCTGCAACAGCGGAATCTTTTCTAACAACAATTGCTTCCGCTTCTTTATACCAAGTAGTTGTGAAAGTAGCGATTTTTTCACGTTCTGGTTTGATATACATACCATCTGTTACCATATCAATATTTTTATTATTTAGTTCTACAAGTAAATTCTCAAATTTTACTTCTTTCATTTCTACTTTCGGAATTCCTAGACGTTTTGCTGCCTCTTGAATAATTTCTGCATCAATACCGACAAATTTTTGATCTGTTTTATCTATAAATGCAAATGGCGTATCATTTGAAGATCCGACTACAAGAACACCTTTTTGTTTAATAGCATCCAACGTACCTTTTGAAGTAGCTGTCGAAGTTGCTGTTGTTTCTTGCTTTCCACATCCCGCTAATACAATCCCAACCGTTAACATAAACATAAGAACAAGCATGTACAGTTTTTTCATTTTAAAAATTCCCCCTTTGAAATTAAAAGACTATTTTGATAATTTAATATGCAAGAAACATGCCAACTATATTTTCCCCGTTTGTCACTATATTTGACATGATTGTGTTATATTTTCTCACCTAGAATAAATCAAAAATGGGTCATAAACAGAAAAAACCGATTCAATTATGAATCACATCTTCATAATTGAATCGGTTTTTGAAATTCAACTCTATTTTTATTCTTTCACTCGCAAAAAAGAAATTTTTCTACTGATTGTACTCTGACTTATTTTTAGCTGGTTTGCCAATTTTCTTGTGGAAGGATACATCGAAATCGCTTTTTCAAGCAAATCATGTTCGAATTTTTCCACCATTTCTTTGTAACTTAAACTTGGCTGATTTAATATGGATTGAATATAGCCTTCATTCTGTAATATTGCTGCAGGTATTTTCCTTTGTGTCCGTGATACAAGGCTTCCCTCTACATTTTCGACCTGAATTACATTACTCTCCGTAGTTAAAACGAACCGTTCGATCATATTTTCTAACTGCCGAATATTGCCAGGCCATTCATATGATAATAGAAATTCTATCGCTTGTGGCGAAAATACCTTTTGTATATTATATTTTTGATTAAAGTAATCTAGCTTATTAAAAATAAGTTCTAATCCATCTTCTTGACGTTCCCGCAGTGGAGGAATCGTAATCGGGACGACATTTATCCGATAATACAAATCCAAACGGAATTTCTTTTCTTGAACCATTTTTTCTAAATCTTTATTTGTTGCAGCTATAAACCGAACATCTGCTTGTATCGGTCTTCTTCCACCTACTCGTAATAGCGTTTTACTATGCATGACTTGGAGTAGCTTTGTTTGTAGGTCGAGAGGTAGCTCCCCGATTTCATCTAGAAAAAGAGTTCCGCTCTGCGCTGCCTCTACAAGTCCTATCTTTCCTGTTGTAAGTGCCCCTGAAAACGAACCTTTTTCGTATCCAAACAATTCTGATTCAAATAAATGATGAGGTATTGTGCTGCAATTTACTTCTACAAATGGATACTTACTTCTTGTACTATTTTCATGAATCCACTTTGCAACCTCTGTCTTTCCAACACCTGATTCTCCCAATAATAAAATGGTTGTATCTAAAGGCGCTAAACGAGAAAGTAGCTTTAAAATATGTTGCATAGATGTACTCTTCGCAATTAATCCCTCTGGTACAACATTTGCCTTCTGCAACACATGTAGCTGATCTACATAATATTGAATTGCCTTTTCCATTTCTTCTATTTGTTGCTTTAGTGATATAATTTCCGTAATATCTCGAGATGTTGAAACAACACGCTTCAGGTGATTATTTTCATCAAAAACAGGGTTTGCTGACACAATTAATTTTCTGCCTGTTGATGTATTTTGAATTAAAGTTATAGGAGTTTTTTTTTCTAATACCGCTACCGTTGCAGAAGGAGAGAATATACCTGCATCCACTAATTCATATACATTTTTCCCTATCAATTCAATTCCTTGCACCCCGTAGTTTTGCTCGCATACCGGATTCACACGAATGGTCTTTCCCTTTTCGTCCGTTACAAAGATTTCTTCATGTGTCGCTGCAAACACGGCTTCCAATTCCCTTAGCTTTTCTTGAAGAGATTGCAGGTTGTCATTGATTCCTTTTTCATGCATCGGCATCACCCTTATGTCAAATATGATTATATTATAACAAATTTTCAAATTTTCCATCTCTCAATAGACTTCATTTAGAATCAATCTTATATTCGGAGGAGTTTTCCTAGTAGATGTTACGGTAAGGGGGGAACTACTACTGAGCAATTGCTGGAAATAAGAAATGCAAAAAGTCCCCAACTTGGGGACTTATTTAAATAAGCCTTTTACAGAATTTACTGTGCCTGACCAAAGATTTCCGAAGAAGGACCCTATGCCACGCATAGCTAGTACGAACCAATTTGCTTTATCTACATCAGTTTTCGTTACTAGGTCTACCTTTAATTCTTTCCCTGTTAAAAAGCCAGGGTCATTACTATCAGTGGATGTAATTGTCATAGAGCCAACCTTCGTATTTTTCTTAATTGGCGCTGTGACTTCTTTGTTATCTAATTGATAACCTACAGTATAAGGAGATTTGCCTCCTTTAGGAATAGCGATATCAACAGCCTTTGCTGTTTCAACCTCAACTTGCTTTTGTTTTCCCTTTACTACAGGTACTGTTTTCTTATCTGCTACTTGATATCCTTGTGGATACAATTGTTTTGAATCAAAACTACTAAATCCATAATCAAATAATTTTTTAGTTTCATCAAAACGTGCATTGTATGAGTTTGATTTAATGACAACCGAGATGAGTCGAAGATCTCCGCGCTTTGCAGTTCCCGTAAAGCAATAACCAGCTTCAGGTGTGGAGCCTGTCTTCAATCCGTCTACGCCTTCATATTGGAAAACAAGACCTTTTAACATCCAATTCCAGTTATCCATTTGTACCGGATATTTTCCGCCCTCTTGGAATACTTTTTTCGGAATTTTAGCTGTTTCTAGTGCATCAGGATAATCGAGAATCAAACGTTGTGCTACAATGGCACAATCTCTTGCAGTCATTTTATTCTCTTCATCAGGAGCCGTGCCTTCCGGTTGTTTTCCCTTTAAGTCTTTATTCGTAAGACCTGTTGCATTTACAAATTTATAATCTGTCAAACCAAGATCTTTTGCCTTTTGATCCATTAATTTAATGAAATTTGCTTCTGAACCAGACACAAGCTCAGCCAACGCAATAGCAGCACCGTTCGCAGAATAAATTGCCATCGCTTCATAGAGCTCTTTTACAGTATACGAACCGCCTTTTTCTAATGGAACGTTAGACAACGAGCGATCTTGCGAAATCATTTGCGCATAATCTGAAATTTGTGTTTTTTGATCCCACTTAATTTTTCCATTTTGTACTGCCTCATGTATGATATATTCAGTCATCATTTTTGTCATGCTGGCAATAGCTAAAGAAGAATCAGCATTTTTTGCATATAATATTTTCCCCGAATTTGCTTCCACTAGTATTGCAGCTTCAGCTTGAATATTTAACGATGTACTTGTTTGAGCTGATACAGTACTAGTACTAGTTGAAACAAACATGCTGAATAATAATGGAATAATTATTACAATCACAAACAGTTGCTTTTGAAACGACGCTTTCACGTTGCTACCTCCCATAAGATTGTTTTCAGATAAACGTTATTCTAACACAATCTAAAAAAAATAGACAGAGCTATTCGTCTCTGTCTATTAACCTCATTGCATCATGAATAGTTTGGTGCTTCCTTCGTAATTTGAATATCGTGTGGGTGACTTTCACGTAATCCTGCACCAGTCATACGAATGAATTGGGCGTTATCACGCAATGCTTCCAAATCCTTTGAACCGCAGTATCCCATGCCTGCACGTAATCCACCAACCATTTGATGAAGTGTATCAGAAAGAGGTCCCTTGTAAGGCACCCGGCCTTCAATACCTTCTGGAACAAGCTTTTTATTTCCTTCTTGGAAATAGCGGTCCTTACTTCCATTTTCCATAGCACTTACTGAGCCCATGCCACGGTATACTTTAAAACGACGTCCTTGATAAATTTCAGTGTCTCCAGGGCTTTCTGAAACACCTGCTAATAGACTACCAACCATAACAACGTTAGCGCCTGCTGCTAGAGCTTTAACCATATCACCTGAATACTTAATACCACCATCAGCAATAATAGGTACACCGTACTTACGAGCTGCTGTTGCACAGTCATAGATTGCAGTTAATTGAGGTACACCTACCCCAGCAACAATACGAGTTGTACAAATAGATCCTGGACCAATACCTACTTTAATAATACTTGCACCCGCTTCAATAAGGTCAACTGTCGCTTCTGCTGTTGCCACATTTCCTGCAATAAGATTTAAATCAGGATACTTTTGTCTAATTTCCTTTACTTTGTCTAATACACCTTTTGAATGTCCATGAGCTGTGTCAATAACAATTACATCTACACGGGCTTTTACAAGTGCATCGACTCTTGTCATTGTATCAGATGTTACTCCGACAGCTGCTCCGACCAATAGTCGTCCTTGCTTGTCTTTAGCTGAATTAGGAAACTCAATAACTTTTTCAATATCTTTAATTGTAATTAATCCTTTTAATACGCCGTTATCATTAACAAGAGGGAGTTTTTCAATTTTATATTTTTGCAGAATCTTTTCTGCCTGTTCTAATGTAGTTCCTACCGGAGCAACAACGAGATTTTCCTTCGTCATAACATCACAAATTTTTATAGAATAGTCCTGTATAAAACGTAAATCACGGTTTGTGAGAATTCCGACAAACTTTTGCTCATCTGGATTATTTACGATAGGTACACCTGAAATACGATATTTTCCCATTAAATGTTCTGCATCATATACTTGATGTTCAGGTGTTAAAAAGAACGGATCTGAAATAACGCCACTCTCACATCGCTTTACCTTGTCTACTTGCTCCGCCTGTTGTTCAATGGACATATTCTTATGAATAACGCCTAAACCACCTTGGCGTGCCATTGCAATAGCCATGTCTGCTTCTGTAACTGTATCCATCCCTGCACTTAATATCGGGATATTTAATTGTAACGTATCCGTTAGTGCTGACTTAATGGACACTTCACGAGGAAGAACTTCTGATTTTGCTGGAACTAAAAGTACATCATCAAAAGTTAATCCTTCCTTAACAAATTTGTTTTCCCACATAATTCTTTCCCCCCTATTGTTTTAAAATATTATTAGTAGCTTAACAATTGGACAAAATACTGTCAAGGAACTGTCGATTTGTTGCAATTTTTAGAATATTCAAAGGAGCCAACATATATGAATAATAAATCCGCATGGGATGGGCTAAGCTTTTTCATATCTTCCACACATTCCCAAAAATATCTAGCTGCATGCTATCAAACATTAGAAGTATCTGAGTGGGAGAAAAGAGCCTATGAAAATTGCTTTCCTTTTATTTATTATCTAGAACATGGAAAAAATTACTACACCCTAGCCGAACATGCGCCTCTTTCCATCCAACCTGTTCTTCTTTTTTATGGAATGATTCAATTATTAAAAGCCTGCCTATTAACCGTTGATCCGAATTACCCAGAATCCACTATTCTGTTAGCACATGGCGTAACAACCCGCAAGCGGAAAAAACAGGATTATTCTTTTCTGCATGATGAAGTTAAAATTCAAAAACATGGTTTGTTTACTCATGCTGCAGACAAATTGTTTCATATTAAATATATAGAAGGTGATAAATATACTATGGATATGCTTATGCATAGAATTGCAGAGCTATATGAATTATTTTTCTATAGTAAAAAAGAAACGAAATTGCTTAAAGTAGGTGTACAGAATCAAAGAATAATTTCCATTCCTGTTGCAGTATTGGATTTGTATCATATGACGGATGTACGTTTTCAGGAATATATAAAATCGACTTGTTCTCATTTAAAGCTTGTACCTGCAAATCTTCAGAATAGTGAAGAGATATTATTTGAGACATCTATTGCTTGGGACGGTCTCAGAAGTTCCCCTCTTCTTTATAACTACAATGAAGATGCTTATTTTTTACCTCCTTCCCGTGAAATGATGACTATTTTTCCTGAAGTACTATCGCACTATTTACTTCTTTATAATTTAAGTATGATTAGTAGATATGAGACCGAATGGTGGAGCGAATTGCTTCGTTCTTATCATTCTGAAGATTATCCATTTATTTTTCAATTTTTATCTATTTCTGCTAAGAAAATTCCTTATTATGTTTATCTTTATCTTATTAATAAAATACAGGGATAGTAAATTATACATCTCTTTTTTTATTTCTTATTACCCAAGAAATAAAAAAAGAACCAATCAATATGATCGGTTCTTTTTGTTTGCCTAGCGACGTCCTACTCTCACAGGGACAAAGTCCCAACTACCATCGGCGCAAAAGAGCTTAACTTCCGTGTTCGGTATGGGAACGGGTGTGACCTCTTTGCCATCATCACTAGACCTATAGGAAGGCAATATTCCTTCAAAACTAGGTAACAAAAGTGTAAAGAACAAAAACTTTTTGGATAAGCCCTCGATCGATTAGTATCTGTCAGCTCCACATGTCACCATGCTTCCACCTCAGACC